>JAQTZE010000028.1 GCA_028687935.1 Sulfurimonas sp.
TACACCTTTGATAATTTGCTCACTATTTAAGTTATGTGTTTCTGCATAAGAATCTAGTTCATTGAAGTATGCTACTCTCATAGCAAGATATGTATTTGCAAAGAGTTTGATAGCTTCCGCTTCGGTTGAATCTGTGAAAAGGATATCGATGTTTTGTTTGATAGCTCCACCTGCTAAAAGATTTGCAAATATTGTAGCTCTTTGGCTTTGTTCCCCTACAATGATTCTACTAGGATAAAGATTGTCATAGAGTGCTTTCCCTTCTCTTAGGAATTCTGGAGAGAAGATAATATTTTGAGTATTAAATTTTTCCCTTAGAGACTTTGTATAACCCACTGGAATAGTTGACTTGATAACCATAGTTGCATTTGGATTGATACTTAATACATCAGCTACCACAAATTCTATACTTCTCGTGTTGAAGTAGTTTGTCTCGGTGTCATAATCAGTAGGAGTTGCTATGATGACATAGTCTGCATCTTTATAAGCAACTTCCTTATCAAGAGTCGCAGTAAAGTTTAAATCATCTCTTAAAAGATACTCTTCTCTCTCTTTGTCTTCTATTGGAGACTTTTTATTTTTAAGCATCTCTACTTTTTCAGGGATGATATCAAGGGCAACTACTTCATTATTTTGAGCTAAAAGTAGTCCATTTGAAAGTCCTACATATCCTGTTCCTGCTATTGCTATTTTCATCATTTATCATCTCCTATACTGTTATACCCGTTTGGATTATTACTTTGCCATCTCCAGCTGTCAATACACATCTCTTCAATCGTTTTTTTAGCTTCCCAACCAAGAACTTCTTTTGCATAGCTAGGATTTGCATAACATTTTGCGATATCTCCAGTTCTTCTTTCTACTAGCTTATATGGTACTTCTTTACCACTAGCTTTTTCAAAAGCTTTAACTACATCTAGAACACTATAACCTATACCTGTGCCAATATTAGTGATGAGTGGCTCGTGATGAGTTGATAGTGCATTGAGATAATCTATCTCTTTTACATGGGCATTTGCAAGGTCAACCACATGGATATAGTCTCTTACTCCTGTACCATCATGGGTATCATAATCGCTTCCAAAGACACTTAAATATTCTCTTTTCCCTACGGCTGTTTGAGCGATAAATGGCATAAGGTTATTTGGGACACCATTTGGGTCTTCTCCAATAGTTCCACTTTCATGAGCACCAACTGGATTGAAATATCTCAAAATGGCTATTTTAAAAGAGTTATCGCTAAATTGTAAATCTTCTAAAATTCTTTCAATCATATATTTACTAGTGCCATAAGGATTGGTAGTGCCACTAACTGGAAAGTTTTCGGTTATTCCTAGATGCTGGATCCTCTGTGATTTATGCTTCAGGACTTCGTCATTGCTATCGCAATCTGAAGACAATAAATCCCGTTCGGTGTTAAAATCAGCAAACTGTTGATGATTTTTTAACGACACCTCACCATAAACAGTTGCACTTGAAGAAAATACTATCTTTTTACAATCAAATTCTTGCATCACTTCAAGAAGTCGTAGAGTTCCTACCACATTATTATCATAATATTCTAGTGGTTTTGAGACAGATTCACCTACGGCTTTGAGTCCTGCAAAGTGGATAACTGAGTCAATAGAAAAACTTGAAAATACCTCTTTTAGTTTTTCTGTATCTCTTATGTCACCCTCTATAAAAGTGATATCACGACCTATGATTTCAGATACTCTTTTAAGTGATTCTTGCGATGCATTTAAAAGATTGTCATATACAATAAAATCATGATTTTCTTTAGCCAACTCTATTAATGTATGACTTCCAATATAACCTGCTCCACCTGTGATTAATATTGCCATCAGATAAAATCTCCTTTTATTCGACATTTTAAAATCATCATCTTATGAATAACTTGCACTAAAAAAGCCCAACCTAAAAACTCAAATGAGCCTATAGATTGGGCTTTGTATATGGTGTCAAGAGAGGGACTCGAACCCTCGACCTCCGGCTTATGAGACCAGCGCTCTAACCAGCTGAGCTACCTTGACACAAAAAGATTTTCTAATCTTTTAAAAAGAGTGGAATTATATAGAAAAATTATTAAAATATCATTAAAAAGATAGAATTTATCTCTATCTTTTTAAACAGATGATTTATTCTATAAAATATACCTTGCCATATCCTCATTTTTTACTATCTCTTCAAGTTTTTCTTTTACTAAAGATTCAGTAATCGTGATAGTCTCACCACTTTTTTCATCAGCATCAAAACTAATATCTTCCAATACTTTTTCGATAACTGTATGGAGTCGTCTAGCTCCTATATCTTCCGCTTTTTCATTTGCATTAACACTCAGTCTTGCAAAAGCTCGAATTGCTGCATCATCGAACTCTAGATTCACACCCTCTACACTTAAAAGGGATTGATATTGTTTTAAAAGGGAATTTTTTGTGCTAGTAAGTATTTTATAAAGTGCCTCTTCATCAAGGGGATTGAGCTCAACTCTAAGTGGAAATCTCCCTTGAAGTTCAGGCAATAAATCACTTGGTTTACTCACATGAAAAGCTCCAGCTGCTATAAAAAGGATATGGTCAGTTTTAATTTGCCCATATTTTGTATGAACACTACTCCCTTCAACTATTGGAAGTAAGTCCCGCTGAACTCCTTCTTTACTTGGGTCTTGATTTTTATTATTGTTTCCTGAAGCTATTTTATCTATCTCATCAAGAAAAATAATCCCGCCATTTTCACATCTTTTGATAGCTTCCTCTTTGATAGATTCTTTGTCAAGTAAATCTTCACTCGCTTCAAGTCGAAGTAGTTTTTTTGCTGTTGCAATCGTGACATCTTTTTTGATTTTATTTTTATCCATTTTCCCAAGCATATTATTGATGCTTTCACTCACTGAACTCATATCCATTGGAAGATTGCTATCGATTATCTCAACATGTGTTTTTTTAGGCAGTTCAATCGTGATAATTTTTTCATCCATACTACCACTTATCACTTTTGATTCCATAAGATTATATGTTTTTATAAAAGAGTTTTGAGCCTCTTCACTTGCCCCTTTTGGAAGTGGTGGGACTAAAATCTCAACAATTTTTCGTATCACCTCTTTATCAATATCTTCTTGTATTTTCTCTTCATACTCTTTTGTGACAAGATTTATCGCTTCATACGCCAAATCTCGTATCATAGACTCAACATCTCTCCCTACAAAACCAACTTCAGTATATTTACTCGCCTCTACTTTTACAAAAGGGAGGTTCATCATTTTTGCCATTCTTCTTGCTATTTCAGTTTTTCCTACACCTGTACTTCCTATCATTAGGATATTTT
>JAQTZE010000029.1 GCA_028687935.1 Sulfurimonas sp.
AATATTAAAAAAAAGAACAAGTATGAGACTAAAAGAGCCTGTGAGCCTGTAAAATAACTTATTCTCTTTTCATTTTTTAAAAGCTATGTTAAACACTCAATATTAAAACCATCACTAGCTTGCAAAAATAAAACACTGCAAGCACTTAATATTAATATTTTTATATTCATTTTAAACTCTTTTTTTAACAATTATCACAAATTACCATTATTTTTCTTGTTTATATAAAATTGTAATCTTATTTGATTATGATTTACTTATTGGAATCATTTTGGCATATAGAACTAAAAAACCCACCCACCTTGCACTAAAAACCTAGTATTATACTCAGGTTCACTTACTACATCTTCACCACCTACTAGAGTTGCAACTTGTGCTTTTACAAAGAGTGATTTGTATGATGCGTAGTAACCTATTCCTATATCTTGTAGTGTTCTGCTTTTGAATGATGGAGTTTTACTATTATCTTCCATGGTTGCATATCCTGCATCATAAAATACTCCTATTTTATGAAAGTATGCTCCTAGAGTTAGTAAAGCTCTTGAGAGTTCTAGATTAAAGAGTATTGCATTTTCTGCACTGTGTTCTCCATCTGGAAATACTTTTACCCCATTGCTTCCACCAATAGACATATCCTCACTTCCATCTAAATTTTTACCGCCTAATACTTTTTGAAGTTGTAGGTTTGTTGAGAGAGCAAACTCTGCTGGCAATAGAGTTGACATTCCAATATATGCGTTTAGTTTAGAGTATATACCTTGTGTATTTGCTCCATTAGCATCATTTATTTTTGAGTCACTATCTACAAATTTTAAATCTCCATAAGTAAAAGTAAGCCCTGAATTTATCTGTGAATCAAATCCAAAGAGTTTTTGATCTCTTGTGTAGTTAAGAGCAAGGTTGATAGATTTTGCATCTTTATCACTTGTTATCTCATTTGCTTGGTAATCACTTAAATCTTTTACTGCTAGGGTAGATGAGATTTTAAGAGTTTCTAATCTTGTTCTTATGATTGGGTATGAGAGTGTTGCATCAAGGGTATTAGATGTTCCATATGCATCAAGAGATTCATAGACATCTGTGAGAGCATAATCTGTCTTAGAATAACCTATCTCTGCTCTTAATCCATTTGGCATAAGAGGAATACTATATGCAACTCTACCATTCTTTAGGTCGCTTCCATTACTGATAAGTCCATTTAAAGTAAATCTATCTCCTAGACCTGCAAGAGAGTTGAGATTTAATCCTGTAAAGAGTCTATTTTTACCTGTATATCTACTTCCATAATTATCACCTAGGATATATCCATCATACCATGGCTTTGCTTCTGTTTTTATTGTAAAGTCAGAAGTTCCCACTTCTTCCCCAGGTTTTACATCTGCTGCTATTACTTTTACACCTGGCATATCGTTTATGATGAGCATTGCACGTTCAAGTGTATTTGTGCTTACTATGTTTGTATCTTTAACATCATCGAGTATGGCTTGAACTATTGGAGTTTTTACATTTGATTTATTATCAAGTATGAATTTACCGTAGTTTCCTTCTATGATTGCTATCTCTACAATATCTTCTTGCATGTTCTGAGCAGGAATGTAAGCACGGGCAACAAAGAAGCCGTTTGAACGGTATGATTTTGTGACAATAGATGCAGCTTCTTGAAGCTGTGCAAATGTTAAATCTTTATTAGTAAAAGATGCGAGAAGTTTTTGGAGTAATGCCTCTGGCATTTGAAGTCCACCTGTGATTTTAAAGCTTTTTACAAAGATTGTTTTTCCGCTTTTATCATCTACCATTACAGGTGCGTACTTTTGAACTCCACCAATCTCTACTAAAGGAGTTACTTTTTTAGGTAAATCTTTTGGAGGTTGAACCTCTCTTTGGATATCACTGCTTGAGGGGATAGAAGCTCCAACTAAAAGTGAAGTTGTAGCTAATGAGAGTGTCACTGCTTTTATGGCTATATTTGTTTTTATAACTCTTTTCATCTCTTTATTCCTTATTTACTTTTTTTCTTAGCAGTTTTAGTTACATAGAACAGTTGGTCTACACCCTCTGGCAGGTTTACTCCACCGTTAACAAGGTCTATGATTGAGTTATTTGCAAACGGTACTCTTACATCTTGAGTTGAATCTCCCATAACCTCTTTTATCTCGCTTAGTGTTACGAGTGAATTCGCCTCTTCACCTTTGGCTGCTGTGGAAGTTATTTGTACACTACCAGTTTGTAACCCAAGATTTGTAGCTAAGTTTGCATTTGTCTGTTGCATCGCTAAAGAAGAAGTTACGCTAGGTGCATTTGCTACTGAGAGATTTACCAAAATATTTGGAACTTGAACTGTAGTTTGTACTCCATTGATTATAGGTGTTAGTATGTCATTTATATTATTTTTCTTTTGAGATACAGGCGGAGTAATCGGTGTTGGTGTTGGCATGGCAGTGATATTTGCTGTCGTAGTAGCTGTTGTGCCTATAAGGTTATAGTTACTTGCATCTGCTCCACCTAGTGCTAATCCAGAGATATTTACAGTTTTACCTTCACCTACATCTTTAGTGTCAAATGCTCCTGTTGCAGATGCTACTGTTAAAGTATCCCCAGTTATTATTCCAGTAAATCCTGCACTTGATGTAACTAAGGTAGCATCAGTATTTCCATTGTAAGTTTTATTTTCTGCTGTTATGGCTGTTATGGCTGTTAAATCTTTTTTATTGATAGTGAGTTTTCCATCTGTACCCGATGCAATTGTTAGAAAATCATTATTTGAAGCAACTTTTATACTACTATATGTTCCTGCATTTTTATAGCCAGTTACATCTGCACTATCTTTTTGAAATTTATAGGCATTTATAAATGAGTAGTCAGCTCCAAATACATTTGTATAAAAGTCACTTAGATTTTGAGTATTGCCATTGTAAGTTGTTGTTTTATCACTTAGGGTATAAGATAAACTTAATGGTGAGATTGCCCATTTGTAAGTATCGCCAACTTTTTTAAGTATTGGTGTATTAGATGTAACACTATTATCTACTACTATATCCCATGAAGCATCTTTATACATTTGACCATAACTCATCTCTTTTGTGGTTTTTCCGACTCCTCCTGCTGAAGTTGTTTGTCCTGTGGTCTGAGTATCCCAAAAGCTGCTAGAGATAGTAGAGTTAAAACTGTTGTGCCCAGCAAGCCCACCAAAATGAGCCGTTCCGCTCACGGCTCCTGTCGCATAAGTTTTGGTGATGGCAGAAGCACCCATATTCATCCCAACAAGCCCACCGATATAATTACTTCCACTCACCGCACCAGTTGCATATGCATTGGTGATAGAG
>JAQTZE010000030.1 GCA_028687935.1 Sulfurimonas sp.
GTGATGAATAGAAATCGTTTGAAAAATCGGAATAAACTTTTTGTAATTCAATGAAATACTCTCGATTATTTACAATCTCTTGAAGCAGTTTTTCTTCATGATCTAAATTGGCTAACTCTGCTAACAGCTCATGTTCTTCTGCATCAGTTAAACGGAGTTCGTTCTCCAGTCTAGCAATTTCATCTTCAAAACGGCTGGGTACAATGATTTCTTGATTAAGTCCTTTGATAATTTGTTGATATTCTTTTGCCGCTTCTAAATTTTTGGCTTTGATCACATCATTTTTTAGACTGATTTCAGTGTCTATGCCCTGCCTGCGAAGTGCTGTAACTTCATGCCCTTCGTGCGCTGTTGGTTCAAGAAAATCGAGTCCCTGATCCTTGTGGCTGCGGTGGTCTATTCGCTCTTCAAGTCCTGCATTTTCTAATGCAGTATTCACTATGTTTGCAAAAGTGGCTCGGGTGTCTTTTAAAATTTTCGGGCCATCGTCATTGAACGTTCTTTGCTTCTTGCCGAGTTCACCTTTTTCATTCACAAGTCTGGTCGTGAACATGATATGTACGTGATAGTTTTTATTGTCTGTTTCGTCATCATGGTCATGTGGTGCATGGATGCATGCATCGACAATGACATTGTGTTTTTTCACGAAGTCACGGCAAAAGTCATCAACGATTTTAATGCGTTCTTTGTGTGGTAGCTCATGCGGTAAAGCGCAGGTATATTCTTTGGCAAGTCGAGCATTTGCTTTCATCGAACCATCGGCATTGAATTCTTTTTTTTCGACTTCATTCCACAACGTCTGACGATCTAGCAGTTTTTCATTTGTATGCTCAGGGGCATAGATAGACTTGTATTCAAGTCCTTTTTTTCGGGTGTAATCTTGGGTCTTTCCGAACGTAGAATCTTCTAATTTTTCGCAGGCACGATAAGCAGCACAAGCAACGGCTGAACGTCCATCACTTCTTGAAATGTTCTTTTCGTTCAAATGGAAAATCGCCATTTTTAAAAACCTAAATTTTGCATATCGTGGTTTTACTCTTTGCAACTTTTTCAAAGTTGCAGCCCATCCTTTAGGGGAGGGCTTGGGGTAGAGGGGACACCCCTCTCGTACTTCCACTTTTCTATCGAAGATGAAAAGTGGGTAAGTGCGCCCTTCGTTTCACTTCGGGAAAACTTCGCTTCGCTACGTTTGATATTGCTCACTTTGTTTTTTGACTCTATGATGATATTTGATTATTGCTCATCACGGTTTAATACTATGTCAGATATTCAAGAAAAGAAAGATGCTATTTTAAAGAAGCTCAGTAATGCACAGCAGAAAAAATTATCGCTTCAAGAACAAATTGATTATTTAAAAAAAGAACAAGAGCAGATACTCGAACATGCAAAACAGAAACAGAATGTGCTTAAACTTAAACAGCAAAAGCTTTTAAGTGAAGCAAAGGCTCAAGAACGGAAAGATGAAACAAGACGTAAAATTTTGTACGGTGCGTGGATCAATTATAAACAAAAAAATAATCAGCTTTCTCAAGAGGATTTAGATGATTTTGAGCAATTCTTAAATACAGAGAATAAGACAGAAGAAAATAGACAGAAAGATAAAAGCCTGTTTAAAGGTATTTTGAGATGACGATGACTTTTTTGACAGCCTCTCTTCAGTACTTAGAGGCTGTCAGAAAATGGCATCATATTATTTGAAGTCAGTCTTTTGATGTAGAGCTTTAAAAATACGTGCAGCTGTTTCTTCACGTACCGACTTTGGATCTCGTAAGATGCCACTAATCCATAATGCGAATGTCGGATAGTCGTTAAAAGTACTTAGATTAGATAATTCAGGAAGTTTACATAAGATAGTGCTGTATTTATTGATCTGTGCATCTGTCATTTTTGAGAACAAGTCGATCGTGTTTGGATCTCTGCTGCTAGTTTTTTGAATATGCTTCTGTTTGGCTTTTGGTGTGATCTTGAATTGAAAATCAGAGATAATTCGGCCTTTTTTGAATTGATCATATTTCAAAGTTATGTCTGAATGCTTGTTGATTTCATCAACAGCCTTTTCAAGTACGTTGATTTTAAAATCAGACATTTGCTTATATTCATTTGTCACGCCGAGCATTTCACGAAACTTAGCTACTTCGAACTTTTCAGTTTTCTTTTGATTCTTCCATTTTATGACAAGTTCATATAAACGGATGCTGTATTTACTTTTGAACTTTGAAACCTGATCAATGTGGTACTTCGTAAAGTGCGATTCAAGTCTGCTAATCAGTTTAATTGTTTGATGTGTTAAGTAAAGAACAAGCATTCCTGCTGTTGGAACGTATGTAGCTTGAGTTACCCAAGCAACATCTGATGTTGCTTCATAGCCTTTGTATCTATCTTTATATGAATACGTTCTGCGCATTAATGTCTTACTTGCATCTTGCATTGCTTCGTATGCTGTATTTGCTTCAAGCCCATATTGTTTAGCAAATGGCATTGCCCCAATTTCAATTTGAGTTTCAAAGGTCAATGGTTCAGCTTCGCGAGCATACATCATTGCAAGCAACAGTAATCTATACTCATTTAAACTTAGGTTAAAACAAGCACTTATAAGGTCATTATCTTTTACAACATATTTTTCGGACATTTAATTAAGTCATTTTTTATTCGACAAGCTGAGTTATAACATTAAACTCATTTAATGAGTATTGCAATATAACTCACTTTATACTCGGAAAAACTCAGTTTATAACTCGGAAAAACTCAGTTTATAACTCGGAAAAACTCAGTTTATAACTCGGAAAAACTCAGTTAATGTCCTCTGTAATGCGCTGATAGCAAAGCTCTCCAAGACCCTAAAATCCTTAAAATCCTTAAAATCCTTAAAATCCTTTTTTAAAATCATCCACAAATGCACTCGCTACGCTCATACTTTTTGAAGAGCAAAAGCAAAAGCAAAAGCAAAAACTTCAATATTTCGCTCGTAGACACTCGCTAAGAATTTTCCTTGATGCTTCAAAAGCAAAAGCGGTTTTTCAGAGGGGGGATGAGCGACTTTTCGTTGTGTCGCTCGTAGACACTCGCTCGGTTTAAAACGAGCGAGTGTCAAAAAAATGATGCTAACTTCAGTCATACAACAACATCACCTATTTCGTCTTGTTTTGCTCTCTAAGGCACGTTAGTAGTTTTGGTGTAGGGTAGCTTGATAATTTGGACTCAAGTGGCTTGAAGCGCA
>JAQTZE010000013.1 GCA_028687935.1 Sulfurimonas sp.
TTTAAAAATTTGGGGGGGATTTAACAAAATTTTTAAGAAAGTTTGATTAGTATTGAGCTAAGATTTTAAAAAAATCAAGAAAAGTAAAAGTTGGAAGCTTTAAAAGGTATTTTTAGAGGTTCCCTTATTTAAAACACTACTGACAACAGAAGCTGTTGCGAAACGATCTGTGCCAACATTGCTTTTTTTCTCTTGATCGCGATATAAAATCTCATATGCATACAGATTAGAATCTCCATCTATGATAGGTTGACGCCCTAAATATACACTATCCATCTACTCTCCGTTTATTTTTCTTCTCACAATAAATATTATACGTATTATAACTTATTTAAATAGATAATATCAATAGAACTTTACTTTATACAAGTTATTTTAAAAGTTTTTCAAACTCTTTTGCCGGAAGTGGCTTGCTTTTGTAATACCCTTGATACATCGTACACCCTTTTTCTTCTAAGAAACGCAACTGCTCTTCTTGCTCCACACCTTCTGCTAAAACCTGATAGCCAAGCGCTTGCGCCATTGCGATGATGGCCGTAACTATCGCACTATCATCTGCATCATAAGGTACATCATCAACAAAGCTCTTATCAATCTTGAGAATATCTATAGGAAAACGTTTCAAGTAACTCAGGGATGAATAACCCGTCCCAAAATCATCAATCGCTAACTTGATCCCTTTTGCTCTAAGGATATGAAGAATTTCAACTGTCTCTTTCTCTCTTTGCATAAGGACACTCTCTGTGAGCTCAAGCTCCAGACGACTTGCCTCAAAACCGCTTCTCTTAAGAGCAGAATCCACGATAGCAATAACATCCTGATAGCGTATCTGATGGGCAGAGACATTCACAGCAAGGGTGAGTCTATGTCCCTGATCAAGCCAGATTTTTCCTTGTCTGCATGTCTCATTAAGCACCCATTCCCCTATCTCACCTATGAGTCCAGTATCTTCCGCTATAGGGATAAATTCAATCGGTGAGACGATACCACGCACGGGATGATTCCAACGGACAAGTGCTTCTGCTCCGATAATACGACCTGACGTGATATGCACCTGTGGCTGATAGTAGACTTCAAACTCTTGATTTACAATGGCGGATCGCAAGTTCGTTTCACATTCGATTCTCTTACGGGAGAGTTGTGTCAACTCATCCGTGTAGTAACGGTATGTGTTTCTGCCTTCTGCTTTTGATTTATAAAGCGCCGCATCTGCATATTGTAGAAGCATTTGCGCATTATCTGCATGATCTGGACAAAGAACAATTCCCACACTCGCACTGATATGTACAGAGACACCTTTGGAGAGTTGGTAGTTCATTGATAAAGCTGTAATCATCTCTTGTGCAAGTTTTCCTGCATCTTCAGGATGTATCAAGTTCTCAAGGATGACAGCAAACTCATCACCGCCAAGACGGCTCACAAGATCTCCTCCTCGCAAACGCGCAGAAAAGCGCTTGGCAACATGTTGCAGTAGTTCATCCCCTGCTTGGTGTCCATAACTGTCATTGATATCTTTAAAACGGTCCAAATCAAACATCAGTAGTGCCACTTGTGTCTTATTGCGTTTTGCTATTTGGATACTATTTTGTAGATGTGAGACCAAAAGAGCACGATTTGCGAGTCCCGTCAGGGTATCATAGTTTGCAAGGGTTTCGAGTTTCTGTTCATTGAGTTTTCTCTCTGTAATCTCTTGAATCATCCCTATGCCATTAAGAAAAGTGCCCTCTTCACTCAACTCTAGCTTTGCATGCTCATGTACCCATTTGATATTTCCGTTCACTATGATCCTGTGTTGTATATCGTATACTTGACCACTCATAGCAGCCTGCCAAGAGAGGTTTACATTTTCAACATCTTCAGGATGGATATGTTCTAAAAATTTCTCATATGTAATCTCTGTTCCAATTTCTATACCAAAGATTCTATAGGTCTCATCAGACCACTCCAAGAAATCACTGCCATTCGTGTAGCGCCAGCTTCCAATATGCGCCAATGATTGTGCTTCATTGAGGGCAATATCTTTTTCTTCGAGCATTTTTTGGTGCTGCATCTGTTCTGTTACGTCTTGAAATATCCCTATCGCTTTAATCGGTTCATGCTTCTCGTTATATTGAAACTCGGTATATGTCTTGATCCAACTGTATGAGCCATCTTTTTTATTGAGGTGGTAAATCGAGCTTATTTTTGGATAAGTTTTGGATGCTGTGAGAAGTTGATCTCGTACTCGATTACTATCTTGGGGTGGAAATTTACTCAAGATATCTTCAAGGGTAACTTTTTCTCCCTCTTGCACCTCAAAAATACGATACGCTTCAGGACTTCCGGAAAATTCATTGCGTACTATATCCCATGACCATGTACCAACGTGTGCCAGAGTCTGAATTTTATCAATTTCTCTATCTTTCGCTTTTCGCTCAGAGATATCTCGAGCAATTCCAAGAACCCCTGTGACATTGCCATGTTCGTCTTTCATCGGCCTCTTTAGAGTTTCAAAAAAACCTTCATAGCTTCCATCGGAAAATTTCAGATACTCTTCATTGATGCTTGAACCACCCGCAGCGATTGCCGCTTGGTCATGCTTGCGAAAAGATGTTGCCAACTCATGTGAGACAAAATCAAAATCACTCTTGCCAACAATCTCAGACTCTTTTGCACCAAAAAAACGCTCAAACATCTTGTTACATGCGAGATACCTCCCCTCCAAATCTTTAGACCATACAAGGTCGGGAATATTTGTAAGCAGGGACTTGACAAAAGAGTTCTGCTCAAGCAGAGTTGATTCAGCTTTTTTTTGCTTGGTGATATCTCTACAAATAGCTATCAAGTAGGGATGCTTTGCTATCTCCACCACGACTACGCTTACCCATACGTCTAAGACTATTCCATCTTTGGTACGATGCTGCGTTTGGAAATGATCAAAGCCATTTTCTTCCACCAAGAGAGTACGATTCATAATATCTTCACGTGAGAACATAATGTCATAATCTGAGATACTAAGCTTGGAAAACTCTTCTGCCGTATAACCAAGATATTCATGCGCCAAGTGGTTAAATTCTACTGCCTTGAGTGTCTCTGTATCGATGAGAAGCACACCATCAGGAACAGCTTCAAAGAGTCTTTTGTATTTCAGCAGATGCTCTTGGGCTTTTAGCTTTTCTTCTCTAAGTTCTTTTCTTCGTAGCTCAAGCGTATCGATAGTTTCATTTTTTTTGTTTATAAGCTGCACTAAGAACTCAAAATAACTCCCATGCACCACACGCAAAATATCATGACGGCTCAAGAGTCCCAAAAGGTCTCCCTCCTCATTGACCACTACAAGCTGATGAATATTGTGTTCTTTCATAAGTGCAGAGGCTTCATACAAAGGGGTATTTTTTTCTATAACTCTAAAATTGTTTTGAGAAAGGCTAAAGGCTGTCGTCTCTGTGATACATTTTTCATTTGCACAATAATTCAAAATATCGCGCTCCGTGATAAGTCCAACAGGATGCCTACCGTCAAGAATAATTGCATAATCACATCTATGTTCTTTTATCTGTTCTGCCGCTGTGCTAAGAGAGGTAGTTGTATCGATAATGAGTGGAGATTCACTGATAGCATCTGCTACTGTTTTGATCTGATTTACCTCATCAAAACCGATATTACGCAAGAAGTCGCCTTCACTTACAATCCCAACAAACACTCCAAGCCCATCTACTACGATAAGATGTCTATAACCTTTGTTTTCCATGATGATATAAGCATCATGCAAAGAGAGCGTCTCTTCTACACAAAATGGATTGGGCGTCATCACCTCTTGTATGGATTTTTGCTTGTCTATCGTCTCGGTAACAATGCGAAGTGCATCATGTTCTGTAAAGATTCCTATCGGATGTTCGTCTGCATCAACAATAATAACGGAGCTTATACGATACTCTGACATTACATTGAGTGCCTGCGCTATCGTCTGCTCTGCGTGAAGCGTGACTGCTTCATCAGATACGATTGTCTTTAGAGTCATAAGTTGCATCATGGTGCCTTCATTTGTCATACTAGTAGAGCTCCTCTATCATGTCACTGCCACATTCAAGTGACTCAAACCATGTCAAAAATTTCTCTACATTCTCGCCGTCAAATATAAAACCGTGTTGTGGGGCGATGATATCTACATCGAGTTTTCTTACATTTGCCACCCATGCACGGCAGACTTTGTTCGAAGCCATATAGCGTTTATGAAATCCCACAAGGTGTGGTAGATGGGCATCAAAATCCTCGACATGCTTATAATCTTCAGGAGCGTTCAAGATAGCCGCACCAATATCTCCAGAGAAGAGTACCTTTGAACGCGAGTCATACAAAGAGAAGTTTCCCGGTGAATGTAAAAAGTGCGCAGGAACAAACTTCAGATACTCTTCCCCAAATTTCAGTTTCGCACCATGGTCGCCAAGTGCCATAATCCTATCCATATCCATAAAGCCGTAGTGGCTCATAAAACGCACCCATAAAGCGGACATAATAAACTTCGCAGATGTAGTAATACTCCACTGCGTTATCGAGCCCGAGACATCAGGATCTTGATGTGAAAAGAAGATAAACTTGATGTTTTCTATCGCCACGTGAGCACTTACCGCCTCGTAAAGCTCATCAAAGATAGATTCACTCCCTGGATCGACTAAAACACCCACACCGTTTTGTACGATAAGAAACTGATTGACGGAGAGAAAAGAGTCCTCATGCGACTCATCATCAAAACTAAACATTACACATTTATGTGTGCCATCATCATATAAAACTTTTTCATTTTCTGCCATGTTGTATTCCTTTAAATTCTCGGATGATTGCCATCTGTCTTTTTGTGATATATCGAAGGAGAAGCGCTTTTTGTTCGGGTTTGAGCACAAACACAAAGACCAAAGAGAAACTCTCAGCAAGTTCCGCTTGTCTGAACAAAACAGCTTCAATGTTGAGACTAAAAGCTCTTTTATCCATATTTAAAACTAGATCCAAAATGACTTGCGTCCCTTCACTCATTCCAGCAGGCATTGCATTTATCCTGATTTTGACTGCATCCATAGAGATATCATCTATCCTTGTCTCAGCGTGGAAGATGCTCTCATGGATAAAGAGTGTGACTTTGTGCTCTTCTTCAGGTACAACACGGATAGTCTTGCGTAAAACTGGTGATGTTTTGATAAAACGCAAGCCCTCAAACGCAGCACTCTGCTCTTCAAAAGAGATTTTATTGAGCTTTTCGCAAAAGATTGCGTTTGGAAAAGTCTCTGAGAGAATCAGAGTTTTTTGCTCATACTGGATTGCTTTTTGTTGCAAATAGTTCGTTTTGAGAACAACTTCCCCATTTTTGATATCTACAATAAGGGCATCATTTGTTATACTCAGCCCCTTATAGTAATTGTGCAGATGCACTTTGCTTCCATTTCTTCGCAGAACTTCCAAAAATTCAAGAGGATTAGTCTGCACTTCACCAGGCTCTTTTGTTTTGTACTCTTGTCCTAAAGAGAGACCTAAATCACTCACATCATCAAAAGTAAGCAGAACAAAATCTCCATTTTGACGCACTCTTTTGACACTCAAAGCAAAATGTTTTGGACTATTTTTTTGCATCTGGATTTTTACATTGAAGAGTTTTTTCTCATTGACGCTGAGTCCATCAAACCACTCTATTTTCTGCGAAGGAGAGAGAAATCCTTCCTCGGCGATAAAAGTATTTTCAATATTTGTATACTTTGTAGTAAATTCATGCAAATCCGTCACACCAAAAAATTGTAAAAACTCTTTGTTGGCAAGAACGGGAGCCGACTCGTTCATCATCATAACCATCGCACTTTGATTATTAAAAAGAAAATCTTCAAGTGTGAGAATCGTTTGGTGTTTGTGCGCTTTTATATTCTTGAGTGCCTCTTCAAGGGCTGTTGTAAAGGCAGGGAGTTGTATTGGTTTTTTCAAAAAGGCACACACACCAAGCTTGATTGATGCATAAAGATACTCTTTATCATCCGTGCCAGAGATAAGGATAATCTGCGCTTGAGGAGAGAGGCGTCTGATTTTTTTGGCGAGTTCTAAGCCATCCATATTTGGCATCTTGATATCTGTAATAAGTAGATCTGCAGGACGTTTGTGAAAGGCTGAGAGGGCATTTACCCCATCTACTGCCATCGAAACTTCAGCAAATATCTTTTTTAAAAATTTGGCAAGGTTTTCACGCAGAGCGTCGTTATCTTCCACACATAAGACGCGTATATCCCTACCCGCTCTTTGCAACATTTGCAAATCACCCATTCTCAACCCTTGCCCATCATTTAGATATTGTTAAGCTATAATAACATAATTCTCTTTTACAAGGATGCAAAACATGAAATATACCCCAAGTTTCAAACTCTGGCATTGGCTCAATGCCTTTGTCATTCTCGCTCTTTTAGGAACTGTCTTTTTGCGTAAAACTTTTCTTAGCTACAAAGCAAACGCAGAGATACTAATGCAAAAGCTCGCGGAAATCGACATCATCATCACTCTCGATCAGGCAAAAGTTTTAGCAAAAGCTATCCGCGCACCTATGTGGGATTGGCATATTTTCTTAGGATATGGACTTGCGTTTTTAATGGTGTGGCGTATTGTTTTATATTTTCAGGGAGCGGCAAAAAAGGAGAAATTCTCTACGCTGAGCCCGCATAAAAAAGGGGTAGAACTTTTGTACTATCTGCTGTACGCAACACTCCTTTTTATGAGTATCAGCGGTTTAGTGATTCACTTTTATGAGTCACTTTCACTCAGCAAAGAGTTTGCCCATGACATCAAAGAGCTCCATGAAGCTGCGTTTAACATCATCTTAGTGTTCGTGCCGCTGCATATCGCAGGTGTCATCATCGCAGAAAATAGCGGGGAAAAAGGGCTCATCTCAGATATGATAAACGCAAAGGCTTAGATGCCCGTCTGACACGAAGTCAGTGCTCCGCCTTTATATCCAAGAGAGAACCATTTTGCTCTCTCTTTGGAACTTCCATGCGTAAACGCATCAGGCACAACATAGCCTTGTGCTTGCTTTTGAAGCGTGTCATCACCGATAGCACTCGCTGCGCCAAGTGCTTCTTCTATATCACCCTCTTCTAAAACATTTTTTAAATAGTGCGCCCAAACACCCGCATAACAATCTGCTTGAAGTTCCACCTTTACCTGCACTGCGTTTGCCTGCGTTTTGGAGCTTGAGGCCTTTGCAGAGTGGGATTTATCGAGTGTTCCTACGAGATTTTGGACATGGTGTCCCACTTCATGCGCGATGACATAAGCCTGCGCAAAATCTCCAGGAGCATTATGTCTGCGTTTTAGCTCCTCAAAAAAGCTCATATCAAGGTAGACTTTTTTATCACTTGGACAGTAAAAAGGGCCCATTTGAGCGCTTGCATAACCACACCCGCTGTTGACGCTGCCCCGAAATAGGACGAGTTTTGGCTCTTCATAACGAAGTCCTTGCTCGGCAAAAAGTTTATGCCACACATCCTCTGTTTGCCCAAGAACAACAGAGACAAATTCGGCAGTTTTGTTGTTAGTTTTTGAGAGTGCTTGCGTTTGTGGTGCTTGTTGTTGGGTATCCAAAAGTGAGAGCGGATTAAAGCCCAGAAAATAGGCGATAACACCTACAACAAGGATAATGCGTCCTATCTTGTTGCCGATAAGAAACTGCACAATAGGGAGGATATTTCGCCCACCACCACCCATACCTCGCACAGGGCCATTGGCTCTAAAATCTTCCACATTGGAACTTCTGCGTAAATCTTCCCACTTCATACAAAATCCTCTAATTTTAGTTAAAATTATAGCAAAGAATAAGGCGGCAAAATGAAAGAAATATATGAAAAACTGGCTCTTTTTTATCTAGGAAAAAACGCAAGCGACGACTCTTTGAACCTCTATAAATCCAAACACCTCACAACCCACGCAGCCATCATCGGGATGACGGGATCAGGCAAAACAGGGCTTGGAATCGGGCTCATCGAAGAGGCGGCACTCGATAATATTCCTTCTCTCATCATCGATCCAAAAGGCGATATGGGCAATCTCTGCCTTGCGTTTGATGCAATGCGAGCAGAAGATTATCTGCCATGGATAGATGAGAGTGAAGCGAGTGCCAAGGGCAAGACAAAAGAGCAGATGGCTCAAGATATAGCGGCAACAAACAAAGCTGGCATCGAGAGTTTTGATCAAGACCTTGCACGTGTCAAAAGCTTTGCTGACGTGCCAAAGACAATCTATACACCGGGGAGTTCGGCTGGCGTGAGTGTCAATATTCTAGGAAGTTTTGAAGCACCGCCACAAGAGATACTCGAAGATACCGACACCCTCGCCTCACTCATCAACACAAGTGCAGCCTCTTTACTCTCGCTTGTCTCCATCGAGAGTGACGGTATGGCTTCTAAAGAACATCTTTTACTCTCCACTATCTTTAGCCACTACTATATGCAGGGCATCTCGCTCAGTATGCAGAGTATTATCGCAAACATCATCACTCCTCCATTTGAGAAGATTGGTATGCTCTCTCTTGATGCTTTTTATCCTCAAAGTGAGCGAATGAAACTCGCAACCCTCTTTAACAGCGTCATCTCCTCTATCACTTTTAGCGCATGGACACAGGGCGAAGCGCTCGATATCCAAAATATGCTCTATGATGAAAATGGTAAAGCTAAAATCGCCATTTTCTCTATCGCTCACCTCGCTGATACAGAGCGAATGTTTTTTGTCAGTCTTCTTCTGGGCGCCTATATCAGCTGGATGCGAAGACAAAGGGGAAGCTCTACACTCAAATCCATCCTCTATATGGATGAAATTTTCGGATTTTTCCCACCATCAAAAAACCCGCCTTCAAAAGAGCCGATGCTTCTGCTTCTCAAACAAGCCAGAGCCTTTGGATGTGGCATAGTCTTATCAACACAAAATCCCGTGGATATCGACTATAAAGGACTCTCAAATATCGGGACATGGTTCATAGGCAAACTCCAGACAAAGCAAGATATCGCAAAAGTCATTGATGGTATCGCCGCGAATTCCCCACTGAGCAAAGAAGAAGTAGCCCAAAAGATTGGCTCACTCAAAGGGCGTCACTTCTTTTTGAAAAATGTACACGAAGAGCAAACGCAAGAGTTTCAGACGCGCTGGGTGCTCTCGTACCTCAAAGGGCCGATGACAAAAGATGATATTAAAATGCTCATGAGTGCTAAAAAAATGGTACCAAAAACACTACATGAGCAAGATATACCGATGCAGATGCCAAATACAAAAACACTGCTGAATAAGAATATCAAAGAGTATTTCCTAGACTCCAATCCAGATGCAAGGCTCTATCCTTCTCTTTATGGCGAAGTGAAACTGCGTTTTTATGACCAAAAAAAAGGGATAGACCAGCAAGAGACACTCTCTCTCAAACTTCCTCTAGACCCAGATACATTTACCCTCGAGTGGGAAAATGCACGCCAAGAGCAGATAGCACAAAAATCTCTTCAAGCACCACAAAACGCGGCCTATGCACAGCTTCCAAAACTCATCTCAACTGAGAGTTCTCTCAAAAGTTTCGAGAAGAGTCTGAGTGATTTTATCTACGATACGAAAAAGCTTGAACTTCTTGGCTGTGAGGATCTCAAACTCGAATCAAAAGCGGGACAAAACAGAAGAGATTTTTTAGTAGAAGTCGAAGACAGACTCAAAGAGTTACGTGATGAGGGGACGGAAAAACTCCAGAAAAAGTTTCAAAGTGAGTACGAAAAACTCGAAGATAAACTCAAAACACTTGAGATAAAACTCAAAAAAGAAGAAGCAGAAGTCACCTCAAAGATGACCGATACCATCATCTCTATCGGCCTTACGGTCGTGAGTGCGTTTTTTGGCAAAAAGGCCATGAGCGCTTCGACCATCAGCAAAGGAGCAAGCTCCCTCTCAAAAGGCAAAGCGGTCATAAAAGAGCGCGCAGATGTTGCAAATGCCCAGCAGCTTATCGAAGATATTCACACAGATATACAAGCGCTTGAGAACACGCTCAACGAAGATGTTAAAGCCCTCAGCGAAGAACTGAGTACAAAAAACTATCCTCTGCAAAGTGTCGAAGTACGCCCTCGCAGAAGTGATATTGATTTAGTGGATTTTGCCCTGCTCTGGGAGCGATAGACCGTAAATCTGTGCGCGTTTGATGATCTCCTCCGAGTGAGGTTTCATCGTGGCCGTCTCTGCCATCTTTGCGTTTTGGGCAAAGACTGCATGAGTGCTCATGTAGATTTGTAGTGCTTCATCAAAGCTCTCTTCATCTACTTTATAGAGCGTGTTTGCAAGTTCTATCTGTGAAGGATGGATGATAGTTTTGGAAAATAGCCCCTCTTTGAGGTCGCGTTTTACATCGCGTATAAAACCCTCTGCATCAGAAAAACAGGGGTAAACGCCACCGCTAATCACAAAACCAACGCTCTTAAACGCAGCGATAAATCCGCCAACTACAAACGCAGGCGCACTCATGTCAAAAACACTCTCCCCACATTCACGGCGCAAACCAAGCTGACGCAACATATCTTCAAGCCCAAAACGCACAAGTGGTATTTGCGTTTTGTGAGGAAGCAGGATTTCTCTGAGCTCAAGGAGTTGCGTTTGTGAGAGAAAACTTTGGAAGGATAAAACCGTCTACTTTTTCAATCCCCTCAAAACCAAGAAGTTCTTCTAAAAACGCAGCGTTTCTTGGACGGATAAGAAGATAAGGTTTTACAGATTTTATGTTTTGCAAAAATATTTGTAAACTCTGTGACGCTTCACCAAACGCAGCTGCGTTTACTCCATCTTCTGTGTCTATAACGACACTTCTAAGCTGTGGATATTTCTCGCCACTCACGATTGCATCTCTATCTTTGTGTGTAAAAGGTACAAATAAAGTAGCGCCAAGCTCTGTGTAGTCCATATTTTTCATAAGCAAGAGTATAGCAAGCTTCTTGTAAAATGCCTGCATGAAAACACTACTATTACTTACAATCACAACATTTTTATTTGCTCAGACACCTTTGAGCGAGGGAATTGAGCGCGCTTTCGCACTTGACAAAAACGACTCCTGCGATATGGCAAAAGCACAGGCTAAAGCCAAATATGATGTCAAAGATATGGATGTCGGATGCCTCTGCGAAAAGAGCGACTCACGAGAGTGGAGCTGTATTGCAAGGTTTAAATACCTTCCAAAAGAAAAATAGATAAAGAGTGACTTTCTAGATCAAAGATCCTAAAGGGCTGGTATCTATCAGTGCTTCAAGAGGCAGAGCTATCCCCTCTTTGACATCCACCCTAAACCATCCTGCGATAGAGTATCTCTTTCTTTTTGCTTTTAAAACTTCATGCGGAAACTTCTCACTCATAAAGACCACCAGCGTATCAGCCTCAGGTAAAACTTTTTTTATAAAAATATCTTTATCATCATAAATAAGAAGCTCACCACCGTCATCCTTTGCATCCCAGCCATCATTGAGATAATAGACAACTGTCACAACGCGATTTTTGGAGTTTATAAACGCATCATAATGTTTCTCGTAAAAATCCCCATGTTCATACAAAGCAAAATGGCTCTCAAAGTAAGAGAGACCGATAAAAAGTTCTCTATTAAGAAAATCTTTGAGCCCCTCTGCAAAGGCTAAAAACTCACTCTGCGTAGCGCTGTCTTCGTTGAGCCAGAGTATCTTGTCACGTCTTGCGTTTGAGTTGATTTTTTTACGAGCGGAGATGCCTGCACGTTTGAAATTGTTTGATTTTTTTGCGAGGGAATAAAGGTTTTGGGAAAGGGCTGAGCTGATAGCATTTGGGATGATAATATACCCATCATCGACAAGAGCATCCGTAATCTTAGAATAAAGCGCTTGACTCATAATATTGCCTCAATGAAATGTGCAATTGTAGCGAAGTTTCGTTTGTTTGGATGTGTAAAATACAATGAAGAAGAAGCGCAAGAGGAAGTGAACTTCTCTTGCGTTTACATAGTTAGATTGGTAAAACTCTGATTTTAGAAGAGAGTTTTTCTTTGAGTGTTGCTTCAATAGCGTAAAGTGTGCCTGTTGAAGAAGAAGAGCAGCCATTACATGCACCAAGATAACGGATATAAATATCGATATAATCGTCACCTTTTTTGATGTCGATAACTTCCATATCACCACCGTCCATGATAAGGAACTGACGTACATTCTCATCCACGATAGCATCTACCGCTTTGATCTGTTGTACAAGTGTCATCTCTTCAAATTTACCGCCTGCACCAGCATCTGCTGCAAGTTTCATCTTCTCTTCGTCCATCTCTTTACGAGTGTCAGCCAAGATATCTACCAAGTACCACTCACGTGCTTCATGTCCGCCAGGTTTGATACATGATTTACAAAAACCGCCGGCTTTTGTATAGTCTGTGATCTGCTCAACAGTTTTGAGGTCGTTGAGTCTGATAACTTCACGAAGTGTGCCTAAACTTACACGAGCACATTCACAAACGATGATCTCTGTCTCAAAACTTTCAGCATCAACACCCATATAAAGACCCGCAGCTTTTTTGATAACGTCATACGCCATAACTGAACAGTGCATCTTTTGTGGTGGAACAGCTGGAACATCCGGAGTATCACGAAGTGCCATTTCAACATCGATATTTGTGATCTTTACAGCCTCTTGCACTGTTTTACCAATACAAAGTTCCGTCATAACATCCGAAGATGCGATAGCCGTACCACAACCAAAACTCTTGAACTTAGAATTGATGATTTTGTCATTGCTTGGATCAATTTCCCAGTAAAGACGCACTGCATCTCCACAAGACTCTGCACCAAAATCCGCAACAATAAGTTTATGTCCGCGAGACTCTGCATCTGCTTCAAAAATCTCACCTTGGTGTTGTGGGTTGTTCATAAGAGTTGTTACTTTATTTGAATACGCATCCCATAGAGACGCGCCTAACATATCTGCCTTAGCCATGTGTATGCTCCTTAGTAATTAATAATTTTTCGTTTCTGCTTCGCAGAAGCTAGCTAGCGGCTAGCGTAGATGCCTGGGCTTTGCTCAGGGCATCGTTCTCAATAAATAGAGGCGCCACTAATCGCTTAAGCGGTTAGTGGTGGTGAAGTTCGCACTCTTGAACTTCGCCGCCTTTCGTTGGTTTTTGAATCGCAAATGAAGAAGAGATATTTCTAAGTCTTCCAACTGCGTTTTTAAAATGAGAGATCGTATAATCAACCTCAGCATCTGTAGTAAAACGGGAAAGACTCAAACGAATCCCCGTGTGTGCCAATTCATTATCAGCGCCAATTGCAAGCATAACTGTATTTGCCTCAAGATCTTCTGATGCACAAGCAGAACCTGTTGATGCACCGATCTGACCATTGTTCAGATCCCAAAGCATACCTTCACCCTCAACCCCTTTGATAGAGATTAGAATAGTATTTGGAGTACGGTTTTCACGGTTTCCAACTACAAAAGTATCACTAAGTTCTAAAAGTGCGTCTTCAAGACGGTCGCGTTTAGCACGTATTTTTGCCATAGTCTCTGGCATATTCATTGTAGCAAGCTCTATGGCTTGACCCATTCCTACGATATAAGGAACATTGAGCGTACCTGAACGGCGTCCGCCCATATGCGCTCCACCATGCATGAGTGGTGAAAGAGCTTGAGAATTTTTGATATAAAGCGCGCCGATACCTTTTGGACCATGAAATTTATGTGCACTCATAGACATAAAATCTACATGTACTTCACTCAAATTTACAGGTATCTTCCCAACAGCCTGAACGCCGTCTGTGTGGAATAAAACACCTTTTGCTTTACAAATTTCACCAATCTCTTTGATAGGAAAAACCATACCTGTTTCATTGGATGCCCACATGATAGAAACCAGCGCAGTTTTTTCAGTGATGAAGCTTTTTACAGTATGTGCTTCAACAACACCTTCACTATTTACTGGAAGATATGTGACTTTTACGCCTTGCTCTTCCAAAAATCTACATGTTGCCAAAACAGAAGGATGTTCTACTTCTGTTGTAACGATATGGTTCTTTTCACCATTAACAATATGGTCTATCCAAACAGATTGTAAAACCCAGTTGTTTGACTCTGTTGCACACGATGTGAATACGATATCGTCATTGTCGCTTGCACCTATCGCAGTATATACTTTATTGATAGCATTACGTAGGGCCGGATGAGACGCTGTACCAAACTTATGAAGAGAGTTTGGATTACCATAGATTTCACTGAAGTATGGCAGCATTGCTTCTACAACTGTTGGATCTACCATTGTCGTAGCGTTATTGTCTAAATATACTTGCATTTTAACCCTTTTTTTTGTTTATTTAATAGAGTCAAAAAAGCTCTATTTTTAAATCAGACAAAATTTGTCTTCTTTTAGTTTTGACATCATAATCGCTTTGTGATTACGATATGCTTAAGTAAAACTGTTTTAAGTTTTCATTTAATAGTTTCTTCAGTTAGCATCTGTTTTTAATTCTTATTAGGTTAAAATTCTATCCAAATCAGGAGAAATATTATGTGCAATTTTAACAAACAAAGTGAAGAGAACAAAGCTCTTATCCATTTATTTATGACAAAGGCTGCAGAGAACATCGGCGGAACGAATTTTTTACTAGCCCTTATTGAAGCAATGAGAGCGCAAAAGCCACATCCTCTTACACACAAGGGATGCAAAATCGAATCTCCAAACGCAACAATAACATGGAATAAAAGCATCTTTAAAGATAAATTTGACCTTTTAAACGAGATCTTGCTTTCACATAAAAGTTCTGAAAAGCCAGACTTTAATATCCTTCAAAATGATAGTAGCAAGAAGAAAAAAAGCATCCTCAATATGGTAAAAACACTTGCTCCACTTGAGTTTACGGTTACTCCAAAAGATGAAACAGTTGGCGGTGGTTTTAACTTTAAAGTCTTTGAAAGCAACGACGAAGAATATGTTAAAATAAACCCAATCTTTGTCAGCATGTTCTTTTGTTCAGCTGAATATACAAAAAAAGCTTTAAAATTCGAGATCTAAAAGGATAGAAAATGAAAAAAATATCACTACTTACAGCCTTACTTTTGAGCTCATCTTTAACCTTTGGTTTCGATTTAGGTGGCGCACTGCAACAACAAATCGGCGATGCAGTCAAGACAAATATGCCTGCGACAAAAACAGCTCCAGTTGCTGCGACGACTCCCAAAAGCAGTGCAAACCTCAGTTCTGACACCATTACAAGCGGACTCAAAGAAGCACTTAAAAGCGGTGTAAACTACGGTGTAACGGAGCTCAGCAAAAAAGGCGGTTACCTCAACAATAGCAATGTGAAGATCCCTCTTCCTGAAAATCTTGCAAAAGCAGAAAGTCTCGCGAGAACTCTTGGCGGTGATAAAATTGCTGATGATCTTATCGTCTCTATGAATAATGCTGCAACAAAAGCAGCACCAAAAACTGCGAAAATCTTTACAGATGCTGTGGATGCGATGTCTGTGGAAGATGCAAAAAGAATTCTTGGTGGTAAAGAAAACGCAGCGACAGAATATTTTCAAAAAAAGACAACGGCTTCTTTGCAAAAGATGATAAAACCAATTATTAAAGAGAGCATGCAAGAGAACAATGTAGCAAAACATTATGATACATTTAATGAGTTCTACTCTTCTCATGCGAAAGATCTTGTAGAAGACAACTCTATTATGGAGATGGCAAAAGGGTTTGGAGCGGATGAGTACCTTCCAAGCAGCTCGGATGAAAATCTTGACGATTATGTGACACAACAAGCGATTGATGGACTCTTTAAAATGATCGCTACAAAAGAGGCAGAAATAAGAAAAGACCCTGTTGCCCAAACAACTTCTCTTTTAAAACAAGTATTTGGAAACTAAGCAGGCTTCAGATTTAACTATTTAAATCTGAAATGCTATAATTCCAGAAATAGTAGAGCCTGCCAGACTCTACGCAAAAAGAGTAGTTCTCTTTTTGTTCCAATCTACACTAATGAAGGAATCAAAAAATGGCTCAAACAATCACTGAAAAAATATTCTCAGAACATGTCGGTCACAAAGTTTATGCAGGTGAGATTATCCGATCAAACATAGATATGGTTATTGGTAATGATATCACCACACCTATTTCTATTAGCGCTTTTACTCTCAGCGGTGCGACAAAACTTGCAAATCCGGATGGATTTTCTATCGTTCTTGACCACTTTATCCCTGCAAAAGATATAGAATCAGCAAATCAGGCACGTATCTCTCGTGATTTCGCAAAGAAATTCGAGCTCAAAAACTTTTTTGATGAAAAAGATATGGGTATAGAACATGCACTTTTACCAGAAAAAGGTCTTATCTCTCCAGGTGATGTTATCATCGGTGCTGATTCACATACATGTACGCATGGTGCATTAGGTGCATTTTCTACAGGTATGGGCTCAACTGACTTAGCCTTTGCCATGATCACTGGAGGCAACTGGTTTAAAGTTCCTGAATCTATCAAAGTAGTTCTTAGCGGAAAACCTGGTCTCTATACAACTGGAAAAGATATCATCCTTGAGATTATTCGTATGATCGGCGTCGATGGAGCACTCTATAAAACGCTCGAATTTACTGGTAGCACTATTGCTCACCTTACCATTGATGATAGATTTTCTATGTGTAATATGGCAATCGAAGCTGGTGCAAAAAGCGGTATCGTTGCCTATGATGAAGTAACTGCTGCGTTTTTAGCTGATAAAACTCTAGCAAGAGCTCCTCGCATCCACCACTCCGATGCAGATGCTTCATACTCTCAGATCTTAGAGATAGATGTAGCGGCACTTGAGCCTGTCATAGCCTATCCATTTTTACCATCCAACGGACACAGTATCACGCAGGCTGTAGCAGACAAGATCAAAGTTGATCAGGCCTTTATAGGAAGCTGTACAAATGGTCGTTTAGCAGACTTAAAAGTAGCCTCAGAGATTCTCAAAGGGCATAAAGTCCACCAAGATGTGCGTTTGATTGTAACTCCTGGTACGCAAATGATACTACGTGAAGCGAACAGACTTGGATATATAGATATCATCGTAGATGCGGGCGGTGTCGTGAGCAATCCAACTTGTGGCGCTTGCCTTGGCGGCTACATGGGGATTTTGGGTGACAACGAGGTCGCAATCTCCACAACAAACAGAAATTTTGTTGGTCGAATGGGAAGCCGTAGCTCAAAAGTCTACCTAGCAAATTCCGCTGTTGCCGCTATCTCAGCGATTACAGGGTATATCTCTGATCCTAGAAAAGAGATTTAACACTATTTTCACATTATATTTTGCTACAATTGCAAAATAATGTGACTTTATTGAATATATTCGTATTCAATAAACGCAAACTTAAAAATCGTAAGGACTCCAAATGAAAAAAATTCTTCTTATTCCTGCATTACTTGCTGGATCGTTAGCGCTTGCTACTCCATACAACTATGAGATTACTCCAGTTGTTGGTTATAACTTTGCTGAAGGAAACTTAGGTTTCAAAGACAATGGTTACCTATTATATGGTGCTGAATTACAGTACAACAATCCTGATTGGGTTATCTCTCCAGAGCTTTCAGCATTATACACTGATTCAAATGCTCACAACGGTGAATATGAACTTCCAACTGAAGGTTCAACAGATATCTTACGTGTAGCATTAAATGGTGTTTACACATATGAGAACGACAGCTTTATCCAACCGTTTGCAAAAGCGGGTCTTGGTATGGAACAAATGGACAACAAACAACAAGGTAATGTTGATTCATTATTCTTAGATGCTGGTGTTGGTGCTAAATTCCCAATTATGGAACATGTTGCATTAAAACTTGAAGCTCTTTATATGTTAAAAGAAAATGACAAAAGATGGGATAATAATGTAGCTGGTCTATTTGGTATCAACTTCGCGTTTGGTGCTCCAGAAGTGAAAGCTGCTCCAGTAGTTGCTGCTCCAGTAGTTGCTCCAGCTCCAAAACCAGTAGTTGTTCCTACTCCTGTAAAAGTAGACGGCGATGCTGACAAAGATGGTGTTAAAGATTCAATGGACAAATGTCCAAACACTCCAGCTGGTGTTCAAGTAGACGCTAACGGTTGTACAATCGTTGCAAACTTACACATTAACTTTGATAACAACTCATACAAAATCGACAAAGCTTCAGACACAAATGTTGAAAAATTTGCTACATTTATGAAAGCTGCAAAATCATACAAAGCTGAAATCATCGGTCATACTGATAGTGTTGGTAGTGAAGCTGCTAACATGAAACTTTCTCAAAACAGAGCAAACGCAGTGAAAACTTCATTAGTTGCAAAAGGTGTTGCTGCTGATAGAGTTACAACTACAGGTATGGGTGAATCTAAACCAGTTGCTGATAACATGAACAAAGAAGGTCGTGCAGAAAACAGACGTATCGAAGCTGTATTATCTAAATAATTCATGCTAGATATCCCTTGCGTCATCTTTGCAGGTGGCAAAAGTTCTCGAATGGGTGAAGATAAATCTCTTCTCCCGTTCTCTTCTTATAAAACCCTCACGGAATTTCAATATACTCGTTTATCTAAGATTTTCAAAACCGTATACATCTCATGTAAAGATAAAAATAAATTTGACTTTGATGCTTCTTTTATAGAAGATATACAAAACGCAGATGTTTTTGCTCCAACTGCTGGATTTGTTGCTGTTTTTAAAGTCTTACAAGAGGAAGCGTTTTTTGCCTTGAGTGTTGATGCTCCATTTGTTGATGAGGCAATTATTCAAAAACTTATCAAGAGTGATGCCGCACACATAAACGCAGATGCTAGTATTGCCATCTCTACTAACGGGATGGAACCTATGTGCGGTATCTATCATCGTTCCCTTGAGGCTGCGTTTACTACTATGCTCGACCAAGACAATCATAAACTTGGCTTTTTGCTTAAATCATCCAATACAAATTTCGTCAAATTTGATGAGACAAAACCCTTTATGAATCTCAACCATCCGCATGAATATCAGGAAGCTCTAACACTTATTTAACACCCATCTGTTATAATGATAAAAACACAAAGAGAATTGAATGAATTTAACACACCTTGATGAAAACCAAAGACCAAAAATGGTTGATGTTTCGGATAAGTCTCAAACGACACGCGTAGCTATTGCAAGCGGAATCATCGAGATGAGTCGTGATGCCTATGAAGCCATTGTAAGTGAAAAAACAAAAAAAGGTCCTGTATTGCAAACTGCAGTAATCGCAGCTATAATGGGAACTAAAAGAACGAGTGATCTTATCCCAATGTGCCATCCGCTCAATCTCAGCGGTATAAACTGTGATGTGGAAGAACTTCCAGAACTTCCAGGCTTTAAACTACGCGTAACTGCTAAGCTTACAGGTCAAACTGGAGTGGAGATGGAAGCGCTTACAGGGACAAGTATAGGCTTGCTTACAATTTATGATATGGTCAAAGCCATAGATAAAGGTATGATCATAAGAAATGTACAACTAGAAGAAAAAAAAGGAGGCAAAAGTGGAGATTATAAACGATAGTAAGGAAAAACTCGAACTGAGCTACCCTTGTTCTTGGAGCTACAAACTTATAGGCTATGAAAAAGAGGCGATACAAAAAGCTATTCATGAAGTCATCCTAGAGAGAGAACATTCGCTTACACACTCAAACGCAAGTAAGAGTGGAAAATATATAAGCATGAATCTTGATTTAGTTATTGTCAACGAAGATGAAAGAAACTTTATTTATGAGGCCCTCAAAACGCATCAAAATATTAAAATGGTACTATAAAGGATTTATGATGGATTTAACGAAACTCGAATTTGATATTACAAGCGCAAACGCAGTGAAGACAAAACCACTAGCTGATAAAGTCATTGATGCTTTTAAAATAACTACTGATGCATCTAAAGTGGAGCTCGGCGCTTTAGATATAGAGATGATCAAAACAGTTGCAACGACATTAGTAGAAATCGAGACAAGAGCACTCCATGACGAACTAGAAGTACTTTTAGCACAAAAAGAGCAGTTGGAGAGAAAAATTGAAAAGCAATCTGATGCACTTCAAGAAGCAAAATATACTGTATTCAATGCGATTGAAGCTGAGCTTATAGATCAAGACCAGGCACTCTCAAAGCTCCATCAGATCAAACTACAGTCCATCGATCTTTTTGACTTTTTAGGAGAGCTTGTCGAGTCTGCAATAATTACAGCACTTGAAAAAGACACAGATGGAGATATCAAAGAGACGACACAGGAAGTTATCAAAGATATAACCTTTGAAGCTATCAAAGAGGGTTCACTCAATACGATACGTATCAGAAAAATCCTCTCTACAATCCTACAGTCTGCAATCGAGGTGGCTGAGGCTACTCCAAACAGAGCAAATGAAATCCTTCCTTCTACACTCAAAGGTATGCGCAGCGGACTATTTAAAGCTATAGACAGATTTAAAAAGAGACTCGCTTATATGCCAGTTGAAGCAAAACACATCCTCATAGAAGATTATGACACTATCATAGAAGATCTTAACCAAACAGATACGCTCTTCTCACAAGTTATTCTCACTCAGGCATCACAATACTCTCAAAACAGCCGTGTACTTCTTTTAGAAACCAATAAAAATATGCGTTTTGATTTAGATGAACTTGTGCATCTCTCAAAAGAGACTGCAGATGTGATGAAAGATAGATTTTCAATCTTTGCAAAAAAAGCTGTTAAAAGTGCTGATTCTGCTCTCAAATCTCAAAAGGCACAAGAAGCTAAGCGTATGGGTGTTCAAGCTCTAGGCGTAGCTAAAACAGCGCTCCATAGCGCTATCAAATCCGCCAAAGACGCTATGGAGAAAAGAGAAAAATAATTAAAGGTCTTTAGCCATAGTAAACACATGGCTAAAGTCTACTTTGAAATCGGCGCATCGATCACAGATCGGATCACCCCCGCGATATGGATAAGGGCATCTACATTCGTGACACATCACCATCTCATAATGAACAAGTGCAACACCCCTGTCATATGCAAAATCTACAAGATCTATACTATCAATATTTTTGATTGCGTTTGGTTTACAGATATCATTACATATTCCACAAGAGATACAGTTTCCAATGTTAAAATTGATACCTTGCTTGTTTTGTGTACTAATAAGTGCTTCTGTCGGGCAGAACTGTGTACAGTCTCCACAATTTGTACAATCGCTAAAAGATATCTCTTTTTTTGTAAAAAGTCCGAAACTTGTATTATGAGATGTTTTTTCAAGCTTAGAAATATTTTCACGTATCGCGTTTTTAAAGGCTAAAAACTTCAGAGGCACTGCATTGTGGTTATTTTTCTGGTACGCCTGCGTCATTGCAGTAACTTTTTCTTCACTTTCAGTCGCTGCATTTTTCACTTTTGCAAACGCTGTCTTAAAGAGCATACGCTTCGTGTTTTCTTCTGGCTTTTCTTCACGTATAGCAACTACATTTGTAGCTTTACAAGCCTCTAAAAAAGTATTTGCTTTGTCAATTTCAAAGCGTATAAAGCTTTCCACTTTTTTATCTCTATTGAGTGCGCACTCAGAACAATGTGCAAGATCACACACAGGAGCCGCTTCGCTTGTAAGTGCCATAGTAATATAGTGATGCGCATCAAAGGCACCCAAACAAGTTGTAGTTTTTTTGCAAGAGAGTAGTTTTTCTTCATTCTCTTTGAAACTTGCTACGTATGCATTGGCATCAAAACTGACAAGACTAAGTGCTTCAGTCGGACAACTTCCCATACATGCCGCACAGCCTATACACTCATTGGAATAGAGAGTAAGCTTATTACGCACGATATGAAAAGCATTCTCAGGACATATCTCTACACAAAGCTGACAATCATTATGATAATAATCATTACGTATACAGTTTGTTCCGCTGTATGTGAATAGTTCTGTCTTTTGTATAAAGTTTAAATTACTCAAAATTACTCTCCAAAGCCGCAGAACAATACTCATAATCTGCAACTATAAACTCAACCATAAAATCACAAAGGTCTCTATAAAAAGGTGTCAGAGCCATGCTTTTCATCCCAATCATATAAGGAACTACCCATTTCATCAGGTGCTCATCTAAAAAATCAAACTGTGGTTTTTTCTCATCCCTAAAGACTAAAGTCTGCATAAACGCAAGCTCTATCGAAAGATGATCAGGTGCCATCAATTCTGTTTGATCCATGTTAAGCTCAAAACCATGTGAATAGTAAAAATTCATGACAGGATTTTGCAGACCTACAAGTGTCTCATTTTTCGCATCTAAGACAAAAGATTCAACCGCTTGTGTATTGATAACAAACATAGAAGAAAAATCTTCATTGAGTGCGTCCATGATAGCTTCATCACTATTTTTATGAAAAAACTCTACACTCTCATCACCCAAAATTTCCAATAAATCTCTATTTTCTCTTAGGTCTTTTATAAATCTTTTATCAACTGTACTCGCCATTGTTCTTGATAAAAATGCGTATACATAAAGTCTATATTCTTTGTTCATTCATAGTTTCCTGATTTTAAAAGATAGTAGTAGGGGTTTTTATCATAATTTCGCTTATACGCAGACACCTAGAAAAAGTTAGCACTTGAGTAAGGAATAAAAAGAAGTTATAAGAAAAACACCGAGGAGTTGCCTCTTAAAGCCAAAAGGCTTTAAGATTAGAGACAACCTTTAAAGAATGATTTCTTCGGTGGTGGTGGTGGTTTTACTTCTGTAGCCATGATTGTATTAGTAGACTCATTGTAATTACCTACGATTGTAACTTCATTACGATTGATACTACTATCAACATTTTCCATTTTTACATTAGTTAGGTCTACTTTGTAAGTATGACCTTCGTTGTGTGAATAGAGTACCACGTTTACTTGTGTCGTAACACCAGCATCCGTTGTCTCAAAACAACCGTCACTTCCACACACATAGTTCTCAAGGTAACAATCCGTAAACGCACCAGCTGCAGCACAGCCAGCTGTTGTAAGGAAACCTTCTTTTTCCATAGGAACAAGATCAGCAGCGAATGCACTTACTGATAGAAGTGCACCCATTACCAATGAAGGGATTAAAGTAATTTTTTTCATTATTTAACCTCCGCTTTTAAAGTTTTTAAATAGGCAACGATGTTATCGATATCTGCTTTTTCCATCCAACTGTGGTCTGGCATTGTCGATACTCTTTTGCCCTCTGTAACATTATACCAAGCATAATTGCTATGTGCATTTCTATTATAGCCTGGAACAACTACTGCAGATGGGTTTACTAAAGACTCACGTAAGTAGTCAACAGTCGAATAACCCCCAATGTTCGTCAAAGACGGTCCCATTAAGTTAGCTGCATCTGTTTTTTCCATTTGGTGACAGCCAGTACAACCGTTTGCCACTGCTGAGTCTTTACCTTTTACTGCATCACCTTCAATTTTACCATGAAGTGCGTTTACTAAAGTATCGTCACCTTTTTTCAGTACAACTGCTGTCCAAGAAGTAAGATATTTAAGACCATTACGTCCCATTTTCTCACCATCCCATACAGCAAACGCAACAGGAATAGCAGCTGCGTTTAAGTCAACATACTCATCTTTTAATGAACTAGAAAGTGTTCCTGACCAAGCTTTTTTACCATAAGCCATACTGCTAGTTGCATTATCGCTGCCATCTTTAATCTCCGTCATAGAACGGAAACCTTCGCCTACATAACTTTTTTCATAATCACTACTTGCAAGAGTATCAACTTTTGCATTGAACTTTTTAAGATCTTTTTCAAAAAGGTCCGTTTGATTAGGATTCACTTGCGTTGCAACATCACCATTACCGTTTGGCTCATAAAACTTAGCCACTTGTTTTTGTAAGTGTATTACAGCTTGACGACCTTCAGAACCCATACCTATGTATGGTAATTCTGCTGGGTTAGCGTAATTACTAGCGAATTGAACTGCAAATCCATCAGCATATGAATCTGTTTTGTTGCCTTGTTGTACGTTTTTTGTACCATCTGGCCATTGAATCAAAAATGCAATTTTTTTGTCATTATACACAGCGGCAACTTTTGCTTGAACAGCTTTATTGTCTGCGTTAAGTTCGTTTGCTTTTTTGTCATTGAATTCAATTGTCGTTTGAGGATACAAAGTAACAGTTGAAAACTTAGCCCCTTTCCAAACAGAAGATGCAGCATCTACTTTATCTAAACTCTTTGTAATCTTCAGAGCATTAATAGCTGAATCCGCTGCTACAGCTGTAGCAAGAGTAGCCAAAGCTACTAATGTACTAGTTAATTTTTTCATTAATGGTGTCCTCCCGCTTTAACATCTCCACCATGAAAGAACTTCATTTCATGTCCAGATTTAGTATGTTTACCAGCTATATAACGATTATCTACTGGTGCTAAAGGATGTTGTCCATTCTCTTTTGCAACTTGTTGGTAATAGTTATTATCAAGACGGAACATATCTGAGTGTTGGTATGCAATTAAGATATCCATGAGTTCACTCTCTCCAGTCTCTTTACGTTTTTTCATTTCAGCTTTGAGTGTAGCGATAGCTCCATGAACTTCAGGTCCGAAAAGTTTTTCAAGTTCTTCGATTGGAAGACGTGTAGAACCTTCGATGATTTTACCATCAGCATCAAATTTCGCTGGTGATTCGGTCGGTGGTACATAATAAACATTTGGTTGTGTACCGTAGTCTGTTCTAAGACCGATAGCAACTTTATATTTGTTTACAAGTTTGTGTACTTGTCCTTCTTCATCATCTAAGAATCCAACAAAACGAATACGTCCAACACACTGTTGTGCACACGCTGGTGGAAGTCCTTGCTCAATTCTTGGGAAACATAAAATACATTTCTCTGATTTAGAGATCTTTGGATTGAAATAGATTTTTTTGTATGGACATCCCGCTATACAATAACGGTAACCCTGACATCTGTCTAAGTCAACTAAAACAACACCATCTTGCTCACGCTTGAAGATTGCATCACGAGGACACGCACTCAAACAACCTGGATTTGTACAGTGGTTACAAATACGTGGTAAATAGAAGAAATAGTTGTCTTGAGGGAACAAGCCAGCACCTTCATCTTCATCCCAGTTTGGTCCCCATGTAGGCTCTACATTTGGCTCAAATGATGCGCCACCTTGAAGTGCATCATAGTTATAATCCCAAGGCACACCGTAGTCTGCTTCAAGATTAGGGATCACACCTGGTTGTAAGTCGCCAGCAGCATCAAAACCACCACCAAGCTCCATCCAATTTTTTGGGTAACCAGTACCCGGATACGTTTCAACATTGTTCCAGTACATATATTCGCGGCCATTTCTATTTGTCCACTGCGTTTTACATGCAACTGTACATGTTTGGCACCCGATACATTTGTTCAGGTCCATAACCATTGCTAATTGTCTTTTTGACATCTATGCTCCTTAAACTTTTGCTTTTTCGTAGTTCACAGCGCCATCGTATGCGTACTGATTACCATCCCACAGACCACCGAATTTTAGGTGACCCCAACCATCTGCCATCTCTAATAAGTTAAGAGAAGTAGGTACAACTTCATTATGACCTTTGTTGAATTTATACATGTATGGTTCCCATCCATGCTCCATTACAAGACCATCAGCCGGTGCAGAAGAACTTAATTTTGCCATTGCAAAGAACTCACCAAGGTTATTGAAAATACGAATAGTATCTCCATCTTTAATACCTTTAGCTGCCGCTACTACACGGTTAAGTTGCATTGCAGGTACACCACGTTGTAAACGTAACAATGTACGAGACGTTTTGTAGTTCGAGTGAATTGACCATCTCGCGTGTGGAGTCATAAGTACATATGGATACTCTTTACGTTGTGGACGGATACCTTCCATACCTGTATTTGTTGCCGCACCCATTCTAATATACATCTCATGATCTACATAGAAAGTTTGACGACCTGTTACAGTATCAAGTCTCTTGAATTTGTATAAATGGTCTTCCATTGAACTATATGGTTTATCTGAATAGAGTGGAGACGATTTTGCCGCTTTTTCATTGATGACCAAGAAACCACCGACTTTATACATTTTTTCCATTGTCCATGGTTGATACTGATCGCACTTCTCGAGAGCAGCTTGAACAGCCATTTTATCAGTTCCTAAGTAAACTTCGCCTTCGCCTTCAGACTCTTCATCCGTATTTGTATACTCTTTATGGAAGATAGTAAGGTCATGGAAACCTGGTTTCGCATAACGAACATCATCTTTTACTTTTGCTTTAGCAATATTTTGTGGACGATTTGCAATCTCTTCTAGTTTTTTTGCTAAAAGTGTAAACATACTCCACTCATCCATTGCTTCACCAACATTTTTGATGTTCGCAACTGGTTGTGCCAAGTTCGTGAAACGGTGGTAACCCGGAGATGTACGTAAATCGTATACCTCATAGTGAGATTTTGCTGGAAGAAGTACGTCTGCATACTGAGCAGCTTCACTCATTCTATAGTCAACATATGCATAGAAGTCCATTCTGCCTAAGAATGCTTTACGATATTCACTACCTTTGTTACGTCTAAATGTAGAGTCTGCAACGATAAGAGCAGTTGTTGGTAACCACCAAGGCTTCACAACATTTCCTGTTTTACTCGTTAAGTTATCTCCGCCATTTTTACCAGCATCAAGCATCTCTTGAAGTACAGCCATGTACTCTTTTTTACTCATGCCGTTTTGTGCACGTTTTACATCTTCGTCTTTGAAGTATTTATCAAATGTTTTCATGCCGTTTCCGTTCATGAACTCACCAACGAAACCAGAACCAAAACGAGGAGCATATTTTCCAGAGAAACCAGCAAGTGCGCCTAGACCTGATAATTGGAACTCATTTTCAGTATTTAAACCGCCATATGGCCCCATTCTTCCTGTAAGACCACAGATAGAAGAGATATTCCAGATAGTCATCATACCATTGAAGTATTTGTTCAGTGAGAAACCAGTAGTGATTTCAACAACTTTTGGAAGTGCAATATCTTTTGCTAATTGTTTTACAGTATCAGGGTGTACACCTGTGATATCTTTTGTAGCTTCTGGAGCAAATTTAGCAGCAGATTTTTTCAACATTTCAAATACAGTCGTCACTTCACGCTCATGTCCATGAACATCAGTAATCTTGAAAGTGCCTTCCAATGCAGGCTTAACATCATTTGGTAAACGCAATGTTTTGAGATCAGATGTTTCTGTACCTGGCATCAAGAATGGTTTACCATCAGTTTCATTCATACAATAGAATTGCTCATCCCATTTATGGTGATTTTCTTTATCTTCTGTATGTTCCATATCGTTGCGACGAATCATTTTTTGCGTTTTTACATCTACAAGGAATGGTAAGTCTGTATAGATTTTAGCAAATTCTGGTTTGTACATTTTCTCATTTAAGATAACGTTGATAACACTCATTGCTAAGATATTATCTGAACCAGCCTTGATAGGAATCCATAAGTCAGCAGATTTTGCTGTTGCATTAAATTCTGGAGTAATTACGATGATTTTTGCGCCATTGTATTTACCTTCCCATACGAAGTGAGCATCAGGAATACGTGAAACAGATGGATTACCACCCCACATAACAGCTGTATCAACATTGTACATAAAGTCCCAAGTACAACCAACGTTACCTTCACCATAAGCAATAGCAGCACCAGAGAACATATCTCCAAGGTAAGATGATGGGTAGATACGGTTTGCACCTAACTGAGTAGAGAAACGCAGTACTGAACCACGACGACCTTCAGTAAGAAGACCTGTTCCCGCATGTACCATCAATTTATCTGGACCGCGTTTTGGATCTGTTAATGTATCAAAAATATTTTGGCAGATTTTTTCAGCAGCTTCATCCCAGCTAGCACGTTTCCATTTTCCTTCACCACGTTCACCTGTTCGGATCATTGGATAAAGAATTCTATCTTTTTGGTACATTACTTGTGAATGCTGCACACCTTTGTTACAACCACGTGGGTTAAAGTCAGGGATTTTTGCATTGATAACTGGATAACGAGCCGATTGGTTTTCACGAGTGATAACACCATTGTGAGACCAAACTTCCCATGCACAGTTACCTTGACAGTTTACACAGTGGTATGCAAAGCCATGCTCTTCTTTTTTACCGTAAGTAAAAGCGAACTCATTTCTGTACATATTTTCCGTATAGTTTGTATTTGGATAATTTTCTTTTCCATTTTCAACACTAAGTGCTGTTGTTTTTGCGAATAGACTACCTTGAGATGCAACAAGTGCCGCAGTCATACCAGAAACTTTAAGGAAGTTTCTGCGCTTATTATTCATAACTTTTGTCATATTTTAAACCTCTCCCTTATCTTTTTAGTGGTAAATTCATATCATTACCCCAAACGTCCCAACTACCTGTAAACACTTTGATGTTTTTGTAGCCAAGAAGCTGAAGCGCTGTGATGTGCTCAGAGCCACGACCTGCACCAACCATACAATATGCATAGATAGTTTTGTCTTTAGTGATGCCATATTTAGCATATACTTCTTTTAACTCTTTTGCAGATTTGAAAGATTTTCTATTTTCAAGGTCAGAAATTTTATTCCATTCCATAAATGTAGAACCAGGAATGTGCCCGCCGCGCGCTACATTATCCATCTTTCGCTCACCGATAATCTCAGCCATACCGCGAGAATCGATAATTACATACTTAGAATCTTTTCCATTTTTAAGGATATCTTCCATTGCGTGTTTTACTTCATTTTTGTCAGCTATCATAGAAAGATCAAGCTTATTTTTATCAATTTTGAAAGCTTTAGGTTCAACTACTTCATCACCTTTGACTACAAGAAGTTTTGCTTCTAGAGCATCCATCTCATCTTTAAGTGCATTTTCATCAGCTTTAGCTTTTTTCATTGTTGCCTCAAGTTCTGCTTTTTCTGCATCGCTTAAAGTAATTGTGCCTTTTTTCGCATCTTTGAGTTTATTTTTTGCTGGTTTAGAAGCATCTTTAACCTCTTTGATCTTGTCTTTCAATGCATCATATTTGATTTGTGCAGGATCAATAGACATAATTGCAGAACGTCCACCATTTAATACTTTAATATTTTTATATCCATAACTTGCAAAGAAAGAGTAAACACCAGTAGCATTTGGTCCTTTAAAGTCATCATAGGCGATAATCATAGTATTATTATCGATTCCTTTTGAACCGATATAAGCCTCAGCATCATCTATACAACGGTAAAGAGGTGCACAATGCATATCTCCAGTTATATCAGAATGATGTAAGTGGTGTGCGTACATCTCTACAGAGCCTTTTATGTGCCCCAATTTATATACATCATCACTATCACCTGAAACAAACATTACATCTTTTTTGCCTATTAGCTTGATTGCGTCTTCAGCAGAAATAAGAATATCCTTATTTACATAATCATCAGATGCCATAAGCGGGGTAAGCGTTAATGTTGCTGCAAAAACTAATGTCTTTAACATTTTCTTCATCCGTGCTCCTTCTAAATTTTTTTGTATATTTCAATTAGCCTTTATAAGCCAACTACGCCAAAAGCTTGAAATACCTTTCAACGGAATAACGTCACATTATAGGGCTAGGACTCTTATGAAATAATTAAATCAAAAAGATATCACATAATTTATATTACTAAACGAAACATATATCAATATATGATACAAAACATAATTTTTGTTTATATTTATATTGAAAAACTTATTAAAAATCTTATTTAGTATTTAGACTTAAATTTATCAATTAGCCTCATCTTTTAGAGTACAAAAAGCTAGAGTTTGCTATATTCTCACAAATTAATCACATTATAAGTAGGGAACAGTGGCTGAAATAGATTTAAAAAATATGATAAAAAACAAAGATGAAACGCAGATCATCGATCTACTAGAAGACAAAGGGCTTGGTATAGAGATGGTCAAAGAGATTTACTTTGCGTTTAAAGAGCACAAAGAGATCGTCGGACAAGTCGCTATGAATTTAAGTCTGAGAACTTCAGTCTATGACAGAGAACTTGAATATAGTGACACCATCGTAGAAATCTTGCGTGATTTAGCAACAAATGAAGCAGATATGGGTGCGAGATGGGCTGTAGCAAAAAATCCTCATACACCTTCGGATGTCCTCGCTCTTCTTGCAAAAGATGAAGTCAATCTAGTCCGTGCACTTGTTGCAACAAACCCAAAGACTTCTCCCTCTGTTTTAGAGAAATTTTTCAGTGATGAAAAGATTGTTAGAGATGGACTCTCCGGCAACCCAAGCACTCCTGTTAAAATCTTAAAAATCTTGGCAAATGATGCTGATAAAATGGTTCGTATGCGACTTGCTGAAAATACAAACGCAACTGCTGAAGTCTTGAGTGAACTTCTACAAGACAAAGATGAAAACGTCGCTATGGCAGCACGTGCCAACCTTGAGAAACGCGCATGAAAAATAGACATGCAAGCATCAAAAGCAGATTTACAGCGCTTGAGAACCAATTTCTAAACACATTTTTTTCAGGTATCTATATCAGCGCCAAGGAGTTTATCAATATCGGTAAAAAAGTAGACATACCGATGAGTATGAACTCGCGCGAACTTCTGATCAAAGAGCTTTTAAACAAAAGTGATGCAAATGGAACACTCGCACAGACGACACAACTCTTAACGACTCTTATCAAAGAACGAGTTGCTGCTTATCATTCACTCAGTAAAGATTATCCAGGGGCAGCCTCTGCGCTTGCCGTGCTTGCACAAAAAGCAAACGCAACAGCATCACTACTTATAAAAGAAGCAAAAGGAAATCCGTATGAATAGCAAGGATCTCAAAGAAGCACTCAGTGCTTTAAAATATCCTGGAATTGAGCGAACAATAGGCGAACTCAAACTCTTAGGTGATATAAAAGTCACAGCGAATGTCGCAAATGTCGAGCTTCTAACTATCAGTGATGACTCCTATCTCAATGTCAAAAAACTTGTAGAAGAGAACTTCTCAGATAAATTTGAGCGCCTCAATATCACGAAGAAAAATCTCGCAAAGAAAGATATGAACTACGGCAACTCTGCAGCGCCCAACAACCGTGCACCCTATGCAAAAAACATCATAGCAGTCACAAGTGGAAAAGGTGGTGTAGGCAAGAGCACAGTGAGTGTGAATATCGCTATCGCGCTTGCACAAAAAGGGTACAGAGTCGGGATTTTGGATGCTGATGTTTATGGTCCAAATATCCCGCGTTTGACAAATACTGATGTTGAAAGAATAGAGTGGAATGATCAGGACAAAATCATCCCAGCTGAAAACTATGGCATCAAAATTATGAGTGTAGCCCTCACAACTCCGACGCAAGACACACCACTTGTTTGGAGAAGTTCTGTGGCTGTGAATGCACTTATCCAGTTTTTGGAAGATGTTGCTTGGGGCGAGCTTGATTTTATGGTTATAGATATGCCTCCAGGAACAGGTGACGTACAGCTTACTATCGCGCAGGAACTCCCAATAGCCGCGGCTGTTTTGGTTACAACTCCGCAATTAGTAGCGACAGATGATGTGAGTCGTGCGGTAATGATGTTTAAAGATATCGGCGTTAAAATGGCGGGAATCGTGGAGAATATGAGCTTTTTCATCGCTCCAGATACAAAAACACGTTATGATATTTTTGGTACAGGTGGCGGAGAAAAGATCGCTAGCAAATACCAAATCCCTTTTCTTGGAGCGATTCCACTGGATATGCAAATCCGTGAAGGTTCAGATAAAGGTGAGCCACCTGTTTCTTTAGGTAACAGTGAACAGAAAAAATACTATCAGGATATTGTAGAGAATATTCTCACGAACTCTGATTTTAGACTCTAAATCTATCTTGCTTCAGCATACAGGCTGAAGCTAAACTAACACTGCGTTTTGCAAACTTATTTATAATATTTCACAAATCCATTCATATTTGAGCCCATATTCAGAAGTAACATATCTGCTATAACCAAGGCAGCCATCGCTTCACAGACAATCGTTCCACGAATTGCAACGCAGGGATCATGTCTCCCTTTGAGTGAAAAATCAACCTCTGCGTTTTCATTTGTCACGGTGTGTTGCTCTTTAAAGATAGAAGGTGTCGGCTTGAAATAGACATTTAAAACAATATCTTCACCATTACTAATACCGCCAAGAATACCGCCTGCATGATTTGACTCAAAACCCTTTGCGCGTATCTGATCATTGTTTTGAGAACCAAGTAAAGAAGCGCTTAAGATTCCGTCCCCTATTTCGACTGCTTTGACTGCGTTTATACCCATCATAGCATCAGCAAGAACTGCATCTAGCTTATAATAAAGCGGTTGTCCAAGACCAGTAGGAGCGCCTTTAATAAGCACACGGGAAACGCCGCCGACAGAATCATGTGCATTTTTCGCTTCGAGTATTGCTGCTTTTTGTGCTTCTTCTTTTGTACTATCAAGGGCGTAAATAATGCTTGATTTTGCTTTGTCATAATCAAAAATTTCACTTTTGATACCGGCAACTTCACTGATACCACTAAGCACTTCAATATCTAAAGATCGTAGCATCAGTTTTGCTATCGCACCTGCTGCAACACGTGCGGCGGTCTCACGGGCAGAAGAGCGTCCACCACCACGATAATCACGCAGACCATATTTGTGAAAATAGGTAAAATCGGCATGTCCAGGACGAAAAACATCTTTGATATTCGTATAATCTTTTGATTTTTGGTTTGTATTGTAGATGATCATTGCAATCGGTGTACCCGTACTTTGACCTTCAAAAACGCCACTGAGTATTTCTACTTTATCGTCTTCTTTTCGCGCCGTCTCAAACTCACTTTTCCCAGGTTTCCTGCGGTCAAGTTCACTTTGGATAAACGCTTCATCGATCAAAAGTCCAGCGGGAACTCCATCAAGCAGACAGCCAAGAGCTGTACCATGGGACTCTCCAAAAGTACTAAATCGTAATTTTTGTCCAAAACTGTTCATTATTTTTCCTTTTTTAGCATCTCAACGGCTATATTTGCAGCTTCTTGTTGTGCAATCTTTTTACTTTTTCCAAGAGCTCTTGCATACTCTTTATCTTCGATAATGACAGCGACTTCAAACTCTTTTTTATGGTCAGGTCCACGGCTTGCGATAAGTTTATACTCTGGAATCGTCCCAAATCTTGCCTGTGTAAGCTCTTGAAGTGTCGTTTTAAAATCTCTAAAAAGATAATCCAGAGATATCTCATCATGGTTTTTTTCTATCAAATCTATTGCTATTTTTTGTACCGTAAGAAGACCAGACTCAAGATAAATAGCGCCCATAAGTGCTTCAAAGGCATTAGAAAGTAGCGATGCCTTTTCACGTCCACCATTGTTCTCTTCTGCGTTTGAGAGATAGATATACTCTCCAAGATTTAAATATATTGCTAGCTTTTCAAAACCCATCTCATTAACTAAAGAAGCCCGTATCTTTGAGAGTTTCCCCTCATTTGAGTTGGAAAATCTTCTATAAAGATACTCTCCAACCACAAGGTCCAAAACAGCATCCCCTAAGAACTCTAAGCGCTCATTATCGTAGGGCTGTTTATAACTTTTGTGTGTCAGCGCTTCGATAATGAGCTTTTGGTCTTTAAATGTATAGCCGATTGCTTGTTGCAAGGCTTCTAAATTTTTTTTCATTCTATCCTCCTAATAAATTTTTTTGTCTCTGGGCTTCATCCCAAGCGAGCTTATCACATCGCTCGTTCTCTTCATGCCCATCGTGTCCACGAACCCAGATTGCGTTTATCTGATGTCCCTCTGCGGCATCGATATAGGCTCTCCAAAGATCGATATTTTTCACTTTTTTAAAATCTCTCTTAATCCAACCTACAAGCCACTCATTGATTCCCTTGACAACATACGAAGAGTCTGAGACGACATCGACTTTGCAGGGTTCTTTGAGAGCTTTGAGCCCTTCGATAACACCTAAAAGCTCCATTCTGTTGTTGGTAGTATGGGCTTCTCCGCCGACTAACTCTTTTTCTGTAGCACCAAAACGCAAAATTGTGCCAAAGCCTCCAGGACCAGGATTGCCAAGCGCACTTCCATCACTGAAAAGAGTTATTTTCTTCAACTGTATTCCTGTAGTAATCTTTCGTAAGGCTAAGCTCTACTCTCGCCGTATCTATAGAGTGGCATGAACTGCAGCGGTGAAAAACAAATGGGTACGTCTGCTTGCAACAATCGCAAATATATCCAAACGCAAGTGTTGCGTTTGATTTGCCTTGGAGTTTTATCAGTATATCAAACTCAAAAACTGAGCTCTTCGTTGCAAGTTTTAGATCACCACGAGCAGTGAAAAGCTCCCGTAAATAGCCATTTTGTGAAATTATATCCAAATCCAAATCTTTTGCATCGAGATGCCAGAGCAGATCGCTCAATTCTTCACTTTTTGAGCTGTCAAAATGCTTCCATGCCAGCTTTGAATTTGTTCGAAAAAGATACTCAAAAACAAGGTAAGATAAAATATTTGTCTCTTTGTAAATCTGCAACAAGGCTTCACACTTTTCTTCTTGGGACTTTTTCATATCATTGAGCAACATAAGCGAATGCAGATATGCGGCATCATTCGAAGTATCTTTTTCCAGAATATCAAGGGGTTCAAGAACTTCAAGTGCAGATTTGTAATCACGCATATATTCATAGACTAAAAGAAGATAGTTAAGTGCCTGGGGTGTTCTTGGATTAGTTTTTAGGATTTCAAGAAATATTTTTCTTGCACGCTCCAAAAAACCTGCTTTAAAGTAGGTGCGTCCGAGTAAAAACATAGTATCACGTGGGTTTGACTTCATCCCCACACTCAAGAGTTCATTATATATCTCTATACTTTTTTCATAATCGCCATTTTTAAAATACGACTGCGCTAAAAGTAACCATGACTTCTCCGAGAGCTCTCCAGAAGTAATAAGCACCTTGAGCTCACTATGTGAGGGAAGTGAGCCAAAACCTTGCAAAAATTTATCCAGATATCTCGAATCTTCTTTTTTCTTGTAGCGCCCAAACCAGTAGGAGAAAACCGCAATAACAAAGACAAGAACGAAAAAGATAATAACCGAGAAAAGCGGGTCTCTGTACTCAATAAAAAAAGTATTCATCAGTCGTAAACCACAATAGCATAATCATTTTTGAGCTTATAAAACGTTGCTTCTGCGCTAAGTTCTAGATCTTGCAACTTCCCTAGCTGCACAACTGAACTTTTACCGACACGAATACCGTTTTCTCTGAAAAACTTTCTTATATTGACAAACTTCACATCTTCGACAAACTTATACTCAAACTCTTTATACAAACGCATCTTTTCATACGAAAATATATGCTCATTCACATGCAACTGATCCGAAGCAAATTTTATAGGAAGGTAGCCGCTTAGATCCGTAAGGATTGGCTCAATATGGTCATATTTTGGAGGTAGTGTATTCTTTTGAATGAAGACGTATTTATTGTTGAGCTTGATATTTGGTGTCTCCTTCCAGTACTTATAGGCTGGATTGGAGATACCAAGTTTTGAGTAGACCTCTCTCCAGAGCCAAAAAGAGTTAAGCATACTTGGAAGAGGTGACATCTACTTAAACTCCTTGGTTCAATATTCCCATAAATTATATTATCTTTAATCGAATAATGCCCTTAAAAGGTTTTTAAAAAATTGCTGTCACTACTTTTGTAATAACAAATCCACCAACAACAAGCCAAATAAACATACTTCCAGCCGTATAAAGAGGAGCAAGACCTAAACCTTTGAACTTGGAGAAAATTGTTCCCATACCAAGTGCCGTCATCGCCATTGTCAAAAGGAATGTATCTATTTCGTTAATAGTATCTATAGAGCTTTTAATCAGAGTCGCTATATCTTGCGGTGCGCTCAAAGTATAGTTATGGATAAGTGAGTTTACTCCAGCCATACCAATAAAATAAACCGCAAACCATGGGATAACAAGCTTCACTTTCTCGCTAGTGCCGCCACTTTTTTTAGCGACCATAGAGAGATAAATACCCAAAACAATAAGAAGAGGGGCAATCATAATAACTCTCGTCATTTTAACAATTACCGCTGCGTTTGCCATCTCAACAGGTGCGCCTTGTACTGAGGCAGGAACTGCAACAACTTGAGCCACTTCATGAATAGTACCACCGACATAGATACCAAATTGCTCAGGAGTCATATGTAAAAAACCTGTAGCAGGTTCTATAATAGTCGTATAAAGAACTGGGTACAAGAACATAGATATCGTACCAAAAAGCACAACCATACTCACAGCAACAGCCGTTTTGTGCCCTTCTGCTTTTAAAACAGGTTCAGTTGCTAAAACTGCAGCTGCGCCACACACAGATGCTCCACTTGCCGTGAGCATAGAGGTGTCTCTGTCCATTTTAAATATTTTGATACCAAGATAAGTACCTAAAATAAATGTAGTTGCAAGCATGATGAGTGAAACCATAAAGCCACTCATACCTACATCCATAATTTGTTGAAAAGTTATTCTAAAACCGTAAAAGACGATAGCAAAACGCAGTATCTTCTTTCCAGAGAAAGTGATACCACTCCCCCACTCTGCAGGTGCATGATTATGAAGAGTGTTGGCATAAAAGATGCCCATTACAATACCAATTACAAGAGGCGAAATGCCCAGTGACTTAATAATTGATAAATCTGCAATCATAGTTGCTGCTGCTGCAAAAATTGCAACAAAAATAATACCGCTAATTGTACCTTTGCGTTTTGCTTTTGAAAATGCCATATTTTACCTTTTTAAATGAAAACGCAATTATAGCAAATCCAAAGAATTTTATTGCACATCAACTGCCAACTTCATTCTCACAGAACTATTTTTCGGCTCATCAATAGCTTTTATCTCAGCTGTGTGAATCCTTTTTGCATCCATTCTCTGTTCTTGTACCAAATAGGAGAGTATCGTTTGTGTACGTAGCGTTGCAAGGGCTTCTAAATCTGTTTTGCTGACCACTTGAAGTACTCTTGTCTCTTCTATGAGTGCTTTGAGATATTCACGTTTAAACTCGTCATCTTTATACTTCTCTTCCAAAGCGTCACGAATTTTGTCAAGTTTATCATCATCTTTGATATCCTCATAAATATCTTCAAGAACATCAATATCCACCGCGTTTTGTTGCTCTTCTTTACTTTTTGCACCGCTCTCTTTGATAGCAAGTGCGGTCAATTTTTCAAGCTGTAGCGCTTTTGTATCACTCTGCACATCATAGACTCCGCTCAAAGAGAGAGAGATTTTTGGTCTCTTTTCAAACATCTTGATGATCTGATCGAGCTTTTCTCTTTGTGGTGGCAAAATCTCACTCTGACCCGGTTCAAAGGAAATATACTCCAACTTCTGCGAATCTATCCCCATCACTGAACCTAAAAATGAAAAAGGCGAAGCTACCGCTTTGAGGATGAGATTGCCCAGAGTCTTCATCACCAAAGCCCCATATTTAAAATCAGGCGCATCCACATTGCCCTCTACAGGCATATCAATATCGATCACACCCTCGCTATCTTCAAGGAGTGCGATAACAAAACCAAGCGGCAGAGAGCTTGTATTTTCATCTTTTATCTCTTCACCAAGTTTGATTTTATTGATAGTGATATTATTGCTTCCCAAAAGCTCTGAATCTTTTATCTTATAGCCCAAATCAAGATAGAGTTTCCCGCTCTCAATCGTATATCCAGCAAACGCAGCGCTATAGCCACTCATTGCGTTTAAATCGAGATTTTTAAAGTTTAAATTGAGATCCATAAATTTTTTTGGATTTGCACTCTCAAGGCTTCCTTTGAGCTTTGTAGAGCCGTATGCATCTACTTCACCCTTTACGTCCACATGAGTCACTTCAGATGGAGTGTTAGAGATAGAAAGCACACTTCCGCTGAGATCGTGAATATTGGTTTGAAACCTTATAGGGAGTGAGAAATCCGCAAATTTCGCACTTCCAGAGTTGAGATTGAGCTTTTCGATTTTATAAGCAAAAGCTGGTTCTGCCTCACTTTTTTTCGTGGCTGGAATTCTTTCTTGCGTTTGTGCCGCTGCTGCGTTTTCTTTCATCAAGGTTGCAAAGTTCATCACTTTTTTCTCATCTATCATCGCATCGACATAAAACGAGCTCAAATCCGCTTCATTGACATAGAGTCGATTTGGCATCAAGTTAAGCTCAAATCCACGCAGTGCCAACTCTCCAACTGAGAGCAGTGAACTATCATCTCTACTATCTGCGAGAAAAAATTCTTTAAGTTTTACTACACCGCTGATCTTTGCATCGGCTTTACTTGATGATGTGTCATAGGCAGTTTTGACATTGATATCAATAGCCCCATCATCAATTTTAAGATATGTGCTCTGAGCAAGATACGGATTAAACTCTTTGAGCGAAAAATCACTCAAATCGAGAGTTCCTTTTTGGCTCAGAGGTGTGTGTCTCAAATCTCCGTTTGCACGCATTATTCCTTTTGAGTTGATGCGTACATAAGTTCTGTATTTCAGCCAAGTTCCCTCTTTGGAGTCTATATCATAAACATTTGCAAAGATTCTATCGACTTTTAGACTCGCACTTGGAGAGAGCGTTGCATCTTCAAAATTCACTTTTGCAGCATCTAGTGCAAAGTGTTTAAGTTTTACTCTAAACGCAGCTTCTTCTTTACTTTCTTGCTCTTTTTTTGCTTTTTTAGCCTCGACTAATCCTTCAAAATTCATCGCTCCATTTGCAAACATTTTCGTCTGAATCTCTAAATCAGCCAGTGTAGTTTTGGTAATATTTACCTCTTTTTTTTGCAAATCAATTGCAGTGTCGTCTACATTGAAGTGTGTAAACGCAAGAAGCTTTTCACCTGTATTTCTTTTGTTGAGCGCGACGTTTGCGAGGCGTAAGTTCGCTTTATCGATGTTTATGAACGTTTGTTCACCTTTCGTTTTGAGCTGTAAATTAGCATCAAAGCCCGCAGTTGCACGTATGAGTTTTATATTATAAACTTCCAGCGCTTCTTTGGCCGCAGCGTCGATGTAAGGGGCATAATGAACTATATCAAATCCATCACATTTCGCACTTGCGTTTATATCAAGTTTGGCATGTTTGAGCGTTCCATTTGAATGGCAGACAAAAGCATCATTGAGCGTAAAATCTGTACTATAGTGCAAAGGCTCTTCGCCTGCGAGTGTCAGATTTTGGGCATAGAGATTGAGATTATTGAGTTTTGTATCGACTGTTGGGCTTATTCCTTTATCACGGAAATCTGCTTTGATCTTCTCAAGAGCAATATCATTGACAACCACACTCCATGGTAGCTCTTCTACTGCGTTTTGTGTCTCATTCGTATCTGATGGTGGCAGATCAACTTTGACATAGCGCATCCAATCTATTTCGCCTTTTGCATTTCTGAGTACTTTGAGCCAAAGAGAGTCGAGTTGCACTTTTTCTATGGAGACTTGCTTTTGCATCGGCGATATTTCTATCTTATCGAGATGCAGAGCACCTAGATTGAGAATATCTTTATTCGCATCTTTTGGTTTGATACGTAGATTATCCAGATAGAGGCTTGCGTTTTGGATTTTTGTCGCGTTGAGATCATCCATATTGAAAAAATACTCAGCGTGTGCAGAGAGTTTTCCATCAGCGACTTCAAGATTGAGAATATCTTGGAGATATCTGTACTGCGTATAGAGCTTACTCGCTTCAAAATCGAGAGTTCCTCTCACAATAAAAGGATCGAAGCCAACGATATTGCTTGTAAGATCAACAAAACCACCATCGCCAAGACGTGAGTAAAAACGCAGTGATGCTCTGCTCATATTGAGATCTTTTGTATCAAGGTCTTTGAGCTCAAAGCCTAAGCCATCAAGCGAAAAATCGAACTTATTTGTCTGAGTAAAATCTTCATAACTTACATAACCATTGTTGATTTTGAAGCTATTTACGATAATACGTGGGATTTGCGTATCGGAGCTATTTGTCTCTTGCGTTTGATTGTTCTCTTTGAGCAGGGAAGCAAAGTTGAGTTTTTTGTCGGCATCATAGACAAGATAGACCTTTGGTGCTTCAAGCGTCAAATCTTTTATATGTACAGCCGCGCGAAAGAGTGAATAGACCTCAACATCCACAAACGCAGAGCTAAGTGAGAGAAGTTCTTTGTTATGTTGATCTTTAAGATGTATGCCTGAGAGTTCAAGCTTGAAGAGAAACGGATTGAAATAGAGTGAGTCGATTTCTATACTTGCATTTGTCTGTGCGCCAACTATTTTAATAATCTGTGGCTTTAAAATGAATGGTAATACAATAAAACCAAATAGTGTATACAAAGCGAGGAAATAGAGTAAAAACTTTTTAATACTATGCAACATAAGCAGCCCCTAGATGTGTTTGCTTAGTCTATCTCATTCTCTTTTAAAGTTCTATTATTTGCAGTGAAGTCTAGCCAAAGCTAGACTTTATTGAAGTTAGTGTGCAGCTTTTAAAACATCTGATCTTGGGAAGATAAACGTTGAGTCTCTGAAGACTACGATTTTATCTTCATGACCTACAGCATACGCTCTGATCTTGATAGGAATCGCTGTATCTTTTCTCGCATCATCAGCAAGCACTTCTGTAGTACTGATGACAACAATTTTTTTCTTTTTCACATTTGGAACAACTCCAAATTTCTTTGTTGGAGAATCGATATAGATTTTCCCTTCCATACCAGCTGGAGGAATTACTTCAAAGAAGAAGTCCATTGTTTCATTTTGCGTATTTTGTAGTAAGAACTCATAGGCATTGTCTACTTGTACTTTTCCATCTGGAAGAAGTTTTGTAGAGTAGAGTCTTGTCTCTTTATTGATATTTAAAAGCATATGCTCTTTTGTACTTCCCATCATACCAAGGATGATTGAGATGACCACTAAAAGACCGATATATGCAAGAATTTTCGGACGGAAATACTGCGTTTTACCTTTTTGATCGATGATCTCATAATCACTTGACCATGTAACAAGAGAAGGTTTACCAAGTTTACCCATAACCGTTGTACACGCATCTACACACTCAAGGCAGTTGATACACTCAAGCTGAAGACCTTTACGGATATCGATATGTGTAGGACAAACAGTTACACAACTCTCACATGTAGTACACTCAGCTGCTGGTTCAAAAGCTTGCAACTCTTTTTGCTTTGTGAAAAGTTTATTATGGTCTGTATCATAGATATCTCCACCACGGTGTGTGTCATAAAGTGCCATAATCGTGTGATCATCATATAAAACAGACTGAACACGAGAGTAAGGACAGACATAAACACAAAAGTTCTCTTTGAGGAAAACGATGTCATAAATAAGGAAAAACGCAATCCCTAAAACAAAGCCGATCATCGTTAAGTGTTCCATCGGATCTAAGATATATGCAAAGAAATCTTCAGGTGGAATGAAATACCAGATAAAGTCTGCACCAGCGATCATAGCAAGCGCTGACCAGATCAAAACTGCTACTACTTTTTTGACTTTGTTCTCAGCCTTAGACATATCAGGCTCTTGTTGTTTGTTTTTGATACGTTTACGAAGACCTAAAATCTTTGTCTCGATCAAGTCACGATAGATAACACGAAAGACCGTCTGAGGACATACCCATCCACAGAAAACACGACCACCCATAACTGTCATTCCAAAAATACCTAAGAACATTATCATAAGCAAAAATGGCATCAAATAAAGTTCTTGCATATCAAATTGGATAAACGCAAGGTGTAATTTCATCTTATCAAAGCTTAGAAGGAAAAAGTGGTTTCCATCTATTTGTATCCATGGTAAAGCTAAAGCAACCAATGTTGCTAATGCATAAACATAGTAACGTTTTATTCTCCAAGGCGTCGGTATTTCAATACCTTCTGTTTTTGTACTCATACTCTCTTTACTCCCTAGGTATATTTTTAATTTTTATTTGGACAAGCGATTGTATTAATCACTTGTTGTTCCGCATTTTCCGGCGCTACTGGCAAAAATGACCCAAACGCAACCTGTTTTAACTCTCTTGATTCTATATAATCTTTGAGTGAACTTCTACTAACCTTTAAAGCTCTCGACATCTCACTCACACTTTTCTTCTCTTTGATGTAAGCGATGATTTCGTTGATATATCTATCAAACTTTGAGTTAGACTTGCTTCCTCTAGGTCTTCCTACAACTTTTTTTGACTCATTTTGTAAAGTCTGTCTGAGTTGATCAATAAGGCCCAAAACAAGCATAACGCTACTTTTTGGAGATATTATAACAGACTGCTTTATAAAATGAACACTAAATTCATTTTTTAATAAACAAGAAAACATCTGAATCAAATCTTCCATATTGGTACTCAAAACCCATACATCGTAGACAAGAAGTGTATAACCCGCTTTGGACTGAAAATAATCCGTTACATGTATACGTTCTTCAAGACGTTTGTTTTGTGAAATATGATCGATAAATTCATCATCAATATGAAGATTTTGAGAAATCGCATAGGAGTTAATCACTTGTAACTGCTCAAGAGCTGCATCAAAATTTTTATCTGGACGTACATATGTTATCACCATTTAACGATTAAACCTCTCTTATTATTGATTTTCATCGTCATTATACTCTTCTTTGACGCTTTTAGTCAAGAGTTTTTATAATTATTTCGTCATAAATTGATTCTAAAGGGAAACGCTCAACTCTTTTTATGCTCTCTTTGGCTAAAATCACTTTTATTCAATTTACCTAAAGATTTTCACATGACAACAAAAGAATATATTTTACAAACCATACAAAAACGCCCGCTCATCATAGATGGTGCGATGGGAACGCAGCTCCAACAGCGAGATGATCAGATACCAAAAGAAGCTTGGGAAGAGAACGAAGGATGTAATGAACTCCTCAATGTCACCTGTCCTGAGGTGCTCCGCTCAATCTTTAAAGCCTACCTTACAGCGGGTGCTGATTTTATCACGACCAATACTTTTGGCTCTTTTTCATGGGTTTTGGATGAGTACCAAATAGGGCATCGTGCTTATGAACTCACAAAAGCAGGAGCAGCACTCGTCAAAGAAGAGTGTGATAAAGTAAGTACACCCGAACATCCGCGTTTTGTACTTGGATCCGTTGGTCCTGGTACAAAACTCCCTTCACTTGGACATATCAGCTACGATGAGATGTATAAAGGTTACACAGAGTTTTGTCTTGCCCTCATCGATGGCGGTGTAGATGTTTTCTTGCTTGAGACCTGCCAAGATCCTTTGCAGATAAAAGCAGCCCTTCATGCCTGCCAAGAGGCTTCCCGTCAGAGAAACGCAGCGATTCCTATCATGGTCTCTGTGACGATAGAACTCAGCGGAACGATGCTCATCGGAACAGATGCAGGGACAATCGCTGCCATTATGGAACCTTTTGACATCATCTCTCTTGGCTTCAACTGCGGCACGGGTCCAGAGCAAGTACGCAAACACGTCAAAACTCTGAGTGAACTTTGGCACAAACCTATCTCCGTCCATGCAAACGCAGGATTGCCACAAAACCGTGGCGGCTATACATATTATCCGATGGGACCTGAGGAGTTTGCCGATAAACAAGAAGAGTTTATGGCCTTTGATGGGGTCAGCTTTTTAGGTGGTTGCTGCGGAACAACACCACAACATATCCGTGCACTCGTCAATCGTGTCGAAAAAATTGCTCCAAAAGCAGCATCTGGAAAACAGCAAAACTCTCTTGCTTCACTCTTTTCTACAGTACCACTTATGCAAGAGCCAGCACCACTTCTTATCGGTGAGCGCTCAAACGCAACAGGTTCTAAAGCCTTTCGTGAACTTCTTTTAGCAGAAGATTATGAAGGGACTCTCAGCGTTGGGCAACAGCAAGTTCGCGCTGGCGCACATGTTTTGGATGTGAGTGTCGGTTTTGCAGGACGCGATGAGACCAAAGATATGAACTCCGTTATGCGACTTTACGCGCAGAAGATTGCTCTGCCGATTATGCCCGATTCTACTCAGACACCGGCACTCGAAGAGGCACTCAAACTCATCGGCGGCAAACCTATCATCAACTCTGTCAACCTTGAAGATGGGATAGAAAAATTTGACGCAGTCTGCCAGTTGGCAAAAAAATACGGAGCAGCACTTGTCTGTTTGACTATCGATGAGATAGGTATGGCCAAAACTGTAGAACGTAAAATAGAAGTAGCAGAGCGTATCTACGAGCTTGCGACCAAAAAACATGGTATTAAACCAGAAGATTTGGTCTTCGACCTTCTCACGTTTACGCTTGGAAGCGGGGATGAAGAGTATTTTGATGCAGGTATCAACACTATTGAGGCAATCCGAGAGTTGCGTTTACGTCATCCAGAAGTTGGGGCGACGCTAGGACTTTCAAATATATCTTTTGGACTTGATAAAGATGCGCGTCCTTACCTAAACTCTATGTTTTTACACCACTGTATCGAAGCAGGGCTCACTTCTGTTATCATTAATGTAAAACATATCATTCCTCTCAATAAGATAAGTCAGGAAGAACAAGATATTTGTAACAACCTTATCTTCAACAAAAAACCAAAAGGCGCCTCGCTCTTTGAGTTTATCGAGCATTTCAGCACAAAAGAGGCTGTGGACAATGATGTAGAAGATGCAGTATATCTCACCATGAGCCAAGAAGAGAAGATCGCCAAACTTCTTATGGATGGTGATAAAGATCGCATGATTCCTCTTGTAGAAGAAGCGCGCCACACTATCGCACCTGAGAAAATCGTCAATGAAATCCTTATCGACGCGATGAAAGTCGTCGGTGAACTTTTCGGCTCAGGGCAGATGCAGCTTCCTTTTGTACTCCAAAGCGCAGAGACGATGAAAAAAACTGTCGATCATCTCAACCCTTATCTCCCAAAAGTAGATAAAGCGGTAGATACGACGCTTGTGCTAGGAACTGTAAAAGGTGATGTGCATGATGTTGGCAAAAATCTTGTCGATATCATCCTCTCAAACAACGGCTTTAAGGTCATCAACCTTGGTATCAAAGTGGATCTGGACTCTTTTGTTAAAACACTCAAAGAGACAAACGCAAGCGCACTCGGTATGAGTGGGCTTCTAGTAAAATCAACACAAGTGATGAAAGAAAATCTCGAAACACTCAAAGCTGCAGATATCAAGATACCTATTCTTTTGGGAGGAGCAGCACTCACTCGTGCCTTTATCGATGATTTTTGCCGTCCTTTTTATGATGGACCGATCTTTTACTGTAAAGATGCCTTTGACGGTGTGACCGCGATGAGTCGTATCGAGGCTGGAAACTTTGACACAAATCTGCATCCAAAAGAGATAGACGAAACACTTGTCAAAGAGAAAAAAGAGATCATTATCCCTCCTTTTGCACAGCTCAAGATGCCAGATCGCGATGTCAAAGTCCCGACCCCTCCATTTTGGGGCAGACGTGAACTCAAACTCACAGAGGCACAAATAGAGATGGCGTTTGAGTGGATAAACCATAAGATACTTTTCAAATCCCGTTGGGGTTACAGCTCCAAAGGGATGAGCAAAGAGGCATACGAAAAACAACTCGATGAAGTCGTCTGGCCAGCCTATGAAAAACTTAAAAAACGCTTTATCGATGAGAAGCTTTTTGATCCAACTATCCTTTATGGGTACTGGCCATGTAGAAGCGATGATAACTCTCTGCTTATCTTTGATGAGAGTGAAGGCTATAACTCCGAGAGTGAAATCAACCGTGACAGCTTAGAACATGTTATAGGAAGAGCGAAAACACAGTTCACTTTTCCAAGACAAACAAAGCAGCCACACCGTGCTTTGAGCGACTTTTTTCATACTAACAGACACGATGTTATAGCACTAACATGTGTGAGTGCAGGAGCAAAACTCAGCGAAGCAGAGCGAGAGATCTATGATGCTGGAAACTACACTGAGTACTATCAGTTTCACGGCCTTGGTGTTGAACTCGCTGAAGCACTTGCAGAGATAGTCCACAAACAGATCCGACTTGATCTGGATATCAGTGAAGGAGAAGGAAGCACTTTAGCAGATGTGCAGATGAACAAATACCAAGGTTCTCGCTACTCTTTTGGCTATGCAGCCTGCCCCGATCTTGAACTCAACCGCCCGCTCTTTGATCTGCTCAAACCAGAAGAGTTTGGCATAGAGCTGAGTGAAACTTTCCAGATTCATCCAGAACAATCCACGTCGGCTCTTGTCGTCTATCATCCAAACGCAACGTACTACAATATATAAGGTGTAAAGGAGTAAATCCTTTACACGAAGAGTATCTATCTTCTTCTGTAGCTTAATGCTTCCAAAACATGTTGCTTTCTTATATCTTCACTCGCTTCGAGATCTGCAATCGTTCGTGCAACTTTTTGAACTTTTTTGATAGCTCGAAAGCTCAAAGAAAATCTGCCAATCGCCATCTCCAAAACAGCTTGTGCTTCTGCATCCAAAACGCAGTACTTCTCTATCTCGGCATCACTGAGTTTCGCATTGAAATGCTCTTGTCCTCTGCGTTTACTAAAGATATGCGCTTCTAAAACCATCTTATGCATCTCTTTGGAGCTCAGACTCGCTTCATCTGTTGCGCTCACGTTTTGCATCAAAACATTCAGATCAACCCGATCTAAAAAAGGATCAGAGAGTCTGTTTTTATATTTTTTTATCTCAAGTTCAGTGCATCTACACTCTTTGTTTGCATCGAGTAGATTCCCGCAAGGACATGGATTCATCGCACCGATAAACAAAAAATCAGCCGGATATTCTATCTTTGCATTTACTCGAGAGATGCGTATACGATTATCTTGCATCGGCTCTCGGAGGGCTTCTAAAATATTTTTACCAAAGTGCGGCAACTCATCAAAAAAAAGTATTCCTTTGTGTGCCAATCCAACTTCACCAATCTGCGCCTTATAAGAACCTCCGCCAAAGACACTTGCCAATGTAGAAGAGTGGTGCGGTGAGCGAAAAGTTCTCTGCGGTACAAACGCAGGTTCTTTAAAATCTAGTGCATCAAGTTTTGCCACATCCAATACCTCACTATTTTTCATAGCTGGTAGGATGAAACGCAGCCTTTTAGCAATCATACTTTTCCCACAGCCAGGACTTCCCTCAAAAAGTATATTATGAAAACCAGCCGCAGCGATTATGGCCGCTCTTTTTGCTATCTCCTGACCTTTTACGTCCAAAAAATCTTCAGGATACTCTTTGATATAAAAATATTTTTCTTCATTGATTTCATAAAATGGGTAGTTCAGAGCGTTTTGTGTTTGTGATGGAGTTAGAGAGTGAGGATTTTTAAGAAGATCTATCGCTTCTTGGAGTGTTTTAACTCCGTAAAATTCTATATTAGGTATCTTGCACAATTTTTCTAAGCTCTCATAAGGAACGATAGCCTTTGAGATGATGTTTTGATTTGCGAGGGAGAGCACTAGCGGATAGAGTTGCATATTTTCTTTGATTGCACCATCGAGCCCAAGCTCACCAAAGACAAACCACTCACTTAGATCACTCTCTAAACTATCAAGTGCTATCATCAGCGCCATACTCAAATCAAACTGTGAGCCATTTTTAGCCACATCACTCGGAGCTAAATTGATAGTGATACGTTTTGGAGGAAAAGAAAATTCGTTGCTTAGCAGTGCAGATTTTACGCGCTCTTTAGCCTCTGTAATCGCCGTTGAAGCCATACCAACTATAGAAAATGAGGGCAAGCCTTTCGTTAATGTAGACTCAACCTGAACCACTTTTGCATCAAGACCTTCATACGTCGCGCAATTTACCTGTTTCATACTCCAACCTCAAATCAGTTGCAAAAAGTATATCAATATATTTGGATTTTGGATTTAAATATGACATAATGTCATATTTTAGAGCTTGTGTTTCTCTTTCTTCTCTTTCACCATGCGTTTATACTCTTTTTCAAACTTTTTTCTTCTTGCGTAAGAGAGTTTGTCTATAAAGAGAATACCTTCAAGATGATCCATTTCATGCTGAATTGCTATACTTAACAGCCCGTCTGCTTCGAGAGTTTTAGTGTTTCCGTGTCTATCTTGATAATTTACACACACAGCGTCAAATCTATTGACGTCTTCATAAAAACCTGGAACACTTAGACAACCTTCTTGATAAACAGCATCACCCTCTCTCTTGGTCAGTACTGGATTTATCATTTCAATGAGATTTTCTTTTGGTTGTTCACCGTCTTCATTGGGGATATTGAGTATCAATACTCTTTTAGCATGCGCCACTTGTATAGCGGCGAGGCCTATGCCATTTGTATCTACCATTAAAGGGTACATTGCATCTAGAAGATTGTGTAAATGTGTATCAAAGCTTTTAACTTCTAGCGATTTTTCTTTTAATTTTTTATCCGGATATTCTACAATTTTCAGTTCCATGGGCGTCACTCTATATCAAATTGTCATTATTTGTTCGAAGCGAGACAGCATAATCAATATTGTGTTTTGTATATGCTTTTTCTATGCCATCCAAAGCACTCACAACAATCTCTTCAACAGAATGAAATTGATCAATATTTGTAATTCCTATAGAAATTTTTAGCTGTATTTCGCGATCTGAGAGAAAAAAGTTGGAGTTTGAAACTAGATCACAAAGTCTTTCACTTGCTCTTTTCGCATTGTCCAAATCTGTATGCTTCAGTAACATAGCAAATTTTCCATTACCATAATGTGCAACAATATCACTTCTTCGAGAAGTTTTTAAAAGAAGTCTCGCAATCGTTCGTGTCATTAGTATCAATGCTTTTTCATTTTTGATAGTTGAAGCAAGTTCGCGGGAGAGTTCGATAAAGATCAAAGAGCTTTTATGTTTAAACTCTTTGATCATTCCTGCTTCTTGTTCTATTTTTGACATCAAGTAGCGTTTGTTATATACGCCAAATTGATTGTCGAAGACCGTTTCATTTTCTACATTTTTGACTATTCTTGCTGTATCATCATACATCACTTTCATTTGAGAGCTCTGTTTTTTGAGAATATCACTGAGCTTAGAAACATCCCCTTCTAGCGCAGCAACCACTCTGATAGCTTCTTGAATTTCTGGATGTTCCACGAGTTCTTTTCTTCGTTTATCGAGTATTTTACTCATAAGTGCCATATTTTTATATAAATTTGCCGTAACGCTGAGGATATTTTTTACTGAGAGAAAGCCTTGTTTTAGACTTTGTTCTAAAATAATGCTGCTTTCTTCATTATTGCTATCTTCAAGTTCAAGCATAGAAACGATTTGCTTGCGCAAGTTCTCGCTCTTATCTTCTAAAAGTCTGTCAAAATAAAGAGAAAAATTATTAGGGGTAGGAGGTAGATTGTCTGCAATAAGCGCATTTAAGACCTCTTTCGCATAGATTTCCAAATCACTAGAAGGTTCATCAACATCAAGTGCTTTGAGCGTAGAAGTCGAGGGGCTACTTACTTCGCTGATATCCCGACGATTTCTACCTCTTAAAGTTCCTGACATAATACACCCTTATTCTTTTGTATTTTTGATTAACACTTCATCAATCATACCATATTCTTTTGATTCAGCGGCGCTCATAAAGTTATCACGGTCTGTATCTTTTTCAACTTTTGCTACTTTTTGACCTGTATTTTTTGCAAGAATCTCATTGAGCTCTTGCTTCATACGTAAAATCTCTTTTGCCTGAATAGCTATATCTGTCGCTTGACCTTGTGCACCGCCAAGAGGCTGGTGAATCATGATTCTTGCATGAGGAAGTGCATAACGCTTGCCCTTTTCACCTGAAGAGAGTAAAAAAGCACCCATTGAAGCAGCTTGACCTATACAGATAGTCGCTACATGAGGACGGATATAGTTCATAGTATCGTAAATAGCCATTCCCGCTGTAACAACTCCACCTGGAGAGTTGATGTAGAAGTAGATATCTTTTTCAGGATCTTCTGCTTCTAAAAAGAGGAATTGTGCGACTATAGAAGAAGCAACTTGATCGTTAACTTCCCCACTTAGCATAACTATTCTATCCTTTAAAAGACGGGAATAAATATCATAAGAACGTTCACCACGTCCTGTTTTTTCTACTACATAAGGAATATAACTCATGATTTACGCTTCTTTCATCTTTGAGTTAAGAAGACCTGAGAGTACTTTGTCCTCAACCATTGACATCTGAATTGCTGGAAGGTATCCAGAATTTTTGTATTGTTCATATGCTTTTTGAGGATCCTGACCCATTTGCATAGCTTCGAAGTAGATAGTTTGCATTACTTCTTGTTCTCCAACTTTTACACCCTCAGCCTGCGCTAAAGTATCGATAATAAACGTTGCTTTTACGCTTCTTACCGCATCTTCACGGAAAGTTTCACGAAGTGCTGTGAGTTTGTCTGCGTTTTCACGAAGTTCTTTGATCTCATCTTCGCTCATAGTTGCAGCTGATCTGTTGAGAGCCATATCGATCTCTTGGTCAACTACAAATTCTGGAAGGTCAAAATTGAAACCTTCTACAAAAGACTCTAATAGAGCTGGTTTAAGTTCGTCATTGTAAAGTTTTGAAAGTTCTTCATTTTCGATTTGAAGTTTTACTTGCTTTTTCAACTCGTCAATCGTTGCGTTTTCTTGACCTGGAAGCATTTTTTTCGCTAATTCATCATCAATAGCAACATCTTCTTTTACTTGAATTTTATTTACTTTGATTTTGAATTCAGCCTCTTTTCCAGCAAGTTCTTTTCCGCCGTAGTTTTCAGGGAAAGTTACTTTGATAGTTGCTTCATCATCTCTTTTCATACCGATAACTTGCTCTTCAAAACCTGGAATGAATTGATTTGAACCTAAACGTAATGCGAAGTTTTCAGCTTTTCCACCTTCAAACGCAACACCATCAACAAAACCTTCAAAATCGATAACAGCAGTATCGCCTGCTTTCATTTTACGGTTTTTTTCTACATCTACTAGTGGAGCTTGTGCTTGTGCCAATTCCGTGATTCTTGCATCGATATCTTTGTCGCTTACTGCAGGTTTGTCAAACTCTTTTACCATAGCAGCATAATCACCAAGTTCGATAGTTGGACGCATAGCAACCTTTACAACTACTTCGATTTTGTCATCAGATTTTTCAAATTTAGAGATAGTTGGCTCACCGATAAGTGCATCATTAGCAATGCTTAATTCTTTTAAACCAGCTGAGAGAACTTCACGAAGTGCTTCCGCTTCAGCATCTTGAACTAAACGCTCACCATATTGTTTTTTCACTGCAGAAGCAGGTACTTTCCCTTTACGGAAACCATCGATTTTAGCAGTTTTAGTTAACTGTTTTGCGATTTTTTCTACGTTAGCATTTACTTCAGCCATAGGGATAGTTGCTTGAATTTCAGCGTTTGCACCGTTGATTTTAGTTGATTTGATTTCCATCAGTTTCCTTTAGTGTGTTTTTCATTATTTTATAGTATTTGAACTATTATTTTTGGCAATAATACCAAAAATGTACTTTTTCTAGGATTAATTTTTACAAAATTTAGGTTTGAAGTTTAAAAACAGTATCCATACAACTGCAAGATCTATCATCACATCCGCAAAATTAAAGACGGCAAAATCAAATCCGCAATGCCAATAGACCATATCCACAACACCGCCATGGATAAATCTGTCATAAACATTTGAAAACGCAGCACCCAAAAGTATCCCTGCTGGTAGTGCGTAGCAAAGTTTTTTGAGCGTTAATACATAGATCAAAACGCCAAAGATCATTACCAATTGTATATATTTGAGCCACTCATCTAAAAACGCGAACATAGAAAACGCAACGCCTTTATTGTATACGAGTATAAAATCGATGCATTCTGTATAGTAGCGAAAGCCGTCTACAAAAAGCATTTTGATATTTTGATCGATGATAAAGATGCCCGCTAATGCAAAGAGTAAAATCGCGCTTAGGCGAAGCATATGATTGTTAAGCATTGAGAGCTTTTGCAAAAAACGCGACTAACTCATCCATACGAATATGCATACGTTTTGCATCTTTGGCTTCAAGCAAAATTCTGAGTTTGTTTTCTGTTCCAGAATAACGTATAAGATGACGGATACCTTCTGCGTCGATCTCTTTAAGAAGTAGGTCCAAACTTTCTATACTCTCTAAAGGTTTTTTTACTTTTATATTGATATTTACAAGTTTTTGAGGATAAAGCTCAAAAGGACGCAATGCCTGTGAAGCTTTTTGCTTTTTACTCAAAAGAAGTGCTAAAGTTTGAAGCGCACTCACAAGACCATCACCTGTTTTTGCAAAATCACTCACAATAACGTGACCGCTTTGCTCTCCTCCAAAGTTTATTCCCTTCTCTTTCATCACTTCCAAAACGTGCTTATCACCCACATCACTACGATAGAGTTTAAGACCCGACTTCTTCATATAATCTTCCAAACCCTGATTGCTCATGACCGTTGCAACTATCCCTCCGCCTTTTAAAACGCCACGCTCATTCATATAAGCCCCAAGCGCGCCTAAAAGCTGATCGCCATCAACAATTTCCCCTTTTTCATCTACAATAACAACTCTATCTGCATCACCATCAAGAGCTATCCCTAAATCTGCACGATACTTAAGGACATTTTCACAAAGATCTTTTGTATGGAGTGCACCGCAGTTTTCATTGATGTTAAATCCATCTGGTGTATTGTGGAGCACAACTACATCCGCACCAAGCTCTTCTAATACAGTTGGTCCCACTTTGTATCCAGCTCCATTTGCCGCATCAAGAACGATTCGCATTCCATGAAGTGAAAGTTCTAGAGGAAAAGAATTTTTGAGTGTTACTATATATCTACCTATAACATCATCGATGCGTTTTGCTTTTCCAATATTTTTAGCAGTAACTTGTGCTTCTTTTATAAGATCATCATTTGCATAGATAGCTTCTATCTCTTTTTCAACCTCTACTGTAAGCTTGTCTCCATGTCCGTCAAAAAACTTTATTCCATTATCTTCATAGGAGTTATGCGAAGCACTTATCATGATTCCAGCATCACAACGCATATTTTCAGTTATAAACGCAATAGCAGGTGTCGGCATTGGTCCAATCTCTATTACATCATAACCAATCGCAGTCAAACCACTCACGATTGCGTTTTCTATCATATAGCCACTTCTTCTCGTATCTTTGCCAATCAATATTTTGTTTGTGACTGAACGAGATTTAAAGTAAATTCCCGCAGCCATAGCAACACGCATTGCCACTTGTGCACTCAAAAACGATCCCGCTTCACCTCGTACGCCATCAGTTCCAAATAATTTCATAGTTACTATCCATTGTAAAAGTGCTGTATTTTAACATATTTATCTAATATTGATGAAATATTTGCACATTCTAGGCTGTTTAACTAAATTTTAATTATTTTTAAGCTAGTATTGCGCACTAAATTTAAATGAGAAGGACTCATATTATGGCAAATCATAAGTCATCAATTAAGAGAATTCGTCAAACAATCGTTCGTACTGAACGTAATCGTTTTTACAGAACTCGTCTTAAGAATATCGTAAAAGGTGTAACTACTGCAGTTGAAGCAGGGAATAAAGAAGAAGCTACTGCAGCATTTAAAGTTGCTAACCAACAAATTCACAAATTTGTAAGCAAAGGTGTCTTGAAAAAAGAAACTGCAGCTAGAAAAGTTAGTCGTCTACACAAATCTGTAAACGCTCTCTAAGGCTAACTTCTTATGTTAGCAGATAAACTTACACCGTTTATCACCCGCTATAATGAACTTAGCGAACTGCTAAGTTCACCTGATATCACCTCCAACATCAAAAGAATGACCGACCTTTCACGTGAACAGTCTTCTATTACCCCTATCGTTGAAAAAACAAAAGAGTATAAAGCTTTACTGCAGGATATTGCTGCAACAAAAGAGATGCTCGCTGATTCTGAAATGATGGATATGGCAAAAGAAGAATTACGTTCACTCGAACCTCGCAAACCAGAACTCGAAGAAGAGATTAAAATGCTTCTTCTACCAAAAGATCCAAATGATGATAGAAATATTATCTTGGAACTTCGCGCAGGAGCAGGTGGAGATGAAGCTGCAATCTTTGTTGGGGATCTTTTTGATGCTTATTCACGTTATGCAGAACTCAAAGGATGGAAGGTAGAGCTCATGAGCACTTCTCCATCAGATTCTGGTGGATATAAAGAGCTTATTGCTCTTATCAAAGGTGAGCAGGTTTATAGCAGGTTGAAATACGAAGGCGGAACACACCGTGTACAACGAGTACCGGCAACTGAGAGTCAGGGGCGTGTCCATACCTCAGCCATTACAGTCGCGGTCATGCCAGAAGTCGATGATGTCGAAGTTCAGATCAATGAAAGTGATCTCAAAATAGATGTTATGCGCTCATCTGGATGTGGGGGACAAAGCGTCAATACAACAGACTCTGCTGTACGTATCACACACCTTCCAAGCGGTATCGTAGTCACAAATCAGGACCAAAAGTCACAACATAAAAATAAAGAAAAAGCGATGAAAGTGCTCAAAGCAAGACTTTATGATATGGAGATGCAAGAGGCGATGGCGAAAGATTCTGAAACACGTTCAGCTCAAGTTGGAACTGGAGATAGAAGTGGCCGTATTCGTACCTACAACTATCCTCAAAACCGCATGAGCGACCACAGAATAAACTTAACGCTCTACAGACTTGCTGAAATTATGGGAGGAGGTTTACTTGATGAAATCATCGAGCCTCTTATCACAGATCACCAAGCAAAAATTGTGGAATCAGCTGGACTTTAGAGTCTAGCTTCTCCACTCACTCACAAAAGTACACTTCACAGCACCCTTAAAAGTAATCGTTCGCTCGTTCATACCCAGATATAAAGTATCTCCGCTTCTTGGATAGACTTCTATATTGTTTTTTACTTTTTTCTCTACAAATGCTCTGTAAAAACATGCTGACATTCCCGTTCCACAAGCAAGTGTTTCATCTTCTACTCCACGCTCATACGTTCTCACTCGTAAATTTCCACTCTCAACAAACGCAATATTCACATTGGCATTGTATTTGTAGCGTAGCTCTCTTGCTTCACTTATATCAAACGCAGCGATATCCTCAGTAAAATGGACAAGATGCGGCACGCCTGTATTGATGAGCCACCATGTTTTACCATTATGTTCGATATCTTTTTCCACTATGACGGGTGGTGTGAGTTCACTTTGCACCATAGCATCTTCAACTGCTGCGTTTATTACCCCTGCTCCTGTTAAAAAGCTCATCTTTTCAGGAGCAAGATTGTTATTGTAAGCATAATGCGCACAAGCACGGGAGCCGTTACCACACATATCTGCATGACTGCCATCCGAGTTGTAAAACTGCCACTCGAAATCTTGCTCTAAATGCGGTAGTAATACGATAAGTCCATCCGCACCGATACCGTCTTGTCTATGGCAAAGTATTTTTGCAAGCTCACTTCTATCTTCTTTGATAAATGTATGAAAAATTACGAAATCATTTCCGTTTGCACTATATTTTGCTATTGTCATAAATATTTTTCCTTTATCATATCCACAAACTCTTCACACTCTTTTTGAAGATGTTTAAGATTTTTTGAGTTGTCTATCACCCATGTCGCTCTTTTTTTCTTCTCATCTATTGGCATCTGAGAAGCGATTCTTCGTATTGATTCCTCTTTAGAATAGCCGTTGCGTTTCATAAAACGCTCAAGTTGTACCTCTGGAGGCGCATAGACGACAACACTCTCTTTGATATTATACGCACCATTTTCAAAAAAAAGTGGGATATCTATGAGATAAGGAAATTTAAAACCGTCCTGCTTTTCGCTGCGTTTTTCTATCTCATCTCGTATTTTAGGATGCAAAAAATCTTCTAAAATCTTTTTAGCTTTTGCATCCGAAAAGATGAGAGTTCCAAGCTTTGCACGATCTACTTTTGAGCCATTGACATATTCAGAGCCAAATGTATCCACTACCCAAGAAGAGGAAGCATCAAGTATCTCATGCGAAATAGTATCCGCATCAATCACCCGCATCCCATTAAGAGCAAGCAATGAAGCAACCGTACTTTTACCAGTTGCAATACCTCCACTGAGCGCAATAGCATACTTAAACGCCATTAGTTTTTAATGATCCCTAGATACTCTTTACGGATATAGTTTGGCATAGCAAACGATGCAATGTGCATATCACAGTTGTAATATTTCAAATCATCAAGCATATCAGAACGCTGCAAGATAATATCTGCAGTCGGATGATACTCTTTTGATGCCAAAAGTGCCGTAGAGCCATTACCTAAATTGTATGGCATAATAACTTTAAAGTAGTTGCCAAGCACTTGCATAAGTACTTTATTGCTTTGCACTTCTTCTAAAGAGCTATGCGTGATACTAAGTTGACCATCTTCTTTAAGCACACGACTTATATGCGCAACAACTGCTGCATCTGCACTCATCTCACAGATAACAACATCAGCACTCTTATCAGCCTCTTCTCTTAATGCATCTAAAGAGCACACTATAGTCTTTGAGCCTATAGCATTATGCTTCATCATCTCAGCCTCTAAAAGTTTTGCATTATTACTAATAATCAAAACATCTGTTGGCACTTTACTTGTACAAACTGGCACGTGTACCATCATTTCTGGATAGATAAATTCTTTCATTTTTATGATTCCCAACTCTTTATATTTTAAGCGATTTTAGCATATTTGGATTAATTTTACTTAATGTGGATATAATTGCATAAATTTTATATAAATGTAAAGGTATAAGAATGGATTTCAACAAAATAAGAAAGTTTTGTAGAGTTTTTCGCATTATTATTGGTTTAGCACTTATCGCGACTGGTATTATCACGGGAAATTACTGGTTTTACTTAGGTGTATTACCATTAGCTGCCGGCCTCCTCAACTTTTGTCCCTTATGTATCTTCAGCAAAAAATGTGACCTACCTGAAAGTGGGAAGAAATAATGAGTCAAATTAGCTATAAAGATGCAGGCGTTGATATAGACGCTGGTAACAGTTTCGTAGAAAATATCAAGCCACTTGTAAAAGCGACTGCAATTCCTGGTGTTTTAGGTGGTATTGGTTCATTTGCAGGTGCGTTTGAACTTCCAAAAGGTTTCAAAGAGCCAGTAATGCTTGCAGCAACTGACGGTGTTGGAACAAAACTCAAACTCGCAATTGACAGCGGTATTCACAACACTGTAGGCATCGACCTCGTTGCTATGTGTGTGAACGATCTTTTATGTAACTTCGGTACTCCATCATTTTTCCTTGACTATTACGCAACTGGAAAACTTGATGTAAAGATTGCTACAAGCGTAGTTGCTGGTATCGCTGAGGGTTGTATCAGAAGCGAATGTGCTCTTATCGGTGGAGAAACTGCTGAGATGCCTGGTATGTACTCTGCGGATGATTACGACTTAGCAGGTTTTGCTGTTGGCGTAGCTGAAAAATCAGAAATGGATAGAGTTTCTCTTGTGAGAGCAGGTCACAAACTTATCGCACTTCCAAGTTCAGGTCTTCACTCAAACGGTTTTTCTCTTGCACGTAAAGTATTATTTGAAAAAATGGGCATGAAATTTGAAGATGATTTCAATGGTAAACCTCTTATAGAAACACTCCTTGAGCCTACAAATATCTATGTAAAAACATTTAAAGCACTCAAAAACGAGATCGTAGCAATGGCGCACATCACAGGCGGCGGTATCGTTGAAAACCTTCCTCGCGTTTTACCTGAGCATCTTAAAGCAGAAGTCAAAAAAGCTTCTATCAAAGTACTTCCTATATTTAAGCTCATGAGCGCTCATGTAGCTGAAGATGAGATGTACAGAGCATTCAACATGGGCGTAGGGATGATTTTGGTTGTAGAAGAGTCAAATGTAACAAAAATTCTTGCTGCAACTGATGGATATCTTATCGGTGAGATCGTAGAAGGAAAACGCGAAGCAGTGATGATCTAAATCATCACTTGCGTTTCAAGGAAAAAGCTCTATTTAAAAGGCTTCTCCAAATGTTTTGTGATTGCTCCTGGAACAGTTGCAATAGTAGTAAACTCTGTCATCGTTAAAAGTGGATATGAAACTGCTAAGTAGTATTTTGCTTCCATAGCTGTTGCTTTCCTATTTTCTATCGCTATACAGTATGGCAAAACAGCTGCGTTTGCACGACCTATCTTCTCAACAAATTTCTTGGTTCTCTTGTCCAAATCGTATCCAACAAGATAACTATCATCACTAAGTTTAAGCGTAAAAACTACAAACTTTCCATCTTTATAAGATTTTGCTTTTTCAAGAAGCTCTAAAGTCGAACCTTTACCAAGTTCGTCTGCATCGGCATAATACGGCATACCCATCATAAAATGATATCCAGAAAGCTCATCAGCATCCAATTTGTCTGCAGACTCTTTCAACCCTGAAAATGCTGTATTTAAACTATCTAATTCAGCACTAAATACAGCCTCATTGTACTCATCTTGCATAAACGCCCTACCGAAATAGAGTGGATTTGTTAGACTGATCTTTTTCTCTTGAGCATCTATAAATAAACGCAAAACTGCTGCATGAGCACGTCCAGACTTACTAGCCTGCGTTTTAAGTGCAGAGTTAGTAAAAACTATTGTCGTACCATTTTTAACACTCTCATAGCTTGCTACAACTTCATATCCAGCACTAGTTAACTTACTTTTAGCGCTATCGACATCTATATAATTACCTACCAAATATGTACTCACATCTTTAGCCATTGCATTTGATGCAAGCATGAGCAAAGATGTAAAAAGCAGTACAAATATTTTCTTCATATATTATTTCCCTTTTTATACAAACGCAAGCTATTTATTGAAATGGTTTCTCTAAATCTTTAACAATAGCTCCAGGAACAGTCATAATTCCCATAAAACCACTCATATCAAGCAGTGGATAACTTATAGCAATATAATACTTAGCGCTGAGTGCCGTAGCTTTACCGTTTTCTATAGCGATACAGTATGGTAAGATAGCTGCATTCGCACGCCCTATTTTATCTACAAACTTTTTTGTTCTTTTACCAAGATCATATCCAAGAAGTGTGCTTGTATCAGAAAGTTTGATTGCAAAAACAAGCTCTTTTC
>JAQTZE010000023.1 GCA_028687935.1 Sulfurimonas sp.
AAAAATCCTACAAAAGCCCTTATATAAAGGTTTCTATCGCTTTATTACAAAGTATACATCATCAGTGATTTTAAGAATATTAATAAATTTTATAAAAATTGACTAATTTTTAGAGGTGCCCTTAAGTGTTTTCGCGCTTGCATCATGAAAGTAAGGAGCTGTTTTTGCTATATTTCTCAGCGTAGGAACTTTAAAGACATTAATATCCTCTGTGTCGTTGCTAACATGTGATCTATCAGGAAATTTTGCATGTGCATGATACTCTTTGAATGTACCCATCTTTTGAAAAGAGTTGCCTCCAAGATTTATTCCATTGTGACATGTGATACAGCCGTATTGTTTAAAAAGTATATAGCCTTTGTGTTCATTCTGTGTCAATTGAAGCTCCCCCCGGAGATATTTGTCAAACTTCGCATTTGGGGTTGTCAGAGCATTCTCAAACTCGACAATAGCATCTAAAACTTGCTCATAAGTAATAGAATATGTTCCATAGACTTCTTTGAACATTTTTTTATATTTTGTTGAATAACTGACTCGTTCTTGTACCTTTTTTGGATCCATATTATGTTCTGCAGGATTGTTTAGTGGTCCTTTCGCTTGATCAAAAAGAGTATCTGCACGGCCATTCCAGAACTGTTTGAAATTGTATCTTGCGTTGAGCACAGTGGGTGAGTTGATATTCCCTTTCGCACCATTGAAGCCCTGAGAAACAATCAGACTATCAGCCCCACCATTATAGACATTGTGGCAACTCACACAGGCTGTCGAGTTGTCTCTTGAGAGCATCGTATCAAAAAAAAGTTCCTGACCAAGTTTGGCCTTTGGAATATTAATATTCTCATGTAAAGGAATCGGCATAATTGGTTCATCTGCATTAAGAGTAAAGATAAAAAGAAAAGATAATAAGAGTAATTTAAACATCAGCAATTGTACTACAAAACTTTTAGATTTTTGCAAGGGAATGAAATTTTTTCAGACTAAGAAGTGCTTTTTTATCAACTGTATAGGAGATATACTCCAAATAATGCAGTATATCTTTTTTTGAAATCTGTGTACGGATAGAGGCTTCTTGCAAAATGTATTGAGGGATTTTTATTTTGTGTTTTGTGAAGTTTTTTTCTATTCTTTTGTAGATGCTTTTATCTTTGTGATAGCACAGCAGAGCAAAGACAAAAGGTAGATGATATTTTTCATGCCATAACTGTGCCATATCTTTATGTTCTGCCCCGCTAAGATAGTAGCGAAGTGCTTTATCTCCGATAAGAACGCTTCCTTGAAGTTTGAGTATTTTTGCGAGGACATTTGAGGTTGCAGATTCGCTGTCACTTTTGTTTGTCTCACTCGGTATGACCAGAACGCTAAGAACCTCTTTTTTAGCGATGATGCCAAGCTTCACATGTTTTTGACCTTTGGCTTTTATGCTTGATATAAACGCAGCATCTACACGTCTTGTTAAAAACTCATTATTTATTTTTGCGGGAACATTGCGTTTATGGTGCATACTCATCTTCGCTTGAGAGCTCTGAATATAACGTTTCATAAAGAGATGAAACGGCAGTAGATTTAAATACTCAATTTTTCCAAAAACCAAAGGAGTCTCCATTTTTTTATGAATCAAATTATACACGGCTTAACTTATCTTTGATATAATCACAGCCATTTGAAACTAAAAAAGTTTTGGTTTTCTCGAGATAAAGCTAAGGAATAACAGTTGATACGAGTAGAATTTTTGGGTCCTATACAAAAAGAACCACTAGAAGTGAATATAACAAATCTTAGTGAATTAGCAAAGCTTCTGCAAGATGATGCAGAACTCTCTCAGTGGCTGGAAAATTCGGCTGTAGCAGTGAATGATACACTTGTATGCTCACTTGAATACGCACTCAAAGATGGAGATAAAGTCTCACTGCTTCCTCCAGTTTGTGGGGGCTGAGCTTGCTATATCTCTATGATGGCGCTCTTGATGTGCCAAGGATTTTAAAAGAGTGGTATGAACAAGAAACGCAGAGTAACTACGGAGCCTATATCCCTTTTGTGGGAACTGTTCGAAGTGAAGACGGCATCGATGGTCTGAGCTTTGATATTTATGAACCGATCCTCAACTCATGGTTTGCGACTTGGCAAGAAAAAGCCAAAGAAAAAGGCGCTGTTATAAAAATGGCACACAGCAGAGGTGATGTGATGCTGCATGAATCTTCTTATATCGCTGCAGTATTTTCTCCTAAACGCAGGGTTGCCCTAGAGTTTATAGATACTTTTGTAGAAGACTTCAAAGCAAGTGCACCTATTTGGAAATATGACCTCAAAGATGGCAAACGCATCTATGCACTCGATCGCTCTACTGCGATTGCAGGAAGCGGTATTTTGGGAGTAAAAAGTTGAGTTTTTTATCCTACGAGACAAGCCAAAATATGCTTGAACTGCTCCACGTCAATAGTGCGCGATATGAAAAAGTACCGCTCTCTTGCTCATTGGGAAGAGTTTTGTGTGAGGATATCGTCGCTGCGTTTCATGATCCCCAATTTCCTACCGCATCTATGGATGGTTATGCGCTGATATATGAAGATATGGATGCTCCAACTATTACCATCATCGGTGAAAACCCCGCAGGAAGTGATGAAAAAAGAACACTTTCGCGAGGAGAGTGTATTAAGACCTTTACAGGTTCTATCATGCCTCATGGTGCAGATACTCTGATACAAATAGAAAATGTTACAGTAGAAGATGGCAAGATCATCATTAAGGAAAAGGTTGCGTTTGGCTCTTCTGTACGTCCTGTGGGAGAAGGGTATCGAGCGAGAGACGTACTTATAGAAAAAGGGACAAAGATCGGTTTTGCGCAGATAGGTGTGATGGCAGCGCTCAATCACGTCATGGTCAAAGTATCCCCGCGTCCGCGCGTGGCTGTGATTGCTACGGGAAGTGAGATACTCGATCTTGGACAAAATAGCACGAATCCTTCACAGATTCGCAGTTCAAATAACTATACACTTGCAGCACTTTTTGAATCAGCTGGAGCAGATGTATTGCAGCTAGGAACTGTTGGTGATAACAAAGAAGCTATCGCTAAAAGCTTTGAAAATGCGCTTGCCTCGGCAGATATACTTGTAAGCACGGGTGGTGTAAGTGTTGGAGATTATGATTTTGTCAAAGATATTATCCCGCGTTTAGGCGCTGAGATACTCTTTAAAGGTGTTACAATCAAGCCAGGGAAGCATATCATCCTTGCACAAAAAGAGGGGAAATTTATCGTCTCTCTTCCTGGCTTTGCCTACTCGTCTACTGTGACCGCTATTTTATACGTACTGCCTCTTATCGCGAAGATGCTGGGCAAAGAGAGCGCTTATAAAATAGTTGCTGCAAAGCTCCAAGAAGATTTTACAAAACGCAGCAAACTCACAGAGTTCACTGCGTGTAATGTCTCCGTTGAAGATGGTGAATATTTTGTAGATTTCGCAGGCAAAAAAGTGGGAAGTTCGGCGATTCTCACAAATCTTCTCGGTGAGAGTGCTCTGATGATAAGTGGTGAAGATGATAGTGATCTTTTAAAGGGCACTTTTGTCAATGTTATTTTATTGGAAGATTTTTAGCCACAGTTTTGTCGTCACAAGCAAAGCGTGGCAAGCTCTCAGCTAGTCGAACAAGTTTTTTTCTAAAGCCTTGATTTTATAGCTTTTTCTATGAATCTCTGAATAACCATACTGCTTGATAAGCTCTACATGACGCGCAGTTCCATAGCCTTTGTGCTTGTGGAGTTCATACTGCGGATACTCCTTTGCAAGTTCTAAAATATCTCTGTCGTGTGTCACTTTTGCAAGAATTGAGGCCGCGCTTACTTCAGCTATCTTCCCATCTGCATGTATCATCGTCTCAAGCCCTTTGACGCCGTAGCTAGAGTTTCCATCAAAGAGATAATTCTCACACTCTATATTTTCCATGATTTCAAGAAGTCCGCGTTTGAGGCAATTTGAGATGCCATTTGCATCAATATCCTTGGCAGAGAACTTCACTATATGATAGCTTGCGTTTTGGATAATAATTTCAAAGAGCGCCTCACGCTTTTTCTCTGTGAGCTTCTTCGAGTCATTTAAACCCTCGATAGTTCTATGTAAAACGCAGCCCGCCATGACCAAATCCCCTGCAAGCGGCCCACGTCCTGCTTCATCTATGCCACATAAATTCATATCAATCTCCTATAGCCCAAATATCAAATGGTATCATTTCTACTCTTGAGAGCGGGTGAGAGATACCGCCTTCTCTATTCATCGTTATTGCAGTTATTTTTTTTACTTGATAGGAGAAGATAAATGCTTCAATTTGCTCTATCTTTTTAAACAAAGAACGCTCATCCGCAAAAGGCATACAAAGAATTATCTCCTCAGTATCAGGCAGATAAAAATCTATGCCGTCTTCATAGTAGCACTCTACATTTGATTTGAGCAGTTCCAAAAAGACCATATTCTCAAAAAGCCTCCCGAAATGTTTTTCAATAGTAAGGGCAGTTTTGAGTGATATATCGCAAAGATAGAGTTTTTTCGTTGCGTTTGGATGGTTGAATTTTTGTAACTGATGCATATAGCCTTTTGCGAGAAGTGCATCAAATACTTTATAGAGCTTGTCTTTGGATATTTTTCTGCTATTTTTGAGACGTTCATAGATAGTAAACGCAGAGAGTTTTTGTGCCATCATCTTCGCGCAAAAACAGAGTACATCAAACTCCATTATATCAAGCGCAGACTGAAGGACTTTTTGAACATAGATACTCCGTACATCTGCGTTTACCTTTTGCATAGAAGGGAGTCCTCCAAGCTGAAAGAAATGGTTCAGTGCACTAGAATCATATTTGTACTCAAACGCAAGAAACTCTTCGTAATCAAGCGGATAGAGTCTGAGAGTTTCTAAAAAGTCTATCTGATAGTGCTGTTCTGAGACTGTGATAAGCTGGGTGACGTTTGGAAAGACAATAGCATCTGTGTAATTATCAAGTGCTAAAACATCAATTTTATTTTTTGTACAAAACTCTGCGAGAGTGCTGTTGAGCTCTTTTATATCGATTCTCACATCTATACAGTCTATATAAAGATAAGAACTCTTCTTTAATGAGAGGAGATAATTCTTTACAAGAGCACTTTTACCGCTTTTACTTATGCCGTTGATCTGATAGCTATTCTCATCCAAAAAAAGCTTTCTGTCATGAAATTTATCTATCTGCAGATCTGTTTTGTAGAGTTCTTCGAGTAATATTTCCATGTATGTCCAAAAAATGAGTGTATCGTATTTTATCATTTCCTTATTAAAAGGAAATAAATTTGTATAAAAATCAAAATTTACCCCATAAAACCTTGAATATACAAAAGGGATTGGGTACAATTCCATTCCCTTAAATAGTTAGGATAGGACCTAACGAGTTCTTTAGAAGGAAAAACATGGAAAAAATTCGTTTGAAATTGAAAGCTTATGATCATCGTGTATTAGATAGATCTGTAGCGTCAATCGTTGAGGCTGTAAAGCGTACTGGTGCTGTAATATGCGGACCGATCCCTTTACCAACAAAGATTCGTAAATATACTGTTTTAAAATCAGTTCACGTAAACAAAAAGTCTCGTGAGCAATTTGAAATTCGTATGCACGCAAGAATGATAGATATCGTTTCTGCAACACCAGAGACTGTAGATTCATTAATGAAACTTGATCTTGCACCAGAAGTAGACGTAGAAGTACGCTCTATGGATAAGTAAGGAGCTCATCGTGGAATATATTGTTGAAAAAATCGGTATGAGCCGTACAATCACAGTACCAAGTAAACCAGTAACTCTTTTAAGAGTTTTGGATGCTACTGTATGTGAAGTATCTGAAGGTACTGCTATTGTTTCGTACAAAAGCGGTAAAAAAATGAATAAGTCAATTGAAGGTCAACAGAAAAAGTACAGCCTTTCATCTGAGTTTAACCGTTTTGTTACTATGGAAGTAACAAATACTGAAGCTGGAGAAATAGATTTAACTCCTTTAGCAGAAGCTAAAGTTTTAAAATCAACTTTTTCAACTAAAGGTCGCGGTTTTTCTGGTGCTATGAAGCGTTGGAACTTTGGCGGTGGTCCTGCTGAACACGGTCATAGATTTGGTCGTAGAACAGGTTCAATCGGTAATGCTGAGTGGCCAGGTCGTGTAATGAAGGGTAAGAAAATGCCTGGACAATACGGAAACACACAAAATAGTGTAAAAAATGAGATCGTTTCTTATGACGCTGAAAACAAAATCATTGCGGTTTTAGGATCAGTTTCTGGTGCAAACGGTGCTCTAGGTCGTGTAAAGGTAGCTAAATAATGAAAGCAATCGTTCTAAATGAAAAAATGGAAAAAGCTTCTGAGTTAGCATTACCAGAGAGTTTTTCTGGAATTAATCCTCACAACTTATACTTGTATGTAAAGTCTGCTCAGGCTGCACAACGTGCAAACTCAGCATCTGCTTTAACTCGTGCAGAAGTTCGTGGTGGTGGTAAAAAACCTTGGGCTCAAAAAGGTGGCGGACGTGCTCGTGCAGGTTCTCGTCGTTCTCCAGTATTCGTAGGTGGTGGTAAGGCTTTTGGCCCGAAAAACAACCGTAACTACGATCTGAAAGTAAACAAAAAGCAGAAAAAACTTGCTTTGAACTTTGCTTTAAATGAGCATGCTCAAAATGGAACTCTATTTATTGTTGATAACTTTGAAGTAGCATCTGGTAAAACTAAAGATGCAAACGCAATGTTTAAAGCACTAAATCAAAGAGATGTACTTATTGTTAAGTCTATCTTAGATGAGAACACATTTTTAGCATTCAATAACCTTGCTCCAACATATGTTATTGAATCAAATGAATTAAACGCTTTCTTAGCTGCAAATTATCGTTCAATCGTGATCGAAAAAGCGGTTTGGGAAAATCTTGTAAGTGAGGCTAAGTAATGGCAGATATTACAGATATTAAATCTATACTATATACAGAAAAGACTCTTGGTATGCAGGAAAATGGTGTAATCGTTGTTCAAACGTCTACACGTATGACTAAGCCAGGTCTTAAAGAGGTTTTTCGTGAGTATTTTGGGATTATTCCAAACAAAATCAACTCATTGAATCAAGACGGAAAAAAGAAAAAATTCCGTGGTGTATCAGGGAAGCAAAATGACTTCAAAAAGTTCTATGTAACTTTACCTGAAGGTGCACAAATAGAAAGTTTGGCGGTGTAATATGGCAATAAAAACATATAAACCAGTAACTCCATCACGTCGTTTTTATACGAATGTTGATTCTAGTGACATCACTGCAAAAGCGAGTGTTCGTTCTTTATTGATTAAACTACCTGCTCACGCTGGTCGTAACAATAATGGTCGTATTACATCTCGTCATAAGCAAGCTGGTGCGAAAAAGTTATATCGTATTATTGACTTCAAAAGAAACAAATTTGATATCCCTGGTACAGTTGCAGCTATCGAGTATGATCCATACCGTAACTGTCGTATTGCACTGATTTCATACGCTGATGGTGAGAAGAGATATATTCTTCAACCAAAAGGTTTGAATGTAGGTGATGTTATTGCTTCTGCTGAATCTGGCTTAGACGTTAAACCAGGTAACACTATGAAACTTAAAAACATCCCTGTTGGTACAACAATACACAACGTTGAGCTTAAGACTGGAAAAGGCGGACAAATGGTTCGTGCTGCTGGAACTTCTGCTCAAATCATGGGTCGTGATGGTAAATATGTATCACTACGTATGCCTTCGTCTGAAATGCGTTTAGTTTTAGGTGAGTGTTTAGCTACTATCGGAACTGTTGGTAATGAAGAGTACGGCAATATCGTTATAGCGAAAGCTGGTCGTTCACGTCACATGGGTATTCGTCCTCAAACTCGTGGTTCTGCAATGAACCCTGTCGATCACCCGCATGGTGGTGGTGAAGGTAAAACGAATTCAGGTCGTCACCCAGTTACTCCATGGGGTAAACCAACGAAGGGTTCTAAAACTCGTCGTAACAAAGCTAGTGATAAACTTATTATTACTCGCCGTAAACCAAATGCAAAAAGGGTGGGATAATGGCTCGTTCAGTAAAAAAAGGTCCATTTGTTGATGCTCATTTAATGAAAAAAGTTGAGGCTGCTAAAGCTGAAGGCAACAAAAAACCTATAAAAACATGGTCAAGAAGATCAGTAGTTCTTCCTGATATGATAGGTTTAACATTAAATGTTCACAACGGACGTCAATTCGTTCCTGTATTCGTTTCAGAGAACCATATTGGTTATAAATTAGGTGAATTCGCACCAACTCGTACATTTAAGGGCCATAAAGGTTCTGTACAGAAAAAGGTAGGTTAATCATGGCTAGAGCATTATTAAAATTCATCCGTGTATCACCTATCAAATCTCGTCTTATTGCAAGAGAGATTCAAGGTATGAATGCTGAAGCAGCACTTGCAGCATTAGAGTTTACTCCAAACAAAGCTGCTAAAATCATTGCTAAAGTAGTTGCATCTGCAGTTGCTAACAGTGGCAGTGAAGCTGAAGATTGTATTATCACATCTTGTCGTGTTGATAATGGTCCAGTACTAAAACGTTTCCGTCCACGTGCTCGTGGTATGGCTTCAGGTATTAGAAAACCGACAGCACACATCTTAGTAGAAGTAGAGGGTAAATAATATGGGTCAGAAAGTTAATCCTATTGGTTTACGTCTTGGTATCAACCGCAATTGGGAGAGCCGTTGGTTCCCTAATTTTAAGACTGCAGCTGCGTCTTTAGGTGAAGATCACAAGATAAGAACATATTTGAAAAAAGAACTTTACTATGCTGGTGTTTCTAACATCATTATAGAAAGAACAGTAAAGAGACTTCGTGTAACTATCGTTGCTGCACGTCCTGGTATCATTATTGGTAAAAAAGGTTCTGATATTGAGAAACTTAAAACTTCTCTTCAGACTTTAATCGGTAAAGAAGTTTCTGTTAACATTAAAGAAGAGAAAAAAGCTCAAACTTCAGCGCAACTTGTTGCTGAAAATGTAGCTACTCAACTTGAGCGTCGTGTTGCGTTTAGACGTGCGATGAAGAAAGTTATGCAAGGTGCTCAGAGATCTGGCGCTAAAGGTATCAAAGTTTCTGTTTCTGGCCGTTTAGGCGGCGCTGAAATGGCTCGTACTGAGTGGTACTTAGAAGGACGTGTTCCTCTTCATACACTTCGTGCAAAAATCGATTACGGTTTTGCTGAAGCACACACTACATACGGTTGTATTGGTGTAAAAGTTTGGATATTCAAAGGTGAGGTTCTTACTAAAGGTATTCCAGCTGAAGCTAAAGAAGACAAAACTGAGCAACGTCCACGTAAACGTGCTCCAAGACGTGAAAATAACGAAAAGGCTGAATAATTATGTTGATGCCAAAAAGAACAAAATATCGTAAAGTAATGAAAGGCCGTAACCGTGGCTATGCACGCTCTGGTTATACACTAGCATTTGGTGACATCGGATTTAAAGCTGTTGAAGCTGGTCGTATCAACTCTCGTCAAATTGAGTCGGCTCGTATCTCTGCTACGCGTCACATCAAAAGAGCTGGTAAGATTTGGATTCGTGTATTCCCTGCTAAGCCATTGACTGCAAAACCTTTAGAAACTCGTATGGGTAAAGGTAAAGGTGGAGTTGATACATGGGTTATGAATATTAAACCAGGTCGTATAATATTTGAGATGGCTGGTGTGCCAGAAGAGATAGCGCGTGAAGCTCTAACACTTGCAATGCACAAACTACCATTTAAAACTAAAATTATCACTGCGGAGATGAACAATGAAATATTCTGATTTAGCAGATAAAAATTCAGCTGAGCTTTTGGCACTGCTAAAAACTAAAAAGACTGAACTTTTTACATTAAAAATTAAACAAAAGATGATGCAATTGCAAGATAGTAGTGAACTTAGAACTACTAAAAAAGACATTGCAAGAATCAATACTGCACTTACTGCAGTAGCAAACTAGGAGCACGGCAATGACACATAAACGTGAAATTCAAGGTAACGTAGTAAAAATTGCAGGTGACAAAACAGTATCAATAGTTGTTGAGCGTCGTGTAATGCACCCTCGCTACCACAAAGTTGTAAAACGTTTCAAAAAGTACCTAGTACATGATGAGCGTAATGAAGTAAAAGTTGGTGATGAGATTATTGCAATCGAATGTCGCCCACTTTCTAAGACTAAATCTTTTAGACTTAAAACTGTAATTTCAGGAGGGGAATAATGATTCAAAGTTTTTCTCGTCTGAATGTAGCTGATAACACAGGTGCAAAAGAGATTATGTGTATTAAAGTACTTGGTGGTTCAAAACGTCGTTATGCTACAGTTGGTGATGTTATTATTGCTTCTGTAAAAAAAGCGATTCCAACTGCTAAAGTAAAAAAAGGTAAAGTTGTAAAAGCTGTTATCGTTAGAACTAAAAAAGAGATTCAACGTGAAAACGGTTCTCTAATTCGTTTTGATGACAATGCAGCTGTTATATTAGATGACAAGAGAGAACCTATCGGTACTCGTATCTTCGGACCTGTTGGTCGTGAAGTTCGTTACGCTGGATTTATGAAAATCGTATCTCTTGCACCGGAGGTTGTTTAATGGCAAAGTTTAATTTCAAAAAAGGTGATTTAGTAGAAATCATCGCGGGCGACGATCGTGGAACTAAGGCAACTGTTTTATCAGTAATGCCTAAGAAAAACAAGGTTATCGTTGAGGGTTGTAAAATAGCTAAAAAAGCTATCAAACCAACTGAAGAGAACACTAAAGGCGGACATATCAATAAAGAGATGCCTATAGATGCTTCAAATGTTCGCAAAGTGGAGGCATAATTAGATGGCTCGTTTAAAAGAAAAATATTTAGCTGTTAAATCTGAATTACAAGCTGATTTAGGGATAAAAAACCCTATGCAAACACCACAGTTAGATAAAATTATTATCTCTGTTGGTGCTGGTTTCGCAATGAAAGACAACAAGCTTATCCAAAACATTGAAGACACTATCACTGCAATCGCTGGTCAAAAAGCATCTACAGTTATAGCTAAAAAATCAGTAGCTGGTTTTAAAGTTCGTGAAGGTATGCCAGTTGGTATACGTGTAACACTTCGTGGTGAAAAAATGTATGATTTCTTCGATCGTCTCGTATCTGTTGCACTTCCACGTGTAAAAGATTTCCGTGGTGTTCCAAGAAATGGTTTTGATGGTCGTGGTAACTATAACTTCGGTCTTCAAGAGCAACTTATTTTTACTGAAGTAAATTATGACTCTATCATGCAAATTCATGGTATGAACATAACAGTAGTTACTACTGCACAAACAGATAAGGCTTCATTCGCTCTTTTAGAGAAAATGGGTATGCCTTTTAGCAAAGGGAGCAAGTAATGGCTAAGAAGTCAATGATTGCAAAAGCAAAAAGAACTCCAAAGTTCGCAGTACGTGCTTACACACGTTGTCAGATCTGTGGTCGTCCACACTCTGTAATTAGTGACTTTGGTATCTGTCGTATTTGTTTTAGAAAAATGGCAAATGAGGGATTAATCCCAGGTGTTAGAAAGTCTTCTTGGTAAGCCAAGAAGAAACTCCTAATAATTAGCAGTCTGCGTTTGTAGACTTGCAACAAAAGGAATTTATGAATGATTAATGATTTAGTATCAGATGCATTGACGCGTGTTCGTAATGCTGGTATGAGAAGATTAGCTGTTACTACTTTGGTTCACTCTAAGAGTGTTGAAGCTGTAGCAAATATCTTAGTAGAAAAAGGGTATCTTGAAAGTGCTAACGTTATCGAAGATGGCGTTAAAAAAACTATCAAAGTAGTACTTAAGTATGATGATAATGAAAAAAGCGTTATTAATGAACTTAAAAGAATATCTAAGCCAGGTCGTCGTATCTATAAAGGCAAAGATGAAATTAAGCGTTTTAAAAACGGTTACGGTACTATTATTGTTAGTACATCACATGGCGTTCTTGCTAATGACAAAGCTTATGAGCTTGGCATTGGTGGCGAAGTTATGTGTACTGTATGGTAGGGGGAGAATAGCATGTCAAGAATTGGAAAAAATCCAGTAGAAGTTACTGCTGACATCAATGTTAGCGTAAATGGGAATGTTATTACTTTTGCTAAAGGCAAAAATAGTGTTGATTTAGATACTAAAGGCAATGTTGGTTTTGCTATCGATGGAAATGTTTTGACTTTCAGTGCACTTTCTGAAGCACGTGAGCACAGAGCTTTCTGGGGTACTTACCGCGCATTAGCTGCTAATGTAGTTACTGGTTTAACAACTGGTTATACTAGAAAATTAGAGATTAATGGTGTTGGTTACCGTGCTGCTGTTGAAGGTAGAGTTCTTAAGCTTCAGCTTGGTTTTTCTCACGATATTAATTATGAGTTACCAGCTGGTATTGATGCATTAGTAGAGAAAAACGTCATCACTTTAACAGGTCATGAAAAACAAACGATTGGTCAAGTAGCTGCTGAGATTAGATCATTCCGTCCACCAGAGCCTTACAAGGGTAAAGGTGTTAAATATATGGAAGAGTTTATTGTGCGTAAAGCCGGTAAAACTT
>JAQTZE010000014.1 GCA_028687935.1 Sulfurimonas sp.
ACTGCATCTTTCAGGTGTGGGAATGTAGGTCGCTGCCTAGTTGATCAGATCTGACTCTTCTTTTAACTTAATCAATCAAACTTTTATTTACAATATTTACTTTTTAATCAATCCATTAACTGCTTTTACATTTATGATATAACTTTTACTCTAAGAGCTTATTATCTATTTCCCAATAATGTTCTAATGTATCCATATTTACTTTATTTAGTCTTTCTAGAAAATATTCTCTACTTACCTCTTTTGCACCTAAACTTTTGAGATGATTTGTCGGAACTTGACAATCAATAAAGTCATAACCCCATAATTTCAGATGTTTTACCAGTACTGTATACGCTGCTTTTGATGCATCGTTTACATGCGAAAACATTGATTCTCCACAAAAGACTTTACCAATTACTACCCCATATAGTCCTCCAACAAGTATTCCCTCTTGGTAGCTCTCAACAGAATGAGCGATACCCATTCCATAGAGTACTTCATAAGCTTCGATTATCTCTTCTTGTATCCAAGTTCCATTTTGATTATTTCTTGGCGTTGTAGCGCATTTACGCATCACTTCTGTAAAGTTTGTATCAAATTTATATTGAAATTTTTTTATACTTTTTTTGAGTGAGCGTGTGAGTCTAAAATCATCCAACTCCATAATGAGTCTTGGATTCGGTGACCACCAAATAATAGGATCACCATGGGAATACCATGGGAATATGCCATTTTGATAAGCGCGGATAAGTCTTGAGTGGTTGAGATCACCTCCCCACGCGACGATGCCATCAGGGGAAGCATCATTTGGGTGAGGAAAGGTGAGTGAGTGTTTATTGAGCTGCGGGATGTTCATTTGGCTCTTTGAAGTCTAATACGAGTTCACCATCACTATCTACACTAACTTCACCACCGCGTTTAAGTTTTCCAAAGAGTATTTCATCGCTTAGTTTATTGGTGATATTGTCTTGAATATAGCGTTTGATTGGTCTTGCACCCATTTCTATTGAATAGGCTGCGTTTGCTATAAATTCGGCTGCGTTTTGAGTAATAGTAACAATAATTTTTTTCTTTTTAAGATCTCTGTTGAGTTCTTGTATAAACTTATTGACCACACCTAAAATCGTCTCTTTGTTAAGTGCTTTAAACTCAACTATAGCATCAAGTCTATTTCTAAACTCAGGAGTAAAGAATGATTTGAGCTCTTCATTTTTAGAGATTGAACTGTCTTTATTAAATCCCATTACATTTCTTGCAGCTGCCCCTATGTTGGAAGTCATGATTAGTATAACATTTTGGAAGTTTGCTTTATAGCCATTATTGTCTGTTAAGACTGCACTGTCCATGATTTGGAGTAAAATATTAACTAAATCAGGATGCGCTTTTTCTATCTCATCAAGTAGCAAGACGGTATAAGGATGTTTTTTAATCGCTTCTGTGAGTAATCCTCCCTGTTCATATCCCACATATCCAGGAGGTGCTCCTACAAGACGGCTTATGGTGTGTTTTTCCATATATTCGCTCATGTCAAAACGCTCAAAGTTAATGGCTAAAATATCACTCAGTGCGATTGCAAGTTCTGTTTTTCCCACTCCAGTTGGACCTGAAAATAAGAAAGAAGCGATAGGTTTGTTTTGTGGTGTTAGTCCTGCTTTTGATATTTTGATAGCTTTTGTCACTGCGTTTAAGGCACTATCTTGTCCTATTACCCTCACTTTGAGATCTTCTTCAAGTCTTTGGAGTGCTGCTGTTTGATTTTTTGTGACTTTTGCGTTTGCTATACCGACTATTTTTGAGATAGTCTCTTCTATATCTTTACTTGTGACTTTTCTCTTAGCACTTGGTTTAAGATGAAAAGAAGCTGCACACTCATCAATGAGATCAATCGCTTTATCTGGTAAAAATCTATCCGTAATATAGCGTTTTGAGAGATCAACGGCACTTTTGAGCGCTTTATTTGTGTAGGTCACATTATGATGTTTTTCATATTTCTCTTTGAGACCTTGGAGAATGAGATAGCTTGTTTTTACAGAAGGCTCATTGATATCTACTTTTGAAAATCTTCTGCTCAGAGCTTTATCTTTTTCAAAACCATTTCTATACTCCGCAAAGGTTGTAGCTCCCATACATTTAAGCTCACCACTTGCAAGGGCTGGTTTAAGCTGATTTGCTGCATCCATTGTCCCGCTAGTTGCACCAGCACCAATAAGGGTGTGGATCTCATCAATAAAGAGGATTGCGTTTGGATTTGATATTAGCTCATCCATAAGGCCCTTGAGTCTCTTCTCGAAGTCGCCTCTGTATTTTGTTCCTGCGAGCATAGCGCTAAGATCAAGGGCGTAGAGTTCTGATTTTTTAAGTATTTCAGGTACATTTCCGCTTGCGATATTAAGAGCAAGACCTTCTGCAATGGCTGTTTTACCGACACCTGCTTCTCCGACGAGAATAGGATTGTTCTTCTTTCTTCTGCAAAGAATCTGTGTGACCCTTTGTATCTCATCAGCTCTGCCGATTACAGGATCAATTTTTCCCTCTTTTGCTTTTTGCAGGAGGTTAATAGAGTATTTTTCCAAGTATGAGTCGCTATCGCTATCGTTATCGCTGCGTTTTGTATCGGTGTGCGAGATAAGTTCTAAGATATCAAGTCTTGAGATTTGATACTCATTTAAGAGCATATAGGAAAATGTATTCTCTTCATCATAGAGTGCTGCAAGCAAATCACCTACATGAGCACTTGCTTGGCCGGCACTTTGGATGTGTTTTATCATATTGTCTATCAAACGCGAGAGTGCAACACTTTCATAAGGATCTTGCTGCACATTCTCTGGTAATTTATCAATATTTGTTTTGATATACTCAGAAAGTGCTTCTTTCATCTTTGGAATATCGCCACCACAGGCAGAGATGATATTTGAGCCTTCATCAGAACTGAGCAGAAGATAAAAAATATGTTCTATTGTCAGATATTCATGTCGTAGGTTTTTTGCAAAGATGATCGATTTTTGAAAAATATCATTGAGGTTTGAGCTAATCATAATTATTCCTCCTCCATAGTTGCTTTGAGCGGGAAACCGCTATCTTTTGCTTTTCTTGTGACTTGCATTACTTTTGTCTCCGCTATCTCATAACTATAAACGCCACAAAGACCTCGATCTTTTTTGTGTATCTCAAGCATAATAGTCTCTGCTTCTTCATAACTTTTATGAAAAATACTTATTAAAATATCTACTACAAAATCCATAGAAGTATAGTCATCGTTGAGCAGATAAACTTTATATTTTTTAGGATGTTTGATCATCACTTCTTCGCTGAGTTCAAAATTTGTTTTCGTTGCCATTTTCCCTACTTCGCTGCGTTTAAGAAATCTTCTAAGATATCTGCAGGATTTTCCAAGCCGATAGAGATACGAATGAGACCATCAGTAATACCTAAAAACTCTCGCGTTTTTTCATCAAAATCTCTGTAGATTGTCGAAGCCATGTGCAGAGCAAGTGTTCTGCTATCACCAATATTCGCAGTTATAGTTGCAATTTTTGTTCTGTTTAAAAATTCAAAAGCTTTCTCTTTTGTTTCCATGTTTAATGTAAAAAGTGTTCCGCACCCGTGTTTAAAGTCACTGAGATAGAGTTCGTGATGTGGATGTTCTGGCAAAGATGGATGGTTGACATTTAGGCCATTTGCATCGAGTTCATGTACCAAAAACGCAACGCTGTTTATGATGCGCTCCATGCGAAGGGGCAATGTCTCAAGTCCGAGCATCGTCTGATAACTTGCATTGGCATTTGCACTCATACCAAAGTCTCTCAGTGCTCTTTTCTTTGCGTTTGGTATCAAAGCCATCGCTCCCGCACCTTTGATAAACTTCGCTAAAAAATTGTATCTTGGTGATTTGAATTTGTCTTCACCATCATTTATTGCGCGAAATACTGCACAGCCACCAAGTGCTGAGGCATTGCCGCTGATAATTTTTGTTGTTGAGTAGACGACAATATCTGCACCAAGTTTGAGTGGTGAGATACTCATAGGGGTGATTGTATTGTCCACTATCAATGCAACTCCAGCAGTGTTTGCGATTGAAGCGAAGCGTTTTATGTCTGGGAGTCTCATATTTGGATTGCCGACACTCTCTAAAAAAATTATTTTTGTATTTTCGTTTATTGCGTTTATGATTGCTTCTATCTCATCGACATCAAAAAAGTGTGTTGTGATGCCAAAACGCGAAAGTGTTTCATCAAAATAAGAGTAAGTCCCGCCAAAGAGTCCGCCGATAGATACTATCTCATCGCCTGCACCTAGTAGTGACATAGTCGCAAGTGCCGTCGCACCCATTCCGCTGCTTGTAGCAACAGCGCCGATACCCTCATCCATGCTTGCCATGATACTCTCAAGTTTTGCTGTAGTAGGATTTCCCATGCGTGAGTAGAGCGGTTTTTTCACGCTTCCATCAAAAATGCCCTCGCCGATTTCAGGCGTGCCATAGGCAAATGAGGCCGAACTGACAATAGCAGGGCTTATAGCTCCCTCTTTTGCGCCGACCTCCTGAACAAATTTGGTACAATACTCTTCAAAATGATTCATGGTAATATAAGCCTTGTTTATGTGATAAAAAGATTATACCAAAGTAGAGATAATTATGAAAAAAAGAATTTTTGTTAGTGCAACAAATACAGATATAGGTAAGACTTACACGACAAAACTGCTCTTAGCGGAGTTTGCCTCACGCGGTTTACTCGTCGGAGTGCTCAAACCGATAGAGACTGGAGTTGTAGATGGCTATGCGCCTGATGGGGAAGCCCTTCTTGAATGTGTAAAACAACTCAATCCAAAACTCTGGTCACTAGAGGTCGAAGACATCGTACCTATTACCTATACTTTGCCGGCAGCGCCTTTTGTCGCTTCGAAAAATACGCCGCTTGATCTCAAGCTTATTGTGCAAAAATTAGAGGAGCTTGAGGCTTCTTGCGATATCGTCATCATAGAAGGTGCGGGCGGTTTGTATGTGCCTATAGACTCGCAGACGATGATGATAGATCTCATCACAAAACTTGATGCCGTAGCACTTTTGGTCACACACTGCTCGCTTGGATGTATCAATGATACGCTTTTGAGTACAAGAGCCCTAGAAGCAAAAAAGATACCCTATGCACTTGCGTTTAACTGTCGCCAAAACGCAGAGAGTTTTGAAAATATTTCAGCTCCCTATTTTGAGCAAATTGGACAAAAGGTCTTAAAAGTAGAGAGCGATATTGATATTATATGTGATGTTTTGTATAATCTATAAAAAATTATGAGAAGAATATGATGAAGCACCTAATTCGCACGGATGATTTTACAAATGAAGAAGTTGAAGAGATTTTAGCAGATGCTAAACGCTTTAGTGATGGGCGTTTTGAGAGAATTTTACAGGATAAAATTATTATCACACTTTTCTTTGAAAACTCTACGCGAACCAAAAGCTCTTTTGAGATAGCAGCAAAGAGACTTGGGGCTGAGATCGTGCATCTTGATGTTGTCAATAGCTCGACAAAGAAAGGTGAAACGCTTGTAGATACAGCGATGAACCTCGATGCAATGGGACCTCATGCCATCATCGTGCGTCACCAAAACTCGGGTGTGCCTAAAATACTCTCCAACCATACAAAAGCATCTATCATAAACGCAGGAGATGGAGCGCATGCGCACCCAACGCAAGCACTACTTGACCTTTATACTTTAAAAGAGCATTTTGGAGATATCAAGGGCAAAAAAATTGCTATTGTCGGCGATATCAAAAACTCTCGTGTGGCAAACTCAAATATTGAACTTTTGGGAAGATTTGGTGTGGAAGTTATCCTCGTAGCTCCACCGCAGTTTTTACCAAAAACGCAGCTAAGAACTACCAACAATATTGCAGAGATTATTGATGAAGTGGATGCTATTATGAGTCTTCGCACACAGACAGAGCGACACTCTTCACAAAACTATGCCTCACTCAAAGATTACGCGAGTGATTTTTGTATCACCAGTGAGCTTGTAGGTGAGAGAGATATTATCCTTTTACACCCAGGACCGGTACATAGAAATATAGATATCTGTGACGCACTTTTGGCGGATGAACGATGCAAAGTCTTGCAACAAGTAAGCAACGGCGTTTCTATTAGAATGGCCGTACTCAAAAAACTGATTTATGACCTTTGATGCGCTAAATATCTTGGGCAAACAAAGAGAAGCTTTTTTGTTTGTCACTGATTTTAAGGCTCAAAGATTAGAAGTTTTTTCTTTGCACGAGCTAGAAAAACATGATATAGAATTTACTATCGATGAAAATTACAACTGCAAAGAACATATCCATACTTTTATAAAAATGCCACCTGATTTTGAGAGTTACAAGAAAAAATTTGATGCAATAATTGAGAAAATAAAATCAGGTGACACCTACCTCACAAATCTCACCCAAAGCACAAAGATACAAACGCAGCTCACACTCAAAGAGATCTATTCCCTTGCAAACGCACATTATAAGCTGCGTTTTAAGGATGAATTTGTCTGTTTTTCCCCTGAAAAATTTATCCAAATCGATACAAAAAGAATCCACACATATCCTATGAAAGGGACGATTGACGCCTCAGTGCCAAATGCAGCCCAAAAGATACTCTCAGATGCCAAAGAGATGGCGGAGCATGTGATGGTTGTAGATTTGCTGCGAAACGATCTCTCTATCGTGGCCGAGGATGTGAAAGTTGAACAGTTTCGCTATATCACAGAGATTGAAGCTGGTGAAAAAAAGCTGTTACAAGTAAGCTCACATATTAGTGGTTTTGTCGGAGAAGATTGGCATGAACGCATAGGTGATATACTTTTCTCACTTTTGCCAGCGGGTAGTATCAGTGGGACACCAAAAAAAAGCACACTCAAAATTATCGAAGAGGTCGAAGGATATGAGCGAGGTTTTTACAGCGGCATCTTCGGTGTTTATGATGGCAAATCGCTCGATAGCGGTGTGATGATACGTTTTATAGAAAAAACGCAGGATGGATATCTCTATAAAAGTGGTGGCGGTATTACGCTTGATAGTGACCTCTTGCTAGAGTATAACGAACTTGTTGATAAGGTATATCTGCCATGAATCGGGAGGATAGATGAAAATAGATTTTGATAATTTTTTGTCCAGCGGACTTGCGTTTGGAGAGGATGAATGGGATCTTAAAAACAGATTTCAGATGATTAATATTACTATTGTCCTCGCAAGTATTGGGCTTCTTTATGGGATCATGTGGAACGTAGTACGTGAAACTCCTTTTTTTATCCCTCTAGAGATGGCTATTATGCTTATTAACTTTACGTTGTTATTTATTTTGCGAAGAGATAAACAAAACTTTTTTCCTATTGCAACATTTCTTACTGCTGAGTTTACTTTTTTGTTTCTTTTTTTATTTTATAAAAGTGATCCAGCATCACTCAAACATGTTTGGCTTCTCTCTTATCCGATTATGCTCTTATATTTTCAGGGAACAAAACGGGGAATTTTTTGGGTAGTATTTGTTGTAAGTATGCTTCTAATTGCACCGTTACAGCCTTTTGTGGAAGTACAGTACTCATTTTTTCAGAGCTCTTATGTCATTGTGGTTTTCTTGATAATCACTTTGGCTATCTACTTTTATCAGCTCAAGATGGATGAGAGCAGAGCCCTTATCCTCTCTCAGCAAAATCTGCTCAGAGACTTTAATGGAAAACTCGAAAAACAGGTACGCGACAAGACGCTAGAACTCACAGAGATGAATGTTTCTCTTGAGGAAAAAGTCAAATCAAAAATAGAAGAGCTTCTGCAAAAAGATAAAATTTTGACCGTACAGTCGAAGCAGGCAGTGATGGGTGAGATGATTAGTATGATAGCGCATCAGTGGAGACAGCCACTCTCTACGATTACATTGCAAATATCAAATCTTGAACTCCAAAGGCTTTTGGGTGAAGCACCAACGCAAGAGGAGATCTCCAAAACGCTGAGTGAAATCAGTGATACTATCATCTATCTCTCTGAGACGATAGATGATTTTAAAACCTATTTTCATCCAAATAAAGAGCTGGCACAGATAGAAATCCATGAGCTTTTGGAAAAAGCAGTCAACTTTGTCTCTCCAAGACTTAAGGATGCTGAGGTAGTCGTGTGTATAAAAAAAGAAGAAGATATCCATATCTCTACCTATCCAAATGAACTGCTTCAAGTCATCCTCAATCTTCTAAACAACGCAATAGATGTTTTTGCGGAGTCAAAAAATGAGAACGCAAAAGTCATCTTAGCTGTAAGATGTGAAGATGATCAAATTATCGTAAGCGCACAAGACAATGCAACAGGCATAAGTGAGCAAAATCTGCCGCATATTTTTGAACCATACTTTAGTACAAAGGGTAAAAATGGAACAGGACTTGGGCTCTATATGAGTCAGATGATTATTGAAAAACAGTTTGGAGGAACTATTTCTGTTGTTACTTCAAGTGAAGGTTCTACGTTTAGCGTAAAGATACCGCAACATATCTCTTAGATGAAATATTTTTTACATCTTTTACTGAGTCTCTCCCTTCTTTTTGTCGGAGAATATACAGTTCTACTCCTTTTACAAGCTGCGTTTCTCAGTACTTTTTTGAAAGATAAAAAAATATTTTATCTGCTTTATATGCCAATCTTCTTTTTTGCTTTGGTAAAAATATTTGCTTCCTCTCTCTACCCGCTTTATTTCGTAAATCTCTTTTTACTTTTTTACTTTTTAGATAAAAATGAACTTCTTTTGTCTTGGAAGGAGCTGCTCGTGTGGAGTCTTTATATGCTACTTTTATATGAGACATACATCGTTTTTGCAGAACAAATATATGATGTTTATATCATGCAAAATCTGCAAGATAAAGTCTATCATCTCTTTTATGATGTACTATTGGTGCTGACACTCTTACATATTTTGATTTTTGTGATATTGGGATATAATAAAAAAATTTTATTTAGGAAGTAGTGCATGTATATAGAAGAGTTGAAGTTTTCATTGTGGGCAGATTTTATTGAGCGAGACTATCTGGAAAACGAATTTAGAGAGTTGATCAATGAAGGCATTATCAATGGAGCTACTTCGAATCCTGCTATATTTAAGAGTGCTATTTTAAATTCACCGGCATATAAAGAGCATATACAAACACTCACTGGACTCTCTGCTAAAGAGAAGTATGAAGCTTTAGCTATGTATGATATCACAAAGGCTGCAGATATCCTCAGACCGCTTTATGAAGCAAATGATGATGGCTATGTGAGCATAGAAGTTGATCCTTTCTTGTGTGATGATGCGCGTGCGACTATAGATGAGGGTGAGAGACTTTATGAGACGATTGATCGAAAAAATGTCATGATAAAAGTCCCTGCAACAAAAGCGGGATACAAAGCAATGGAAGAGCTGAGTGCCCTTGGAATTCCGGTAAACGCAACGCTTATCTTCTCAAAAGAACAAGCGATAGAGTGTGCAAAAGCTTTTGAATCGGGAGTAAAGCGCCACGGTTCAAAAGTTGACACAGTTATCAGTGTTTTTGTCAGCCGTGTGGATAGAGCGCTTGATGGTGAACTGGCAAAACATGGCATCGAATTAGCCCTCAGCGGAATTTATAATAGTGCTTCTATATATAATGCGGTAACTGCTATGCAAGTAGAGGGGTGTCGTGTTCTCTTTGCAAGTACAGGTGTTAAAGATGACTCTCTTCCTGCGCACTATTATGTCGAAGGATTGCTCGCATATAATAGTGTAAATACCGCACCGATTGAGACGATTAAGGCATTTCATGCAAATGGTGGCAGAGTAAAAGCACTTCCTATTTCAGAAGAGACAATACGTGAACATTTCGCTAAAATAGCTGATGCAGGTATTGATTTTGATGCAGTGCTACACAAACAGATAGATGATGGACTCGCTGCGTTTAAAGACGCATTTAAGGATATATTGGAGGCACTATGAATGAAGTAGACGTAAGTAAGCTAACCTTTGAACAGCTCAAAAAGATACGATCGTATCTCAAAAAGATGATAGAAAATGGTGGCAGTGATTTGCATGTCAAGGCAAATTCTGTAATACGTGCAAGAATCAATGGAAATCTTGTTCAGTTTTCTGGAGGGATCTTTTCTAAAGAAGATGCTTTGACATTTGCTAAAGAGCTCCTTAAGGGAAGATTTGCAGAGTTTGTTGAGCAACGTGAGATAGATTTAGTTTATCCTTTTGATGAAAAAAATCGTTTTCGTGTCAATGTTTTTTTTCAGATGGATGGCGTTTCCGCTGTCTTTCGTGTTATTCCTGTGGATATTCCTTCTTTTGACGAGCTGCATCTTCCAGATGTCGTAAAAAGTTTCGCAGATAAAGAGCGTGGACTTGTGCTTGTCACGGGAGTAACGGGAAGTGGAAAATCAACAACACTTGCGGCTATCATCAACGAGATAAACCTCAATAAAAAAAAGCATATCATTACTATTGAAGATCCGATAGAGTTTGTCCATAAAGATAGAGGATGTATCATCAACCAACGTTCAGTGGGACAGGATACGCTCTCATTTGGTACAGCACTTCGTGCATCACTACGCGAGGATCCGGATATTATTCTCGTAGGAGAGATGCGTGATAAAGAGACGATAAATCTCGCCCTCCATGCAGCAGATACTGGACACCTTGTATTTTCAACGCTTCACACAGTAGATGCAAAAGAGACGATTAACCGTATCATCGCGCAATTCCCTACTGAGGAGCAAAATCGTGTGCGTCTCTCTTTGGCTGGAGTACTTCAAGGTGTTGTCTCGCAAAGGCTTGTTCAGGCAACGGATGGCAAAAGACGTGCAGCTATGGAAGTTTTGGTACGAACGCCGACAATAGAGAAGCTTATCATGGAAAACCGTGATTATGAAATCCATGATGCGATAGAAGCAGGGAAGGACCATTATAAGTCCCAAAGTTTTGATCAGTCTCTCTTGGATCTCTATGAACAAGGTATCATTTCTAGAGAACACGCTATGGAAAATGCTACAAGTGCATCAGATTTGGCACTGAAGATGAGTGGACTTACTAGTGGAAAAATATCCGATAAGCCTTCTAGTAGTACAGAAATAAGCGAAAATGATGATGTATTTGGCTTAAAATAATATTTACACGATTAACTAATATTAAAGATTATTTGGGTACAATTGCGCCTATTTTTTAAATTAAGGATTCAAAATGTTAGAAGGTATAGTTAGAGAGAGTATTGGCAAAAAAGCAACGAAAGCGTTGCGCCGTGATGGTTATCTAATTGCAAACATATACGGAAAAGGGCTTGAAAATGTTCACGCTGCGTTTAAACAAAACGAATATATCCGTACAGTTCGCAATAAAGAGACTTTAGCATTTGATGTTAGCGTAGCTGGCAAAGTAATGAAAGTTGTAGCTCAGTCTTATGAGTCTCAGCCAGTGACAGGAACACTTTTACATGTTGATTTAATGGTTGCACAAGCAGGCGTTCTTACACATTACCATGTTCCAGTTGTACCACAAGGGATCGCGTTTGGTCTTAAAAATAAAGGTCTTGTGCATATTTCTAAACCACGTTTAAGAGTAAAAACTACTATTGAAAACTTACCAAATGTGATCAATATAGATGTTACTAAAATGGATGTAGGTGATTCTAAACTTATCCGTGACTTAGACAAAATCGAAAATGTTACATTTACAGATTCTGACCGTGTTGCAGTTCTGGGTGTAATCAAAGCTAAATAATTATGCTTATCGTCGGACTGGGTAATCCTGGCCCGATGTATGAAAAAAATCGTCATAATATCGGCTTTTTAGTCATAGACGAACTCATTAAACGCAACAATGCGAACAAACTTTCATCCTCCTCTTTTAATGGTGAACTTTACAAATTCTCAAATCATTTTTTATTAAAACCACTGACCTATATGAATCTCTCCGGCAATGCGATAGCAGCTGTGAAAAATTTCTACAAAATAGATGAGGTTGTTGTCATACATGATGATTTAGATCTGCCTTTTGGTGCATTGCGTTTAAAGCATGCCGGTGGACACGGTGGTCATAATGGTCTGCGTTCAACAGATGAAAAAATCACACAAGCATATACTCGTATACGTCTTGGCATCGGAAAGCCTGCGCATAAAGGGGAAGTCGCTTCATATGTTCTAAGTGATTTTAATGAGAGTGAAGCAAAACATTTACAATCTTGGATAGGACATACATGTGATGCGGTAGAATTTTTACTCGAACACTCTATGGAAGATACAAGCTCAAAATACTCTATTAAAAATTTTCAGATACAATAATATTATGCTGGCTTTTAGATACATTGCGTTTCATTATCTTCGATATTTTCTTATTATCCTCATTGCGCTTATACTTTTTTTGGTCGGTTTTGACTATATGGAAAATGCGGAGCAACTTTCAAAATCTGCAAACTTGACTCTTATTTATTTGGTGTACAAATCATTTTATGCCGTGGATTTGCTGCTTCCTTTATCTCTTTTGTTCGCCATGATTACGACAAAGATTCATCTTATTCGCTCAAATGCACTTGTCTCATTTTACTCTCTTGGATATTCGCGTAGAGATGTTTTACGTCCATTTTTATTTGTTTCACTCGCTGTGACGATACTTTTTGTATCATTTCATGCACTCTCAAGCTTCTCACGAGCAGATGAATTCTCTAGAAATATACGTAAAAATGCACAGTACTTGAGCCCGACTCGGGATCTCTTCTTTACTTATAAAGACAAATATGTATATTTTTCAAAGCTCCTTCCATTACAAGAACGTGCTGAAGATATACGAGTATTTAGCCTTGAGAATAATTCGCTTAAAGAGGTTGTAGTTGCCTCTTCCGCTTCTTATAGAGATGATTTTTGGATTATTAATGCGGCTGACATTATTACAAAACCTGATACAATGGATTTTGAATCATCGGGCATAGATGTAAGTGAGAATAACGATCTAAAAATGCTTCAGGGCTTTAGACCGAAGATTCTGGACCGCGTTTATGAAGGAAAAGTAAATTTTACTATTCAAGATGCTTTTGATGCTATCAAGCTGCTTCAAAGCCAGAATATAGACACGAGAGGGATAAAAGGGGCGCTGTACAAAATATTTGTCTATCCATTTTTTGTCCCCTCTTTAGTCGTTATTATCTTCTTTTTTGTCCCGATAAGTGTACGATTTTTAAATGTTTCGCTCTTTAGTTTTTCTGCTATTTTAGCCACACTTCTTGTCTGGGGAATATTATATACACTTATAGAACTCTCTAACAATAAAACTATTTCGGGTGAAGTCGGAATTCTCGCACCCGTTGCGATACTCTTGCTTATAGCTTTACGGCAGATACGCCATTACGCTTCACCTACTTCTAAAGCGCACTAAACGCAAGATAGCTTTGGGATTGTATTTTATATAACAAAAATATAAGCACTCTTTGGATAAAATCTCCTAAAAATATTTGGAAATTTTGATGATACAATTTAAAGAATTGGCTGCAAAGTATAAAACACCGCTTTACGTGTATGACTTTGATTATATGAGTGCTCAGTATAGCGAGCTCAAAGATGCTTTTAGAGCAAGAAAATCTATACTCGCGTATGCAGTAAAAGCAAACTCCAACTTAAGTGTTGTGAAACATTTTGCAAAACTCGGAGCGGGTGCGGACTGCGTTTCTATCGGTGAAGTGAGACGTGCATTTTTAGCGGGTGTTCCAGCGTACAAGATCATCTTCTCAGGTGTTGGCAAGAGTGATGATGAGATCCGTGAAGCGATCCAAAAAGAGATTCTCTACATCAATGTTGAGAGTGAAGCAGAACTAGGGCGTGTGGAACTTATTGCACAAGAGTTAAACGCAGTCGCGCGAATCAGCATCCGTGTAAATCCAAACATAGATCCAAAAACACATCCATATATCTCTACAGGACTCCATGACAATAAATTTGGAGTAGATTTAGAGAGTGCAAAACGTATGTATATCAAAGCAAACAACTCCGAATTTCTTGATCCTGTCGGCATCCACTTTCACATCGGCTCGCAGCTTACAGAGTTGCAACCGATTTATGAATCTGCTGAGATTGTAGCAGATCTTGTTCGCTCACTTGCGAATATCAAAATAGAGTTGAAGTTTTTTGATATTGGTGGGGGTCTTGGTGTTGTCTATAAAGATGAAGTGACTATTAAGCCCTATGATTATGCACAAGCAATTCTAGGGACACTTAAGGGTCTTGATTTGACTGTGATTTGTGAACCGGGAAGATTTCTGACCGCAAACGCAGGCTATTTTTTGACTAAAGTTTTATACGAAAAACAAAATGGACATAAAAAATTTGTAGTAGTCGATGGCGCTATGAATGACCTTATCCGTCCAAGTCTCTACAATGCATATCACAGAATTGAAGCGATCACCACAAGCACAAAAGAGACAAGAAAAGTAGATATCGTAGGTCCAGTTTGTGAGAGCGGAGATTTCCTTGCAAAAAATTATGAGCTTCCAGAGCTTGAGCACAATGATTTACTTGTAGTGCATAGTGCGGGAGCCTATGGATTTGGTATGGGAAGCAACTACAATACACGTGGCAGAAGTGCAGAAATCGCAGTCGAAGGCGGTGTGGATAGAGTGATTCGTAAACGCGAGACTTTTGAAGACCTTATCGCATTAGAGACAGAGTTTTTAGAAAAATAAATAAGAAGAGGGTAGTTTTTTGTATTTCATAGACGTTCAGGGCACTTTAATAAGCGATACAGACAAATCTCCAATAGCTGGCAGTAGAGAGTTTATTGAGCATCTTAACAATACGCAAACTCCCTACATGGTCATCACGAACAGCACAAAAAAAGCTTCAAAAGATTTCTACGCTTTTTTAATTTCGCTTGGTTTTAATTTTGGCTTTGATAAATATCTTGACCCTTTGATGTTACTCGAAGCGCATGTGCAAAAAGAGGGTATTGCTGCGTATGGAGCAGAAGAGTTTTTACTGACACTTCAAAATATGGGCTATACTCTGGACTATGAAAAAACAAAGACGGTGCTTGTGGCGATAAAAGAGGATTTCACTGCGGATGAGTATGCGCAGATGATTGACTTTATCCTCGCAGGTGCCGCTTTAGTTGGTATGCATGAGACTTCTATCTATGCAAAAAATAACAAACGCTATCCAGGTGTAGGAGCAGTTTTAAAACTTTTAGAGTTTGCGACTTCTTGTTCTTATACAGTTGTCGGAAAGCCTAGTGTTGCATTTTATGAAGAGTCGCTCTTGCGTTTAAGAGCGCAAGTGCCAAACGCAAGCTTTGAAGATATCACTATCATCAGTGATGATGTTAAAGGCGACTTGGGTGGCGCAAAAGAGCTTGGTATGAAGACGATTTTTGTGACAAGCGGTAAGTATAAAAGTGCAGAGGAGATCGTACCATTTTTACCAGATGCACTAAAACCTGATGTGGTGTACGCAAATATGCAAGAGATTTTGGAGGCAATATGAAGAGTTTAGAAGAGTGTAGAGAAGCGATAGACAAGCTCGATGATGCGATGTTGGAAATTCTCAATGAGAGAATGAAAGTCGTGCATAGAGTCGGTGAGATCAAACATGAGACTGGAACTGCAGTCTATCGCCCTGAGAGAGAAAAAGCTATCATCGACAGACTTGCAAAACGCAGTGAAGAGAAAAATGGCATACTCAATAAAGGCGCTATAGAAGCTATCTACCTTGAAGTATTTGCTGTTGCAAGAAATCTCGAACTTCCTGAACGTATCGCTTATCTTGGACCTGAGGGAAGCTTTACACATCAAGCAGCAGAGAGTCGTTTTGGTGGAATGAGCGATTATATGCCACTCAACTCTATCCACTCTGTGTTTAAAACACTTGAAGCAAAGCGTGCAAAATTTGGTGTTGTGCCAATAGAAAATTCACGTGATGGTATCGTCGGTGAAACACTTGATCTGCTCTCAAAAAGTACGGTCAAGATTGTTGCAGAGCTTTATATGCCTATCCATATGGCATTTGCGACAAAGGCTAGAAAGCTTGAGGATATCAAAAAAATCTACTCAAAAGACAAAGGTTTTGGACAGTGTAGAGAGTTTCTACAAGAACACTCTTTGGTCAATGTAGAACTTATTCCAGTAGAATCAACTGCAAAAGCTGCTATACTCGCTGCAAATGATCCCGCCTCAGCAGCAATATGTTCACACATCGCTGCAAAACTTTATGGAATACCGACACTTTTTGAAAATATAGAAGATCAGCATGACAGTCTGACACGTTTTGTGATACTGAGTGATTTTAAAAACGCAGCGAGTGATGATGATAAAACTTCAATCTTAGTGCGTTTAAAAGATGCCGTAAAAGCTGGTTCTTTGGTACATTTTTTACATGATTTTGAAGCAGAAAATATAAATTTATCTAAAATCGAGTCTCGTCCTTCAAGAGATAAAGGTGGGTTTGGGTACTGGTTTTATATAGATTTTTATGGAAATATGGATGATGAGGCCGTGCAAAGAGTACTCTCGAAGCACAAAGGTGAAGTGACATGGCTTGGAAGTTACGTAAAGGGTGAAAATTGAAATTTAATAAAACATTAGAAGATATAAAAACGTATGAGGCTGGAAAGCCAATAGAGTTAGTTGTCCGTGAATTTGGAATAGATCCAAAGGATATTATCAAACTAGCAAGTAATGAGAATCCATATGGATGTTCACAAAAAGTACAAAACGCAGTGAGTGCTATTGTCTCAAAAATGGCACTTTATCCAGATGATTCTATGACGAAACTCAAAAATGCTTTGGGTAAGCGCTTTAATATTGGAGTTGAGAGTCTCATAATCGGCTCTGGAAGTGATCAAGTTATCGAATTTCTTATCCATGCAAAAGCACATGCAGGTACAAAAATACTTATGAATAGTATTACATTTGCGATGTATGAGATCTATGCAAAACATGTTGGAGCAGAAGTCCTTCGAACATCTTCTCAAGAGCATGATCTTGATGAGTTTTATGCGATCTATCAAGAGCAAAAACCTGAGATTATTTTTATCTGTACACCAAATAACCCGACAGGCGATGCGATTGATGCGCAGAAACTGGGAGAGTTTTTAGCAAAAATTGATAAAGACACTTTAGTAGTAGTCGATTGTGCCTACATGGAATACGCTGCGTTTAAAGACGCAAGTAAAAAAGTAGATGCAAAAGAGCTTGTTGAATGTTTTGACAATGTCATCTATCTAGGCACATTTTCAAAAGCCTATGGACTTGGTGGTATGCGTGTAGGATTTGGACTTGCAAATCCAAAAATTATCGAGGAACTTTATAAACTTCGACCGCCTTTTAATATTACAACACTCTCTCTTGAAGCAGCAAGTGTTGCTTTGGATGATGAAGAATTTGTAAATAAATGTATCGCTGCATCTTTTGATGAGATGAAACGCTATGAAGAGTTTGCAATAGAGAAAAAAATAGATATAATTGAAAGCTTTACAAATTTTGTTACATTGTGTTTGAATGAAACGCAAAATTCAACAGCACTCTCCAATGCTCTTTTGCAAAAGGGAATGATTGTAAGAAATCTTAGTAGCTATGGCCTTAACGCAATACGCGTAACCATAGGAACACCAGAGCAGAATACTCGCTTTTTTGAATTGACATCAGAGTTACTATAATAACAAAATGGGAAGTTAATGGATTTTAAAGTACTTTTTTCGCAACTGGTTGTTTTATACGACAAACTAAATAAACAACAAAAACTTATCATAGCAGCAGCTATCGTAGGGATAATATCGTTTATAATATTTATGGTCGTCTACAGTGCAAAACAGACAGCAAATGAAAAGTATGAAATCCTTTTTGATACTCTGAGCGCAGCAGATGCTGCAAAAGTAATCGAAGAACTTGAAAAAGAAAAAATTCCTTATGAACTCTCTGCCAACAATGTCATCAAAGTCCCAAAAGAGTCTGTTTATAAACAAAGAATAGCAATCGCTTCTCTTGGTATTCCAAAAAACAATGGTGTCGGTTTTGAACTCTTTGATAAACAAGAGTTCGGAGCTACAAGCTTTGATCAAAAAATAAAACATCTTCGTGCTCTTGAAGGGGAACTCTCTCGAACAATCAACGCACTTGCTCCAATAGAGTCTGCTGCTGTGAGTTTGGCACTTCCAAAAGAGACACTTTTCGTCGCAGAACAGACGAAGCCTACGGCATCGATTATGGTGAGTATGGTTGAGGGACGCTCACTCTCTACAAAGCAAATTCGTGGTATAAAAAATTTGGTCGCTGCAGCTGTACCAAATATGACTTCTGCAAATGTAATGCTTGTAAGCAGTGATGGCGAAACACTCGGTGATGAGGATGAAATGTCTCAGATGAGTGAACTCTCTACTGTACAGCAAAGCTTCAAAAATAAAGAAGAGAAAAAAAGACAAAAGAAAATAATCGAAGTGATTTCCCCTTTTGTGGGTGGCAATGATAAAGTTGTTGCGCAAGTAAGTATCGAGTTTGATTTTTCTATTGAGAGTTCAACTTCTGAAAAGTATGATCCAGAAAATGTCGTCAGAAGCGAGCAGGTTAGCGAAGAAAAACGCGAAGGCGGATCTGGTGAGCAAACAGGTGGTGTTCCTGGAACTGTCAGCAATATAGGTCCTGTTGAAGGACTGGCAAGTAATCAAAGTAGTGAAAAATATGAGAAAAATACAGGTACTACAAACTACGAAATAGGCAAAACAGTATCAACAACAAAGTCTCAGTTTGCACGTATTAAGCGTATCACTGCGGCTGTTGTTGTAGATGGAAAGTATAAACCTAAAATGGGTGATGATGGTGCAGCGACAGATGATCTTGAATATCAGGCACTCGATGAGACAGACCTTTTGGCTCTTACTTCGTTAGTAAGTCAATCTGTAGGTATAGACCCAGCGCGTGGAGATGAAATATCTGTTAAAAACTTACAGTTTAAAAGAGCGGCAGATGATGGCATCAAAGATGGTGTCTCTCAAGCTATGGTATTTAGTGAGGCATATCTTGCTCCTTTCTCTGGTTTATTCAAGTATATATTCGTGCTTATACTTTTATTCGTGCTTTATAAAAAAGTCATCACACCATTTGCGCAAAGAATGCTTGAAGTATCCAAAGAAGAAGATCATCTTGAGAGACCTTCTCTTGACATTGAAGATGATGAAGCAGATGATTTAGTAGAAAAAGTTCAATCTATGCGTAAAAAAGTTGAAGAGCAACTTGGACTTGGCAAAGGCTTTAATGAGGATGAGCTCAAGCATGAAGTTCTTTTAGAAAAAGTCCGTCATATGGCAGAAGATGCCCCAGAAGAGATAGCATCACTGCTTCAAGCACTCTTAAGTGAAGAAGCTGAAAGTGGTATAAAACATCATGACAAAGGATAAGTAATGGCGAATCTATCACCTTCACAACAGGCTGCGTTTGATGAAATGGGAATGGCTGAGAAAATCTCTATCCTTCTGCTACAGCTAGGAGAAGACTCTACAGCGGCTATTTTTGCGAATATGAGTGTAGATACAATAACGGAAGTCTCAAAATATATAGCGAGCGCTAAAACAATTGACAAGGCAGTGGCTACAGCTATTTTGGAAGAGTTCCACGCAATATTTCAATCTGGGCAGTATATTACTTCAGGTGGTATGGAATATGCCAGAGAACTTCTTTATAGAACGCTCGGACCAGAGGAGGCAAAAAAGGTTTTGGACAAACTCTCTCGAAGTATGCAAAATACACAAAATTTTTCTTACCTCTCAAAGATCAAGCCACAGCAGCTATCCGACTTTATTATCAATGAGCATCCACAGACTATTGCCCTCATCTTAGCGCATATGGATCCTACAGAAGCGGCTGATACTATCCAGTTTTTTCCTGATGATTTGCGTAGTGAAGTGGCGATGAGAATGGCAAGACTGGGAGATATTTCACCCTCAGTTATCAAAAGAGTTTCCGCAGTGCTAGAGTCTAAACTTGAGTCTCTTGCTTCGTACAAAGTTGAAGTGGGTGGACCAAGAGCAGTTGCAGACGTATTTAACCGTCTGGGAGCAAAATCTTCCAAATCAACACTTGCAACTATTGAGCAGGTGGATGAAGAGCTTGCAAATCTTATCAAAGAGATGATGTTCACTTTTGAAGATATGGTCTCTCTGGATAAAGGTGCGATTACGGAAACACTTAAAGCGGTGGATAAAGGTGACTTGATGATGGCACTGAAATCTTCTCCTGAAGAGCTTAAAGAGAAATTCTTCTCTGCAATGAGTGAGAGAGCAAGAGATGCCTTTGAAGAGGAGATGCAATTCCTCGGTGCTGTGAAAATGAAAGATGTAGAAAATGCGCAAAGAAAAATCGTTGAAGTGGTCAATGGACTTGCTGAGTCAGGCACAATCCAGCTCGGTTCTAACGAAGAGATGATAGACTAAGATGGCAACTGTAATCTCAGGAAATTCTATTGAAAAGCACAATGTAAATAAATATAACTTCAAAGTTTTGGCTTTGGGTGCGGAGCAGGGAAGTAGCGTTTTAGAAGAAGAGACAGAAGGAAAGTATACAAAAGAAAATCATCCAAAGCAAAGAGAGAGTGATATTGATGCTAGTGCTATGAGTCAAGGTTCTAAAGACTCTCTTATAGAATCTCTTATGAAAAAGACAGATGAGATGTCCTCAAACTTTATCAAACTGCAGATGAAACTTGAAGCAAAAGAGGAAGAGTTCAAAGCGGAGCTGCAAAAAGCAAAAGAAGAAGCTTTTGCTCAGGGTATGGAAGCCGGCTTGTTGCAGGCTAAAAAAGATGCAAGTCAAAGCACTTCCAATATACAAGAACTCTTTGCTACGTCTGTGATAAAGTTAGAAAAATCAGCAAAAGATTTTCAAAGTGCTCTTGAGGGAATTAAAAGCGAGCTTATAGCGGCAGCACTTGATATTGCTAAAGAAGTGATTAATGTAGAAATTGGTACAAACTCAAGCAATGTTGCAAAAGTTTTGTCTGAAGAGCTGATAAAAGAGCTCCAAAGCGCATCCAAGATCACACTCAGAGTAAACCCTAAAGATCATGGCGCTCTCTCTGAAAAAGTAGGTGCACTTGAAAATATTACCGTTCTCTCAGACAGTGCTGTCAGTGTTGGCGGTGTTATTGCTATGAGTGATGCGGGAAATATAGATGCACAGATATCTAAAAGATTTGAGAGAGTAAAAAAAGCAGCTTTAAGTGAGTAAGAGATATATGAATATAAAAGAAAAAAACATACAAGAGCTTGAAGTAGTATGTAAAGAGATACGAGAAGAAATTTTACGTGTAGTGAGTAAAAATGGAGGACACCTAAGCTCTACTTTAGGTGCAACGGAGCTTATTGTTGCTATGCACAAAGTATTCGATTCTTCCAAAGACCCTTTTATCTTTGATGTTTCACATCAGGCATATGCACATAAACTTTTGACTGGAAGATGGGAAGCTTTTGATACGCTACGAGAATTTAATGGACTCTGTGGTTATACAAAACCAAAAGAGTCTGATCATGACTATTTTGTTGCGGGGCATAGTTCTACTTCTATCTCTTTAGGCGTTGGTGCTGCAAAGGCTATAGAGCTCAAAAAAGAGCAAAAAGAGAGAATACCTGTTGTTATGATAGGTGATGGCTCTATGACTGCTGGTATGGTCTATGAAGCCCTTAATGAACTCGGAGATAGAAAATATCCGATGGTAATCATTCTGAATGATAATGAGATGAGTATCGCAAAACCAATTGGAGCGTTGAGTCGTATGCTCAGCTCTGCGATGGCGGGTTCTTTTTATCAAAAGTTTAAAAAACATACGGAAAACTTTGTCGATAACTTTGGCGAGGGTGCACACTATATCGCAAAAAAGATGGAAGAGAGTCTTAAGCTTATTACGCCTGGGATTATGTTCGAAGAGATGGGAATAGACTATATCGGGCCTATTGATGGGCATGATTTGAAGTCTCTGGTAGATATATTGCAAAAAGCAAAAAAACTTGGTAAGCCTGTTATCGTTCATGCGCAAACGATTAAGGGGAAGGGCTATGATATCGCAGAAGGGCATGAAGAGAAATGGCATGGAGTAGGTCCTTTTGACCTTGATAGTGGCACAGCATCAAAGAAAAGCACAACAAAAAGTGCGACGCAGATCTATACGGAAGCACTTATGCACCTCGCAAAAAATGATGAAAAAGTCGTGGGTGCTACGGCAGCGATGCCAAGTGGAACAGGTTTGAGTGAACTTATGGAAGCCTTTCCTGATAGATTTTGGGATGTGGCTATTGCTGAACAGCATGCTGTTACTTCAATGTCAGCCTTGGCGAAAGAGGGTTTCAAACCTTTTTGTACGATCTACTCGACTTTTTTACAGCGTGGATATGATCAAGTCATTCATGACACATGCTTGATGGATCTTCCTGTTGTTTTTGCACTTGATCGTGCTGGTATCGTCGGAGAAGATGGTGAAACGCATCAAGGTGTTTTTGATATCTCTTTTTTAAGAGCTATCCCTAATATGACACTCTTCGCACCACGTGATGAGAAATCTTTTCATCAGGCAATGGCATTTGCACATCAATATCAGCATCCATGTTCTCTGCGTTATCCTCGTGGCTCCTTTACTGAGACAACTCTGCCAGAGTCGCAACCATTTGCACTTGGTAAGTCGCAGCTACTGCGTTCGTGCGAAGGTGATACACTTTTTATAGGGTATGGAAATGGAGTTGGACGCGCATTTCAGACTGCAGAACTTTTAGACAAAGAGATCTCTATTTTGGACCTGCGTTTCGTGAAGCCTCTGGACAAAGAGATGCTGCGCTCTTTGGCTGTTAAACATAAAAAATGGTTTGTATTCTCCGACAGTGCCAAAATGGGCGGAGTTGGTTCTGCACTTTTAGAATTCTTATCCGAAGAAGTGATAAACGATATTATTGTTAAGAGTTTTGAATATGAAGATAGCTTTATCACTCATGGCAATACAAAGTTGGTTGAAGAGTCTTTAGGACTTTTACCACAGCAGATTGCAAATAAGATAGAAAATTGATACGAATAAAGGATTGAGTGATGAGCATAAAAAATAAACTTTTTGCTTTACTTATACTTTTATTTCTCTTTTTTTCTGCTTTTGCGTGGTTCTATTCGACGAGTTTAAATAAACAGCTCAACGAAGATTGGGCAGAACGTTTTATTGAAAAACAGATACTTTTTGATAAATATCGTACGCTTTTACCTATCGTACATGAAGTTGCCTTAGTAGAGGAGCTTTCACATGATCCGATTATCAGGGCTATGGCTCTAGATGAGGTAAATAGTTCGAATGTAGATAATGGAATTGCTCTTCTAGAAAAATATCGCCTCAAATTTAAAGATAGAAACTACTTTTTTGCTATTGCAGGATCTAATAAATATTATTTCAATGATATTGACAATAGCTACGCGAATAAGCAATATCGCTATACACTCTCAAGTGAGAATGAAGATGATGCGTGGTTTTTTACACTTTTGAATACTTCTTTGGAGTATCAAATCAATGTAAATGAAGACACCTTGCTTGGAACGACAAAGGTGTGGATTGATTATTTGATCAAAGATAAGGGAAAAACAGTTGCAATTTTTGGGACGGGTATTGATTTAAGTGAGTTTCTTAAAGAGTCTGTTGATATAGAACAAGAGGGCGTTCGTAATCTTTTTATCAATAGTAAAATGGCAATACAACTTGAACGTGATGGTGATTTAATCGATTATGCAAGTGTGGTTGATTCTAAAAAAAGCTATAAAAACCTTGATCTTTTGATCCAAAATAAAGAAGATTTGCAAAATATTAGAGCTTTGATGGATGAGCTTAAAAGCACATCGCATCAGACACTCAAAACATTATGGATAGAGCTTCCTGAAGGGAAAAAACTGCTTGGTCTCTCGTATTTGCGAGAGTTGGACTGGTACAGTATTACTATTATCAACCCAAAAGAGCTGACACTTATTAGTGATATCAATATGTTTTTGATCCTGAGTTTCTTTTTTCTTTTCTCTTTAGTGCTTGTGAATAGTATTTATAACAAACTAATCTTACACCCTCTCAAACAGTTGCATCATCGGATAAATCAAATTGAAGATGGCACTTATAATAAAGAGATAGTGATTAAAGGAGATGGAGAGATAGCTGCACTCTCGGAGCGTTTTGAAAAACTTTTTGGCGCTATTGAAGAAAATCATCAAGAATTAGAAAATAAAATAAAAGAGAGAACGCTCTCCCTCAAAGAGAGTGAAGAGAAGCTCCATACTATCCTCAATACCATTGAAGGTTTTGTCTATATAAAAGATACGGAGCACAAATATACCTATGTCAATAAACACGTTTGCAGACTTTTTGAAAAAAGTTATGATGAGATTATTGGTAAGGATGATAGCGCTTTTGTCAGGACGCAGTGTGTCGAAGATATATTTGAAAATGACACTAAGGTGATAGAAAAAGGCGTGAGTATCAAAGAAGAAGAGGTGCGTATAGATAAAGATAATAACAAAAAAGTTTACCTCTCTAATAAAACGCCACTTATACGAGAAGATGGGACTATATATGGACTTTGTGGGATCTCTACGGATATCACAGAGCGCATTAATATGGAAGAAAAAAATCGACATCTTGCGTTTTATGATCATCTCACAGATTTGCCAAATCGTCGATTGTTTGATGATAGACTGCATCAGGCTCTTGCATCGAGTAAACGCAATGATTTCTATGGATGTGTCATGTTCTTGGATCTCGATAATTTTAAACCGCTCAATGATACTTATGGACATGAAGTAGGTGATCAGTTGCTCATTGAAGTCGCCACTCGACTCAAGAGTAGTGTTCGAGAACTCGATACGGTGGCAAGATTTGGTGGGGATGAGTTTATTGTTTTGATAAACTCTCTTTGTAAAGACAAAGAAGAATCAAAAGAGCATGCACTCCTTGTGGCGGGAAAAATCTCCTCCTTGTTAGCAAAAACATATACTCTGAAGATGAGTCAAGATGCTCAAAGTATGCCTATAGAGTATAACTGTAGTGCGAGTATCGGTGTCGTACTCTTTAAAGGGGATAAACTTTTCAAAGATGCATTGATACTTCAAGCAGATGAAGAGATGTATAACGCTAAAAAATCAGGAAAAAACAGCATCTCTTTTTTCGACAATCAAAATATCTAAGCTAACATCAACACGCCGCTAAAACGACCCGTCACTCCGCTAGCTCTGTAAGAGAAATACTCTTCATGGGCGCAACAAGTGCAGGTAGGAGAAAACTCTCTATTTTTTTCTTCTATCCCTGCGTTTTGAAGCTGCGTTTTGAGGATGGCGTTTATATCAAGATAGTATCTGCCTCCTTTTCTCTCCAATGCATACTCCAAGCCTCTCTCTTTGGCTTCATCAAATATCTCATCGCCAACTTCATAACAGCACGCGGCTATATTCGGCCCGACTGCCACCAAAATATCCGCTGCGTTTGAAGCGAACTTCTCTTCAAATATGCTGATGACTTTGTGTGTGATATTAGCAAATGCACCTGCACGCCCTGCGTGTGCCACGGCTATAACTTTTTGCACAGGGTCATAAAAAAGCAGAGGCGAGCAATCCGCTACCATCACCATAAGCGGGATATTTTTTTTATTTGTGATAAGTGCATCACAGGTAGGCGGCGCATAAAAATGATCGTTTTCACCCACTATTTTGATGATATCTGAGTGGATTTGCTTCATATGAACAAGTGTTCTTTTTTCGTATCCAAGGGCTTTTGCAAGGAGTTCGTGATTTTTTTCTACATTGAGAGGATTGTCCCCGACATGAAACGCAAGGTTGCATGTATCATAAGGAAAAATACTTTTGCCACTATGCTTAGTAGTAAAGGCGTGCGTGAGCTCTGGGAGTTTATTTAATAATTTGCTTTGATAAAATTTCATATAATGATTATATCAAATTTAAAGGCTTGATTTTTGAATAGATTTAGTAATTATCCACCGAGACTTAATGGTGTAAGTATAGAAGAAAAACGCAAAGAGATACGAGAATATTTCCATAATACATATAACATTTTTGAGAGTATATTTGAACTCTTAAAAGAGGATGCAGTCTTTTATAAAAAGTCTGAACCAACACGCCACCCTATGATATTTTATTTTGGGCATACAGCTACATTTTTTATCAATAAACTCATCGCAGCAAATGTACTACAAGAGAGAATAAACCCTGCGTTTGAGTCTATATTCGCTGTGGGTGTGGATGAGATGGATTGGGATGATATGCGGGATTCTGTCTATAAATGGCCGAGTGTCGCAGAAGTTCGGGCTTATAGAAATCAGGTACGAGAATGCGTTGATGTACTGATTGAAAAGATGCAGTTTACCCTTCCAATTCAAGAGAGCGATGCGATGTGGATTGTACTGATGGGGATAGAACATGAGCGTATTCATATCGAGACTTCACTCGTTTTGCACCGTGAGATGCCACTTGAGTTTATCAAAGAGACAGCTGCGTTTACCTGCACTCAAAAAAGTGGAGTCGCCCCAAAAAACACTCTTGTGAGCATAAACGCAAGTGAGGTAAAACTCGGCAAAGAAAAGTCACACAATCTTTATGGCTGGGACAATGAGTATGGAAGTTACGAGGAAAAAGTTGAAGCTTTTGAAGTTGCAAAATATTTGGTCTCAAATGCAGAGTTTCTTCCTTTTGTGCAAGAGGGCGGTTATGAAAACGCAGCGTATTGGGATGAAGAGGGACAAAAGTTTTTAGATATCACAGGTGCAAAACATCCGCGTTTTTGGCTCTTTGAAGATGGTGTTTACAAATACAGAACACTCGCATCTGTGAGAGATATGCCGCAAAATTGGCCGGTCGATGTGAACGCACTTGAGGCAGAAGCATTTTGTAGATACAAAAGCAAAAAAGATAATCGTAGCTATCAGCTTCCAAGCGAAGCACAATATAGAGCACTCTATGAGTATGTTGGGCTGGATGAAGTGCTCGATTTGGATGCAAAAGCAGCAAATCAAAACTTTATGAACATGTGTTCATCACCAGTGGATATGCAGCTATTTAAGGGCATTGGCGATGTTGTTGGGAATGTTTGGCAGTGGAGTAGAACTGCTTTCTTCGGCTTTGATGGATTTGAAGTACATCCTGCTTATGATGATTTTTCTGTGCCAACTTTCGATGGTAAACACAACATTCTCACAGGTTCATCATGGGCAAGCAGTGGCAATCTTATAATGAAACACTCTCGTTATGCCTTTAGAAAACATTTTCATCAAAACGCAGGCTTTCGCTATGTGCTCAGTGATGAAACGCAAACGCAGACAAAAGATATCTATGAGAGTGATGAGCTCGTTTCTCAGTATTGTGAATTTCAATATGGTGAGACTCATTTTGGCGTTGCAAACTTTGCTATTGAGTGTGCAAAAATTGCTTCAAAATATGCATCTAATCATACAAAAGCACTTGACCTTGGATGTGCCACGGGACGTGCTACTTTTGAACTTGCAAAAAGTTTTGATGCCGTTGAGGGGATAGATTTTTCAGTGCGTTTTGTACAGGTCGGTTCCAAACTCAAAGCAGAAGGTTACGTTGCGTTTAGCTCCAAAGAAGAGGGTGATCTTCTGACATATAAAAAAGTGACATCTGAGGAACTTGGCTATAGCAAACTTGGAGAGAAAGTCTCTTTTTGGCAGGGAGATGCGTGTAATCTCAAGCCAAATTTTAGCGGCTATGATCTCATACTAGCGACAAATCTTATTGATAGACTTTACAGCCCGATGCTCTTTTTAGAAAGTGTACATGAGCGACTCAATCAAGATGGCGTTTTGATTCTCACTTCACCGTATACGTGGCAGGAGAGTTCGACCAAAAAAGAACTCTGGCTTGGCGGATATAAAGATGAAAATGGAAATGAAATCAAAACGATTGATACTTTGCAAAAAGTGTTAGCAGAGAAGTTTGAACTGCTTCATCTGCAAGATTTGCCTTTTGTCATCAAAGAGAGTGCGAGAAAATATCAGCACACACTTTCTCAGGTAAGTGTTTGGAAGAGACGATGAGTTTTAGTTTTGAGACTTCTGCGCCAAGAGAAGAGACAAACGCAGAGAAGTATATGTTAAGAGAAAAGCTCTTTGGCACTAAAGAGCTGCACCCTTTATGGGTTGCAGATATGGATATCGATACCCCTGCGTTTGTACTTGAAGCTGTCAAAAAACGTCTTGATCATCCTATCATAGGCTATGAAGATGTACCGCTTAGTGCCTTTGAAGCGCAATGTGCTTGGATGCAAAATAAGCATGCTACTGCGTTTGATGTAGAAGATATGTTTCACTCACACTCTGTTGTGGCAAGTATGAATGCGGCTATCGAAGCTTTTACAAATAAGGGCGATAAAGTTATCGTCCAAACTCCAGTCTATCCGCCATTTTTTAAAAGCGTCAAAGAACATGAGCGAGAGTTGCTTCTCAATCCACTCAAAAGGCTTGAAGATGGAAGCTATACTTTTGACTTTGAAGATTTGAAGTCCAAGATAGATGCAGATACAAAGCTTCTGCTTTTATGCTCTCCGCACAACCCCGTCGGTCGTGTTTGGAGACGTGAAGAGCTTGAATCACTTCTTGAAATCTGTCTTGAGCATAATATCGTTGTCTTCTCTGATGAGATACACTCCGACCTCGTCTATGCACCAAATAAGCATATTCCTTTTGCTTCACTGAGTGCTGCGGCAAGAGATATTTCACTTACGGCCATAGGAGTAGGAAAAACATTTAATATGGCTGGTTTTGCGATGAGCACGCTCGCTATTCCAAATAAAATTCTCCAAGAGAAGTTCCTTAAAATATATAATCAAATCCATTTTGCTCAGGGAAATGTTCTCTCTCATGTTGCGTTTGAGAGTGCGTATAGAGAGGGAAAAGCTTGGCTTGAGGATTTGACGCTGCATCTCAAACGCAACGTCATTTTGCTTGAGAAGCTTTGTAGTAAATATTCGCATGCTATAAAAATGACACCGATTGAAGGTACTTATCTCGCTTGGCTTGATTGCAAAGGGATGGAACTTGGAGATAGAGAGCTCAAAGAGTTTTTTATAAACGAAGCAAAGTTAGGTCTCAGCCCAGGGCTTAGTTTTGGCAGAGTAGGAAGTGGCTATATGCGCTTGAACTTTGCACTCTCTCATGCTAAAATGCTAGAAGTAATAGCTCTTTTGGGAAATGCCTTAGAGAGAAGATTTGGGAGTAAATAATGGTACGAATAAATTGGGAACAATACAAAGAGTATAAACGCCATACACATAAAGAAGATAACTTTGAGATACTTTTGGACTTTTTGAAAAGTTTTTACAATATGACAAATCCCTATGATATTTACGACTCTCTTATTGAAGATGATTTGGGGCAGATGATGCTGAAAAAACGAGATATAAATGATGCAGAAGATATGGAAAACTATCTCTTTAGAGCAAAATAATGGATATGGAACTCTTTAAAATCGCCACTTTTATCAATAAGCATCATGTTCTGAGTTTGGCGACAACTGACTACAAAACGCAGAGTGTCTGTTCGCTCTTTTATGCGTTTAACAGAGATACTAACTCTTTTATCGTCGCAAGTAATGAGGGTACGGTGCATATGGAGCATATTAAGCAAAATCATAAAGTCTCAGGCAATATCTATCTTGAGACAAAAATGGTAGGCAAGGTGCAAGGTGTACAGTTTAGTGGAGTGTTTATGGAGCTTGAGAGTAGCGAACTTGAGTACTGCTACTTCAAAAAATTCCCTTACGCCCTTGCACTCACTCCAAAACTCTGGCAGATTAAAGTAGATCACTTCAAGATGACGGACAATACCCTTGGCTTTGGAAAAAAAATTATTTGGGAAGCGACTTCATAACAAAAAGATTGCAATCACTTCCGCTGCTTTGAAATACGACAAGCGAAGGGATTTGCGCTGATTTAAATCCATACGCTCTACATCCATGTGGCTTTGTTGGCTCCCATGTCACAAAATAGTGTTGGCATCTTCTACAGTTAATTCTTTTCATTAGGACTCTTCAATTTAAGTGGCGTATTTTATCATATTAGGTAAAATAGGCCAACTATTATAAAGTGAGAAAAGATGGATAAATTATTACTTATGTTTCAACTCCAAGCAGAACTCAACGAGTCTACTAATGGAGCTGAGTGGACAAGCGGAATCACAAAAAATCAAAAAATAATCAACTGGCGCAGATGTATTTATATGGAATGTGCTGAGATGATTGACAGCTTTTCATGGAAACATTGGAAAAATATCCATCAGGAGCCGGATTGGGCAAATCATCAGATAGAAGTCGTCGATGTTTGGCACTTTATTATCTCTTTGGCCATAGAAAACTACACAAAAACATTTCGTGGTACAGTAGATACCCTTGCTCTAAATGTCTCACAACTGAGTGGATTTACAAAAGTTTCTCAAAAAAGTGAACTTTTTGCAGATCAGGAGAGTATCATCGCAAAAGTTGAAGAGCTGATGCTTTTGAGCCTTGAAAAAGGTGAGCTTAAACTCGAAGCACTTTTTGAAAACTTTTTTGATTTAGTGCTTATGAGTGGTTTGGATTTGGAAACGCTTTACAGACTCTATGTAGGCAAAAATATTCTCAATCAGTTTCGCCAAGACAACGGCTACAAAGATGGAAGCTATATCAAAGTCTGGAATGGCGAAGAGGACAATGTTGTGATGAAAAGAATCTGGGAAGAAAACGCAGATATCAAGCCTGATATGCTCTATAGAGAACTCACAAAAAATTACCTCGCACTTACGAAGAGCTAGGTTTTGCAGCAGAGTGTTCTTGAGATAGAAGATCTTTCCTTTGGATATACAAAAGATACACTACTATTTGATGGACTCTCTTTGTCCCTCAAGCAAGGAGAGATCAAAGCTATCGTGGGTGCAAGCGGTGCTGGGAAAAGTACACTTTTTGAACTGATAGTAGGCAATCTAAAGCCTCTGCACGGAACGATACAGAGTTCAAAATATTCTGAAGTCTTTCAAGATCCCTACAGCTCTTTTCATCCAAGCTATACTCTTTTCAATCAGATAAAAGATGTGGCGGATGTAGAGGAGCTTGCATTTTATCTAAAGAAGCTCAATATGGAAGAAGAACTCTTGTACAAGCTTTCACATGAGCTCTCAGGCGGACAGCTTCAACGTGCTTCAATTCTGCGCGCAATGCTTATGAAGCCCTCTTTGTTACTGCTTGATGAACCGACATCAGCGCTTGATAATGTTATACAGCTTGAAGTGATGCGAATGCTGGTAGAAAATCTTGGAGGAATGGGGATGCTCCTTATCACACATGATATGGAACTTGCAAAGTGGTGCGCAGATGAGGTTATCACACTCTAGGAGTGTATTAAATATTTTCCTGCGTAAAAGCCTCCACCTGCCATAAGAATAGTGCCTACTGCGTTTAGCGTAACATTCAAAGCGGCTAAAGCTATATGACCACCTTGTAAAAGCAAAAGAGATTCAAAGGCAAAGGTCGAGTAGGTTGTGAGTGCTCCAAGTAGCCCTGTAGATAAAAATGATTTCACGTGCAAAGAAAAAAAGCTTGTATACATAAAATAAGCCATCAGTAAACCCATCACAAAACTTCCAAATAGATTGACGCTAAGTGTTCCATAGGGTAAATCGTGAGGAAGTCTATGGGATATAAGGCCGTTTAGATAGGCTCGAAGTACTGCTCCGACGAAGCCGCCACTACCTATGGCGAGGATTGTTTGCCAGCTCATCATCATACACCTTTTGCATTGTTACTCTTAGATCTTTAAGCCAATTTGGATTTTCTCTGTCTGCCACAAAAGCATCCATATAGATGACTTTAATCCGACCTGGCATATAAAAAAATTCTTTTATATTATAATATTTTGACGATTGCATAATAACAACTGGCTGCACGCGAAGCTTATATTTGTCAGCTATGACTTTTGCTCCAGCCTTAAAGGGAAGCATCTTTTCACTCGTAGAGCGTGTTCCCTCTGGAAAAATAGTAATGACTCTGCCTTTATTAAGTCTATCCTTAGAATCACGAAGGAGTTTAATAAGTGAAGTTTTACTTTCTCTCTCTATAGCAATATCTTGAGGAAGTCTCAGTGCAAGGCCAAAAAAAGGAACATCAAAGAGCGCTTTTTTTGCTACCCATGCCAAGTCTTTGCCTGAAGTTGTCTCCATGATGCCTATGTCAAGATCACTTTGATGGTTGAGCATAAACATCTGTACATCAGGATCTTCTTGCCCCTCTACCTCTACAGAATAAAAAGTAGTGATGCGAATCAGCCAAGAGGATATTTTTCTTGCATAAGGTCTTGGCAGAATAGGATAGAGTAGGATAGAGAGGGTCAGTCCTATAAAGATGATAAGTGTTGTGTAGAGCCAACTAACGTGAGCAAGTATCTTCATGTTTCACCCATCCTATCTGTTCGTTAGGAAGTTCTACTTTTATAAAATCACCCACCCTTCCATCTTGGATAAAGTTGCTCTCTTTACTCGTCGTTTCAAAAATAGTTCCATTATAGACAGGAAGTAGTCGTATCTTTGCCCCTTCTTTAATACAAATTTCTTCTGAAGGTTTATTCATATAAACAATATATGCTAAAGGGATGAAAACAAGAACGAAATAACGGTATTTCTTTCTCCAAAGAATAAAGAATGTTAGCAATAAGACGACAGCGATGGCTGCTACAATTTTGATTTTGTCATGAGACTGATCTTGTGGCTTTAGATCTGTCTGCGTTGTCACTCTGTCTGCATCAACAACTACGGGAATGCTCACTGTGAGAAATTTATTTTTTTTCACATTAAAATAAGAAAACGAAAAGTTTTCTATTTTTTTATCTACAACAATAAAGTAAGTGATTTTTGCATGTGTATAAGATTTTTTAACAGATTCCGTCCCCTGTTTATAGACATCTTTAAAACGCATCTTTTCTATAGCACTGTTATCTGCTTGTGCGACGAAGACAATAATATTATGGTCATGATCGTAGGCAGTGGTTCTATACTCTACGAGTTCAAAGTTGTCTGCAATAATATTTGAGAAGTTTTTTGGAGGATTGAGCGATACAACGTCTAAATTCATTCCGGATAAAAAAGCAGATTCATATTCGTCGTCTGCAACTAGTGTTGCTTGAATATCTGGCGTTTTTGCTGTTGGCGTAGTTGCTATGAGATAAAAAGTATCATAAAAGTATTTACCTTTTTTCTCTCTATTAGGCGTGTCGTTTAAGACTTCAATACCATTTTGTTGTGAAAAATCATATTGGATCTCTTCGAGGTCTTCTATGGTTGAGAGAGATTTTAGGGTAATAGTAAAAATTTCACCTTTGATAACTCTTTTTGGAACATCACTATAGCTCAAATAGAGAACTTTTTGCGCTACAAGTGATGTGAAGAGTAAAAGAAGTAGCAGAAGTATTTTGCTCACTATTTTAAAAATCCTAGCAACATTTTTACTCCATCGTCTGAACCAAGGAGAGATTCCATTGCGCGCTCAGGGTGGGGCATAAGTCCAAAAACATTTTTCTCTTTATTGCATATTCCGGCAATTGAGTCAACGCTTCCATTTGGATTTTTATCATTGCCCTGTGCATCCGAGTATTTTAAAAGAACTTGATCGTTTGCATAGAGCTCTTTGAGACCTGCTTGATCGATATAAAAATTTCCGTCATGGTGTGCAATAGGAAGATTTACAACATCGCCTTCGCTAAGGTTTTCCAAAAATATATTGTCATTATTGACAACTTTGAGTGTATGGTGTTTTGAGATAAAATGTAAGCTTTCATTGCGTTTAAGAGCACCTGGTAGAAGTCCTGACTCTGTTAAAACTTGAAAACCATTACAAATACCAAGTATTTTTCCGCCTTGAGACGCATACTCTTTCACTGCTTTCATCACTGGGCTAAATTTAGCGATTGCGCCACTTCTGAGGTAATCACCATAGCTAAAGCCACCAGCTACAACCAAAAGGTTTGTATCAGCTGGAATCGTATCAGATTTATGCCAAACTATCTCAGTTGTAGCACCCAATTGTTCAAAGGCATGCTGTGTGTCATACTCGCAGTTTGTGCCAGGAAATTGAAGTATGCTTACTTTCATTTGATCAGCTCTATCTCGTACTCTTCGATAACAGTATTTGCAAGAAGGTCTTCACACATCTGTGTTATATCTTTTCTTGCTTTTGCTTCATCTGTTGTATCAATATTGAGTACTATCTGTTTGCCAACACGAACATCACTTACACCTTCAAAGTGTAGAGAATCAAGTGCATGTTGCACAGCCTTTCCTTGAGAGTCTAAAACACCAGCTTTAAGTGATACGTTTACGATTGCTTTCATTTATTATTTTCCTAAAATTCTATTTAATACTTGCTCATACGCTACAGTCAATCCACCAAGACCTTGACGGAATCTGTCTTTGTCCATTTTCTCACCAGTTTCCATATCCCAAAAACGGCAATTGTCAGGAGATATCTCATCAATAAGGATTATATTGCCACTTGCATCTTTGCCAAATTCGAGTTTAAAGTCTACAAGTTTGAGACCTTTTTCTGCAAAGTAAGGTTTGAGGATATCGTTGATTTCTCTTGCCATACGGCGAAGTTTATCAAGCTCATCTTGATAATCAACTAAGCCTAAGATAAGTGCATGTTGATCATTGAGTTTTGGATCACCCAAAGCATCATTTTTGAAGTCAAATTCTACAAGGGTAAACGGAAGTACTTTTCCATCTTCAATACCCAAATTGCGAGAAAGACTTCCAGTTGCTATGTTGCGAACGATAACTTCGATAAGGATAACATCTACTTTTGTATGCAACATATGGTTGTCATCGAGCATTTTCACAAAGTGAGTTTTTATACCTTTAGATTCTAAAAGTTTAAAAAGTTCAGTTGAGATTTTATTGTTGAGTGCACCTTTTCCAGCTTCACTTGACTTTTTCTCACCATTAAACGCAGTTAAATCATCTTTAAACTCTGAAATAACTAAATTTGCATCATCAGTTAAATATAACTTTTTTGCTTTTCCTTCGTAAAGTAACTCTCTTTTTTCCATATCAATTTATCCTTTCATGATTACTAAAGCTTTGATGATACCAACAGCTTCTTTGAGTTGAACGTCTTTGTTGAGCATTTCTGGCGTGATTATATCTTTATTATCTTTTTTATCTTCTTTATTCGAACTAGAAACACCGTTATTTTCATCAATTTTATCGAGCTCTTCTTCAAGGTGTTTTTTCAGATCAGCCTCTTTTATTGAAAAATCATTTCCGTTTGTTTTGACTTCTCCAGGGAGAACTTCGATGTCTGGTTTGACACCTACAGCTTGAATCGTACGTCCGCTTGGAAGGTAATATCTTGCAATCGTGAGTTTGATCGCTTCTGTATCTGTGACAGGAAGAACCACTTGAACACTTCCTTTTCCAAAAGTATTTTCACCCACCAAAACGCTGCGTTTATGGTCTTGTAACGCGCCACTTACGATCTCTGATGCGCTTGCACTTCCTCCGTTTATAAGAACAACCATAGGTACTTTCGTGATTGTTTTTTGTTTAGAAGCTTTATATGTTTTTTGATCGATCTCATTTTTGCCTTTTTGTGAGACGATATCTCCCTCATCAACGAAAAGATCAACCAAGTCCACAGCCTGATCTAAAAGGCCACCAGGATTATTTCTCAAATCAAGAACAATACCTTTTGTCGTTGCTTTTCTTTTGTTAATCTCTTTGGCTACATCGTCTGCTACTTTTTTATCAAAACTTGTAACACGGATATAAAGGAGTTCATCACTTATCGTTTTCGCATAGACAGATTCGATAGTGATAGTACCTCTTACGATATGCACATTAAGAGGCTTTGTCTCATTTTGACGTACTATTGTTAGGTCAATCGGCTCTCCAACTTTACCACGCATTTTAGATACTGCATCATCTATGGTCATACTAATAGTAGAAGCCTTGTCAATTTTGAGGATAATATCACCTGATTTGAGTCCAGCTTTATCTGCAGGTGTTCCCTCCATAGGTGCGATAACAGTTAATGCACCGTCTTTGATACCGACAGAGATGCCAAGACCACCGAATTCACCGTCTGTTTGCACTTTAAGTGTTTTGTAATCTTCTTGAGTAAGATAGTTAGAGTGTGCATCAAGGTTTGTTAACATCCCTTTGAGTGCTTTATCCATAAGCTCTTCTATAGTAACGTCATCTACATTATATTGCTCAACGATGCTGATTACCTTTGTAAATTTTGCGAGTGATTCAAGTCTGGAAGCCTCTGTACTTTTCTTTGCAGCTTCTTCTTTGGCAAATAAAGTATTGGAAAAAAAGAGAGTGACTGCAAGGCCGATACTTGCAAAACCAAGTGTGATATATTTTTGTTGTTTCATAATCTATCCAGTAATAATAAGTTGAGAAATTATAGTTAAAAGCTGTTTAAATAACAAATTTATATAATTTCTATATAATAACAAGGAAATTTAGAGATAGGTGGCGTATGAAAAATATTGTTTTGATTGGATTTATGGGTGTTGGAAAGGGAAGTATAGCACGAGAAATCGTGAAAAATTCTCACTATATTGCTATCGATACAGATGATTTGATTGAGAGTATGCAAAACAGAAAAATCAAAAAGATTTTTGAGCAAGAGGGTGAAACATTTTTTAGAGAGTTGGAAAAAAATATTGCACTTTGGCTTGAGAATAGTGTCAATAACACTCTTATTTCCACAGGTGGTGGCTTTTATAAAGTGAAAAACCTCAAAAAAATAGGTACTGTTATTTTGCTCGATTCTCCTTTTGAAGAGATTCTTAAGCGCATACATGAGCACCCACATGCGAAGAATAAGCTTAAGAAAAGACCGTTGCTTAGTGATATGGAAGCAGCAAAAAAACTCTATGAGCTTCGCAGACCTGAATATCTCGCTATCGCAGACGTCGTTATCGATGTAACCAATAAGAGCCTCGAAGAGTGCTCTAAAGAAATTTTAAATAAGGTAAAAAAAGATGCTTAAAATATTTGTATTTTTAGTTATAACGCTCGCTACTTCGCTCATGGGCGCTGAAATTCACTGGGCAAAAGACTTTAAAAGTGGAATTGAGACAGCGAAAAAAAATAATAAGCCAGTTTTGTTTGTATTCTCTCGTCACACATGTAAGTATTGTGTGGTTCTTGAAGAGACAACTTTTAAAGATAAAAAAGTTATAGAAGCACTCAATCGAGATTACGTCTCAATTGTCTCTTATACAGATGAAAATGATTTTACACCGCAAGAACTTTTAAGACCAGGAACCCCGACACTTTGGTTTTTACTTCCAAGCGGAGAACCAATGTTTCAACCTTTGATGGGTGCTGTAGATGCCGAAAACTTCCTCAAGGCACTTGCGATTGTCAAAGAAGAATTTGATACTGCTGCAAAAGAGAAAAAATAATTATGATATTTGCAAAAACAACAGATACAAACTTTCAAGAGAATTTTCAAGAGTTGCTCGGACGTGGCAAAATGGATATGGAGCACGTAAGTGTTATTGTCGGAAATATCATCTCTGAGATAAAGAGTGAAAAAAACGTAGCACTTAAACGCCACATAGCGAAGTTTGATAAGTGGACACCAAAGAGTGATGAAGATTTGAAAATCTCTACAGATTCTATGAAAAAAGCTTATGAAGCACTTGAGCCGAAGCTTAAGAGTGCTCTGCACCTAGCGTATGACAGAATCAAAGTCTATCACGAAAAACAAAAACCAAAGTCCTGGTTTGATGATGAAGCGAATGGGACAATTTTAGGTCAAAGAGTCACAGCAGTTGATAGTGCAGGGCTTTATATCCCTGGTGGTAAAGCAGCCTATCCATCTTCATTGTTGATGAATGTTATACCCGCGCAGGTCGCTGGAGTAGAGAAAATAGTAGTTTGCACGCCGACGCCCGAGAATGAGCCAAATGAGCTTTTACTCGCAGCGTGCCACTTATGTGGCGTGAGTGAAGTTTATAAAGTCGGAGGTGCGAGTGCTATCGCTGCTATGGCTTATGGAACCCAAAATATTCCAAAAGTGGACGTGATCACAGGACCGGGAAATATTTTCGTAGCAACAGCGAAAAAAATGGTTTTTGGTGATGTGAACATCGATATGATTGCAGGTCCAAGTGAAATTGGAATTCTCGCAGATGAGAGTGCAAATCCAAGCCATTTAGCGATAGATATGCTCTCTCAGGCTGAACATGATGAGATGGCTAGTTCTATTTTAATTACTCCATCGTTGAAACTTGCCGAGCAGGTTCGTATCGAGCTTGAAAATTGGCTTCAAAAACTTCCTCGTGAAGAGATCGCTAGAAAATCTATCACAGAACGTGGCGCTATTATCATTGCTAAAGATATGGATGAAGCGATAAAGCTGATGAATGATATAGCACCTGAGCACCTTGAGGTTTGTACAAACTCACCATTTGAGCTTCTTCCAGCTATAAAACATGCCGGAGCGATTTTCTTGGGACATAATACTCCAGAAGCAATCGGTGATTATGTTGCAGGGCCAAACCATACACTTCCTACAGGCGGCACAGCAAAGTTCTACTCTCCTTTAGGTGTAGAGAACTTTATGAAAAAAACCTCAATCATTGCGTTTTCTAAAAAAGCGATAGATGAGATTGGTGAAGCCTGTGCGCTTATCGCAAATACAGAAGGGCTTACTGCTCATGAACAATCTGTACGTGTGAGAATGAGCAAGTAATTTTTTTTTATAAGAAATAACTATACTTTTATGTGTAAAATGCCTTTGTAATATTTCAATACAAAGGTAGATACACATGTTACATCCAGCAGTCGCCCATTTTGCAGTGGTCCTCCCAATCATCTCTTTAATTTTAGGCATAGCATATCTCGTTAAGCCGAGTGAACTTATGTCGAAGATCTCAACACGTTTTATGGTTTTTGCAGCTTTATTCCTTATAGCAGCTTTTTTTACAGGTAAAACTGATGGAGGCGATGCCTATATTCTTCTCTCAGAAGCTGGACAAGAGCTTTTAAAAGAGCATAAAGAGTTTGGTTTGTATTTAACTATAGCTATGGGTATTGCAGCGCTTGCAAAATTCTTTGGCTGTTTTACAAAAAAAATCAAAGTAGAAATTTTTGCTATTTTATTAGTAGCAATTATCGCAGGTGGCGTTTTGTTTCAAGGAAAGATGGGTGGAGAACTTACATACACTCATGGTGCCAATGTTGAGAAATACTCAGATGGTATGGACTGTTTAGCAGATCCCTCAGAATTTCTAGAAGAGAAGGAGTAATCTCCTCTCTCTTTTCTTCTACTAGCTCCCTCTGTTATTGTCTTATTTTCAATCCCACTTCGTTTTTTTACTCATTTTCTTCAATTCTAATCGTAACAAATATTAGATTTTCAAATTTACTCAGCAAACAAATTTTATCAAAAAATTGTCACGTATTTATCACTACTTTAAGGTTCGTTCGATACTATTTTCACAGTGAAGATGCCCTATCTTAAAAGCATAAGGGCTTCTTTTGAAACTGATTAGTCGTAGTTATCAATCTTAATAATTTGCCATTTTATAAAAAGGCTAAAGGAGAATATATGCAATTAGGTTTCCTAGTTGATTTACATCTGTGTATGGGATGTAAAGGATGTGAGATCGCATGTAAAGTGGAAAATGAAGTGCCACTTAGTACATGGAGACTCCGTGTAAAATATGTGGATGTAGGAAGTTTTCCTGAAACAAGAAGAACTTTTACACCACTTAGATGTAATCATTGTGAAAATGCACCTTGTGAGAGAATCTGTCCAGTTTCTGCACTTCACTATCTTGAAAATGGTATTGTAAATATCGACAAAGAGAGATGTATTGGTTGTGCAGGTTGTGTTATGGCTTGTCCTTATGGTGCTATCTATATTGATCCTCAAACGCAAACAGCAGACAAATGCACATACTGTGCACACCGTGTTGCTTCATCTATGATGCCTGCGTGTGTTGTTGCATGTCCGGTTCAAGCAAATATTTTTGGTGACTTAGAAGATCCAATGTCAAATATTTCTAAGTATATTGAAAAAAATCAAGGAAATGTTCAAGTTCGTAAACCTGAAAAAGGGACAAATCCTCACCATTATTATGTTGGCGGCGGTAATGTTACGTTGAACCCACTTGCATCTGCAAGACTTGAGGGGCACAGTCTTTTCACTAAAATTACAACACTTCCAGTAGGAGGACACCACTAATGGCGGCACATGAAATCTTAGCAGCTACAAACGCTGTAGTTACTCTCGATGTAGCGTTACCAGGTATTGTTTGGCCTTGGCTAGTTACTGTAAATATGTGGGCAAAAAGTATAGGTACAGGTGTTATCTTCATGCTTTTCATGCTTTTAAGACTCTATCCTGAGCAGGCTGGAAAGCTTAGATTTCCTACGACTGTAGTTTCGATTATATTTATTCATATATTCTTACTTTTCACTTTGGCGGATTTACATCAACCATTTAGAATGTGGCATATATTTTTCTATCCTCATGTGACTTCAGCTATTACAGTTGGTGCATGGATGGCTACTGCGTTTGTTGGCTTATTGTTCCTACTTGCGTTTCTTAGCTTTATTAAAAAAGATGACGCTGCGTTTGATAAGACTTTAACATGGGTAACTATTTTAGCAATCCCTGTTACGCTTTATACTGCGGCACTTATGTCTCAGTCAACTGCACGTGAACTTTGGCAAATGCCTACTGAATCAGCACAAATGATTTTTGCAGCACTTCTTTCTGGTTCTGCGTTTATGATCTTGATGAGCGGTTCAAAACTTAACTATGAAGCGAAAAAAACTTTAGGTGTAGTTTTAGGTCTGAGTGCGTTTATGTCTTTTGTTCTTTACATGTCAGAGTATATTTTTGGCCCTATGAAAGCAGAAGAGATCGCAGCAGTATTAGAGTACATCAAAGGTGATGGACCATATACAGTAATGTTCTGGTTAGGCCAATGGACGGCGTATTTGTTGCCTATGCTACTTATCGTTCTTAGTCGTGCGAGCAAATCTGAATCAATTTTAAAACTTGCAGCTATTTTAGCATTAGCAGGTCTGTGGTTAGTTAAACATGTTTGGCTGATGATCCCACAATTATTACCAATGAGTTAAGGAGAAATATTAATGTATTTACAAAGTAGAAGAACATTTTTAAAAGGCGCTGCGTTTACTGTTGCAGGTGCTGCTATTGCAAAGGGCGTCTTTACAACAGACGTTCTCGCAGAATCTGTTGAGCAAAGCAAATTTACAAACACTCCAGACTCATTATCATTTTATCCTCCGATGGAAGAGTGGAATGATTTTAAAGAGCTTGATGGAGATGACTGGAAACGTGGTGGTATCGACCGTAAAGGCGTTAGAAGTGAATCTAATCCAGATGGTATCGAAGTAAACGATTATATGATCGTTCCAACTGCATGTTCAAACTGTGAGGCTTCTTGTGGTTTGACTGCTTGGATTGACAAAAAAACTTTTACAGTCAAAAAGTATATGGGGAATCCATTACACCCTGCGTCTCGTGGTCGTAACTGTGCAAAAGGCTATGCAGCGCAATCACAAATGTACGATCCAGATCGTATAGCATTCCCACTTAAGCGTGCTCCAGGTTCTGCTCGTGGTGAAGGTAAATGGATTCGTACTACTTGGGACGAAGCGATGACTACGATCGGTAAAAAGATGGGTGATACGATTGAGAAGGGTGATGAGCTTTCTAAAAAATCTGTCATGTTCCACGTTGGTCGTCCAAATGAGAATGGATTCGTTCCAAAAGTTTGGCACACACTTGGTCTTGATGCATATAACTCTCATACAAACATCTGTTCTGCAAATGGTCGTACACCGACGATTCAATGGGCAAATGATGATAGAACATCACCAGACTGGGCAAACGCAAAACTTATTTTCCTTAACTCTTCTCACGCAGCGGATGCAGGTCACTACTTCCAGCAATCAGCTTCGTTTATCGCTGATGCAAGAGCAAAAGGCGCGAAGATGGTCGTTATGGACCCTCGTATGTCGAACTCTGCTGGTATGGCAGATCTTTGGATCGCAGCATGGCCTGGAACTGAGCCGGTAATCTATCTCTACTTAGCGCAAAGAATGCTGAGTGAAGATAAAGTAAATAAAGAGTTTGTGAAAAAATGGCTTAACTGGGAAGTTATGCTTGATAATAAAAAATATTTAGAGTTTATGGTTGAAAAAGGCTATATCTCTAAAGTGCCTGCTAGAGATGATTTTTCTGCGTTTATTGAGATGTTAAAAGAGCTTTATGCTCCATATACACTTGAATATGCACAAAAAGAGACTCATGTTCCTGCACACAAACTTGAAGAACTTTACGATATGTTCATCTGGGCTGGTACATCAATCTCTTCATACTTCTGGCGTGCTTCTGCTGCGGGTAACCGTGGTGGATGGATGGGTGGAAGAACTGGTTATCTTTCTCTTGCACTTCGTGGAGCTATCGGACCAGAGGGTGGTACATTCTTCCACCACTGGCACGTTATCTCTGTTGCTGGTAAAGGTGGTTCTTCTACAGTTGGTCAAGGTATGCGCGGTGCAGATATTCCAAAAGTGGATGTTTACAATGAACTTACTTGGCCACCTGAGTGGCCACTCTCTACATATGAATTATCATATCTTCTTCCACACCTCTTAAGTGATAAAGAGTGGCAGAAAAAATGGAGAGACAGAGGATATAGTGTTCCTGAAAAACTTGCTGTTTGGATTCCTCGTATGTACAATCCGGTTTGGATCAATCCAGATGGTTTCAGATGGATAGATACGATCAAAGATGAGTCTAAAATGGAGTTAACGTTTAACCTCTCTCCAGTATGGTCTGAGACAAACTGGTATGTGGATTATATTCTTCCAGTTGGACTTGCTGGTGAGAGACATGACCAACACTCTGAGGCAACGATGCCTGCACGTTGGACATCATTCCGTCAGCCAGTAATGCGCGTTGCTCTTGAAAAAATGGGATGGAAGCCTAAAAATCCTAACCGTGCTACTCTAGAAGCGCATATTAAAGCTGGTCTTGGTGAAGTTTGGGAAGAGAATGAATTCTGGTTTGATATGTGTGTTAACTACATAGATCCAACAGGAAAACTTGGTATCAAAAAAATGTGGGAATCTAAAAAGAACCCAGGTAAGCCAGTTACAATTGCTGAGTGGTATGATGCTGCGTTTGGTGATAATTTACCAAATCTTAAAGCTACAGCGAGTGCTGATGCAAGATATAAAAACGCAGAGTATCCTGTGTATGAGTATCTTAGAGATCATGGTGCTTGGATGGAAGAGAACAATATCTATTCTGCACAAGAGCGTGAGATCAAAGATGACGGTGAGAACTATATCTCTCACGGACACAAATATCCTAAGCATGAAGTTTCAACAAACAAACGCACTGGCGTTATGTCAGTTGAACACCATGGTGAGAAAAAGTCTATCGGTATCGAGATTGATGGGAAGAAGATGGAAGGTTTTGCGACAATGGACAAAAAACTTGACTTCTTCTGTGAGTGGATGGCTGATGATTGGAAATGGCCAGAGTATGCTATTCCATTCTATCCAAGAAATGAAGAAGAGAAAAAGGCTATGCCTCATATTGTATCGCATGTAAACCATTCTTATATGGTTGAGAAAAACTCATATGCGCTTAATACTGTTTTCCGTTTGCCGTATAACATTCATACGCGTTCTGCAAACTCTAAGCATTTGATGGAAATCTCACAAAATCATGACCCTATTTGGATCTCAACTCCAGATGCTGCGCGTCAAGGCTTCAAACGTGGTGATGCTATCCGTGTAAAAATTGTGGATAGTGTGACAGGTCTTGATTCTGGTTACTTTGTAGCTATGGCTGTGCCTACAGAAGCTGTACTTCCTGGTACGCTTGCATGTTCACACCATGGTGGTAGATGGAAACTTGTAAACTCTGTGACTATTCCAAATGGTGTAACAGATGGCAAAGTTGACTCTCAGCCAGTTGCACGTAATATGAACGATCCTAAGTTTATGGCTGCAACAGTTGAAAACGCAGGAAAAGAGGGTGGACAAATCAAGATTGAAGATTATGATGGTACTTCAGGCTTAAATAGCTTTGGTGTTCCAACTGCTGAGCTCCAAATGGATGGAAAAGAAGGTAAACTGAAATATGTTGCTGGAATCAAACCATTCCATACAAAAAGATTTGAAGACTACAACAGAGATAGCGGAAATATCTGGTGGGATGGTCTAAGTGGTTCATGGCAAAATGCTGTGGCTGCGCCACACCCAGATCCAATTTCTGGTATGCACTGTTGGCACCAAAAAGTTATTTTAGAACCTGCACAAGCTGGTGATAAAATCGGTGACATCTTTGTAAACTATGACAATAACTTCAAAGTTTACCAAGGCTGGAGAGATGAACTAACACGCGGTTTAGATGAAAAATCTACAATTCGCCGTCCTAAACACATCAAACGCCCTTGGGTACCACTATCAGATAAAGCGTACGCACTCAACGCTAAATAATCTGCTTAACTATAGATATGCGATTTATCGCATATCTACTTCTTTTTGACATTTATTTCCCATTCATTCAAACTCGATACTATTGCAAAAAAATTTACCTTAGGTTGTTTCATGCAGAACTATATTTTTAATTTCGTTCAAAATAGTAGATTCCAAAACTTTATAATCGCACTTATTATTATCAATGGTATAACGATGGGTTTAGAGACTTCAAAAGAGTTTATGCAAAGTTTTGGGACATACATAAATATGTTTGATACTTTTGTAATAACAATTTTTACTTTGGAAATTCTTCTACGTATTTTTGCACATCGTGTTGCGTTTTTTAAAGACCCGTGGAGTCTTTTTGATTTTACGATTGTAGCTATCTCTTTGGTTCCAAGCAGTGCTGGCTTTGAGATACTAAGAATACTAAGAGTCTTTAGGTTGTTTAGACTTATTACAGTTGTTCCTCAGATGCGAAAAGTTGTTTTGGCATTAGTTAGTGTTATCCCTGGTATGGCATCTATAGCAGGACTTTTAGTTCTCTTCTTTTACATATTTTCCATTATGGCCACAGGACTTTATGCAGAGACTTTCCCACAATGGTTTGGCACGCTTGGGGCATCATTTTATACACTTTTTCAGATTATGACATTAGAATCTTGGTCAATGGGAATCGTGCGTCCAATTATGGAAGTACATCCGAATGCTTGGATATTCTTTATACCATTTATTTTTATGGTCACATTCATTATGGTGAATCTCATAGTGGCTGTCGTTGTAGATGCAATGTCTGAGATAAACAAAAGCAATGATGAGCATGTATTGGATGAAGTGCATACTCTTGATGGTGACATAAAACAAGAGATGCAGGCACTCAAAGAACAAATTAAAGAGTTAAGAGATCTCTTAATCCTGCAAGCTAAAAACTAGCCCACCACATACGAAGATACAAGCCGATTGTGCTTGTATAGCCTACCTCAGAAAAAACCATATTTTTTTCTTTATCATAGATAAACGTAGTAGGAAACGCAGCTATATTAAAATCTTTTGATAAGAATCCATCTCTATCATTTATGACAGCAAAATCGTAGCCATTCTCTTCTAAATAGCTTCGTATCTCTGCATCAGAACCTGACTTTACAGCGATAGTCAATACATCATAATACTCTGAAATTTTTTGGATATTTGCAGCTTCTAGTTTGCAGGTTGGACACCACGACGCCCATATGTGAACGAGTAGTGGTTTCTCATTATTGAGTCTATAAGATTCGCCTGAGAGAAGTGTGACTTTCTCTAAATGCAGTGGCGTTTTAGGTAAATCGCTACTTTTATAAAGACTAACAATATTTGCAAAAACAGTCATAACAACGATAAAAAGTACTATTTCTTTTGTGTAGTGAAGGATTTTTTCTTTCATTTATGGCTCGCTTGAAGTGAATTTTTATACAATATGAGCGTGACTTAACGCTGGCGTAATTTACTAAAGATATTATTATAAAAATACTAAGGAAATAGAATGATTAGAACATTAGGCATCGCATTGATAATTGTATTGCTCTCTGGATGTGGAGCAGAAAAAAGTATGACTCCAAAGCAGCCACTCTTTCAGAGTGTAAGTGAAAAGGATGCGATTTTATTGCAAGAGGGTAAAGAGAAACGCTACTGTAGTCGCTGCGGTATGGATCTGGTGCGTTTTTATAAGACAAGTCATGCAGCAGAGCATGCAGGCCATAATATACAGTATTGTTCGATTCACTGTCTTGAAGAGCATTTAGGTCAAGGTGTGACACTGAAAAACCCACAGGTTGTAGATGTGGCTTCGCTTAAATTTATCTCTATTGCCGATGCTTATTATGTTGTTGGAAGCTCAAAACGCGGGACTATGAGTCGTGTAAGTAAATATGCTTTTTCAAATATCAGTGAAGCTCAAAAGTTTCAAAAACTTTATGGTGGCGAGATAATGCGATTTGATGGTGCTCAGCAAAAAGCGAAAGAAGATTTTATTAAATAGAATATTGAAAGTAAAAAATTTACTCTCAATATCTACGAGATAGAGCTTACTCTATCTCAGTGTCGATAACATCGTCAGTGTTTTAGATGTTAGAGCTTATTCGATTTCTGCGTCGATAACGTCGTCATCTTCTTTTTTCTTTTTCGTGTCAGCAGCGCCAGCATCTGCGCCTTGCTCTTGCTTGTACATTTGCTCCGCCATTTTATGAGAAGCTTCTGTTAAAGTTTTTACTTTTGCTTCAATTTGCTCTTTCGTTGCGTTTGTATCTTTAAGAACATCTTTGAGCTCTGCAATCGCTGTTTCGATTGTAGCTTTTTCTTCTGCTTCGATTTTCTCACCCATCTCAACTAAAGATTTTTCAGTTTGAGCAATTAGTGCATCTGCTTGGTTTTTAAGCTCTACGAGCTCTTTTCTTTTTGAGTCTTCCGCTTTGTGTGATTCAGCATCTTGAACCATTTTGTTGATCTCTTCTTCGCTAAGACCTGAACTTCCAGAGATAGTGATTGACTGAGATTTACCTGTGCCTTTGTCAGTTGAGCTTACTGTGAGAATACCGTTTGCATCGATGTCAAAAGTTACTTCGATTTGAGGTACACCTCTTGGAGCTGCTGCAATATTTCCTAGTTCAAAAAGACCTAGAGATTTGTTGTCTTTTGCAAACTCTCTCTCACCTTGAACAACTGAGATAGAAACAGCCGGTTGGTTGTCTTCAGCAGTTGAGAAGATTTGAGATTTTTTCACTGGAATCGTTGTCCCTTTTTCGATGATTTTTGTAGCAACACCGCCCAAAGTCTCGATACCAAGTGAAAGTGGAGTTACGTCAAGAAGAAGTACATCTTTAACATCTCCTCTTAAAACACCACCTTGGATAGCAGCACCGGCTGCAACAACTTCATCAGGGTTTACACTTTTATTGAGTGTTTTGCCGCCGAAGTATGCTGAAACCATCTCTTGTGCTTTTGGAACACGGATAGAACCACCAACCATGATGATCTCTTTGATGTCATTATTTTCTAAGCCTGACTCTTTCATAGCTGTTTTGATATGGTCAATCGTCTCTTTAATAAGAGACTCAATCATAGCTTCAAATTTCGCACGAGTAAGTTTGATAACCAAGTGTTGTGGTCCAGCTTCTGTCATTGTGATAAACGGAAGGTTTATCTCAGTCTCAGTAGAGCTTGAAAGTTCTTTCTTTGCGTTTTCTGCAGCATCTTTAAGACGTTGAAGCGCCATTTTGTCATTTTTAAGATCGATACCGTGTGTGTTTTTGAACTCTGCGTTTAGGTAATCAACGATTTTGTTGTCAAAGTCATCTCCACCTAAGAATGCGTTTCCATCAGTTGAGAGAACTTCAAAAGTACCATCAGAAATCTCTAAAACAGTAACGTCAAATGTCCCGCCTCCAAGGTCGTAAACAAGTACATTCTCTTCAGCTTTACTCTCTAAGCCATATGCAAGTGCAGAAGCAGTTGGTTCGTTGATGATACGAAGAACATTAAGACCCGCGATTGTTCCAGCATCTTTTGTTGCTTTTCTTTGAGCATCATTGAAGTACGCAGGCACGGTGATAACTGCGTCTGTAACAGTTGAACCGATATACGCTTCTGCATCTTCTTTGAGTTTGCTCAGGATTTTTGCAGAGATCTCTTGTGGTGTGTAGATCTTACCAGCAACATCAACTGCAGCCATACCGTCTTTATCTACTATGTTATACGTTACTTTGTCGTGAGCAGCTTTTGCATTCTCTTCACTCATCATAAGACCCATGATTCTCTTGATAGAAGAGATTGTTTTGTTTGGGTTTGTGATTGCTTGACGTTTAGCAGGATCTCCTACTAAAACCTCACCTTTATCTGTAAACGCAACTACCGAAGGAGTCGTGTTTTTACCCTCTTTATTTGGGATGATTTTCGCTTCACCACCCTCATACACCGCTACACATGAATTTGTTGTTCCTAAATCTATACCAATAACTTTACTCATTATAATTTCCTTAATTTTATTTCATAAAATGAAGCAAATTCATTCGCTCCATTTGTTTGTCCGCAAAAGGAACCAGTCCCTTTTGCTACGCTTGCGCCGCTGTGGCGACTAAAGTTGGATGCTATTGCATCACCTAAATTTTATTAGTTCTATGCGACTGATTCTAATTCGCGACAACAACCATTGCTTCACGCAACGGTCTTTCTTTGTACTTATAACCCGTTTGAAAAGTTTGAACTATTTGTCCGCTCTCTACTGTATCGCTCTCCACACTTTGGATAGCGTTATGGATATTTGGATCAAAAGGTTCATCGTGTGCGACCATAGTCACACCGTGTCTCTCCAAAGAAGTGAGGAGCTGTTTATGTGTAAGCTCTATCCCTTCTTTGAGTTTTTCAAAAAGTTCTTCTGGATTTGCATCCATCTTCGCCGAGTTCATTGCACCTTGAAGTGAATCCATAACAGGAATCATATCTTTGGCAAACTTCTCATTTGCATACTCTACCGCTGTATATTTTTCGCGCTCGAGTCTTTTTTTGATGTTTTCAAAGTCTGCATGAACACGCGCATACTTCTCTTTGAGTTGTGTTAGCTCTTCTTGTAGAAGATCAAACTCATTCTCAACTGCTTCAGCCTCAGCTTCCGCTTCGTCACTTATTGTATCCAAAGGTGCTTCTTCGCCCTCTGGAGTCTGATTTTTTAATTCTTCGTCTTGTATTGACATAATGGTTAAATAGCTCCTTCTCTAAAAAGATGAGACAATTATACATATTGAGTGTAACAATGTCAAGTATTGCTTGTGTATTTTCACTAAATAAACTTTAGTCTTATTGTATCAAGTATGTTTGTGGTTCAAAAAATTGAACTTCGTTAACGTAAGATAGAGTATGATTATAGGAATAAATATAGAGAAGTGGAGGGCTTGCTTATGAGAGTTGTAGCCATATTATTGGGCTTAACCGCCGTAGTTTTTATAGGATTGTATACGCTTGCGTTTACATCACTTGGAAACTCTATTATGGAACCTATAATAGAGTCAAAAATTCGTCAAGAGACAAAATTAGAGAGTAAATTAACGACTTTTAGTTTAAATATGAGTAGTTTAGAAATAGTTTTAGAGCTTACTCCAAATAATAGAGTGAGTCTAGATGGTAATTATTCTCTTTTTTCACAAGTTTTTACTATCAATTATGAAGCCAAACTCGACCAATTAAGTGATCTCAATGAACTTGCTGGTGCGCCACTCATTGGAAATTTCTCTGCACAAGGTCACATTCAAGGTGATATGGATTTGATGGATATAGATGGGGTGAGTGATATAGCAAAAAGTCAGACGAGTTACCATGTGACATTGACTGACATGCAAGCGACTTCCATCATCGCTAAAGTTCAAAAGGCGGATTTGCTTACACTGTTAGGTATGCTTGGACAAAAGCCGTATGCAAGTGCCCAGATTGATTTGGATATTGACTTTAAAAATATAACACCGCATGCACTTGATGGCGTTGTGACTCTGCAGACACACAAAGGAAAAATCGATGCAAAATTGATGCAGAGTGATTTTAATGTAAGCTTGCCAGAAACTGCGTTTTCTCTTAACCTTGATGCACAGTTAAGCGGTGATGATGTAGATTATACTGCAAGGCTTGATTCAAATCTTGCAAAGATTATCTCTTCAGGGAAAGTGATACCAGAGCCGCTTGCATTGGATGTGATTTATGTGCTTGACATCCAAGAACTTGCAGTTTTAAAACCGATAACACAGGTAAATATTCGCGGTCCACTGCGCCTTAATGGTACAGCAAAAGGAAATAAAGAAAATCTCCTCATAGATGGAAAAAGTGATTTTTCAGGTTCTGACACTGCGTTTACTCTCAATCTTGAAGAGTTCGCCCCGCGAAGTATCAAAGCAAACATGAAAAACCTCAAACTTGAAAAAGTACTCTATATGCTTGAGATGCCTCACTATGCAGACGGTGTTTTATGGCTCGATGCGGATATTACTGATGCAAGAAGTACAAAACTCAAAGGTAATATCACAACAAGTATCAAAAACGGTCTTGTTGATTCAAAATATGTGACGAAAACGTATGAGTTTAAAAGCGAGATGCCTCGCACTGCGTTTGATCTCAAAACAACAACGCTCCTAAACGCAGAGATGATAGATACGCAAGTGACGCTCAACACAACACTCGCTTCTATAGTTATGCAGAAGCTGCGTTTTGATATGCGTGATGCTTCTTTGGATACAGATTATAAGCTTAGCGTGCCAAATTTGGATGCACTCTTTTTTGCAACGCAAAGACACATCCGCGGCGGCTTGGTAGCGGATGGAAAGTTTAGCCAAGCAAAAGATATGGATTTGACTGTGCACTCAAATATTGCTAGCGGAACACTTGAGGCAAAACTCCATAATGATGACTTTCGTGCAGAGTTAAAAGGACTCAAAACGCAGAGTATTTTACATATGCTGCTCTATCCTGAGATATTTGACTCCTCACTCAATGGTACTTTTGTTTATAATCTTTTAGCGCAAAAAGGGGAGCTAAACGCAGCTCTTGCAAATGGTGTCTTTAGTAAAAATGAGATATTTAGCCTGATCAAACAGTATGGAGTTTTGGATATGTATGAAGAACGATTTAAGGGAGACGTAAACGCAAAGATAAATAAAGAATTTATTGTCGCTTCTCTTGAGTTGCTATCAAATAAATCATCCATAAAAACGCAGAACACAAAACTCAACTCCAAAACAAAAGCGATAGACTCAAATCTTGACCTCGTTGTCAACAACAATCCGATATCTGCTTCTATACGCGGTACAACAGATGCGCCCAAAGTCTCTGTTGATCTTGAGAAATTTATGAAGTCAAAAGCAGGCGATGCAGTAAAGCAAGAGGTCAATAAGTTCCTAAAAGGGTTCTTTTAGTCTAGCGAAGAAGAGCGCCCAGCTCCTCTTCATCTATCGCAAAATCTATGCTTTGCACCTTTGCATCTTTGAGGCGCAAAATCGTTACTGCGTTTTCTTTATAAGGAAGTGTCTGATTATAGAGTTCATCGTATGAGAGAAGTATCTCGTGTTTATATCCTCGCATTCTCGGTAATACAAAGAGGCTGAGAATCCCTGAGGGAACTTGTGAAACATCTATAAGAAGTTGCTCATTCTTTTTCATAGGATATTTTTCAAAATATCCATTGGCTACTCTAGTCGTCTCTTTGTCCCAAGCGATAACCCAAACACCATCTTTTAAAAGAGCTATACTTTTTTCGTGCTGCGTTTTGAGTGTCACTGCGTTTACACTATCTGTTATTTGAAGCATTTGTGCGCTGAGTAAAAATGGTAGGAGTAGTAATAAAAGTTTGTTCATCTTTTTCCTTTAAAGTGCTGCATCGGCAAGAGTAATACAAAAAAGTACCTCTTTGCCTTGCGTTTGGAGTGCTTGTACTGCTTGCGTGAGTGTCGAACCTGTTGTGATGATATCATCTACAAGGATGACTTCCTTAAACTTGAAATCTTGTAGTTCAAAATTTCTTGGGTTGAGCAGTCTGAACTCTTTACTTTTCCCTGCATACGAGACTCTGTTTTTTGCTCTGAGTTTATTGTAAAGCGGTTTGATACTACTAGATTTGAGTGTTTTGCTCAGTATCGCTGTATGTGAATACCCGCTTTGCGGTAAATCATCTATAGCAATCGCAGCTACAGGGTTTGCAAATGTAAACGCAGTTGCAAACTCTTTTAAAGCATTCGTAGCCAAAATTGAATAGATATAAAATCCAAGATCAGAGTGTTTTGTATGTAAGAGATCTTTTATTTCGCTGTATTTGTAAAACGAGAGTACTTCTATATTTGGTAGGAGCTTGCGTTTGGTAAGTGTAGGTGTGAGAAAAGTTTGTTGGCAGGATTTGCAGATATGAAAAACAGAGAGATTTTCACAAAGTAAACATTTCAAATCTCACCTCGTTTTCATTACACTCAAAAGAGTGTAATCGTTTAGTCCATCTTGAGAACAGACATAAAAGCTTCCTGTGGAAGCTGTACTTTCCCGATAGATTTCATACGTTTTTTACCGGCTTTTTGTTTGTCAAGAAGCTTGCGTTTACGAGTGATATCTCCACCGTAACATTTTGCAGTTACGTTTTTGCCCATAGATTTGACAGTCTCACGCGCGATAATCTGAGAGCCTAAAGAGGCTTGGACAGCTACTTCAAAAAGTTGGCGAGGAATAATCTCTTTCATATTTTTAACTAAAACACGACCGCGAGAGAGAGCTTGATTTCTTGGGACAACGATACTGAGCGCATCAATAGCCTCTCCGGCTACTTTAATGTCAAGTTTCACAAGGTCACCGATTCTAAATTCAATCGGCTCATAATCAAATGAAGCGTAACCTTTTGAAATTGACTTAAGCGTGTCATAAAAATCCATGACAATCTCGTTCATAGGAACTTCATACTCAAGCATAACTCTGCCTTCGTTAAGGTAAGTCATTTTTGATTGAGTGCCACGCTTGCTGATGAGAAGAGTGATGATATTTCCAAGGTATTCACTTGGTGTGATTACAGTTGCTTTTACATAGGGTTCTTCAATTCTGTCTATACGGTTAACTTCTGGAAGCTCTGATGGGTTGTGAACATCGATTTTCTCACCGTTATTGAGATAAACCTGATAAATAACAGATGGAGCAGAAGCAATTAAGTCAAGGTCAAACTCGCGCTCAAGTCTCTCTTTAACAACTTCCATATGCAACATACCAAGGAAGCCTACACGAAAGCCAAAGCCAAGAGCCAAAGAAGTTTCAGGTTCATACGAGAGAGAACTGTCGTTGAGTCGTAGTTTATTCAGAGCATCACGTAAATTTTCAAAATCATCTGTGTCGATTGGGTAGATACCGGCAAAAACAAATGGTTTCGCCGGTTCGTAATCAACTACCGGTTCTTTAGTCGGATTTTTTGCATCCGTAATAGTATCGCCGACATGAATAACATCAACTTCTTTGAGACCCAGAACAACTATTCCTATTTCTCCAGTTTGGATAGAGAGTGTTTTTTGGCGTTTAAGCGGGTGCGGGTACATCAAATCTAAAACTTGATGCTCTTCACCGTTGCTCATCAGTTTTACAACTTGCCCTTTTTTTATGGAACCATCAAAGACGCGCACAAGTGCTAAAGCCCCAAGATAAGAGTCAAACCAGCTATCGTAAATAATTGCTTTTGTTGTCGCATTCGTATCACCAACAGGAGCGGGAATTCTATCTACAATAGCATCAATGAGCTCACGAATACCGACACCGGTTTTTGCAGAAACCAAACAAGCATCTGTAGCATCGATACCGATACTTGTCTCTATCTCTTCGGCTACTTTCATCGGATCAGCTGCAGGAAGGTCTATCTTATTGATAACAGGAATAAGCTCGAGGTTATTTTCCATTGCCATGTAGACATTGGCAATTGTCTGTGCTTCAACACCTTGTGCTGCATCTACAATTAGAAGTGCACCATCACTTGAAGCGAGAGATTTGCTCACCTCATAAGAGAAGTCAACGTGACCCGGAGTATCTATAAGATTGAGGATATAGTGCTCCCCATCTTTCACATAATCCAGACGCACACTTTGTGCTTTAATGGTAATACCGCGTTCTTGCTCGATGTCCATAGTGTCCATCATCTGCTTTGTAAGTTCTCTATCGCTTACTGCTCCACACTCTTGGATAATACGGTCAGCTAAAGTACTTTTACCATGGTCGATATGTGCGATGATAGAAAAATTTCTAATGTTTTTCAATAAATGTTTCCTTTGGAAATTTTATTTGCCTCATAATCGGGGCAAGATTCTCTTTATAAAAGGATGAAAAAATCCTCTGCCTCAAAGAGGCCATCTTTAGTAAACGCAGTTGAAGAAACGAGTTCCTTCTATGTGCCTAAGCAAATAAAGAGTTTACACTCTCATTATGATAAACGCGACGGATAACTTCAGCAAAAAGAGGTGCTACAGTGAGAACTTTTATTTTTTTATGCGGTTTTGTCACAAGCGTGTTTGTGATGATGAGTTCATCAAGGTCACCATGATCAAGATTGTCATAGGCTTTTCCGCTTAAAACACCGTGCGTTGCACAAGCCATAACCGAAGTTGCACCGTTTGCTTTGAGTGCGCTTGCTGCTTTGACCATAGTTCCTGCAGTATCAACCATATCATCAATCATAATAACATCATGACCTTCGACATCACCGATAATGTTCATAACTTCACTTTCATTTGCTTTTTCACGGCGTTTATCAACGATAACCATCTCAAGCCCAAGTCTTTTTGCAAAGTAGCGAGCACGTGCAACACCACCGATATCTGGAGAAGCGATGATAGGATTTGGAAGATTTTTGCTATTGATATACTGCTCAAAAGTTACAGAACCGTAAAGATTATCAACAGGAATATTGAAAAAGCCTTGGATCTGACCTGCGTGTAAGTCTATAGTTACAACTCTGTCGATACCAGCAGTCTGATACATATCTGCTACAAGTTTTGCAGTGATAGGTACACGAGGAGCAGCTTTACGGTCTTGTCTTGCATAACCATAATACGGTACAACTGCTGTGATACTTGAAGCTGAAGAGCGGCGAAGCGCATCTGTCATGATGAGCAGTTCCATCAAGTTGTCATTGGATGGAGCACCAGTTGATTGGATGATAAAAACATCACGTCCACGTACACTCTCAGCGATTTGGATAGAGATCTCTCCATCACTAAATCGTTTAACATCGGCCTTAGCTAATGGAACATCTAAAATTTGGCAAACTTCCTTACCAAATTCAACACTAGCAGAACCAGCAAAAATCTTATAACCACGCATGGAATTCCTTTATGGGAAATTGAATGGGCGAATTATACAAAATTTGTTCTGAGCCCTTGTTAAAACAAAGAACTTATGCGCAGTTTTTGCATACTCCGGATAAAACGAGATCAGCTTTACTTATCTCAAAGTTCTCTAATGAGGAGACGGTATTGACAATAGCCTTTAAATCTAGGGTAATATCGTTTATTTTTCCACATTTTTCGCACATGATATGCGAATGAGAATGCTTCGTAAGCTCATAAACAGTTTTAAGGTTTGGGAGCTTTACTTCTTGGATAAAAGCATTTTCCAGCATCAGATTTATATTTTTATAGATCGTTGCCAAAGAGATAGAACTGAACTTTTTTATCATGACATCGTAGAGCGCATCAATGCTCATATGACCATGCATACAAAGTGAGTCCGTAATAGCCAAACGTTGCGGTGTTGCCTTTAAGTTATGCTTTCTTAATGTATCTGTGTAATTATTCATAACCTAAGGGAACCTCTAAAAATACCTTTTAAAGCTTCCAACTTTTACTTTTCTTGATTTTTTTAAAATCTTAGCTCAATACTAATCAAACTTTCTTAAAAATTTTGTTAAATCCCCCCCAAATTTTTAAA
>JAQTZE010000015.1 GCA_028687935.1 Sulfurimonas sp.
GCTTCTGTAACAGTTGTAGTTGCTGCGTCGGTTGAGCCGACTGGGTTAGTCTCTTGTGGAGTTTCACCTGCTGCATGAGCGGCGTCTGAATAGCTTGTTGCTGCTTCTGCTGCTGTTGCGATTGCTGTCTCTGCTGCAGTGATGGCGTTTTGTGCAGTAGCGATATCTGCGGATGTTGGGTTGTCGTTTGCAGCTAAAGTTTCTGCGGCGCTCTGTGCTGCTGTGATTGCTGCGTTTGCTGCGTCTGCTGCGTTGTTTGCAGAAGTGAGTAGATCATCGATAATTGCGTCTGAAGCAGCTTCTGCTGCTGCGAGCTCTGTGGCTGTTGTTGCTGTAGCATCGCTAGCTGCTTGTGCATCTGTCGCTGTCGTTGTTGCGTTTGTTTGTGCTGCATTTGCTGTATCTAGGATAGATGTTACATCTTCGTTTGCTGCTGTAGCTGTAGTGGCAAGAGATTCTGTTGCGCTTGCAAGTGCATCGGCTGCCTCTGTTGCAGTTTGTGCTGCTGTTGCTGCGTTTGCTGCTGTCTCTGCTGCGTTTGCAATGTTTGCATCTGTTGGATTATCAAGTGCACTCTGAGCTGCATTTGTAGCAGCAGTTGCTGCGTCATTGGCTGCATTGGCTGCTTCATTTGCTGCGCTTGTAAGTATTTCTACTTCTGTGATGAGATCAGTGATTGCTGCATCTGTGATTGTTTCAGAGGCTGTTGCTGCTGCGTTTGCATTTGTGCTTGCTGCGTTTGCTGCTTCTACTGCGTTATTTGCATCTGTAGTATCAACACTCTCACCTGCTTCAGTTGCTGCTGCGTTTAAGCTCTCTATTGCTGTTGCTAATTCATTCGCTGCGTTTGTAGCAGCTGTCGCTGTTTCATTTGCTACTTCTTGTGCCTCTTCTGCTGCTTCAATATTTTGAGGAGTTGGGTTTGTCTGTGCAATCTGAGCTGCGTTTGTAGCAGCAGTTGCTGCCTCATTTGCTGCATCGGCTGCTGCGTTTGCTGCGCTTGTCAAATCCGCTACGCTTAGAAGCAATCCAGCGACTACTGGATCTGGTGCAATATCAAAACGCTCTTCTGCAACAAAGACATCTTCACTCTCTGTAGTTTTTACTGCAACATCACGCAAGCTTGCATTGATATTTGTTGCCTCAATATCTTGATCAATCTCTGCAAAGTTCGCTCTCACATCTTCTGTGGATGACACTGCTGAACTTTCTTCACCTGCCGCAGTCTCCATCTCATCGATATTTTGTATCTCATCTTCTGAGGCAGACAATATGCCCTGATCGATTAGCGTTTGCACGGACTCTTCTTGCGTTACCGTCTCTTCTTTACTGTAAGCCTCATTGGCGAGTGAAGTGTCAAAAAGCTGCGTTTGTGAGCCAAGTAAGATAATGTCTTCACCATTTAGCATTGAGATAATGATACTGTTTATAGCACCATTACTTTTATCACCAACAACAATCTCACCTTCATATATCTCATCACCACGAGAGAGTTCACGCATCGATCCATCTGCCGCTTTTGCGTAAAATGTACCGTCGATGCTTGCTATTTTTCCGATTGCTGTTGCCATGATAAACTCCTAAAACAGTTTTAATTGTATGTATCATAGGAAAAACGAGGTGAAGAGTCTATTGTACCGTGGTACAGTATAAGAAAAATCTATACGATTTTAAGAAAAAAGTCTTGAGAAGAAACCCTGATTAAGCCCAAGTTCTTTATCTATTATCTTGATATAAGCATCTATGCTCAGTAAGCCAATTTCTGCGTGTTTTACCATTTTATCTCTGCCAACGAGAAGCGTCAAGGGGAGACTTCGCACCATAAATTTTGCTGCGAGTTTGGGGTTGTTGGCTGCGTTTACCTTTGCGATGACAAGTGTTTCATCTTTATAGTGTGCACTCAAACGCGGCAAAAAAGTCAAAAGTGTCTGACAAGGCCCACAACTTTCACTGTAAAAATCTATAAATACCACGCCCTGCGTTTGCTCCATAAACGCAGAGTACGTCGCATCTGTGAGTTCCAAAATATTTTGATCTTCCATCATCAACCTTTTGTTTGTAAATTAATCTCTAAAAGCCATGAGTATATCAAAATCTCAGGCTATCATCCATTTTGCAAATCACTTCATGGAATGTCATTTGCTTTCTTGTATTATAATAATTTTCACAATTTTTATCACTGGTAAAAAAAGGAGTATCTATGACACGAAACAGTACGACTACACACTCTTCCTCACTGCTTCATAATTCAGATAACACGACATACACTTATAATGAGATGCAAGTAAAGATCATCACGGTTTTTGATGAGCGTATTGCTCTTGTCGAAGATGAAAACGGAGAAGTTTTTGAAGTCTCCAAAGATGCTCTGAGATAGGGCATCTTCTGCTATAAAAAATGGGGAAAAATCACTCCGCTATATGAATCTGATTTTTTCCTTTTGACTTTGCGATATACATCGCACCATCAGCATGTTGTATCAGAGTATCTTGTGAAAACTCATTTCCCTTATAAAGTTTGATACCGATACTTGAAGTACATTGATAATCTATATGCAGTGCCTCGTTTTCATTGGAAAGATATTCAAGATGATATGGTTTTTCTAGTGCCATGCGTATTTTACTCGCTACTGATTCCGTATGTTCATACGCTTGCGCTACATCTTTGTTGATCTCACTGAGCAATATAACAAATTCATCTCCTCCAAAACGTGCTACGGTATCAGATTCACGAATACAATCTTGAATACGCTTTGCCGCTTCTATGAGGAGTATATCTCCCACTGTATGTCCATAGGTATCATTGAGTGGTTTAAAGTTATCTAGGTCTAAAAAGAGGAGCGCTCCATACATGCCACTTCGATTACTCATAGCCAATGCCTTTAGCACTCTATCACCAAGTAGACGTCTATTTGGCAACTGGGTGAGAGGGTCATAAAACGCAAGATGCTCGATGAGTTTCTCATTTTTTTTACGCTCTGTAATATCATGTCCAGTAGCTATCAGATACTCTACTTCACCTTTTTCATTCATAAGTGAAGTATTAAGCCAACTAAAGAGTCTTTTTTCTCCATTTTTTGCAATCCAGTGATTTTCATAATAGGCATTTGATGGCTCACGCTGGAGAGTCTCAACATGTGCAACTACCCCAGTTCTCTCCTCTTCAAGTAAAAAATGTTCCCAAAAATAAGGCTTCCCAAGAACTTCTTGCGCACTATAACCCGAATATTGCTCTGCGGTTTTGTTAAATCTCACAATAGCTTCTTCACGGTTGATTACTACGATAATAATGCCTGCTGTATCTAAGACACTATTTGTAAAATCACGTTCTTGGCGTAGTTGTACTTGAAGATTATTTCGCTCCAAGCGCTCTTCGATGAGTTTGAGCCCCAAGCCAATCTGATGAGAGATATTTTCAAACTGTTTCAACGCCTCTAGGTTGAGATGAAAAACCTTAGATAACAAAAGTGTGATAGAGGCTTGCTTATTTTCTTGGACAAAGACACCGATAGGAAGCATAATCATTGATTTGATGCCATTGAGAGCTAAATAACCATCGGACTCACAAGCGATAAAGGCATCTACATCCTCGATGACTAACATTTTTTGTGTGTTGATAACCTCTAAAAGCGGACAAAAGTACGGACTTTGCATACCTAAACACTTTGGAGGAAAGGATTCTAAACCAACACTTCTAGCGGCTGTCGAACGGGCTACTATCTCTATCTCTTTATCAGCCTCTTTACATGCGCTGTAGGCATATTCAAAGCCCTCTATTTCTGTAAATAGTCTGACTACATTTTGAAGAAAATCGAGCTTATTTATCGCACTGTCCAAGGATAGATTGATAGAATATTGAAGCTCAGTCAAACTCTTAGCAAAACGCTCCGACTCAAGTGATTTATTGAGTGAGAGTTCGTTTTGCATATATATTTCTATATTTTTAATCTCGATGTTTATCACCTCATCAAGATACTCTTCCACACAAAAGATAGATTCAAGGCAAGTGCCATCCTTTTTTCTGAGAATCATTCTAAAGTTTTTAGTAAAATCTGCTTTTTTGAGATTCTCCAGATAATTTTGCATCTTCTCTACAAAAGAGAGATCCACATACTCCATAAGAGAATGAGTTTTCAGCTCTTGCGGTAAAAAGCCCAAAAGCCTTGCAGCTGCATCATTTATATCTAGGATTGTTCCCTGAGTATCAATAGATAGGTGAAAGTGCTTATTTGTATCTAAAAAGTGGCAGGCCTTGATCGCTTCACTCAGAGCTATAAAATTGACCGGCTTAAGAAGATATCGATCGACACCCGTATTGATTGCATTGAGGAGGTACTCTGTCTCATTGTAAGCTGTCGTGATGATAATTGGTATCTGCATATCTGTTTCGCGTATCTTTTTTACCATCTCGATACCGTTCATCTTTGGCATCTGAATATCGGTGATGATAAGGTCAGGCATATAATCCAGATAAGCCTGATACCCCTCTTCTCCATCAGATGCGAGATAGAGTTTACTCACAAAAGATTCAAGAAAAAAAGCGATCTCTTCTTGCGTATTCTTGTCATCTTCTACATAGAGAACACGTAAAGACGCCAGCGCATCCCTATCTTGAAATATCATTTCTTTTCCTTTGATGTGTTAAAAGAGCTCTTTTGCGTATCGTTTTTTTCTATTGCGATAGTAAAAAGTGCGCCTTGTGCTTCATTTTTGACATAAAGTTTTCCATGTATATTATTCTCTATAATTGCTTTAGACATATAAAGACCGATACCCGTCCCCTTGCCTTGGTCTTTTGTCGTAAAGTACGGATCAAAGATTTTGTCTATCACAGCATCATCGATTCCACCTGCGTTATCAAGAATTGTAACATAGACATAGCTACTATCTTCATAACTCTTAATACAAATAGTGCATCTCTCTTGTTTATTTTCTATCAGGGCATCTTTTGCATTATTGAGAATATTTATGATGACTTGTGTGAACTCATTCGCAAAACCATAGATTTTGAGATCTGGCTTCAGATCACGTTTGACTTCGATGAGATTTGTATCAAGAGAAGCTTGAAGCATTGCAAGTGTCTTATCGATCTGCTCATCAACACTGAAAAACTCTTTTTCTCTGTTTGGTTTGAAAAAATTTCTAAAGTCATCAATCGTCGTGGACATTGTGTTTGTAAGCAACAATCCCTTTTCATTCACGCGCGAGATAAAGGCTGCATCCATACGCCCTGTCTCATACGCAATACTAATATTTTGTAAAAGAAGTGCGAGTGCATTGAGCGGTTGGCGCCATTGGTGTGCGATATTGCCTATCATCTCTCCCATAGCTGCAAAACGCGACTGCTGGATAAGTATCTGCTCTTGTTCTCGACGGTGCGCTATCTCTACTTGTACACGATGATCGAGAGTTTTGTTTATCTCTTCGAGTTCACGGGTTCTCAGGGCTACTTTTTCTTCTAACATCGCATTCGTATTTTTAAGTTCATTTTGAATTTTGGAGAGTCCTTGCGCCATAATATTGAAGTTTTGTGTTAGCTCCCCTATCTCATCAGCGCGCTCACTGATAAGTTGCACTTCAAGTTCTCCACGTGTCATTTCTTTTGTCGCGTGACTCAGTGCGATGATTGGATTTACAATCTGCTTTGTCACAAAAAAGATGGCGATACTGATAATGATAAAAACAAAAGTAAAAAGAAGGAACATTTTGAGATACATAGTCTTATATGCATTATCGAGGACATCGAGCTTAAATCCAATATGGATCCATCCCCATGCTATGCCATCAAAATTAAGAGGATAAACATAGTAGTAACTCTCATCTTTACTGCTATCGTAAGGATTTTTGATAATAGAATCCTCTTCTCCATCCTTTTCTAGCGCCTTTGCTTCGGCGGAGAGATGATCAAGAACTTGCCAATGTTCCTGCTCTATAAGCAGACTCTCTCCATCGTTTTGAGAAACCACAATAAACTCGATAATAGGACTCTTCTCAAGGACGTTTAAGTTATGTTCAACCAAAAAGCTCTGATCATTTCCTACCATCGCATCGGCACTTACAAGCTCTATTGATTTTGCTATAGTCAAAGCCTGCGTTCGCATGACTTCAAGGATACTCTTCTCCTGCTCTTTGAGCACAAAGTAACCAATAAAAGTCATCATAACTACCATGATAATAGTAATAGAAAAGTAGACCTGATAAAAAAGTTTTTTAAAAAAAAAGCGTATCATTGGGCTTGCTCCGCGAAGTGTTTTATCTCTTTTTGATATTCGAGATAGGGTTTGATATAAGCTCGTAGTTCCTGTGGTTGGACTTGACTTCTCATACCTATTTTCATGATTGTTAAGAGCTGTTTCCCATCTTCTGTATCTTGTAAATCTTTATCTGATTGTTTTATCACTGCAACTTCTGAAGCAGGAAGATTTTTATGGTAGGTCTCAATACCGTAAGTAAATATAGCAGGACTCGTCTCTACAAGCTTCACATTGTTTTCCATAGCAGGATTCATACTTTTAGCAAGTTCCCAACTTTTTTCCGGCACAAACGCAATATCAGCCTGCTTAAAAAAGCGTTTAAGAATAGCACGATTTGGATTTTGGACATACTCTACATCAAGCGTTTCAAAATAGCGTACATTAAAGTACTTTATACTTGTCATATCTGCATACATAATAGCATTACACTCATCTTCTTGCATCACAACTTTTTTACCTAGGTAGCTCTTCGCCTCTGCAGATTCACTTGTTGCAAGCATCACATAGCGCTCTTGTAAATTTTCATTTGTACTGCTGAGATAGGTGTAGCCCATAGAAGAAGAGAGCAGATCATAATACTTTGCAAGCGTACACATACGTAGACCAAGATATTCGAGTTTTTCCTCTTCAAACATTGTGATGAGTTTTTTTTCATCTTCATCTATATGCAGCGTCACTTCTACATTATATTTTTTAGCAAATCTATCGGTTACAAAATCAAAACCCAACTGCAGATCTCTTTTCACAACATAAGGAATATCTTTGAGTATATACCCTAAGCGAACGCTCATCTTCTTTTCTTCTTCCTCTGCTGCTAGAGAGACATTTGCAAACGCAAAGATAAGAGAAAAGAAAAGAAGAAATTTGAGACTGCTTAACATCCTATCTCTCTTTACTTGCTTCATTGAGTACGATGCTTTGCAACTGCGCCTGAGAGAGAGAAAAATCATGCATATTTTTATAATATGCTATCGTTGTAAAGGTCTCCATGAGCTGTGCTTCGATGACATCTTTTGTCTCGACCATATCCTCTTGATAGGCTCTTGTGTTGAGATCTGCGTTTTCAAAAGCTGTATTTTTTGCACGAGCTAAAATAGTATATTGGCGTGTGCTTTGTCCCATCTTCATAAAAGCATATTTGACCTGCAAAGCCAAACCTTCTTTGAGTAGTACCTCTTTGTGTTCATGAGACACCTTATTCAAACGCGCCTCTTGGACTGCGTTTTGTGTACGAAATCCTTCAAAAAGATTCCATTGGAGTCCGACTCCAATAGTCCACGAATCTCTATTTGTTTTATTTACAACACCCGCATCATAACTATTTTCTAAATGCTGTACATTTCCATTGAGTGCGACAGAGGGCAAATAACCGCTCGAAGCTTCATCTATTTTGGCATCATAAATATCAATTGCAAGTTTGAGTTGTGCATATGTTGGATTATAACGATACGAATCATCAATAAGTCCTTGCAAATCCTGTGTGACTTTTGGCTCACTAAACGCAGCATCTGCTATCTCGATATCACTATTCCACGGCAAACCTATTGCGTTTATGAGTGCCGCTTTAGAGAGCTCTACATTTGTCTTCATCTCTTCATCCATAGAGCTTATAAGATCTACTGTTGTGGAGATACGCAAAAAGTCTGTTTTTTTGACTTTGAGTGATTCGCCTTTGTAAAAAGTCTCCGTCATATCTTTGATCATACGCATTCGCTCTAGCGTATCTTGCGTCTCCTGCGCTATCTTTTTCGTAAGCATCGCTCCATAGTAGTAGCGTTTAACATCATAAATAACATCTGCTTCACTGCGTTTGATACCTTCACTTTGGATACTTTTATTCAGAGCCGCCTGACGGATAACTGCATCTATTTTCCCGCCCGTATAGATTGGGTAAATTGCATCCAAACGCAGCACTCCAAGATCACGATCCATCTGTTTTACTTCCATGTCTATAGGGACAGACTGAGAAGGGATAAGATTATTTGCAATTGCGTACTGTGTTTGCCCAAGTAGTACAGGATCACCCGAAGCCACTGCGTTTGTAAGAGCTAAACTATTTGCAATATCTTGTGGTAAAGCAAAACTCCCTACCATCTGAAAGGTCGGATCTTCATCCATACGCATCATACTTGCAGTTGCGTTTATCTGTGGATAACGTGCACTGAGGGCTTGGTTGTACTGCGCATCTGCGATTTGCAAAGAGGTTTGAGATATTTTGAGGTTACGGTTATTTTCCAAAGCAAGACGTATCGCATCATCAAGAGTGAGACTCTGCGCACAAAGATTGAACGTTAAAACGCAAGTGAGTGCTATCATTTTTTTCATCTACTATTTCCTTGTTTTTTCCCTAAAAGGTCATCATGTTTTGCTTGTAAGGCATAGAGATTATCAAGCTCACTTGCAGAAGTCACATCTATGATTGATGTCTTAAACATCTGGAGCAACTGCTTGCCTCTTTGCGTTTGGTTGAGGGTCAGTGCTGATTTTATCAGTTGATTATGCAACTCTTTTGGCATATTCGCGTTCATAAAAGAGAGCGTATCAAGTCGCAGCGGTACCGATTGGAGGACTTCCAAAGATTCTTTGAGTTGCGGATTTAACTCGATAGCAAGTTTATAAGAGGCTTCATCCACAAGAGCATAATCTCCTTTCTTAAAAAAAAGCTTCAGAATACTTTGTTGCGCATTTTTACTCACTACAACCTCGCTGTTTTTGATAGAATTTTCCAAAGAAACTGTCTGTAGATAGAGTTTAATACTTTTATCTCCATTGTATATCGCTTTGCCTTGGAGTATCTCTTTGATTTTTCTTCTGTCTTCTGTGCGTTTAAGAAGGAGCAAGGTGCTGGATTCTTCTTTGTTGGTTTTATATGCCATTACCGCAGGAATAAGTTGTTTCTTATCAAAATAGCGCACAAAAGAGAGTGATTCTGCTACGGCAAAATTTATCTTTTCTGCCTTAAAAGCCTCCGCCAACTCTTCGACAGACTCATAGTAGGTGATATCATAATCGACCCCTTCACTCTGAGCAAACTCTTTGACAAAAACTGTCATACCTATAACAAAATCTTTTTTGGATGCATTAGTCCCGACTAAATTTTTATCAATACCTATGTGAATCATATCCGCATAGAGCATCTGCACGCCGAACAAAAAGAGCGAAAGAAAAAGGATTTTTATTCTACGCATGTGCATCGCTAATCTCCTGCATCTCTTCTATATTCTCCATCAAAATAGCCACAAGTTTTGGATCAAAATGTTTTCCGCTTTGTTGTACAAAATAGTCGAGCACATCTTCAAGCGGCCACGCTTTTTTATACGAACGTTCGTTTAAGAGAGAATCAAAAACATCCGCAACAGCGACGATACGCCCAAATATATGTATCTCATCTTTTTCGAGTCCATTAGGATAACCGCTGCCATCATATTTTTCATGATGTTCTAAGGCGACGATAGATGCATACCGCATCAGTGGACGGTCTGAATGTGAGAGCATCTTATAACCTTTATAGGCATGTGTTTTCATTATCTCCATCTCATCAAAAGTTAAGCGTCCAGGTTTGTGCAAGATGGCATCAGCAATAGCGATTTTGCCTATATCATGCATCGGTGCGACCATCTCCAGCATTGTTGTCTCTTCTTCAGAGAGACCATACTTCTCTGCCAAAAACTTGCTATATGCAGCAACACGCTTGACATGGCTTCCTGTCTCTTCTGATTTGTTCTCTGCCACTTCACCCAGAGTCAAAAGCACTTCATGCTGCGTTTTTGTGATTTCTTGATTGAGTTCAAGAAGTTCATTAATATCATGGTGCATACTTAAGATCTCTACGACATTTCCCTTTGTATCATAGATAGGGACAAAAATAGACTCAAAGGTTTTTTTCATTCCATCTCTATGCTTATATTTCATCTCTTTTTTTATGACTTTTTGTGCTTTGAAGGAGCTAAGAATCTCTTCTATATAAAAATTTTCAGATTTACAAAGCGCGCACTCGCTGAGTTCCAATATACTCTCTTTGGTATATCCTAAAAGATTGCAGAATGTATCATTTGCTCCAAGGATTTTTCCCTCCAAAGACATATGACACACTGCTGTTGCTTGTTGTAGGGCATCTTCATATTGCTCAAGAAAGTGGAGTGTCTCTTGCAAATTTTTACGATTGTTTGCAAGCTCATCTTCTAAATATTCCCTATATTGGTACAGCTCCGTGACATCATTCCCGATGGACATGTATTCTACTATAGTATTGTTTTCATCAAATATAGGAAACGCAGAGAGATCGATAAATGTTTTACTTCCATCTTTGCGTTTGCTTTGGATTATTCCATTCCATAATTTGCCATTTTGGGTTGTCTGTATCATATCCATAAAATGATTTTCTACTCTATCACTTTCATATACTTCAGAACACAACATCTGCTTAAATTCATTCGCATCATACCCGCTCATCTCGATACGATTTGCGTTTGCGTAAGTGATTCGTCCGCTGAGATCACTTTTACATACCATCATGGTTTTATCCATCGCTTCTTTGTATTGTTCTAGCAATAACTCTTGTCTGCGTGTTTTTTTACGCAGGGCAATCTGCTCAGCTATCTCTTCAAGAGAGCTCATAAGTTTTTTCAGTGAAACAGGCTTCGTGACATATTGACGTATGCCAAGTTCTATTGCCTTAAAGAGATAGTCCGTATCATTAAACGCAGTCATTACTACGACAGGAATATTTGGATGTACAAGTTTCATCTGCTCAACCATTTTAAGCCCATCCATAATAGGCATCTTGATATCCGTAAGAACGATATCAATCATATGCTCGCCAAAAAGCTTGAGACCTTCTTCACCGTTCTTTGCTACATGGATATATTTCACTTCTGATTCCAAGCTAAATACTATCTCTTCGCGCGTCATTATGTCGTCTTCGACATATAAAATAGTAAGTTCTTTTAGTGAGTCTGACAAATCTACTCCATTGAACATATTAGTACACAAAGAACACTACTCTCTTTGATGTGTGTTACTAATAATTGTTTATTATTTTCTATTCTATCCCTCATTTACTTAATGATATCTTACTATCTATGATATGTGACAATATAATCACATATAAAGAAAAATGATATAATCAGCTTATAATAATAATCGAAAAACCATATATGTAACTCATAACAATCATGGTAAAATCTCTATAATAAAATAAGATTTACAAAAGGATAAGATTATGAAAAAAATAACGTCGCTCAGTCTAGGTCTTGCGTTTTTAATCATGAGCTATACGGGGATCATGCTCTTTCTCGCTCCAAAAGGCAAAGTTGCTTACTGGTCTGATTGGCATCTCTTTGGTCTTACAAAAACGCAGTATGCCGAGATACATGCGACCTCCATGCTCACACTCTTATTTTTTGCTATCTGGCATATCTACTACAACTGGAAACCCTTGGTAAGCTATCTCAAAGATACGCAGAAGAAAATATCCTTTACAAAAAAAGAGTTTCTTATCGCTGTTGGGCTCAATCTTCTTTTTGTATTTGGGACGCTTTTTATGGTGCAGCCTTTTAAGGCCTTTTTGGATTTCCAAGAGAGTATCAAAAATGGATGGACACAAGAGCATGCAGAACCGCCTTATGGGCATGCAGAAGAGACAAAACTCAAGCTATTTTGCAAAAAAATGGGGCTAGATTATGATGAAGTGAGCAAGACATTAACCTCAAATAGTATTGAGTTTGATGAAGATGATAGCTTGGCAACTATAGCAAAGAAGAACAAGCAAAACCCAAGTAGCATCTATAAACTGATCGCCAAAGAGACCGCAGCGAAAAAAACACTGACAAACACTCCGACAAAAGAGAAAACGGATATTCCCTCAAGCCTCGGGAGAAAAACACTCCAAGAGTTAAGTGATATGCAAAAGATCGATCTACAAAAAAGTATCTCTTTGCTCAAAGAAAAAGGTCTCGCTGATATAAACGCCCAGAGTAAGATAAAAAATATCGCCGATGAGCTAAGCATAATGCCTATAGATGTTTATAAACTCTTGCGAGGTGAGTAGAAAAACTACTTATCTTTGCGTAAAATATTTAAGAGACATTTCTCATCCCTAATTTGTCAAGAGTATATAAAACGCAGTAGTATGCGACAATAGTCATAAAAATAGATAGACCCATGCTCGTATAAAAACCTAGCCCTTTTTTTATCAGTATAGGAAAGAGGATAAATAGTGTCATAGAAGGTGCAATTAGCCAAACAATATTGTTTGAAAAAGAGACTGCAGTACTGCTATCATTTGTATCAATATACATCCATGTCATCGCTAAAATAGAGACCAAAGGTATAGCCGCCAATATCGCACCGGCTAGAGAACTCTTTTTAGATATTTCAGAGATAAGAACAATAAGAAGTGTTGTAATAAGCAGTTTTATAAGATAGTAAATCATTTTTCAATCCTTATTTATTACACATACATTTGTGAAGAATAATAACAAATATTATATGAAAAACTTTAAATATTAAGAAGCTACATAACAAGAAGCCAAATAAGGGGGAGTGACTTTTTGTAGGATGCAATACATCCTACAAGTTTTAGCACTATATATTAAGCAAAAGTATCAGAAAAGAGGTTCTCTGACCATAAAAACATTTTACGATAATCACTGGTGGTTGATGGACCTGCTGTCGGCCTACCTCCAACAATAACCATACTTTTGCTATTGGAATCATATTCATAGACAGCTGTTAGCCATGAAGCTTCAGTTCTAGAAGTCGGACTGTAACAAGCTGAGTTGGTCTTTGGTGAAGTATACAAATCAGCACCGTTAAGTGTTCTTAAAATAGCATCCGCACATACTTTTGCTTCAGAATTTCCGATATGTCCAGCTTTTGGCTGTCCTGTTCCTTGCGAGTCTCCGATAATGTAAATGCCGCTCATCACCGTAGATTCATAGCTCAAAGGGTTAATAGGTGCCCAATTTCCAGAGTTGACGCCTGCTGTAAAGACAATAGGGGCTGCTTTTTGGTTTGGTATCACATTTAAAACAGTTGAATTTAAAGTTTTTGATGCACCACCTTCTGTATATGTTAAGACTTTACTAGAGTCATTCACCGCTGTGACTGTTGTGCTTGGTTTGTACACTATCCCGTACTGTGTAAATTTTGCACCAAAAGTATCGGCTTCTACCGTAATGTTTGCATTGGCATCCAACACGGTTACCGTACAGTTGGCAAACCCTTTGGCATTTTTAAGATAATCAGCCACCACACACGCTCTTTCATAAGGGCCAGGAGGACAACGATACGGTGCAGCTGGAATAGTCATGGTAAAGGTCTCTCCATCAACCATTGCATCTATTTGAGCTTTTAGTAGGTTGGTCTGTTCTCCTGCTTTCCAAGCGTGAGGCACTTTAGTGATATCATAGTCACTTACTTTGATAAAATCTATACCTCCTGCCAAGACTAATTTGTCATATTGTACACTGCTTCCATTTTCTAAAGTAAGTGTTTTGTTTGTTTTATCAACACTATTTACCGTACTGTGAATCATATTGATATTATATTTTCTGTTCAAGTTTACATAAGTAAATGACAAGTCAGAGGTTGTTTTTTGTCCGTTAAGAACCAAGTTACTGAGTATTGGCGATACATAAGTTGTGTTTGCTTCTATGATAGTTACCTTTACACTGCTTCCACCCCACATCTTGAGATACTTTGCACAGGTTGCCCCTGAAAAGCCACCACCAACCACTACAATATGTGGAATAATAGTAGTCGTAGCACCGCCTGCAATACTAGGAGTTATAGCAAAGAGTGAGCTTGCTCCTAGAAACTTCATAAAATTTCGTCTTGAATTTGTATCTGTTGTTTTCATCTACTATCCTTTTTTAATCGTTGCTTGAAAGTGTTCTCAGCCACTCGTCAATAAGTATTTTCTCTGCATCGGTATAGCCAAGAGCTTGTGCATGCATAATTGCTTCATCAGAAAAATCCTCACTTACAAATTCATCTTCACCTGCGATAGAGTCCCAATCATTTGTGGAGATACCATTTGTACCATGACATTGAGCACATTGCGAACCTAAAAGTCTTCCTGCATTAGCAGTGTAGTTTGTAGGTAAAAGTATAGTTGTGGTGGTACTGGATGAATCATCGTCATCATGGTCACCATCATTGTCATCATCGACATCATCATCATCGTCAATACCATCACCATCGGAATCATTATCATTCTCATAAATATCCAGTATCCCATTATCATCATCATCGTCATCATAATAATTACTGATATTATCATCATCATCATCTTCATAGACATTTATTAAGCCATCATCATCATCATCCAGAGGATTATCAAGTGCAATTACAAGGGATGTACCATTAACATCAATATTTAATATGACGTCCGAGACATGATCACCATTAAAATCGACACTAGTAGGATCCATTGCAAGAGGGATGTAACCAAGGTTTATATCCGCTGCTGCTCTAAAGAGTGTGCCACTTGCAGTAGGTGTAACTATACCAATCTGCGTAATAACTCTAGTCGCATTGTCATCTTCATTTGTCGTCATAACTAAAGAACAGTCCACCGTACTTGGAAGTTCAATCTCAAATGGATGCTCCGAAGTACCGTTAAGCGTTGATTTTACTTTATAATAACTACCATCCGTACAAAACGCTTCAATAAGCGTCCCTGGAACTGTACCAGTGATTATTGATGGTGAGCTTATTGCTACACTAGCTGTGTCCGAAGTGGATGATCCACCACATCCTGCCAAAAGAAGCGCAGAGGCTAAAGCCGAGAGTTTCCATGAGATTGTTTTCATACCCGTCCTTTTAATATTGTGTAAACCAGTATATAATAGAAATGTTACAGAAGTGTTACCGTAGAAGTAATATCTATTTTAAGGATAATGGAGCGAGAAAGATCGAGTTAAACACTTGTTGAGTAAGTCAAAATAGTTGATATTTTTTGTACAATATGGGCACAGTAAGTAAAATTTAGGCTTGGAAAGTACGTATTTTAGGAGTTGCAGAAGTTGTGGCTCCGGATACTAAAATCTTCAAAGAAGTCGGCTACAAACAAGAAATCGGCCCCGGCATCTACGATATCCACTCTCCACGCATCCCAAGTGTCGCAGAGATGGTCGAGCAGATAGAAAAACTTCTCGAAGTACTCCCAAAAGAGCAACTCTGGATAAACCCAGACTGCGGCCTCAAAACAAGAAAATGGGAAGAGGTCAAACCAAGCCTTCTCAATATGATAGAAGCGGTGAAAATCGTAAGAGAAAAACAAGCCTAGTTTTTTGGGCTTTTCTTCTCTTTCATTCTAAAATTTTAGAATCAAGAGCAACTATGACGCTGCTCTTGAGAGTGTAAAATTAAAAGCTTCTCTCTCCACTCATGAGACTGCCGCGCTTCGCTCGCAGTGACTGGTAAAGCATGTCATTGCAAGAAACGCAGGGACATGGCAATCTGGATGGTGTCTAACAAAACCTCAACAACTCTTTGTAAATAAAAGCTTTAAGCACTTTTATTGAATTGCCAGAAATAAATACACTAATAAAGTTATTTAAGATTTTTTATGTAGTATATCCTGCAATAAAGAATTAAATACCAAAAAAATATGAAGGATAAATTATGAATTTTATTGCTATAGATGTTGAAACAGCAAATGCTAATTTATCGAGTATCTGCCAAATACCAAGACGCAACTAAGTTAGCTGGACATGAAAAAAGTTCAAAACATAGAAAAGCAGAAGAACTTATTCAAAAAGGTCAGCATATTCAAATCATTGGAGAAAGTGATTTTAAAGAAATGGTTAGGATTGACTAACTATCTAACAAATGTTTTGGAATGGAATAGATTACCTGCCAGCACAACTATCTCTATTCCAATTTTAGCTACGAAAACAAGGTGATTGACTATGAAATCTTTGACAATTCTAGCTATCGCTATAGCAATAATGTTCATCACAATTGTAGCTACAATCAAGTTGAAAATAAAATCACCTATCAAAAAAATTTCTTTCAAGAGAGATGAGAAACCTGCTAAATTAAGTATTCCTATGAAAATTATAGGCTATGTAATCTATTCCTTAGCCATACTATTTCTTCTATCTTTGCTTATAATATTTGGACCTTGGGTGCTCTATTATATTGAAATGCATTATTAATTTTTATATAGCAACACAACTTTTTCAAGCTTTTAAAATCTAAAATTATGCTTCCTCTTTATCGGCTTCTTTCATCACAAGTGCGCGGTAGGCGTCGTCTTTTGGGACAAGCCCTGCTTCGTAGAGAAACTGTGAAGGCATAAAGTTGGTCTTTTTTATCTTGTCATATTTTGCGAAGCTGAGATACAAGATATCTTTTGCACGAGTCACTGCCACATAAAAAAGTCTGCGTTCTTCATCGAGTGAACCACCGCGTTGCATAAGCTTGCGGTTTGGAAAACGTCCGTCCATTAAATCCACAACATAGACCTCTTTATACTCCAGACCTTTAGAAGCATGAACACTCAGAAGGTTTACGCCCTCACCTTGCGTCAAGTCTGAAGAGCCAAGTATCATTGCGTTTAAGAAGCGTTCGTGTTCAGAATATGGCTTTGAGAGCTCTTCAAGCAGGAGCATTTTTCTTGCAATTCTTGTGAGTGATTCGGTCTTTTGTTTTTCATCTATCGTGCCGTCTTTGAGCATTGCGCGTTTACTTGAGAGTGTCTCTGATATATGTTTATAAAGCGTGGAAGCCGCTATCTTATTGACTATTGTGCGAGGTTGTTTGATACCTTTGAGCTCTTTGTAAAGCAGATAAAAATCATGTAAAAAAGTCGCCCCGTCTTTTGTAAGTTTTGGGTGCTTCAGGATTGGATTTTTCATAAACTTATCTTCAAATCCAAGTTTTGCGAATTTTCCGACCGCACCAAGTTCTAAAAATTCATCAAAAAGCCCCAACTGATGGCTCACTTTTCTCTTTTCAAAAGGATTATGTATAGACTCATCTGGAGCGTAGAGTCCATAAAAGATACTTCCGTGGCCGAGTACTTTGAGGGCAATATACATCTCTTTTGCCATTGCACTTCCCACACCTTTTGCAAACTCAAAAAGGTGGATAAATGCCATCATGTCGGCTTCGTTAACGAGCAAAGTATACAAATCAAGAACTGCTTTAACCTCTTTGGAGTCAAAAAAACTTGTGCCACCCTTGCGTTTACACGGGATATCAAGCTCACGAAGACCTACTTCGATACCATCAGCTGAGGAGTTGTTGCGAAAGATGACAGCTATCTCTTCACGCGGCGTTTGCGTATCACGTATCTTTGCCGCTATCGCATGATATTGGTCAAACAGCTCATCATAAGCCAAAAGTACGGGCGATTTTGACTCTTGATTTCTTGTCACTTCAAGCTGTTTTGGGTAGATACGTTCGTTATGTTCTATCACCTTGGTTGCAAGGGCAAGAATAGGAAAAGTCGAGCGATAGTTTTTTGTCAGTGTGTGGACTTTTGCATCAGTGAACTTTTGTGTAAAAGTACCGATGATAGAGATATCTGCTCCGTTAAACGCGTAAATACTCTGGTCATAATCCCCTACACAAAAAAGAGAAGGCGGCTTCATCGCCTCTATGAGTGTGCCTTGGAGTGCGTTTGTATCTTGATATTCATCGACAAGGACCTCTTTGTATCCTAAGTCTCGGCTAGTACAAAGCTCCCTGAAGTTAATAAGCAGATCGTTGAAGTTAACAAAACCATACTCTTTTTTCAAAGACTCAAATTCATCGACGATATCTGCATAGATCATCGCAAAAATCTCATGTTCAGGATAACGCTCTATCATCCAATCTTCAAAATTTTTTTGGAGTTCCGTATTTTGATAAAAAGAGTAGACATCATAAAGATAGTTCCCACCATAGGGCGTTAGGTCTGCATTTATCTGCATAAAAGAGCGTTTTTCAAAGACACTTCGAAAGAGCGTCTTGAGCTCGCGTTGCTGCTTGAGGACAACTTTTCTATCCTCTTTTTTGAGCCATCTGTAGCTGACTGCATGAAAAGTCCCTGCATCAATTTTCGTAGCGATTCCCGCACCGAAAAACGCAGCCACACGCTCTATCATCTCCGCCGCGGCTTTGTTGGTAAAAGTCAGAAGAAGTATCTCTTCAGGTTTGACTCCAGCACCGAGTAGATGCGCGATGCGTCCCACTATCGTAGAGGTTTTTCCTGTCCCCGCTGAGGCAATGATAAGATTTTGGGAGTACTCAGAAGTCGCTGCTGCGTATTGTTCTGGATTCAGACGCGAAAGTGGCAAACGGACTCCTTGGTGAAAATTTTTAAGAGCGTGATTATACCCGCATTTTATTTTCTAGCCATTAAGAGGGTTTCAGAAGACGTGAAGGACATCACATCCTTTTAATTTTTCAGATCAATTATATACTTGGCAAAAGCATCCGTCTCTTCATCTTTTAGCATATGTAATTTTGCTTTATGCATTCCAAGATAACTTTTAGACAAACTTGTCGAACCATCCAAAATATTCTTAAGTCTTAATGAAAGGTCTTCCTCAGAAAGAGAAGCAAGTATCGGTGATCTTTGTATCGCCATAAGTTCGGCATGCTTTCCATGACAAACTACGCACTCTTTATAGAGCGTCTCACTCTCCACTGCACTTAATGAGACCAACCCAAATGTGATAAACAACAACAACTTTTTCATTTCAAACCTTTTTTTTTATAATCTAATTTATTACGTAGCGTATAACAGTTAAGCTTAATAAAAAATTTAATTTATTCTATTTAACTAAATTTAATAAACTCACCCATTCGTGTGATTTTTTTTATTTTTTCCTTTTGTATAATACTTACTATATCTTTTAAAAAGGGGTTATTGTGAAAAAAAATCATTCACTCGTGTTGCCAGGGGCACTTATTTTTATAGCCCTTGCAGAGAGTTTACATGCTGTTCCTGCTTTTGCAAGACAGACAGGTTTGGAGTGTTTTGCGTGTCATGCTGGTAATCAGTCAACGCTTAACGCTTTGGGGCGCAAATTTGCGCGTTCATCTTATATGATGACAAAAGAGGATAGTTCTGGATCACTTATCGTAGGTAAGAAGATGGGACTAGATATAGATACGGTTTTAAATGCTGATGTGATGCTCAAAGCTAGACTTGAAAAAGGCTACGATGTCATCAACGGAAAAGGTGAAATCATCGAAACACACGATGAAGAAGAGATAGGAGTCAACAGAGGCATCTTTGAGATGTTCAAAACTTCTACAGCACACCTTGCGGGTAAGGTTACCAATAATGTAGGTATGCTTTTAGACCTACGTGATAAGGAAGGCAAAGCCACTATTGGCGGAAAGCTTCTTTCATCTATGAAGATGGGCGATAGCACTTATGCAGGTCTCGCATTTTATTCAACAAATAACTATGGGCCATTCTCAGGAAGTGTTAGCATTGTGTTAAGTCGCATATATTTAGAAATAAAAACAGTAAAATATTCATAAGCAAACCCTCACCTTAACTTGGCTATAATCGCGAAAAAATTGAAGGCAAAATAGCATGTCAACAGAAGCGTATGAACCACAAGAAGTAGAAAACAAATACTATAAAATATGGGAAAGCAGAAAATACTTTGAAGTAGATGGGAACAAAGCCATCCAAGAAGAGGGCAAAAACTTCTCTATCATGATGCCTCCGCCAAATGTAACGGGACGCCTTCATATAGGACATGCTCTTACTTTTACACTTCAAGATATCATCACACGCTATAAACGCATGGACGGATATAAAACACTCTGGCAGCCAGGGACAGACCATGCGGGTATCGCTACACAAAATGTAGTTGAAAAACAGCTCCTCGCTGAGGGTACTACAAAAGAAGAGCTTGGACGTGAGAAGTTTTTGGAGCGCGCATGGGCTTGGAAAGCAGAATCCGCAGGCATTATGACAGAACAACTCCGTCAAATGGGTGTTTCACCTGCTTGGGAGCGTGAGCGTTTTACCATGGATGCAGGACTACAAAAATCAGTCAAAGAGGCCTTTGTCCATCTCTACAACCAAGGGCTTATCGTTCGTGGCAACTATATGGTCAACTGGTGTACGCATGATGGCGCGCTCTCTGACATCGAAGTCGAGCACGAAGACCATAACGGCAAGTTCTATCACATCATCTACCCTTTTGCTGATGGCAGCGGGCATGTAGAAGTGGCAACGACGAGACCTGAGACTTACTTCGGCGATACAGCCGTGATGGTACACCCTGATGATACTCGCTATACGCACCTTATCGGTAAAAAGATAAAGCTCCCACTGCTTGATCGTGAAGTCGCTATCATCGCTGACTCACATGTAGATATGGAATTTGGAACGGGTGTGGTAAAAGTGACACCTGCACACGATCAAAACGACTACGAAGTCGGCAAACGTCACGACTTAGAGTTCATCACTGTATTTGATGAAAAAGGAATCCTTAACGACTACGCAGGTGAGTTTAAAGGTTTAGAGCGTCTCGAAGCACGTGAAATCATTGTAAAACGCCTCCAAGAAGAGGGTTTCATCGTAAAAATCGAAGATCATAAACACCAAGTAGGGCATTGTTATAGATGTAAAAACATCGTCGAGCCATATATCTCAAAACAGTGGTTTGTCCGCAATGAAGTAGCCAAAAAATCTATCGAGAAGACAAACGCAGGTGAAGCGCAGTTCTTCCCACCTCACTGGATCAACTCTTACAACTCTTGGATGGGTGAACTTCGTGACTGGTGTATCTCTCGTCAGCTTTGGTGGGGACACCAGATTCCAGTATTTTACTGTGATGCGTGCGAGCATGAGTTTGTAAGCCAAGAAGATCACCCTGCAGCATGTCCAAAATGTGGACACAAACACGTCACACAAGATCCAGATGTCCTTGATACTTGGTTCTCTTCTGCTCTTTGGCCATTCTCAACACTTGGCTGGGGCAATGGTGATGTTGCAATGGATGAGCTTTTCAAATCAGATGATATGAAAGACTTTTACCCGAATACTTTGCTTATCACGGGCTTTGACATCCTTTTCTTTTGGGTTGCGAGAATGATGATGATGGGTGAGAATTTTATCGGGGAGCTTCCATTTAAACATATCTACCTCCACGCACTTGTCCGCGATGAAAAAGGTGACAAGATGAGCAAATCCAAAGGAAACGTTATCGATCCTTTGGATATGGTCAACAAGTACAGCGCGGATATCCTGCGTTTTACTCTTGCTATCTCTGCCGCTCAGGGGCGTGATATCCGCATGAGCACAGAGAAACTTGAACTCAACCGTAACTTCACGAACAAGCTCTACAACGCAAGTAAATTCTTGCAGATGAATGTGGATACTTTTCCTGATCTCAATGGTTTTTGCCTTGAAACTGACCTTGGAAAATATATGGCTTCACGCCTCAACCAAGCGACAAAAGAAGCACGCGCGGCACTTGATGAGTACAAATTCAATGATGCGGCGACAGTTATCTACAGATTTATCTGGAATGAATTTTGTGACTGGGGTATAGAGCTCAGTAAAGCAGACAAAGGCAGTATCGTAGAGCTTGGAGCGATTTTCAAAGAGGCGATGAAACTTCTGCATCCATTTATGCCTTTTGTTACAGAGCATCTCTATCATGAGCTCTCAGGCACAAGCCTTGAAGAGAGTGATTCTATCATGATTATGCGCTATCCAAGCAAGACAAAAAGACGCAAAGAAGAGGACACATTTGAGATCATCATGGATGCTATCATCTCTATTAGACGTGCGAAAGTCTTAGTCGATCTTGCAAACCAGAAGATAGAAAAAGCCTACGTAAAGATAGATGGTATCAGCGAAAAAGAAAAAGCGATGATGCTTCCATTTATCACAAGACTTGCAAAAGTAACGGAAGTTGCGTTTACTGATGTCAAGATAGAAAACGCAGTGAGTGATATCTCTGATAAATGTGAGACCTTTATCCCGACTGAGAGCATCGACCTCACACCTATCATCACGCGTTTGAGCAAGCAAGATGAGAAACTCCAAAAAGAGATAGATAAACTCGCTTCGATGTTAAATAATGAAAGATTTGTGGCAAATGCTCCAGAAGATGTTTTGGCAAAAAATCGTGAGCTTTTAGCGGATGCACAGAGTAAACAGGAAAAAGTTTTAGAACAACTCCACTCACTTCAAAAATAAAACAACCCGCTCATGAGATTCCGGATCAAGTCCGGAATGACGAGAGGTATGTGCACATCATCTGCCCCGAAGGAAATACCCTTGGGGTGCTGAACTTGATTCAGGATCTTTTCTTTTTAGTAGCGTGTCAATCTTGAAGCTATATCGTTGATACTGTCTGCAAAAAGTGAGTATAAGAAAGGTTCAATATCTTTTGACTCATACGATGGAGCAATCCATTTTGAAGCTTTTTGTTGGAAGCTTTGTGTTGTCACCGTATGACCTCTGTCGATTTTTACTTCGATCTCGATCGAGCCTTTAAGGTTTTTATCGAAGTTTTTATCATTGTAGACAACCGCGATATCTTTGATAACTACGTCCATGATCAGAGTAGCATCATTTGGATTTGAGACTTTATTAAAGCCTGCGATATCAAGAGCATAGCCTAAACCTTCTTTGTACTTTGTTGCAAAATCCACATTGCTGTTGAAGTTTTGATACTTCTCTCCGCCTTTGTAAATAGAACCGATTACATGTTTGTTTGCACGAGCATCTGTCACAGAACGAAGATAAACAGCTTTGTTTTTTGGTGCAATCTCTCCTGAGTATTCGCCTTTGTAGGCATGAAGATTGATAGCCTCGTTTTTATATGAACAGCCTGCCATAAATAGGGCAGCAATAAGTATGTAGATAAAGTTTTTCACAGTAACTCTCCTTTAAAAATAAGCCAAAGTATACACAATTATGCATTAATATAATGCTAAGATAAAAGCACTCTATGGCTATACTTCCATAAAAAAGAGTTTGTATGCACTTCCATCGCGTTCATGTAGAAATCACCAATATTTGTGGACTCTCTTGCAGTTTTTGTCCTCCAAAACTCCAACCCACAAAAACGATGACTCTGGAGTTTTTTGCCAAAATATTAACACAGCTAAAGCCCTATACAAAATCTCTTGCTCTGCACGTTATGGGTGATCCCCTGACACTCTCCAATCTTGGCGAATATCTTGATGCAGCACATAGCGAGGGTTTTGAAGTCGAACTCACCACAAGCGGCTATTATCTGCATAAAACGCAGCCGCAGATTCTTTTTCATCCTTGTGTGAGACAGCTCAATATCTCTCTTAATAGCTACAACAAAAACCCTCAAAGTCTCAGTTTTGAGCAGTATATAAACGCAGTGTTGGATGTTTGCAAAGAGAAGCTGCAAAACTATCCAAAACCCTTTATCAATCTCAGACTTTGGAATATGGATGATGCACACAGCGCACTTGCGTTTAATAGCGAAGTGTTTGAGAAATTCTCCTCTTTTTTTGATGAGCCAATAAACGCAGCCGAGATTCATAAAACGCAGCCAAAATCTCTGCGTTTGGCTTCTAAAATCCTGCTTCATTTTGATAACTATTTCGAGTGGCCTTCGCTTATGAGCACACATGACAGCGATGCCACCTGCTATGGTCTGCGTTCACATATCGGCATCCTCGCAAATGGTGTCGTCGTGCCCTGTTGTCTTGATGGCGAGGGTGTCATCAATCTTGGTAATCTTCATGAGCAGAGTCTCAGCGATATCCTCCATTCACAAAGAGCCGAAGCAATGCGTGAGGGCTTTGCCCAAAACAAAGCAGTCGAAGAGCTGTGTCGTAAATGTAGCTACAAAGATAGGTTTCAAAGTCAAAACACTCTATAATTGCAGCAATTAAACTTAGGATATTTTCATGCCATTTTCATCATTTAAACTCTCATCCTCACTGCAAAAAACGATACAAACAAGCGGATATACGCAGCCAACAGCCATCCAAGAAAAAGTCATCCCGCTCGTACTTGAGGGTAAAGATGTTATGGCCAGAGCGCAGACTGGAAGCGGGAAAAGTGCGAGTTTTGTCCTGCCTGTTTTGGAGCTTTTATCCCAACGAAAAGCTGAAGGAAAAGCGAAGATAAAAGCCCTCGTTCTCACACCGACACGAGAGCTGACACTGCAAGTCGCAGAGTCATTTGAAACTTTTGGAGCACTGTTGCAACGCAAGCCAAAAATCGTAAGTATCATCGGAGGGGCAAGTATCGGTGATCAGCTGTACGATATCCAACAAGGGTGCGACATCCTTGTGGCGACTTCAGGAAGATTTCTCGATGTTCTTTCAAAAAAACAGATGAACCTCTCGCATATCGAGTTTCTTATCCTCGATGAAGCAGACAAGATGCTTGACCTTGGTTTTGCCGAAGAGCTTGAACTTATCCTCGAAGCCATCCCTGCAAAACGCCAAAACCTGATGTTCTCAGCGACCTATCCGCCAAAGATGCTCGCAATCGCTTCAAGAATCACACAAAACGCGATAGAAGTCAGTATAGAAAACGAAGAGGCGACGGTACAAAAAATCACGCAACGCGTCATCCAAGTAAATATCGAAAACCGCTCTCCACTGCTGCGACATCTTCTCGTAGAGGAAAAACTAGAGCAAGTTTTGGTCTTTATGGCAAACAAACGCGCTTCGGATAATATCGCTGCAAAGTTTAGAAAATACGGCTTTTTAGCAGAATCTTTTCATGGAGATTTGCTTCAAGAAGAGAGAGAAGCAACACTCAAAGATTTCAAATCCAAAAAAATCCGCATCCTTTTCGCCACAGATTTAGTCTCTCGCGGTCTGCATATAGAAGATGTGAGCTGTGTCATCAACTTCGACCTACCCCGCTCGCCAGCGGACTATATCCACCGAATAGGTCGAACGGGACGCGCCGGAAAAAGCGGAACTGCCATCTCTTTTATAGACTATGAAAACGCAGAACACTTCAAACTCATCGAAAAACGCGCAGGTATCAAGCTAGCACGTGAGCAGATAGAGGGTTTTGAGCTCAAAGGCGAAGCGCCTAACAAAGAAAAAGGTCCAGCACCTGTAAAAGGCAAGGGAAAAAGCAAGAAAGACAAACTCAGAGAAAAAGCCCTCCAAGAGGCTGAGAAAAAAGCTTAGACCTGAAACATCAACTGCGATAAAAAGATAATGATAATGACCAAAGAAAAAGGGAATAGATGGCTCTTAAACACAAGAGGCTGAATCCCAAAAAAGACCTGTAACACTCCGCGAAGCCCAAGCCACAAACCTAAAAATGCTTTGATACTCAGCAGAATTTGAAAATTAGAGAGTCCTTCTGGCGCGATAGGACCAAAATTTACACTGATAAGATAGATGCCTGAGAGGACTGCAACAATAAGACTCTTTGGCACGACAACACGGACATATTTCATAAAATATTCGCGTACTTTGGCATGTTCTTCTGTGCTCATATCTTTTTTCATACGAGATAAAAAAAGATTGTCCGTAAATAAAAATCCCCCGTAGATAAAGACGGAAAATATGTGGATAAGATGGAGTGTTACATAAATCATATATTTCTCTTTTCATTCAACTTTACAATAAGCGTTTATTGTAGCCAATTCTTTCAAAAGCTTTATTAATCTACATCAATAAATCTGCTCCTTCTTTTTTGTAAACCTGCGTTTAATGAGGGTTTCATTGCCCCTTTGGTATAATTTCACATACAAAAAAATTATACTTTAAGGTTTTTACACTTGTTTGATTTAAAAAGCTATTCAGTTAAAAATATAAAAAATGACATCCTCTCTGGTCTTGTCGTTGCTGTTGCCTTAGTTCCAGAAGCTATCGCCTTTTCATTTATAGCGGGAGTGAGTCCCGTTGTCGGGCTCTATACTGCGTTTATCCTTGGACTTATCACTTCACTTATCGGTGGCAAACCAGGGATGATTAGTGGAGCTACTGGAGCGGTTGCTATCGTACTTGTGGGTCTGAGTTTTGAAGCGACAGATCTGCTCATGATGCAAGGAGTCGAAGGTGAAGCTATCGCTATGGGAGTCTTACACTACATCTTCCTTGCAACAGTTCTAGCTGGACTTATCCAGATAAGCATCGGGCTTTTAAAACTCGGAAAGTTTATCCGCCTTGTCCCTACTCCGGCTATTCATGGCTTTGTAAATGGTCTTGCTATCGTTATCGCAACTGCTCAGTTTAAGTTCTTTGAAGGTCAGGGAGCGATGATGTATATACTCGTAGCTGTGACGATGCTCATCATGTATCTGCTTCCAAAATATACAAAAGCTATCCCTGCAGGTCTTGTCGCTATCATCGTCCTTACACTTGGCGTTTACTTCACAAACGCAGATACACTTTTACTCAGCGGCTTAGCGGACATGAGCCAGTTTGCAGGACAACTTCCTACATTTAGTATCCCTGAAAAACTCCTCAGCTTTGATGCTATCATGATGGTTCTTCCTTACGCAGTTATCGTAGCACTCGTGGGTATCATCGAGTCTTTACTTACTCTTTCTGTTTTGGATGAGCTGAGTAACACGCGCGGTTCTGCGAACAAAGAGTGTATCGCACAGGGGACAGGAAATGTCACCTGTGGCTTCTTTGGCGGTATGGCAGGATGTGCGATGATAGGTCAGAGTATCATCAACTACACTTCAGGCGGTATCGGACGACTCTCCTCTTTTGTAGCGGCCCTTGGTCTTATCATCCTTGTTGTCTCCATGAGTGGTGTGTTAAATGCTATTCCAGTCGCTGTTCTTGTAGGTATCATGTTTATGGTGAGTATCGGGACGTTTGAGTGGTCAAGCTTCTCGCGTCTGAGCCGTATGCCGCGCACAGATGCTTTTGTCATGGTTGCGGTTACGGTTATTACTGTAGTTGAAGATTTGGCGATTGCAGTTATCGCAGGGGTTATCATCTCAGCACTTGCGTTTGCATGGAAACATGCACGTATCTGGGCGAAAACTCATGTAGAAGCCGATGGGACAAAAGTCTATACTCTCGAAGGGCCGCTCTTTTTTGGAAGTGCTTCGACCTTTGCAGATAACTTTGACATTCTCAGCGATCCGCCAAAAGTCGTCATCGACTTCAAAAACGCAAGAGTGATGGACTCAAGCGGTGTCGAAGCAGTCGATGCCATCACGAAAAAATATGAAGATGCAGGAAAAAATCTACTCCTGCGTCACCTTAGTGCAGACTGCAAAGCCATCCTCAAAAAAGCTGGACCGCATTGTTCGTACGAAGAAGATGATCCGACTTATAAGGTTGCGTTTGACTACTAAGCTTAGTTACTTCGCACGATAATAAAACTCTCCGGTCTTTGTGAGCGGTACTTGGGCATACTTTGCCCAATACTTGCGTTTATATAGGTAGGATCGGCAATGACAAATCTTTTGCCTGCTGCGTTTACGCTATCACCCTGCATAGGGACATAAAGTGCTGTTGCCATATGATTTTTATACTTCACACCAATGACACCGATCTTAAAAAGCTCTTTGACTAAAGCAGCGAACAAAACAGATCTATCCTCACAATCAGACTTCTCAAAGAAAAGCGTCTCTTGCGCAAACATCACACGCTCTCTGCCAAACTGTTCTCTATCGACTTCATAAATAAAAGCATTTTGCACAAATCCAAGAACAAAGTTCAGCGCTAAAGAGCTGTTTTTTCCATCTATCTCTTTTTTGAGCCCCTGCGCTAAAGCGCCATAGGTTTTTGCATCAAGCGGCGCATTGAAATAGGTATCATAATCCGCCTGTGGGTAGCTTGCCATAAAATCAAGTAAATTTTGATTATATGGATATGGCAGTTCGATCACTTTGCCATCATGAGTGAAACGCAGCGTTTTACTCTTAGTATTTTCTTTGAGATTTGGCAGTTGTGTTAGCGAGAGATCAAGCGATTTCGTTGCGTTTGGATAACTTTTCTCATAGGTATAAACAGAGCCTGAACTCGTTTTTGCATACTCTGAGAGAACATAAAACTTCTTATCTGCAAATCTGAAATTTGGCGTATCATAGATATCTTTTTCAGAGTGGAGCATCAAAACGATATGCTGTTTTGCAAGCCCTACTTTAGCATTGTAACCGAGTTTATTGAAGAGGAACCATGCAAAAAGCTTCGCATCATCTTCTTTCTCATAGGCTTTGTGACTCAGCTCTGTGACTAAAAGATAAAGACCCCAATCATTAAGTTCCAACTCCTCTTTTACTGCGTTTATATCCCCAAGTAGCGTTTTATACTCACTTGCTGCCATAGTAGCAAAAAACGCAGCGATACCGGCTTGCGTTTGAGGGTGAAAATTCGCAGATTTGAGTTTATCATTTATATGAAACGCAAGCGAAGAGCCATAAAAATCAAAAACTGTCTCTTGTTTCTCTTCACTTAGAGCAGGTTTTTTCTCTTGTATGATTTCTTTGAACTCAGGGAGCGTTATAAATACTTTTGGCCCTAGCGCATCTATACGTTCAGGTTTAGCAGCTTCAATTATCTTTGGTTTAGGCTCTTCATACAGAGCTGTGCCACTATAGGCACGATACTCTTTAAACTGCTCTTTGAGATAGGCATCATAGCCGTTATCACGTGGATCTGCATATTTTGTAAAAGATTTTACCTGCGCAGTTTTAAAATCTGCGAAACTCTCTGCCCCTAAAGATGAGGCGAGCAGCAGAAGGAAGAATAGGTTTTTAGAAAGGCCAGATTGCTTCAACAGTTTTTGTCCCCCAACCTTGTTGTGTTGAGCGGTCTATATCACCCTGCGTTTTATAGAGTATTTTCGCGTCACTCATTTTTGCCGAATTGATACTGTTATACTGATCGATATCATATGGACGGATAACACCGCTTATCTGTATCACCTGCTTTTGTTGATCGATGAGAATCTCACGTTTTCCAGAGACAAAATAGTTCCCGTTTTGAAGGACCTTAACGATCCGAGCAGAGACTGTCGTGGTAAACGCAGCATCTTTTGTAGCACTTCCAGCACCTTTAAATGAGCTCGTAGAATCTGCTCCAAAGCCTACATTGCTCAAACCATTGAGATGTCCTGCGGCAGCACTCAGTGCTGCGTTTCCTCCAGTAGCACTAAAAAGACCGCCACCCAAAGAAGCACTATCCGCTTCGCTGAGCTGTTTTGCCCCAGAGCTTGAACTTTTCGCAGTTTCTGAGATGATGACGGTTACAATATCATTGACGTGCATCGCTTTATGATCAGAAAAAAGCGGTGAATCGCCCTGACCAAAGATACTCCCTGTAGAGACGAAATCCTGCTCATTTTCACGCGCTGGCATCTGTTCTACATAAACAGGCGGTTCAAAATCTATCTCGGGATCCATAAGATGTGCGGTACAACCACTAAAGAGCAGAAGTGTAGAAAATGTAGCAAGGGCTGTGAAAAAGGTTTTTATCATCATATCTCTTTGAAAATAGCTTATTTTGCTATAATAGTAGCAAAAATAGTTCCAAGGATATACTTTGAGTTTAAGAGAAACAATTAACGATGATTTAAAAAACGCAATGAAAGCAAAAGAGACAAAAAAACGCGATGCACTTCGCCTTTTGACAAGTGCTTTTAAGCAGATAGAAGTAGATGAACGCAAAGAGCTAAACGATGAAGATGTGATCAAAATCATCCAAAAACAGGTCAAAAGCAGAAACGATTCAGCGGCACAATATAAAGAAGCTGGACGTGATGACCTTTTACAAATAGAGCTTGATGAGATCGCTGTATTTGAAGTCTATCTTCCAAAACAACTCAGTGATGAAGAGCTCACAGCAGCTCTCAGCGCTATTATCACAACTGTTGGTGCAACAGATGCCAAAGATATGGGTAAAGTAATGGGTGCGGCTTCCAAAGAGCTTGCAGGTCTTGCCGATGGCAGAAGAATCAACGAGTGTGTTAAAAAACTTCTCGCTTAATCTTCAGAGGCTGTTGTGCGTGTACGCTGACAATAGCCATTTCCAGATGCAAGAAAAGCTTCAAAGCTTTTTGCATCCATCGGTTTTGCACAATAATACCCTTGCATATAATCACAATTTCTCTCATCTAAAAAACTATACTGCTCAGAGAGTTCCACACCCTCCGCAATAACTTCAAGGTTAAAGTTCTTCGCTATCGTCAAAATCGTGCTAATAAGCTCTTTATCATCAATATCAGCCTCAATATCCTGAATAAAACTCTTATCAATTTTGAGCGTAGTAAAAGGGAGACTTTTGAGATACGAAAGTGATGAGTAGCCTGTCCCAAAATCATCTATAGAGATCTGTACCCCTACTTTTCTTAACTGTTGCATCTTTTGGCGTACACTCTCTACTTCTTGGACTATAACAGACTCAACGAGTTCTAGTTCAAGATTTTTTGGATTGATACCCGTGTATTTGATGATATCTTCGACCTGTTTTACAAAACCTGAGTAGTTAAACTGGCGCACACTGATATTTACAGCAATCTTCTTAAATCCATCATACTCAGGCAATGCGCTTTTCCACTCAATAAACTGTTTGACGCTATTTTCAAGCACCCATTTACCAATATTTATGATCAGTCCACTCTCTTCTGCGATAGGAATAAACTCGTCTGGCGTCACAGATCCGAACTCTTGAGAGTTCCAACGCAGTAGTGCTTCAACACCTCTGATTTCTCCACTACTAAACGCAACGATTGGTTGATAATGTATCTCAAACTCCTTGTTTTCAATAGCACCTCGAAGACCATTTTCTATACCTAAACGTCTTTTGACCCATGTATCCATTGCACATTGATAAAACGTAGTCGTATTTTTCCCTGCTTTTTTTGCTTGATACATTGCCATATCTGCATGTTTAAGAAGGTCATGCTCATCTTTTTGCGTTTCATCCACAAGTGCGATCCCAATACTAGAAGAGATGTTGAGTTTATAACCCTCTATCTCAAAAGGTTTTCTTAAAATCGTATGTACTTTTTGCGCGATGTACTCAGCATTTGTTGCAGATTTGTTTTGATCTGTAGCCAAATCTGGCAATAGAACAACAAACTCATCACCTCCAATTCTCGCTACAGTATCTTCAACTCTGATAATTTTTTTCAACCTTTGCGCTACTTGAATAAGAAGTTTATCCCCCATGTCATGACCAAGAGAATCGTTGATATTTTTAAAATTATCCAAATCAAGAAAGATAAGACCAAAGATAGCTTCATGGCGTTTATAACGAATAAGCTCATATTTTATCTTCTCAAGAAGTGTTGAACGGTTTGGAATATTTGTGAGCTGATCATGACTTGCCTGATACTCATATTTGAGTTGAGTGAGCATTCTTTGGGTGATATCTGAGATGATACCTATCCCTCCAATAATATTGTTATTGAGATCTTTCAGCGGAGCAGTGCTCATAGAGATCCAAAGATCTTTTTGTTTAAATTTTGTTCTATATTCACCCTCATAGAAACCTTCCATATCGTCCAATGGACTCTCTAACGCTAGAGTTAAGCTTTGATCCGGGAGTGTATGCAAATCAAGCCCTAGCAAATAATTAAGCGGTGCTTCCAGAAAATCTACAAGTTCCTGATTCGCCTCACGAATAATCAGATCACTGTCGTAGATCACAATACCAAGAGGCGCCTGTTTGAAAATTTTTCCAAAACGCTCTTCTGATTGTAAAACCTTCTCTTTTTCTTCTTCATACATTTCTCTGGATATGATGATATCCAGATAGTACGCATGAATCTGTGCAGCAATTTTATTAAGAAGAAAAAAATAGAGTGTGACAAGAGCTGCCATTATATTGTGCTCAAATCCTCCTTGCATTGCAAGTTTTATAATAAGCGGTATAACTAAAAAGGAGGTAAAAATATAAACAGCACCCTTTAAAGAAGAGAGACTACTAACTGCTCCTGCACTGAGCCCTGCAATCATTACAACAAGCATAGCCTGATACAAAACACTCTCTTCGAGAAAAAAGAAAAAAGAGGCATATCCCCATAACAGAGAAGAGAGAATGAGCGGGACGTAAAAGATGTATGTCCACTCTTGTAAAGAAAAATTTTCTGCATGATTTTTATAATAATTTGAAGATAACAAACGAAAAAACGAGACACCAAACATAAGAAAAAGCCAGCTAAAAAGTATTACATCTTCGACATGCGCATACATAACAACACCGAGTGTAGCTGTAATAATAATAATTGCTAAAGAAGAGAGCTTTAAATTAAAAAAAGCTCTCTTGAGCAATTCTTTATAATGAGATGGTTTTTCTTTCAAATTTTCTACTTTATTTTATTTTTCGAGTGATCTAGCCAAATTTTAGTTTTCTCAGCGCATCTTCTTCATTATCCTGACGCATTAAAGATTCACCTACTAAAAAGGCATCCACTCCAGCTTTACTCAGATCTTCGAGCTGTCCGTGCTCATAAATGCCACTCTCCGCCACAATAATCTTGCCATTTGGGATCAAAGGAATAAGCTCATAAGAGAGGTTCATATTCATCTCAAATGTCTGCAAATTTCTATGGTTAATACCTATTATATCACTTCCTGCATAGATTGCTTTAACCAAGTCCGTCTTATCATGTACCTCAACGAGCGCTTCCATACCAAGATGTCTTGTATATGCGAGGAGATCTTTGAGCTCACCTTTACTCAGTGCTGCCGCGATGAGAAGGATAAAATCTGCACCATGGACGACTGCTTCTAGGACTTGATACTTAGAGACGATAAAGTCTTTACGTAAAAGTGGGATACCAACATAACGGCGAATACCTCCAAGATAATCAAGTGAACCCTGAAAGAAGTGAGGCTCAGTCAAGATAGAGATAGCACTAGCCCCTCCACGCTCATAACTTTGTGCAATTGCTAGCGGATCGAAATCTTCACGAATAACACCCTTTGAAGGGGAAGCTTTTTTTACCTCAGCGATGATTCTGTAAGGATCTTGTTCTGTTGCTTTCAAATATGGAATAACATCCCTTGGTGCTCTTGCATTAAACGCAAGAGAACGACCAAGCCAATCAAGGGAAAACTCCTTTTCGCGTTTTACCAGATCTTCTTTAGTTTTTTTGATTATCTCGTCTAAAATCATTTTTTTACTACCTTTTTCATATTTAAACATTTTTGTATCGCATCAACATGCTCTAACACTTCAGAGTTATCTCCGCCTTCAAGTTTGATGACACGTTGCATAATCCTATTTGCTTCTTGACACTCACCGAGCTTATAATGTCCCCAAGCAAGAGAATCAAGAAAATAGGAGGATTCAGGCTCTTGAATGAGAGCTTTTTGAATATACCCCATCCCCTCTTTTATATCTATATCATGATCTATGAGGAGATATCCGAGATAATTCAGATACATAGCATCACTCTTTGTAACAAGAACACTTTTGAGGTTTTCTACAACCTGCACAAGCATCACTTTGTCATTTTTATCTTCACTACCTTCATACTTATAGATAGCACTTCTGCCAAGATAACTCGCTTCTCCAGTTTGCGTATAGAGCTTGCCAGCTACAAACGCAGCCTTTTCATAGTTTTTCATATTTGCATAGAGTTGCAGAAGCGTATCATCATCACTTTGGGAGCTCTCTAAAAAAGCAATAAGTTGCATAGGCTCTTTTTTGTAAAGATAAATCTGCACTATTTTTTTAGCTACTTCTGCATCTTTATTGATCTCGTAGAGTCTCAAGTACACAGACAAAAGACCCTCTATATTGCTCTCATGACTATAAAATCCTGCAAGTCTCAAACAGATAAGTTCAGAACAGCCATGCATATGACTATGCGTTTCAAGACGGCTAATTGCATCTTCTTTTTTTTGCAAGTTTACATAAAGAATAAGAGAGATTCTATCAAGTATCTTCTCATCATAATTTTTTTTATAGATACTCTCAAGAAGTTCTACAGCAGCGGTATACTCTTGGAGTTGGACGTGAACATCACTTAGTAGCAGGGCATCATTTGCATCTGCACTCTTTGTAAAAAGATCCAAAGCCAAAGGTTTTGCTTCAGGAAAACGTTTCATTCCTAAAAGTGCCACGATCTTGATACGTGTGAGCACATCATCATGCACACCCTCTTCTGCAAGTTCATTCACTCTTTTGATCGTTTTTTGAAACTGAGGTATCGTGAGATCATTTTGGAGTGAGCGATAGAGATACTCTTTTTTATCTGTATTTTCATAGAGCAAACTAAAAATATCTGAAGCAGAATTAAAGTCTCTTAACTGCTCTGCACGTAGTGCGAAAAGTATATACGAATCTTCATACTCATAGACTTTTTGATTTGATTTTACCACCTGTTCTTGTGCATGGACTTGCGGCGTTTCATAAACACATGCACTCATGGCAAAAAGCAAAAAAAGTGGGGCTAATAATTTATACATCTACAATCCCTGGGCACTCAAGTTTGAGTTCGTCCACTCGCGTTTTAAAGTAGTCCCAAAAAGGAAAGGTTCTACACTGCAATGGTCTTGCTTCATAAATTTTACATCCATTTGAATTACGATCATAAAAAACACACTCATGGGAGTCATTATGGAGCTGTTCCTTGATAGAATATTTGTATCCATTTTTGAAAAGATATTCGCCTGCGAACTTTTTTACATCCATTTCAAGCAGTGCGGCGATCTTCTCAATCTCAGCCATGGTGACATAAATATAGCCACTCTCACCGGTACAGCATTTGCCTTGGCATGTCTCACATGCAGATGGATTGAAACGATATGGGTAGCCCTCTTGGCTCATTAAATCTGACATTTTATACTCTGTGTGGAAGCTTTTTTATAGACCTCTTGAGCCTGCGTTGAAAATTCATTGCCATCAAAACTGATAAAAGGTTCCCAAATCTTCATCAAAGATTTTGAACCATTTCTTGCATGTATCATCACGAGCGAAGCTCCTCTATCTATTTTTGGGTGCACAAACTGCACATCTACCGCTTTAAGTTTTACTTTTTCCAGCTCTGCACATATCACTCCAAACTGCGAAGCATCATAACAAAATATGAAGTGCGACTGAGGCTTCAAGACTCTTGAAACCTTCTTAAAAAAGTCACGTAGCGGTAAGTTAACATTATAGCGCGCATTGAACAACATTTCGTCTTCACTCTTAGTGACTCCGTCGTGATAAAAAGGCGGATTGGAGATGATATAGTCGTATTTCACATTCTCATCAAGCTCCAAAAAGTCACTCTGATGCATCGTATACTCTATCTTGTTTACTCTTGCGTTTGTAGTCGCATAGTGCACAAACGCAGCCTGTTTTTCAACTGCTTCAAGTTCTACTTTTGGATTGTCTCTAGCCACTAAAAGACCGACAATTCCACATCCTGCACCTACGTCGAGTACTTTTCCCTTCGGTTCAAACGAGCTAATAAAGTTGTATAAAAAGACAGAATCACTATTGTAGCAATAGCCGCTTTGGGGCTGATAAAGTAGCATAACGCGTGAGGCCTTTGAGATCATTTTAGATATAATTTCGTAATTATATCTCAAAGGCATTAAATGATTATTATCCCAGCCAGACTTGCATCTACAAGATTTCCACAAAAAGTTTTAGCAGACATCGGTGGTCTGCCTATGGTCGTACGAACTGCCAAAAGAGTTGCGCATATTGACAGAGTCGTTGTAGCAGCAGATGATGAGAAGATCATCAAGATCTGTAAAGATCACGGTATCGAAGCGATGCTTACTTCTACTACACATAAAAGTGGTACAGATAGAATCCATGAGTGTGCTACGATTTTAAATCTTGATGATAATGAGATCATCATCAATGTTCAAGCCGATGAGCCTTTTATCGAACCTGAAGTAGTCCAAATCCTGATGGCTAAACTCAAAGAGCTGCAAACAAAAGAGGAGCCATTTATCATGGGAAGCTGCTACAACGCTATAAACGCAGAGTCGGCAGAAGATCCAAACCTTGTTAAAGTTGTCCTCGACAATGAGAACAACGCTATCTATTTCTCACGTTCAAAGATTCCTTATAACCGTAGTGGACGAGCAAACTACTTCGGTCATATCGGTGTCTACGGCTTTAGTAAAAAAAGTTTAAAAGAGTTCTGTAATCTCAGCGACGCACCGATTGAAGACATCGAAGGTCTCGAGCAACTCCGTGCGATTCATCATCAAAAAAAGATAACAATGCTCAAAGTTGCAAGCACTGGTTTTGGGATCGATACACCCGAAGACCTCAAACGTGCCATAGAGATTTTTCTCTAGGCTTCACACAAATCTATCTTTCAAAATCTCTAGACTATAATTCAAATATTGGACTAGATTATGCTTTAGAGCGACGAACCTTGCGTTTTAATATCGATATTAGGAGGATGGATTATGGAAAGTTACCGTGATATTTATATCAAACTTGAAATCTTTTTCTTCAAATGGAAAAAGAGTAGGCTTAAAGTCTAGAAGCTTCAGAGCCTTTCGCGCTCTTGGCTTCATCTCCTTCGTAGAATTTCTCTCATTTTTACTTCGACATTGTTAGTAAATTTCCAAAAAAATATAGAAGAGTGCAACAGAGATAATTTGCTAATAAACGCAATGAAAATAAAAAGTTTTGTGAGAAGATTTGAAGAAGAAAAAAGCCCCAAAAAGGGACTTTAAAGAAGAAAAGTAAAAATTAGATGTTGTCGCGGATACCTAAATCTGCTACTAATTTGATGTAAGCGTCTTTGTTTGTTCTTTTGAAGTATTTCATAAGACGACGACGTTGACCAACTAGTTTAAGTAGACCTAATCTTGATGCATGATCTTTTTTGAAGATTTTAAGGTGTTCAGTTAATTCTGAAATTCTTGCTGTTAAAAGCGCGATTTGTACTTCACTTGAACCTGTATCATTTTCTTTACGACCGTATTTTGCAACGATTTCTTGTTTTTTAGCCTGATCTAAAGCCATAATAGCCTCCTGATGGGTATAATAATCTAACATTTACATAAATTAATATCTAAAGTTGAAGCGGGATTATACACAAACATTCCTTTATTTTTATTTACTCCAAAATAATCCAAAAATGAGATAAACAAATTTTTTACCTTCTTTAGATATAATCAGAATCAAATTTAAATCAGAAAAGTAACTTATGCTAATAACAAGAGCCAGCGAATATGCAATCCTATCACTTATAGTACTTGCGAAAGCTTCATCACCTATGGATAGTGACACTTTGTCTCGTGAGCTCTCTATCTCTAAAAGCTTCCTGGCCAAAATACTTCAGGCACTTGCAAAGCATGATGTTCTCAAATCTTATAAAGGTGTCAATGGTGGTTTTTCACTTGCAAAAGCTCCTAGTGAGATAAATATGCTCGATGTTATGTCTGCTGTTGAAGGCAAAGCACCTGCTGTTTTTGATTGTGCCCCTTCAACAAAAAACTGTCCTTCGGAAAAAGCTGATATCTGTTCTATTTGGCCCTTTTTAAATAAACTGCAACTCAAAATTGACTCTTTTTTAGCTAATCTCACATTAGCTGATATTTTAGAAGATTAGCACTTGGCAAAGAAACTCACGTTTAAACAGCAAGTAGGGACAAGTCTCAACTTCCTTCTTGGACAAAGAGATTTAAGTGTCGTCGTTTTTGTTATGGCTATTCTTGCCATCATTATCGTACCTCTTCCATCAAGTGTTTTAGATCTCTTGCTTACTATCTCTATGGCTTTGGCTGTTTTGGTTTTGCTTATCTCTTTGTATGTTCCAAAACCAACGGATTTGACTACTTTTCCAACACTCATTTTGATTCTGACACTCTTTAGACTTTCCCTTAATATTGCCACAACAAGAATGATACTTAGTCATGGTCATGAGGGCGATGCTGGTATGAGTGATATTATTACAAGTTTTGGTAACTTTGTTGTCGGCGGAAACTTCGTTATTGGTATTATCGTCTTCTCTATCCTTGTTCTTATTAACTTTATGGTTATCACCAAAGGTTCGACAAGGGTTGCAGAAGTTGCAGCGCGTTTCGTTCTCGACTCAATGCCCGGGAAACAGATGGCAGTCGATGCCGACCTAAACGCAGGTCTTATCGATGATGCACAGGCAAAAGCTAGACGTGCAGAGATTCTCCAAGATGCAAACTTTTATGGGGCTATGGACGGTTCGAGTAAATTTGTCAAAGGTGACGCGGTTGCTGGTATTGTCATCACGCTAATCAATATTATCGGTGGCTTTCTCATCGGTGTTTTTCAGCATGATATGAGTGTAAGCGACAGTGCTTCTACTTTTACTCTTCTTACTATCGGAGATGGTCTTGTAGGACAGATTCCAGCACTTATCATCTCCACGGCCACTGGTATTATGATTACGCGAAGTTCGAGTGATGGAGATAATTTTGCAGAAGGTACCATCAATCAGATGATGGGAAATGCGAAGATCATGATGATTGTTGGTTTCATCATGACTCTCTTTGCTCTTGTACCTGGTCTGCCAACTGCTTCTATGGGATTTGTTGGTATTATGTTCGCTCTCTTAGGCTGGTTTATCTACAAGTATGAAAAAGGTGAATTTTCTATTTTAGATGTTGGTAAGATAGCCACTCAAAACGCAAAAGATGAAGAGGCAAAAGAAAAGTCCGCTAAAAAACCGAAAAAAAGTAATGAAGAGATTGCGAAAGAAGAAGAAGCAGCGCTTGAAGATATTCTCAAAGTTGAGATGCTCGAACTCACACTTGGATATCAGCTGATACGTTTGGCTGACAACTCTCAAGGCGGAGATTTACTTGAGCGTATCCGTTCTATGCGACGTAAAATCGCTTCAGATTATGGTTTCTTGATGCCGCAGGTACGTATTCGTGACAACCTTCACCTCCAACCGCAGCAGTATCAGATACTCCTCAAAGGTATCTCTATTGGTGAAGGTAAGATTGTCCCTGATAAATTTTTGGCAATGGATAGCGGCATGGCTACGGGTGAAATCAGCGGAGAAAAGACTAAAGAGCCTGCGTTTGGTCTGGATGCGATGTGGATTATGGCAGATCAAAAAGAAGATGCAATCATCAATGGTTATACTGTCGTTGATCCTGCAACTGTAATCTCAACGCATATGAGCGAACTCGTCAAACGCAACGCAGAAGATCTTCTCACACGTCAAGAAGTCCAATCACTTATTAATAAGATCAAGAACGACTTTCCTGTCATCGTGGATGATGTGCTAAAAGTGGCTTCTATCGGTCTTATACAAAGAATATTCAAAGCGCTCTTGCATGAGAAAATCCCACTTAAAGATATGCTCACTATCTTAGAAACAACCGCGGATATTGCAGAATATACAAAAAATGTAGAGCTTATCACCGAACAAGTACGTGCAAAACTCTCTCGCATCATCACCCAGATGTATTCGAGTGATGATGGCGTTATCAGACTGCTCACTTTTGACACAAACTCTGAGCAGATGATGCTAGAAAAATCACGTGAACAAGATGGTGTACGCAGCTTAAACCTCAACGTAGGTGAGATTAACGCGCTCATCCAGGCGACAAGTGCGAAAGCTGCAGAACTTTTACAAAAAGGTGTCTCCCCAGTCGTTATCATTGTCGATCCTCAGATCAGACGAGGTGTGGCAGAGATCTTTGAGCGTTTCTCTTTAGATGTGGTCACGCTTTCACACGCAGAGATAGATTCGAGCGCGACTTTTGAAGTCATGGGTTCTATTACAATTAAATAAAAATAAGGAAAAAAATGAAAAACAGAAAAATCTATCATCTTTCTCATATCGACTTAGATGGTTATAGTTGTCAATTGATTATGAAATACACTCCCTATACGATCAAGAACTATAATGCGAACTATGGGGAAGAGGTCAAACAAAAGCTAGATATGATTGTCGAAGCGATTGGAGATGATTCAAGCCCTGCTCTCATCCTTGTAACCGACTTAAATCTCAGTGCGGATGAGTCCAAATGGATCAATAACAAGATCTATATGTTTAACGACTCCAACAAAGATGTCAAACTTTTACTCCTTGACCACCACGGAAGCGGTGAAGAGAGTGCGAAGAAATATCCATGGTACAACCTTGACACAAGCCGTTGTGCGACAAAAATAACATACGACTATGCTAAAGAGAATTGGGAATTAAATGAACCAGTCTGGATGAGTAAATATGTTGATGTAGTAAACGCAGTCGATCTTTGGAAACAAGAAGAAGTAGCAAATTTCGAATACGGAAAAGTTTGTATGCGCCTTGTCACAGAAACGCGAGAGCTCAACCGTGTGATGTTTGCCGAAGAAGATAATGCCTATAAGATCTCTCTTTTACATAAAGCTTCAGAACTTATCCATGAGGCAGATGCACATATCCTTCTTGATGATAAGATTCATACGCTCAAAAAAGATTTCTTTCGTGTCGAGAACAATGACACCCTTGATAATTTGGCAACAAGATATATCGTAGCACTTTTGGGTACGCAAAGAGATAAAAACACTATCTATTACAAAGGATATCGTGGCTATCTCAGCTATGGCATAGGCAATACTTCTATCATCGGCAACGGTTTTTTACTTGCGTTTCCTGAGTATGATTTTATTGTCGATGTAAGCTACAGAGGTGCAATGAGTCTTCGTGCGAATAACCAAGTAAGCGTCTCTCAGATATCCAAGGAGTGGGCAAACGGTGGCGGACATCCAAACGCAGCTGGAGGAAGAGTCATAGGCTTTAAAGAGCAGTATCGCTATGATAAAGTCAAGCAACAAATAGAAAAAATCATCAACGATAAAGAAGCAGTTGCGGGTGATTTGGAGTATAAAAAAGAGTCTTAAGTTTTTAAAACTTAGAACTCTCTATATTTACCCCTCCATCTTCGAGGGTATAGATGAGATCTGTGGTGTTGAGTTTTTCGAAATTTGCCATCATGATCTTTTTGAGATATTCTCTCTCAGCTTGTTCAGCACGCATCAAACTTCCAGCAAAAATACCTTTTTTCTCTAGCACTAAGGATGTAATGTCATTGTCCATCTTAATATGTCCCATCAACTCTTTAATATTGGTATCAAAAATAGATCCCAACATCGAGAACATTCCTGCAAGGTAAGCTTTGTCTTTGAATTTCTCACTTGCTTCTGATTCCATTCGCTCAGCACGCTTGAGAGCAAGTTCAAGAATAGACTTTGAAGCTGCGTTTTGTGTTGCTTCTGAATAGAGATAGACTAAAAGCCATCGAAGAAGCTTTTCTCTGCCCATAAGAGTTATGACCTGCGTTAAGGAGGTAATAGTGACATCAAATTTCTTTGAGTTATTTAGAAACTCAACAAGCTTATAGGATAAATCAGGCTGGCGTTTTATAAATGTTTCTAGCTCCAGTGTACTATTATTGTCTTTGATTATTTTAATGAGTTGGAGTATGACAAATTGTGCTGGTTCTTTTGAGCCGATAATCTCTAAAATCTCTGGTTTATCGAGAAAATAGCCTTGAAAATAATCAAAACCCATCTCTTTATAGAGTTGATAATCTTCTTTTGTTTCAATATTTTGTGCAAGAAGTTTTATACGTGTGTCTTTAAATTTCGCCATAACCCGTACTAGATTTTCAGGTTCAGAAAGCAAAACATCCATCTTAAGTATATCGATATAATTAAAGAGCCTTTTAAACTTGATAATCATGGCAGCACTGGAGTCAAAATGTTCGAGAGAGAGCCTAAAGCCTCTTTTTCTGTACTGTATGATTTTGGCAATCATTTTTTCGCTCAGTTCAATATCTTCAAGGATATTTAAGATAAACCTGTCTTTATCAAGTACATCTAAAATACCTCTTGAAAATACTTCCTCATCAACATTGATAAAAGCGAGATTTTTCGCGCCTAAGAGGGTATCAAGCTCTTTACTTGTGATTGAGCTGATGATGAGTTGTGCCGTTCCTTTTACGCTGCTAGATATCCCTGTCGGGTTATCGTTAGCATCTTTAAAAAGAAGTTCATACGCATATACTTGTGCTCTATTATCGAGTATCTTTTGCTTAGAAATATTCACAACATCCATCTCGCACCCCATCTTTTTTATATTATATCTTTATTTATAAAGGGTATGACTCAAGTACTAATTGTTTAAAAAATATCGCTCCACACCGTTGGCCATACCATTTGCTAAACTTTTTTGGTATCTTCTATCGACGAGTCTTGCCGATTCTGTTGGATGTGAGATGAATCCAACCTCAACCAAAACAGAAGGCATCTGCGCTCCGACTAAAACCCAAAATGGCCCTTCACGTACGCCTGCATCATGAACATTTTTATAGCTACTCAAAGAAGAGAGCATCCCTCTTTGCAAATCGATTGCCAACTTATTCGAGGCAACGATATTGTGTTTGTTGAGCGTATTTAAAAAACTCTCTTTTCCATAGAAGTTCATATCACTTAAATCCGCAGAGTTCTCTTTAGCAGCAACTTTTTTAGCTCTGCTTGATCTTGAGTTTGAGAGAAAATAACACTCTATTCCATTCGCTTTATCTGCGTTTGCTTTTGCTACTGCGTTTGCATGGATACTGACAAAGAGGTCTGCGTTTCTTTTATTCGCAAATTGTGTCCTATGACTTAATTTTACAAATTGATCATTGTCTCGCGTCATATAGACTTTATAACCTCGAGCTTTTAAAATATTTTTGAGTTCAGTTGCTATATTAAGTACGATATCTTTTTCTCTGGCTTTGTTTATGCCTATAGCACCTGGGTCTTTACCGCCATGTCCAGCATCGATAACTATCGTCTTATTTCTGTCAAGACGTGTAGGTATCGCTTCTAAAGTAGTAGAAGTAGCTACTTTTTCTGTGAGTTCACGTGGAGTATCACTCTTTGCTTGATCCAATACATTGATAACAACTTCATCCCCATCTACTTTGTAACGCAGATCTAATTTCGTATTATTTTCTATTACTAAACGCAAGGTGTTTTGATTGAACTGAGCTAAGCGTATCTTGGAAACACCCTCTTTACGAAGATTTTGTGACTCACTCATCATCGAAGCATGGATGTCAAAAATATATCTATATATATTTTTTTTCGCATCATAAAGAGTAAAGTAATTGACTTGATTTTGCTGCAAACCATTATCAAAACTCAGAAGCATTCTACCATCTTGCCAACGAACAGATTGTAATTTATGAGATGATGTAATTTTTATATCGTCTTGTTTTTTTGTAGAGGTATTAAGAAGTTCTATCTTCTCTTTTGCATGTGTTTCTTCATGATTTTTTTGTACTTTTGGAGTAGAGACTGGCTCTTTTTTACTTTTATAAGTTGCAAGTTCATCGGCATAGTTTGCAACATCTATATGGAGTTTACCACCACTGTTTACTATTCCTTTTAATGCCTTGAGCTTAATATTTTCATCTTCACTCATAATGGAACGAATGTAAAGATTTTTATAGTCATTATACGCACGAAACTGATCACTCTTACTATTGGTCTGCATAAGGCCATCAGCACGTTTTAATATCTCAATATCATCCAGTGCATACAAAGAACTCAGCAGTAAAAAAAGAAGGAATAGATAACGAAGCATAGAGTTAACTATTCACCCTCAGTAAGCTTCGTAAGTAACTCTTTCACTGATATAAGTCCTGTGAGTCTGTATCCATTAGTTCCTGAGAAAAAGAGACCTGTTTCAAGGTTTCCTTCATAAGCATCACTCAGTCTGTCAGCTATACAAAAACCGACTACTTTTGCCTCTTCTCCACGGTTACAAGGTGCAACACAGTTCGATATACATTTGATTGCTGGACCTTCTCTGTTTTCTACAAGCTTTGTCAAATTTGTTCTCACACCCTGAGCCGGATAACCTACAGGAGAAGCCATAAGTATAATATCTTCTTTTTTGGCATTGATAAGAACTTGCTTGAGGTTTTCATGTGCATCACACTCATGTGTACCGATGAAACGCGTACCCATCTGTACACCGCTTGCACCGAGTGCCATCATCTCTTCGATATCGTTTTTATCCCACACACCACCAGCTGCAATAACTGGGATATTTCCCCAAAGAGCTGCTTCGGCGACCACAGGTGCTACAAGGTTTTCCAACTGATTTTCAGGTAGTGCGCATTGTTCGTATGTAAATCCTTGGTGTCCACCACTTTTTGGACCCTCAAGTACTACAGCATCAGGAAGTCTGTTATAGCGCATCTGCCATCTTTTACAGATAATCTTCAATGCTTTTGCAGAAGAGACGATAGGAACGAGTGCTACATCAGGATAGTCCGCTGTAAATTCTGGCATATTTGTAGGAAGTCCGGCTCCCGTGATAATGATGTTAATACCAGCTTCACAAGCATCTGTTACTACACGGCCGTAGTCATTGATTGCATAAAGGATATTCGCAGCAAGTGGCTTATCGCCGCATATCTTTCTTGCGTTTTTGATAATAGCTTCAAAACCTTCTTTAGAATAAAAGTTCGCAGCATCCAGAGGTCTATCCGCTACTAGTCTTTTTGAGTGCATCTTATTTTCATAGTAACCTGTACCTACTGCAGAGATTACACCAAGAGCACCTTCGTTTGATACAGTTCCAGCGAGTTGATCCCAGCTAATGCCAACACCCATACCGCCTTGAACTATTGGCTTTTCAATAATATACTTACCAATTTTCAATGATTTAAAACTCATTAATTTACCTTTAATTTTGCAAACTTTCTTTTCCCAACTTGAAGGATATACTCACCCTTATCAAGCTGTAGTTGCTCATCGGATATTTTTTCTTGGTCTATTTTAACAGCACCTTGCTTAATATCTCTTCTTGCTTGTGAAGTAGATGGTGCAATGTTACAATCCACTAAGGCTTTGGCAATCCAAACTGCACCATCGCACTCAAACTCTTCAATATCTGTTGGAATTTGGCTTTTTGCGTGTACATTATCAAACTCTTCTTTAGCTGCGTTTGCCGCTGCGTTTGAATGGAATCTTGCAACGATCTCCATTGCCAAATCTTCTTTAATAGTTTTTGGATGGAGAGATCCATCTGCTACACCATTTTTTAAAGCTTCGATGGCATCCAAAGATTTTGCACTGAGAAGTTCATAATATCGCCACATAAGCTCATCTGAAATACTCAGTATTTTTCCAAACATATCGTTTGGAGCCTCAGTAACACCAATGTAGTTACCGAGTGATTTACTCATCTTTTGAACGCCGTCAAGACCTTCTAGAATAGGCATCATAAGCACTGATTGTTCTTTACCGATCTCATAAGCTCGCTGCAAATATCTGCCCATCAAAAGATTAAACTTCTGATCTGTTCCGCCTATCTCTATATCGCTTTTGAGGTGTACACTGTCATAACCCTGCAACAAAGGATATATAAACTCGCTTATAGAGATAGAAACGCCGCTCTTATAGCGTTTATCAAAATCATCACGCTCAAGCATTCTGGCAACATTATACGTTGTCGTCAAAGTAAGCATGCCAGAAGCTCCAAGCGGATTGATCCACTCTGAGTTAAATACAACATCTGTTTTGGAGGCATCCAAAATTTTAAATACCTGTTCTTTATAGCTTTTTGCATTTTCGAGGATATCGGCTTGTGAAAGTGTTTTTCTCGTCGCACTTTTACCCGTAGGATCACCGATTTGTGCCGTAAAATCTCCGATAAGAAACTGAATTCTTGCACCATATTTTTGAAATGTAGCAAGTTTTTGAAGCAAAACAGTATGCCCAAGATGCAGATCAGGAGCAGTAGGATCAAATCCTGCTTTTACCGTATATGTCTTGCCTTCAATGAAATATGCTTTTAATAGAGTCTCGACTCTTGGCATATCGATGATTTCAGCACTTCCTCTTTGTATCTCACGTAAAGCTTCTTGTAACATATATATTTATTCCTATTCTATTAATTTTTATAAGCGTCATCAGTTCGAATAAGCTGAATCACTTTGATTTTTTTCTCTATTTTATTTTTTAATGTTTGAATATCTGATTCTTTAGATTCAAAACCAATTTCACAGTATTTGATGTATGTATTACTCTCTTTGCCAAGTTCTATAGAATTTATATCTATATTCAACTTCACAAGATAGGTCAAAAATTCAGCCAAAGCACCCTTTTCATTGTGTAAAGATGCAATGAGATTATAATTATATATATTTAAACTTTCCCATTTTACAAATACCATGGACTCATTTACTTCAAGTTTTTTTGCTGCTGTATTACACATTTTATGATGCACGTGTACTTTGGACTTGTCTAAAAAGCCCAAAATCTGATCTCCAGTTTTTGGATGACAACAATAATCAAAAACTACATCATTGACACTTGAAGCACTAAAAATCTCTATACCTGAGATGGTAGTAGATTTGAGTTTAAATCTATGTCTGGATAAAAATCTTCTAAATCGGCTGTTTTGGCTGATATCACTCGTATATTTATGAATAACACTTTTAAGATTTTCAATATCAGAAGCTATCCCTGCGCGGTTGTCTATCTTATTTGCATCAAGCCACTCTTCAACTCTTGCATGGTTAAGATTCATAGCTGTAGCAAGAATGCTTATAGCTGATTTATTATTGATATCACGAATACGTGAATTACAGTTGATACGCATATTCGCAGTTGCTTTAGATGTTTTTACAGCATCTATCCAGCTACATCGCGTCACGATCTCATCTGCGAGTTTAATCTTAATAATATCTCCATTTTTAACTTCTGTCAAAAGTGATGATTTTACTCTGTTTATCAAGCATGAATCAGCTTTATTACCGACTTCTGTATGAACTGCGTAAGCAAAATCAAGAGCAACAGCACCACGTGGCAACATAAAAGGATCACCTGTTGGAGAAAATGCGGAAATATCATCGGAATAAAGATCATTTTTTATCAGTTCATAAAAATCTTCTACAGATTCATTTTGATACTGTAAGTTATTGAGCCAGTCAAGCTTAATGTTATTACCACCATTTTTATATTTCCAGTGTGCAGCAACACCAAGTTCTGCTGTTTTATGCATAGTATACGTTCGTATTTGAACTTCAAATATTGTCGTATCATGAAAAACTGTCGTATGTATAGTCTGGTAGCCATTATCTTTTGGTACGGCAATATAATCTTTAAACCTTGAAGAGAGTGGTTGAAAGTGGAGATGAATCAGTCCCAAAATATTGTAACACTTTACAGCATCCATAGTAAGAATACGCACAGCTAAAAGATCGAGTACCTCATCAATACCGATGCCTTTTCTTTGCATCTTGAGATAAATAGAATAACGGTGCTTGACACGAGAGAGTATTTCAAAATCTTCTTCACAAAAACCATTTGTCAAAAGAAGTCGTGTGATAGAATCTTTAAATTCACTCAGCTTCATATCTATTGCATGATAATTTGTATCTAAATAACTATCGATATGGCGTTTTTCTTCTTTAAAAAGATAACCAAAACTCAAATCTTCAAGCATATTCTTTAAAAATGAAATACCTAAACGCTGCGCTATTGGTGCGTAAACGACTAATGTCTCTTCGGCAATTCTAAGTTGTTTGTGTGGAGGAAGTGCTCCTAGTGTCAGCATATTATGAAGACGGTCACAAAGTTTGACAACTAAAACACGAACATCTTCTATACTCGCCACAAGCATCTTTCTGAAGGTCAAAGCAGAAACAACCAACTTTTCATTAGATGATGAAGGGATAAGTTCAGCATCTCTAATATTATCTATTTTTGTCAGTCCTTCGACAAGATGCGCTACATCGGTTCCAAAAAGTTTCATTACATCTTCTATACTCGAGGGTGTATCTTCTACGACGTCATGTAAAAGTGCTGCAATAGCCATCGCTTCATCATTGGTGATAGATGCAGCAATACTCGCAACTAAAATTGGATGAATAACATAAGGTTCACCACTTTTTCTCAGCTGATGTTTATGGGCTTGTATGGAGTATGCTAGTGCGCTCTCAAGCGCTGGGGAAGAGGGTATTTGTTGGAAAAGGTATGCTTTGGCCGAGTCAACATCGTGAAGATGTCTGACTTTTTCAATATCTATTCGACTCAGCGGCAAACGATTACTTTACTGTATCTTTAAAGCCCTTGATGACTACAAGACCTTCAGCAAGTTCCATAAGTGCCAAATCAGCAGGTTTAATACTTTTTGTATCAATGTTGATCTTGCTTGGAGATCCATTAGAGATCTCATCACATCTTTTTGCAACAGCGATTGCAATTTGGTAACGGTCTAAGTGTGGGTTATTATCTAAAATTTTTGCTGTCAGTTCTTCAACTTTCATGTTATTCCTTTGAAATTATTTTACGATTGAGCAATTTTGCATATTGCCGTTGAGTATATCTAAAAGATTACCTTTTATTGACATATCACAAACAATAATTGGAAGCTTATTGTCTTTTGCCAATGCAATCGAAGTATCATCCATTACATTGATATTATCACTCAGCGCTTGCTCATAAGTAAGCTCTGGGAGTTTTATCGCATCGCTGTACTTTACAGGATCTTTATCATAGACACCATCTACTTTTGTAGCTTTAATGATAACATCTGCGCCAATCTCAACTGCACGCAGTGTTGCTGCAGTATCTGTTGTGAAAAATGGATTTCCCGTGCCTGCTGCAAAGATAACAACACGGCCTTTTTCAAGATGACGACACGCTTTGCGGTTGATATATGGCTCAGCGATCTGTTCCATTTTGATAGCTGTTTGCATACGTACTTCAAGGCCTGCATGCTCACACGCTTCTTGCATAGCAACGCCGTTGATGACTGTTGCGAGCATTCCCATATAGTCACCAGATGTTCTTTTAATAATACCGTCTTTTGCTGCAGTTACACCACGGATAATATTTCCGCCACCAATAACAATACCGACTTCAATATCGGCGTCTACTAAAGATTTAATCTCCTGAGAGATGTAATTGAGGATTTGCGTGTCAATTCCATAACCTGCTTCTCCAGCAAGAGCTTCACCCGAAAATTTAACCAATACACGCCTCTTAGTCATCTGTCCACCTTTTAGTAAAAATCGAGGAATTATACAAAAAAATGTCTTTGAATTTACTTTGAGAAGAGGACAATAACAAAGAGAAATCCATATATGCTACTCAAATGCAAAACATTGGCTTTGCGTAAGCCCTCTTTGAATATAATAATGAGAATTTTACATAAAGTGAGTCTATGAGCTGGTACAATTTTTTTGAAACAAAACCGCAAACGCAGCATGCTTTTGGGCGAGGCACAAACGCAGCTATTTCTCCATATGAAGAAGAGCTCTTTAACAAGTCACATGAAGCTTTTGAAAAAAAAGAGTTTCTTGATGCCTATGAATATTTTTTCAACTCTTTGCAAAATTTTACAAATGAGATGCCTAATGGCAATATCGTTATACATAAAGATGAAAAAGAGCTGCGTTTTGAGCTCTATCAGGGAAGTGCAAAAGTAATTGGAACTGTTACTAATACGACTTTTTATGCAGAAGTAGTGATGATAAAAAAAGCAGATGCAAATGTAGCGCTCAAAAGATATATGCTTGAGAGAAACTATCAGCTAACCTATGCAAACTACTTTAGCGATGAGCAATATATCAAGCTCAAACTTTTTCATGACAACGCAACTATGAGCCCACAAAAAATATTTTTTCCAATCAGAGAAATCGCGCTCAATGCAGACTTTGACAAAGAGCATATTAAAAGTGAGTTTAAAGATATTGCGCTTGAAAACATTGGGCATTTAGAGTCATTAGATAGTCAAGAACTTAAGATAAAATTTGACTTTCTCCATGAAGCGATAGAGCTTGTAGAGCTCAAAGTAGCGACACTTCCATCCAACGACAATGCAGGTATGCAGGCATTTTTATATCTCAATCTCTTTTTTGAACTCGACTATCTTCTTGTAGCAAAATATACAATCTCTCAGAAAATAAGCAAACTAATTCAAGAATATTTTGGTGATGAAGACAATACGATAGAGTCCAAAAATGAAGAGTTAAAACGCTATGTAACTGTACTCAAAGAGATGGATTTCGATACATTTTCAAGTAATTTTTACAATGCGAAATATACCTTTCATCTTACAGAAAAGACGTCTTTTGAAGAGCTCAGCGTTTTCATAAGCGAATCTCTCATGAAAATACGATGGTATAGAAATAACAGATATCATCAGATTATTCCAACTATCTATAAATACATTGCGTTTTACATGCTTTATAACTATGGACTCAATCCGATTATCAAAAATCTTCTGCATCTTTTAGTTGAGATTCAAAATCCTAGTTTCTTTAAAAAACTTGGATATACGATGCTGCATAATGAAGAGGAAAACACATTTTCAAAAAGAGCTATCATCTCACGTATTGAAGAGAGTATCCTGCCACATCAAAAACGCTATAAGCTGCTTAAGCCCTTTGGAGGTGAGCTGAACTTTACAACTATCAACGAGTTTAGCAACAGTTACTATTTACAAATAAAAAATCTAAATTTCGAGGAGATCTAAGAGTGAATACACAGGCTATCCTCGAAAAATATATAGAAAATATCATACAGATCATGACGCCCTATGGCACGGGCACGGGCTTTATCATCGATAATCTTATCGTGACAAACTCGCATGTAGTAAGCGGTCTCAAAGAGGTCGTCATCAGTGCAAAAAAAGTCAAAAGAACTATTGCTAAAGTCATCTATGATGATCCAGATTATGACCTTGCGTTTATAGAGTTTGACTTTGAATTACCAAAAAATAGACTCAAACTCTCCACGATCAACGTTGAAGATGGAGATACAACCATCGCTATCGGACATCCCTATGGTCTGAATTATACTGCCACAGAAGGTATCGTCTCTCGCGCTTCAAGACTTCAGGGAGATCTTGAATATATCCAGATAGATGCAGCGATCAATCCAGGAAACAGTGGTGGACCTCTTTTAAACGCAGAAGGCGATGTCACAGGCGTCAATACCTTTATCATACAAAACGCAAACAATCTCGGTTTTGCTCTTCCCTATTTTTATGTCGCTGAAGCGCTTGAAAATTTCAAACAATTAGGGACAAAAAATATCATCAAATGCCCCTCATGTAAAAACCTTATTGATGAGGAGAAGATAGAAAATGATTATTGTCCCGAATGTGGTATCAAACTCGAAGTAGCCAAACTCAGACGAAAAGGCTACACCCCAACAGGAGCCACAAAACTGCTCGAAGAGATACTCACAACACTTGATATCAATGTAACACTCGCAAGAAGAAGTCAATCTTCATGGAGAGTGGATGAGGGGACTGCACGCATAGATATCAACTATTATGAAAACGGGATTATCATAGGTGATGCAAAACTTTGCGGTATCCCAAGTAAAGATATAGATATAATCTATGATTATCTTCTTGAAGAGAATAACAAGCTCAACTATCTGCAATTTTCTATTAATGAAAATAGTATCTATCTCTCTTATTTGATTGTAGACTCTTCATTGACGCAAGATGCTGGAAAGACTGCGTTTGAGAGACTCTTTAACTATGCAAACAAATTCGATGATATACTCATAGAAAAATTTGGCGCAATCAGACAAAAACGCGATGAAGAAGACTAAAAAGGAAAAATATGTCACAATTTATAAAATTTGAACTCAACTTGGAACACTTTGTAGAAGAGCTCTCCAAGAGACTTGAGAGAAACGCAAAAGAGATCGAGAAGTTACTGCAAAATAAAGAAAAAAGTTATGCAAACTTTGTAAAACCCTTACAACTCATGGAAGAGGAACTCGGAAATTTTTTCACACCTCTTTCACATATAAACGCAGTCAATAATACCCCGCAAACGCAAGAAACCTATACAAACGCGCTTCCTCCACTTACAGAATATGGGACAAAACTCTCACAAAATATCGATATTTATAAAGCATATAAAGAGATACTTCAAAAAGAGTCTACTTCGCTCAACTATGAGCAGTTACGTGTATTAGAACTCAACCTCCAACACTTTGAACTAAGCGGTGCACATTTGGACGAGGAGACAAAAAGTAGACTCCAAGAGATTAACCTCAGAAAAAGTGAACTCAGCAATCAATTCTCACAAAACCTGCTTGATGCTACAAATGCCTATGAATATATCATCGAAAATGAAGCCGATGTAGAGGGGATTCCAGAGAGTGAGAAAGAGGATGCAAAGTTCGAAGAAAATGGTGTTATTAAATATAAATTCACCCTTCAAATGCCTTCGTACATAGCCTATATGACTTATGGTAAAAATGAAACTATTCGCGAAGAGCTCTACAAAGCCTATACAACCAGAGCTCCACAAAACGCAGCGATAATCGATGAGCTTTTAGCTTTAAAACACGAGATGAGCAGACTCCTTGGATTTGATAATTATGCAGAGTATTCCCTTGCAAGTAAAATGGCAAAAGATACACATAGCGTTTTAGAATTTTTAAATAAACTGCTTCAAAACTCAAAAGCTCAGGCAAAAGAAGAGCTTGCAGAACTCCAAAATTTTTCACCAAAACAGCTACAAAGCTTTGATCTCTCTTTTTATTCAGAACTTCTCAAAAAAGAGAAATATGAACTTGATGAAGAGCTCTATCGTCCCTACTTTGAGCAGACAAGCGTCATCAATGGAATGTTTACATTTTTAAATAAACTCTTTGATATTGAGTTCAAAAAAGTAGATGAAACGCTGTGGAATCCAAAAGCGACTTGCTACGAACTCTATCTTCATGGGAAGCTAAAAGCAAAACTTTATGCTGATCTTGAAGCAAGAAAAGGAAAACGCGGCGGTGCATGGATGCATAACTGGCAGGCACATCATTTAGGCGCAAATAAAGAAGAAAAACTTGCTACTGCGTTTATCGTCTGTAATTTTCCTCCATCGAGTAAAACAAATCCTTCGCTTCTGCGACACGATGATATTGTAACTCTCTTTCATGAGATGGGCCATGCACTGCACCATCTTCTAAGCGATGTCAATGAGGGTGAAGTGAGCGGCGTAAACGGTGTAGAGTGGGACGCTGTAGAATTTCCTTCACAGTTTTTAGAGAGCTTTGCTTATGAGCCAAAAGTACTCGAACTCTTTGCAAAACACTATAAAACAGGAGAAATCCTCCCAGATGCTATGATTGAAAAACTTGTACGCAGTAAAAACTTTCTCTCGGCAATGGCGATGCTGCGACAACTCGAGTTTTCACTTTTTGATTTTACTCTCCACACAAAACTCTATCAAAACGAAGAAGTTCAAGAGTTGCTTAATGGTATACGCGCGAAAACTTCTCTTATTCAGGCACCTGCTTATAATAAATTTCAAAATGGCTTTTCTCATATCTTTGCTGGAGGCTATGGCGCTGGATACTACAGCTATAAATGGGCTGAAGTTTTAAGTGCAGATGCGTTTTATAGAGTTGTTGATGAGGGTATTTTCGGCTCCAAAAGTGCTGCTAAATATCTTGATATCATACTCAAAGGCGGAGGAGCGAAAAGTATGGGTGATCTTTTTATAGAGATGATGGGTACAGAAGCAAATCCAGATAGTCTCTTAAGGTTAAGTGGCATAAAACAGTGAGAGGCTTTCTCTTTTTATGCTTCTTGCTCAGCTCACTTTATGGAGATACAGTTTTGAAAATCGCCAGCTATAACGTAGAAAATTTATTTGATTTAGAGACAAGTGGCTATGAATATCCAGAATTTATTCCAAATACAAATGCAAACTGGAATGCAAAAACATATAAAATAAAACTCAAAAATATCGCTCGTGTCATCACTGATATAAACGCAGATGTAATTGCTCTTCAAGAGATAGAATCCATGCAAGCGTTAAAAGATCTGCGTTTTACACTCAAACAAAATGGTCTTTACTACCAGTATTATACACTTGCAGATAGTAAAAACACCAATATAAAAGTAGCACTTTTAAGTAAAATCCCCTTTGTATATTCCAAAGATTTATCAGTAAACGCATCGTACAGCTATAGAGATATACTCGAGACTAAATTCAATATCAATGGGAAAGAACTCTATGTTTTTGTCAATCATTGGAAATCTAAAAGCGGACCAGAGAGTAAACGTATTGAGTCTGCTAAAGCACTTTTAAAAAGAATCAAAACACTCGGTGAAGATAAAAATATCATTTTATTGGGTGACTTTAATTCAGACTATCAGGAAAATGTAAAATTCCTCAGAAAAAGAGAACATAATGATACAGATGGAAAAACTGGAATCAATCACGTTCTTAAAAGCATAAAACAGACACAAAAAGCCCAAAGTACACACTATGAAGAGGGAAACTTTTATAATCTCTGGTATGACACAGATCCCGAATTGAGATACTCTTACATCTATAAAAAGAATAAAGAAACGCTGGACAATATTCTTATCTCACAATCACTCCTAGAGAAAAAAAATATATATTATATGCCAAACAGTATGCACTCCTATAAAACAGACTACCTCTTTAAAAAAGAAAAAATATATGGATGGAAGATCAGTAAAAAAGTACCCAGAAAACACAAAGGTGAAGGTTATTCAGATCATTTACCAATAATTGCAGATTTTACAATCCAAAATTAAAGACACCATTGGATTACCTTTTTATTGTGCTCCAATAAATAAGTATTTGTTTTTGAAAAAGGTTTAGAACCAAAGAAACCTCGATATGAAGAGAGTGGCGATGGATGTGGCGCTTTAAGTACATGATGTTTTTTTGTATCAATAAGCGACTCTTTTTTCTGTGAGGGAGCACCCCAAAGAATAAAAACTATATTCTCAAAATCATGCGATAACTTAGCGATAACGCCATCAGTAAAACTTTCCCAACCCAAACCCTTATGAGAATTAGCATGAGCTTCTACAACGCTTAAAACGCTATTAATAAGCAATACACCCTGCTCTGCCCACTGAGTTAAATTCCCAGATAGCGGATAAGTACATTGCATGTCATCAACGAGTTCTTTAAAAATATTATGTAGAGAGGGTGGTATCTTGCACGTGTCACAAACAGAAAATGCAAGTCCATTCGCCTGACCAACCCCATGATATGGATCTTGACCTATAATTACAACTTTTACTTCACTTGGAGTAAGTAAATTAAAAGCTCTAAATATATTTTCATATTTTGGATAAATAGTTTTTGAACTGTATTCAAACTCGATAGTTTTTTGTAGTTCTTTGAAAGAAGATGAAGAGATAATATCCGATAAAAAAGTGTTCCATGAGTCATTTAAAAGCATAATAAACCTAGTAATATTGTAATTTGAATTGTATTATAAAAAGGAGCAAATAAAAGTTTGATTGATTAATTTAAAAAGGAAGAGTCAGATCTGATCAACTAGGCAGCGACCTACATTCCCACACCTGAAAGATGCAGTATTATCAGCGATGAGAGGCTTAGCTTCTGGGTTCGGAATGGGACCAGGCGTTTCCCTCTCTCTATAGCCACCTAGACAATCAAATATCAATACATAGTTGAGAAATTGCTTTCTCTCGTATATACTCATATTTGACTGTTATCAGTTAGAGGAGTTTTTGTATATTCTATGCAAGTTTCTACATAGGATATCAATTGGTTTTGTATGTTCTATGCGATTGGTTAGCATAGAATAAAAGTCAACATTGTTACTAAATAACTATCTACAGATCACTGTTTACACTAAGTAAGGTAGTGAACAAGAAATGAAACAATAAATTGTTTCGTTAAAAAAAAGACAAACGTACTATTAGTACTGGTCAGCTAAACAGATTACTCTGCGTACACATCCAGCCTATCAAGCTTGTAGTCTTCAAGCGTACTTCAGGGAGAGTTCATCTTGGAGTTGGCTTCCCGCTTAGATGCT
>JAQTZE010000005.1 GCA_028687935.1 Sulfurimonas sp.
CTAAAAATCCTACAAAAGCCCTTATATAAAGGTTTCTATCGCTTTATTACAAAGTATACATCATCAGTGATTTTAAGAATATTAATAAATTTTATAAAAATTGACTAATTTTTAGAGGTGCCCTTAACTCCAAAGGGCTGATGAAAATCGTCAAAAAAGTACTCAATGAGCTCAAATACAATGTGCTCACACCCTACGTAACAGTTGAAGCTATCGGCGCACTTTTTGGCTTTGATTTTTTTGGGAAAAGTCTCGTACCACAGAGTTATATGCCTATTCGAAAGAGTATCTTTGAACCTAAAATCGACGAAGAGCTACGCATAGAACGCTATAGTGAAAAAGAGGCTACTCAAAGTATCACCGCTATCCAAAATCAGATTATCCGCTATGTCATAGAAGAGACATTTGGTATCCATCCAGAGACGCTTGAAGATGCAATCATCGATGAGATACGTGAAATAGCGCTGAGCAAAGAGGATATCGTGCAAGAAGATCAAGATGGTGTAGCAATTGATTCGGTCACAAAACTTGGACTCAAGCACAACCTTTTACAGATAGAAGAGCAGAGACTCATCGAGCTTCTGCGTAAAGAGTACAAGGTCTCAGCTGGACATATGCGCATCCAAAAAGCGAAGATGGCGAAAGTCGGCTTTAGCACAAAAGAACAGCTTTTTTATCTTCAAAGTGCCCTGATGACGGTTGGTCTGCGAGAGTTTTCAGATATCATCGTCTTGTGTGCCCATGCAAGCCAATCAGAAAACAACCCCTATGAATCTTCACTTGATTGTGGTGCTTGTGGAGGGAGTAGTTCTCTTATAAACGCAAAGGTTTTAGCCTATATAGCAAACAAACCAAGCATACGCCAAGAGCTCAAAAAACAGGGTATTAGCATTCCAGAACAGAGCTATTTTGTAGCAGCCCTGCACAACACGACCAGTGATGCGCTTACATTTTATGATGCGAACATTCCAGATTCGCATCAAGAGGCGATGCATCAGCTCAAAAGCGATCTACACCTTGCAAGCATGGCAACAGCGCAAGAGCGTATGGAAACACTCCCTCTCTCAAGCACGAGTAATAAAAAAACAGCCTTCTCTTTTGCAAAAAGAAATACCCTCGATTGGTCACAGCCAAGACCTGAATGGGGTCTTTCTAAAAACCACTCTTTCTTCATAGGCAAACGCGAGAACTCTAAAAATATGCACCTTGATGGCAGAACATTTTTGCACTCTTATGACTACAAAGGTGATGCAAAAGGGGCAATTCTGGGAGTCATCCTCTCAGGTCCGCTTGTTGTTGGTGAGTGGATCAATCTTGAGTACTTCTTCTCTACAATCGATAACAGTACTTTTGGAAGCCAGAGCAAGGTCTACCACAATGTCGTAGGAAAACTCGGTGTCATCTCGGGAAATATGAGTGATTTGCGCACAGGTCTTCCTGCGCAAACGGTCAATCTTGAAGATAAAGCCTATCATGAACCTTTGCGTTTGATTACAATGATAGAAGCACCCTTTGCAAGGTACAAACATATTTTGGACAAGATCCATAAGATAAACGAACTCGTCTATAATGAGTGGATAAGAACTATCCTAGTTGACGAAGAAGAGGCTGCGTTTTACTACTACGAGGGCAATACAAAATCTTGGGAGAAGATCCCATTTGAAACATTTATGAAGGAGCAACAAAGCGCATGAGAAATCTAAAAAAAATGAAAAAAATAGAGATGATTATCGAGGGAGAATTTCTCGCCCATCTTACACGTCTGCTAGAAAAGATAGAGATCAATAACTATACGATATTTCGTAACCTTGAAGGCCGTGGAAAAGCAGGTTATCATGAGGGACAACTCCTCTTTAATGATGAAGATGCCCTTGTCATGATTATGACGGTCGTTGATGAAGCAAAAGCGCAAACCATCACCGAAGGCTTAGCACTCTTTTTTGAAAAACACTCTGGAGTTATGTTTATTAGTGACACGCTGATGCTCTAGAAGCCTTTAAGCTTCTTGCATCTTCGCTATCTTGCTTTGCATCACCTCTTGGGAGCGCTTGAGTGCTTTATCGATGTGATTTACTATATTTTCTTCACCTATCGCCCTATCTAATTTTGTCTTTTGCAGATAGACATGTACACTTTTATGGACACCTGAGAGTATCAGCATCGAGTTATTTTGGCGCAATTTTTCATTTAAAACCTCAAGCGAATGAAGTCCTGCCGCATCTATCATCGGCACATGTCTAAGTCTGAGGATAAAGACTTGAGGCATCGTCTCAAATGAGACCAAAATATCCACAAGCTTCTCAGCAACCCCAAAGAATAGAGGGCCATCAAGCTCATACACCTCAACGCCACTTGGAATCACTTTTTTGACAATAGAATCGGGATCATCCGTATCCTCTTCTTCACTGTAAGAGCGTATCTTTGTAGACTTCATCATCGAGTTTATAAAGAGGATGGACGCGAGTGAGATACCTGCTTGAATAGCGATATTTAAATCCACAAGCACGGTAAGCATAAAAGTGACAAGCAAAACACCAATATCTGCTACAGGGGCTTTACTGATGGATTTGAGATGTTTAATCTCTGCCATATTCCAGGCCACAACGATAAGTATAGCACTCAGAGCTGCTAGAGGAATCTTGACTATAAGCGGAGCAAGCAGCATCATAAAAAGCAGCAGCCATAGTGCGTGCATGATACCCGATATCGGAGAGATGGCACCGGCTTTGACATTTGTAGCCGTTCTCGCAATCGCTCCTGTAGCAGGAAGTCCGCCAAATATAGAAGAGCCAATATTTGCGACACCTTGAGCAAAAAGCTCCGTATTTGACTTGTGTTTTGTCCCACTCATACCATCTGCAACAACCGCTGAGAGCAGAGACTCAATAGCAGCAAGCAGAGCGATTGTCATTGCATCAGGAAACAACAATCGCATCTTCTCGAAAGTTACCTCAGGAAAACTCGGACTCGGAAGCATAGAGGGAATTTCTCCAAAACGACTCTCAATCGTATCCACAGGAATCCCAAAAATCCAGACAAACAGAGCTGAAAATGTAACGACGACTATCGGTGCGGGAATAGAAGGATGTTTTTTTCTTACATAGATTGTGATAAAGATACTTGCAAGCGCGATTGAGAGAGCAAAGAAGTTTGTCTCACCGATATGCTGCACATACAATATAAGTTTATTGATAAAATCCGGCGGCATCTTATCGATAGTAAGCCCGAAGAAATCCTTTAACTGCGAAAAGACGATAAGCAGAGCAATACCCGAGGTAAAGCCTATAATAACGGGATAGGGAATAAACTTTATAAGTTCCCCTGCTCGCAGTAAAGACATTATAACAAGCATGACACCAGCCATCATTGTAGCAATGACCAAACCCTCATAACCATGTTTCATAGCAACAAGTGCTACTGTGACGATAAACGCAGCAGTAGGTCCACCTATCTGAAAACGGCTGCCTCCAAGTGCAGAGATAAGGAATCCTGCAACAATAGCTGTAAAGAGACCACGTTCAGGAGGGAGATTTGAAGCAATAGCAATAGCCATAGCCAAAGGAAGTGCTACAATCGCAACTGTTAATCCCGCAAGGGCATCTTGCAGTAACTCTTTTTTACCATAATTGTTTTTTCTAAGATATTCGACAAGTATAGGTTCAAGCGTATGTTTTATATTTTTTATCATTGCTATCCTAAAGTTTTTGTGAAATTTACAGAGAATTTTATTCTTTTGTACTTAAAAAAAGAGGCGTTTTTTCTTCTTTGCTATAATAAAGTAAAATAATTCCAAAGGATCCTTAATGTCTCTTACTGTTGAAGACGGATTTAGACTCTACGAAGAACGAAAATTTACGGAAGCCTTTGAGATTTTATTCGATGCGGCAGCTTATAAAAACAATGGCGAAGCACAGTATTATGTAGGGCTGATGTATCGCAACGGCTTTGGCGTAGAAGCAAGTGAAGAAAAAGCGATAACATGGTGGACAAAAGCCAGAAGAAACGGACAAAGAGACGCTGCGTTTGCTATGTCAGAGATAAATACCTCAACAAAAAATATGTTTTAGGAGAGCAGAATGAAGATTTATGCACCATGGGAAAAAGCTTTTGAAAAAGTAGCCACACCTTTTGAGCACTTTTTACATGCACAGACTACCACAGGAATCGTCTTGATGAGTATGACAATCATCGCGCTTATTCTTGCAAATAGTCCTATTGCGGATGTTTATATGCATCTTTTTCACACAGATATTACACTCAGCATCGGCTCTTGGAATCTCTCACACTCTATCCATCACTGGATCAATGACGGATTGATGGCCATCTTTTTCTTTATCGTGGGGCTAGAGATCAAACGCGAAATACTCGTGGGCGAACTCTCCAACGTGAAGGTCGCCATCCTCCCTATTCTCGCCGCAATTGGCGGGATGATTTTACCAGCACTTATCTATCTGAGTATCAACTACGGCACACCAAGTGCCAACGGTTGGGGTATTCCTATGGCTACGGATATTGCCTTTGCGATTAGTGCGCTTGTTCTGCTTGGCAGAAGAGTTTCTCCTGCCCTTGTCACTTTTTTGGTTGCACTTGCTATTGTCGATGACTTAGGTGCTGTTGTGGTGATTGCTCTTTTTTATACGGAACAGATTCATTTTATCCCGCTTATCCTCGCAGCAACTTCTTTTTTAGTCCTTGTTGCGTTTAACCGTTTTGGTATTCATGCGGTTTTACCTTATTTTATTGTCGGTGTCATCATGTGGCTTTTTATGCTTGATTCGGGTATCCATGCTACTATCGCAGGAGTTATTGCTGCTATGGCGATCCCTTCAAAACCTAAACGTGCTCCGGTTGATTTCACCCATCATGTGACCAATATGCTCGATGAGTATGACGGTTATCCAGTAGCAACTGATTACACAACCCACGAAAATCAAAAAGCGATTTTGCAAAATATCAAAGATAGAATCGATTCGGTAAGCTCGCCTGCATCCAAACTTGAGCATGAGTTGCATCTGCCTGTGAGTTTGATCGTTATCCCACTCTTTGCTCTTGCAAACGCAGGGATAGCGGTAGATTTCTCTTCCATAGGTGAAACTATTGTGACACCTGTTTCTCTTGGTGTTATTGCTGGTCTTGTCTTTGGAAAGGTGCTTGGTATTGCAGGTGTCGCATGGCTTGCTATCAAACTAGGCATAGCGCAGCTACCACAAAACAGCACGATGAACCAGATATTTGGAGTTGCGTTTTTAGGCGGTATTGGTTTTACCATGAGTATTTTTGTCGCAGACCTTGCGTTTGTGGGCAACGATGCCTTTATCTTTCAAGCAAAAGTCGGCATTCTCGCAGCGTCACTCTTCGCAGGTCTCTTTGGGTTTATATGGCTAAGATATATCGCTCACTCGCCTAGCCAAGAGGCTTAGCGAAGCGACTTAAAAAACTCCATTTCGCTCTCTCTGAGGATACGGATCATATTTGTACTCCCAGCCACGCCCGAAGGGTCTCCGGCTGTGAGTATATAACTCTTATCGCGTTTGAGTACATTTCTCTCCAAACCTTGTTCCATCACCTGACTCATCATCTGTCCGATAGAATCTTCTTTGACTACAAACGCAGGTACAACGCCCCAACATAGCGTGAGTAAGCGTGCAACTTTGAGATTATGGGCAACTCCATAGATATCTCTGCGCGGTCTATAACGGGCGATTTTTTTCACAGATGCGCCTGTCATAGTCATACATATAAGTCCCCAAGCCTCTACATCTTCGCAAAGCTTCACCGCCGCTTCGTTGATACTGTCCGTGGCGTCATGCAGTTTATAGACAGAACATTTATTAAACGGATAGATTTTCTCTGCGCCTTGTATCGTCTGCACCATGGTCTCAACTGCCAAAACGGGGTTATGCCCCACAGCACTCTCTTCTGAGAGCATTACAACATCTGTTCCATCAAGAACTGCGTTTGCTATATCGCTGATCTCAGCGCGCGTAGCTCTCTCTTTATCTGTCATCGATAAAAGCATCTGTGTAGCAGTTATAACAGGTTTTGAAGCTGCGTTTGCCTTGGAAATAAGCATCTTTTGCAAAGAAGGGACTTCATAAAAAGGTACTTCTATGCCTAAATCTCCACGCGCGACCATGATACCATCACTCGCTTCTAAGATTGCATCGATATTTTCTATGGCGTCAAACTTTTCTATCTTTGCATAAAGCTCCACACTTCCACCATACTCTGAGACAATCTTCCGAGCACGCAACATATCGCTTGCTTCTTGAACAAACGAGATAGCCATAAAGTCTACATCATTTTGCACGCCCCAAAGCATATCGAGCTTATCTTTTGGGGTAAGAACATCGATGCCAAGACGGGTATTTGGAAAATTTACCCCTTTTTTGGAGCTGAGTAAGCCACTGTTTTCTACGATGACACAAACGCCATCTTCAGAACAATCAACAACTTTTGTACGGATAATCCCATCATACAAATAGACATAATCACCACATTTAAGCTGTTCTAAAATAGAAGGCTCACTCAAAGAGGCCACATAACTATTTGCATCTTTTTGATAACCAACTATCTCTTTTTTGACAAAAGTGAGTCTGTCATCTCTTTGCAGAGAAAACGACTCTTCAAGCTTTCCGATACGTATCTTCGGTCCGCTGATATCCTGAAGTACACCGACTAAAAGCCCCGTATTCTTTTCTGCTTGACGAATTTTTTGGAGAACTTCACTGTGGTATTCATGAGTACCGTGTGAAAAATTCAAACGAAAAGCATTAACTCCTGCGCGAAGCAGTGCTGTAATATTTTCAAGTGAATCAGAAGCAGGTCCTATAGTCGCTAAAATTTTTGTACGTTTTTTCATATTTTTCCTATAAATTAAATAAAAATTATTTTCGAGCCTGCATATAAAAATTCCAACTCATCGGAGCTCTCTTTATATAAAAGTGGCGAATCAAGATCTATGTAGGCAATCACATCATGAAACGCCATCGCCAAATGCAGGGCTGCGTTTATAGATATTGGACCCTCAAGCATAGAGCCAAACATACAGCGTATATCATGTGCTCTTGCATATTCGAGTATCTCGACTGCTTTACTCAGTCCACCGCATTTCATAAGCTTGATATTTATCATATCTGCGTATCTGCCCTCACGTACTTTGATGACATCTTCGAGTGTAAAGACCGCTTCATCCGCAAGTATTGGGACAAAGCTCGCATCGGTGATTTTTTTGAGCGACTCCAAATCTGTTGCGATGACAGGCTGCTCGATGAGTTCTATCTTTACCTTCTGCACTGCGTTTAAAAATGAGAGAGATTCTTCAAGATTCCAAGCCTGATTTGCATCAACGAGTATTTTTACTTTTGGCAGTTCAAACGCAAGCTCTTCGATGACTCTCACTGCATGTTTAAGATCACTCCCCACTTTGACTTTGAGCAGAGTCATGCCACTTTCATACGCTTCCTTTGCATCACTGAGCATCGTATCAAGATCGTTGAGACTGATCGTAATATCTGTCTGCAACTCAACAGGCGCTTCGCCTCCAAAAAACTTATAGAGCGGCTCACCAAACTCTTGTGCCAAAAGCGAAACAAGCGCCATATCAAGCGCCGCTTTTGCAGAACTTCCTATATTTGCTTTATGTAGAATTTTGAGAGCATCCTCAGGATGTTTACCTATCAGCATCTCTTTGAGTATCGCAATTGAAGCCAAAATATCTTCGATGCCTTCATTTGTTATGGCCTTGGTTGCAGGCGCTTCACCGTAGGCAAAGCTTGCGTTTTGGCACACCACTTTGACACGCATAAACTCTACAGATTCTACACGGCGAAGTGCCGTAACAAAAGGAGTTTTAAGAGGAATGTTCTTGACCTCTGTTTGTATATATTCTATTTTCATTGCGCAATTCCTACTAATATATTTCCAACGATCAAACCGCCGAATGTCCCGATAAGATAGCCCATAATTGCCATAAGCACACCGATACCTACAAGGTTTTTATCATAGGTCGCAGCCAAAATCGGGGCTGAAGCCACGCCACCGATATTTGAGAGTGAAGCAACTGCGATAGAGAAGAGATCAAGGGCAAAAAGTTTTGCCGCTAGAACCATCAAGAGTGCATGAACAACTAAGATAACAAAGCCCGCAAGAACATAAACGCCAAGCCCGCTAAAACTCTCAAAAACTGCCTGAGAACCTATCAGTGCGACAAGCAGATAGAGCATACTTGTGGCTACTTCACTTGAACCGTTGAAATTTTTGAGCCTTGTAAAAGAGGCTCCAACGCCAAAGAGTGTTGCAATCAAGACCACTGTCGTCGTCTTATTCAAAAACTCTACATAATTAGCAAGTAGCTGCGAGGCAAGGGAGACTGCGAGAGAGAGAAATATCAAAAGCCAGTAGCGTTTTGCGCCCATCACACACGAACAACCTATCTCACTCATCGAAGCAAGATTTGCCTCGCTCTTTGTAAATCTATTAAACGCAGCCGCAAAAGGGACCAAAAACAGAAGCAGCATCACCCACAAAGTATAGTTCACGCTATCAACCACAAGAGCAAATCCAAACGCTTCTTGACTCACGCCAAGGGCAGAACCAACCGCTATCATATTTGCCGTGCCACCCATCCAACTCCCAGCCAGTGCACCAAACGCAGCTGCCATATCCCTATCAAACGCAAAGAGATAGGAGACAAGGATAAAAGAAAAGGCAATTGAGAGAACTGCCGAAATATAAGCGATAGAGAGCTTGCGTCCGAGTTTGAAAAAATGTTTGAGATCAATCTGTATAAGCATCAAAAAAAGCATGGCGGGAAGAAGATTTGATTTTGTGAGTGAATAGATTGCGTTTATCTCTTCATTGGAGTCAAAAAAATTCACACTTGCAAGAAACATCGTATAGGCATAGATCATCACGACCGCTGGAATATATTTAAATATTTTTAGCTTTGTTTTTTGCTCTAAAAGTGCGAAGGCAGTGGCACTAAACGCAAGAGTAAAAAGGTAGGTAAGCGGTGATGTTATCAAGATTTACCTTCTATTTTTTCTAGAAGTGTAACATATATTTAAAGCACATCACATTAGGAGAGAGTCATGAAAAGATTCAATGTAGTTTTTCTCACATCCAGCCTGCTTTGCAGCGCTCTTGTCGCAGCGGCTTTAGACAAACGCAGCAATGAGGACTCACTGATAGTCTACAATAGCAATGTCGGTCTGGTGCATGAAAAAAGAGAGCTGAGTATCGTCACTGAGGAGCAGAGCATACTCTATGAAGGCATCGCAAACACTATAGATGTCGATTCCATCAACGTAGTGCTTCCCCAAGATATAGAGCTCAAAAGCCAACAATACCGATTTGACAAACTCACACAAAGTAAACTTCTCGAAGCACATATTGACAAGAGTGTGGAGGTACGTTTGCCGCGCGATGGACAAAGCTTTAAAATCATCGGCGGCACACTGCTCTCAAGCGAAGGAGCAAAATCTATCGTACGCGCCATGGATGGCAATATTATCACGGTAAACTCCGATGATGTTATCTTTCGCAATATCCCACAGGAGCTCATCACTAAAGCCTCACTTGTGTGGAATGTAGCTGTCAAAAAAGATGTCAATGCCCCAATGGAACTTGACTACCTCATCAATAATATCTCATGGCAGAGCAACTATATTCTCAACCTCTCTGAAGATAAAGCCTCACTTGATGGCTGGATAAGCATAGACAACCGCTCAGGTAAAGCCTATGAAGATGTAGACCTTTATGTGCTCGCCGGAGATATCAACCGAGCTAGACCTGCGCCGATTCACTACAAAGAAACGCGAGCTCTTGCCTTTGGCGATGCTGCGCAAGTAACAGATCAGGCGCATGAAGGCTACCATTTTTACACTGTTCCTTTTAAAGTTTCACTTGCAAACAATGAAAAAACGCAGATAAAATTTATCACGCAAACGCAGCTCCCTATCCAGCGAAAACTCAGCGTCATACTCTCTGATCCACGCTATTTTAATATAGAGCAAGAGCATGCTCTCTCGCAGTTCGTCACACTCTCCCCTCTTGATATCGCTCTACCAAAAGGAGTCGTACGCAGTTACTCCAAACTAGGAGCTACCAATATCCTCTTAGGTGAGAGCAATCTTGCACACACACCAAAAGAGACTCCAATAGAGCTTGAACTTGGAAAAAGTTTTGATCTCAAAGTCGTTGAGAGTATCATCTCAAGAGAGGATGACCAAGAGCATCTGCGAGCGAATATCAAATACAAAATCAAAAATAGCTCCAATGAGATGAAGAGAGTTGAACTTCTCATTCCATTTACAAAAGACAAAGATGCGACTGTGGAATCACAAGAAGCCTTCATTTTTACCAAAGGAAATCTTGTAACTTTTACCCTTGAAGTGGATGCAATGAGTACAAAAGCAATAAGTGTTAATTTTATTTCAAATAAATAGTTATTTTATATTTAATTAATCACAATTTGAATATATTTCATACATGAATATATATAAACAAAGCAAGCAAAATGTTTTTAAAGTCCCGCTAAGTCCAGATGCACTCAGAGTTGCCCGTGCACTTTACTACAGCTATCTTTCTAAAGAAAAGAGAGCACATATAAATGTCAAGCTTCAAAATATTTTCAAACTCTTAAAAAGAGAAGATGATATTTACGCGATGGAGTATCTGCAAGAGCTTTTTGAAGAGTTAAATGAACCTCTAGAAATCCTCAATTTTCGATATGAAGGAAAAATGTATCCAAGAAGGTTTATCTTTTTCTTCAAATATGAGATAATACAAGACTCAATCACTATCGATATCTCTCCTGAGTATATTTATGCTCATGACAACTATATGATGGATACTTTTTTAAAACAATAAAGGCAAGTTTTGGCAGCAAAATATATAATCTTAGACACAGAAACAACAGGTACGCAAGAACTAGACAGAGTGATACAGCTCGGATATATGGTTCTTGGAGCAAAAGAGATAGAAGTCCACAATGAGTTTTTCAGCTCAGATGTACCTATTAGCATCCCCGCTATGGAAGTCCACGGCATTACACCTGCGATGCTAGCGGGCAAAGGTTCATGCGTAGAGAGCGAATCGTATAAAAGACTTTGCGCGCTCAATACTCCAGAGAACTACATCATTATTCATAATGCAAAGTTTGACCTTGATATGCTTGAAAAAGAGGGCTTTAAAACGCAGATGAAAGTTATCGATACCCTACGTGTAGCGAAGCATGTTTTTGCAGATGAAGATGCTCATAGACTTCAGTACTTTCGCTATAAAATGGAACTCTACAAAGAAGAGAAAAAAGAGGCAGATACCCTTGGAATCGAAGTAAAAGCTCACGATGCTATCGGTGATGTTTTAGTCTTAAAACTCTTTCTCTCCAAACTCAAAGAGGCAGTGATGCAAAGATTTCCAAGAGAAAATCCTGTCGAGAAGATGGTCGATCTGACCAATACACCTATTCTTGTAAGCATGTTCAAATTTGGAAAACATAAAGGCAAAACCCTTGAAGAAGTCGCAAGAAGTGACGCTGCATATCTTCGCTGGATGCTCTCTTCTATGGAAAACCTTGATGAGGATATGCGCTATTCTATCAACTATTATCTAGGAAGTTAAACGCATAAAGGCTGCGTTTACTCCACATCTATCAAGGCGTAACCTCTAGATTGCCACTCAATAAGAGCCGCTGTTTTGTTAAACGCAAGCTTGACAAAAGGAAACATCGCATCTGCGGGGATCTTCCTTTTAGCCATTCCAACACTACAGACTTCAAACTTAGCGCCACTTTTTTCAAGTGATTCTAAAGCTTCTCTATCCTTTGTATTCTCTTTTTTAAAAAATCCATAAGAACCCCCAGATATTACCACTGCAACAACTAAGGTATCGCCTTGGGATGCGTAATATTTTTTAAGATTAGGGATTCCTTGGAGTATTGCAGCTTCAAAATTCTTCTCTTTATCTGTTGTCAAATTGTAAAGAACTCTATACTCTTTTGCATCAAGAGAGGAGAGTAGGAGTAAAACTAAAAGCGTTGTTTTGAACATTGTATCTCCTTTTAAAGTACTTTTGCCACGAATTTTGTTCCGCGTATACCGATAGTTGCTTCTGGAGTTTTAAAGATAAAATTCTCAGGTGCGAGCTCTCCGATTTTACCAGATTCAAACGAAGCCGTCCCTTTTTCAAGTTTGACTTGAAAGTCATACTCTTTTTTTGCAGGAGAAAAAACATATTTCTCTAAAACAAATATGCTATTTGAACCCAATATAACGACGGAGTTATCTTTAAAGATCAGCGTCACACTGCTATTGTCTTTTGTAGCAATAAGCATCTCATCGCTAAGCCATCCACCAGGGCTTACTGTAAAAGCATCGTTGTTTAGAGTTGCCGAAACCTCCCCGCTCACATCTTTGACAAACGCAATGTCTTTCGCGTAGATTGAAACAATCATACTCACCAATAAAACTATATATTTCATCTTCTCTCCTTTTTTGAATCTAAATCACTTGTATCCCTATATGTTTCAGCGATCTCTTGAAATTTGTCTTTAATCTCCATAAACGCATCCACTAGAACTGGGTCAAAATGCGTACCTCTCCCCTCAAGAATAATATGCTCACTTCTATCAAAGGCAAATGCCTCTTTGTAGACACGCTTACTCACCAAAGCATCATAAACATCAGCCAAAGCCATACAACGGCTCTCAATAGGTATCGCATCGCCTTTAAGCCCCTCTGGATATCCTGAGCCATCCCATTTCTCATGATGATAATGTGCAATATTTTTAGCCATAGTAAAAAAATCATTGAGGCGATAACCCGCAATAGCATTATTGATAATATGCCCACCTGATTCAGCATGAGATTTCATCACTTCATACTCAAGTGCACTCAGATGCCCCTCTTTTTTCAAGATAGCATCGGGTATGCCAACTTTACCGATATCATGCAAAGGAGCCGTGTAAGACATCATCCTGATTTTCTCTGGAGAGAGTTTATCTCTATAGATCCCTTTTACGTAGAGATGTTCACCCAAGAGTTGAATATACTTCTTTGTACGGATGATATGTGCGCCCGTTTCAAAATCATGCACCTCGGCTACATGCACCATACTATCGAGCAGAGCTACGTGTGAGCGATTGAGCTCTTCACTAAAGACTTTTCTTTCGTGTGTATCGATAAAGATAAAGATGATACTTATCAAAAAGAAATGGATTACAAAAGGTATTAAAAAATATCCAATCGATGTATACACCCCATAATAAAGGCTTATAAGATCAACACTTAGGGCTGAGATGATAGCTACTACAAACAAGCCTATAATAATATTGTTTGCTTTTTTGATTAAGAGGATAAAGAGCAATATACTCAGGAGCATAGAGAGTAAAACATTACTATTTTTGAAATATTCAGGCTGAATTGCCAAGTCATCATTCATAATATTATCGATTATAGTCGCTTGGACTTTGACTCCGGCAATATTTTTTCCATTTGCAATCGTCACACTATCATGCAGTGCTGTGGCAGAAGAGCCAATAATCACTATCTTTCCACGCAACTCTGAAGGTGAGATACTTTTACTCAGCACGTCTACTGCAGATACTTTCTTATACCAGCTATCTTTATAGTAGTTGAGTAGAACTTTGGTATCTTTACTTAATGCAATTTCATGGTCCATAAGTTTGAGTTTATGCTCTTTGAGAATTTCAAGATTTGGATTTATACTCAGCAGAGTCGCTAGAGCTAAAGATGGGAGATAAAGATCTTGATACTTGCGAAGCAGAGGAACGCGTCTTAAAATACCATCTTCATCTATAGTAGTATTAATAAATCCATACGATGCTCTATCATTTGCCAGTGTATTTGTATTTGAGAGAATATAAGGAGCAGACTCTACATCAAAGGTATCCAAATTTAGACCCAATCCTTTAGGTGTAAAAGATTCATTTTGATAAAGATTATTCTGGCTGAGATAGAGACTCAAAACGCTTTTGGATCGTTCTAAAGCATCTGCCAAAATAGCATCATTATCATTTAAGCTACTTGGCAAACCTGCGAAATTTGCATCTATATCAAAAAATTGTTTGTAAAAGTTTACGATTTCTTTTGGTGATGTTCGATCTTTTTCAGGAAAAATAATATCCAAAGAGATTGTGCTAGGATGATAACTACTTGCAGCATCAATAAGTTTAGCTAAAATCAAACGCGGCCAAGGCCACTGACCAATTGCGTTTAGACTCTTCTCATCTATATCTATAATCACTACATTGGAGACGGCCTTGGACTCTTGTTTAAAATCATCCACCACTGATTTGCTAATATCATAGATTTTATAATCAAGGATGTTGGTAATCCTACTTTGAGAAAGTGCAAAATGAGAAAGAGCAATAAAGATAACAATACTAAGATAGCTAACAAAAGTTTTTATTTTCATCGAATTAGTATTTCTACCCTACGGTTTAACACTTGTTTTTCTTCATCTTGCGTTTTGATTGCCAAATTATATTCACCATAAGATTCCGCGCTTAGGTAAAGATATTTTGCTCCACTCTCTTTGATTTTCCGTGCTATTACTGCTGCTCTCTCTTCTCCTCTTTTTTCATTAAAAGAATCACTGCCAATTGTATCTGTATGTCCTATGACACTTACAAATGCGTTTTTACTCTTTTGTATCGCTTCAATTACTTTTGGCAGCACTAGATCTTCAGACTCTTTTGAGAGTTTTAGTGCATCAAAATAAAGAGTAAAACGCGTGGCTTTTTGGTTTGGATTTGATATAACTTCACCAAAAAGTGCTTTTATCTCTGCTTCTGGCATATTACTCAAAACCTCTACTGGCGTCTGAGCCGATTCAAGCAACACATAATCCTTTGGTGCAGCAACAATCGTCTCGTTGCGTTTTGTAGCAACAACGATTGCATTATGTTCCTTGTAATGATCTGTGAGCATAACAATAGTATGGATTGTACATCCATCACTCCCTACTTTTGTACCCAGTGGTGTTTTAGGGCAACGGTCTTGAGCATTACTCACTCCATCCCCATCAATATCTTTGTTTTGGCTCACATAGAGTGTAACCATAACACGATTTGAGAGCGCACGACTTGAGGATGTCTCATCACTAAATAGCGGAGCATCATCCGCTTGATAGCTAAGAAATGTCAGATTTGCGTCCACTCCCTGCGCATGCATGGTATCTTCTACGTCCTCTGCAAAATTTTTACTTTGTTCCAAAGCGCTGTTTCTATCATCATTTTTTTGGGGCGCAGCGTGTCCAATGATTGAGACAAAAATCTCCTCTTTAGCACTTTGATGCATTTTAATTTTGGATACAATGCTTTGGAGTGCTTGTGAAGCGTCCTCTTCTATGGAGCCATTTTTATACGAGAGTCTATCAAAACGGATAATCTCAGAGAAATCTCCCTGCATAAAAAAATCTTTTTTATCTACTTCTGCTGATATTACCAGAAGCGGTATAAAGAATAAAGTAAATAAAAATTTTGCGAACATAAGAACCTCCGAAGAATCAGGACTACGATAGTGTTAAAATATTATATAAAATTTAAAACGTCATGCATTCTAGCATTGAAATCTATAATTGAACTTTAATAAGAAAAAAGTACAAAAAGAACCAAGGCTATCAAACCACTAATAAGCGCATAAGGAAGCTGCGTTTTGACATGCTCAATAACTTCACACTCTGCCGCCATTGAAGAGATAATAGTGGTATCAGAAATAGGTGAGCAGTGATCACCAAAAACACCTCCAGAAATGACCGCACCTATGCAAAGTGCAACATTGGCGTCCATTCCCACAGCCATAGGTACCGCCACTGGAATCATGATACTAAAAGTGCCCCAACTCGTCCCAGTCGAAAAAGAGATCAGTGAACTGAGTAAAAAAATCATCCCCGCAAGTAGATACACACTCATAGTTTCACTTGCTAAAGATGCAAGATACTGACCTGTTTTGAGCTGACTTGTCACCTCTCCTATAGAAAACGCAAAGAGTAGTATCATCGCAATAGGAAAGAGTTTCTTCGCCCCCACAAAAGAAGTTTTTCCCCACTCTTGTATACTCATATTTTTACTGAGTGTGTAGAAAAAGAACATAAACGCAAGTGTTGCAAGCATTGTATAGAAGATAGAACTTGAACCGCTCCCCTTGAGCATATCCCCATCTCCAGTGATATATAAAAAAACAAATACAAAAAAGACCATCAGCACAATAGGTAAAAGCATAAAAAAGCTGCTTGCGTTTTTCTCACTTGCATTAATGCCAAGAGGTGAAGGGGTATATTTTGCATGTTTCATAGGCCCGATATCTATCTTGAACCATACAAATAAAAATGTAACAAGCAGAGCACTCATGGCATAAAAGTTGTACAAAAGCGCGTCAATGAGCAGAGTAATACTCTCTTGCTCTATCATCCCCTCAGAGATCTGCGTGGTGATAAGGCCAAGCAAAAGAGCGCCCCAGCCATTGAGCGCAATAAGAGAACTAATAGGCGCAGAGGTAGAATCACATACAAACGCAAGCTTTGCTTGAGGTATCTTGTATTTGTGGCAAAAAGGTTTTCCTACAGCTCCGCTTATAAGTGAAGTTATCGAAGACTCAATAAAGATGACGACTCCGACTATATAACTTAATAAAAGTGCGCCTCGTTCAGACTTTACAAATCCTTTTTTTTCCTGCATATACTCAATAAAACCTCTTATACCTCCACTCGCTTCCATCAGCGCCATAATACTGCCGACTAAAATAGCAAAGCCAAGTGTTTTGAGTATCCATGATTCTGTTAAAAGAGAGAGAAAAAGAAGATAAAGACCTTGTGTAGTCTCCACAAGAGAGAAATCATTTAAGATAAAAATCCCAAATAAAGTACCACCAAAAAGAGAAAAGAGAACATTTCGAGTAATGAGTGCTAAAACGATAGCAAATAGGGGCGGGATAAGTGAGAGGGGCGAGAGTTCTATGAAAAGCCTTAAAACTCTATAGCAAGAAGAACAAGACCTGCTCTTCCAAATTTTTCTTTGTAAAGTTCACACTCTTGTTCCTTGACTTTTACAAAGCCAAGTTTTCTGTAAAACAGAAGTGTCTCCAAAGAGCCTATCTCAACGATAGTCTGAGCGATACGATAGCCTTTGAGTCTTGCAGTAAGAAGACTTTTTTGTGTCAGTGCTTTTAAAACACCCATGTCCACAAAACCTTCGAGCTCTTCCATGTAGTCAAACATCAGTGTTCTGTTGTTGAGTTCAAAATCACACTCATAAAGAACTTCCAAGCGTTCATTGACACCGCTATCACAACCAATTTCCATCAGCGCGTCCACAAAAACTTGTTTTGTAGATATACGTGGCTCATAACTGCATAAAGAACCAACAAGCTTTCCATCTGATTCTGCAACTAAAAAATTACTGTAATGGCAATGATTTTTTGCATTAGTTTTAGTCAATTTTTCTATATTTTCTAAAAGTACTTTTGTATCATTTGTGAGAAAAATCAAATTGAAAATACACTCAACTTTTTCAGCTCTTGAACTTTGTAATATCATTTGTGCTAAAAACGCAGAGTCGTTCTCAGTTGCTTTTCGTATAGTAATCGCCATAACCTAATCCATAAATATTAATCTGTTTCATATATTGGTAATAGTACCATACTTTATGATAAAAACATTCTTAATCCTTCTAAGTTTTGAAATTTACCTCTTTGCGTCACAGCAAATAATACTTGTTGTTGCTGATGATTTTCAAACGCCCAAAGCAAATCTTCTCTCTTATGAAGATGGTAAAAAAGTTTTTGACACTGTAGCAGTAAATATCGGTAGGAATGGTTTGGCTTGGGGTCTAGGAGAGGTAGAACTTACGAAAAAACGCGATGAACCGCTGAAATACGAAGGGGATGGGAAGTCTCCTGCAGGCATCTTTAAACTCACAGACATATATGGCTATAAGAAAGAGTCAAATTTTAAGATGCCTTATTTGTATGCATCAGAGAAGCTGATTTGTGTGGATGAGAGCGATTCTCTCTTCTACAACCATCTTATCCAAATGAATGGAGATGAAAAAAGTTTTGAGTATATGAAACGCAAGGATGGCCAGTACGAACTCGGAATTGTTGTAGCACACAATAAAAATGCAGTTACAAACAGAGGTTCGTGTATATTTTTACATATAAAAAAGTCTGAAGAAGCATCCACTGCAGGATGTAGCGCGATGCGTTTAGATGAGATACAGAAGATAAGTAGCTGGCTTGATAAAAGCAAAAATCCAATTTTGATTCAGATACCAAAATCTTCATCCAAAGAGATTATAAAGTTGTACCCAGAGCTCAAAGAGTCTGAGCTTTTACAAGAAGAGGATTAAAGCTCTTCTTTACTCATTTTGTCTTTTGCTTCTATACCCATAAGGCCAAGACCTGTTTTGATTGAAAGCGCTACAACAAGCAGAAGTTTTAAAAGTTTTGCCTCATCTTCTGTCCCAATGATACGAACATCATAATAAAACTTATGCAGTGCCGCTGCTAAAGATTTCAGATAATCAGGCAGTTTTTGTACTTGACGAGAGGTAAATGCGTCTTCGATGACTTCTGGTAAGAGAAGTGCATCAAAAAGCAAGCTGTCTGCGTTTTCACCAAGTCCTTTGAGGCTTGAAGCAAGAATAGCATCGACGCTCATATCACTCTTCGCAAGTAGCGTTTGTATCCTTGCATGCGCATATTGGATATAAAATATAGGGTTTGAGCTGTCCTGTTTTTTAAACTCAGCAAGATCAAATTCAAGTGCAGTATCGCACTTTTTCGAAGCAAAGATAAAACGCAGTGCATCCGAGCCTATCTCTTCGACAATATCACTCATCAAAATAACATTTCCAGCACGCTTGCTCATCTTGTACGGTTCGCCATCTTTGAGTAGACTTACCATCTGAGAAAGCAATACTTCAAGTTTTTTTGCGTCATAACCTAAGAACTCTATCGCTGCGTTTACACGAGGAATATAGCCGTGGTGATCAGCACCCCAAATATTGATATAGTGATCATAGCCGCGTTCAAATTTTTGGTTGTGGTAGACGATATCACCCGCAAGATATGTAGGTCTACCATCTTCACGAACAACAACTCTATCATGGTCATCGCCCTTGCTCTCAGAAGCAATCCACATCTTGCCCTCTTTTTCATAAACGCTCTCACCCATTTTTTTCATGACTCTATCCCAGTCATTATAAAGTGAAGATTCATTGACAAAAGTATCAAAGTGAATATTTGTATTTGCTAAAGTCTCTACAACGAGGTCCATAACACCATCTTTAGCCCACAGCGCAAGCTCTTTTTGACGGCTCTCATCGCTGAGTATTTCGATGCCAAATTTCTCAATAGCGCCTGTAACTAAAGGAGCAAGATATTCCCCTCTATAATAGCTCTCAGGATACTCTACCTCTTCTTTAAGTACGTTTGCACGTCCTTCAAGCTGGATAGAGAGTCCAAGAAGATCTATCTGATTTCCTGCATCATTAACATAGTACTCAGCAGTGATATCATAGCCCAAATGCTTCGCAAGTCTATAAAGTGTATCACCATAAACAGCGCCTCTTGCATGCCCAATATGTAGAGGTCCGGTAGGGTTTGCGCTAACAAATTCTAAGAGGATTTTTTCACTATTTTCTTGCTTGCCAAACGCAGTAGGATGTTCTAGTGCCCATGCAGCATACTCGCTGAGAAAATTTTCACTTAAACGGAAATTGAGGTAGCCTTTGACAGATTCTACTTTAGAGAAAAATTCATTTTCATCAAAAGAAGATGCTAACTCTTCAGCGATAGCCATAGGGGATTTTTTCAATTCTTTTGCTAGAGAAAATGCGATGGGAGTAGCAAAATGGCCAAAAGAACGATCTTTTGGCTTCTCTAAAACAACTTCACGACCAAATTTTTCACGCAATAGCGTCGATACTCGTTGTTTCAATTGTTATGCTTGTGTAGTAGTTTTTGGAGCTTCTTTAGAAGCTGTTTCTTCGTTTGCTTCTACTTTTTTAGGAGCTTCTGCTGCTGTTTTTTCAGGAGCATCGTCTTTCATTTCAGACTTGAAGTTTTTGATTCCTTGACCGATTCCTTTTGCAAGATCTGGTATCTTTTTCGCACCAAATAACAAAACGATAATTCCGAAGATTACTAATAATTCCATTCCACTAGGTACGCCCATGTATAAGTCCTTTTTTTCAATATAATTGCTGAGAGTATATCTACTCTTTGCTGTAACTACTCTTATCGTAAATAATTACGCTAAATATCTTCCCACTCTTGCACAAATGCATTGATTCTGTCATTTGGAATCTTCAATCTTGCAGTAATAGCAATTTGTTTGAGTACATCGGCAGCTGTCTCTATTTTATCATTAATGATAAGATAGTCATACTCTGAGATTCTTTGAATTTCTCGTTTTGCCATTTTTACACGTGCTTCTATCACTTCATCTGAGTCAGTTAAGCGACCTTTTAAACGGCGTTCTAGTTCAGAGAGTGAAGGTGGTGAGATAAAGACTGAAGTGGTAATATCCCCGAGTCTATTATTGACAGCTGTATTTCCTTGAACATCAATATCAAAAATGACTAGTTTACCCTCACTCAAAGCTTTTTTAACTGGTTTGAGCGAAGTGCCATAGTAATTCCCATGAACAAATGCATACTCTAAAAAATTATCTTCTGCTATATCTTTTTTGAACTCTTCAAGAGTGACAAAGTGGTAATGAACACCCTCTTCTTCACCATTTCTCATCGGGCGTGTCGTCGTTGATATTGAAAAATAATATTCCCCAATATCATTGACTATTTTGTTAATGAGTGAACTTTTCCCAGCCCCGCTTGGGCCTGAAAGCACTAACACTACACCATTTTTCTCTATAATCATTTTTTATCACCAAGAGTGATATTGATACTAATTTGCATGCCCTTAAGTGAAGCTGCGACTTTTTTGTCACTCAGTGCTGCTAAAAGATTTTTGAGTGCTGCAACACCCTCGAGTTCCTCTTCATCTTCCAAAACATCACTCTGCAGTTCTTCCAAAGAGTTTTCATCTCCACTCTCTTCTATCTCTTGCGCATCAAGTGTTTCAAAATCTTCCTCGGCTATCTCTTCAAGCAGATCTTGATCTACTTCTTCCTCGACTGCCTCACCGACTGCAAGCTTCAGATCTCTTTGCTTGATTGAAGCAAACATATCTTCTGTCTCTACATCCTCATCTTCAGTGAGCTCTGAGATCTCTTCATCGAGCTCTATCTCTTCTTCCAAATCTTCATTAGTGAGCCCAGACATCGCCTCTTCTATTTTCGCTTCAAGCTCTGTATCATCAATATCTTCATCCTGCATATCATCAAACGCAGCAGACTCGTCCAATGCATCTTCTGTGCTTTGAGAGATCTCATCTTCTGTTTGCGTATCCACTAGCTCATCATCAAAGCTACTCTCGAGTACATCTTCGTCTGATTCATCTTCGAGTATATCATCCAGTGTATCCAGCTCGTCATCTTCAATTTTAGAAGCACTCTCTTCAGACAGGACATCTTCCAGTTCATCTTCAAAATCATTCTCAAGGTCATCTTCTTCACTTCTAGAAGCGCTCTCTTCAGGTAAGCTTTCTTCTAGCTCCTCTTCAAAGCTACTTTCAAAATCATCTTCAAGATCATCTTCACTCGGCTCTTCTTCTGCTATATCTTCAAGTACACTCAGTTCATCTTCGCCTTCATCTTCAAGACCTTGAAGCTCTTGGTCTAAATCTTCAAACGCAAGATCTAATTCGTCATCCTCGTTATCTGTATCGTCCAAAAGATCTTGAACTTCCCGAAGCTCTTCTTTGTCAAGTACGCCTTTAGAAGAGAGCTCACCTTCATCTTCAAGCAGAGCCTCATCCAAATCAAAATCACTTAATTTTTCACTATCTTCTTTAGTTATATCTTCTGCATCCGTTTCATCAAGAATAAGCTCTTCAATATCGTCAAGATCATCCAATGAGGCATCATCGCTGCCAAGATCTTCCAGAGTATCCAATTCACCCAGATCGTCAAGCTCACCTAAATCATCTAAGTCGTCAAGTGTACCCAATTCATTAAAGTCATCAAGCTCGCCCAGTTCATCTCCATCTAAGACATCATCCAAACCAGTAAGCTCTTCAAGATCATCCTCAAACAATCCTGCTACTTCCATATCTGAAGTTACATTATTACTCGTTGTGCTAGGAGAATCTTTGAGTTCTTTGTTTATAAAGGCAAAGAGCTCTACAAGGTCTGTAGGTAAAAATGGCTTTTTGATAGCGTTTGTAAAACTAAGAGGAAGTTCTGTATTTTTAGCCATAATAAAGAGAGACTTTTGAAAAGCTATCTTTGTTTGAAGCGCTTCAAGTAAGCCATCACTGTAGAGAGCATCATCAACCACAACTAAGTCATATGCACCATCAACTACTTCTTCTACTGAGTGTACTGCGTCTAACTCATCTGAAGTTTTTTGTGCACTGAGTGTAACTAATTTACTAACTACTGGATTGTCATTTAAAAGCAGTATTTTCACTTTTATTCCTTATGCGGCTCTTTTGACATTATTGTAGCTAAATAAGCACTCTCTAGCAATACTTAGGACTAAAAAAACATCCCTAAAGCATTAAACGCATCTTGCATCTGTGTCTTTAAAATCAGCATAGTAGCTGTTAAGGTAGCTATAATAACCGCAAAAGAAAGCATAATTTTTATAGGAAAGCCTATGACCAAAAGGTTAAACTGTGGCATAGTTTTCATAAGCATACCAAATATTATATCCGCAAGTAAAGTAAGGGCTATAATAGGAAACGCAATCATAAAACCAACCATAAACATATTGGCAGTTGCATGCATAAGATAGTTAAAAAAATTGGGTGTCATCAAAAATCCACCTAAGGGAATCTTGCTCAAAGAGCCATCAATAAAGAGTAGAATCCAGTGATGCATATCCATAGCAAGAAGTATCATAAGCCCTAAAAGAGATAAAAACTGGGAGATAATAGGCATAGAGACACCTGTCTGTGGATCGATAGCACTCGCAAGAGAAAATCCCATTGCATACGATATCTGCCCACCAGCGAAGGTAATAACATTGTAAGATATAAGTAGAATAAGGCCTATCGCAAGACCAAAAATAAACTCACTTAAGATAGCTAAAACAATACTTGGAACTGTTATCGCGATAGTTAAAGGAGGCATGGACGAGTAGAAAAAAACAGCAAAGAAAAAGGCCATTGCAGCTTTAATCGTCATAGGTACGTTTTGGTGAGAAAATATAGGGGTAGCTATAAAAAGTGCAGCCATACGAAAAAAAAGTAGGACAAAACCAACCATATAATTCTCGGTAAATACCTCTGCCCAGCTCATATTAGCCTCTTATCTCATGAGACGAAAAATCATTTTACAAGCTCAAGCTTTTTATTTTCAAGCCTGTAAACCCTTTTGCACATATGCGCTAACGTCTCATCATGTGTTACAAGCACCATTGCTGCTGCATTTGTCTCCAGATACTCAAAGAAAAGATCCATTACTTCGCCTGCTGTTTTTTTATCAAGATTTCCAGTTGGTTCATCTGCAAAAATAATACGCGGCTGTTTTGTCAGAACGCGCGCTATAGAGACGCGTTGTTGTTGCCCACCTGAGAGTTCGGTTACTTTTTGCTTGATACAGGTATCTATCCCCAGTTTTTGCAGCAAGTTTTCGTCAATATTTCGCTCCGAAAGTATCGCTGCAACTTCAAGATTTTCATAAGCACTAAAACCCTTAAAAAGGTAATGTGACTGAAAAACAAGGCCAAGAGATTCGCGTTTTATTTGGGAGAGTTTTTTTTCTTTGAGCTTTGCGGTATCTTCACCAAAAAGTGATACAGAGCCACTTTGTGCTTTTAGAAGTGTTGATAATATATGTAATAATGTAGACTTGCCACTTCCACTTGCACCTATAATAGCGATAGATTCTCTCTCATGGAGTTCAAGAGAGACGTCACTGAAAAGTTCATACTCAAAAGTATGGGATATATTTTTTGCGGATAATAAATTCATAAGAGGATTATATCCAATTATGCCCCTTTGGAAAATATCTTTTTACTTCCTCTACTTGAACGCAAAAACAAACTTTGAGAGTACATCTTCTCTACTATTTTTTTGAGTACATAGCCAAGGTAGCCATCGACATAAAAACCAAATATTTTCCCCACAGCATAACGTCTACCGAGGGCTATGAGTATACCTCTGGATTTGATTGTGACTTTTTGGAGTGCTTTATTTTTGATGCTGTTTGTTATATTTTTCGCAGCCAATTCTGCCATCTGTTCTGCCACATCCGCAGTTGGTGCAACAAGCACACCATCATTGTAAATTGCAGAGCAGTCTCCTACAGCATAGGCATTTTCATACCCTTGTATTTGCATATATTCGTTGATAGCGAGATGCCCTCGTCTATCTTTTGGCACATCCAAATCGTAGACAAGTCCTTTTGGTTCCACACCACCCGTAAAGATCATAAAATCCATTGGTAAGATTTCTCCGCTACTGAGGTGTACGCTATCTTCTTTGACTTCAATAACTTTTCTACCATCTTTGATGATAACTTCAAGCTCATGGAGGCGTTTGATAGAAGCTTCCACCAAGAAATCATCGATGCCTGGGAGAATTCTCTCATAGGCATCAATAAGAACGATATTGAGTTTTCTACATAAAAAGTTGTTTTCCCTGTAAAACTCGCGTGAAAAGGAAGCCATCTGTGCCGCGACTTCAACACCGCTGAGCCCTGCTCCAGCGACTATAATATTGAGTGCTTTACAGTAAGTACCCTCTTCTTCTATTTTATTAAAAAGTGAAAGTTCAAATTTTTGCTTGAAATAAAGTGCTCTATAAAGTGCTTTAATACCGTGAGCATACTTCTTTAACCCTATAATAGAGTCAAAAAACTTTGTTCGTGAACCTACTGCTACGATAACATAGTCATAATCATAACTCTGTTCTTGTGTGAGTACTTTTTTTGCATCGAAATCTATAGATGTAACTTTTTGCTTGTAAAACGCAACATGAGCGCCAAAACCTGCACATAAAGTAAACAGATCTACAGTGATTTTAGAAAAGTCATTTTCATTTGCTATGAAGCCGTAGACTTCTGTTTGCATATAATGATAAGGGTGATCGTCAAGAAGAATGATTTCGTTGGATGTATCTTTGCTGAGTTTTTCGAGTGCTCGTATACCAGCATAACCGCCGCCGATGATAATTATTTTATTTTTTTTCAATAGGGAGTTCTTTCAGGAGGTAGAGTTAAGGAAAATTCCTTAACTCATTTGTGCTGCTACTTCAGCAGCAAAGTCATCGACTTTTTTCTCTATACCTTCACCAACTTCAAGACGGATGAAATCTACGATTTCAGCAGTTCCGCCAAGTGCTTTAGCAGCTTCACTTACAGCCTCAGCAACTGTAAATTTGTCATTTAAAACGTAAGTTTGATCTAATAAAGCTTGCTCTTTGTCAAGAGTCGTATTATCATCGATAAAACGTGCTAATGAACCAGGAACAATTTTATCCCAGATTTGTTCTGGTTTACCTTGCTCTTTAAGTGTTGCTTTGATATCTGCTTCAGCTTGTGCTAAAACAGCGTCTGACAATTGGCTCATAGAGATGTACTGAGGTACATTTTTAAGAGTTTTTTTCAAACGAGAAAGTTCTTCGTTCTCTTTTTTGATAGCTTCGATTCTTCCAACAGTCTCAGATGCAACATACGCAGCATCAAAATCTTTGTAAGACAAAGTTGTAGGTTTCATCGCAGAAGCGTGCATCGCAACTTGTTTAAGCGTATCTCTAAGAGCTGTAGCAGTTTTTGCACTGTCACATTTTGCTTTCACGATAACAGCAATACGGTTGTTCGAGTGAACGTATCCGTTAATTGCTACAGTATCATCATCAGCAAGAAGATTACCAAAACGGCGAAGTTCGATCTTCTCACCGATTTTAGCTACTGATTCATTGAAACTTGCACCAAAAGAAGATGCTTTTACTGTTTCAACATCAGCAGGACTTGTTGTAAAGATTTCTTCAGTTGTTCTCAAAACAAGATTTTGGAAACCTTCATTTTGTGCAACGAAGTCTGTTTCAGAGTTGATCTCAACTACAGTCGCTTTAGAAAAATCGTCAGCTATTTTAAGTCCAACAAGACCTTCAGCTGCGACTCTATCTGATTTGTTTGCCGCTTTAGCGATACCACGTTCTTTTAACCACTCAGTAGCTTTCGCCATATCGCCTTCGTTTTCAACTAAAGCTTTTTTACAATCCATCATCGGAGCATCAGTTGCAGTTCTGAGCTCTTTTACCATTGCTGCTGTAATATCCATGATTATGCTTCCTCTGTTTCTTCTACTTGTTCTGCCATTTCTTCAGCAACATCTTTTACAGCGCCGCCAGCGATAGCTTTACCTTCATTGATTGCTTCAGTCATTTCGCGACAGAAAAGTTGGATAGAACGGATAGCATCATCATTCCCTGGGATTGGGTAAGTGATAAGATCTGGATCACAGTTTGTATCAAGTGGAGCAACAACTGGGATATTCAAACAACGAGCTTCTAAAACTGCGATGTGTTCTTTTGCAGCGTCAACTACGAAAAGCATATCTGGAAGTTTTTTCATATTACGGATACCACCAAAATATACTTCTAGTTTTTCTTTTTGACGAGCAAGCATTAATGCTTCTTTTTTCGTTAAAAGATCGATTTGACCGTTTTCTTGCATTTCAGTGATTACGTCAAGTTTACGGATTGATTTTTGGATTGTTGGGAAGTTTGTAAGCATACCACCTAACCATCTGTTATCAACGTATGGCATACCACAAGCAATTGCAGCATCTCTTACTGATTGACGTGCTTGTTTTTTAGTACCAACGAATAAAACTGTTTGACCTTCAGCTGCAGCATCTACAACGATTTGGTACGTGTTACGGAAGTAACGTAAAGTTTTTTGTAAGTCAATAATATGGATGTTTTTACGAACACCAAATATAAACTTTTTCATTTTCGGGTTCCAACGACGTGTTTGGTGTCCGAAGTGTACACCACATTCTAATAAGTCTTTCATAGTTACCATAGGGTATCCTTAAGGGCTTTTTCAGCCAAAATTTGTCAGTTAGCTTTGGCAATGTCGAACAATTATCCCCTAAAAAGAGGGTTGCACTGACTTTTGACACATACCTGTTAATATTTTCAGATGCATATAGCAAAAGAAAAATCCGCGAATTGTACTTAAAATATATTTAAAAAGAGCTTTTTATCTTAAAGGGGATTCTCAAACGCAGTGCTTTGTGAAAGTGTTACGTATAAATAAAAATTATACTTATTTACCATTCGTTTAAAATTACTTTTATCTACTCTTATGTATAGTATCACAGAAATAATATAAAAAAGTGTTATCTTTGTAACAATTTTTTGTCAAAAAAAGGGAAAATATGAACAAACCTCTGATACTCTCCTTAGCCGCTGCAGCGCTTTTAAGTACAAACTTAAACGCACAAAGCATGTATGAAAAGTTCGAAGCTATGGAACTTGAAATGAACAAAATGAAAAAAGAGCTTCAAGAACTCAAAGCACAAGCAGCTAAACCTGCACCAGTAGCTGTTGCTTCTGATAAAAAAGTAGAAGTAGCTCAAAAAGAGACTGAAGAAGATGCAAAAGATTCTGATGAAGAGGCAATGAATGTCGAAGAAGAGATCGTTGCACTTCAAGAAAGTGTGAGTGAACTTAATAAAGGGACTTCGGGAAACCATCTCAAATTTGGTGTTGATTATAGATTTGCGGTTGAGAACCTTAACTATACAATGGCTGATGGCTCAAAACAAGATAATGAAGCATTTATGACAAATAGATTTTGGCTCAATATGGATTGGTCAGCAACGGACAATCTCAGCTTTTCTGCGCAAATGGCTTATAATAAAGCATTTGGTGCGCGCTCAGGCGCAAACGCAATGACTGCACCATATGAAACATTCGACTGGATAGCGAACGAAAATGCTTACGATGATACGATGCGACTCCGTTCTGCGTACTTCTTATATAGAAACGACACCTTCTTTGAGACTGATGTACCGTGGACATTTAGTATAGGTCGTCGCCCATCTACAAATGGGCATCTTATCAACCTTAGAGATGATGACAAAGCTGCATCACCAATGGGTCACGCTATCAATGTTGAGTTTGATGGACTGAGTTCAAAATTTGGTCTTGAAAATATTACGGGCGTAGACGGTATGTATGTAAAAATATGTGCAGGTCGTGGTATGAGTAATGCAGCTCCTAAATTTGCTGAAACGCCTTATGCAACTGTTGACAATGGTACAACTCCTGATATCGACTTACTAGGTCTTATCTTTACTCCATACAGTGATGGGCAATACTCTGTAAATACGCAATATTATTATGCGAATAACCTTATTGATTCCAATCCAACGATGACAGGTATGGAAACTGTCGGCGGCCTTCATAGTTTTACGGCTAATTTAGTTGTCAATGGTCTTGGAGATGGTATAAATGACTATCTTGATGACACTACATTCTTCATCAGTGGAGCAATGACTAAAACAGCACCAAAAAGTGGAACTTCTACTAGTACTACAAGTGGAAATATCGAAATGCTTGGAAGTGATGTTGGAGAAACTGGTTACTCCTACTGGGTAGGCCTACAGATGCCTTCGTTTATAACAGATGATGGAAGATGGGGACTTGAATATAACCATGGCTCAAAATATTGGAGAAGTATGACTTATGGTGAAGATACAAATATTGGTTCAAAGATCGCAGCACGCGGTAATGCTTATGAAGCCTATTTCACTGAATATTTAGTAGACGATATTCTCTCTATGCAGATTCGTTATACATATATTGATTATGATTACACAGGAAGCAATGGCTTCTTTGGAAGTACAACTGGAACACCTATGGAAATCACAGATACAATGTCAACTCCAGATGGCAGAACAGCGGCCGACTTTGTCGACAAAGCCCAAGATATCCGTTTCTATCTCAGATATAAATACTAATCGAAACACGTAGTCCACATCTGGACTACGCATACAAACGCTGCGTTTAGAGAGTTTGGAGTCTTGTAAGTTCTGCTTGAACTTTTGCTACATGCTCTTTTACTCGTACATTTTCCCACACTGCTCTTACAACTCCATCAGGATCTATGATAAGTGTTGTTCGTACAATACCCATATACTCTTTACCGTAGTTTTTCTTCATCTGCCAAACGCCGTATGTCTGCATCATGCTTGTATCTTCATCACTTAAAAGCGTAATAGTAAGATCTTGTTTTTCTATGAAATTTCTATGACGTTTTGTACTATCCGCACTGACACCGATGATGATAGCATCAAGCTCCGAGAAGTCAGGTGCCGCTTCGCTAAACTCACACGCCTCAGTCGTACAACCAGGAGTGCTGTCTTTTGGATAGAAGTAAAGCACTATCCACTTGCCTTTTAAATCTCTGAGGCATATCTCGATATCATCTTGGTTTGGCAGACAAAACTCTGGAGCTTTTACATCTATTTTTATCATGTTTATTGTTTTCCTTATTTTATTGTTTTTTTTGTCTGATATCTATAATAGATAGAGCCAACTATGGCTAAAGTAGCCACTACAGCTATCGTTATCTGGTGGAGATAGGTATTGATGAGTTCTTGATTTTCTCCGATGAAGTATCCAAGTAAGACCAATATCAATGCCCAAATACCAGCACCAAGAGTAGTAAAAATAGTAAAAGTCATCAGATCCATGCGCGCAAGTCCTGCGGGGATGGAGATAAGCTGACGAATACCAGGAATAAGCCTCCCGATAAAGGTCGAGATGTGACCATGCTTGAGAAAATAAGCGTCCATCTTATCCAACGCACTCTCTTTTATAAAGAAATACTTTCCGTAGCGTTTGAGAAGTTTTCTTCCTAAAAGAAGGGCTAGATAATAGTTGACAAAGGCACCGACCAAAGAACCACCCAGAGCACTTCCCATAATAGCCGCAATATTCATCTGCCCACTTGAAGCAAGATATCCCGCAGGAATAAGGACAATCTCACTTGGAAAAGGGATAAAAGAGCTCTCTATCGCCATAAGGACAAAGATACCAAGATAGCCCCAATCAAAGATAAGATCGACTATACTCTGCGCCATCTCTCTTAACATTTGAGACTCTTTTTGACATCTTGTATCATCTTGAGTGCGACATCTGCGTTTGCATATTTGATAAGTTTTTTGCTCTTTTCCTCAAGCGGCGCATCGAGTATTTCCAAAAGTTTTACTTCAAGATCAGCAGCTTCACGCTCGCACCAACCAAGATCATTCTCCACTATAAAACGCGCATTGTAAAACTGATGATCTCCCGCGGCATATGGATATGGGATATAAAACGCAGGAACTCCATTGGATGTGAGTTCCCAAAGTGTACTTGCACCCGCACGACTCACAGCTAAGTCTGCTCTTTGTACTAACACTTCAAGCTCTTTCGTAAAACCGTACAGCTCTACCTCTACGCCCAATTTTTCATACGCTGCGTTTACTCGCTCAAAGTCTCCCTCACCTGCTTGATGCAAGATTGTGATTCCTTTTTCTTTGAGTGCTACCGCAACACTCAGGGCAAGATCATTGATCGCTTTTGCGCCGTGTGAGCCACCCAAAAATACAATAGTTTTGATGCTCTCTCTCACACGTGCAGTTTGAAAAAAGATATCTTTGACTGGATATCCCTTTATGGATGAAGCTGCATCGTATGCTGATATAAAACCTGTAGCAAAAGGTTTCAGTACTGCGTTTAGCCTTCCTGTGACTGCGTTTTGTTCATGGATAAAAAGCGGTAAACGCAGACTCAAAGCGGCAAAAGATGCTGCCGCAGCAGAAAATCCACCGACACTGTAAACGGCTTTTATTTTATGCTTTTTTAAAAGCTTTCGTGCTTGTAAAAAAGCTTTGAAGATTTTAAAAAGTGCTTTTATTTTTCCAACTGGACCTTGATTGACGACGCCCGTCGTTTCTAAAAAATAGACTGCGTCAAAAAGTGAATCATGCTCAAAATATTTTTTATCTTGTCCTTTACTTGAACCGATAAAAATCGCCTCATGTCCCTCTTTTTTTACAGCTTCTACTAGAGCCTGAGCGATCATAAGATGCCCGCCTGTTCCACCGCCTGTAATACATAACTTCATACTTTTCCTAATCTAGCTTTGCTTTTTTTGATGCCATAAGCACCATCCCAATAGCCACCGCGGCACCAAACATCGCAGAACCTCCATAACTCAAAAGAGGAACAGAGATACCTTTAATAGGTGTGATACCACTAATCCCGTATGCGTTTACCAAAAATGAAAACGAGAGCATGAGTCCTACACCAAGACTAAAGAGATAGACACTCGCATCATTAGTTCTATTGGCTACTTTAAAGATACGCTGCAACATCCACATAAATAAAAAGACCACAACTGCAACACCAAAAAATCCAAACTCTTCAGCCAAACCTGAGAGTACAAAGTCGGTATGCACCTCACTTAAAAAACCAAGTTTAAAAGTGCCACCGCCTAGTCCAGTTCCAAAGATACCACCATTATGTATTGCGTTTAAGGAGTGTCCTATCTGATAAGGTTCAACTTCTGTTGGCACTCGAAGCTGCTGAGCAATTGAAGCGGGAAAGAGTTCTAATACGCTATTTTGAGCAAGTGCCCACCAAGATTTTATACGCAAAATTCTGTGCTCTGCCGTAAAGATAAAGAAGAAGAAAAAGCCTACAACAACACTCAAAATACTAAAGAAGAACTTGAAGCTGCTCCCTGCAAACATCAGCATGAAAATCAAAGTCATCCCAAGAACGACAACCTGTCCCAAGTCGTTTTGCACAAACGCAATGATAAACATCGCAGCGATAAATACTAATGAATACGGTGCGAAACGCTTGAGCTCGCTTCCAAGTCCCATATCATCGTGGTGTCCCATCTTTCTTGAGAAACTCCAAGCCAAAAAGTAGATAAATCCAACTTTGAAAAACTCCACTGGTGCTAAAGAAAAACCAGCTATTTTTATCCAACGTTTTGCACCACCCACGGCTGATACTAAGAATTCAGGCAAAAAGGGCATCGCTATCATCAGCAGTGTCGAGATTACAAACATTGATAAACCTATGCGTTTGAGCCATATATCAGGGTTCAAACGCGAAAGCCACCAGATGATAAAGATACTCACAATACCAAAGAGGAGTTGTCTGATGACAAAGTGAAATTCACCCACTCCAAAAAGAATAGTCGTATAGATAGAAAGTGTATATGATAACACTATGCTGATACCGATTAGAGCGGCAGCTAATGTGAAAAGTTTTCTATCTGCACCCACATCAGCTCCTATTTAATCTTATTGATTTTCAAAACAAACTCTACTTCAGGCTTGGAGAGGTTAAGTTCTTTGGAAATTGTCTCCAATGAGACGCCCTGTTTGAAAAGAGAGATAATTTTTGCATCATCATTTGCATGCACATACGAAGGCATAGATATTTGTTTCACACCGCTCTCAAGCGACGCTATCCTTGAATCTATCTGCTCATCAATTCTAAGCATATTTTCATGAAGTTCTTGCATATTTGCAGAGAGGGGACGTACTAAATCATACACACCTCTCTCTATCTCTTGATAAACCTCTTCATCACTCATGCGAGGCACTTGCGTTTCTAAATTTTTTTCTATCTCTGTGAGCTCTTTTTTGAGATAAAAAACCTCGCGATTAAGCTCTTCTACGACCGTAGCAATTGAACGAATATTGCGTTCTTGTTGGAGGCCTTTAGAATAAATATGATAGACAAGAAAGCCAATTACGCCGATAAGAGCGAGAACAATATAGACAAGATTTGATGTTAAAAGTTCCATACTCATTGTTTTTTCTCTTTTGCTTCTCGGATAAGGATTCTCTCTCTAGCTGTCAAGTAGGCATTCCACTCTTTCTCATCACGCTCATGGATCTTAGTTATTTCTGCGAGTGACTTTGTTTTTGCAAGGAAATAGACACCAATATCGCGTTTTGGATGCACAGGCATTTCAAGTCGTCCGTAGTACTCCACGCCCTCTTGCAACACTTCTCCCGCAAGATGAAAATGTTCAAAACCGATACTATCAATCTCCTCTTTATCTATAAGAGAGACGCGAGTAGGGACTTCATTTTTGAGAAACATCTCAAGTGCATCGAGTTTGTTGTGCAACTCGACGACTAATTGAAGCAGAACTGGATCGCTCTCAGAAGTCTCACCTCGTGCTTTTGCAAGTTTAAGCCACTGCGTGAGTGCGTTTTCATCTGATTCTGCTAGCTGATGGTACTCTCTGATAAAAGCTTCTTCATCAACACCTTTTTCACTAAAAGAGATCGCTATTGGAGCTGGAACTAAACGCACACTCACGAAAAGGCCTTGTCAAGGATGATGAGGGCTAAAAACGCAATGCCAAGGTAGCCATTTACAGTGAAAAAAGCACGATCAATCTGTGTAAAATCACGGCGAACAAGTATCTGTTCATAGGCTAAAACAAGACCGCTTCCAAAGGCCGCGATAAACGCAAAGGTGCCAAGTCCTGCCGCCCATGCAAAAAGTATCCAGAAGAGTACGCTCATAAGGTGAAAAAGTGCAGAGAGCAGAAGCGTTGTATCTGCACCATAACGTGATGGAATAGAATAGAGATTGTTCTCTCTGTCAAACTCGATATCCTGAAGCGAATAGAGCAAGTCAAAACCTGCAACCCAAAACATCACCCCAAGGCTCAAAAGTACCGACCAGACTGTCACCGTTTCGCTCACAGCAACAACTCCGGCAATTGGTGCAAGACCAAGCGAAATGCCTAAAACTATATGCGCCAAAGAAGAAAATCTTTTGAAAAAAGAGTAACCACCCAGAATAAAGAGAATAGGAAAACTCAGCCAAAACGCAAGCGGATTGAATAAGTAAGCGATAAGAACAAAAAGCAAACCGTTGAGGGCTATGAAAACGAGCATGCTCATATCACTGATACGTCCGTCTACATTTGGACGTTCTAGTGTTCGTGGATTTTGTGCATCGATATCTTTGTCTGCGAATCTATTGACGCCCATGGCGAAGTTTCTCGCACTCAGTGCTGCGATCACGCCAAGAAAAAGCATCCAAAATCCGAACCATCCATCTGCTGCGACAATCATCGCTATAAAAATAAAAGGAAGAGAAAAGATAGAGTGTTCAAACATCACAAGTTCATTAAAATCTTTGAGTTTGTTGATAATTTTTTGCAATATTTTACCTTCGAAAGTAGTTAATGGCTATTTTATCTAAACTTGTTTTAAAATGATATAATTTCACGATGAAAAAAGAGTTAAAACAACTAGCCATTATCGGTCCCACTGCATCTGGAAAGAGTGATTTGGCCATCAAAATCGCAAAAAAAATCGATGCCTATATCTTATCAATCGACTCTTTGAGTATCTACAAAGAGATCGATATCGTCTCTGCAAAACCCTCCAAAGAAGAGCTTGCAAGTGTCAAACATTTTGGTATCAATGAACTTTATCCAAATGAATATTTTAGTGTAGATATTTTTATTAGCCTTTATAAAAATGTCGTAGATGCCTGTAAAAAAGATGGGAGAAACCTCATCATCGTAGGCGGCACATCTTTTTATCTCAAATCCCTTCTACAAGGGCTTTCAGATATTCCAAAAATCGATGAAATCATAGAAAAAAGAGTGAAAAAGAGACTTGAGAAACTTCATGATTCGTATGAGTTTTTATACTCACTTGATAGTGCCTATATGCACAACATCAACAAAAGTGACCAATACAGAATAGAAAAAGCCTTTCTTATCTATGAAGCTTCTGGGCTCACACCAAGTGAGTGGTTTTTACAAAATCCACCACAACCAATCATCGCAAATCTACCGATTTTTAATATCGAAGTAGAGAGAGATATCTTACGTGAGCGCATCACCAAACGCAGCCAAAAAATGCTCTCTCTTGGGCTTATTGACGAAGTGTGCGCGCTTGAACATAAATACACGCGTCTTCCAAATTGCATGGCTTCTATCGGTATTGTAGAAGTTTTGGAATTTCTTGATGGCAAAGTCAACAAAGAACAGATGCTTCAAAACATCTCTACCCATACGGCACAACTCGCAAAACGCCAACAAACATTCAACAAATCACAATTTGAGCAGCTTATCTCAGCACCGCTAGAAGCACTCGAAAAAATTATCTTTAGGGATATCTCATGCTAAAATTTTTCTTTCTTCCCGCTGTCCTTGCCATTTTGGGCTATGGACTCTGGGTAAGTCCAAACTTCAAAGACATCTCTTCAGGTGTCGCTATTTTTATGCTCGGGATGCTTGCTCTTGAACATGGGTTCAAATCTTTCACTGGCGGCGCACTAGAAAGAATGTTGAAATTTTCCACAGATAAAATATACAAAAGCATCCTCTTTGGTGCACTCAGTACAAGCATCATGCAGTCGAGTTCTCTTATCTCCCTTTTAACTATCTCTTTTTTGGGAGCGGGATTATTAGGACTCTATCAAGCCATCGGCATCATCTTTGGAGCAAATCTAGGTACTACAACTGGAGCATGGCTTATCGCATACTATGGGCTTAAAATCGACATTGCAGCCTATGCGATGCCTATGCTTGTCTTTGGTGTTGTCTTTATGTTTGAAAACAACAAGACGCTCAAAGGTCTTGCTTATGTACTCATTGGTCTTGGCTTTTTGTTTTTGGGTATTGAGTATATGAAAAACGGTTTTGAGGCTTTTAAAGATACTATCGATCTCTCAACTTTTGCTATCGGCGGTATCAAAGGGCTGCTCATTTTTGTCATTATTGGGCTTTTTGCAACCGTAGTGATGCAATCTTCGCATGCGACACTTGTTTTACTTTTGACAGCACTCGCAGCAGGACAGATCAGCTATGAAAATGCCTTAGCTTTAGCGATAGGAGCAAATGTCGGCTCAACCATCACCGCTATTATCGGTTCACTCAGCTCCAACGTCGATGGCAAAAGGCTCGCCGCCGCGCATCTCATCTTTAATCTCTCAAGTGCATTACTGGCCATACTCTTTATCCATCAACTTATCTTTCTTGTGGATATTGGGGCTGTCTATTTAGGAATAGGTGCGCAAGACTATACACTCAAGCTTGCACTTTTTCATACTCTGTTCAATCTTCTTGGCCTTTTTGTCATGCTTCCATTTATGAATAAACTCGTTGCGTTTTTGGAAAAAAATATCAAGCCAAAACAAGAAGAACAAGAAGGAATTATGGCTTTTGAGAGTGCCAAATATCTCAATGATTCCGTCTTAGCTTTTCCTCAAAGTACCAAAGCTGCTCTTTTGCGAGAAAGCGGACATCTTTATGACAATGCTTTTGAAATCATCGCGCACGGGATCAATATCAAACGCGAAAGTATTCGTTCACAAATGGATATCGATGAAGTTCTCAAACATCCCTACGCAAAAAAAATAGCCGATATCGATACACTGTACAACCATAAGATAAAAGATATTTACGGTTCTATCCTAGACTTTGCAACAAAAGCGCAGTCAAGTATGAGCCAAAATGATATCAAAGAGCTCTATAGAATCAAACTCGCCAACAGAGACCTTGTCGAAGCTATCAAAGATACAAAGCATCTCCAAAAAAACATCCTCAAATATGCTTCAAATCCAAATAAACAGATACGAGATGAGTATATCAATATCAAAAAATCTCTTGCACAGCTCTTGCGCTACATAAACGCAGCCGCTTCAAGTGAAGCACAAGATGAGATAGTGATCGCACTCGCAAAAGCAAAAGCCCATATAGAAAAAAATGATCTTATTGCAAACGGAACGCTTGATAATCTTATCAGAAATCAGCTCATCACCAACCAGATGGCGACTTCACTGATGAATGATAGTACCTATGCTTTTAATATCGGGAAAAATCTTATTTCGATGGCTGAAGTGGTCTTTTTAAAGTATCATGATGATTTGACAAGTATCCATCCAGATACTCCCCTCACTCAGGCGAGTGAGGAAGTTGTTCTCTAAAAAAGTTTTTACGCTTTACAAATCACAGAGTACGCATGTGGCTGTCTATCACGGATAAGTCCCCAGTACTCTCTTTGTTTTGCGTGATCTTCTAAATCAAAATCTGCATAAATTATCTCTTCTGTATCACGGCTTGCTTCTGCTATCTTTGCGCCCGTATAGTCTGTGATAAATGAAGAGCCATAAAAGTTCAAAGAACAGCTCTCCCCTGCTTCTGCGCCGTAACGATTGGCTACGACAACTGGAACTGTATTGGTCGCAGCATGTCCCATTTGTACGCGTTGCCAGTGCTCTTTTGAGTCAAGATGTATCTCGGGTTCACTGCCGATAGCAGTCGGATAAAAGATGATCTCAGCACCCATCAGTGTCAGTGCTCTCGCAGTCTCACAAAACCATTGATCCCAGCAAATACCTACGCCTATCTTGCCAAACGCAGTCGTATAGACTCTAAAGCCCGTATCTCCAGGCTTAAAGTAAAACTTCTCTTCATACCCAGGACCATCAGGAATATGCGTTTTACGGTAGTTATCCATGATAGTGCCATCTGCATCTGCAACGACGAGAGAGTTAAAATACTCCTCACCGCTTCGCTCGAAATAGCTTATCAAAATAACGACCTTCAACTCTTTAGCCAAATCAGCAAAGCGCTTGACTAAAGGATTTCCTTCAAGTGGCTGCGCCCATGCAAAATACTTTTTATCCATATCTTTACAAAAATAAAGACCCTCAAAAAGCTCAGGGATAAGTATTATCTGGGCACCATTTGCAGCTGCTTCTCTTACGAGTTTCTCAGCCTTAGATACATTTGAGCTCTTATCTTCGCTCATGCTCATCTGGATAGCAGATACTTTTACCATTTCTAGCCTCTACTTGTGACTTCGAGCAGATGATAACCAAACTGCGTTTTGATTGGGCCATATAAAACGCCAACATCTCCAGTAAATACAGCTTTATCAAATTCAGGAACCATTTGTCCAGGGCCAAATTTACCTAAATCGCCACCATTTCTTCCTGATGGACACTGTGAATACGAGCCCGCGATACTCTCAAAAGTAGAAGCTCCACTCTCAATCTCTGCCTTTAAAGTGTTACACTCATCTTCACTATGTACTAATATATGTCTTGCTGTTGCGTATGCCATAAAATATCCTTTTATTGTTTCATTTGATGTTACACATTTTATGAGCAAAAGCCCATAAAATGGCAGGGACAAATGTCCCTACAACCCCCTAAAGCTACTCATATTGGAACAATATAAGAGAAAAAAGTGCGTAAAGTCGGTTTTGTTTTTGTATTTTACACTATTTTCGTTTGCTTTAAAAATTATTAACCTTGATAATTAAGTTGATATATGCTTATATTTATAGAAAGGCTTCTGTATTATTTGGCAAAAAAATGGAGTCATCATTATGAAAAAAATTCTTTTAGCAGCACTTAGTGCTCTTTTATTTTTAGGCTGTAGCTCAAACGCAACAAATGAAAATGTTAAACCTGCCCTTGTCGTACAACAAAGTCTTGAGAGCTTAAAACTCAGTGACCAGTTTGAAGTATCACATGAAGTGAAATCAGAAACGCAAAAGATAGTATTTGCTTTTTCAAAAGATATAGGACATACATGTAACGAGTTTTTTGCAACAAAAAGCGAAATGTATCTTCAAGAACACAATGCACTTTTTGTAGCAGATGTTAGTTCTGCACCTTCACTTATAAGAAGCATGTTTATACTTCCAGGACTTAAAGATTTTAAACATACAGTATTGGTTTTAGAGGATAAAGATCTCTCAGCGTCTTATAAAGCGGGTATGGAGAGTGAAAAAATTGTTGTAGTCTTCGTGGAAAATAAAATCATCACAGACATTCAAACATTTAACACGACAGAAGAACTTCAAGCTGCGATAGAAAAATAGTACGAAACCCACTTAAAGGAATCGTACTGCGGGGATTAAAAAGGGGGTGTTGTACGGGATTGTTTTCCTAGAAAACCATCAAAAGATGCGGTGAACTCTCTGGAATATTTACTCCAGCATCATCATATGCTGCCATATGGTGCGCGAATACACTTGAAGAAAAAGCTCCAAGTAAAAGAGTCAAGGCGATTAATTTTTTCATGTTAGTCCTTTGTTTTAAGATGGGAAATTCTAACATGCTTGTGTTAGCGAAACGTAAGTTCACTTTGCCTTATAACTCCAAAAGAACTGTATCTCTTCGTGTGCTCTCAAACTTTCTGCATCCACTCTCAAAAGCTCCGCCCTCACCTATTACGATGCATTTATGTTTGGCTCGTGTGATAGCCGTATAGATAAGCTTTGTATTGTGCATAATATAGTGTGAAAAACTCATAGGAAGTACGACGATGTCATACTCCATCCCCTGCACTTTATGAATAGTGAGTGCGTAGGAGAGCATCAAAAAGGATTTAAGCTCTTCATATTCGTAGACAACCACCACATCTTCGTTGGGATAAAAGACAAAGACCTGCTCCTCATCCTCATCTATCTTAAAGAGCAGTCCGCTCATGCCGTTAAAGATACGTCTTTGGGCTGACTCTTCGCCGACTTTAAAGCCCTCACCACTCCATGATGTCATATTTTCATTTTTTGTATGGACGACTTTATCCATAAGCCGAAACTCTTGAAAACCGCGTTTGACACATTTACTCGGGTTGGGGTTGAAATACTCCTGCAAGACTTGATTGAGATTTGTAGTACCTAGAACACCGCCTTTCATAGGCGTGATGACTTGAAAATAGTTGAGATACTCTTTGATCTCTTTGTTTTTGAGTCTGTATCTTGCTTTTTCTATCGATTCGACGACTTTATGGATAATCTCTGTGATGATAGCTTTTGAGTTTTCTTCACGCAAATCATGTAACTCCTGCGAAGAGAGTGCATTTTTCGCCCCATAATAGTTCGCGATAGAGACATCAATAAACTCAAAATCCTCATAAACTTTTTTATACTCAGGCACTTCGCCTTTGCGTATCTCATTTGCTATGAGAGTAATCGCCTGCTCTTCGCTTTGTCTATAAATCTTTGTAAGTTTTACAATAGCTCCAAGCTCAAGCGTCAGGACATCACTCAGCACATTTCCAGCACCAATAGGCGGCAGCTGTGCATCATCGCCGACGATGATTACGATGGCAGACTTGGATATCTTCGCCATAAGGCGTGCAAAAAGAGAAGAGTTTATCATCGAAGCTTCATCGATAAGCACAACGCCAAAAGGAAATTTATCCGCCTCTTCATAGCGTACAAGCAGACTCTGAATCGTCCCAGACTCATACCCTGTAGTATCGGCAATACGCTGCGAAGCAATACCACTGAGCGCGCAAGTCATGATCTCTTTTTTGTCGTATTTGAGGTTTAAAAGATTGAGAATAGTTTTGGATGTCGTACTCTTTCCCGTTCCTGCATAGCCCACGAGAAAGAGCAGAGATGCACCGCTGTTTATCTTCGCGACTGCCTCTTTTTGCTGTTCTCCGAGTTGCAAATCACTCTCTGTCAAAAACGCATCGAGATCTTTTGTAAAGCCTCCACTGTCGAGCTTTGCACGCGTTTTAAACTCATCATACAAAAACTTCTCAGCATCATAAAGACGTGCAGGTGAGAGGCGATTGTTCTTCATAATAACAATACTCTGCTCAGCCACTCGCTCGATAAGTGCCGCTTCGTAAAGGTACTCTTTTTCATGAAACCCAAGAAGCTCATTGAGTCCTGAAAATAAGATATCTTTAGAAACGCAGCTGTTTCCTTGTTGCTCGCAGTAGTTGAGAAGGACATAATCCATCGCAGCAGAAATACGACCTTCGTTTTCTCGCTCCACGCCCATTTTTAGGGCAAGTTCATCCGCGCGTTTGAAACCTATGGAGTTTATTGAAGTGAGGATATATGGATTTGCTTTGATCTTCGTGCAAGGTTCATCCACATCGCGCATCGCGGTTGCGATAGTTGTCAGAAGCGCTGGAGAGACATCATAGGGAGTGAGAAACTCGCCGATTTCTCGCATGGAGCGAAATTTTTTCCATGAAGCCTGAATCTTTTTAAGGCGTTTTTCTTTGATACCGCTAAACTCTAAAAGCCTTTCGATATCGTTGTCAAGCACTTCTACAAGCCCTTCACTGCCAAAATGTTCTATTAGTTCTGCCGAGAGCTTCTTCGTAAAACCTTTGATGATTTTATTTAAAAAGAAAAAGAGTTCGTTTTGGTTGACTTTGATCGATTCAAACTTGAAAGTTTTTCCATATTTTTTGTGCTCTTCCCAAACGCCACGAAGTGTGATAGCAGAGTCTTTGAGGTGTGCAACATCACTCTCAAAGTAAGTCCCGCTTACCTTTTCTCCGCTTTTTAAAACCGCTATGAAAAAACCGCTCTCTTCAAAAAGAATCTTGTCAATCTGACCTATAAGTACCTCAGCCAATCTCTATTCCTTCTCTCTTTTTTGCATACAAAGCCAAGGCTTTTTTCGTCATGGAAGATATCGCTGCGTTTTGCAGTGTATCATACGCAAGCCAAACAGCTTCACCTTGAACTTCAGTAATTTTATAAAGATTTACCGTGAGTCTGTACTTTGTGTAGGAGTGCTTAAACGCAGCGATGAAATCCTCTTCAACAGGCTCGACACTTGGCAACTCAAGCATACCTTTATACATCCGTGAGCTACTTTGCACAAAAGCGATTTTTTCATCTTCTTCATAAATACCATAAAAAAGCTCCATATTTTCATAGACTTTTTTCTCTTTTGTGGTGTAGAGTTCAGGCTCATTTTTTCCCTCACAGGCAAACGCAAGTGGGCAGAGTTCACACTTTGGATTGTTTGGCAGACATACAAGTGAGCCCAAATCCATGAGTGCGAGATTATGAGCTCTTGGCTCTTGTGCGTTTACAAACTCTTCAGCTCTTGCGTTTATCTCTTTTTCACTCGCCTTTGTAAGAGCAAAAAAGCGTTTTATCACACGCGCTATATTTGTATCAACTACACCGACACTTTGATGATGGGCAAAAGAGCATATCGCACTCGCCGTGTAGCGCCCGATGCCAGGGAGCTTTTGCAACTCTTGCATATTTTGAGGGAGCTCATGTGGGCAGAGTTTTGCTGTTGCATGAAGATTTCTAGCCCGTGAGTAGTACCCAAGTCCACTCCAAGCAGCCAAAACTTCACTCTCATCTGCTTGGGAAAGTGAAAAGAGTGTAGGAAATTTTTCTAAAAACTGAGGATAATACTCCTCCATCACACGCCCTACCTGCGTTTGCTGGAGCATTATTTCACTCACATACACATGATAAACATCATCCGTATTACGCCAAGGCAGATCGTGTCTGCCCTCTGTTTCATACCAAGCAAGAAGCGCCTTATGCATTATTTCCAAGAGGAACTTTGATAATAAAACAACTACCTTTATCGATATTTTCCACTTCCAAAGAGCCTCGCATCCTTGACTCGATAATATTTTTAGCAATATAAAGACCTATCCCTGTTCCGTATGCACTCTCTTTTGTTGTGACATAAGGCTCAAATATATTGTCATGAATCTTTGGATCGATACCGCCGCCATTGTCTTGGAGCTCTATCACTCCCTTTGCGTCGAATAATTTGCAGGAGACACTTATCTCACCTTGCGTGATAACATTCTTTTTTTGTTGCGTTTTAATCGCATCAATTGCATTGTTCAATAAGATAATAAGTACCTGTTCAAACTCATTTTCGACTCCATAAAAAGTACAATCGCTTTGAATATCAAGAGAGACAACAATCTTACTACTTCGAAGCTGCCCATCGAGCATTTTTAAAATACGTTCAACACATTTATGCACTTCAAAAACTATGTTTTTTCTATTTGGATTGAGAAACCTACGAAAATCATCGATCGTATCTGACATATAACTTATATTTGCAGCGATAATATCCATCTTCTCATGAAAATCTCTCTCACTCATAGAGCCCATCGCATATTTTGTCTCAAGATTAAATGTTGCCAAACCGATGATGTTGAGAGGTTGTCGCCATTGATGTGCTATTGATTCGAGTAACTCACCCATAGCAGCTTGTCGTGATTGGTGCAACATCAGATGCTCTTGTTTTTGCTGTTTTTGTATCTCTTCTTTGACCAGTTTTTCAAGTTCGCCGTTAAAAGATTCTAGTTGTCTTCTTTGATGATGCAGTGTTTTGAGACTCTCTTGAAGGTCATGCTGAATGCCCTTGAGTTGTGTAATATCACGACCCGCACCCACTGTTCCAATGATATTTCCCTCTTTGTCATAAAATGGGGCTTTATAGACCTCTAGATAAAGGATTTTCCCGCGAACATTGCCATACTCTTCAAAGCGCATAGCTTTATTGTTTTCTATAACGGTCACATCCGAGTTAAAACAAAGCTCACCAAAAGTATGCCAGTGAGAGTTTTCTGGGTGCGCATCTCGCTCTCTTTGCGCAAAAAACATATCATTCTTTCCGATAGGCTCATCTGTATCGGTTGCCATCAGCAGGCTATCACAGGCAGTTTTATTTGCGTAGAGATAGATTCCATTTAAATCTTTCACCCATAACATATCAGGAAGGTTGCGCGTTAAGAGTCTCAACAACTCCGAATCATGCTCTTTTAAATCTGTGATTTCAAATGACATACCTTTCTCCTTTGCTGATTTCTGCGTGTATAAAGTTTACAGCTATACACGAAGTAAGCAAGAGCTAAGCTTTAACCCTAGCTACTCTATCCGCTTCTTGTGCTTTGTAAAGTTCTGCACACCCTTTTGAGAGTTCACGGATTTTGAGGATATAGTTTTGTCTCTCAGTCTGGCTGATCGCTTTTCTTGCATCAAGAACATTAAAAGTACTTGCAGCCATCATACACAAATCATACGCAGGCAGAGGAAGTCCCGCTGCAATTGTCTTAAGACACTCTTCGCTTTTTGCGTTGAACTCATGAAAGAGCATCGCGGTATCGGCTACTTCAAAGTTGTATTTGCTGAACTCTATTTCTGCTTCTTTGTGTACGTCACGGTAGAGTGTTTTATTGCCATTTTTATCTTCATTCCAGACGATATCAAAAACAGTGTCAACACCTTGTAAGTACATTGCAAGGCGCTCTGTTCCGTAAGTAATCTCTACGGCTACGGGATTGCACTCAATACCGCCGACTTGTTGGAAGTAGGTAAACTGTGTCACTTCCATACCATTGAGCCAAACTTCCCATCCTAAACCCCAAGCACCAAGCGTTGGAGATTCCCAATTGTCTTCTACGAAACGTATGTCATGTTGTGAGACATCAAGACCTAAATACTCCAAAGATTTGAGGTAAAGCTCTTGAATATTGTCAGGAGACGGCTTGATGAGTGCTTGGAATTGATAATAACTTCCAAGACGGTTTGGATTTTCTCCATAACGTCCATCAGTTGGACGACGAGACGGTGCTACGTATGCAACCGACCATGGAGTAGAGTCAAGTGAGCGCAAAAAAGTAGCAGGATGAAATGTTCCTGCCCCTGCTGGAATGTCGTAGGGCTGCACTATATTACAACCCTCCTTCATCCAAAATTCTTGCAGTTTTAGTAACATCTCGCTAAAAGTTATCATCTCTTCCCTCTCAAATAAATTGCGCCATTGTAACCATTGTGTGCTTGTTTATTCATAAATGTAAGGGTATAATAAAACAAAAAGTATGTTCAAATGATAAAAAAATTCACTTCTCTTTTACTTATTTCTACTCTGTTTCTCGGTTGTAGCGGCGGAGGTTCAGGTGGTTCGACAGAGCCAATTACAACACCTGAGAGCTCCCTTCCAGATATTCCGCCACCTGTGGGTAAATCTTCTATTCCTATGCTTGGTATCCTTATCAGCTATGACAATGTTGCAATAAGTTCCAGTCCTAGCGTATGGAGCAGTAAACTTTTTGGAAAATCTGACCATCAGCTCAACCACTACTATATAGAGGCGAGTCATACAAATTTTGAATTTGCAAAAGCGAATGAGGAGAGCGAAACGCCTAATGATGGTATTGTATCTGTTCACCTCAACAAGAACCATCCAAACGTAGATATTAACAACTACACTACATTTGCAGCAGCAGTCTATCCTGACCTTAAATCAGCTTTAGGAGCTTTAGACAGTGTAATTAATTTTTCCAACTATGATACCGATGGTAATGGACATATCACACCAGATGAGCTACTACTGACTTTTATCATGGCGGGCTACGAAGATGCCTATGAGGGACATCATGTCGAGAGCGGTGTTTGGGCACATCAGTACTGCATGACTTCAAGTTCCAATGTTCCTACTCTTGATAGCGTTACACTGATGGGCTGTACAGATAAAGGTAACTTCGCACTCTTTGGCGAGAGACATGATAGAGATTTAGATATTGATACAAATCCAAACACCTCTTCTCATGATGCAACCATAGGCATCATCGCTCATGAGCTTGGACACTCCGCGTTTCATCTTCCCGATCTTTATAACACGATCTCCGCAGATGGAGGCATAGGCTACTTTGGACTTATGGGCGCAGGAACTTGGGCACAACAAAACACAAGTGAATACCCAGGCAATACGCCTACGCATTTTTCTGCCTGGAGTAAATACTATAACGGCTGGATCACACCAAAAACTGTTACGGGGAGCACAACACTCACCGAAACAGCTTCTCTCAACTACGATATGATAAAAATACCTATAAACGCAACGAGCTACTATCTCTTGGAAAATAGAAATAATGCAGGCTATGATAAAGGGCTTGCCTCTTTAAGTGGCGTATTTAATGGAGGAATGGCTATCTGGAAAGTGGATGAGACAATAATATCCAACAACTTTGATGCAAATACCGTAAACGCAGATACTGCAAACAAAGGCGTTGATTTGGTCGAGGCGAGACCCGGGACTATAGATTCTTCCGGAAGTGGAGGAGATGAAGATGCGCTCTATTATGAAGGTAATGTGAATTACTTTTTAACTTTAGTAGACGGAATTTCTCTTAGAAACTCTGTCATGGGTCTAAACATAAAATAAGGAGTTACTATGAAAACACTACTACTATTTTCACTTCTCTCGACTCTACTATTCGCAGCTCCTGCGTTTGATGGTCTCAGAGAGTTTAAAAACGCAGATGGTACGACTTTTATGGCAAAAGGACAAGGAAACCAACATCTCAACTGGATAGAAACAGAAGATGGCGAGATACTCAGATATAACGAAGTGACGAAAGATTTTGAGTATGCCCAGATAAAAGAAGAGGCACTTGAACCCTCAGGTATCAAGTATGAAAAAAGCCCGCTTAAAAAAGCCTCTGCCCTTCAAAGAGTCAATAAAATGGATAAAGCAGATCTCTCAAAACTTTGGAGTGAGCGACAAAAAGCTGCACATGAGCGGGCACACCCCAAAGGTTCAAACTAATACTTATAAACGAGTCCTAGTTTAAGGTAAGTGTTATTGGCAGTACTGTCTGGCTCATAAAATCCTGACTTTACATTAGAAGCTTCAATCTCTTGACGCTCATATACGCCTTCTATAAAGAAATCCATCGCAGAACTATATTTATAGGTCACAGGCAAAGATACTTTCAATATATCTGCCGCTCCAAGGTCAAAATCAAGACCGTAATAACTCTCACTCATAGTTGGATTGAGCCCATATTGATACTCCAAATCCAAAGCCAAACGCAGTTCTGGTGTAAGTTCAAACGCAGCCCCTACTTTTGGTCGAAGTGAAAACCACTCATAAAGCTCTATCTGAGAAGCGGAGAGCTTGCGTTCCCAATATCGATATCCAAGACCAAGACCGTAAGAGATCTCAAACCTATCACTTAAGACAGTATGATACATATAATCAACATCAAAATCTGCGATAACGTTTACTGTTGTACCTAAATATGAACCATATCCTGCGGTGCTTCCATGCAGTGAACCTTTATAATCCGTCTCACCAGCTACATTGAGGAGATTGAAATTAATATACGAGTAACTATCTCGCGTTTCATGCAGCAAAAATCCTAAGCCCATCTCAAAACCGAGTATTTGACTTAGATTAGACTTTTCACTATCTACGATATCACCAGCCTCATTATATTCTCTATAATCCATCGCCATACCGACGAATGCAAAGGAACCGACTACCTTAGGCTCTGCATAAACGCAGCTCAAAGAACCTAAAAGTGCACTTGTGAGAAAAACTTTTTTTAAACCATTTTGCATACGATATCTCCTATATTTTTGCCAAGTGAGCCCGCGACAACGGAACATTTGACCTTAAGTAAAAAACAGATATTTGTTTTGTGTGAAGGGGTGAGACATTCATAATTTCCCATCCCTTTTGAGATAACCAAATCTGCTGCATCGAAAAGTTCCTGCGCGTGCATATTTGCCCGATTGTAGGTAAATCCTGGAGTATTTACACCACTATCTACAAGCTCACAAATACTCTCAAATCCAGCCTCTTTTGCCTCTTGCATCGTCACATCATTAATGATAGGTGTGCCGCGTACAAAGTAAGCATAGCTTGCGTTTGGATAGAGTTCTTGAAGTGTTTGCATAAAGATAAAATCAAAAATATGCTCCCCGACATTGTCACCTAAAAGTACAATACTCTTTGCGTTTTGCAGCTGCGCTTGAAGGAGTGCAAAATCATTATAGGCAAACGCAGTTCCAAAGATTTTACTCAGTTCTGCTTCAAGATCAAACTCCACTTGAGCTGCCAAATCTATCACATTACCAGCAACAGCTATCTTCGTGGCTGTGAGAAGTTTATTGTCACTTTGAGAGAGTTTTTCTTTGAGTAGCGGCACAAACGAGAGTGCTTTTGCAGTAGAGAGTTTTTTGACCTCATCGTAAAGATCATGTTTTTTCGCGATACGTGCCATCACAGCATAGACATCTGAAGCGATTTCGGGAGGTGTGTGGGCAAAAGAGAAGCTTTTACTCATACTCTCTACACTCGAAGTAAGTTCTTCCTTGAGCGCTGCGTTTGCATGGATAGCATCTGCAACACGGACACTTTGGTTGATAATACAGCCTACGCAAGCTTCTTCTATTTTCACTAGTTTGTGTGCTCTTCTATAGCTTTATTCCACATGAGTTTATATTTTCTTCGCATAAATTCTACCTCTTGTTGTGAGAGTTTGAGCTGTTCTTGAAGGGTATGGATAGTTATTCTATCTTCATCATAAAGTTCTTGCAGTGAGCCGAGGGCTTCGCGTAAAAACTCATTTTCTACGCGAACAGCGGCAAGTGTCTCATCTTTTGCATCAAGGACTTTTTCATGAAGATTGATGATAGTGCCTATCGTTTTTTCAACGAATTGCGGCTGCACCATCATCTCATGGGTATTGCGTGCGGAGAGTTCTCTGAGTTTCGCAGGAACAACATCAGAAGTCCCTTTTGATGGGTCTATCATCCTGATGCCATCTTCTACTTTGACAGTGAGTTTACCGCGTTCACACAGATCATCTATAGCAGATATATCTAAACCCGTTAACTCACTATACTCATCATCACTCATCCATTTCATGCATACCTCCTGGGGTAGGAAACTTACAGGTTTATGATCGTCTCAATCTCTAAAGAATCGATCTCCACTTTTTTCGCTTTTGCAATACGGTCTTCTTTGAGTTTTACAGCTAACTCTTCATTATCAAGAGCCAAAATCTGCATAGCCAAATAGGCCGAATTGATTGCGCCTGCTTTTCCTATTGCTACTGTAGCAACTGGCATTCCAGCCGGCATTTGTACAGTAGATAAAAGTGCATCGATACCACTTAAAGCAGAAGCAGACATAGGCACACCGATGATAGGTTTGACAGTTTTAGAAGACAAAACACCCGCTAAGTGTGCAGCCATACCAGCTGCAGCGATAAATACCTGTGCACCTTTTTTCTCAGCCGCAGTAATATAATCTTTTGTGCGCTCTGGTGAACGGTGTGCAGAAGATATAACAAGTTCGTAGTTTACGCCAAATGCTTCTAGTGTGTCTGAACAAGACTTCATAACCTCAAAATCGCTTTTACTTCCGATTATTATCGATACAAACTTCATATACTTCTTCCTTTTTTTTGATTTGCGAATTATACATTTTATTTTGTTTAATTTTTAAAGCTTGGCTTTAGGATACGTGTCCATATCAGGATGTGCTGGAATCCTAAAGAACGTATATGATGGAAACTTTGTCGGGAGGGTAATGAGATTGACATTCCCGCTGTGTACCTCATCCCATGTTTTTCCATTGATAGCTTTGAGCTGCTTAAACTTCATAAACATCTTGCCATCTCTCTCGTATGTCGCACCAAATTCGTTATCAACGAACTCTATTTTACTCTCAAGCGGAGCGACGATTTCCATCTCATCGCCTGGCAATGTTTTATACTTACATAAAAAGTGTGTACCCTCTTCGTTGACTACACCGCTCACTTGGTGCGTTCCGAGTTGCATCGTAAAGTCCAGACTTTGTGTATCGTGTTTTTCAAAAGGACGAGAGATCAGGTAAGCATCTGTATAGCCACGATTTTGCAGAGATTGAAGCTCATACTGGTACTTGTCACTATCAAGTGTTCCTGCATAATAATCATCTATCGCCATTCTATAGGCTTTGGCAGTTGTTGCAGCATAATAAGCAGTTTTTGTACGCCCTTCTACTTTTATAGAATCTACCGCACCACTATCAAGAATTTCTCCAATATGTGAAGCAAGATTGAGATCTTTTGAGTTCATAATGTAGGTACCAATGCCCTCATCTTCTTCAAGTTTGAAAAGTGTTCCCGTTTCAGGATTTGCAGCATACATCACATAAGGAAAACGACAATCATTTGCACATGAGCCACGATTTGGCACACGTCCGCTTTGGAGTGTGGAGATAAGACAACGTCCGCTATAGGCAAAACACATCGAACCGTGTACAAATACTTCAAGTTCTAAATCTGGTAACTCTTTTTTGATCTCTTTGAGATCTTTGAGTGATATCTCACGCGCTGTGATAATACGTGTAGCGCCCATCTCGTAATAGACCTGCGCATCAAGAACATTCATGACATTTGCCTGCGTTGAGAGGTGTAGAGGCATATTAGGTGCAAGTTCATGACAAAGTTTTAATACACCAGGTGTTGCTACTATAAAGGCATCTGGCTTTAGCTCCGCCATTGCAACGATATGTTTTTTGAGAAGTCCTAGCTGTGAGTTAAAAGGAAACCCGTTTATTGTTGCATAGACTTTTTTACCGCGTTCGTGTGCATACGCGATACCTTCAGCAAACTCTTCCATACTAAACTCTTTTCCTGAACGGATACGAAGAGAGAAGTGGCTTACCCCGCCATATACAGCGTCAGCACCAAAATCAAGTGCTATTTTTAATTTTTCTAAAGTTCCAGCAGGAGAGAGGAGTTCTACTTTTTGCATATGTTCTCATTTGATCGCCCAAAGAGATTTTGGGCTATATATTTTTAAGGGATTTTATCGAAGAAGAGGTACGAAGATGATTAAAAATTTAAACTACTGTCCAAACTGTGCTAAGAGTGCTTCAATATCATCAGTGGAAGCAAGATCACTCCTTGTATCTCCTGAAATATGTTTCGCAGAAGAGACTCTTTTTGCATCATCCACTTTTCCTTCAAAAAGTGTATTCATATATTTTGAAAGTGCACGCATCACATTGATAACACGCTCTATTTTTTGACGATGGATATCTTGGTACTGCATGATATCCATAACACTCATGATAGATTCTCCACTTGTTTGCAGTGTTTCCAAACCATCTTTTGCATCTTGCAAAGCTTTTTCATTTTTTTCTAGCTGCGTTTTAAAAGCCTGAACATCAGGGAATTTTGCACTGAGTGTTTCAAATAGTGCGATATTAGATTCAAGAACATCAATCACTCTATTTGCATGCTCTTCTTTCTCCATAAGTTCATTACTTATGGTGTCGATGATGTCAAAAATCTGCGTCGCTTTCTCTTCGCTCTCTTTTGTTACATCATCAAGTTGATGCACCATCTTATTTTCATCCGTTGGAAGAGGAGGATTATTGTCGCTATCTTTCTCATTTTTCACGAGATCTTCTTCCACTTCTTCATCAAAAGAGCTCTCTAGATCTTCGTGACTCGATTCATCCTCTGCCATATCCATATCATCGATATCTCCGCTCATGAGAGCATCTAATTCTTCTTGAGTCATACAAAAATCTCCATCTATCCATTAGTCAAATTTATTAATTGTCACTATAATATCATAAATTAAACAAACGAGAGAAAAAATGAAAGTCGATTTACATAACCACACAACTCGATGCAATCATGCTGTTGGAGAGATGGAAGAGTATGTAAAAAAAGCCATAGCTTCAGGTACAAAAAAGTTCGGTTTTTCTGATCATGCGCCCATGGATTTTGATCCAAAATACCGAATGGGTTTTGAAGAGATGCGTGAGTATGAGCACGATGTTTTAGCACTCAAAGAAAAGTATAAAAGCCAAATCGAAATACTTTTAGGATATGAAGTAGATTATCTTAAAGGACATATAGACCAAAGAGTTCTTGATGTGGATGTAGATTATCTTATTGGTTCTGTTCATTTCATCGGGGATTGGGGTTTTGACAATCCTGAGTTTATAGGAAAATATGAGCATGAAGATATCGATATAATCTGGCAAAAATATTTTGATGCGATCCAAGAGATGGCACAAAGCAAACTTTTTGATATTGTGGGCCATTTTGATCTTATAAAAGTTTTCAAGTTTATGCCAAACAAAGATATAAAACTCATCGCGGCAAATGCGCTTTTGGCTATCAAAGAAGCTGATATGGTCTTGGAGATAAACGCAGCCGGTTTTAGAAAACCTGTAGCAGAAGCCTATCCTTCTATTTCTCTACTCAAAGAAGCATTTAAGATGGGAATACCTATCACTTTTGGTTCTGATGCTCATGCACCAGAACAAGTGAGTATGTTTGCAAAAGAGATAGTTCAAATCGCCAGAGATGTTGGCTACAAAGAGTGCGCGGTATTTAAAAACAGAAAACGCGAGCTCCTTGCGTTTTAACTCTCTGTATTGACAAGCCACATAGAGAAGATATCAAGATAATTCCAAAAAGATTCTATATATTCTGGTGTTATTCCCTCCTCTACTAAAGCCTCTAAAAGCGGTATATAAAGAGAGAGCCAACTTACTCTGCCATGATCGTCGATGCGAAAAGGTGCATGTCGACCTACCATCTGATGCGCTCCACGACTTTGTGTAAAGTAATCAGGTCCACCTGAAATTTCAACTAAAAAATCAAAAGCATGTTTTTTTGCCTCTGCAAAATCTTCTTCATCATTTATAGGAAATAAAAACGCAATATCGCTGACTTCGATAGCTTCATAGTGATCATAAACTAATTTTTTAAATCGCTCTTCACCGACTTCATAAAAAAAACCAGGGTGCGGTTTTGCGACAGGGGGTCTTACACCAATCTTGCCCTCGGTAATAGTTAGCTTCATCTCTACTCCTTTTTTTGTGTGAAGGATTCTATAAAAAAATGTGTTAGTTCTAACTAAAATGAAGTAATAATGACATTTATGTTGACTCTCTGACGCTTATCTGAGTTTTTTTCCTACCCCCTGACTACTAAAGATGTATTTAAAGGTTACATTTGTATAATGTTCCATAATTTAAATTCACAAAGGAAATAACACATGGGAAAATATATAGAATTAACAGGTGCAGATTTTGAAGCAACACTTTCAGAAGGTGTATCTCTAGTAGACTTTTGGGCACCATGGTGTGGGCCTTGTCGTATGATCGCTCCTATCATTGAGGAGTTAGCTGCTGATTTTGATGGAAAAGCTAAAATCTGTAAAGTAAACACAGATGAAGAGCAAGATATTGCTGTAAAATTCGGTATCCGTTCTATCCCTACTATCATGTTCTTCAAAAATGGAGAGATGGTTGACCAAATCGTTGGAGCACAATCTAAACAAGCTCTCGCTGATAAAATCAACGCTCTTTTAGCGTAATTTTTAGGTTCCTATAGTGGCTGGAAGAGGAGGTAAAAGCCTCTTCTCTCTTTCCACCCTTCTCGCATCTTTCTTTGGCGCGGCAATGATAGCCGGTGCTTTTGCATACTTCAACTACAAATTTTCAGAGTATAAATTTATTGATTTTAAAGAGTGGACTTTTTACGAAAAAAGTGATGTTTTTGTTCCCAAAAATGAAAAGTATGTCATCGTTTTTTACTCCTCTAAAGAGAGTGGCACTATGGAACAACTTGCAAATATTGAACTTCCTTTCCCAGTTTTAGCAATTGATTACTACAATGAAATACGTGAAAACTCCAAAAATACAGTCTTTCTAAGATCAGGCACTAAAAACTCTCTTAGCTTCATCCAGCGCTTTAATATCTATGAATCCCCCTCTATTTTTTTTATCAAAAAATCAAAAGACTCTCTTTATAAACAAGATAGTATGATACACAAACTCGATAATTTGGAAGAGTTATCATCCAAAATTAACAACTTGTAAAAGGATTATTTAGAATGTTAGATTGCGCTATTATTGGCGGTGGACCAGCTGGTCTTACTGCAGGACTTTATACGACTCGCGGTGGTTTAGAAAACGTAACTATGTACGAAAAAGGGATGCCAGGTGGGCAGATAACACAAAGTTCTGAGATAGAAAACTATCCTGGTGTTACTGGTGAGATTTCAGGCATGGATCTGATGATCCCATGGCCTGAGCAGTGTCAAAAATTTGGCCTTAAACATGCAATGGTCGAGGTGACACGTGTTACTAAAGAGGGAGATGTATTTAAAATACACACTAATGACGGGAAAGTTGATGAAGCACGTAGCGTTATCATCGGCACAGGTTCTCGTCCTCGCCGTGCTGGGTTTGCTGGCGAAGATGAGTTCTTTGGACGTGGTGTAAGTACTTGTGCTACTTGTGATGGTTTCTTCTACAAAAACAAAGAAGTAGCAGTCGTAGGTGGTGGGGACACGGCCCTTGAAGAGGCGCTGTATCTTGCAAAAATCTGTGCAAAAGTTTATCTTATTCACAGACGCGATACATTCCGTTCTGCTCCAAACACAGTTGAGAGAGTCAAACGCACTGCAAACATCGAACTTGTTCTCAACTCAGTTCCAGATGAAGTTTACGGTGACAAAATGGGTGTCAATGGTCTTAAAGTAAAAAACAAAGATGGTGCGATCCGTGATATCGTAGTCCCAGGCGTATTTACTTTTGTAGGTAATGATGTCAATAACCAAACACTGATCCAAGAAGACGGCTCATTTTTATGTGATATGAACTCTGCGGGTGAAGTTATCGTAGATATTAGTATGAAGACCTCAGTTCCAGGACTTTTTGCAACAGGAGATATGCGTATCGCCGCTCCAAAGCAAGTTGTCAGTGCTGCAGGTGATGGTGCAGTAGCTGCACTTCAGGCTATCTCCTATGTAGATGAGCTTTTAAACCACTAATTTTTATAACTGCGTTTCAAGGTTTTTCCTTGAAACATCCTCCACAAAAAACCTCTAACACTTAATCAAAACGCAACGAAATATTTGTTATCATTGAACTTCACATTAAAAGAATAATTATATAAATCAATATGAGGAAATACAGATGATAAAAGTTGGCGTTTTTGGGGCAAGCGGGCGTGTTGGAAAGTTACTTTTAGAAGATCTCAAAGCAACTCCAAATATGAGCGTGAGTGTGGTATATGTAAGAAATGAGCTTGACTTTTCTATAGATCCTTCTATCCTTGTCACAGCGGATATGAAATCTTTTTTGAGCGCGTGTGATGTGGTCATCGACTTTTCGCTTCCTGAAGCGTGCGAAACTCTACTTGAGCAAGCTATCAAAACGCCAAAACCTTTGGTTGTAGGCACAACAGGGCTCAACACCCATCAACTTAATCTTTTAAAAGATGCAAGCGCACTTATGCCTATATTGTATGCAACAAACATGTCTTTGGGCGTTGCTCTGCTTAACAAGCTTGTATACCAAGCATCAGCAGCTTTGGAAGATTTTGATATTGAGATCGTCGAGATGCATCACAAACACAAAAAAGATGCTCCAAGCGGTACAGCTTTAACCCTTAGCGAGTCTGCTGCACGCGGTCGTGGTCTTGATATAGACAAAGTCCGCGTCAGTGGTCGTGATGGGAATATTGGAGCAAGAAGTAAAGACGAGATTGCAGTTATGGCACTTCGCGGTGGAGATATCGTTGGTCGTCACACTGTAGGTTTTTACAATGATGGAGAATTTATAGAGCTCAGTCATACAGCCACTTCGAGAAACACTTTCTCTAAGGGTGCTATTCGTGCTGGGAAATGGCTTTTTGAACAAGAGGCAGGACTTTATTCTATCGCAGATTGCTTAGAGCTTTAGATCTTTTTCGCATCCTCTGCCAGCTTTGCCCAAGGCGAAGTTGGATCTGCATCTATAGCCTCTTGATAAGCTTTCTTCGCTTCATCATTTCTCCACAATTTATCCAAAATAGTTCCAAGTATATATTTTTGTCTTGCGCGTTTGAGTGGTGCAAGGTCTACTCTATCAAGTGATTGTATCACAGCAAGCGCTTTATCAAAGTCATCTTTGTTCGCATATGCTTGATAGAGCGTAAACTCAACAAAAGGGCTTTGTGCATAGGATTTTGATGTTTTTTGTATCTTCATCACTTCAGAACCATACGTTATCACAAGATTATCATCTTTGAGCGTATTTCCTATGGTCATCACAGCTACATATCTATCTATATCTTTATAACTGTCTCCGAAGATTTTTTGTATCTCCAAGATAGAAGATATCATCTTATCTTTATTCTCTATTCTTTGATAAGTATCAAAGACATATCTGTAGACGTCTTTATACTCATCACCAGGAGCATCTTTGAGAAGTGCTATTAAGTCATTGGAAGCTTCAATAAGTTCGCTATAGTTTCCTGTTGCAAAATCAACTTTAATATATCTATAAAGCCATTTTTTTCGCTGCTCCAAGTCTTGAGATTTTAGATTTTTCTCAGCTGTGCGTTTTGAGAGTGAAAAATCCCCACCCATCATAGCACAATCATAGATTCCTTCATCCCACTCATTTGAGAGTGTGATATTATAATCCTTGGATATATTTAAGACCTCATGACACTCTTTTTGTTTGAGTGATTGTTTCATAACCCCAATAGCTGCTTCTTTAACAATCTCATCCAAATCTGAGTAGTGTTCACTTGAGAGGGCTAAGAGAGAATCTTTAAACCCTAATACATCACTGTACATCTCATTTGCTAAAAGTAGTTTTGCTTTCTCATAGATAGCTCGGTCACCTATCGAGTCCTTCGGATATTCAGCAATAAGCTCATCATAATGAGTGAGTCTCTGGCTAACATTACTATCTGTTGTCTCAAAGAAAAGAGAATCTTTTGCTACTTTAACTGCGTCTTCATAACTTCCAAACTGATACTCTCCAATATACCTGTTCAAACTCTCAAGAGCTTCAAGTTTATATTGCGTTTTTGAAAGCCATATTCCTCTATCTTTTAAAAGCTTCTCATACGCATCATTATTTCTATCAGTTGCGTTTATAAGTGATTTTGCAATTGCTGCAGCCGTTATATAATCTTCATTCTCTGCATAAATATTCATCATATCCATAGAAGACTTCATATCTTGCATAAAAAATTGCGGCATTGCATTGACGATTTTCATAATATATTCAGCAGCTTTTGGAAGATCTGAATTGCCCATATGATATTGTGCTATTTTATTGGCTGCGTTTGCTGCAAGTTCTATATTATCAGTCTCACTAAGCGCTTTGAGATAATATGTCAGTGCTTTAGAAGATGCTCCAGATGACTCTTCCATTTCTCCATAATAGATATAACCCCATTTTGCATAGATAGAATCTTCATGCTCTGTAAAAAGTCTATCAAAGAAATATTCAGCATCAGTACTCAGACCCATTTTTGAGTAAGCTTTAGCACTCAGAGAAAGAACTTCAGGAACATTTTCATCTGAAGAGTATTCACGTAAATATACTTTTGAACTTTCAATTACACTGTCATTATCGTTTAGTTTTGAGAAAACTCTGATTTTATAAAAAAGAAGCTCTGCATTGAAAAGAGAGTGAGGATATTCGCGCATAATCTCATCTATGAGTTCAAGACATACATCATATTTCTCTTCTGTATAGAGCTTTTTAATCTTAAGATAGTCTGATACATCTTGCACTTTTTTAATATGAACAGGGTTCCCTTTGATGTCCAGCCCTCCAACATAAGGAAGCTTGTCATGTGGCATTACAAAAGGAAAGTTGATACCTATATCTCTGTTTTGCGTCTCTTTTATATAGGGAAGCTTGTCTCTATATCCCACAACCATCCATTGTCTTGAGAGCTCTGCGTTTGGCTCATAGACATCATTTTCTGTTGTAAGATTAAAAAGAAGAGGATAGAGTTTTATCTTTTGAAAAGGAGTGATAGTGAGAAAAAACATATCATTTTTAATACTGCTCTGCACTTTAAAAAAATCATTTTCAATATTTTTGAGTTTTGTTGATGGTTTTTTAGCAAATGCACAGATGACCTTTGTCACCTCTTCAAACTCGTTCTTTTCTTCTTTACATAAAAAGTGAGATGTGTCGCTTACATGAAGTGTAGAGTATTTTTCAAAGTTCTCTTTTGCACTGTTAATAGAGAGTTCAAGCGCAAAAAGAGAAGAAGAGAGAGAAAAGAAACCTACGCATAAGAATAAGAGTATCCATTTAAACAAATTCTCTTCTCCTATGGGTGGTCTATCAATTAGTATCCGCTATTGTAAACAAATGAAGTTATGAACTCCAACAGTGGGTTTATAGCGAGGAAAGCAAAAATAGTTCCTATAGCTGCAATCCCGATAATAGTACGAAGCGGTTTCGTTGCGTTTGCTACATACATATGTCCATCATTTCCGATTATTGGTTCTTTCATAAACATATAAACGATGAGTTTTACATAGTAATACCCTGCGATTGCAGAGTTCAGTGCCATGATTAGCGCAAGCACAGTATAGCCACTTGTTACTGCTGAACTGATAAGATAAACTTTACCCCAGAAAAGTGCAAATGGTGGGATTCCTGCAAGACTCAACATAAAGACGCCCATGATAGTTGCAGCTATCGGAGATGTTTTGATCATCCCTGCAAACTTGTCATAACTATGGTCTGAATTTTGGTGCGCCGGAAGATGTTTTTGACGAGAGAGCCAAAGCATAGAGAACGAACCTAAGTTAGTAAAACTGAATAAAATCCAGTACAAAAAGAGTGCTGAGTTTGATTGTGTCGTACCGATAAGTATCGCCGCCATTACAAAACCTGCATGAGAAACTGAACTGTATGCAAGCATACGTTTCACATCCGTTTGCACAAGTGCCCAGATATTTGCCGCAGTCATCGTAACGATAACAAAGATATAGAGAACAATCTCGAGCCATACAACGCCACTATGAATCAAAAACTCAAAGAGTCTCATAGCCACTACAAACGCAGCGATCTTTGGAACGATTGACATATATCCAGCCATCGCCGCACTTGAACCTTCATAAACGTCTGGTGCCCAAGTATGAAATGGTACCAAAGAGAGTTTAAACGCAAACGCAGCGAGCATAAATACCACACCAATAAGCACATACGCTAAATCAGCATAGCCGTTTGCTGCAAGAACTGCTGCAATTTTACTAATCTCAACGGAACCTGTAAGTGCGTAGAAAACCATCGCACCAAAGCTGTAAAGACCTGCCGCAAGTGCGCCCATTGTAAAATATTTTACAGCCGCTTCAAATGATTTGTCGCGGTTGTGCATTGCGATAAGTGTATAGAGTGCAAGCGATGAAGTCTCAAGACCTACAAATACAAGGATAAGATTATCCGTCGCAACCATAAACTGGAATCCGCCTATCATAAATAAGAAGAGTGCGAAAAACTCAGGGTATGCAAACTCATGGAAACGCTTATGTGAGAGCGCTAAAGGGATAAAGAGTATAGATGCACCAACAATAATAAACTGCGATAAAATCGCTAGCCCGTCAATGAGCATCACATCAAACACACCCATAAGCGTGCCATCTTTCATAAATATACTAGAAGAGTCTATAATCGTAGAAAAATCCATAATAAGGAAAAGTAAGCTCAAAACTACATATAAACTTCTATCGAGTTTACTCTTAAGCATATCAATAACTAAGATGACCAATGCTCCGATAATCGGGATAAGCATTGGAGCGAGAGTCATTAAGTTTAACGACTCTAAAGAAACATTTACTGGCGCTAACATTAGTGTGCCTCCTCTACTGTAGTTCTTGTGATTTCTATACCATGAACAAGGTTTGGAATTCTACTTTTTGCTTCTTCAGTGATAGATTTATCATGCATAAGCTGTACAATTGATTCAACACTTTTGTTGATCGGTGCAAGAACTGGATTCGGATATACACCTAACCAAACAGTGATAATTGCGAGTGGTACAAGTGCTAAAAGTTCTCTTTTATTTACATCAGGAAGATTTTTATTCTCTTCGATAGTAACAGTTCCGAAGAACATTTTTTTGTACGCTGCAAGCATATAGATAGCACCTACGATGATCGCTGTTCCTGCTAAGATTGTAAGCACATGTGATTGTTTGTAAAATCCAAGTAAACTTAAAAACTCTCCGACAAAGTTAATCGTAAGAGGCATACCAACAGAAGCCATGAGCATCAATCCAAAGATTGTCGCATAGCGAGGCATCACAGATGCAAGCCCACCGAACTGGTTCATCATCTTCGTATGACGTCTATCATAGATAACACCCACAAGTAAGAACAGAGCCCCCGAGACAACACCGTGTGCTATCATCAAGAAGATAGAACCTGAGATACCCTCAACATTAAGTGCAAAAGTACCAAGGATGATAACACCCATGTGTGAAACAGAAGAGTACGCTACAACTTGCTTCACGTCTTCTTGTGCATACGCCACCATTGCCGTATAGACAATCATAATGATCGCGAGAATTGCTATTGGGAACATAAAGAATGCTGAAGCATCTGGGAACATTGGCAATGAAAAACGGATAAACGCATAGGTACCCATTTTAAGGAGTATTGCTGCAAGGATCACTGAACCGATAGTTGGAGCTTGACCGTGTGCATATGGCAACCATGTATGAAATGGAAACATAGGAACTTTGATAGCAAAACCTACAAAGAAAGCTGCAAATAACCACAACTGGAAATTCTCTGGCAGAATAAGACGGTACCATTCAAGTATCGCAAAACTCCATACACCTGTTGCTTGAAAGTAAAAATATGCCATAAAAAGCATACCAACAAGCATCACAAGAGAACCTGCAAATGTATAGAGGAAGAATTTTACAGAAGCATAAATACGAAGTGGTCCACCCCAGGCACCAATGATATAAAGCATTGGCACAAGTGAGAGTTCCCAGAAGATATAAAATACTATTGCATCAAGTGCAGCGAAAACACCGACCATTGTCATTTGTAAAAATAACAAGGAGATAATCATATTTTTTACATCTTTTGTTTCAGTAAGTGAAGCGATACCTATCATCGTAAAGAATGCTGCAAGGATGATGATAAATAGAGAGATACCATCTACACCAAGAATATAATTGATACCAAACGCAGGAACGAGAGGTAACTGCTCCATAAACTGCATACCAGAGACATTTGAGTCAAATGAAAACCATAACCATAGTGAGAGTGCAAACTCAATTGTTGCTACTGCAACTCCGTATGCACGTACACTATCTTTTTGAATCATAAATCCAAAAACCCCTGCTATCGCAGGAAAGAAAATTAAAATCGATAAAATATGATCTAACATATACTAAACTCCTAAACCTGATAAAATCGCTTTGATTTCAGCAGAGTATCTTACTGCCAGTCCAAAAACCACAGCTAATGATAGTAAACCGACTGTTCCGGCTACCATCCATTTAAGCATAGTAGAAAGATTACCACTTTGCATATCTCTTGTTTTTTCACCAGTGCCGTAGATAATACCAGCAATACCATCGACTGTAGCATCTACAATTTTCATATCTACTTGTTTCCATAGTACTGTAGAGAGTTCTCTATAAGGTTTTACAACATACTCTTCATAAGCATAAGGAATATAGTACTGGTTGCTAAGCACTTTGTAACAAAGTCTGTTTTCTATTTTTGATGTACCATCCGGCACAGTTACTTTAGCGTTTGCATATTTTCTATAGGCAAATATAATAGCTGCGATAACAAACAGTTGCGTTCCTATAGTCATAATCCAGAATGTTACTGGATGGTGAATATGGTACTCTAACTCTGGAAGTACTTGTGTGACCATTTCAAAATAAGACATTTTAAATGAACCTGCGATAATAGCAAGTAAAAGTAATGGGCTCATCGCTACAAGCATAAATTTGTATGCTTCATGTGGATGGATACCAAAGAGTTTATATCTCTCTTCACCATGAAAGATAAGCGCTACAAGTCTAAATGAGTAAAACGCAGTCAAACCTGCAGTAAAGAGTAATACTGTATAGATAATATAGTGATGCTCAACAAACGCAACCTCTAAGATCAAATCTTTTGAGAAGAATCCTGCAAATGGATAGATACCCGCAAGTGCTACAGAAGCAAGAGTCATCATGATAAATGTCCCTTTCATAACCTTGCGAAGACCACCCATTTTAAACGGATCAAGTTCATCATGCATTGCGTGCATAACATTTCCAGCACCCAAGAAAAGAAGCGCTTTGAAAAATGCGTGTGCCATAAGGTGAAAGAGTGCAACCCAATAGGCACCAAGTCCAGCAGCTACGAACATATATCCAAGCTGAGAGAGTGTAGAGTAAGCGATAATACGTTTCATATCACGGTTTACAAGTGCCATAGATGCAGCAAAGAGTGCAACAAAAGCACCAAGACTTGCTATAAAAAGACCCACATTAGGAATCAAATCATATAAAGGATGTGCACGAACAACCAAGTAAACACCCGCCGTTACCATCGTCGCAGCGTGGATAAGTGCAGAAACTGGAGTCGGACCCTCCATCGCATCTGCAAGCCAAGTATGGAGTGGAAACTGCGCTGATTTGCCCATTGCACCGATAAAGAGGAAGATACCCATAAGTGTAAGGATATCAGTTCCAAGTGAAGGCATAGCAGCGAACGCTTGTTCATACTGCAATGTACCTGTATTCCAGTAGACCAAAAAGATACCAACAAGCATCCCAAGGTCAGCGATACGGTTCATAATGAACGCTTCGTTTGCAGCCCAAGTAGCACTCTCTTTGTGATACCAAAAACCGATAAGCAACCAAGAACAAAGACCAACGCCTTCCCAACCGATAAAAAGACCTGCAAAGTTATCACTCATAACAAGAACCATCATCGAGAAAACGAAAGCAGAAAGGTAAGAGAAAAATCTATTGAACCCTTTGTCATGATCCATATATCCGATAGAGTAGAAGTGAACTACAGTAGAGACTACTGTTACAACCATCATCATCGTTACAGAAACCTGATCTACTACAAAACCAAACGGAATATAAAGATCTCCCGTAGCCATCCACGTCATCATTTCAACATGAACAACTGCTCCGCCGCTGAGAATATGTACTAATAAAACCGTACTGCTCACAAAAGAGACAAAAAGAAGTATGCTCGGTACAAGCCCTGCTACTATTGTTTTAGGTGATGCACCAAAAAGTGCTGCAAAAAGTGAACCTGCAAGCGGTGCAAATAGTGCTAGATATAAATAAAATTCCATATCTCTATCCTCTCATCGTTGACATTGTATCAAGGTCGATAGTTCCATGACGCTTGTGCCATACAATTAACAATCCAAGACCTACAGCTACCTCTGAAGCAGCGATTGCGATCACAAAAAACGCAAACATTTGTCCAGTTAAGTCACCATAGTAGTGTGAAATCGCAGCAAAAGCGATATTTACAGAATTAAGTAAAATCTCCGTTGCAAAAAATAGCAAAAGAAGGTTTTTTCTACGCATTACACCAATCAAACCTATTGCAAAAAGAATAGTCGAGAGTACAAGGTAGTGATTTAAGCCAATTTCCATCATTAAAGCACCTTTTTCATTTGTTTGTTTTTGATCTCTTCAATCTCGTTATCATCTAAAAGAGTAAGAGATAAATCCATATCTTTTCCTGCTAATACAATACCCGCGATCATTGCTACAAGTAACATTACTGCAGCTACTTCAAATGGAACTAGATACTTCGTAAAAAGAACCAATCCAACCTCTTGTGTATTACCAGCACCTTCAACCATAGGGTAAAGTGCTGTAATATTTTCAGAAACAAGTGGTGCTGAGAAGATTGCTACAACTAAAATTGCACTCACAACCGATAATCCAACAACAATATACTTGTTGCCGTTTTTCTCTTTTACATCTCTTGTTGTATCAAAAAACATCATACCAAAAGCATACAGAGCCATAACAGCTCCCGAGTAAACTACGATCTGCACCGCACCTAAAAAGTCAGCACCTAGAATAAAGAAAAATGCCGATATAAAAATCATTCCTGCTGCGAGTGATGTCAATGCATAGAGTGCCTGTGAAGTAGTCACGGCTATGAAAAACATTGCGATTGTTAAAAACGCAAACAGATAAAAAGCTATAGCTTCAAACATATCCTATCTCCTTAATATGCGAGAGGCGTTTTTTTGACGCGCTCATCTTCATGTGGTGTAATAGCACCAAAACCTTCAAACTCAACTTGAGTTCCGGCTTTCATTTTGTCAAGCGGAGTAAGCATATAGCTGTAATCCACAAAATGTTCTCTTTGCTCAGAAGCCTGCTCATACTCACCACCGTGAGTAATCGCTAGTTCAGGGCACACTTCAGCACAGTAACCACAGAAGATACAACGACCAAGGTTGATTGTATATTCGCTTACCTCTTTACGAGAGTGTTCATCTATACGTGTATCCATCTTGATACAGTTAGAGATACAGATCTTCTCACAAAGTCCACATCCGATACATCTCTCAGCATCTGATTCCCAAAGTCTTTTCATCTCATGCACAGCACGGTATCTTGGACCTATAGGCATCTTTTCCTGTGGATACTGGATAGTATGGATATCAAACTTGATCATTTCACGAAGCACAACCCAAAGACCAACAAAAAGCTCGCCTCTGAATGTTCTTTGCACAACGCGTTTAAATTTACCCCAACCATCTGTAGGATAATCTGCAATGTCTACTAAATAGTAGCCATTTTCACTAACATTTCTGTTATTAAACTCTTGAGTATTCTTCATTCATATCCCCTTAAAACATCATCACTAAGCCAGTGATAACTATGTTGACCACAGCTATTGGCATAAGTACTTTCCAACACAACCACATAAGTTGGTCAGGTCTTACATCTGGCCAAGCAGCTCTTGTCCATAGGAAAAAGAAGAAGAAAAACGCCATCTTTCCAAGTAAACCTAATGCGCCAAGGAAACTACCATCTCCATAACCACCCAAGAAAAGAAGTGGAATTACAAACGAGATAAAGAACATATTTGCATATTCACCGATGAAGAAAAGACCCCATCTCATACCAGAATATTCCGTACCAAAACCATCGATAATCTCATGGTCATTTGCAACGAGGTGAAACGGAGTACGTCCAGTCTCAGCAAACGCAGCGATCCAAAAAAGGATAAACGCAACTGGTTGTGACCAAACGATCCAATCACCAAAACCACCTGCTTGATACTCATTGAAATCAATGAGTGAAAGAGAACCAACCATCATAATCGGAGCAAGTATAGAGAGACCAGTAACAACCTCGTAGGAGATAAATACAGCCGCACTACGCGCAGCAGAGAGGAGTGAAAACTTGTTCGCTGATGCCATACCGCCAAGGAGTGGACCGTAGAGTCCAACACCCATGATTCCAAGGATATACAAGATACCGATATTTACATCAGAGATAATCGGGTGTACTGTGTATCCAAAAAGCTCAAACTGAGGTAAAAAAGGTATCGCAGCCGCTGCCATAAACGCAGTCGCTGCCGTGATAACCGGTGCTATTTTAAAGATACGTCCAACTACATTTGTAGGGATAATATCCTCTTTTGTAAAGAGTTTAATACCATCTGCTGCAACTTGTAGTAATCCATAAGGCCCGACATTCATCGGCCCTAAACGACGCTGCATAAATGCAAGGATTTTTCTTTCGAAATATGTCCCAATACCCGCTAATGCAGAAAATATGAGTAAAACTACAACGACTTTGATTATCGTCTCTATTAGATATGCTGTATCCATATATTACACCTTTTCAATCGAAGCTACAGCGAAGCGGTATGCGCCTGTTATAACCTCTGGATTTATTTTAGAATCATAGGTCGGTAGCAGTGCAATATCGCCAGTGATTTTATTATCACTGATGATTTTTACAACTAACTCTCCGTTGCTACTCTTAATGCGGACACTATCACCTTCATTAAGATCACTTTTACCAAGGAACTCTTCACTCATATAAATGCCACCCTCTTGTGAGAGTGCTGTTGTTTTATTTGTAAACGCAGTAAATTGTCTTACCGGATTTGCAACATAAACAACTGTTCCTTCAAGTTTAACATTATTGTACATTTGTACAGTTTCATCGTCACTCATTTTAACAGCAACATTCTCTAAAATGTAACCTCTCACCTCAGTTCCGTCATTTTCATAGCGGTTTGGAAGGGAGTCAAACTCTGCTGCTTTAAATCCAGCAGAGAGTGGAAGTTTAGCAGTATAGTCAATTACGTTATCTGCTTTGAGTCCAAGTGCATTCGCAATGTCATTAAGCTCATAGCCTTTATACTCTAAGGCTGCGTTTGTAGGGTTTACGCGTTTGTTGATACTTGTCAATGTTCCCTCTTGCTGATTGATCGCTGGCATATCCAAATCACCATCACCAAGTGCAGAGAGTGTAAAGTCTGCTTGCGTGTTATAGCCTACAGTAAACTTGCCTTTTGCATCGTCAAGTTCACAGATAAGAGCAACACCCAAAGAGTTAGTAAGTGCTGGGATCATTACCACTTCAAAGTCACTATACTTCTCAACAAGTGCCACTAAACGCGCTAAATTTTTCGCGTTTGGATGTGTATAAAAATCTGGTCCTACGATAAGAGAGAATGCATCTTTTTTATTGAGGTTTTTGTCTAAATCCTCTTTAAATTTTGCATCTGCGTTGAGTAGCGCGAAAAGTGCATTTTCATCCACTTCTACCTCTTTGGAAACTTCTTTAGTAACCATAGTAGATTTTTCAACTTCTACCTCTTCCTCTTCGCCGGTCTCTTCGTTTTTCTTCATCTCTTTGACCATCTCGACTACTTTTTCTTTGACGCTTTCTGTCACTGTAATCGTTTTTGTCGAGTGAAAAGATGCAAGATATGCAACTAAATCGCTAGAGAGTTTTGATTTATCTGCAAAAAGATCAAGGATCAAATACATCACTGCTTCTTCTTGAAGAGGAGCATGTTTAACACTCATGATACTTTTTCCAAGGCCCTCGATGATAGGATCACTTACAGGGTGGAAATAAAGACCAGCACCTTTGTTTACCGTCATAGAGTTGTTGAGCGCATATCTTGCGTTTGGATTGTCTGATTTGAGCGCTGTACCTACAGAGATAACAAAGTTTGAGTTGTGTGTGACTTTAAGATCACTTCCATAAAGCTTTGTCCCACTGATTTCGCTGTAATTATTCAAGAAAGTTTGGAACGCTTTTGCTTCATTATTCACAAGTTTATAACCAAATTTTTCTTTCATTTTTTGAAGTAAAAACGCTTCTTCGTTTGTGATAGTCGATGTAAACGCTATCGTATCTGCTTTTTTGAAAGCTTCGATTGCGTTTGCAAACGCAGCTTCATCTTTTGCACTTACTCTGTTTTCATAGTCAAAACCATAGCGTCCAGCACCACAAAGTGAGACATAGTTCCACTCATTCATTACGCGGTAGATTTTGTTCTCAGGGTTTTCTATGCTTGTATGTTTCACATCATAAGAGATCTGACATCCAGCAGAACAGTGTCCACAGGTAGCCGGGATTTGTTTGAGTTCCCAAGCATTTGATTTATACATAAAGTCAGTATCTACAAGTGCTCCAACAGGACAAACTGCAGCACATTCACCACAAGAAGTACAATCAAGAACATCTGTTCCATTAGTAAGACCGATGACTGATTTGTTGAGTTTATTCCACATTGCGTAGGCATCTTTTGGCATATTCTCTTTGTACTCAGCATCAAGTGCATCTGCACCACGCGCGATAGTCTTGAGTGAATTATCACCAATCATATCTTTACATGCAGTCACACAACGCTCACAAACGATACAAAGGCCCGGATCATAGTGTAAGTGTCCCCAATCGTGAGAACTTCTATCTACATCTTTGATAGCATAAGACTGAGAGTCTACTCCTATTTCTAGAGTATAGTTTTGCAGTTCACATTCGCCTGATTGGTCACACACACCACACTGAAGCGGGTGGTTCACATCATAAACTTCCATGATCGCACGGCGTTCGCTCTCGATCGTTGGAGTTGATGTTACAATGTTCATCCCCTCTTTTGCTTTGGCATTACACGCATAAACCTGCTTACCATCCGCCTCAACAAGACAAATACGACACGCCAGTGTCGGACTACATCTTGTCAGATAACATATCGCTGGAATAAAGATATCATTTGCACGGGCTGCGTTTAATATATACTCACCCTCTTGCGTTTGAACCTCTTTTCCATCAATGTTTATAGTAATTTTACTCATGTACTACTCTCACTATTTTGGATTTTTCAAATCTATATCTGCTCGCATCAACTACACTATCAAATGTAGGGTTAAGTGCTATAGTTCCTTTAAGATCGCTATCTAGTTTGAACTCTCTTGTAACACTCACAGATCCATAAGATATCTCTACAATGTCACCATCAGATATCCTTGCTGCTGCTGCAAACTGTGCAGAACCTCTTAAACTTTTATCTTTTTCTAACTGTTTTGTTTTTGCAGTGTATGCATTAAACTGAAGTACTGGATTTGAGTGATAAATAACCGTACCATTAAACTCCGGCAGATCACTTACACTCTCTAAAGTACCCTTTGCTTCACAAGCGACTTCATCCAAAAGATAGCCTCTATTATCCTCACCGTGTGCTGATAAAAAGTTCTCTAAAGTATCAAATTCGCATGCCTTAAAGCCAGCAAAACGTCCTAACTCTTTTGTACAGTCGATTGTCGTGTAGTGTCTGATATCACATGCAAGGAGGATATCGTTAAGCGTTTGCCCTTCAAATCCAACAGCAACATTTGTAGGCAAGACTCTATTATCAATACTCACAAAAGTTCCCTCTTGCTGATTTAATGATGGAATTGCCATATCTGCACCCAAAAGTGAAGAGATAACAAATGAACCTGTTGCGTTATAACCGACTACATTCTCTATTTTCTCATCTTTATCCAAAGAACTTAGTAAAGAGACACCTAAAGTGTTGACTTCATTTGGTACTACGACCAAAGAGAAGTCACTATATTTTTCTATCAGTGCCGCAAGTTTTGCGATGTTTTGTGCACGTTCATGTGCGATAAGATCGTTTCCTATGATGAGAACACGATTTTTTGCACGTGTAAATGATTTCATCATCAGTGCAAATTCTTCTTCACCAACATTACATTCAGCATCAAGATAACCAAAATCAAGATCATCAAAGAATGCTCTCTCGTGATCGCTCAGATCAGCATCTTTGAGGATTGCGTTTGCAAGAAGTGCCATAACGCCTTCTTCTGTTCCCACTTCATACTTCATAAACTGCGTGATAGTATTTTGCATCAGTGCATCTTCGAGTGGATGCGCATAGACTATCTTCGCACCGTTATGGCGTGAAGCAGTCGTAAGCGCATAACGCACTGCTGGATTATCTGTTGCAATTCTGCTTCCGATAATAATTGCTGCATCTGCTTGCTTGATTGCATCGAGTGAACCGCTATAGTGTTTCTTTGCGCTTATAGTGCTGTATGCGTTCATAAACTCTTGGAACATGCGTGCATCTTCATTGAAGAGCTTCAGACCTAGCTTTTCTTTGAGTTCGCCTAACATATAGGCTTCTTCATTTGTAATCATCGAAGAGAAACGGATTGCTTTTGCATTTTTCACAGCCGCAACTGCTCTCTCAAACGCAGCGTCATCTCTGAGCGCTCTGTTTTCAAAGTCATAACCAAAACGTCCTGCTCCACAAAGAGAAGCAAACTCGAAGTTATTTTTTACTCTGTAGATCTCTTGTGCGCCATTGATGCCTGCAAATTTTGTCTCATATTCTAATGAACAACCGCCTGAACAGTGTGCACAGGTTGCTGGAACACGTGAGAGTTCCCATGCGTTTGCACTATACTGAAAGTCAGAACTCACAAGTGCGCCAACAGGACAAACCGCTATACACTCTCCACAGAAAGTACAATCAAGCGTATCACCTTGTTTTGGGATGATAGTTGAGCTATATCCGCCAAATTTCACATCTATAGCATCATCACCGATGACTTCATTACAGACGTGAACACACTTCTCACACATGATACACAATGCCGGATCATAGTTGATAAGACCCCAATGTTCCACTGGTCGGTGCTGCTCACGCGTTGTAAAGTTCTGCGTTGTCACGCCAAACTCTAAAGTTTTGTTTTGCAGATCACACTCACCTGATTTATCACAAACGCCACACTCAAGAGGATGATTAACATCATAGAGTTTCATGATATTTGTGCGTTCTAGCTCAAGTGCTTCACTGTTTGTACGAATATCCAGACCAGATACAGGAGGTGTGTTACACGAAAGTACAAAACCTTCTACACCTTCAGCTTCAACTACACACATACGGCACGATGCGCATGGAGTAGTTTTTGAGATATAACACATCGTAGGGATATAGATATCGTTTTTGCGAGCTACTTGAAGAATAGTCTCACCTTTTTTTGCCTCTACAGAGATACCGTTGATTTTAAATTCAATCATATTGCTCATATCCCCTCCTATGCCTGAACCATAGCGATGTAGTAACAACGCATACAGCGGTCAGCTTCACTCATAGCTTGTTCTTGTGTAAAGCCTAAGTTTACTTCCATGTTATTGAATTTTCTGATATCAATATCTACGACTTCACTATGCTCACGAGCAAGGCCTGGCAACCAGCCTGTGACTTTCTCTTTTTTGTCATAAACTTTAAGCTTGCGTAAGTGATCTTCCATAATCTCATCATCAGAAAGAGTAATCTCACCATTTTCAAGATAACGAGCCATAACAGAAGCACCGCGTTTTGCCTGACCGACTGCATTTACAATCGTCATCGGACCATATTCGCAGTCACCTGAAGCAAAGATACCTTTACGGGATGTCATATAATCTTTCCCGTTTGTCTTGAGTGTTCCCCAAGAAGTCATCTCAAGCTCCCAATCTTTTGGAATGAATTTCAAATCAGCCGCTTGAGAAACCGCAGGAATCAAATAATCCACTTCGATCTCATACGATGCACCCTCAATCTTCACAAGTTCAGCACGTCCGCCATCTGGTGGAGGTACGAGTTCAAACTTATCAATAATAAGTGATTTTAGTACATCATTTTCATCTTTCATTTCAGCAACTGCAGAGTGGAAGTAGAACTCTACACCCTCTTCAACTGCTTCATGATACTCTTCATAGGTCGTATTGCGGATGATAGTCTTCTCATCACGACGATAAATCATCACTACTTTTTTTGCCCCTGCGCGGATAGCACAACGAACAACGTCCATAGAAGTAAAACCACCACCGACACAGGCAACTGTTTTTCCAGTTAAATCTACATGGTCAGTTGGAAGCATTTGCTGCTCTTGAACCTTTTGAGGTGTTTTAATATCAAATTTCTCATACAGGTTTACCCAGTCAAGAAAGTCGATAGCACCCCAGTATCCTTTGATCTCAGGACGTTCATTATCACAATAGACTTTCTTCGAAATGCGTGTTCCAGAAGCTATCATAGTAGCATCGTAACTTGTCTCAAATTCCACCATTTCTTCTGCAGAAACTCTGTGATTGAGGATAAAATTGACACCCATATCTCTTACACATTCGATATCTTGAAGGTATTTATCCCATGGCATACGGTACTCAGGAACACCCACAGTAACCTCACCACCTAAAACAGGAAGCTCTTCATAAACATCAACAACAACACCTTCGGCTGCAAGATAATATGCAGTCGTAAGACCCGCAGGTCCAGCACCGATAACTGCGACTTTTTTGCCACTCATCGGTTTTTTCTCCATAGGATGGAAGAAATCGTACCCGTGATCTGTTTCCCAATCAGCGCCAAGACGTTTAAGCGCCATAATAGATATAGGCTCATCAAGGTTTGTTCTGCGACATGCATCTTCACATGGATGTGGACAAACACGGCCACACACATGAGCAAGCGGCATAGTTTGACGAGTAGCTTCAAGAGAATCATCAAAACGCAAGTCTCTTACACCCTCAATATAAGCAGGAATATCAACATGCGCAGGACAAGCGTCTGTACATGGAGCTGTAATCTTTGCTATATAGCCGATGGTATCGTTATAGTGTTTTGATGCTTTTTGCTCGTTGATACAAGCCATAAACTCAGCTTCAAAATGAACCATCAAGTCGATGATAGGATTTGGAACAGTTTTTCCAATCTCACATTTTGAAGTAAGCTGCATACTGTGACCGATCTCTTTTAAGTGATCCAAATCTGCAACACACCCCTCACCGCGAGCAATCTTATCAAGCAAGTCATATAAGATACGTCCACCCCATCTTCCAGGTGCGCATCTTCCACAAGCTTCAGAATACTCTTGATACTGTGCAGCGTATTCCATCGCTAAACGGATTACATCTACATCTGCATTGAATAATGAAACGCCATCCCAGCCTATAAAAGCCTTAGAATCGCGATGATCATCATACTGTGCAGGTAGGTCATAAGCAGATTCTTCCCACTCTTGCTCAGGCTTGCCGATGTTGTTTATCAGTTCCCCATTCCAAGTAGAAAAATAGACTTTACTCACAATTCAATCCTCTTATTTTTTGCAAACGAGAGTCCAGTCGACTTCGTTAAACTTTAAAGAGTTCATCAACTCATAGCCGCACTCTTTTACCAGATCCGCTGATTTTTGAATCGGTGAAAAATCACCTATTTCAAATAAAAATATAGCCACTTCACCCGCTTTATGCGTGTTAAGAAGTTCTTTCATACGAGGCTCAAAGTTCTCTTTTAGGTGTCTTAAATCATATCTTTTCATTATCTATCAACCTCACCGAATACTATGTTTGTCGTCCCAATAATAGAAACAACATCTGGAATATAGTGACCAGGTAAAAGGTCAGTTAAAATCCCTGTGTGCCAAAATGATGGCGCACGTAGTTTGAGTCTGTATGGGTATGGTCCACCTTGAGAATTGATATAAAAACCAAGTTCTCCTTTTGGTGATTCAGTTGCCACATAAACTTCACCTACAGGCGGTCTCATCCCTTGTGTGACAAGTACGAAGTGTTGCATCAAAGAGTAGTTTTGCGTCATGATATCAAGCTTTGGAGCGGAGATATATTTTGGCGCATGTGCCATAAGTTCAGTCTGATTATTCTTCACAGTCGCTTCATACATATCTATCGTTTGATACAAAATCTTTGCAGACTCTCTCATCTCTTCCATATAGATACGGTAGCGTGCGAAGTTGTCACCTTTGTCTGAATAAGGAACATTAAACTCTACTTCGTCATACAACTCATACGGCTCTTCTTTACGAATATCCCAAGCAACACCAGAAGCTCTGAGCATAGGCCCTGTACAACCCCATGAAAGTGCCATCTCTTTTGAAACCGTTCCGACCTCTTCCATTCTCATAAGCCAGATACGGTTTGTATCAAGAAGATCTTCATAATCTTTGATATTTGCCGGTAACTTATCTAAGAAAGTTTTGAGCTGAGTGATAAAACTATCTTGGATATCCAAAGGAACACCGCCGATACGAATAGCAGCATGCGTCAAACGCGCACCACAATATCCTTCGATAATATCCATCAAATATTCTCTCTCGCGGAATGCAAAAAGGAAAACCGTCATTGCACCAATATCAAGAGCAGTTGTTGCCAACCAGAAAAGGTGAGACATCAAACGATTGATTTCAAGAAGCATCATACGAATAACTTTTGCACGACGAGGAACATCAAGACCGATTAATCTCTCAACCGCAAGCGCGAAGCCATAGTTGTTTGAGCTTGATGCGATATAGTCCATACGGTCAGTTGTCGGCATGAACTCATTGTAGATCATGTTCTCTGCCATCTTCTCCATACCACGGTGAAGGTAACCAATATCTGGGTGCGCTTTTGTTATCTGTTCTTGCTGCAAGTGAAGCATCAAACGCAACTGTCCGTGAGCAGAAGGGTGCTGAGGACCGAAGTTTAGGATAAGCTCATTGTCGTCTCTATCAAATGTTATATTTTCAAAAAACGGTGTTAATCTATTTTTTACTTGTGCCATATTTTTGCCACCCTATCTTTGAGGATCATCAACGATTACTGATGATGCTTTATCAAATTTTTTAACCATGAAAACGCCGCCCTCTTCTTGGTACGACTCTACATTTCTTGGCTCATTACCTGTAATCTCTGTTCCTTTTGGAACTTCAAAACCTAAACGAGCAAAACGCTCTGAGTCATATCTATCAACTCTAGCAGTATCACGAATTTCAGGCCCGATAACATCACGCGCTTCTTTACCATAGATCTTGTCTACTTCATACCATGCGGCAAACTCATCACCCTGCAAAGGATAGGTTTTAAGCAGTGGATGTCCTTGCCAGTCATATGGCATAAGGATTCGTTTCATAAAAGGATGGTTGTTTGCTTCGATGCCGAACATATCGTACATCTCTCTCTCAGACCAGTCAGCACAGCGGAAAAGTTTCTCAACAGAATCCACCGCTTGACCTTGAGTGATAAAATATTTAATACGGATACGCTTACGTTTACTCATACTGAGCATCTGATAGAAGATCTCAAACTGATTGCTTTTTGCAAGCCAATCAATTGCACTCATCTCCGAGAGCTGCGTGTAAGCAAGTTCATCTCTTAAGAGTTCTAAAACGCCATAAATGTCATGTGGCTGGATATAAACAACCATCTGTCCAACTTGGATATAGGCATCACTTACTGCAAACTTTGCTTTGATAGCTTCTAAGTCCGCGGCAAAAACTGCATCACTCTCTACTGCTTCTTTTGGAACTTGAGGAGCGACATAATATCTGTCTGTATAATACGCTTTTGCTTGTACGTCATCTTTAGGAGTATATGCTCTCATTACATTAACCTTTTTGCTTTTTGTGCATTTCCGGCTTTATTGGCACGGATCTTTTTCTGAAGCAGCATCACACCATACTGAAGTGTTTCAGGTCTTGGCGCACAACCAGGAAGATACAAATCAACTGGGATGATACGGTCACACCCTTGAACTGTTGCATATGTGTTAAACATTCCACCTGTATTTGCACATGAACCCATTGAGATAACCCATCTAGGCTCAGTCATCTGGTCATAAAGTCTTTTGATAAACTCAGCGTGCTTCTTTGTAAGTGTTCCTGCCACGATCATAACATCAGCTTGACGTGGAGAGGCTCTAAAGATAGTACCATAACGGTCGAAGTCAAAACGTGAAGCACCCGATGCCATCATCTCGATACCGCAACATGCAAGACCATAAGTCAGTGCCCAAAGAGAGTTTGAACGTCCCCAGTTTACTATCTTATCTATACTTGTAAGTGCAACTGGCAAACCGCCATCTTGCGTATAATTTATTTTATGTTGTGCCATTCAAGTGCTCCTTTTTTCCATGCATACACGAAACCAATCGCGAGTAATAAGATAAACATTAACATCTCAGCAAAACCGAACCAACCAAGAAGCTTAAAATCCACTGCCCAAGGGAACATAAATATGATCTCTACGTCGAACAGTAAGAAAAGAAGTGCAAATAGATAAAATTGTGGTGATACTCTATTTGGTTGTTTTGTAATTTCAGGTCCACATTCATACACTGAAAGTTTGATCTTTTCAGAGTCTTTGCGTGCCAATGCGCGACTTGCTAATCTTGCGATTATCGTAGTCCCGATAAATGCGCCGAAAGTTACAACAAATAGTACAAATACCCCAAAATACGGGTTTGCAGTTGCAATATGTTCCATATAACCTACCTTTATTTTTTAAAACCGTATCTACTCTGATACAGTTCCAAGTAATATTTTGTTTTCAAACTCCAAAAAAACCATACTTGTTAGTGCATAGCTCTCCCAAGAGATATTTGAAAAAACAGTTGCTTGCACTATAACAAAAAGAGTATTAAATAAAAGAGCGAAGGAAATGAAGTACTCTTTTGTGTCACAAAACGCAACATAGTTTTGAAGAATTAAAAAGTATTGTGCAATATAGTAACATATATTTCCACCTGTGTAGGAATATTACACAGGTAAAATCAAAAATAATTTTGCGTATTGAAGATTTTAAAATCTGTAAGAAAGAAGCGCACGCATGTAGTTTGCTCTCTCATACGCTGCTTTATTGTCACAGTGGTTAAGGGAAATACTCCCTTTCATCTGCTCAATAGAGAGATACTCTTTTTCTTGCATCCATTCCACCAACTCTTTGAGAAGAGTCTTTGGATATCCAGTGCCATTTTGCAAAAGTGTCGAAGCCATCTGCGTTACATCTGCCCCACTCATGATTGCTTTTAAGACATCTTTTGCATTATGAACACCCGTAGAAGCGGCAAGTGAGATAGCAACATTACTATGTAAGATTGCACACCAACGAAGTGTCTCACTCAGGTTTGCAGAGCTTGTCAGATTCGCCCGCTGCAAAGGGCTAAGCTCCTCAAGATCGATATCTACTTGCACAGGATTATCAAATATGACTAGCCCATTCGCCCCGGCATCTTTAAAACGTTTTGCCATCTGTGCAGGATTGCTAAAGTAGGGATTCATCTTCACACTCAATGGCAAAGTCGTATTTGCACGTACATCCGCGAGCACTTTTATATACATTGCTTCTAACTCTCGTGCATCAAGTAGTGGATTTGTCGGGATGTAGGTGATGTTGAGTTCCAGTGCATCTGCGCCAGCCTCTTGTATCTTTTTGGCATATTTTACCCATCCGCCACTACTTACACCGTTGAGACTCGCGATGATTGGGATACCAACTGAACTTTTAATTTCCATGATATCTTCAAGATAGTGCTCAGATTCAGAGCTTTCAATATAATCAGAATCGGGAAAATAACTCAGAGACTCTGCAAAACTATCACTGCCCTGAAATAAAAAATGGTCTATCGAATGGAGGTCATGGTTGATCTGTTCTTCAAATAAAGAGTGCATCACAATACCAGCGACGCCAGCATCTTCAAGCTCTTTTATCTTATCAAGTGATCCTGTTAGTGGGGAAGCACCTGCAATAAGCGGGTTTTTAAAATCAATCCCTAAATATTTTGTCGTAAGGTTCATAGCTCCTCCTCCACTTTTGCAGTGTATTGTAAATTGGTGAGATTCATATATTTTTTGTACTGCTCATCTGCGTGATTTTGCGCAATTGCAGCAAACTCTTTGGCATCTTTAGAGTTCAATTTTTCCACCATTTTAAATCTCGTCTCATTGTACATAAACTCTTTGACTGATTTTGTAGGTTTTTTATAATCTACACTCATTGGATTTTCACCCTTATCTTTAAGTTCAGGGTTGTATCTAAATGTCGGCCAAATACCACTCTCAACTGCGAGTTTTTGCTGACTCATCCCGTATTTCAAATCATATCCATGCGCCACACAATGCGAATAGGCGATGATAAGAGAAACTCCATCATAGCGCTCAGCCTCTATAAATGCTCGTAGCGTCTGCGTATCATCCGCGCCCATCGCCACTTTTGCCACATAGACATTCTCATATGCAATCGCCATCATTGCTAGATCTTTTGGAAGCGCTCTTTTCCCGCCTGCTGCGAATTTTGCGACAGCACCTGTGAGTGTAGCTTTGGACTGTTGTCCTCCTGTATTGGAGTAGACCTGCGTATCAAGGACGAGAATATTGACATTGCGCCCACTCGCAAAAACATGATCAAGCCCGCCGTAGTCGATATCATATGCCCAACCATCGCCACCCATAATCCAGACAGATTTTTTACTGAGATAATCAGCAAGAGAAAGTAAACGTTTTGCGTGTTCATGGGAAGAGTTCTCAAGCTTTGCTTTGAGTCTCTCTACCCGTTCTCTCTGCGCATACACATCACTCTCATCTCTTTGGACTGCGTTTACTATTGCTTCACTGAGTTCTGTTCCGATCTCCTCTTGCATCTCTGATACAAGCTCTTTTGCCTGCGTTTCGTGCTTGTCTATTGCGAGCCTAAATCCAAGACCAAACTCCGCATTATCTTCAAAAAGTGAGTTTGACCATGCAGGACCTTTGCCCTCTAAGTTTTTCTTCCACGGAGTTGTCGGAAGGTTGCCTCCATAGATGGAAGAACATCCTGTTGCGTTTGCGACGATCATTCTATCCCCAAAAAGTTGGCTGGTCAGCTTAACATACGGCGTTTCACCACATCCTGGACACGCACCTGAGAATTCAAAAAGAGGCTCCAAAAATTGACTCTCTTTGACTTTTTCATGATTAATTTTTGAACGATCCATAAGTGGAAGATGTGTAAAAAATTCCCATGCAGCCGCACCACTTTCTCGAAGAGGTAATTGTTCTTGCATATTGATAGCTTTGAGATTTGTCTGAGATTTGTTTTTCGCCGGACAAACTTCGACACACAGGGCACATCCTGTACAATCTTCAACCGAAACACTTATCATAAACTTCTCGCTTGGCTCAAAAGATTTTCCTTTTGCCTGTGTAAAAGTGAAACCTTCTGGTGCACAACTCAAGAAAGATTCATCAACCACATTGGAGCGAATAACAGAGTGCGGACAGACCATGACACATTTATTACATTGAATACAAACCTCGCTATCCCAAACAGGCACTTCCAGTCCGACGTTGCGTTTTTCATACTGCGTCGTACCGCTTGGCCATGTTCCATCACTTGGCATCGCACTCACAAGCAGATCATCTCCGTGTCCATCGATGAGCGTTTTGGTGACATGTGCTACAAAATCATCATAGCTTCCTTTGATAGAAGCCTGCATCCCCAGCGTCGAAGTTGCCTCTTTTGGAACTTCTATCTCATAAAGATTTGCGATAGCATTATCTACTGCCGCAAAATTCATATCTACAAGCGCTTGACCTTTTTTGCCGTAGGTCTTCGTGATGCTGCGTTTGATCTTCTCTATCGCTTCTTTTTTTGAAAGTATTCCAGAGATAAAGAAAAAGCAGGTCTGCATGATAGTATTGATACGTCGCCCCATCCCGCTCTCTTTGGCGACTTTAGAAGCATCGATGGCAAAGAATTTCACTTTTTTTTCTATGATCTCAGCTTGTACATCTTTTGGCAGTTTGCTCCAGAGCATCTCTTGTGGAAATGGTGTGTTGAGCAAAAATATCGCACCCTCTTTTGCATGTGCAAGAATCTCAAATTTTTCCAAAAAAACGCTCTGATGACAAGCAACAAAATCCGCTTTTTGTATCAGATAACTTGAACGAATAGGTTTTGGTCCAAAACGCAGGTGTGAAGTGGTAACAGAACCCGATTTTTTGGAATCATAAACAAAATAACCTTGGGCATAGTTTGAGGTCTCTTGCCCTATAATCTTGATAGAATTTTTGTTTGCACCTACTGTTCCATCAGCTCCCAAACCAAAAAATATCGCCTCATAAATTGCATCGTCTTGGAGGATAAAATCTGCATCATACTCCAAACTCGTATGCGTTACATCATCGTGGATACCAATTGTAAAGTGATTTTTTGGATGTTCTTTTTCTAGCTCATCAAAAATCGCTTTTATCATTGCAGGTGTGAACTCTTTTGAGGAGAGTCCATAGCGTCCGCCTATGATTTTTGGTAGAGTAAAGCCCAGTTTTCCTTCATTGGCAGCTTCGCTCAGTGCCATAAAGACATCATGATACAAGGGCTCACCAAGAGATCCGGACTCTTTTGTTCTATCGAGTACTGCGATAGATTTTGTTGTATCTGGAAGTGAAGCGATAAAATATTCTATACTAAATGGAAGAGCCAAACGTACTTTTATCACGCCCACTTTTGCACCCGCTTTGTTCAGATACTCCACACTCTCATCGACAGCCTCAGCACCTGAACCCATCAAAATGATGATACGCTCGGCATCTTCTGCGCCGACATAATCAAAGAGTTTGTATCCTCGTCCCGTAAGCGTGGCAAATTTATCCATCTCCACTTGAAGCAGATCAGGAACTTTTTCATAATAGCTATTGACACTCTCACGACCCTGAAAATAGACATCAGGATTTTGTGAAGTCCCTCTGATAAAGGGATGATCAGGCGAAAGCGCACGTGAGCGATGCGCAAAGACAAGCTCTTCATCTATCATCGCTTTTAAGATATCTTCACTCAGTAACTCTATCTTGTTGACCTCATGTGAAGTACGAAATCCGTCAAAAAAATGTAAAAAAGGAATACGAGAACGAAGTGTTGCAGCTTGAGAGATAAGAGCAAAGTCATGTGCTTCTTGCACACTCCCAGAGGCAAAAAGTGCGAAACCAGTTTGACGCACACCCATCACATCTTGATGGTCCCCAAAGATTGAGAGTCCCTGTGCGGCAAGGGAACGAGCTGCTACATGAAAGACCGTCGAAGTGAGCTCTCCCGCTATCTTGTACATGTTTGGTATCATAAGTAAAAGCCCTTGAGAGGCTGTAAAAGTAGTCGTTAGCGCTCCACTTTGCAGGGCGCCATGAACAGCGCCGCTCGCACCGCCTTCACTCTGCATCTCTGTCACATCAGGGAGCGTTCCAAAGATATTTTTCTCTCCCTGTACAGAGTAGAGATCGGCCAGCTCTCCCATCACTGATGAAGGTGTGATCGGATAGATCGCTATGACTTCATTTATCTTGTGGGCAACACGCGCAACGGCTTCATTTCCGTCAATAGTAGCTGTTTGAGTAGACATAAAAATTCCTCATTTTCATAAAAATAGAGAGTACATTGTGTACGTATCTGCACCATTCTACTACGATAAATGTACAAAAAAACTTAATCTTACAAAAGATAACGCTTGCGTTTAGTAGCTTTGAATTTATGTGTGTCTACCACAATAAATCCATCCACACAGTTATCAAAACTTCTATCTATCCCAAAATCCATAAACGCAACACCATGTTCTTCACATAAATCACTATACTGTTTATAAAGTGTAGGAATCGCATACCCTCGCGTTTGAAGCTCACATTTAAGTGTTCCTAAATCTGTCTCATAATCATCATAAACAAATATCTCTTTGTATCTCTCGAGTTTCTCATTACTGATAAAATAGCTTTCTCTATGTGAAACACAATTTTCTTCTGCACCAAAATAGTGCATATAAAAATGTACTAGTAAAGATATAGCTTCATCGTCATAGGAACGCGAAATACTGACTGGGCCGAACATATAACGTACATCTGGATTAATTCTCAAATATGCACCTATTCCTTGCCAAAGGTAATCAAGTGCACGGGAGTTCCAGTACTTTGGTTGCACAAAACTGCGGCCAAGCTCGAGGCCACTCTCAAAATATCGTTCAAATCCCTCTTCATAATTAAAAAGCGTGGAAGTATACAGACCCTCAAGATCGTGAACTTCTTTTGCTTTGATAACACGGTACGAACCGACAATCTCAAGATCTTTTTCATCCCATAAAATGATGTGCTCATAATAATAGTCAAATGCATCCAAATCTCTTTTCTTCCCGCTTCCTTCTTTTACCTGACGAAAACTGATCTCCCTAAGTCTTCCTATCTCTTTGAGCAGAACAGTTTCATCTTGGGAACTATAGAGATAAATCTTTTTTCCATCGCTAGTTTCACCCAAAATTTTTGCATCTCTGAGTGCAAGTTTTAGCTCCTGTCTATCTTCTGCCAAAGCTATAGAGTTATGCGTTTTGAAAATACCGCGATGTTTTTTTGAGACAAGATAAAAGTGTTTGCGAAAGAGTTTTACCTTATCTACGAGAGAGAGCGATGGGATATTGTAGTTTTCGTACGGGATGCTTTTACCGATACGAAACGCAATCGTCTTATCATGATATTTAAACATTTCATGTGGAATAGTCGCCGTTGCAAGAGGTTTACTCAGCATCGAAACCATATAAAAAAACTTTGAATTTTTGGCATTGACATAGATTGGGAGGATTGGTGAGTGTGTTTTTTGTGCCACTTTTAAAAATCCATTTCTCCACTTTGTGTCTTTAATACCATTTGGACGTGCACGGCTGACTTCACCTGAGGGAAATATGATGACTGCTTGTTCTTGTTTGAGTGCATCATAAATAGAGTTTACAGAACTTTTTCCCATTTTTCCTTTGACGTTTTCTATCGGGATGAGGAGTTCATTAAGATTGTCAAAAGCATTCAAAAAATTTGATGCGACTATCTTGATATCTTTGCGTACATTTTTAAGTATATGGATAAGTGCCAGTGCATCGAGCGCGCCAAGCGGGTGATTGGCGATGATGACGACTCTCCCGTATGAAGGGATTCTTGAGAGTTCGTTTTGGTTGATGGCTATATCAATATTGAAATAGTCCAAAATAGACTCGATAAATCCATAACTATTTTCGTGTTCATTTGCTTTGAGGAAGAGATTTATTTCATCTTCGTGGGCAATTTTTTTAAACAGTGATACAACTGTTTTTTGAAGCAGTTGCGGCCATTTTTCAAGAGAAGGATAGTTATGTGTGAGATATTTTTCTACTGAAACTGGCATATTATGCAACCATATAAAGATCTAAAAGCTCTCTAGCCATCTGCTTCACAGTAGTATTGCCCTCATGAAACGCATCTTCGATGTAGTCCCACTCATCCTCAACCATCATCACCACTTCTGCTCTGTTGACATTGTAATATTTTACTATATAATTAACAATTGCCTCTGTAAACGCCACCATTGTATGTTCCTTGTGAAAAGAAAAATTTAACACTGGTATTGTGCTGTGAGTGTGTTACAGAGTTGTTACAAAGATTAGTTTTTGTGATACTTTAGAGAAATCTATCCGCCTTTTTTTTCATTCACAATTACTATACAACAACTCTATAAATTTGTGAAACGCGATAGAGTTACTCGCCAAATAAATTGACGAGTAACTTAGAAAGGTGGTTGATTTGGATCTTTTATAAAGATATATGCACTGCCGGTACGAGAAACTATACCATTTGTAGAGTAAGCTCCAATTGCAATATTATTCCCACTGATTGAAATGGCATTTCCAAAAAGTCCAGCTGGTTCAGGGTCATAAGGACGCACTTTTTCTATGAGAGTGACATCATCGGTCGTATCTGAATTTCTATAAAATACATATACACTGCCTGCCCTGCTGATAAGATCGTTCTCATACGGAATACCAACTGCGATATTATTTCCCTCTATTGCTACTGAATACCCAAAGTTCTCATAAATTTCAGGATCTGTTGCCTGCATTTTTGCTATTTGTGAGATGTCATTGAAACTATCTGAATTTCTTTTAAACACATAAACACTTCCCGCATCTGTAGCAGTCGTATCTTCTTTGGTTGCACCAACAACAATATAATCTCCGTCAATCGCTACTGAGACTCCAAACTCATCACCTGTTTGAATATCGTTTGAGCTGAATTTACCTATCTGGGAAACATCTGAGTCAGAATTTCTTTTAAAAAGATAAACACTTCCAGAGCTCGTACCATATGAATCTTTTTGATTCACACCAATGACAATATAATCTCCACTGATATCAACAGCCCTTGCGAAATAGTCTTGTACGGCAGGGTCACTCGCTTGAATTTTTGCAATCTGGGAAATGTTCGTATCAGAGTTTCTTTTAAATACATATGCGGCCCCCGCATATGAAGCAGTCGAACTCTCCGAACTCGCTCCAATCACCATATAATTTCCATCAATGGCAACAGAATATCCAAAATTATCTCCAGCTTCTATGTCGCTCGATTGGAGTTTTGCCAACAACGATATATTTGAATCTGAATTTCTTTTAAAAAGATAAGCACTCCCCGCATCATTGGCTATCGCATCTTCTCCAAAAGCACCGACTAGAATATAATCTCCACTTATAGAGACTGAGGCACCAAAGTAGCCGAACAGTACTGGGTCTGTCGTCTCAAGCTTTGCTATCTCTATGACACTATTATCGGGCTGTTTTTTGTACACATAAGCGCTTCCAGCATCCCATCCCTCAACACTGCTATTTACATCTTTATCCCTAGTACCCACAACAATATAATCTCCATCCATTGAAACAGACCTTCCAAAATAATCCGTCGAAGCTGCATCACTTGCATGCAGTTTTGCAATATCGAGATAATATCTGTCTTGAACTTTGACGCTAATATTCATATCGACTGCACTGCTTGCTATATTTGTCGCCGTTACCGTGATGTTATAGTCATTTGCAACACCGCTGTCAACAGGATTTTCATAATCCGGAGTCTCTGCAAAAGAGAGCGCATTGTCAGTAAATACAAATTTATCTGTATCTGTACCGCTCAAAGAATATGTTATAACTCCCCCCGTAGGACTCGCTCCTTCAAAACTGTATACAACTCTGCTGTTCTTAAATAACTCATCAAAATTGAGAGCTGATGCTGGAGCATTATAAATATACGGTTTATTTAACGGTACCATGTCAAAGACATATACACTTCCCTCATCATTTACTATTGGATCTTCATACAGTGCACCTACTACGATAGTATTTCCACTCATTGATACAGCATTTCCAAAAGTATCATCTGCATGAATATCATGTGCTTGAAGTTTTTTAACCTGTGTTACATCATTTGTAGCATCTGAATTTCTTTTAAAGAGATAAGCATTTCCTGCTTCTGAGTCATTCGTTGCTGATTTTTTATACTCAGCACCGACTAAAATATAATCTCCATCAATAGAGAGTGATTTTCCAAACTCATCACTTGACGCGGCATCACTCGCTTGAATTTTTGCTATTTGAGATACATTTGTGTCTGAATTTCTTTTGAAAATATATGCACTACCTGCTCCAGAAGCAGTTGTGTCTTCACCATTAGCACCTACAGCTATGTAATCCCCATCAAGAGCTACAGAGATTCCAAAATTGTCATAACTCTCAGCATCATCTGATTGAATTTTTGCTATTTGAGATATATTTGTGTCTGAATTTCTTTTGAAAATATATGCACTACCCGCTCCAGAAGCGGTTGTATCTTCTCCATATGCACCAACTGCTATGTAATCCCCATCAATAACTACAGAGACTCCGAAATAAGCATCAACTTCCGTATTACTCGCTTGAATTTTTGCTACTTGGGACACATCTGTGTCTGAATTTCTCTTAAAAAGATAAGCACTACCAGCTCTACTTACATTATCATCAGAAGTATCTTCAAACATTGCACCAACTACGATATAGTCTCCATCAATAGAGACAGAATTTCCAAACTGAGTACCTGCTTGCGCATCATTTGCTTGAAATTTTACAAGCTGAGAGATATTTGTATCTGAATTTCTTTTAAAAAGATAGGCACTTCCTGCATCTGAGCCATTTGTATCCTCTAAATAAGCGCCAACAACAATATAGTCCCCGCTCATGGAAACTGATTCTCCAAACTTATCATTTAATTCAGGGTCACTCGCTTCGAGTTTTGCTACTTGTGTGATAGTCCCATCTGCTTGCTTTTTGAGTAAATAAACAGCACCTGAATTAGTTACATTTCCTTCTGTCGCATCTCCACTACGAGCCCCGACTAGAATATAATCTCCGCTTACAGAAACAGAAACTCCAAATCCATCACTTGCCTCAGCATCATTCGCATGAACTTTCGCTATTTGAAATGGAACATCACTTATGGCAGCATCTACCGTTGTCGTACTACTACTTCCGCCACTCGAACAACTCGTAAATGTAAAAGTAACTACTAACACTAATATATTAGTAAACTTAAATATTTTCATTCTAAACTCCTTTAAGTTTGTCTTAAATAAATTATACATCAAGCAATATAAAATAAAACAAAAGTAGAGAGTAAACATAGTGTAAAATTTGAGGCTTAACAGCACAAAAAATATGCTGTTATGGAGTTATTTGTTTAAAAATCCCATAGATTTTTCGCTGTCAAAACTTGCGTCTTTTTCTCTGCCGATCTCTTCAATGAAATCTTTGAGTGTGAAGACTGGAGCTTCTCTTACAGCTACTTTATAGGCTGTGTTTTTGATGATAAGATGGATCTGTCCGCCTGTGAGCCCATAGGTAGCAAGCTCTTTCGGATCAAAGCCCTCTTCATAAGGTGCTTCTGTTGGCAGCATCTTATTCCAGAGTTCTAAACGCTGCGTTTGATCAGGTTTTTTGAACTCTATTTTATAGTTAAAGCGACGAGAAAATGCTTTGTCGATATTTTCAAGTAAGTTTGTCGTAGCAATAAGCATCCCTCTGAACTTTTCTATCTGTTCAAGAAAGATATTTTGCATTTGGTTGTGCATCTGATCCGCACTTGAACTTATGCCGCTTGAACGTGAACTCAAAAACTGATCTGCTTCGTTAAGAAGCAAAATTGGCTCAGATTTTGTTTTTTCGCATAAGTCATAAAAAGTATCAAAAATCTTGCGTACATTTTTCTCGCTCTCTCCCACATACATAGAGAGAATTTTAGAACAGTCAAACGCAAGGACTTGGCGTTTGAGCGACTTTGCAAGCGAATAAGCTGTCATAGTTTTACCCGTTCCAGCTGCTCCATAGAAGATAATTCTTGCATCAATTCCGCTCTTTTTATCCTTGATTCCCCAATCAACTAAACGGTTGATAACCTCTTTGTCTACCTGACGCATGAGGTTTTCAAGTGTATGTTGCGTTTTTTTATTGAGTACGACATCTGAGAGTGCTGTCGTGGGTTCTACGAGCTCAAAGATATCTTGCTCTTCTATGAGAGCATTGAGTTTCAAACGACGCACTTTTTTATTTTTTTGTGGATGGATGATACTTTGAAGTACCTCATCGACGATATAAAAAGAGCGTGAAATCCCGCCAAAAGGATTGAGCATCTCTTCATAGTCGATAATTCCGCCACTTACAAGACTTGAACCCTCTTCTAAAAGTGATCGATTTTTGATGCGTTCGTATTCGTCAAGTGAGATGAGATCGATAAGCGCATTCATATCTCGCAGTGATGCATCCGTAGCGCTGTACTCTTCACGTAAAAGTGCGATAAAGATGACTTGTTCTTTTGCCTGCATCTTTTTTTGCTTGAAAAACTTATCCAAAATAAGTGTCTCTCGCGTTTGTGCCACACGCTCTTCGATGCGTTTTTCCAGAAGTTTAAGCTTGTTTTGGACTCTATCGATGCCGAGTGAATGTTCATGCACACTTTGGCGGATAATACTCATCTTTTGATACAACTCGATACGAAAGAACTGATCTTGCAAATATTCAAGATGATCTGCATAGGGCTTAATATCTGGAAGATCTGATTCGAGTGTGCCATCTTGAAGAAGCTTCAAAAATGAAGGAGCAAGCCCTACAGCAGTGTTAAGAAGTTCGAGTGGAGTAACATCAGACATCTTCATAGGAGTAAAGCTTTGTTGGTGCAACCAGCCAAGTTCTAAAAGATTTTTTAGCTCACCCAAGTGCTCCAAATACTCATACTTTTCTTTCTTGTACAAGTCTTGCAACAAATCCAAAACAAGGACATCATCCTGCCCTTCCATATAACGCTGGGCAAGATACTGAAGCATTAAAGCCTCAGTAATACCACACTTGAGATGTACAAAAATCTCAGACGCTTCAATCTCTTTTGCCTGTAAAAAATTTATTAAAATTTTCAATTTTTTCCTTAAAATTTATATCCAACACCCATAGAAACTATGAGTACATTAGAGTTTGAGAATTCACCATCAAGGCCGTTTTCATTCACTTTGCGGCTCTCTCTCATAGAGTAAAGTGCCGATAAACCCACATTCACTTTATCATTGATTGCATAGCGTCCACCGAAAGATACCGCAGTTGAATCAGAGTCAGGAAGCTCAAAACTGATTGTCTCATCTGGAACTGGAGTCTGATCATAAACGATACCTGCCATGAACGTCAGCGCATCGAGTTCTTGAGTGATACCAAGACGGAATGCGTTTGTATCATTCCAATCCTTTTTCATCACTTTGCCAAAAACAGCCTCTGCCGTTGGATTTGAATAATCAAAATCTAACTCCTTATATGCCGACCAGTAATTTCTCTCATAAACAACTTCTACAGTAGTTTTTGTAGGAAACGTATAAGCAGCTGCAACGCTCAAAGTTGCAGGAAGCGGTACCGTCACCCTTGCATCTACATTATCATTTAAACTTGCTGGAGTATAAAGTAAATCAGCATCACCTTCTTCTGTTAGATCTACTTGTGAACGGTATGTTGCACTGAGCTCAAGTTCAGATGTCGGCTTGTAAGCAAGAGCAATGTTGTATCCAAAATCTATAGAATCTCCACTCATATCTTGAGAAGCGACACCAGCTGCTGGAATAGCTTGGACAATGCCTTCAGAATGCACTACTCTCAATCCAATTGCTATACCTGCATTATTTCCAATCGGAAGAGCAACGGTTGGATTAATTTCAACTACCTTAAGTGTAAACTCTTTTGCTTTTTTACTTGCAGGATCTTCATCCCATCTTTTTGACAATCCACCTGGAGAGACGATACTCAAACCAAAACGTGCACCATTGACATTGCCTGATACGTAATGCAATGAAGGTACTAAAAATTGTTCTGTTTTTGCATCAATATCAATCGTACCTGCACTGTTTGTATAATTCGTCGGATCGAGCTTTATATACATAAGATCCGCTTCTATGTGATTTTCATCTGACATAAAAACCATATTTGCAGGGTTATAATAGGCCGCGTCCGCACTTTTGTTGTGTGCGATATTTGCAGCGCTTAGGGCTACTGCGTTTGTAGATGTTTCAGGTATTTTGTATCCGCCTGCGAGCAACATTGAACTTGCCACAAGTGAGAGTAGAGCTATTTTTTTCATGAGTATTTTCCCTTATTTTTTATCCAACCATATTACACAATATAAACTTAACCATTGCATTAATTGATAAACGAGTATAAAAGTTCTATTTCATCTTTCCAAATAGTCTCATCGATTGTCTCAAGAACAAGTGGAATATCATCCATTCTCGCATCATTCATCAAAAATCTAAATGCATCAAGACCTATCTCACCTTTTCCAAGCGAGTGGTGTCTATCTACGTGAGAACCTAGTGGCGGTTTAGAGTCGTTGATGTGCATCCCCATAAGGTACTTAAAACCGACGATCTTCTCAAACGCAGCCCAAGTTGCATCATACGTTTCACGTGTTCGGATGTCATATCCTGCGGTAAACATGTGACAGGTGTCGATACATATTCCGATGCGAGATTTGTCTTCTACTTTGTCGATAATGTGTGCTAGATGCTCAAAACGCCAGCCAAGATTGCTTCCCTGACCTGCTGTGTTTTCTATCACGGCTTTAACGCCCTGCGTTTTGTTCAGAGCGATATTGATAGACTCTGCGATCGTATCCAGACAGATATCTTCGATAGGCTTGATAATCTCAGGATTTTCTTTCTCTTTTTTCGTGATCTTTGCCAAGTGACTTCCCGGGTGAAAGTTGAGTCTATCAAGTCCCAAAATCGCACATCGCTCTAACTCATCTATAAAAGCAGCCCGTGACTTCTCAAGTTGTTCACCATCAGGATGACCGAGATTGATAAGATAACTATCATGAGGAAGGATATGCTTTGGCAATATTCCACTCTTTTCAAGCTCATATTTAAACTTATCAATTGTCTCCGAATCTAGCTCTTTTGCTACCCATTGTCTTTGATTTTTTGTAAAAAGTGCAAAAGCTTTTGCACCGATAGCCGTTGCGTTTATAGGTGCGTTAAAAACGCCACCGCTTGCACTAACATGTGCTCCGATAAATTTATTCATTCGTATCCTTTAACTTTAATAATATTGCGTTTTTCTTATCTTTAAAAGAGATTGTGTTTGCGCTTACTTTATACTCTATATCTGCATCTGCGTTTTGTATCTTTTGCTCAAAACCATCATCTATTTTGACTCTGTTTTGCCCATCATAAATAGCTTTTCCAAGAAGAACATTTTGCAGTATATCTTCAGGGTATGAAGCATGGAGATACTCTTCGTTAAAGCTGCGTTTACTCATGCACCCTGCACTAACGCAGATTACATGATTAATGGCAATCTTTTCAACAGCATTTCCGGCTACAAATATTTCCAGTTCTATGCTTTTTTGACTGTTACGCAGGTAGCCGACATCCGCAAATTTGAGTTTTGGGGACTTAATTATGACTATTTTCGTTTGGGTAAATTCATAGTTTTTTGTACTACAACCGCTAAAGATAAGAATAAAAATGAGGTATATGTATTTCATAAACGCAATTATATCAGCTATTTTATTTTCAATTTGCCATATTTTACCACTTGCGTTTGCAATTTATCTATAATTCAAAAATGAAAATACACATAGATATCGATTGCTTTTTTGTCAGTGCCGCGCGCATCATAGATCCGAGCCTTGAGCATAAGGCTGTCGCCATTGGAGGCAGAAGCGATACAAAGATTTTCAACAAAGAAGCCAAATATCAAAGTGTGAACCTACAAAACGCAGGCTCTTTTGTGCCTATATTTTATAAAACTTATGAAGAAAAAGACGACCAGTTGAGTGGCTTTAAAGATGAAGATGGACGTATACGCGGTATCCTCACGACCTCTAGTTATGAAGCCAGAGCTTACGGTGTCAAAACTGCCATGAGCATCAAAGAGGCACTTGGCCTTTGTCCGCAGCTCATTATCAAAGCGCCCAATATGACACTTTATCAAAAACTCTCTCATGAATTGCACGAGTTTTTACAGACAAGAATTCCGCTGATAGAACAGGCAAGTATCGATGAATTTTACGGGGATGTTAGCGGCTGGATTGAAGATGCAGATGTGCCTGCGTTTATAGACAATCTTCGTCATGAGATCAAACGCCACACACAGCTTCCAGTCTCCATTGGAGCAGCAAAAACACGCTATATCGCCAAGCTTGCGACAACTTACGCGAAACCTTTTGGATGCAAGAGTATCACCGAACATGAGTTTGACAAGTTCGTCAATCCTATTCCTGTGGATAGCTTCGCAGGCATTGGGCGCAGCATGAGTGCGAGACTCAAATCTGCACAGATCCATACCCTTGGAGACATCCGTGCAAGGCGCGGAACACTTGAATCATGGGGACCCTACGCAAAAGAGCTTTACAAACGTATCAACGGAGAGAGTGATGGCGAGATACAAACCCAGCACAGAAGAAAATCTATAGGAATTTCGAGAACTTTTGATCCTCTCTATGACAGAATCGAGCTAAAACGCAGAGTCCATGTCCTCGCACGTCATCTGAGCTATGCCATCCAAAAACTAGAGGTTATTCCAACGGTCTTTCATCTAAGTATCGCGTATGAGATGAGCAAAAGTTCTCATAAAAACATCAGCCTTTGTGAAATTTTTACAGAAAAAAAGTTTGACTCGCTTTGTCTTGCTCTCTTGCGTGAGGCGGATATTTATAAAAGACTTCACGTCATCCGTTTGAGTATCAACTGTTCGAGTTTTACACGTGATAGCAGAAAGGAGCTCTCACTTTTAGGATTTGAAGAGGAGCAGAAGATGAAAGAGCTAAGCAGACAAACGCAGAAGATGCGCGAGAAATATGGTATCGATACACTCAAATGGGGTAGTGAATTCTAGGTTCTTTGCTACATTAGCAAAGTTATTATGTTAGAATAACTCTTATGACACATAGTAAACTCCTAGATCAATTCAGGTCTTTTTATTTTAGAAACTATCCCAATGACATGGAACTTCAAATCGAATATTTTTCGGTTTTTGGAGGGCTTGGCTGGGATATAGACACTTCCAAATCTTTTGAAACACTTTTGCATGAGCTCATCTTTGAAAACTTTGAGCTACTGAGTGAAAAGATGACGCAACTCACCTTCAACAATAACAATAATAAGAGACTCCTGCGTGCACTTGCTGTAGGTGATCGAAGGATCTTCTCTGCGTTTAAACGCGCAGGGCTCAATAACGGCAATGGTGGCGCAGCACTCCAATATCTTCAAGAAAAAGGGCTCATTAGTATCGAGTACTCACGAGAAGAACCTGCAAGAAGCTTACAACCTCAGGGAAAACTCAAACGCGAGATAGCCAAACACCGCATCTCACACAAAGTCCTTTTTTCCCAGCCTTTTGTACGTTTTTGGTTTTATTTTATCGCGCCACATATCAGAGATATTAAAGAAAAAAACTATGAAAATGTGCTCAAAATGTTTCATGAACGCCAAAATAGCTACACAAGTCTTGTCTTTGAAGAGCTCTCAGAAGTGCTTCTCAATTATCATATTCGTGACGCGCAGATACTAAGCTCTGGAAGCTATTGGGACGCGAAAGTAGAGATAGATATCCTCACCGTAACCCAAGATGAAAAAGTCTATGTTGGCGAGTGTAAATGGACAAACCATAAGATCAATAAAAAAGAGTTTCACAAAATCATAGAAAAATGTGAAAAACTCGATATTGAGCCCTATCAGGTGACATTTTTTTCAAAAAGAGGTTTTTCAAAAGAGCTTCTAAGTATGCAGAGCAAAAATTTGGCTCTTTATAGCAGTGAAGATTTTAGCGCACTGCTCAAAAACAGCTCACGCGAAGAGCTGATAGAGAATTTTATCAGCTAACTACGCGCAGTGCTGTATAGGCTTCTTGAAGCAGTTGAAACTTTTGCGTATAGTGTTGGAGCATATGCGGACACTCATGAAAAACTTTATCAGGATGATAAACTTTGGTGAGTTTTTTATAACTTTTTTTCAAAGCATCCTGACTCGCACCAACTGGGCACTCCAAAACAGTATAAAAGAACTTGTTCTCTTCCTCTTCTTCGTCTTTACACAAATCGCCAAAAGAAAAACTAGCAAAATCAGAATAAAGCTTACTCATAAAATGGTTGTCAAAAGTGTATTGAATATTATAATGTAAGATATGGCGTTTATTTAGCGCTCGCTCAAGCCTCGCCTTTGCTTTATAATCACTCACATCAACAACCAAAGAGATATCTGTGCCACGCTCGACATAGACATCAAGCTGAGAACGCATATAGCTGATAACCCATGCATTTGGCTGATCGAGTGTGATAAGAACTGTATTTTTGTCATATGCGTAAAGATTGACTTTGACATTTTGTGTCTCATCGAGCTCATGAAGTTCTATTTTTATAGGCTGTGAGCCATAACGGAGCATAGAACGCAGAAAAAATTCGTGTGAAAAATCATGCACAGAAGCATGGTATCTGCTGAGCTCACGTAAAAACTCTTCACGAATCTCTTTTAAATTCTCATTTCTAAAGACTAAAACAGCCTTAGGTAAAAAGAGCATACCACGTGAGTGATGCCCTAAAAACTCCCTCATCCAAGGAGCATTCAAGGTATCAAAACCCGTAGTGATAAGAATAAGATTGTTGCGTAAAACAATATCCATAACCCTACCTTTGAGATAACTTTTTTTGTTTTTAAGCAAGATTGGTTCCAAAATAAGCAAATAGCATCAATATAAACATTCAAAACTAATTCAAATCCCTTTCATTTTATTTATAGGTATTTTGAGTATAATTCCGACAATAATATACAAGGAATCTATTTTGCTAGAAGATATGAACGAAAAGTGCGCTGTCGTAGGTATTTATGGTCATCAAGAGGCTTCGAAATTAGCTTATTTCTCTCTTCATTCACTCCAACACCGTGGTCAAGAAGCAGCTGGAATTAGTTCTTCAGATGGTAAAAAACTTCATACTATCAAAAACCGCGGTCTTGTTATGCGTGTTTTTAATGAAAGAAAACTTGAAACACTTAGCGGTTCGAGTGCAGTAGGACATACTCGCTACTCAACTGCTGGTGATGATTCTATCCTCGATGCACAACCAGTATTTGCAAGATACGACCTTGGAGAGATGGCTATTGTTCATAATGGTAATCTTACAAACGCAGAAGAAGTAAGAAATAAACTTATTGAAAAAGGTGCAATATTTCAAACTTTTATGGATACGGAAAATCTTATCCACCTGATTGCAAAAAGTGAAAAAGAGAAACTGATTGATAGAATTATCGATGCAGTTCATAGAATCGAAGGTGCATTTTCTTTGGTATTTCTTAGCCGTAGTAAGATGTTCGCTATGCGTGACCGTCACGGTTTTCGTCCACTAAGCCTTGGAAAACTTCCAAACGGTGGCTATATCGTTGCATCTGAAACTTGTGCATTTGACCTTGTAGGTGCAGAATATATTCGAGATGTACGTCCTGGAGAGCTTTTAGTATTTTCTGAAGGCAAAGAGCCTGAATCTATTCAGGTATTTGAACCTACCCCTAAGCACTGTATCTTTGAATATGTCTATTTTGCAAGACCAGATTCTATGGTTTTTGGCCAGTCTGTATATCAAACAAGAAAAAACATGGGTAAAGAGCTTGCGAAAGTCCAGCCAGTTGAAGCAGATGTCGTCATTCCTGTCCCAGACGGTGGTGTCCCAGCGGCTATCGGATATGCACAAGAGAGTGGTATCCCTTATGAGATGGGTATTATGAGGAATCACTATATCGGCCGTACTTTTATCGAGCCAACACAAGAGATGCGTGATCTTAAAGTCAAGATGAAACTCTCACCTATGCCAAATGTCATCGCAGGGAAAAGAGTTATCGTTATCGATGATTCTATCGTGCGTGGAACAACTTCAAAACGTATCGTCAGAATGCTCAAAGAAGCAGGAGCAAAAGAAGTGCATATGAGAGTCTCTTCACCTCCTACAACTGATCCTTGTTTTTACGGAGTAGATACACCTGATAAAGATAAACTTATCGCTGCGAATATGACACTTGAAGAGATTCGTGTATATATTGAAGCTGATTCTCTTGCTTATCTAGATGAATCTTCTCTTCTAAGAAGCGTAAACGCAACAGAGGATAACTACTGTACAGCTTGTTTTACCGGCAAGTACATAGTTTAGAGATTTTTTGCAACAGATTTATACCTATGGTAATTACCTAAAAGATAAATTCGGCTCCAAAGTTTATAAAGTCGGGATAAATATCTCCGGCTTTACTTGCCCAAATATAGATGGAACGGTAGCAAAAGGCGGTTGTACTTTTTGTGAAAACGACTCTTTTAGTGCCAGCACAAATGAAGTGCAAGAGCTCAAAGGTTTTCACCTCAATCTAAACTCACCTTCTAACCCTTATTTAGAAAAACAGCTCCAACAGCTTTCTCTGCAATTTGATGCAATAAGCAAACGCCAACGACAAGAGTACGGTGCGCAAAAATTTATCGTCTATTTTCAATCTTTTACAAATACATATGCTCCTTTTGATACGCTCAAAGCACTCTATGAAAAAGCGCTCTCTTTTCCTGATGTTGTGGGTTTAAGTATCGGGACGCGCTCTGATAGTATCACGGATGAAACACTTGCATATCTTGCAGCACTTGCAAAAGAGAGTGAGATATGGATAGAGTTTGGTATCCAGTCTGTCTATGATGAAACGCTAGAGAAGATAAATCGTGGTCATGACGCAGCCAATGTAAAAGAGTGGATCATCAAGTCTAAAGAAGCTGGTTTAAACGTCTGTGGGCACCTTATATTTGGCCTTCCAGGTGAGAATAGCACAATGATGCTTGAGACTGCTAAACAAGCTTATGCATGGGGTATAGACTCTGTAAAATATCATCCACTTTATGTGGTAAAACGTACAGCACTGGCCAATGAGTTCAGTAGAGGGGATTTTACGCCTATTAGTGAGGAAGAGTATTTGGATGTGCTTATTGAAGCTATCAAGATGAAGCCTAAAGACGTATCCGTGCAGAGAGTAACAGCGGGCATCAACAACGATTCGCTTCTTGCCCCTGATTGGTGTAGAGATAAAAATATTCAGATAAAAAATATCAATAGAGCACTCAGTCCCTTAGGACTTAAATACTAGTTTTAATGTCCTCTGACTTTTGAAAAGTCCGCAACATTTCTAAAATAAGGTGGAAAGTCAAAATAGACTCTAAATGACTCCACTTCTCCTGGCTTGAGATTCTTTGCAACAACAAACTCTTTAATGATTGTCTGAGGCTTATAGAGTAGATTTGCACCGCCACCAAAAAAATCTTTAAACCCACTTGGAGCGAAGAAAGAGCCGGCTTTTACATTTCCTGAAACATGCCCCTTATTGACAAGCTTGATCTCAAAAGTCACTTCACCTATCTCATAGTTTCCTTCATTTTTCACTATACCTGTATAGATAATCTGCTCCGTTGAGAGCAATCTTTTATTTTCAAGTTTATAGAGTTTTACAACTTTTGTATATTTATCTACCACAACAACAGAAAAGGCGCCAAAGAGTGCGAAAACCAATGTAATAGAGCCTGCCATAGGCAAAATAAGTTTCTTTTTTTCTTGTTTCAAAGCTGTAATCATGCCCCCGATATAAAGAACAAAGAGCACAAGAAAAGTTAAATAGTGCCAGTAATTAAGTAGTGTAGTCATTAGTTACAATCCGCCTGTAGTGAAATATTATAGTCTCCCGCATATGTGAAAGGTTCAATTATTATTTTAAACTCTCTTTGCGCAGCTCGCGGGATTTGTTCTTCTACAATCGACATATTTTTAAATGGTTTGTAGGGATAGAGATAATTTTTATATATGTTTGAACTTACTTTATATGCACTAGCAGTGATAGTGCAACTCTTAAAATCAAATTTAGAATCATTACTCAGCGTCGCTTTTACAACAACTGCTTGAGTAAAGTTAAGCTTCTGCTGACTCTGTAAAGTAAGGGAGTTTTTAAATAAATAGGCATGCATGTATTGATAACCTACAGTAGGCGTGAGCGCAAGGATAGAAAAAGATACCAGAATCAGCAAAAGTGCTAAAACCAGCTTTCTTCGTAAGAGTATCGCAAAGATAATAAATAGTAAGAAAAATGTAAACGCAGCACCAAAAAGAATGTAATCATACACTATAAGGTTTTGAAGAAATAGACTGGTCTTTTCTTGCATCAATCTTTTCTTGCGTTTTTCTCAGCTATCCCGCTCATATTAAATCTGCGTGAAAGCTCCTGTTTGATTCTATCTGGAGAGATGTTTTTCACAGCCAGCGCTACAAGCATATGGTAGGTCAAATCAGCCGCCTCATAGATCATCTCAGCTTCATCATTATCTTTGTAGGCAAAGCTAAACTCACCCGCTTCTTCAACTACTTTTTTAAGAATAGTATTCTCGCCCTTAGAGATGAGCTTCGCTGTCCATGAGCTCGAAGGGTCTGCATTTTTACGCTCTTGTATCGTATGATAGAGTGTATCGATAACGCCGTACATCGCTTCAGAGTTCACTTCTACCGCTGCGTTTACAGCACCCGATTCGAGTTCAGTAAAAAAGCATGACTTTCTTCCCGTATGGCAAGCCACACCTTCTTGTGTCACTTTGATAAGAAGCGTATCATTATCGCAATCGATGTTAAAAGAGTGGATAGTCTGGATATGTCCGCTGCTCTCACCCTTTTTCCAGATGCGTTTTTTAGAACGGGAGTAGTAGTGTGCTATTTTTGTACTCAGTGAGAGTTCCAGTGCTTCTTTGTCCATGTAAGCCATCATAAGCACTTCATTGCTCACAACATCCTGAACGATGACAGGAAGAAGATCGCTCTTCTCCCAATCTACTCTGTTTAGTGTATTTTGCATCTCTCTACTTATTCTTGATTTGTCGAAGTTCTTTGTTGTGCATTTTTCATATCAACCCAGATATTTGGAGTCGAACCGCCAGGTGTTAAGAATATCTTCGCATCTTTGTTTTCACGAAGTGCATCGTTGAACTTTCCTTGAACTTGAATCTGCTCAAGTTGTAGTAATTGTGGTGTTAAAGATTTTGAGATAAGGTAGTTTGCTTTTGATTTCGCGTCTGCATCGATAGTGATTGCATCTGCAATACCTTGTGCTTCGATTCTTGCTTTTTCAGCCACACCACGAGCCTCTTCTGCACGTTTAAATGCCTCTTGTTTTGCACGTTCTACTTCTTGTTCTGCACGTTGTACTTCTTGTTTTGCAACTTGAACACGTTCGATCTGATCTTTCACTTTTTCAGGAAGAACAATCTCACGAAGTTGTACTGATTGCAAGATTGCAGGAGAGTTTTTAAGTCCTGATACACTTTTTCTGATACCGCTGTCTATCTCATCTGCGATAACATTTCTTCTTTGTGGAAGGGATTCTGCATCATAGTTACCAACAACATTGCGCACAACGTCACGAACAACAGGATTGATGATTTTATCTTCCCAGCTAAAGCCCCAGTTTGAGATCGTCTGTGCTGCAAATTGTGCATCAAGTCTGTACTGAACCGTAAGCTCGATAGAGACAGGAAGACCGCGTTTATCAAGTACAGTAATCGCAGGTTTTGTAGTAATACCAGAAGCCGTAGCACTTGCTTCTACACGTGTTGCATAGTTGATAATACGTACTTTTGTATCCACTGTGTAAACTTTTTGGATCACTGGCATAATAAAGTGAAGACCTGGAAGAAGAGCCTGATCTTGGTACTTACCATTTGTACTTAAGATACCGCGTTCACCCTCTTCGATGATCGTAAAAGGTTTTGCAAGTACAAGTAAAATAACTATCGCAACGATAAAGTAAAGTAAACCTGCTTTACCACCACCAAGATTAAAATCTATCTTTGGCATTTGTGGACCATTGCCACCGCCACCTGAGCCGCCTGTGGATTTTTTACCAAATCCACTGCCCTCACTTTTTTTCTTATTAAAGTAGTCATTCATATCTGATGCCATAAGTATCTTGTCCTTCATTATTTGTTGTGTCCTCTTTTTTATCTGCTCTATTGTGCGTTGCGTTTAGTCTACGTATGTAAGGTAGTGCTCGTATGCTGGATTTCTTCCAAAAACGATATCAAAGTATGCACTTTGTATCTTCTCTGTCATTTCTCCGCGTGCACCGCAACCTATTTCTCTTGCATCTACTAAACGTACTGGAGTGATCTCAGCCGCAGTTCCTGTCAAAAATGCTTCATCTGCGATATAGATCTCTTCTCTTGTAATACGGCGACGTACCACTTTGATACCCATGTTCTCAGCCATCTCAATAACTGTTCTTTGTGTGATAGATTCAAGTGCATTATCCGAAGGAGGTGTGATCAAAACACCATCTCTTATCATGAAGAAACTCGCACCACTTGCCTCAGCCACATAACCCTGATCATCTAAAAGCAATGCTTCATCATAACCACAGTCAATAGCTTCATATTTTGCCATTTGTGAGTTAAGATAGTTTCCTACTGCTTTTGCTTTACCCATGTTTGAAGTATTTGCAGGACGTGTCATAGAAACGATTTTTAGTTTAATACCCTTTCTCATTCCCTCTTCACCGAGGTAAGCACCCCACTCCCATGCAGACATAACAGTCTCAACAGGACAATTTTTGTGATAGATTCCCATAACGCCATACCCTAAAAACGCAAATGGGCGTAGGTAAACATTGTCACCTGTGAACTCATTTTTTCTTATAAGGTCAATTTGTGCTTGATTCATCTCTTCAATGCTGTAAGGAATATTGAGAAGTGTCATTTTCGCAGACTCTTTGAGTCTTTTTGTATGATCATTGAGGCGAAATATCGCGTAACCTTTGGCAGTTTTATATGCTTTTGTTCCCTCGATAACACCATTTCCGTAGTGTATAGTGTGTGAAAGAACGTGCACTTTAGCATCGTCCCAAGCTACAAATTTTCCATTCATCCAAATATATTTGGCTGCGTCCATTAAATTCTCCAATAATTTACATAATTGGCAGTATTTTACCTGAAATGACGTTTATAAACTATTAAATAACTTAACTCTCATTTCATATTTTTGTAACTAAATTGACACTCAATAGAAATCTTCAAGTAATAAAGCTTCTCTAAACTTCGAAAATATTTTATACACCCTTGGAGATATATATGACAAAGAAAAAAATACTCTTAAGTGCGCTTGCGGCTGCGATGACTGCCTCTCTTACTGGCTGTGGTGCTGGTACTGACAACTCATCCACAAACACTTACTACTACACCGAAACAACTGACAGTTATAACACCACCAATACAGGTACTGATGCAAATACAACAACTAATACTCCAGTTGAAACAAACGCACCGACACTCATTGTTGGAAATATCACAGAAAACACAACATGGACAAAAGCAAACAGCCCTTATCAGCTAACTAGCAGTCCTACTGTCGTAAAAAATGGTTCTATCTTGACTATAGAGCCAGGTGTTACAATTTATGGAGAGGAAGACTCTTATCTCGTCGTCGCAAAAGGCGCGAAAATTATTGCAGATGGTACACAAGAAGCACCGATTATTTTCACATCCTTAGCCACTCTTGCTACAACTGCAGCTCCAGTCAGAATGGCTCCTGCGGCAGCTGGTCAATGGGGAGGCTTGGTTATTCTAGGTAAAGCACTCGTCAATGAATCCAATCTCTTTTTTGAAGTAGATGAATCCAATCCAGATTTTGCCTATGGCGGAACAAACGATACAGATAACTCAGGTATTCTTAGAAATGTAAAAATCCTCAACTCAGGATTTGCAGTTGCTCCAGATAAAGAGGTGAATGCTCTTTCACTCTGTGGTGTTGGATCTGGAACTATTGTGGATGATATCACGGTGATAAACTCTGGTGATGACGGTATAGAAATATGGGGTGGTTCTGTAAATCTTAATAATATATCTATCACAGGAGCTCAGGATGACGGTTTCGATGTTGACAACGGCTACCATGGAACAGTCAAAAATCTCACAGTAACACAAACTGAACCAGGTTCTGCACTTATAGAGATGACTAATACTGGTGATGCCACACTTCAAAGAACAGAGTGGACTCTCGATGGTTTCAGCTTGCAAGCTTCTTCAAATCAGCTTGGCGAAGGCGGTATCTACTTTAAAGATGCTGATGTTGCAATACATGCTAGTAACGGTACTATCAACATGACAGACTCAAACATCTCTGCGGCGGGTCTGCACAACAAAGTGGGTGTATATTCCGGTTCTAGCTTAGATAACATTCTTGTTTTAGGAAGTGCTACGGTTGATAACAACATGACTTCAGGTGATGCCGCTGGTGTTACAGTTCTCAATACTATCGTTCAAGACGGTGCTGGAAATACTTTTGCAACACCAACAATTCTTCCTGCAGGCTCTAGCCTCACTGGTGACATAACACAAGATACACTTTTAACAAAAGCAAACAGCCCATATAAACTTGCGGGCAACAAAGTGAAGATAAAAAACAACGCGACACTCATTATCGAACCAGGTGTAACAATCTACGGGGAGTCATCTGCTTACCTGATTGTTACAAAAGGTTCAAAGATAAACGCAAGCGGTACTGCGACAGATCCAATTATCTTCACTTCAGAAGCTGCGTTTAATGGTGCACCAGGTGTTGCAGGTCAATGGGGTGGTGTTACACTTCTAGGTTCTGCCATTACCAACGAACCTGATACTATCAGATATGAAGTAGATGAAGCAGATGCTGATTTCGCATACAGCGGAACAAACGATGCAGATAATTCAGGTGTTTTAAACTATGTACAAATCCTCAACTCAGGCTTTGCTGTGGCACCTGATAAAGAGGTAAACGGTCTTTCACTTTGTGGTGTAGGTTCATCTACAATTGTTGACAATATCACTATCTTAAACTCTGGTGATGATGGTATCGAGATCTGGGGTGGTTCTGTAAATCTTAACAACATCTCAATCACTGGTGCTGAAGATGACGGGCTAGACCTTGATAGCGGATACCACGGAACTGTTAAAAACTTAGCTGTAACACAAACGCAAGCTGGCTTTGCTCTTATCGAAATGACAAATCACGGTGATGCTACGAAACAAAGAACAAACTGGACTTTGGATGGATTTACCCTTACTGCTTCTGCGAATCAGCTTGGTGAAGGTGGTATCTACTTCAAAGATAGTGATGTAACAGCTACTTTCAAAAACGGTACGGTAGATATGACTAACTCTCCTGTTGCAAACAAAGGTGCAGGTCTTACTAACTCTGCTGGTGTTGTTTATACATCTCCGATTTTACAAAATGTTACAGTTAAAAGTAATCAATTTGTAAATGTTGTAGCGAATAAAAAAGACGCTACAATTGCAGATGCAGGTACAGCAACACTCAATGCAGCATTTGCGGCAGATACAACAAACTTACATGAAGCATACTATGCACCGCTTGCAGCGGGAGAGAATTTAAGTGGAGAGATTACTCAAAATACTGTGCTTCTTAAAGCGAACAGTCCTTATAAACTTGCAGGGAATAAAGTAAAAATCAAAAACAATTCGATTCTTAAAATCGAACCAGGTGTAACAATCTACGGGGAGTCATCTGCTTACCTGATTGTTACAAAAGGTTCAAAGATAAACGCAAGCGGTACTGCGACAGATCCAATTATCTTCACTTCAGAAGCTGCGTTTAATGGTGCACCAGGTGTTGCAGGTCAATGGGGTGGTGTTACACTTCTAGGTTCTGCCATTACCAACGAACCTGATACTATCAGATATGAAGTAGATGAAGCAGATGCTGATTTCGCATACAGCGGAACAAACGATGCAGATAATTCAGGTGTTTTAAACTATGTACAAATCCTCAACTCAGGCTTTGCTGTGGCACCTGATAAAGAGGTAAACGGTCTTTCACTTTGTGGTGTAGGTTCATCTACAATTGTTGACAATATCACTATCTTAAACTCTGGTGATGATGGTATCGAGATCTGGGGTGGTTCTGTAAATCTTAACAACATCTCAATCACTGGTGCTGAAGATGACGGGCTAGACCTTGATAGCGGATACCACGGAACTGTTAAAAACTTAGCTGTAACACAAACGCAAGCTGGCTTTGCTCTTATCGAAATGACAAATCACGGTGATGCTACGAAACAAAGAACAAACTGGACTTTGGATGGATTTACCCTTACTGCTTCTGCGAATCAGCTTGGTGAAGGTGGTATCTACTTCAAAGATAGTGATGTAACAGCTACTTTCAAAAACGGTACGGTAGATATGACTAACTCTCCTGTTGCAAACAAAGGTGCAGGTCTTACCAACTCTGCTGGTGTTGTTTATAACTCTGTGATACTTGAGAATACAAAAGTAAAAGGAAGCGCAACAGTAGATGTTGCAGCAAACAAAAAAGACGGTACTACAGCAGATGCTGGCACGGCAACACTTAACACTGCGTTTAGTGCTCATGTAGATAACGCATACACATCTCACCCATAATAAAACTCTCACTCTTACAGATGGTTCATTGCCCTCTGTAAGATATCTACAACTCTAACCTACAGTTCCTCACTCACTCAAAAAAATCTCCCTCTTTTTGTCACCAAAAGGTAATCAAAAAGTAATTCTAAAGTAGCTAAAGAAACATACTATTGCGTATCTTAAACTCTATGGGGAATCCATGTCTAAAATAACAGTTAGCATCACCTTAAGCCTACTGCTGAGTGCAACAGCAGCTCTGGCAAGTTCAGACAATATGGCTGAATCGTTAATGAAACTTCGCTCTCAGGTAGAGCAGCTTGATAGCTCAATCACGGATGAAAAAGAGAGTCACAAAGCTACGATGAAATCACTTTTGAGACAAAAAGATGATTTGGAATCTGTCGTAGCCCGTGAGGATCTCAAAATAAAACAGCTCGAAGCAGAGCTCGCAAAAGTCAAACAGGAAATAGCAGACGGAAGTAAAAATTCCGATGGTCTTAAACCTTTGCTACTGAGTGCACTTGATCTTTTAGAGACAAATGTTAAAGCTTCTCTACCGTTTAAAACGCAAGAGAGGTTGGCAGATATCGCGCAGATAAGAGAGCAAATTCAAAATGATCTCATAACAGCTCAAAAAGGTGTAGCACTCACATGGAATGCTTACAGTGATGCGATACGCATGACAAAAGAAAACGGTCTTTTCAAACAAACTATAAAAATAGGCAATGAAGAGAAACTGGCAGAAATAGCACGTATCGGAACAGTGATGATGTACTTCAAAACACCGGACAACAATGTAGGCTATGCAAGTAAAGACTCAAAAGGCTGGTACTACAAAGAGGCCCTCTCTACGGAAGAAAAAGAGCAGATTCTTTATCTTTTTGATGCTTTCAAAAAACAGATCCGTACAGGATATTTTAACCTGCCAAATGCCATCGTAATGGGAGAAAACAAATAATGAAACAGCTACTATCACTCCTCTTAATCCTCTGCGTGAGCCTTTTTGGAGCAACAGACACCGACCTTGAACGCGCGTATGCAAAAGAGTTTGCTTACCTTAAAGCACAAAAAGAGATGCTACAAACGCGTCTTGGATCGATTCAAGGAGAACAGAACAAAAAGCTCTCTCAAGCAAAAACAGACTTAGAAAGACTCCAAGCAACTGTTCTTCAAAAAAACACTTTAAGTGAAAAACTTGAGAGTGATCTCTACCGTACGCAACAAAATGCTTCAAACCTTACAGATGATGTTGCCATCATCGACTCTGTCATGATGCAGGCAAACAGTTCACTTGATAGTTACGGTATTACCATAGAAGAAGATAAAAACAACTATCAAGCTGCATTGGAAAATGTATTCACAGAGAGTGACAAACTTATCAAAGAGCTAAGCTCGACACGCGTAACAAAGGGTACTTTTTACAATGAAGACGGAAGTAAAGAAAACGGTGAGCTTGTAAAAGTCGGGAACATCGCTACTTTTGGTATCTCTACAGATACAGCTGCTGCGCTTGTTCCTGCAGGGGATGGCAATATGAAAGTATGGAATGCACCTGAAGCGGCATCCACTGCAAAAGCACTCAAAAACAGAAACTACTCAGAGCAACTCAACATCTTTATCTATGAAAACCCTACTTTAGAGATTGAAAACGTAAAAGAAAAAACACTCATAGAGATTATCGATTCTGCCGGTATCATCGGATGGATTATCGTGATTCTTGGTCTTGTCGGTCTTGGTCTTGCACTCCTTCGTACACTCTTTTTATCAAGTGCAAGTTCTTCTACATCAGACCTTGCAAAAGCGACACTCAGCAAACTCCTCGCAAACGGTGTCGATGGCGCATTAGAGTTTTTACAGAACAAAAAAGGTTCGACTGCCCGTGTTTTAAAAGCGACTATCCGTAACCTCGATAGAGACCGTGAACACATCGAAGATATCGTTGCCGAGTCTATTTTACATGAGAGCGGAAGACTTGATAAATTTGGTTCTATCCTAATGGTTATCGCGGCCGTTGCGCCTTTACTCGGTCTTCTTGGAACGGTTACAGGGATGATAGCAACTTTTGACATCATCACAGAGTTTGGAACGGGTGATCCGAAACTTCTCTCAGGCGGTATCTCGATAGCACTTGTGACAACAGAGCTTGGTCTTATCGTAGCTATTCCTATCCTCATGATAGGAAATATACTTGGCGGTTGGGCTGAGAGAGTCAAAGATAGTATGGAACACTCTGCTCTTCACCTTATCAACGAGTACAACAAGCAGAAGTAAAAGATGGAAGCATTCACACATTTTATGGAGTATATGCAAAGCGGCGGTTATGTCATGTGGCCGCTTGCTCTGTTGGTGCTTGTGCTTTGGTACGCTCTTGGTTTTCGCTTTCATACACTCAAACGCGGTTCAAACGCCAATGTGAGAAACTTGGTACGCAAGTTTGATGACGGTAAGAGAACAGTACCAAAAGGGATGATAGACGGTGCGATTGTTGAAGCACTTGCTATTGTAAAGATTCACGGCCGTGTCTCATCAAGCAGAAACTATCTTGATGATGCTTTCAATAGTCGCAAACGCGAAATAACACAGTATGAGACTATTATCAGAACTATCGTAGCTGCAGCACCTCTTATAGGTCTCCTTGGCACAGTTATAGGGATGATAGAGACTTTTGACTCGCTTGCAAGTGCCTCTTTGTTTTCACAAACAGGTGGTATCGCAGGCGGTATATCGCAGGCACTTTTTACAACACAGTTTGGGCTCGTTGTCGCCGTTCCAGGTCTTATCATCGGAAAGATACTCGATAGAAAAGCCAGTACGATGGAACTTGAGCTTGAGCAGATCAAAGATATTTTATGTTCAGAGGGAGTTTAGATGCGTTTTAGACCGAAAAAATCGCAAGAGAGTAGCGTAGATATGTCACCGCTTATCGACATGGTTTTTATCCTGTTGATATTTTTCATGGTGAGTTCTACATTTGTTAAAGATATGAAGCTTGATCTTAACCGCCCAGGGGCTTCATCTGCCCAAAAGGCTTCAAGTAAGGTTATCCGTGTCTACATAGACAATGTGGGTGAGACTTATGTTGATGGTCAAGCGGTCAAGACTTGGGCTATTCAGGGAAAACTCAGAGATATGCTTCGCGCTTCCACGGAGAAATCCGTACTTGTAGTAGCAGACCAGAGTATCGCTGTCGAGAAGCTTATTGATGTAGTTGACCAGTGCCGCCTCAGCGGTGCTAAAGATGTGGCAGTTGCAACTGAAAAAGAAGTAGGTTGATTGTGAAAAAGCTGCAAAACCATCTCAAAGCATTCGTATGGATGCTCTTTGGTATCTTTTTTGTCTTCAACATCGTTGTTCTTATGAACAGCGAAAGCGCTCCGGATAATCAAGGAAAGAAACAAGAGAGTACAAGTTTTGAGATTGCAAAGGTAAGTAAACCAAAACCTGAGCCAAAGCCCAAACCAAAGCCAAAACCTGAGCCAAGCAAAGCAAAAAAAAGCGATATCGCCCCAAGTCTCTCTTCAACGCTTAGCGGTATAGACACAGGGCTTGATGCCTTCATGAGCGGGGATATGAAGATGGAAGAGTCTCTTCTTGGAGATGTGGGTAAAGATGTCGTCATGAGTGAAGATTCTGTAGATGAAGCGCCAAAACCAACACATAGAAGTGCAATGGAGTATCCAAGCAAAGCAAGAAAATCAGGCATCACAGGGTATGTGCTCATGAACATTCTTGTAAACCAAGATGGAAGCGTTGCAAAGGTGAAGGTCTTAGAGTCTGAACCTGCCGGTCTTTTTGATGATGTAGCCATTGCAGGTGTCAAAGAGTGGAAATTTCGACCTGCTCAGTACAAAGGTCAGGCTGTAAAAGTCTGGGCAAAACAAAAAATCAGTTTTAATCTTCAATAAGGAAACAGGATGAAAAATATATTTATACTCGTACTTCTTTTATCTTTGAATCTTTATGCAGGCGAAAAGAAAAACAGTGCCGATGAGATAGACCATATCACTTTGGCTACTATCCTTCTCAAAGACGGGCACACAGACCGTGCCAGCGAAGAGCTTAAACAAGTGAACCTGCAAGATAAAAAACTTGATTTTGTCAAATACTACACTTTAAAAGGTTTGATACTGACAAACCAAAGTGCGTACGAAGAGGCAAATAAAGCATTTGCTGCGTCTCTAAACGCAGGTCAAAGCGACACATCCATTTATCTTTACATGGCACAAAACAGCTTCAAGCTTGAACGCTATGAAGAGACGCTTGTAGCTATCCAAAACGCAGGAGCAGTTGCAGAGCAAAAAGCCTCCATCTACGCACTCAAAGCTGAAGCGAACTATAGGCTTGGGAAGAAAAATGAAGCCCTTGCAATTATTGAGATTGCACTTACAAAGTTTCCTGAAGCCTATGAGTTTTACAAACAGCGTTTTAACTACTTTGTCACAGAAAAGCTTTACCAAAGCGCACTCAAAGATGCAGAGATTTATCTCAAACACGCTACGCCAAATGAAAAAACATCCCTTGCGTTTATAGCAACACTCAGAAAAAGTGGTGAGACAGACAAAGCGATCATGCTTGCAGAAAAAGCGAATCTTCAGTTTGAAGAGAGTGCAACGGTTACTGTTTTACTTGCTCACCTCTATCTGGACAAAGGGATGATTCAAGCTGCGGCGAATCTCTTTGATCAAGCCTCGATAGAAGATGAAAAATATACGCAAGAAGCGGCAGAGATGATGCGAAGAGCCAAAGAATTTATCACGGCTCTTTATAAAAACTCTCAGCTTCTTGAGACAAAAGAGAAGCTCAAACAGCGCATCGCCATCTATCTTGAGTATGAAGATTACGAAAGAGTCGTTGCCAGCCAGAAGGCACTCTACAGATCAGCTCTTATAGAAGATGAAAACATCCGCTACGCTTTGGCGTATGCCTATTACAAAGTCGGTGACTTTGATTCAAGTGAGAAGGAACTCAAACAATTGAGTAAAGCTGATCTATTTCAAAAAGCAACGGAGATAAGAAAGAACATGCAAAAATGTATCGATAACTATTGGGAGTGTGAACTATGAAAATAGTACTATTATTTATCGCACTAAGCATCTCCCTTCTTGCGTCTGCTACAGGCGATCTCTCCTTGTTTGTTCTCAAAGAGGGAAAACCACTCAAAAATCAGACACTTATCATCTATAAACAAGATGCTGCTGCTGACACAAACGCAGCGTTTGTGAAACATGCAGAGTTTATCACAGATAGTGATGGAGCTCTTTTTACTGTTTTACCGATAGGTTCTTATCAGGTACAGGTTCTTGCAAAAGATGGTACAGAAGTTCAAGCTTTTGTCAAAAAGCATTTTGTCATAGAAGAGAATAAAGAGTCTCAGATAATCATCTCTTTGAAAAAAAACAATGAACTCTCATTTGATGATAGAGAGTCTCCGGCTTCTGTAGCTGGAGCTGCTGCAGCAACACTTGTCGCAGCTAAAGAAAAAGGAGATGTACAAATCTCTTTAGTCTCTGCAGAGACACAAAAACCTATTGCCGGTGCGAGAGTTTTTGTCAAAGGACTCAGCATCGATGCACAAACTGATGCAAAAGGAAATGTTCTTCTGAATATTCCCGTAGGAGAGCAGACACTCTCCATCATCCATAGTGAATTCAGCTCACAGAGTGTCAAAGTAAATGTAGATGCAAAAGTAAGCAGTACAAAGTTTGTGGAGCTTAGCCCTGCTTCGATGGAGCTCGATGAGTTTATTGTTTTAGCACCTCAAGTAGAGGGAAGTGTCGCATCACTTATCGCAGAGAAGAAAAACGCAAGTGCTATTGCAGATATTCTCGGCTCTGAGGAGATGAGTAAAAAAGGTGACTCAAACGCAGCTGCAGCACTTAAGCGTGTTTCTGGTGTAACTTTGGTCGATGGAAAAAATGTCTATGTAAGAGGACTTGGTGAGCGTTATGCCAATGTAGAGCTTAACTCCATGCCACTTCCTTCACCTGATCCCTACAAAAGGGTTGTACCTTTGGACATTTTTCCCTCAAGTATCATAGGAAGTCTCAAGGTACAAAAGACATACTCCGCAGACCTTCCTGGGAACTTCGGAGGTGGTTATATCGACCTTAGAACCAAAGAAGATGTATCAGAGGACTTCGTCAAACTCACTCTTGCTACAAAAGCACATGACTCTGCACTTGATGGTACAGAGGGGAACTACTATGCTGGCGGTTCTATGGACTACTTCGGTATAGATGATGGGAGCAGAAGACTACCATCCAATGTGCTCAATGCAGGACGCGTTGAAGAGGGAGAAAAACAGCCTGCTTTTACTCCCTATGGGACAAACTTCACCAAGCTTGAACTCTGGGGTATGACAAAAGATATGGCACGACGCTCAGTCGATACACACAAAGAGGGTGTGCCGCTTGGAAGCAAGATTGCGATAGAACTTGGTAAAAAGATAGAAATAAATGCAGATAACACTCTGAGTATCTTGGCAAGCTACTCTTATGACCAAGATCATAAACATATCACTGAAGAGTTTTACGGCTACAGTATGGACGGACAAGGTGTTATCTTGGACGAAGCTGATACCTACGGTACAAATGAGAGAACCTACTCAAACTATAAACAAAACGCAATGCTTAATCTCGGTTATAACTATGCAGATGTATTTAAACTCAAATATACCTCGCTGTTTGTCCTTGATACACTGGAAAAAACGCGTGTGACAGATGGGGTTATCGGTTCAAATCAGGATCTACAAAGACTCTATTCACTTGACTGGGAAGAGAAAACACTCTTTGCAAACCAACTCACAGGGCTACTCAAGCACAAGCTTATCTCTGATGCACAGTTTAACTTTGGTATGCAGTGGAGTATAGCTGAGCTCAACCAACCAGGCAATATAAAATATGACTATATCGACTACACAGGAACAGGAAATCATTATCAGCTCAAAACGCAGTCAGCGCAAAACCTTATCCAGCATGAGCTTTTAACAAACGATGATGTCAAAAGTTTTTATCTCAATGAAGTCGCTGATATCTCTATCTTCAGTGACGAGGATAAAGTGGAACTAGGCGTAAGCTACACTACAAAAACGCGTGAGTCCCGCTCAAATAAGTTTTACCTCAAAGCAGAAAACGCAAGTAATATATCTTATGAAGATTCTCAACAGAGTGTTGATTTTATCATGGATAAATATGTCACGCAGGAAGTATCAAACTATGAGACTTCCACATTTTTAGTCAAGCCGATTTTTAGTCCCTCTGACTATTATGATGCAGACTTTGTTGAAAAAGGCTTCTATGTCAAAACATTGATCAATCCTATAGATTCCTTTGAGCTTAGCATAGGTGCTAGAAAAGCAGTTTTAAATCAAACCTTACATGAGTATGGAATAGATCCTAGTACAAATCTTGTAGCCATCAATGACAACGAAATGAACATAGATAAATGGCTACCAAATATAGATATGCGCTTTAAGTTTACCGATAATGACCAGCTGCGTTTTGGTTACTCTATCACTTATATCTATCCAGACTTTAGGGAGTTTTCAAGTTCAGGATATTTCCACCCTGATGAGTCAGCAACTGTTATAGGAAATCCTAATCTCACACATACGGATCTTACAAACTATGACCTCAGATTTGAGCACTATTTCTCTGCTACAGAGAGTTTTTCAACGGCTGTTTTTTACAAAACACTCACAAATCCTATAGAAGATGTTTCCCGTCCATCAACTTCTTTGCCTATTTACTCGTATGAAAACACGGATTCGGCAACACTGCTGGGTCTAGAGATTGAGGCATCCAAAGGACTTGATTTTGTAGATGAAAGTCTAGAGAACTACTACACATCTGCAAACTTTACTTACACAAAATCAGATGTCAGTCTCTCACAAACGCAAGAAGAGCAGTTTACAACAAACCATCGTGAGCTTCAAGGACTCTCTCCTATCGTTATAAACGCCAATATAGGCTATGACAACACAGATGGAAGGATACTCAATCTTGCATATAACTATATGTCAAGAAGAATCCGCAAAGTAGGTCTGAAAAATGGTGTTCAAGAGTATCCTGACCAGTATGAGTATCCACCGCATTTAGTGGACTTTACTTGGCAGGAAAATCTTTTAGAGGGCATGGATGTGAAGTTTAAAGCCGGAAATCTTCTAAATGGCGAAGTGACTTGGATGGAGGGTGACAACATTACCAAAAGATACAAACCTGGCAGATCTTACGAGCTTTCACTCAGCTACAAATACTAAATCTACAAAGCTACAAATGCGTTACAAAACCAAGGCTTTTCGGCCTCGGCTGTAACCACAATGAAACACAAACACCATACAATACTCACAAATAAATCTCGGAGAGATACTCTATGAAAGAGCATATACTTGTCGTAGAAGATAACAGCGACATCCTCGAACTCCTCGAATATAACCTCATCGCAGCAGGTTATGACACACTTGGATTTCTCAATACAAAAAATGTAAGACAGGTCTTAGCTGAAGAAAAAATAGATCTCATCATCATGGATAGATCCCTGCCTGATATAGAAGGAAGTCTTTTTATAGAGATGCTGCGAAGCAAAAATATCAATGTACCCGTTATCTTCCTCTCTGCCAAAAACAGTCTGAGTGATATAAAAGAGGGGTTTTTAAAAGGTGCGGATGACTATATCACCAAGCCTTTTGATATCGAGGAGCTGCTTCTTCGTATAAAAGCAGTGCTCAAACGCTACAACAACCACACAAAAGATGTACTTGATATATTAGAATACAAAGATATGCGCTTAGATTTAAACCTACATGCGGTGAGCATAGACGAAATTAGTGTAGGTTTGACGAAGCTTGAGACCTCTCTTTTGGAAGTGATGATACACAATAGAGGCAAGGTTCTCGACAGAGACTTTTTACTCAAAAAGATTTGGAAGGATCCAGAAAATATTCATGAAAAAACAGTCAATGTAGCGATAAAAAGACTCAAAGAGAAGATAGACCCAAGCAGAGGTAAAGAGTATATACGTACTATCCGTGGTGTCGGGTATCTTCTTCCATAAACACTACAGACTTAGCTCACAGAAGAGAGATTCATTGCCTTGTAAAATATCTCAAAGTCACTTACGCTCAGCGGCTTTGAGTAGTAGTATCCTTGGTACTGATCACACCCTATATTTTTGAGATACTCTAGTTGCGTTTGCTTTTCGACGCCTTCTGCTATAATCTTCAAATGCAAGGTCTGTCCCATTTTTACGATTGTTTCAATAAATATAGCACCATCTTCTGAGTCATAATCATCCATAAAACTCCTATCTATTTTGAGATAGTCAATAGGGAATCTTTTCAAATAAGAAAGAGAAGAGTAGCCTGTTCCAAAGTCATCTAAAGATATAGATATACCTTTATCGTGCAATAAGTTCAGAGAGTTTAGCGATTCATTATGCTGATCTACCAATATATATTCAGTTATTTCGATATCTATTTGAGAGGGATCAACATTTTTCTCTTCAAGTTTTGCTATAAAATTCATAGCAAAATTCGTTTCTTGAAGCTGCTTGATTGAGATATTTATTGAGATATTGATATCAATATTTTTTGCTTTCCACTCTAGACATTGAGACAAGGCTTCTTCTACTATCCACTCTCCGAGTTCTACAATAAAGCCATTATCTTCGGCAAGAGGAATAAAAACATCAGGAGAGATAATACCTTTTTTAGGACTTATCCATCGCAAAAGCGCTTCAACGCCGACAATTGTACCACTGAGAATATCGACCTTTGGCTGATAGTAAAGCTGATACTCACCATTATGCAAAGCTTGTCGCATATTTTTATTGAGGGTGATAGTATCCTGCACGCTTTTATTCAGTGCTTCGGTGAAGAAATGGTATTGTGCGCGTCCGAGTTTTTTTGCTTCATACATGGCTATATCAGCGTGTTTCATCAAGGAGACATAATCCGTAGCATCTTTAGGGTAAAAAGCGACTCCAACGCTGGAGTTTATATGAATAGGATGCGTTTGTACAACCCAAGGACGCGCTAAATGTGCCTGAATTCTCTCGATAATATTTGACAATTCAAAATAGGATTTATACTCTGGAATAATCAAAACGAACTCATCTCCGCCAACACGTGCTATAAAATCATTTGGTCGCAGTGTTTTTTTGATAATCGAAGCAATGTTTTTGAGGAGTTCATCTCCTACATTGTGACCAAGTGAGTCATTGACACTTTTAAAATGGTCTATATCCAAAAAAAGAAATGCAAACTCATCTTCATTTCTTGCCGAAACTGCTATCAGTCTTTCTACAAATTCATACAAAGAGTTGCGATTTGCCAAACCACTCAAAGAATCCGTTCTTGCCATGAGATACAACTCCTCTTTTTCGCTTTCAAGTCTTGTAAAAGTATCCACCATAGAGTAGCGGATAACTTCAAGTTCTTTGAGCTTAAATGCAGAGGGCACTTTAGAGTGATAATAGGCAAATTGACGAAGTTTTTCAAGTGGAATTGAGACAAAGAAATGAATAAACCATAGAACCAGTAAAAAGATAAAAATAGGAATAAAGCCAAAATAGAGTGCAAATTCTATTTGATTATTTATGAAGTGTGCATCGATCTCTTCATGCTCCAGTACATAGACAAGGGTAAGCTTTACAGCGTTCTTCCCTTCATAAAATCTAATCTCCTGTTCAAGTGATTTTGATTTCAAAAGTTGCTTAGCTGGTATCTTTTCTTCATCGTCTCCAAGACTCAGGGCATCCATGCCGCAATGCGGATCTGTATTGAGAAGGATATCCTTATCATCAAGGACTAATATAGCCTTGATAAAATGGTTGCTAGCGGCAATCCTATCCAGTGCCGCCCTCGATGTGATTACGCTCTCTTTATTCTTCGTATTTTTTGCTACTGTATACGCTGTCTCAGCGATATTGTTCCGTAGTGTTTTCATGATGACCGCAGCCATTTCCTCTTCTTGTTTGAAAAAATAATAGGTAAAAAGAGCATAAAAAATCACCGAAACAACAACAAAAATCAATAGTGTAAATCTTTGTATGCTCAACATTTAAAGGATACTTCTTAGAGGGAAATCTGTCTGTTTTAGACGTTCAAGTAAGTCAGCGGAAATATTTTCATTGATCCAAATTATCTCATCTAAAGAGGCTAAAAACTCTTCATAACTCGTCTCAGGAAGGTATCTCTTTATCGTTTCATAAAACTCTCTCGGATTTTTTTGTAGTTGCACAACAGCTCTATCCACTACTTTTTTAAGCTCCACAAACTGTTTTTTTTGCTCATTGAGACATTTTATGCTTGTGAACATAGCATCCACGACTAAGAGGTTAACTCCCTCTTTCGTTGAGGCAACTTCCTGAAATCCATTTTTCATTAAGTGGCTATTATAAGGAGAATATGTGATGATAAGAGTCGGATTTTTCAGATCTTCTTTTTGAAGCGTCGAGATATAGGACTGATCTTCATTCATATAGTTGAGATGTTTTGCAGAGAGTTTATGTAATTGCACAAAGTCTGAAAGAAGTAAACTATTGATTGAGTCCATCTCGAGATAGACATCAATAGTTGCGTTTGTATCTTTGAGTTGTGCTAAAGAAAGATTACTCATCACGACATCACCGCCATTTGAACGGTCAAACATCATCACAGGAACAAGAGATGCGTCTTTTTGAGAAAGTAGTGAGTACTCATACTGCGTTCCCACATAAGCGTCCGAGTTGCCAGACTTATAGAGATACATATTTTCACTCAAAGAGACAACATTGAGGAGCTTGATATTGAGCAGTTCAAGCCAGGCTTTCTCTTTTGCATAAAACAAAGGTGTGTAGCCTACCCACGTTGTCACAGATATAGTGAGCTTTTTTTCATACTCAGAGCTACAAGATGTCAATAAAATCATAGAAAGAAAAATAAGTAGCATTTTTTTAAACATATAAAAACCTTCTAAGATAAACATTTTCTACATTTTATCCGCTCTAGGATTAGGATTATATTAAAGTTGATGACTTATTTTACAATACAATTTTATTCTCCAGATAGGTGATACGCCCTTGCTCATCATGATGAACCGTAACAAATTGACTCGCAACACACTCTTCTACTACTGCATCTTGAAGTTGGAAATAACGTGCATATTCACTAGGCGTATAGAGCAAATGTGTAGTTGCAGCCATGTGTCTATTGAGCCTTGAGAGTACAAACAAAACCAGAGGTGTCGCAATCAACATAAATATTGCGTTTTCAAATGGCACTGCGTTTATCTCATCAAAGATAGCCGCGGATATCACTTTAAATGATGCATCAAGCGTAACTATCTTATAAAAAATAATAAACACCGGCTTCCATAGATAGAGCCAACCCAACCAAAGCGCTATGGTCACAATATCCCAAAGTACTCTTTTAACAAGAGGTAGCTCATGGCGTTTGTTGATGATGAGGGTATCTTTGCTCATACTCTATCCTTTACTTTTTTTACTTGTTGGTGCACACCCCTATCAGGGCTCACCCATCTCGCACGTGCTTTTTTTGCAAACAAAACTTTTGGAAGTGCCGTTACAGCGGTAAAGAGATTTAAAAACCAATAGGCAAATGGGTACCAAATCATCCAAAAATAGTTTTTTCCCAGACCTTGATCGTAGTGTCCATCAAGCCACTTACTCACTCCAAACTGCACCAAACACGCACTTATGAGGATAACACTACTTTGATCTGGCAAGATAGGTGAGTTGGCGAACAAGACCAAAGGATCTTGCGTAAAAAAGCTCAATACCCAAACCAAAAAGACCAAAACCATACTGTAAGCCCAAATCATACTCAACATAAGTTCTATCATAAGTCCCCAAAGATGGGTTTGCTTATGTGAAAATAGGACCTTAAAGTTTTTGAGCATCACTTGTGCTCCACCCATTGCCCAACGTAAACGCTGTTTCCACAGACCACTCAAAGTCTCAGGCATCAGTATCCACACAAGTGCGCGAGGCTCAAAACGCACATCCCAGCCATTACGCTGTAACTTCCATGTGATATCAATATCCTCAGTGAGCATATCAGGACTCCAGTAGCCAACTTCATGCACAGCAGATTTTCTAAATCCTGTGATAACACCTGAAACAGTAAACAAACGCCCAAAACTTCGTTGTGCACGCTTGATCATGCCCACGATAGAGGAGAACTCTCCAACTTGAATCTTCCCAAGTAAACTACTGCGGTTACGTATTCTCGGATTGCCTGTGACTGCGGCGACTTGAGGATAACGTACAAAATGCTTTGTCATCCAGTAAAGACAATAGGGATCAATGAGCGCATCACCATCAATACCTACAAGATACTCATATTTTGCTATAAGTGCGCCCGCTTGCAGACCCAAAGCTTTACCCTGATTTTCTGCAAGATTGACTACTTTGAGTCTTGGATTCTCTTTTGCCAACTCTAGTAGTATTTCTAAAGTATCATCCTTGCTTCCATCATTCACAGCGATAACCTCAAACTCCGGATAGATAACATTGAGCGCATAGGAGATTGTCTCTATTGCGTTTTGCCCTTCATTATAGCAAGGCACAACGATACTCACCCCTGGCCAACTCTCATTGGCTCTGAGCTCTGGGATCATATCTCCAAGGTAAGGTTTTTCATTTTTGTAGTAAAAAAATATTGCACCGACAATCCACAAACTTGACATAAAAAGAGGATAGTAAAAAACATATCCAAGTATTGCATGCCAGACTAAATGCCATAAGATATCAAAAGTCATCATTTTTCAAACCTTAGATCATACATACGCAGATCTTTCTTATCAAAATCCTGCTTGATCGCATCCGCATCTGGAACATTGTGAAAAACATCATCTGGATAGTAGGCGATATGATGGACTCCAAGCGAGTAGAGATGCGCTATCGTATCACTGAGCTCTTTTGGAGATATTGCCGCATTCTCTTTTCTCCAGTTGACTGTCTGAAGTTCCATAACAGTTCGCTCAAGACCACATTTATCCTCTTTGATACTAGCAACTATCTGATCATAAAACGCAACTGCATCATCAGCCTGTTCCATATACGGCATCGCCATAATCGCCGTGTAGTCGTACTTTTTCATAGATTCATACAGATTTTGCGCATACCACTCTTGGGCGTTTTTATTGAGTGCTACTTGCGCATAAAGATTGCGAGCACTCTTAAGCCCTGGTTGTTGATTTCTCACGATCTGCGCGAGCTTCATCGCAAAATCATCCAAATACTCTGTTTTGAGTTGTGTCCACTTTGCGAACTGCGTTTTATCAGCACGTATCTTCATAACACTCTCTGAGAGTCCCCATTTTTCATACTGCTGACGAGCGTTCTCGCTGTCATCTTCAAAATCTGAGAGTGTCACATCATCATGAAACAAGATACCGTCAATATAGGCTGATTTTGCCAAATCTTCATAAAGCTCTTCGATAACTTTTCGAGCTTTCGCAGAAAATGGCGATAAACGCGGATAGCCCATATTAAGGTGTGTTGGGTCTACCTGCAGTGTTACAACCATATCCTTCGCAGCAGGATTATTTTCTGGCAATTCCCACGCTATCATCGGCATCCATGCGTAGACACGCTTGACCTGAGTGCGCGTGCTAATCTGCCATGCTACACGGTTAAAGAGATCCATACGCATCGGGACATTTCTATTTGGAAAATAGACAAAATCCGCAGCTCCGTTTGCATCCGGATCCGCAAAAGCTTGGAGATAGACTGTGTTGATTCCCAGCGTTTTGATACGATCAAGCAGAGCACCGAGATTTTTTTCTATCTGCAGAGGATCTGGATCATAAATATAATCCAAATCAATATGTGCCGCTTTGGTTGCCCGTGCATCATCAGTAAAGTTTGCGCTTCGCATCTGCATACTTATTTGCAGATCAGGAATCGTCATCTTTCCTTCGACTAAGATACGTCTGAGCGCTGATACTGGAGTCAATTTTGTATTGCTTCCATCATCAAGGGTAAGCCCCACAGGCATACCCAAACGTTCTGCAATCTCTGAGACTTCTTTGTTGTAGTGTCCATAAGGCCAGACCATTACACGCGGTCTTTGTCCCGTATATTTTTCTAAAAAATCATTGTTTTTTAAGAGATCATCATGGATGCGTTTTTTGTACGTCACCTCATCTTCATAGAGACCCTTCTCGCTGAGCCATTGGCGCGTTGTAACGCCTGGCTGTAGATTTCCCTGCGGATTGCCAGGAATACCGTGATGTAAGTCGTAACTATGACTTCCTATCTGCACCAAACCGCTTGCGACCATCTCTTTGATCTCTTTTTGGCTCAAAAATTTACTACGATCTATAATGTGCCCGCTAAAATCTACTTTTTCAGGAGAATTTAGCCAAGTTCCAACAAGTGCAATAACTGTAGGTATTTTGTATTTTTTGATAAGAGGATACGCATTTGCATAAACAGACTGATACCCATCATCAAAGGTAAGAAGCACTGCGTTTTGAGGCAGTGGCTTTGCGTTTTTTCTGTACGCTACGATATCATCCACACTGATGAAGTGGTATCCACTCTCTATAAACCAGTTGATTTGTTTTTCAAACTTTTGGGGAGTAACGGTATAAGTGGAGTCAAGCGTCTCCCCTTTTTCGGCTATTTCGTGGTAACTGAGTATCGTAAACTCATTGACATTTTGGTCGCGACTACAGAGTGTAGGAAACTCATTTGCTACGACATTACTAACTATAAAAAACGCAAGAACAAACAGAAGTTTGAGAAGTTGGTGACGCACTGAACCTTTGGCTTCAACACTATGGATAGCACCACAATCGAAGTACTTTTTATGAGAATATGAATGCCGAATAATACAACATATCTTGCAAATAATGTTGCATAAAACGCAAAGAAAATAAGAAGAAATATGAACTTTTAAAAAAGGAGAAGCAAAGCCAAATGAGGGGCTTTGCTTGAAGGAGAAAAATGAAATGAAAAAAATGAAAATTATGCCCACTTGGGGCATGAAGTATGTGTTACCACTTCACTTCTGTAGTGAGCATATAGACGTTTTTAGATTGGCCAGAATCAAATCCATCCAAAGCTGCAACTGTCGTTTGCTCATCGATGAATTTTCCTGAACCAATAAAGCTTATATTTTTATTCATTTTGTATGCTAAACCTGCGATGATTTTACTACCTGCTACACTTGAAGTCATGTCATCACCTGCCATATTTGTATCATCCATTGTGTAGTTATCATAACGACCAATGAGTGTCCAATCTTTTATAGGACGATACTCTCCATTTATTGAAAAGGCTTTGTAATCTCTTTTTGCCCAAGCAGTTGTTGTAGCTAAATCATCTTGAGCATCATCTTTTGCCATCACATATTGTGCCGCGATCAAGAACTCTGGCTGATTATAGACTGCATGAACACCGTAAAATGAACGGTCATACTCACTTTTTAATGCGCCAGTAGCAACTTGATTTACAGTAGCACTATCATCTTTATGGTTTTTAGAGATTAAACCATAAGTTGAAATATGTGCATATGTAGCTTTTGTACGGTCATTTTTACCGACTTTTTTACCATCACCTAAAAGATGACCCGTTAAACGCCACTCTAGTGATAAGTCTCCACTGTTTTCTTGGTTTGCCGCATCTTTGTCCGCATGGTAACCTTCACCGTTAAACACACCTATCTCAGAAGTGAAGAATTCTGTTTTAGTCTTAAAATTTACCCCAAGGTCTGCTGAGTTTACTAAGTCAACACCGGCTTCTGTCGCTGTCCCTTTTTCCTCTAGCATTACTTTATTGAACGAACGATAATGCCATGCGTTGTGCTCTTCGTAATCTATCCAAGGACGGTGAACGATACCGATTTCAGTGCCTGTAAATGGAAGAACCTCATCTAAGTAAAGATATGCATATTTAGCATAGATATTTGCGTAAGATGTAGTAGAAGCGAGCTCTTTGGTTGTATCCATTGTTACACGGAAATAATCTTTATCGTTGAAAAATGCTTTTACCTGCACGTAGTTACGACGCATCTCAAAACCTGTTGAAGTATCAGCATATTTTGATTGATCTCCACCAGTTACACTTTCCTTAGTAGCAGGAGTAGCAGATGTCAAACCAAAGTAGTGTGTACCACTAAACTCTAACTTAATACCTTTCATAAACACCGGAGTCTCTTTATTTTCGATAGCGATACGGTCAGGAGCTGAAGTAGTAAATACTTGTCCATCCTCATTTACATAGAACTGCTGTGAAGCAGCAAGGCTTGTTACGCTAACTGCTAAAGCAGCGATAGTCGATAAAACTATTTTTCTCATGTGATTGTTTTCCTTTTTTTGTTTAACTTAATTTGTTGAGAGAAGTATATGACAGCTTGGTTACGTATTGATTACAATTTAGCATCAAAACGAAAAAAAGCCCCGCAACACCGAAGTGCGCAAGGGCTTGAGTGATTAAATATTGAGATGATAGAAAAAAGGACTATTTGATGTTGGCAGCCCAGTACTCTCTGACCATGTTTTTAGTCTCTTCAGGAAGAGCGATGTAGCCTAGCTTCGCGGCTGCTTCGTCACCGTTTTTAAATGCATAGTCATAAAACGCGATTACTTTTTTATTCATTTCACCACCTTCTCTAGGAAGAAGAATAAATGTAGCAGCAACGATTGGGTATGATGTATCACCCGCTTGCAGTGCTAAAACAGAGTGAAAGTGTTTCTCTTTTGTCCAAGTAGCATATTTTGCAGCAGCTTTGAAGTTTTCTTCTGTTGCTGTAACCCACTTACCACTTGCTGTCTTAAGAACTGCAGCAGAAAGACTGTTTTTGTCTTTGTAAGCACTTTCCATATAACCGATAGAGTACGGAGTCTGTTTCACTAAGCTAGCAACACCCTCATTCCCTTTTCCGCCGATACCTGTAGCCCAATCAACTGCTTTACCTGTTCCAAATGTGTTTTTCCAGTTCTGTGAACTTCCACTTAGGTAGTATGTAAAGTTAAACGTAGTACCCGATCCGTCTGAGCGGTGAACAACGATGATTTTTTGGTTTGGAAGTTGAACACCCGCATTGTCAGCTAGAATTTTTGCATCATTCCACATAGTTATCTTACCAGCGAAGATGTCAGCAACATTTTCATTGCTCAGTTTTAAAGTTGCATCAGCAATGCCATCTACGTTAAACGCAATAACAATTGAACCGATAACTGCGGGAAATTGGAAAAGGTTGTCTTTTGCAAGTTTTAAAGTATTCAATGCCTCATCTGTTGCACCGAAATCTACAATACGACCAGTGATTTGTTTGATACCGCCGCCTGAACCTATTGATTGGTAGTTAACTTTGTTTTTTGTATCTTTTTGATAGTTAAAAGCCCAGTCATAGTAAAGAGGAGCAGGAAATGATGCACCAGCACCGTTGATTTTATCAGCCGCCATAGATGATGTGAATGTTACCGCTGCAACAAGTGCAAGTGAAGCAAGTTTTTTAAACATGTTGTAATCCTTGTGTGATTTAAGATACCCGAAGTATAAATCTTAAATGTTACAAAAGGATTACGAAAAAATCAGAGAAAAATCAACCCTCTTTTGTGGCAAAAGTAAAGTTTTTTTCCATCTCGATAGCCTCATCACGTCCAAAGATAATAATATCTTTTTCTACTTCTATCTCTTTAGCATCGATTTTATCTGGATATTCTACGTAGTTGAGAATATGTCTAAATGCGTTGATACGAGCTTTTTTCTTGTTGTCACTTTTGACAATAGTCCATGGAGCCACCTCTGTATGTGTAGCGCTTAGCATCATAAACTTCGCAAGTGTGTATTCATCCCAAAGTCTCTGAGATTCTTTATCCACTGGAGAGAGTTTGTACTGTTTGAGTGGATCTGTTTCTCTCTCTTTAAAACGTTTGGCCTGTTCTTTTTTGGATACAGAGAAGTAAAACTTGAAAATTTTTATCTCTTCGTCTGCAATCATCACTTCAAATTTTGGAGCATCTTTTAAAAACTTGTGATGCTGTCTTTCCGTACAAAAGCCCATAACAGGCTCAACCATAGCACGGTTATACCAACTTCTATCAAAGATGACTATCTCACCTGCTGAGGGAAGATGTTCAACATATCTCTGAAAATACCATTGCGTTCTTTCTTTGTCACTTGGTTTTTCAAGAGCTACGACTCGAGCACCCCTTGGGTTAAGATGCTCAGTAAGACGCTTAATCGTCCCACCCTTTCCTGCCGCGTCACGACCTTCAAAGATCATCAAAATTTTGAGCCCCTGATCTTTGACATGATTTTGAAATTTCAAGAGTTCCACCTGAAGCTTTTGGAGTTCTGCTTCATATTCTAGAGTCTCTTTTTTTATCCAAACTTTTACTTTATCTTTATTCTTAGCTTTTTTCTCTTCTGACTTTTCTACCACGTTTTCTTCTGGCTTTTCTGCTTTTTTAGCTTTGACTTTATTGTCATACTCTTTTACTTTTTTCTCTTTCATCTATGACACCCTTTTTATTAGTTGATAAATTTACCGCTACGAGCAATCTGCGCATCCATAATCTCTATCTCTCGAGAACCTGAGATAACAACCTGTGCATCAAGCGCATAATTAAGATGCTCATCTCTAAACTCATAATCTACTGCGTTTAGTATGACTTTCATCGCTTCAAGTCTTGCTTTGTGTTTATCGTTTGAGCGTATCACTTTCCATGGAGCACTGTGAGAGTGCGTTTGCTTGATCATATTGTATTTTGTATTTGTAAAATCATCCCAACGCTCTTGTGCTTGCATATCTATCTCGCTGAGTTTCCATTGGCGAAGTGGATCTGTTTTACGTCTCTCAAATCTTCGTGCCTGTTCATCTTTTGTTACACTAAAATAAAGCTTGACAAGGATAATACCCTGTCGTGTCAAATCATTTTCAAAACCTTGCACACCATTCATAAAATCTCTGTACTCTTTATCCGTACAAAAATCAAAAACATGCTCAACCATCGCTCTGTTGTACCAGCTTCTATCAAAAAGAACTATCTCTCCAGCTCTTGGAAAATGTTGGATATATTTTTGATAAAACCACTGCGTTTTCTGCTCTTCTGTAGGTTTACCTAGGGCTACGATACGGTAGTGTTTCTCATCCATATTTCGTGTAACCCTGCGAATAGTCCCACCTTTTCCTGCCGCATCACGTCCTTCAAATAGGATAATCATCTTTTGCTGAGAATTTTCAAGATATTTTTGAAGCTTGATAAGCTCTGCCTGATACGGTTTGAGCTGCTGCTCATTGTCGCGTTTTTGTTCCGCTTTATTTTTAGATTTTTTATCAGACTTTGTTTTTTTGTAATAATGTATAAGTTCTTCGAGTGAAATCATGCTTCCATTTATCTCAAATATATCTTTATCGTGTTTCTCTTGTTTTTTCATATTTATCTCCTTGTTATTTTTTTTTCTCGTAAAGCTTGAAAAGAATTGCCTTTCCATTTTTTATCTCAACAGAAACTATTTCAAACTCTTCTCTAAGCTCTTTTTTTTCTTTCTTCTCTAGGTCAGATTCGAGTCGTTTTTTGATTACTCTTTTACGTTTATTTAGCTTTTTCAGCAGTTCTTTTACAGACTTTTTTTTACCTTCATCCTTAAATTCACCTAACTTTAAAAACTTTGTAACAGTTTTTATAAACTTTTTAACGCCCATAAATCATCCTTTGTTTAGTATATCTCTGATATCTTTTTCACTAAGAGAGATTTCATCATGTACCCCATCATCACCAAAGCGCACTGCAGAAAACATGCTCTGCGCCATTGAAATAAGATTAGAGCTTATATCATAAGCATAGGTACTGTCATTCATTAACGACGTAGCCATCTCATTTGTAATAAGAGCGCTTCTGATCAAATTATCCAATGTACCGTTTGCTATGATATCATATTTTTCAAGGTGTACTTTAGCTTTGGAAAGTAACAGCAACTTTTCATCTACTGCTTTAGAATTAGCAACAATGTTAATATCTCTGAGAAGTTCAGCTAAGCCCATTTTAATAGCCTCATACTCCCCTTGTATATGCGTATTCGTACTATTAGTATACTTCACAAGATTTTTTTGCAAGTGCTTCGTGTCTTTTACAGCTTCAACAAGATCTCGATTTGCAAGTTTTATCTTATACAATACTTCAATATCACTTGGCGACATATTAGACTGTGCACGAGCTGCAAAATCTATAATCTTCCCATAGATACCTTTAATCTTTTTGTTATAAAACGCATCAATATCGACTATGTCCTGACTATAATTCTCCTTTAAAACATCCTCCAATGGCATAGATGAAAATATATTGCTGCGTTTAATATTCAAACCATGCGCAATGATCTCAACGGAATTTTCATATAAATGTTTTGTCTCATTTACTATTGCTATCATGGATGTCGAAGGAAGCTCAAGGACAGAATCATTTAAATATCTTACACTCTCGATACCTGAAGCATCTTCTGAAACTTTCGATTTGAGGGTTCTATTGAGAAAATTTACCAACTTATCCACAAAAGGCATAAACATAAGTACGCCCATCACTTTAAACAAAGAATCAAAGACAGCAAGTTTCAATGTATGATTATCTGGTGCTATACCGAAAAAATCACTTATAACATCAACGGCATACATAATCTGATGGATAATAACCACAGCGACAAACGCAGTAAGCACATTGAATATAAAATGTGCACCCGCCAATCTTTTTCCATCTATATTTGAGCTGAGCGATCCTATCACTGCCGTTACCGTTGTACCTATATTTGCACCGATAGTAAGTGCCAAAGCATTTTCATAGCTAATCTGTCCCACAGAAAGTGCAGCCAAGATAAGAACAATAGTTGCATGAGAAGATTGCATAACAATCGTTGCCAATAGACCAACACCTATAAAGATCATAAGACCTTTAAAACCGCTAACAGCGAATGATGATATATCTACAGTCTCTTTAAATGCTTCGAATCCCTCTTTCATATAGTGGATTCCAAGGAATAAAAACCCAAGTCCTGCCAAGACATAGCCTATACCCTTGAGTGATTTGGCTTTTTGAAATATAAGAATAACACCAAAAACTAGCATAGGCATTGCATAGGCAGCAATATTGACTTTCAAACCAAAACCAGCCATGAGCCATGCTCCAGTTGTTGTCCCTATATTGGCCCCCAAGATAATGCCAACACCTTGTGTAAGGCCGATCAGACCTGCGCCCAAAAACGAAATTGTCAGTACTGAGACCAAAGAACTTGACTGCATGATAGCCGTCGCTGCAAAACCAAAACCGATACTTTTATAGAGTTTATCTGTTGATTTTTGCAGTACCTTCTCCAACACTCCACCCGAAAAAGCTCTAAAACCCTCTTCGAGTGCTAACATACCAAATAAAAAGATAGCAACTCCAGCTGCTATCTCTTTAAAGTTTGGACTAATCCAAAAGCCGTAAGCCAGCAATAATAAAATTGTTGGCAGTAATATTTTTTTTAACAATTACATCTCTTCCTTTTCATTGTATTTTTAAATCTATTAAAGTCTATAAATGTGGCCAAGAGTGCGGCAACAGTCATACATTTTTTTCTTTTTTATTACAAACATCAAGATACTATAAATAACACATCAAGTAAAAAAATTCATTCATTGATTTTTAAATCTTAAGGAAAATATCTAGCAAGTTATCCACAGTATATTCCTAGCAAACTTAATATTTTATTTAAATTAGACTATCTTATTTAAATATTTTTTTTCTGTTTGAAAAATCTATAGAGAGCTACTTTTTAGCCTATTGTAACAATCTTGTAACCAAATTTTTTTATGATTCCAAACTTAAACATTTAAAAAGGAAGCAGTCACATTGAACTTACTACTTGATAAACTTTTTGCACATATGACAAAGTTTATAGCTTTAGCTGTACTTCTTATTGTTGCTTGGATTTTCACTAAGCTTTTTCAGCAATCACTCTTTTCTATGCAAGCGTCGGGTTTTGACTTCATAACTGAGACAAAATGGGCGCCAAATCTTGAAAAGTTTGGTGCACTTCCTGCTATTTACGGCTCTGTCATCTCCACGTTTTTAGCGATGGTTCTTGCTGTGCCTGTAGCCATTGGTGTTGCGATATTTTTGAGTGAACTCGCACCTGCGAAGCTCAAATCCCCAGTCGGTGTGAGTATCGAACTCCTCGCAGCCATTCCATCAGTTATCTACGGTATGTGGGGACTTTTTTACTTTGTACCTATTATCCGTGATATAGTCGGCGGTGTGGGTATCAGTATGCTCACAGCGGGCATTGTCCTCTCTATTATGATTCTTCCTTTCATGGCGGCTGTGACACGTGATGCGATGAATACCACACCTGATATTCTCAAAGAGTCTGCGTATGCACTTGGCGGTACAAAATGGGACGTAATCAAAGATGTCATCATCCCTTATGCAAAAGCAGGAATTATCGGCTCCTTTATCTTAGCACTTGGACGTGCGATTGGTGAGACGATGGCCGTGACCTTTGTTATGGGAAATGTTCACAAGATATCAGCAGATCTGACCCAACCGGCAACATCGATTCCGGTCACACTTGCAAACGAATTTACAGAAGCTGATTCACCGATCTACTACTCAAGTCTTTTTGAGCTTTCACTTCTTTTACTTGTGATAAGTTTTACTATCATCTCTATTGCTAAGTTTTACTTTCTAAGAAGAAAAAGGATAGGCGCATGACACACACGCAAAAAAGAATTATCATCAACAATGTCATCATGACACTCTCAACACTCTCTGCGGTGATCGGAATGGCGTTTTTATTTTGGATACTCGGTGTGCTTGTTATCAATGGTATAGATGCACTCAACTGGAATATCTTCTCACAAGTCGGAGCACCTCCAGGGTATGAAGAGAGCGGATTAAAACATGCCCTTATCGGCCAGCTCTATATCGTTGGTGTTGCAACTTTTGCGGGTGTTCCTTTAGGTATTATGGCTGGAACTTACCTCAGCGAATATGGACAAAAATCCAAACTCGCTGAGATTATCCGTGATATCTCTGACATCATGATGTCCGCTCCGAGTATCGTTATCGGTGCGTTTGTCTATGCGATAGTCGTCATGCCTATGGGACACTTTAGTGCTTGGGCAGGTTCTATTGCTCTGAGTATTATCATGCTTCCTATCATCTTGCGTACAACAGATGATATGTTACAGCTTGTTCCATCCACCTTGCGTGAGGCTGCGTTTGCTCTTGGTGCTCCAAAATACAAGGTCATCATACAAGTCGTCTACAGAGGTGCAAAAGTTGGGATATTAACAGGTGTTCTTTTGGGAGTTGCACGTGTTGCTGGTGAGACGGCTCCACTGCTGTTTACATCATTTAATGACAACTTTTTAAATACAAATATGAATGAGCCAATGGCTTCACTGACGGTGACGATGTTTAACTATGCGACAAGTCCCTATGAAGATTGGCAGAAACTTGGATGGGCAGCTGCGTTTATACTCAGCATGTTTATCTTGGGTCTCAATATCATCGCAAGAGTATTTTTAATGAAAAAAAGGATTAAATAATGGCGACTATCATAGATATACAACAAGAAAAAGCACTGCAAGTAAAAAACTTTGAGTTTACCTATGCAGGTGCAGATGCTCCAAGTATCAAAAAACTCGATATGCCAATAGCAAAAAATGCTATCACAGCACTTATCGGACCTTCTGGTTGTGGCAAGACTACACTACTTCGAAGCTTTAATCGTATCCATGATCTCTATCCTGGAAATAAATACGAGGGTGAAATACTTTTCAATGAGAGAAATATCTTGACATCTAAAGAAGATCTCATAAGTCTAAGAATCAAAATCGGAATGATCTTTCAAAAGCCGACTGCGTTTCCTATGAGTATCTATGATAATGTAGCGTATGGGATGAGACTTCAGGGTATCAAAAACAAAACGGAACTGAATGATCGTGTGGAGAAAGCCCTCAAAGATGCGGCAATATGGAAAGAGGTCAAAGATAGACTCAAGCATGATGCAAATGGTCTCTCAGGCGGTCAGCAACAGCGCTTATGTATCGCTCGTGCTATTGCAGTTGAACCAGAAGTTTTACTCTTTGATGAGCCAACATCTGCACTTGACCCAATATCTACAGCGGGGATAGAAGAGCTTGTCGTGGAACTCAAAGAGCGCGTTTCTATCATTATCGTCACTCACAATATGCAGCAAGCTGCACGAGTCAGCGACTACACAGGGTTTATGTATTTAGGTGAGCTTATAGAGCTCGGACGCACAGAAGAGATGTTTGTTACTCCACGAGAGAAGCTCACAGAAGAGTATATTACCGGCAAATTTGGTTGATAGGAAAAATAATGATAAGTAAATATGACAACAAAATAGATCAAATCAAAGATGAGATCACTTCTCTTTTGAAAAATATAAAAGATGCGAGTGAGCTATCACTTCAAGCCTTTGAAACAAAAGAGCCACAAGGCTTTAAAGATGCGCAAGAGATGCTGGGCAATATAGCAGTTGCTGGTGATATCATCGATAACGAAATCATTAAAACTTTCGCACTTTTCGGCCCTGAAGCCAGAGAACTGCGTTCACTTGTAGCTTATTTGAAGATGACAAATGAGATTGTACGCATTGGTGATAGTGTCAAAAAATACGCCAAACGCATGAGAGAGCATCTCAGCAGTGAATGTAATCTGACTCCGCTCAACTCGACTATCGTGCAGTTGCACAAAAGTACGATCCATGCACTGAACTATATACTAGAGTGTTTTACTAATCTTCCTGGGTGTAACATCGAAGAATACCATGCAAAAATCATGGTTGAAGAGAGTAAAAACGACGACCTTTTCTCTATACTTGAAAAAGAGATTATGGGACTTATTATCGTAGAGCGAGATCTTTCAATTGAATACGTTAAAGTTCTTGGAACTCTGAGAAAACTTGAACGTTCTGCTGATAGAAGTGTCAACATCGCGCATCTTATGATGTATGCAAAAAATGGTGGACAGCTCAGTCAATACAGTTAAAATCAGCTTGTATAAGGTGTACTGAATGAAACATGATGTGCAATTGATTAATTTTTAATCATCATTTTTTTATATATACTAATGAAATCAGCTATACTATCACAGATTTAATTCAGGAGAATATGAATGGGAAAATTTGTTAATACTACGGAAGAATTTTTTACTTTTTGTGAAGAAAATGATGTTCAGTTTGTAGACTTTAGATTTACAGACATCAAAGGTACATGGCACCATGTTACATACAGAATGAGTGCTGTAAACGCAGGTCAACTTGAAGGTGGTTTGCCATTTGACGGTTCATCTATAGATGCATGGCAACCAATCAACAAATCAGATATGCTTTTAAAACCAGATGTAGGTTCTGCGTTTTTAGATCCATTTACTGCTGATCCGACCATTATCATCTTCTGTGATGTTTACGATATTTACAAGAACCAAGCGTATGAGAGATGTCCTCGTTCAATCGCAAAAGCGGCTCTTAAACATGCAGAATCTTTAGGTATTGCTGACGCTGCATACTTTGGACCTGAAAACGAATTTTTCGTTTTTGATGATGTAAAATTTGTTGACAATATCAATGAAGCTGGTTACAAAATCGATACTGAAGAGGGTGGATGGAACTCTAACACTTCTTACCCAGATTCATACAACAACGCGCACCGTCCAGGAACTAAGGGTGGTTACTTCCCAGTAGCTCCAACAGACACTGGTGTTGATATGCGTGCTGAAATGATGATGATTTTAGAGCAAGTTGGTCTTGAAGTTATTCTTGGTCACCACGAAGTTGCTCAAGGGCAACACGAAATCGGTATCGTTTTCTCTGACATTATTGGTGCAGCTGACAATGTTCAAAAATACAAATATGTTGTAAAAATGGTAGCACACCTTAACGGTAAAACAGCTACATTTATGCCAAAACCAATGTTCGGTGACAATGGTAACGGTATGCACGTACACCAATCACTTTGGAAAGATGGCAAAAACCTTTTCTACAAAGAAGGAAACTATGCGAATGTATCTGATATGGGTCTTCACTATATCGGTGGTATCTTTAAACACGCACGTTCAGTTGCTGCGTTTACGAACCCAACTACAAACTCATACAAAAGATTGCTTCCAGGGTTTGAAGCACCAAGCGTTCTTACATACTCTTCTCAAAACCGTTCAGCTTCTTGTCGTATCCCATACGGTGCAGGCGAAAAAGCTACACGTGTTGAGATGAGATTCCCGGATTCTACTGCATGTCCATACCTTGCGTTTGCTGTAATGATGATGGCTGGACTTGACGGTATCAAAAACAAAGAGATTCCAATCGGTCCAATGGATATTGACCTTTATGAGCTTTCTCTTGATGAGATTCGTGAAAAAGGAATTCCTCAAATGCCTCACACACTTCGTGGTGCACTCGAGTCACTTGTAAGAGATAACGAATTCTTACAACCAGTATTTTCAAAAGAGTTCTTAGATGCATACCGTCACTATAGATTTGAGCGTGATGTATGGCCAGACGAAGGTCGTCCAACTGCGTACGAGTTCAAAACTACATACCAGTGCTAAGCTTCTTCTAGCTTAGTCATCGCCCACTCTCCGTGGGCACTTTCTTTACAATAATCTTATTCCCCACACTTATTTTTTCTTCACTGCGTTTTGTATAATCATAAATTTGCTATAATCGCGCCATTGATAGGTATTAAGAGTGCACTGTCAAAATTTTCAAGTATAAAGGATTCATCATGAATCACATCAAACAAGGTAAATATAGACCTTACCCACAAATAGATTTGCCAAATAGACAATGGCCAAACAATACTATTACACACGCTCCTAAATGGTGTAGTGTTGACTTAAGAGACGGTAATCAAGCTCTTATCAACCCTATGACTATGGAGAAAAAACTTGAACTTTTTGCACTCTTACTCAAACTCGGCTTCAAAGAGATAGAAGTCGGCTTTCCATCTGCTTCAAAAGTAGAATTTGATTTTTTACGTCGCCTTGTTAACGATAAGCTTATCCCTGATGACGTTACGATTCAGGTTTTGGTTCAAGCGAGAGAACACCTCATCGCAAAAACTTTTGAGTCACTAAAGGGTGTTAAAAAAGCGACTGTTCACCTTTACAACTCAACATCTGTTGCGCAAAGAAAGATAGTCTTTGCAAAAACGCAAGAAGAGATTATCGAACTTGCTCTTGAGGGCGTTGACTTGGTCAAAAAATATGAAGCTGCACATGATGGCGAGATATTTTTAGAATATTCTCCTGAGAGTTTTACAGGAACTGAGCTTGAGTATGCAGTAGCAATAGCAAACGCAGTTACAGCACGCTGGGGCATCAATGAGAAGAGAAAAGTTATCATAAACCTTCCTGCAACAGTAGAGATGTCTACACCAAATATTTATGCTGACCAGATAGAGTGGATGAGCAGACACTTGGATAACCGTGAAAATGTCATTATCTCGACACATACACATAACGACAGAGGTACGAGTGTTGCGGCTACTGAGCTTGCACTTCTTGCAGGAGCTGACAGAGTTGAAGGTACGCTTTTGAGCAATGGCGAGCGAACAGGAAATGTAGATATGATTACGCTAGCACTTAATATGCTAACGCAAGGAGTGGATCCAGAACTTGATTTCTCTGATATCAACGAAGTTTTAGATGTTGTAGAGAGATGTACTGAGATGGAGACACATTCTCGTCATCCTTATGTTGGAGAGCTTGTCTACACTGCGTTTTCAGGTTCACACCAAGATGCCATCAATAAGGGCCTTGCATACCAAAAAGCAAAAGAAGACTCTTTTTGGGAAGTTCCATACTTGCCGATAGATCCTGCGGATGTGGGAAGAAGTTATGAGAGTATTATACGTATCAACTCCCAGTCAGGCAAAGGCGGTGTAGCGTATATTTTGGAGAAAAACTACGGCTATCAGCTTCCAAAAGCAATGCATCCTGAAGTTGGCCGTTTGGTACAGATGGTGAGTGATGAAGAAGGCAGAGAGCTAGAGCCTAAAGAGATATACAAAATCTTCAAAGAGCACTATTTTAAAATGCCTGAACATATCTCTTTGGTCGACTTTACAGTTACATCTCAGAAAAAAATCGCGAAATGTTCTTTGACTTACATCTATAACGGTGAAGAGATCACTGCCGAGGGCGAAGGCAACGGTCCGATTGATGCATGTAAAGATGCACTCATGAAAGACTATAAACATGACTTCTCAATCAGTTCATACTCTGAGCACTCCTGCGGAGATAAAAGCTCTGCAAACGCAGTAGCTTATATGCAGATACATAGTAAAGATATCCTCTCTTGCTTTGGTGTAGGAACAGATGCAGATATCGCAACTGCTTCTGTCAAAGCTCTCTTCTGCGCGCTAAATAGAGCGTTTCACTAGACACTCTTGTTCTCTTATTGCCCCTAAGTAAAACTTGGGAGCAATAAAAAATCTCAAACTCTTTCATTTCAAAACAATAGATGGCACCCCTAATATCTACCTTTTGCAGTTTCGTTATATTCAATACACTTAATAATTAAAAATATTAAAAATTATGCACCAGAGGTTTCCTATCTACGCGCAATGCCTTCTCTTCAATCATCTATTACATGATAAAAAGCAATATCAAAATCTAAAAATATGCTTCAAAACGCAACAGAAGATTTACTAAGGTATAAGCACGAAAGTAGAGTAGTTTAATACGCCATTTATTGTTCTTGCAATATACTTGTTCTATTGTATAAATAAGTTATTTTTATCTCGAAGGAATTTTTCTGTCATATTTTTTCATAACCTTTACTCGTATGTTCAGAATTTTTATACTTTTACTCATGGGCTACGCTTTAGCTAATGCCAATACTCTCATTCTCGATCCAGAGAAACAAACGCATCAAGCAAATGGCTATCTCGAAGTATTACATGATCCAAAGGGGACATTAAACTTCCCTGATGTCATGCAACACTCTTTTGAATCGCTCAAAGGTGAAGCTTCCTTTGGTTTTACTACCGACACTATATGGCTGCGTTTCAATCTACGTACCCTTGCTACAACTCAGCCTTGGTTACTAGAAATTGCACTCAGTTCTCTTGATGATATAGAGCTCTATACACCACAAAAAGATGGGAACTATACAAAGCAGCACAGTGGTGATCATTATCGTTTTGAAGAGCGTCCTGTGCGGCATAGACTCTTTGTCTTCCCCTTGGAACTAGCAGCACAAGAAGAGACAACTATCTACCTGCGTATACAGACTTTGGATAGTTTTGTAGTGCCTATTCGCTTTTGGACACGTTCGCAGTTTGAACTTCGTCAACAAAATGAGTACCTCCTGCTTGGTATCAGCTACGGCATTATGATAGCCATGTTAATTTACAATTTATTTCTATGGCTAGTGCTACGTGAGCGACTCTATGTCTACTACCTATTCTCATCTCTTGCGCTTTTACTTGTAAGTGCAGAACTTAATGGCCACGCTTTTGAATTTCTTTGGCCTAACAACCTCTGGATGGCCGACAATCAACATGTATTGATACCAGCCTTTCACTTTATAGCCTTGACTCTCTGGGTACGTGTTTTTTTACAGACCAAAAAAAGAATGCCACGGCTTGATTGGGCTCTTCTTGGTATTATTATCGCATCATTACTACTCGTAGGTATAGACCTTGCAGGGAGCTATCCACTCGCTAATCAGCTGATTTTTATAGTTGGACTTGCGATGATTTTCTCGATACTGATCATCTCGATTCGAAGTGTAGTTGTAAAATACCCATCATCAAATATCTTTTTACTAGCACAGATTTTTCCTTTAATAGGTGGTGTTTTCACTGTTTTACGCGCGATGGGTATTATTGATGATTTACTCACAGCTGAGCACGCACTTCAAATCGGTATCACGATCGAAGTGCTCATCTTTTCCCTCGCACTTGCACGTCGTATTCGTCTACTTAACGAAGAGAAACAACAAGCAAGAATAGAAGCTGAGAGTGATTTTCTTACAGGGCTTTATAATAGAACTGGCTTTTTTCGTCAAACGCGAGAGATGATGGAGATGCAGAGTAGATCTCCATTCGCCCTCCTATTAATTGATTTGGATAAATTTAAATTTGTCAACGATCAGCTAGGTCATGCCGCAGGTGATTCAGTATTATGTGACGTTGCGGGTCGACTTCGTTCTCAACTGCGTATGTCGAGTGATATTATCTGCCGCTATGGAGGAGATGAATTTGTAGTAGTGCTTCCAGGCATTGAAAGTGTCAATGTAGCAGGAGAAGTCGCTCAAAAGATTGTCGATGTACTCAATCTTCCTTTTGAAACAGTATTAGGGAGAGCGAATATTAGTGCAAGTATCGGTGTGGCTCTCTATCCACACAATGGACAAACGCTCGACACACTTTTACAACATGCTGATGCTTCAATGTATCTCGTCAAAAATAATGGTGCCAATGGCTGGTTATGCGCTTCACCAGAACTTATAAAGAGTTCCAACGAAGCAAGTAAGTAGCAAAGATACTCAAGGCATCTATAGAAATTGAATTAGCTGTAGATACTTTTTATATTTTTATTTTCTAGACTTATTTTTTGCACTTTTTCCAGAATAACTTTATTGAGTGAAACTTTGTTGCTCTTTTGAAGTAGAGAGATAAGTGTTTCATAAGAGCTTAAATCAACATTTTTGCCATATAACGCAGCATTACTCACAAAATTGATTATATCTTCTCGCTCTATTGCTTCAAGCTGCGCCACGATATTTTGTGCCATCAAATCATCAAGATTTGTATCACCGCTAAGTGTATCTAAAACTTTTTGCTCAGCCACGTCTTTATCTAAACCTCTTTTATAAAGGTTAAGTGTAGCCATAGAAGAGAGTGAATTGATTGTATTATTTTTCGTAGAGCTTGGGGATAAAGGGACAGGTATAACTGTCGCGAAGACGATATTACTTAGAAAAACAGTGATTATTAAAATTTTTTTGCTCATATGAAATCTCCTTATGATGGCATAAGTGTATTCCAGTAAAGACAATAGATATAAACTGCACCTCTTTTAGGCTTCAATATTTTTTATTTTTTTATTTCGATTTGGACTATTGCACAATGAAAACTTTGATTAAGCCTTTAAGTCAATCTCCTGTAAAGTACCTACAGAACCATTTTCTGCTAGAAAAATAGAGCTCTCTTTCATCACCCCTATTCTTTCGTATGTGTTGTTTAAAGTAAAAGGGGTCGATACTGCACCAAGATAGAGTGCTCCCACTCCCTTCTCTTTTAAACTATATAAATTTTCTTCTCCATTTTCATCTTTCGTCCAGATAAGCAATTGCTCAAAAACCCTGTCATTCTCATCTATCCAGTTATTAGCATCGCTGTCATAAGCCATGAGCTCCTTAAAGCCGTTTCCTACGAAAGGACCAAAGAGTTCACTTCCGTCATTGATGACTCCATCTTTGTTTTTATCAAGCACCAAAAATCCGCTCCCGCTTCCTACAAAAGAAAAAGTGTCGCTTTTACCATCAAGATTCAGATCAAAACTGTGCTCTACTGAACCGATAGAGACTGTTGCAGCTCCAAAGTTCAGAACAAGCGGGTCTATAAGCGCATCCCCTGCCCTTAGACTTATACTCTCATGCAGCTCTGAGTGGTTTTGCATACTCAGCGCCAACGAAAACTCTATTGCCTTGCCATCTTGTGTCTGCACACTGCCCTGTGCAGAAAACTGTAGACTCTCCTGGCGGATTTCATGTTTCTCATAACGATAATCGATGCCCCAGCCCTGAAGTTCAGTTGTTAATTCTTCTCTACTTGAGCCAGACTGAAGAGCCTGTGTTGCTTGCGAAGGATTGAGTTCTTTTAAAAATGAGAGATTGATTTTTTTGCCTGTGAGAGATTCTATGGCGCGGACTATCTGCATAAGTTTTGGATCCAGACCCATACCATCGGTCTCATCTTGCACACTCTCAAGTTTTTTGGCATCAAACTGTTTACTGAGCTCCAAACGGTCCATATTTCTAAACCTTTGTGGGGCCTTCTCGGGAGTATTCCACATTTCCAGAGTCTCCTTCTCGCTTCGCTCATGATACATATCATGCGAAGAAGACAAAGAGACATTTGAGTTTTGTATTTTCATAACACACCCTCCATACCGAAATATTTAAGATAAATCGGTAAAAAAGGTAAATAGCTTATCTCTGTCCTCTGCCTGCGTTTGGACGTTGACCTGATCGTGGTTTATTCGCTGGAGTTCTCGTGCCAGCACCTCTTGGTTTGTTGCGTGCACCGCGATTTCCACCTGTATTAATCACTTCAGCCTTGATACTAGGATCAGGCTTGAAGCCTTTGAGTGCTATTTTTTGTATATCTTTTTTGATGAGTTTTTCGATATTTGCCAAATACTCATGTTCGTCTATACAGACAAGTGAGATAGCCTCACCTTGATTTCCAGCACGTCCTGTTCTTCCTATTCTGTGAACATAATCTTCACTCACATTTGGAAGCTCAAAGTTAACTACGTGAGGCAGTTGATCGATGTCTATGCCACGTGCTGCGATATCAGTTGCTACCAAAACGCGTACAGCCCCTTGTTTGAAATCATCAAGCGCTTTTGTTCTTGCGTTTTGACTCTTATTTCCATGGATAGCGGCAGAAGTAATCCCATCTTTTTCAAGTTGGGCACTCAAACGGTTTGCTCCGTGTTTGGTACGTGTAAATACCAAAACCTGTTTCCACTTGCCTTCGTTGATAAGATGCGTCAGAAGTTCGCGTTTTCTCTCACAATCTACGAGATAGACCGACTGTTCTACAATCTCACTCGAAGTATTCGCGCGAGCTACTTCTATGAGTGTTGGAGCGTTGAGAAGTCTGTCTGAGAGCTGTTTGATCTCTTGAGAGTATGTTGCTGAGAAGAGAAGGTTTTGTCTCTGCTTTGGGAGTACTGCCAAAACCTTTTTGATGTCGTTTATAAAACCCATATCAAGCATTCTATCCGCTTCATCAAGGATCAGAAAACTCACATGTGAAAGGTCAATCGTTTTTTGTGAAAGGTGGTCAAGAAGACGCCCCGGAGTAGCGATAACGATATCTACACCACTTTTGAGTTTTGTAATCTGAGGGTTGATCTTTACCCCGCCGAAAATAACTGTAGATTTGTAAGGAAGGTATTTCCCATAAAGGGCGACACTCTCTGCTACCTGTGCTGCGAGTTCACGTGTAGGGACAAGGATAAGGGCTTTAATATGATGCCCTTTAGCATGTTTTGCGCGCTGCAAGAGCTCAAGCATAGGAAGGGTAAAGCCGGCTGTTTTACCTGTTCCTGTTTGTGCACCTGCGAGTATGTCTTTTTTGTCTAATATAACAGGAATAGCCTGTTGCTGAATTGGTGTTGGCTTTTCATAGCCTTGCTCTTTAATCGCTTTTAATAGCTCTTTGCATAATCCGAGTGTTTCAAATGACATAAATATCCTAATCTTAATATGCATCTATAATAGCATAATTTATGCCTCTATGCGCTATAATTTCAACATAATATAAATCCCTCCATCCTAGGACTCGTCATGCCAGCCAATTCTATCTCCATAAAAGCGAACAATCACCGTATTTATCAATGTTTTGAACATAAAAAAAAGCAGCTTCTCGCTGAACTGTTGGGAGAAAACGCAGGCGCCGATATCCTTGTAGTCGCTTCTAAAAACGCAGTCAAACTCAAAGAGCATATCAACAATCCACAAATTCGTGTCATGAGCGATGAAGAGCTTGCAGAACTTCCTGAGACAAAATGTGAAGTGCTTATCAACTACGATCTTCCTCAAAATACGCAAAGTTATTTTGACAGAGTCTCAAAAGCTACTTCAAAAGCAGTAGCAATCGTAGATATAGCAGAGCAAAAACTTCTCTATCCAATCGAAACAACTATCGGTCGCGTGATCAAGCAAGAAATACGTCCAGGATATGGCTATGTCACAAAAAAAGATATAGCAAACGCGAAGCTTAAAGAAGAACTCAAAGCAATGCGACAAAAAGAAAAAGAGAAAAAAGAGCTCCCTCCAAAACGCGACTTCAAATCAAAACGTGCTGAGGGTGACAAACCAAAACGTGACTTTAAACCAAGAGCTGAAGATGGTGAAAAACGTGAATTTAGACCTAAACGCGAAGATGGCGATAAACCTAAACGTGACTTTAAACCAAGAGCTGAAGATGGTGAGAAGAGAGAATATAGACCTAAAAGAGACGATGACAAACCAAAACGCGACTTCAAACCAAGAGCTGAAGATGGTGAGAAAAGAGAGTTTCGACCTAAACGCGAAGATGGCGATAAACCAAAACGCGACTTCAAGCCTAGAGCTGAAAATGGTGAAAAAAGAGAGTACAAACCAAGAGCGGACAATGGTGAGAAACGCGACTTCAAGCCAAAAAAAGACGAGGGTGAAAAACGCAGCTATAAACCCGATGAGAAAAAAAATGATACTTGGGGTAAAAAGAAAACATCAAATACATTTTTAGGACATGACGAAACTGGAAAAGCGAAATTCTCAGGAAAAAGCGGCGAGAGAAACCACCGTTATGACGGCAGTAAAAAAGAAAGCTTCGATGCACCGAAAAAACCTGCTCGCACTATCAATATAAAAGAGCGAAAAAAAGAGGAAAAATAGCCTTTTAACACTTTACTAGCATTTATACATTATAATAGAAGATGCAAAAAAAAATACTTTTACTCGAAGATGATTTCTTATTGGCACAAACACTCAAAGAGCTTCTCGAGAGTGAGGGTTATGATGTAACCCTCACACTTCGTGGAGACGAGGCGATTGATGAAAGTTATGATAGCAAGTTTGACTTATATATCTTTGATATCAATGTACCTGACATCAACGGGATAGAACTTTTAAAAGCCCTTCGCGGTGCGGACGACAAAACTCCTACTATCTTTATTAGCGCACTTATAGATATCAAATCTATCTCTGAGGCTTTTGCAGTCGGCGCGCTGGACTATATCAAAAAACCTTTTTTCCCTGAAGAGCTTCTCATTCGAGTCAATGCAAAACTCTCTTCAAAGCACTCAAATAGCCCCAAAATACTTTACAAAGATCTTGAATATGATTCAAATACTAGAACACTTAAAAAGGGTTCGCATATACTTGCACTTGGTGAAGTACAGGAAAAACTTCTCCGTCTCTTATTGACAAATGTAGGCCAAGTTATAGATAAAGAGATGCTCCTTGATTGTCTGGAAAAACCCTCACCAACAGCACTTCGTGTGGCTATCACAAAGCTCAAACAGACAACAGGGATAGAGATCAAAAACCTCAGAGGTATAGGATATACCATTGAATAAGGTAGAAATCGAATCATTTGTCAAAAGTTTTTTACTCTTTTTTCTCTCTCTTAGCTCCTTGCTTGTGGCCGTTTTTATTATCAACCAGCAAAAAACGACACATATCCTTGATGAGAGCATTCTTGCGGATATGCGTCTTTGTAGTTTTGACTTAAAATGTCCTCAATATGATATTGTTTTTGTTGAAAAAAACTCACAAAATCTCTACTCTCTTTATAAAAGTAACAGCACTTTGAGCAGCTACTACGGTATTCCAAAATCAGAAAAATATTTGATGCAGATATCATTGAGTGCCAATAAATATGCAGCCGAAGTAGAAAAACTTGAACAGAAGGCTCTATGGAATTTTTTTATTATTCTGGCAATACTCTTCTTTTTGTCTATACTTTTTTCAATATATGCACTCTATCCTCTGAGAAATGCTCTTTTGCTCACGCATGAGTTTATTCGCGATATTCTTCATGATTTTAACACCCCACTCTCTTCACTGCGTTTAAACAGTGCTATGCTTGAAAAAGAACTCGGAGCAAACACAAAAATAACACGTATCCAACAAAGTGTACAAAATATTCTTAACCTGCAACAACATCTTCGCTCTTATCTTGAAGACCATTCTTTGCAAAAAGAGCTTTTGGATCTTCAAAAAACCGTAGAAGAAAGGGTGCAAAACCTCAAAGGGTCGTATCCAAACATCGCGTTTGACTTGCATATAGACAATGTAGATGTTTTTACCTCCAAAGAGGCTTTTGAGAGAATTCTTGATAATATACTCTCTAATGCAGCCAAATACAATAGACATAACGGCTTTGTAAAAATATCGTTTGATCAACAGTCTCTGCATATAGAGGACAGTGGCAAAGGTATCAAAAATCCAAAAAGAATTTTTGAACGCTTTTATAAAGAGCAGGAGAGAGGCATAGGCATAGGTCTTCACATCGTAAAAAAGCTCTGTGAAGAACTTGCTATCAAAATAAATGTCCAAAGTGAACCAATGAAAGGGACAACAATTACACTTGACCTTTCAAAGCTAATGCTTCACTAACATTACTATGTCAAAATTACACCATTCAAATACGAAGGAGAAAAGATGAAGACTTTTCAGGTTACTATGGTTACACTACTTTTAGGTACTTTAAGCTTTGCGATGGCAAGCGATAGTATGGATGCGGAAATTGCGCAAATAAACGAAGCTCCTACTCAGGAGAGAGTGAAACTCATGAATGAATTTAAACTCAAGCTTTCTACACTCAGCTCAGAAGAAAGAGAAGAAGCTATAACAAAGCTTCAAACACGCACACAGACGAAAGCACAGATACGTGAAAGAGTCCGAGTTAACCAAGCTGAGCAAACGGAGAGTATGAAAAGGGCTGAGCAAATGAATCAGTACCAGGGTGCAAATCAGATGATGCAACAAAATAATGCGGGTTCAAATACTCAAATGTTTATGGGTAAAAAATAATTTTTAGTATCGCCATAGTGCGATACTACTTAAGGGGTTTACAATGACTAAGATAGCTCTTTGTCTTCTTGGCGCTGCATCTGCAACGCTGTTTGCGTTTAGTGATAGTGATTTGGATGGAGTAGATGATAGTAAGGACTTGTGTCCCAACACGTCTATGAGCGAATTGGTAAGTGCCACTGGATGTACCATACAGACACTAGGAACACAACATCACTTTGACATCATATATGGCCTGAACTACTATCAAACAAACTATACAACACTTGAAGAAACAGATACACTCTCTCACAGTTTACAAGCGGATTACTACTACAACAGATTTTCTCTGCAACTTAGCACATCTTACTATAATTCAGACAGTACGACTTCAGACAAAAATGGTATGAACGACACTTTCCTAGGCGCTTATTATACACTTGGTTCACTCAAGCAAACTAACATACGATTTGGTGCAGGATTGATCCTTCCTACATATGATTCAGAATTAAATAACAATAATACAGACTATGTTGCTTCTGCCAACATCAGCCATATGCTCAAAGATGTCAATCTTTTTGCAGGATACAGCTATACTATTATTAACGATGACAACATCAAAGCAGGCACAGACTCTATACAATATCAAAATACAAACTCTATCTCACTTGGTGCAGGTTTTTATCCAACCGACAAGCTTTATGCAAGCATTGCGTATAATACGTCTGATAGTATTTATAAACACGTAGAAGATATAAACACGGCTTCTTTATATCTATTTTATACGATAGACACGCACTGGTTCACTACGCTTAACTATGCATATGGCCTCAGTGATAGTGCAAGTGACAATGCACTCTCAGCACGTATCGGTTACTCTTTTTAATTTCTCCTCAGATCTTTTAGAAGACGAGTTCTTCCATAAGATCTGGAGTGTCTTCTCGTCTTGGTGGTTTAGAAGTATCTGAAAAGTACTCCGTTTTACCATTGATTTCTATATCTATAATACCTTCTGGCTTTTCAAACTTTCTTGGTATCTGCGGATAAAGCGCAAGCAGTTTTTGATAATATCTTGCAAACGCAGGCGCAGCTATCCTTCCTCCAGTCTCTCGTCTATACATCGGAGAGTTATCATCATTTCCAAACCATACTACAGTCTCAATACTAGGCGAATATCCGACAAACCAACCATCAACATTGTTATTGGTTGTACCTGTTTTACCTGCAATTTCAAGACCGTTTACTCTTGCATTTCTTCCTGTTCCACGTTCTACTACATCCTTGAGAATAGATGTGAGAATAAAAGATTGCGTTGGTGTCGTCACTTCTCTTGTAGAGATTGTCTTTTCATAGATATTATTTGCCCCTTTTTCTATACTTGAAATAAGGTTTGTCTGCACCTGCACCCCATAGTTTGAAAAAGAGGTGTAGTATTTTGCAAGATCAAGCGGTGACATAGACAAAGTACCCAAAGAGAGAGAAAGATCGTTTGGCACATCTCTGATATCAAACTTTTTAAACTCTTTGATCAGTTGTGCAAGACCTATCTCATTTACAAGGTTGATCGTCGCAAGATTATTCGAGTGCACAAGTGCTTCTCTGAGACTTACAATACCGTTATAGCCTCTCTCATAATTTTTAGGCTGCCATTTTTTCTCTTCGCCATTACTATCTTTATAGACATAGGTCTTGGCAATATCGACAAGCTGTGAAGCCCCAGAATATCCCAAATCAATAGCTACTTGGTAGATAAAAGGTTTAAAAGAAGAACCTGGTTGGCGTCTTCCCTGCGTTGCACGGTTAAAGGAGTTCACTTTATAATCAACGCTTCCAACAAGTGCTAGGATATCGCCTGTTTGTGACTCAACACTCACGAGTGCACCATTAAGCAGTGTGTTGCCTGTGTCATCTGTGCCGCCCACATCTTCTTCGTCGGATTCTGGTTCACTTTGGACTGGAGCTGTTTTTTTCTCGTACTCTTTGAGTCTTTTTATGGAAGCATCATAGGCAAATTTGAGTGACTCTTGCCCTGCTTCTTGAAGTTTAAGATCGATAGTCGTATGTATCTCATAGCCACCAGTTTTGAGGTCTTCAATACCCATATCACGCATGATTCTCGCTACTTCATCCACGATAAAAGGCGCTTGGTTTTGCGTGAGTGTATCATCATACACTTTTGGACTTTCACTCAGAGAGCTCTTGTACGTCGGCTCATCAATCCAGCCAAGCTCATACATACGAGAGATAACTCTATTTGCTCTACCCATAGATATCTCATAATTTTTTGTCGGTGCATAGGTACTTGGTGCTTTTGGAAGTCCCACAAGTATCGCTATCTCTTTGAGTGTTAGGTTGTTGAGTTCTTTGTGAAAATAGCCATCAGCAGCTGTTTTGATACCATAATATCCATGTCCAAAGTAGATCTCATTGAGATATCTCTCCACGATCTCTTCTTTCGTTAGCGCCATCTCTAAACGCATAGAGAAGATCAGCTCTTTTATCTTACGTGATATTTTTTTTTCTCTTGTGAGGAGTTTATTTTTCACAAGTTGCTGCGTAATAGTACTCGCACCCTCAACCATCTTCCCTGCTTTAATATCTTTGATAAGTGCACGAAAAATCGCATCAATATTAACCCCAGGATGCTCAAAAAAAGTTGTATCTTCTATGGCTAAAAGCGCTTCTACCGCGCGTGGAGGTATCTCATTAAACGCAGCGTAGTATCTGTGTTTTTCATCAAATACATTCGCGATCTTCTCTCCGTTTCTGTCATAGATACGACTTGTCATCGCTGGCTTGTAATCCACAAGCTCGGAGATATCAAATTCATAGTTTTTAAGATAATATCCTATCGCTAAAAAAGGAGCGATAACTCCAAAGATCAAAAGTGTAAAAAACATTTTACTGAGTATTTTCATATTCTAAATTCCCTGTTAGCAAAATTTGCTTCGATTAAAGTTTTTGTATATTCTTGAAGCGGCGCTTGAATTGTTTGCGCCAAAACGCCACGCTCTACGACTCTGCCCTCTTTGATGACGCATATCTCTTCACAAAGAGCTGCCGCAGAGTTCATATCGTGGGTGACAAATAAAATCTTAAATCCGAACTCTTTTTGAAGCTTCTTTAAAAGCTCCAAAATCAAAACGCGGTTTTTCGGATCGAGCGCTGTTGTCGGCTCATCGAGTAGAAGCAGTTTCGGATTTGATTCGAGTGCCATCGCCAAAACTACCCGTTGCAACTGCCCGCCTGAGAGTTCAGGAGGAAATCTCTCCAAAAGTTCTCCATCGAGTCCAACCTGCGCAAAAAGTTTTTTCACTTCTGCGTTTTGGATAAAAAACTGTTTTTTTATCTTCGTCATTGGAGAGAGTGCTGTAAAAGGATTTTGCGGTACAAACGCAATACTTTTCCCTGCTAGAAGTTCAAAATCCGCTTCGTATCTAAAATCACACTCCATAGAATCAGGAAGCATGCCAAGAAGTGCTTTGAGTGTCAAACTTTTTCCGCTGCCACTCTGCCCTACAAGTGCAAGAGAGTTCTCAATGCTAAAAGATATATCTACCAAAGTTTTCTCTTGATGTGTAATACAAAGTTTTGAGACATTCATGGGCTTATTTTATCACAAAAGGGGCGAGTTTTTCGCACAACTCTGAGAGCTCTTCTTCGCTTTGCCCAAGCCTTGCAATCAGACGAATAATTGCCCGCTCAACCGTCGGCTGACGGATAGCACCCACTGCATAACCCTCTTCGCGAAGGGCTTCTTTTATCTCTATCACTTTTTTATTATCATCAATAAGCAGAGGCACGATAAGCGCGTCCACTTTGATCCCTAATTTTTCTTCTACTATCTTTTGGCGTTTTTGTATCTGCTCATGCAAAGAAGTTTTGTTTTCTTTCATAAAACGCAGTGCATTATGTGCCAAAAGCGTATCATAAAGAGAGAGTGATGTTGCATAGATGAGCGGTTTTGCACGATTGAGAAGATACTCAATAATATGACTTGAAGCCAAAATATAGGCGCCAAAACTTCCATAAGCTTTGCCGAGTGTGCCCATTTTGATATGATGCTTTTCTACTTCTATGCCATAGTAGTCAAAAATCCCCATCAAATTTTCACCTAGCACACCGCTGCTGTGCGCTTCATCGACGATAAGCAATGCATCAAACTCTTTTGCAATAGCAAAAACGGCTTTATCACACAAATCGCCATCCATGGAGTAGACACCCTCAACCGCGATTATCTTGCGTTTTGCAGAGCTTTTTGCAAGTGCTTCACGAAGTACTTGCATATTATTGTGAGCAAAATAGACAACATCCATCGCCCCGATATTTGAAGCAAGCACACCAGAAGCATGATACTTCTCATCCATAAAAAGCGTATCTCCGCGTCTCACAAGCGCTTCAATGAGCGCGATATTAGCGTTAAATCCGCTCCCAACAATCACAGCATCTTCAAAGCCGTTTGCTTCACAAAGCGCATCTTCAAAATCTTTATGAATCTGATGATAGCCGTTGACAAGTAAAGAGGCTTTTGGGGAGTGAAGCGGGAGTTTTGAGAGGGCTTCGCATGTCTGCTCATGTAAGAGTTTATTGTGAGAAAGACCGAGGTAATCATTCGACGCAAAATCTAAAAGTGTTGTATCTACAACCTCTCTACTTCTGTATCTTCCTGAGCGTTTGAGTGCTTTGAGCTCGTTTTCATAGAGCATCAGACAAAAGCCTTTAATACTTCCACACAAAGACCCATCGCTGTGCTTTCATAGCCACGGACTTCTTTGATATAAGATTTGCAAAAGCCCTCGACCATGCATGCACCCGCCTTCCCTCGCCACTCGCCACTCTCTAAATAGCGTTCAAGATCATCCATATCAAAATCAGCGAAGATATAATCTGTCTGCGAAATATCGATAATCTTTTTCTCTTTGGAGTGATAGATCATACAAGTGATTATTGAGGTGATATTGCCGCTTTGGGTCATGAGAATATTTCGAGCATCACTCTCGCATTTTGCTTTGCGAAGGATTTGACCTTGAGAAGTGACTACGGTATCAGCGACTAAAAGAGGAAAATCTTCATAACCAAACGCAGCAAGGTTGGCCTCGTATTTTCCAAGTGTCGCCTGATAGACAAAGTTTTTAGGAGAGCTTGCAATGATAGCGTCTTCATCAAAATCGACACTCTCCTGCACAAACGCAATCGCTGCGTTTTGTAAAAGCATGGATCGGGTTTGCGAAGAAGAGGCTAATCTAAGCATTAAAGACTACTTGAGAGTGTTGCACCTAAGAAGATAGCAATCGTTCCAAGAATAATATTGGCAGGAACCATATATTTGCCAATAAGCTCAAGGGAGAACTTCGCGCCAACCATATTGCCCTCGTTCAAAAGTTTTACTGCTCTGTTTCTGCGTAGTATCATCACAAAAAGATTCACCGCCATAACCATCCAGACACCCTCTTTGATATGTCCAAGTGCTGCAAATTCACTATGTGAAAAATCATACCCTATTATCATGATGACAGCCGTGATAAGCAAAAGCACGACAAAAGGAACAACGATAGTAAAGAGTCCTTTGAGTGCATGAGCAATACGCTCCATTCTATGGGCAGGAGACTCTATCTGCAAAAACGAAGGGTGTGCCGCGTAACGCATAGCAATCATTCCACCAACCCAGACAACTGCTGAGAAGACGTGGATAAAGACGATGATAGCTTTATACTCTGCGAAAAACTCTTGCATTAGCTCAGGATTCCTGTGATGTAGGCAAGTGAAGCCTCTTTTGCTTCGGGGAGCTTACTCGCGTCTTTACCGCCAGCTTGTGCGAAGTCTGGACGACCGCCGCCGCCACCGCCAAGAATTGGAGCGATATTTTTGATCCACTCTCCAGCTTTTGCAGCATCTGCGCCTTTGACACCCGCAGCGATAAGGACTTTATCATCTTTGATTTGAAAAAGCATTGCACAAAGTTTTTCATTTTGGTTTTTGAGCTCGTCTATTTTCTCTTTGATATCACCATTTGTTAGCTCTGCAACTACCACAGCCACGCCATTGATATCTTGCGTTTTTATCTCGATTTTTATGCTTCCCTGCGCCTCTTTGAGCTCAGATTTGAGCTCTGCTACAGTTGATTTAAGTCTTGCAATACCCGCCATGAGGTCAAGATTTTTGACTTCAGACTGAGCGTCAAGGAGTATTTGTCTTTGTCCCACAAAGTAGTTATACGCTGCGTTTCCACAAACTGCTTCGATGCGTCTCACGCCGGCACTGACTCCACTCTCTTTTGTGATGATAAATGAGCCTATATTTGCCGTATTGCTCACATGCACACCGCCACAAAACTCAACAGAAGCGTCTGCAAAACTGACAACGCGGACCTCATCGCCGTATTTCTCACCAAACTGTGCTTTTGCACCGCTTTTTTTCGCATTTTCTATGCTCATGACTTCAGTCGTCGTAGGCAACGCGCGTAGGACTTCATAGTTTACACGGCGCTCTATCTCTGAAAGTTCTTCGGGAGTTACACCTTTTGGATGTGAGAAGTCAAAACGCAGACGATTTGCTTCAACAAGTGAGCCCGCTTGAGAGATATGATCTCCCAAAACATCAAAAAGCACAGCGTGGAGTAAGTGTGTCGCTGAGTGGTGTTTTGTGATTTCGCTTCGTGAAATATCTACATTACAAACAACACTGTCGCCGATACTGAGTGTTTTACTCACTTCAAGTTCTGACATATTCAGACCGAAGAATTTTTTTGTCTCAACTACTTTTGCAAAGTCTTCGATGAGACCAATGTCGCCACATTGTCCACCGCTCTCTGCATAAAAAGGTGTCTCCTCTAAAAGAACCCATCCCCTTTCACCTGCTTCGAGTTTTTGTGCTGTTTTAAAACTAGCATCCAAAAGTGCGAGGACTTTGGTCGTGTGACTTGTCATCTCATAGCCAACAAAAACATTCTCACCGAAGTTCTCTAAAAGTACTTTAAAGTCACCCTGTGTCGCTTCATCTCCACTTCCCTTCCAAGCAGCTTTTGCGCGAGTTCTTTGCTCTAGCATTAATGCTTCAAATTTCTCTGTATCAAGCCCTAAGTTTTCACTTTTGAGCATATCTTCAGTCAAATCAAGCGGGAAACCAAAAGTATCGTAGAGCTTAAACGCAACCTCACCTGAGAAGATCTCTTTTGTATTTTTGAGCTCCTCTTCAAAAAGCTCTATTCCAGACTCGATAGTCTTGAAAAATCTTGCTTCTTCAAGTTCTATCTGCTCTTTGACCGCGTCTGCTTTTTGTGCTAAATAGTCATACTCTTTGCCCATGATACCGACAACAATATCCACAAGTTTGAACATAAACGGCTCACGGAAGCCTAGAAGATATCCATGACGCACAGCACGACGAAGAATACGACGAAGGACATAACCGCGTCCTTCGTTTGAGAAGTTTGTCCCTTGTGCGAGAAGGAAAAGTGAAGTTCTGATATGATCAGCGATAACGCGGTAGCTTGCACCCGTTGCATAAGTATACTCTTTGCCGATGAGCTCTTGTACTTTGTTGATAATAGGCATAAAAAGAGACGAACCGTAGTTGCTTGTCTTACCCTCTTTAATAGCGACAACCCGTTCAAGTCCCATACCCGTGTCAATAGAAGGTTTTGGAAGCTCTCTCATTGTGCCATCAGCGCTTCTTTCATATTGCATGAAAACAAGATTCCAAATCTCTAAAAATCTGTCACCGTCTCCACCCATATAATCTTCAGGACCGCTAAATTCCTCAGCACCTTGATCATAAAAGATCTCAGAACATGGACCACATGGACCTGTGTCGCCCATCTGCCAGAAGTTGTCTTTGTCGCCAAGACGCATGATACGATCTATGCTGACATGTTTGAGCCAAAGTTGCTCTGCTTCATCATCGCTCTCATGCACTGTTACCCAAAGTTTCTCTTTTGGCAGTTTGATTACTTCTGTGATAAATTCCCATGCATAGTCAATTGCATCTTCTTTAAAGTAGTTGCCAAAACTGAAGTTTCCAAGCATCTCAAAAAAAGTATGGTGACGTGCTGTATGTCCCACATTTTCAAGGTCGTTGTGTTTACCGCCAGCACGCAGACATGTTTGACAAGAAGTCGCTCTTGGATTATGTGGAGCAGGGATTTCCCCTGTAAAAATCGATTTGAAAGGAACCATCCCTGCATTGTTAAACAACAGTGTTGCATCGTCGGGAACTAAAGGAGCCGAAGCTACTCTCTCGTGGTTTTTTGATTCAAAAAATTTTAAAAATTCTTCTCTAATGTCCATAAATACTTCTCGCATAGTAAAATTGCGCGATTATACCTTAAAAAGGCTCTGCGAGTACTAAAAGCTTCAAATTACAGACAAAATGAGTATAATATTTTTCAGATAAATCACGAAGGCTCACTATGAAAGAAATACTGGATATTTTAGACGAACTCCACCTCAAAGACCTTAAAAACGCAAGGCACCCTTCTTATTTTGATGTCAATGAAGGTTACAATATGCTTATCTTACGTTTGCCTATTTGTGAGAAAGAACTTGAGTTTTACTCTTTTGGTTTTGTCTTTACGAAACATGCCAGCTACTACTACAATATCTCCAAAGAGGTATTTGAAAAGTTTGATACAAAATTTCAAGAACCGTACCTCTTTATAAACACCCATATAGATAGCTTTATGAAAATGTTTAGCTCCTATCAAAATCAGGTTCAGGAGATGGAAGAGATTCTTTATAGCGAGAGAGACAAAAAAGATTTTATGAGTACATGGTTTGCCCTCAAACGCGACATCACGAGAGTTGAGAGTGTGCTTGAAAAAGCACTCTATACTATGAATGATTTTATAGAACATTATGAAGTACTGCATCCAGATGAGGGCTTTTTGGTCAATAACTATGCCGACTTACATGAGCACCTTGAGCGAAGCAAACACTCCTCAACCCTGCAACTGAGCAAGCTTGACTATATCTACAACTTCTATAACACCCGAACGAATGAGCGCATGAACCGCCTGATTTATATCCTCACCATCATCTCGGCCATCTTTTTACCGCTGAACCTGATGGTAGGATTTTTTGGGATGAATACCACAGGACTTCCTTTTTCTTCAGGGAGTAATGGAACTTCCAACGTCATGATGAGTATGTTTGCACTTTTTATCATCTCTTCTATTTTTGTGCTTTTTTGGAAAAAAAGAGTCTAAAACGCAAGCTCGTCTTGAATAACAATTTGGGGATATCTCTCTAAAAAGATATCCGCTGCAAGACCGTTACCTAGAGCAATTATCTCTTTTTTAGCGTTGAGCAGAGGTGTCGTTGCAAGCCCACAGCTTGGACTTTTTGACTTGAGTACTATCGCATCTGCGTTTGGATGCGCCGCGCAAAAAGAGAGTATCTCGTGGCGCAGAAGTTCGGTGACATCTTTCTTGCTCTCATCTGTGATAATATGCTTCTTTTGCCCTTGCATCACAACACTTATCCGCTCTCTTGGTGTGCCAAAGAGAGGCGCTTCGGGACAAAACGGGATAATCTCAAACGCAGCAAAAGCTTCTATGACTGCGTTTACCTCTTTGGTTTTGCCATCATAACGACACACTTCACCGAGCAGACACGAGCTAATAATAACCTTTTTCTTAGCCATCTAGCAGATGATGACGGACTTGATTTCACTCATCTCTTCGATGGCAAACTTCGGTCCTTCGCGTCCCACACCGCTGAGTTTTACTCCGCCATAAGGCTGGATATCAAAACGCAGCGTCGGCATATCATTGATGACGATACCGCCTGCATCAAGCTCTTCTATCGCGCGTTGTGTATTTTTTAAATCATTCGTAAAGATAGAAAACTGCAAACCGTACGGCGAGTTATTCATACGAGGAATAGCATCATCAAATGAGTCGACTTTGACAAGAGAGACAATCGGTGCAAAGACCTCTTCGCAGACAATAGCCATTTCGTCATGCACATTTGCCATCACACACGGATAGAACATACGCCCATCACGACGAGGCTCAAGAAGGGGAACTGCACCCTCTTCTATAGCACTCTCAACCCAGCCCATCGCGCGCACGGCAGCCTCATCATCAATAAGCGGTCCCATAAAAGTATCATCTTCATACGGTGAACCGACGATGAGTTTTTTTGTAGCTTCTGCCATCTTCTGCGCAAAAGTCTCATAAATATCTTTGTGCACATAGATTCGTTGCAAAGAGATACAAACTTGACCAGAGTTTACAAAAGCACCGAGTGCACAGCGGTTTGCTGCAAGGTCTAAATCCGCACTTGCATCGATAAAAGTCGCTGCGTTTCCACCAAGCTCAAGCGAAACTTTTTTGATGCCTGCGTTTTTTGTGATGATATTGCCTACAGGCACAGAACCTGTAAAGCTGATGACACGAGGAATATCACTCGTAATAAGCGCGCTTCCGACCTCAGCATCGCCATAAACCACACTCAGCGCGTCAGCCACGGCATACTCACTCTCGATAAAGAGCTTTGCAAATTTATAGGCGGTTAGCGGTGCTTCGGGAGTTGGTTTGAGTACCACTGCGTTTCCTGCGACAAGAGCGGGAGCGAGTTTATGTGCGATAAGGTTCAGAGGAAAGTTAAAAGGTGTGATAGCGACGACAACGCCCGCAGGGACTCTGCTAAAAAACGCAGTCGTTTTTTTACCGCTTGGCATCGCATCTGTATTGATAGTTTCTCCATGCATCGTGCGCATCGTCTCAGCCGAGAGCGTCACCGTCTCGATACAACGTTCTACTTCTACGCGGGAAAACGCGATAGGCTTGCCTACTTCATCGGTAATTGTGCGCGCGATATCCTCTTTGTTCTCACGAAGTTTTTGTGCCACATCCAAAAGCCAGTTGCATCGCTGTGCCAGCGTCGAAGCTTTTGCAGCTTTCGTTGCGTTTTGAGCGATTTGCAACGCTTTTTTTGCCATCTCAGCACTACATATCGGAGCGCGTGAGACTACTTCACCGCTGTAAGGGCTTTTTCTCTCGCTAAAGTTCTCAGCCGTGGCTGCGTTTGAGCCGAAAAATATCTTTGCATCCATACAATTCTCCAATATCTTTTATAATTAAAAAATTATAACATTTCATCTTTGCGTTTCGCCTCTTTAGCCGACTATATAAAGATATAAAATTCCTGTTGTTACAAATGAAGCCAAAATCCCATATCCGACGATAGATGCACTGAGCCTTGGGGCAAGTCCTGCCATAGAAGCCAAAACTCCGGCGGTTATCATCGGTGCCATTCCCGCTTCGAGGATAGAGACCTGCGCGGCTAAACTCTCCAATCCAAAAATCCAGCAAAAGAGTATCGCCACAAAAGGTGCAAAAAGGAGCTTCACAAAAAGCGCCGCGCCAAAGGGTTTGAAATCATCTTTGGGAAGGCGAAACTGTAACTGCAGTCCCACAGCAACAAGGGCAAGCGGGACAATGGTCGCGGAGAGTGCTTCAAGTGTCGAGATAATAGCTGGATGAAACGCAGTGCCTGTGAGCATAAACGCCACTAAAAGCGCGATAAATGGCGGAAAGGTAAAAAGTTTTGTGAGGATAAGTTTAAATTCTAGCTTGTGCTCGCTTGAATAATATGAAGCCACAAAAGTCCCATAAATCGCAAACGCAAGGAAGGTTCCAAGCTGATCATAGACAAGAACGTAGCCGATTGCTTCACTTCCTAAATAGGCATTTATAATAGGAATCCCTAAAAACGAACTGTTGGTCAAAACAGCTACAAGCATCAAAGCACCCGTGATCTCTTTTGAAAAATGGAGCAAACGCGAGAGGAGCAAAACAAGCAGAGCTGAGAAAAACATCACTATCCAAGCGATAAACGCAGGTAAAAGCATCTCATAAGAAAAATCAATCTTTGGCACTTGGAGCAGAATAATCGCTGGAAACGCAACAGTAATAATAAATTGATTTAGAGTAGTGGCTGCGTTTTCTGGGAACAAACGCAGCTTTTGGATAAGGTAGCCAGCAGATAAAGCCACAAATATAAGTAAAAAATTTTCCAAACGTTCTTCTTTTTTAGAGTGTTATATTTTCAAGATGCCACACTGTTTGCGGCGTAACTAAAACGGCATCATACATAAAATCAAGTGTGAGTTTATTTTTTTTGATATAGACATCGCCTGTTTTTATCAAACGCGAGAGTTTTCGTGGTGTGATATTTTGGATGGCAAGTTCGTAATCCAGTGCACTTTTAACTTCGATAAAGTGCAAAACCTCTTCTTTGATAGCGATAATATCTATCTCACCAAAACGCGAATAGAAGTTTCTCTCTATAATACTGAAGCCTTCATCCACTATATATGCACACGCCTTATCTTCGGCGATATTCCCTTTTGCTCTGCTCATCTTTTCACTTCTATCATCTCTGTATTTGCGTTTTAAAATCTTAATTTTATCAGGAAAAACTTTGAGATGAGAGTAGCCCTCAATATTTTTAAATATCTCTTAAATTTTAACAACTATTTGCGCTAAATTCCTATATAATTCGTTTCATTTTCTAGGATTACAATTGAAATCAATTTTAGCCGCCTTACTGCTCGCCTCGCTCTTACAAATCTTCCTTTGGGTAAACAATGTCGATAAAATTGTTTCGCCTCCAGATGCTGAAAATCTCATCAAATCACTCTCCTACGCGCCCTATAAAAGTGCAGACAAGACGCTTCTCAGTGATAAAGAGATTTTGCGTGACTTAACACTCATCAGCAAGTTTACAAAAAAGATCCGCGTCTACTCTTCTGAAGATGCTGCAGCCGTATTGCCTCAGGCAAGAAAGCTCAACATGCAGGTTCACTACGGTATGTGGCTCTCAGGTGACCCTGAAAACAACAGACAAGAGATAGAACTGGCTAAAAAACTTATTCCAGAGTACTATCCAACTATCTCTTCTGTTATCGTCGGGAATGAGGTCTTGCTCCGCGGGGACCTTGAAGTCGAAGAGCTTATAGAGATCATCCGTGACTTTAAAAAAGTGCTTGCCGAACAAGAAAAAAAGACACCGCTTCGATACCATCAGCCGCGTGTTACAACTGCTGAGATTTGGAATCTTTGGATAGAAAATCCGGAGCTTGCCCAAGAAGTTGACTTTATCAATATCCACGTACTTCCATACTGGGAAAAGATAAAAGCGCAAGAGTTTGTGCCATATTTTAAAAATATCTATCACAATGTAAGCGCTGCGTTTCCAAATAAACGTGTCACAATCGGAGAGTTCGGCTGGCCAAGTCAAGGGTATAATAACCAAGGCTCTGTTGCGAGTGCAGAAAATCAAGCCACAGTTGTACGAAGATTTTTGATTCTTGCAAAAGAAGAGAGTTTTCAATACAACCTTCTTGAAGCATTTGATCAGCCTTGGAAAGGTATCCATGAGGGAAATGTCGGACAATATTGGGGTATTTTTGATGCAGAACGCAATCAAAAATTTGAGTTCCAAGGTTCAGTTCTTATAGAGCCATACTGGTTTATGCAGATGAGTGCGGCTGCGTTTATCGGTGCACTTTTGACATTCTTCGGACTGCGTAACCAGCGTATGAACTTTATGCATGCTATCACCTATGGTCTAGCGGCGCAAGGTATCTCTTTTGGTATCGTTATGTCGGCTATCTATCCATTTATACACTATATGAACTTCGGTATGTGGGTGATGTGGGGAATGGGTACGCTGCTTATGATACCGCTGACTGTTATCACCCTTGCAAAAGCAAATGAGCTTTTCAAATGTACACTTGGTAGACGTCCAAAAAGACTGATCCCACTTGACCTACAGTCCAATCATGTCCCAATGGTAAGTATCCACGTTCCAGCCTATAAAGAGCAGCCGCACGTACTTGAAGAGACGCTTGTAGCGCTCTCAAACCTTAACTACACAAACTTTGAAGTACTTGTAATTATCAATAATACTCCAGAAGATTACTACAAAGCACCTATCAAAAAGCTCTGTAAAGAACTTGGAGAGCGTTTTGTCTATCTAGATATTGAGTGTACAGGATTTAAAGCAGGTGCTCTCAATAAAGCCCTCTCCTCTGCGAGCAGTGACACGGAGATACTCGCTGTTATCGACGCCGATTATGTTATCTCTCCAAACTGGCTTGTCGATCTTGTGCCTATTTTTGATGATGAAAAAGTAGCGATGGTTCAAGCACCTCAAGATCACCGTGATGGCAATGAATCTCTTCTCAAAACAGCAATGAATGCGGAATACGCAGGCTTTTTCGATATCGGAATGGTTGAGCGTAATGAAGAAAACGCAATCGTAGCACACGGAACGATGCTTATGATCCGTAAGTCTGCGTTTGATGAAGTCGGTCAGTGGAATACTGATACCATCGTTGAAGACAGTGAACTTGGTCTTAGACTCTTTGAGGCTGGTTATTCTGCACACTATACAAACAGAAGATATGGTCATGGATTACTTCCAGATACTATTGAGGCCTTTAAAACGCAGCGTCACCGCTGGGCTTATGGAGCGATACAAATCCTTAAAAAACACTGGCCACACTTTATGCCATCGTCCAAAACGCTTACAAAAGCACAAAAACACCACTTTATTACAGGATGGTTTTTCTGGCTCTCTGACGCGCTTGGCCCTGTTACTGCAGTACTCAATATTGTCTGGGTTCCAGTTATCATCTTTGTTGGGGTTACGATACCGACCATCGCACTCACCGTGCCGATTTTGACCGCGTTCTTAGTCAATGTCATTCATGCTTTTGTTCTCTATCGTACACGTGTGAAGGTGAGTTTTTACCACTCTCTCTTGGGCGCAATTGCCGCAATGAGTCTGCAACTTACTATTTTTAAAGCTGTGTATGATGGATTTGTCAAAGATAGACTTCCTTTTAAACGTACAGAAAAAGGTGGTAACACGAAAAAAATATCAACGGATAATTCAAATCAGGAAGCTATTTTGGCTTTCTTATTGATAGGTTCGTTTACAGCGCTTATTATGACTAATGAACAGGAGATTGTGGAGGTGTATGTATTTGCTTCGACACTTCTGGTTCAAAGTGTTCCTTATGTCTCAGCTATGATTTTAAAGGCTATTGAGAAAGTTTCTCTCAAAGCCTAAACGCAATTCATAAACGCAGCAACTCTTCGCTGCGTTTACAAACTCTCTAGCAGTTTATCACTTCTACTTTTATCGACTTAAACGCAGCCGTCATAATAACTTCATCACTTTTATCTCCAAAGAGATTGTTTATCTTCGACTCAGCATGATGGAAAGTTGCAAAAAGTGTCTTTGGCTGTACCTTATCAGTAATTTTGATAGTAAGCGGATTCGTCTGCCCAAACTCACTTTTGAGGATAACTTTTTCACTCGTAAACTCATGGGCATCACCTTCGTGAACCAACAAGATATCTTCATCATAGCGTTTATTGAGATTGTGTGAACGTTTCGTCTGTGCCGCATTGTTATAATGTGCTATCGTTCTTCCAGTGGTAAGGTGATAGCCCGTGAGTGTTTTACCCAATATCTCTTCGACCATACCGCGCAGTTTGTACTGGTGGTAGTGGAACTCACCCAAACCATCATCCGTTCTAAAGTCAAGCTGGTGGAGTATCGGAGTATCTTCTGTATGCACAGGCCACTGAAGACCGCGTTTTCTATGTCGTTCAAGTCTGACATAGGAAGCTCCACTAAAGCGTCTATAGGCAACTTCACGTACTTCATCCCATACTTCATTTGAGTTTTTGTAGTTGTAGCTTCCACCCATTTTGTTGTCAAGCATCTGCAACACTTCCCAGTCATCTGGTAAGTCAGATTTGACAAGTGGCTGTGAAAGGTGCAGACGGCGCATTGCGTTTACATAAACACCCGTCTTCTCATAGGCAGACTTCACGCCGACGACGATATCTGCTTTGTTGGCAACATCGGTCATAAAAAGTTCTTGGACAAAAAGAAGTTCAAGTTTTTCAAAAGCTCTATCTATTTTGTTAAGATTTGGATGGATATGTGTAATATCTTCACCGATGTTCAACACCGCTTTTATCTCATCTCGAAGCATCGCATCAACTAATTGTGGCGTCATCAAGCCAACTTCTTTTGGCTCTTGATAGTCAGGATCATAATATGGAAGCATTCCCATATCACATGTTCCTTGGACATTATTTTGTCCACGAAGCGGCATAAGCCCAGCTCCGCTTTTTCCGATATTTCCCGTCATAAGTGCAAGATGCACCATCGCCATAACTGCGTACGAGCCGTCAATATGTTCTGTGATACCAAGACCCCAGAAGATCATAGATTTTTTCAGAGCATACTCACGCGCGATTTTACGTACCATTTTTGAGAGATATTCATATCCTTCTATCTTATTGAAGTAGTCTGGATTTGCATATTCATCTGCAAGTATTTTCGCCTTAAAGTCCAAAAAGCCTTTAGTTCTATCCGCCATAAAACTATCATCATATAACTCTTCATCGATGATGACATACGCGAGCATATTGAGAATCAGCAGATTCGCTTCATGTGGCATGATAGCCTTGTACTTTGCAAATCTGTGAAGTTTTATTTCACGCACATCAAAAACGGCAAGGTTATCATGCTCACGTGCCACATCGATAATACGGTTGGAAATAATTGGATGCGCTTCTGTCGTGTTGGAGCCAATGACGATCATAAACTCACAGTTGTAGATATCATTATAAGGATTCGTCGCAGCGCCCTCACCTATCGTTCTACGCATTCCTGAGAGGGATGGAGAGTGGCAAACGCGAGCACAGTTATCAACGTGAGGAGAGCCAAGAGTATGGCGTGTAAACTTTTGAAAGAGATAAGAACTCTCACAAGAAGTACGTGCACCACCGATTGAACAGACACTTTTGTCACCATATTTTGCTTGAATCTCTTTAAGCTTCATCGTAGCAGCAGTAGTCGCGCCATCGAGATTTGTCTCATACCAAGTGGCATCAAGATCTACAAGATTTGAAGCAAGCGCTTCTTTGATTGAAGGATTTTTTTCTAAAAAGCTTTTACGGATACGAGGAATACGCAGACGATCCTCAGCATCGACAAAATCAAAACCGTATTTACCCTTGATACAAAGCTTTCCCTGAGAGACGACTCCATCAGGATGCGCAAAGATACTCATAATCTTATTCTCTTTGACGTCAACGTTTGCTGCAATGTCACAGCCCGTACCACAGTAGGTACAAACGCTGTCTATTACCTCTATATTTTCCATAGCAAAAATTCCCCAGACTTTTAGTTGATGGAGTTTACAATTCTTTCTCTTAATAATTGCGGAAGGAGTCTCAGCAGTGAAATGATTAAATAAAATCTAAGCGGAAAGGCGTAGAAACGCTTATCTTTCTCTATAGCACGCTTCATAATCTTGACTCCATCTTCTGTGCTGAGTAAAAATGGCATCTTAAAGCTGTTCTTAGCTGTGAGCTCACTTTTGATAAAACCAGGAAGCAAAGTTATAATCTTGATGCCCTCTTTTTTGTACTTATAGTGCAGTGCTTCAGCATAGGCATTAAGTGCACGCTTGGATGAAGCGTAGGCTTTGGCACTTGGCATAGAGATGAGTGAAGCGAGTGAGGAGACGAAGACTATCTTGCCACTTTTTTGGGATAAAAAATGCGGGAGAAGAATCTCCAAAATAGCATGATTTGCGAGAAGATTTACATCATATAATCTTTTAAACGCAGCAAAAGGCGTTATCTCAGCAGAGTGCCCTAGTGAAATACCTGCGTTTAGTATCACCATATCTACAGCACCGATTGAACGGATTTTTTGTTGTAAGAGAGAAAAATCAGCAACATCAACTACAAGGAGTTCTATACTTTTACATCTATTTTGGAGTTCATTTTTGAGTTTATGGAGCTTTTCTCCACGTCTCGCAAGAAGAATGAGTTCGACATCTGTGTTGGCATATTGACGGGCGAGCTCTGCACCTAAGCCGCTGCTCGCACCTGTGATAAGAATCTTCAAAGAGAGCCTTATACTATCCTAATCATCACAGGAGTTGATTTGATAAAGTCAAGCGCACTTAACTCTTTTATCATATCTTGGATATCTTTTTCCAGTGCTATATGCGTAGAGATAAGCAAGTTTGCAGAAGATTCTGAAGATGGACGCTGTAGCATTGTTTCAACAGATATATTGTGGAGTTCAAATACTTTTGTTATCTTTGCCAAAACACCTGCGCGGTCTGAGACATTGATACGAAGATAATATTTTGAGTTGATATCGTCTGTCGTTTTGAGTCTAAGCGCACCTTCAAGTGGTTTGTCAAATCCAAGCATTGGCGCTTTTTTGCCCGCTCTTGCGATATCGATAATGTTTGCTATAACAGCACTCGCAGTAGCGTCACCGCCAGCTCCAGGACCATAGTAGAGTGTTTCACCTACTTTGTCACCCACAACAGAGATACCATTCATCACGCCATCTATCTTAGCGATCATCTTCTCTTTGCGAATAAGTGCTGCATGAACACGAAGTTCGACATCATTGCCATCTTTTTTTGCGATGCCTAGAAGCTTGATCGCATAACCAAACTCTTTTGCAAACGCAATGTCTTCTTGTGTCACATTTTGTATACCTTCGATAAGAATATCTTCAGGTTTTGCATCGATTCCATAAGCAATACTTGCTAGGATAAGAAGTTTGTGCGCAGCATCATAACCACCTACATCAAAGGTAGGATCCGCTTCTGCGTAGCCAAGTTTCTGTGCTTCTTTGAGGATGTCATCATATGCAACACCTTCATTTGTCATCTTTGTGAGCATGTAGTTACACGTGCCGTTCATGATACCCATGATTGATTCAATATGATTTGCGGAGAGACCATCGCGAAGTGCGTTGATGATTGGAATACCACCTGCAACACTCGCTTCATACTCAAACGCAATATCTTTTGCAAGTTCTTGAAGCTCATAGCGGTGATATGCTAGAAGTGCTTTATTTGCGGTGACCACAGCTTTGCCTTTGAGAAGTGCTTTTTTCACTACTTCAAAAGCATCTTCAACGCCACCCATAAGCTCGACGACAACATCTATCTCCTCATCATCAAGCACATCATCGACATTGTCACTCAAAGGAATATTCAAGTCTCTTACTTTTTCAAGGTCTCGGACGATTCCCATCTTTACTTCGATAGCAACACCTGCACGCGCAGAAATCACATCAGCATTGTCTTTTAAAATTTGTGCGACACTTGTTCCAACAGTTCCAACGCCTATAATTCCTACTTTTAACATCTCTATCCTTTACTTTTTGCAAACTATTTGTTTGCTGCATCCTCTTGCGGACAATTAAACTGCTTTAAAAACTCTTTGATATTTCTTGCCGCTTGACGGATACGGTTATCATTTTCAATAAGCGCTATACGAACATAACCCTCACCATACTCACCAAAACCGATACCAGGCGCTACGGCAACGTGTGCTTCACGCAAAAGTTTTTTCGCAAATTCTAATGAACCTAAATGCTCTGCACATTTAGGGATTTTTGCCCAAACGAACATACTCGCCTGATTTTTTCTCACAGGCCAACCGATACGATTGAACGCATCGACCAAGATATCTTGACGGTGATCATACTTGTCAACAATATCTCTTACACACTGCTGATCACCGTTAAGTGCTACTGTAGCTGCAACTTGGATAGGCGTAAACATACCATAATCAAGCCATGACTTGATTTTTTGTAATGCGCCGATAAGTTTTTTATTTCCAACAAAATAACCAACGCGCCATCCAGCCATGTTATAGCTTTTTGAAAGTGTAAAACTCTCAACTGCCACGTCTTTTGCACCAGGAACACTCATGATAGAAGGCGTCACATAGCCACCAAAAGTTATATCTCCATATGCGATATCCGAGATGATATAAAAACGCTCTTTTTTCGCCATGGCAACAAGTTGTACATAGAACTCTTGTGTAACAGTCGCCGTTGTAGGGTTGTGAGGAAAGTTCACCAAAACATATTTTGGTCGTGGGCTTGTCTCTTTAAAAACTCTCTCAAGGTTTTGAAAAAACTTCGGCTCATCTACTTTATAATCCTCATCAAACTCCAAACCGAACTTCACAACATTACCACCAGCGAGGATAAACGCATAAGAGTGGATAGGATATGTAGGGTCTGGAACGACTACCGTGTCCCCTGGATTTGTAATAGCGTATGCCAAGTGTGCGTAACCCTCTTTTGAACCAATAGTAGCTACACACTCTGTCATAGGATCAAGATCACAATCATAACGGCGTTTATACCAATCAGCGATTGCCATCAAAAGTTTAGGAATACCTTTTGAAGCAGAATAACCGTGTGTCTTTGTTTTTTGGGCTGATTCAATCAGTTTTTCACGTATGTGTTCTGGTGTATCACCATCTGGATTACCCATAGAAAAATCTATAACATCTTCGCCCGCGTGACGTTCTGCCATTTTCAAATCATTTACTTCTGCAAAAACGTATTTCGGGAGTCTGTTCATTCTATCAAAATGTATTTCGTCAAACATTTATTTTCCTGCTTATGGGCCTTCTATTTCAGCCCTAAATTTATGAGTGGTATTTTAGCAAAAAAATTTGCAATTCAAGACCAAACTTTCTTTTTTATCTTGCCTCAAGCGGCTCAATAAACAACTCATCTTTGATATTTTTTAAAGTATACAAATCTGACACTTTCATGTATTTTGCATACTTAGGTACTTCAAGGTTTATTTGTGTCTGTTTTGCATCCATTTTAACCAGTTCTAAAAGGTGCAATGCCTTATCATAAAACGCAACATAAGGGTGCCACTCATTCCGTGCGGAGCTCTTAATACGGAGCTGATTTATTTTTGAAACTTCAAGCCAATGTGCATACAAAGAACGTTTGAGTTCCATACTATTACCACTTTGCAGAGTCTCTATATTTAAAAAAGCCTTCTGCATATCTACAGTATATTTCCACTCTTGCAGTGAGTTCATATCAATATCAATGATATTACACCCTTTTTTTGCAAGCTCATTTTGTAAGAGCATAGGATCAGTTGCGTTTTCTGCAGTGAGAACTATCGACCACGTGAATTCGGAATTATCAAGATTTGAAGATTCGGTTACATAACGATAATAACCTATATCGCGGAGTGATTCACTCATTATACGAACGAAAAAAAGCGGTGAACCATTTGTTTTAAAGCGTAAATGCAGCTCTTGAGGTACTTTCAAAGAGAGATTTAAAAGTCCATTTTCTTTGAGTGTTTGCACAATCTTTACAGCATTAAGTCTTTCTTGATCATAAAAAGAGGATTTTGGAGAGAAAAGAATTTTAATATAGTCTTTGTTTTTATCATAGGTATGAGAGTCCATAAAAGACTCTATTTTATCATCAAGCAAATCGGCAAATGAAAAAGAGAAAAGCAAGAGTAAAAAAAATGATATTTTTACCATGCTTGACCCTTATTAAACGTCTTAAACTCCTCCATAGAAAGTTGTTTCAGAGCACCCTCTTGATACAAGAACTGAACATTCTTACCCTTCTTAAAGTTTAGTTTTTTACCCTTTAGCTCTATTTCTATATTGCTATGTCCAAAACGCAGCAGCCAGCTTTTGCTCGGATCTAGTTCAAAAGTATCAAACAAAACAGTTTGTTTTTTTTCATCTGAACCAAGCTCAATATATCCAAACCAAATTTTTTCATTGGCTATAATTTTTAAAGAGTCCGTCTTCAAACTCTCTGCATTAATCGGCTCAGTTGCAACTACTTCTTCTTGAATCGTTGCGTTTACTTCCGACTCTTTATCCGAGAAGTCACTGAGATTTTCATCCCACGCTGAGAGATTACTCTCACTCATATTGCTCTCAACCAAAGCTTCGATCTCTTGCGTGATACTCTCCACTTGTGTAGCATTTACATCTACCGTTGGAGTTTTTGTGTCTATATTAAAATAACTTACCAGCAGAAAAACAATCAAAACAACAAAGATATAGAGACCTTTTGAACTCTTTTTAGATTTTTTTTCAATAAAAACACTTGCAGGTTTGGTGGCTATATTTTGCTCATAATGTGCCAGAGCTTTTGTTCTGAGTTCACTTAAATCTATCTGATAATCTCGCTCGATGATTGATACAAAACCTAAAAACTGAACTTTTTGTACAACTTTAAAATTTTCATCTATCAATGCTTGCACATGTTGTTTTGAAATATGTGTCTCTTCGGAGACTTTTTGTGCACCAAGTTCTTTTAGTTTTGTAAATCCCTCACCCATTATCGCATCCTATCCATTAATATAGCTCCAGCCACACTGACATTGAGTGAGTCGAAGTCATGAGCCATCTTAATACTGACAACCTTGTCCAGCTTTGAGATAATGCGAGGTGTCAGACCTTCACCCTCACCTCCAAGAACCAATACTTTTCGCTCAGCGACCTTGCATGTGCGGATATCTTCACCACTCATATCAGCACCATAGAGGATTAAACCTGACATCTTAAGGTCGTTGAGTACATCATGAATATTGTGCTCAAGTGCAAGAGGCATATCAAAAAGCGCTCCTGTGCTGGTTCGGAGAATTGGCTCGATTGTAAGATTTTTAAGACCACAAACAACGATAGCTTCTACACCGAGTGCATATGCACTTCTCACTATCGCTCCGATGTTTCCAACATCAGTTACGTTTGATAAAACTAGGACAAAATCTTTATTTAGAAATGATTTAAAATCATGCAAAAGATAATCATCAACTTCGGCTAAAAAGCCTTGATGATTTGCGTTTTTACACATTTTAGAAGCGGCCTCAGCGGGAACTCTTTTGACTTCAAAACCCATCTTCATCAAACGCGAGTACTCTTTTTTCTCTAACTCTTTTGCGAGGTACAAGGTTTTGATTTTATTTGGGTAATTTTCTATTACATAATATATTGGTTGTTTTGCATAAATTAACATAAGCGTATTTTATCTAAAAAAAACTATGTTCGTATTAACATATGAGGGAAAGAGTTCTAAAAGTGTTAAAGATTTAAAAGACGGTTATAGCAGGCTTTTGTATTTTCACCCGTGATTTTACTGATGAGTTTCGCCTGTACTTTTTTTGGAAGGTCAAGCTCTAAAATATCGTTTTGCGTCACAGCACTGCTGTTTTGCGCGGTAGCCGCTTCGATGACTACGACCCATTCGCCTTTGTAGTTTCCATCAAGCGCATTAAAGATCTCTTTTGCACTGCCATGTAAAAAACGTTGATATTTCTTTGTCAGCTCTTTTGCGAGAAAGATTCTACGAGTACTTTCAACTTTATCGATTTCTAAAAGTAGTTTGTCGAGTCTGTGAGGAGATTCGTACAAAACCGTTGTATAGCCGTTGTACATCGCCTCTTGCAATCCCGCCGCTCGAGAATCACCTTTGTGATCCAAAAAGCCTAAAAAGAGCATTTTTGTCTGCACAAAACCACTTGCTACAAACGCAGTCAACACTGCGTTTGCTCCAGGGAGGATGTCATACTTTATTTGATTATCGATGCAGTAACGCACCAAAGTCTGCCCAGGATCACTGATTCCAGGCATTCCTGCGTCGCTTACATAAACCACATTACGCTCAAAAAATGAAGCTTCGAGTTTTGCAACAAAGGCATCTTCATTGTGTGAATGTAAGGAGATAAATTCTTGATTTTCTATAAACTGCGTTTGGTAGCGTTCTTTGAGAATGTGGATGAGTTTTTTTGTGATGCGAGTGTCTTCGCAGAGGAGTACCTCAGCGCCACTGAGAAGCTCAATGGCTCTGAGTGACATGTCACCGATATTTCCAATCGGAGTTGGAACTAAAGATAACAAAGTTTGAAACTATTTTTTAGCGTAACGAGCGTTAAATTTCTCAATACGTCCAGCAGTATCTACATTTCTCTCAGAACCTGTGAAGAATGGGTGACACTCATTACAGATATCGATACGAAGTTCGCTGTTTTTGCCTTTTGTTTCAAATGTGTTGCCACATGCGCATGTAACTGTACAAGTTACTAATTCTGGGTGAAGATTCTTTTTCATGTTTTGCCTTTTGATACTCGTTAGTGTGCGAATATCTATATATTTTTTATATCCGTATGGGGGCGGATAGGTTTGTGAGCGCGAATTATATCCAAATATTTCTTTCTTTACAACACATTCTGCTTCGAACAAAGCAAGCTTTAGTGCCTTAGCGGCTAGCGTAGATTATTGGGCTTTGCTCAATAATCGTTTTTCATAATAGTATTTTACTTGCTACAGCAACTACAGCACTCTCGGAGCGAAGAACCATAGGCGTTGCCAGTCTGAAGTTTTCTTGTGATGCGACTAAGGCACGTTCCTCTTTGGAAAAACCGCCTTCGCAACCGATAAGTACTGTTTCAAAGGCTGCGTTTTGCTCTAGAACATTCTCACAAAAATCAAAGACTTTCGTATCTGGATTTTCTGCAAGGAAAGTTTTGATATTTTTAGCCCTAGCAAACTCTATAAAAGAGCTGCGTCCTGATTGTTGCATCGATGCTTCCAAGATTCGCTCAAAACGTTCAAAATCAAGTTTAAAGTTGTTTTGACTGCGTTCACAGGAGATAAAAGTGATCTTGCTCACACCTATTTCACTGAGCATCGGCAGGACTTTTTCTATCGATTTTGCATCGATAATACACCAGCCGATGTGAAGTTTTTTGCTACTTTGCATCTCTTCATGAGCAGATGAAAGAAGTTTGAGTTCTACGCTTCTGCCACCCGCTTCAGTGATCTCATAACTGTGTAGTGTTGACAACTCATTTTTCGCTCGAAAGTTCACAATATCGCCTACTTTATGACGGCGCACTTTGATGAGATATTTGTGTAACTCTCCTTTGATGCTCAAAAAATCTTTGGAAGCTTCATCATGCAAAACATAGATCATGCCCACATCCAAAGTGAGATAGCAAGCGTTATCACTATCTCACTCAGTAGTATTTTCATCCCAAAAGGCTTAAATCTCTCCAAAGCACTTGCATCTTTGATACTGCTATATTTGAGGGCTTTTGCGCGTTTTACTTCTAGCACTATAAACGCAAGAGCAAAAAATATCATGACTATATTTGCAAGCGTAAACTCAAGATGTTTTGCCGCCATCATGATGACACCCGTAAAGATAACACCAGCTATTGCCATCGAGCCTATTGGCGTAAAGAGAGTCATTACTCTCTTATATTTGCCTATCTCTTTGGCTCTGTAAAGCAAAAAAAGATTGATAAAAACTACTATTAAAATTCCAATAACACTATAGTTATGTGTTACAATACTCATATCATACATTTCATTCATAGTGAAATTTTATACTAATAATACTTTTTATACAAGAGGCGAAGATGGCAGTAACTGTTGAAGAAGCACTGGAAATTATCTACACACATATCAAAGCTAAATCACTCAAAATTATACCAATTGAAAATGCTTTGGGTTATGTCTTGGGTGAAAATATCATCGCCACACATAATCTTCCTCCCTATGACAACTCTGCTATGGACGGGTATGCCGTGAAGATCGAAGACGGTGGTAAATGTGTCAAAGTTGCACACACTATCTTCGCAGGTGATGATTTTCACGAAGAACTCCAGCATGAAAACGCAATCAAAATCATGACGGGTGCAAAAATTCCATTGGGAACGCAATGTATTGTTCCCGTTGAAGAGACGCAAGAGTGCGAAGATGGCGTTTTACTCCCACAAAATCTTGTCCTCTCCAAACACATTAGGCTCAGCGGAGAAGATATCAAAAAAGAGACGCTACTCCTACGCAAAGGAGAACGTCTCAATGCTTATTCCATCACACTTTTAGCTTCCCAAGGCATCACACACATCAAAGTCTACAAAAAACCACGCGTTTCACTTTTTGCCTCAGGCAATGAGCTCAAGATGCACTTTGAACAAGTAGAATCATATCAACTCTACAATACAAACACGCCAATGCTACTTTCACGATGCAAGGAACTTGGCTGTGAAGTTGAGTTTATAGGTACAGCAAACGACACTGTTGACGCTATCAAAGAGCACATCAAAAGCGCGCTTGAATGTGACCTTATCATCACTTCGGGCGGTGTCAGTGTCGGAGATGCGGACTTTACAAAAGAGGCATTTGGGGCTTTTGGCTGTGATAACTTTTTTGAAAAGATAGAAGTAAAACCTGGAAAACCTACGACTTTTGGGCGTATCGGTGAGACTTTTGTACTCAATCTTCCAGGCAATCCACTTGCCGCTGCACTTAATCTTGAACTCTTTGGACAAAGTATCATTTTGGCACTCAGTGGAGATCATTCAAGATTTTTAAACACTATAGATGCAAAGATGCAAGAGGATTTTGAGGTAAGAAAAGGACGTCGTTCTTTGATTCCTGGATTTTTTGATGGAGAGTATTTTAAAGTCTGTGATCAATTTGCACCAGGGATGATATCTCCACTCGCTTATGCAAACGCATATATTATGATAGATGATGCCTGCGCCCATATAGCGCAAAACGCAACTGTAAAAATTATCCCTACAAAGTTTCGTTTTACCTCAGAGCATATAAAAGATTTGGTGACGCGCTAAACGCTTTGAGGATTTACAAATCTCTCGCTGCGTTTTATCTTCTCCCAAAGCTCTCTATCTGCCCAATCATTTTGGACTTCTTGTGAAAAAAGTATCTCTTCGAGTTTGATGATTCCCATATTTTGCGAGTAGGCATCCGCCTCAAAACATTGAGCATAACCACTCTGCGTTTCATGGACGATAATACTGTGAAGTTTGACCTCTTTTTCGCCATTGACACTTGAAGTGAGCTTGAGAAGTTTATCTATCATCACAAATATCACGCGTGAGAACTGCTCCGCAGAGGGAGAAACAGGAAGTTCTACCCATCTGTGAGAATGCTTTTTCATATCTGCAATATACTCTTTACTGTCGCCATTCCAGAGTGCTACAGCATGATCAAAACTCTCCACAAGCGCTTTCATATTTTGTTTCATCAGTCCAAAATCATAGATCATCTGTCCATTGTCCAAAAAGTTTGATTCAAAAAGAAGTTCTACTCTGTATGAATGCCCGTGCAAAGAACTTCTGCATTTCACACTTGAGCAACCTCGCACGATATGCGCATTTTCAAATGTAAACATTTTGCGTATTATCATCTCATATTCCTTTGTTTTGATCCCAGATTCTTATGTGCAGTCTGTCACTGAAATTATAGCCCTTCTCTTTACAAAACTCTATAAGTGGCTCTGTGTTTTTTTCCACTTCCGCTCTGCTTCCGCCAAGAGGCATACAGTAGACTTTCGTGCGCGGCGCATGAAGTTGTATCTCTTCTATTTCCTCTTCTAGCCCAAGATTTATGGATTCTGCATCTATTGAAAATTTGAAAAATGCTTCTCTTGCGTTTGTAGCGATTGCGTTTATCACATCAGGACGTATGCGTTTATTCTCGCTCTCACCTGAATTTGAAAGTTTGATTGAGAGGGCAAAAATACATTTTTTATAAATAGGATATTTCTCAAAATCAACAGCCAAAGAACCGTTTGTCTCAAAAGTGATCGTGTGCCCCAAGGCATCAAGCGCTTCTAAAAACGCAACGAAGAGAGGATCACTTGCATAGATAAGCGGCTCGCCACCTGTGAGGACAACATCAACACCCTCAGGAAGTTCATACAAATCCAAAACATTCAAAAGCTCTTGAGTATCTTTGATAGGGTTCCAAGTATGTGCAAAGTGCTCTTTATTGACCGCATACACAGTATCGCAACCAAGCACTTTCGTCCCATCAGCAGCTTCTTCTACACATCCAAAACCCTCGCAGCGCATATTGCAACCGCCAAAGCGAAAAAAGAGCGATGGCGAACCCGTGTAACGGCCCTCGCCTTGTATGGAGTAGAAATGTTCAACAAGATAAAGCATCTTTTTCCTATTTTTTATTTATATCTGTATCTTCAACCGCACAAGAGATTAGTTAGTCCCTCACAATGACTGCGTTTCGTCCACTACTTCTCTCACCCACCCGTTTCATAAAAGGCGCGTTTAGAGATTTCATTATCTTCTCCGCCCCAGCGATTTTTTTCGGGTTTTGTTCGTACTACTTCTTTGAGAACCAGTGCTGCACCTTTAATATCACCGCGTTTGATAGATTCCGCTATACTCATCGCCTCATCAAAGTAGAGACACGGGATAAGTTGCCCTTCCGCTGTGAGACGTATGCGATTGCATTTTTTGCAAAAGTCATCTGCGTATGGTTCGATAATACCAAATCTATAGCCATCTTCCATTTTATAATAATGCGATGGAGATGAACCATCAAATCCTTCATCTTCAAAACTATAGTGCTCTCTTAATATTGCAAGGAGTTCAGGAGATTTGAGTCCCTGAATCTCTTTTTTTGCATAAGAGTTTTCCATATATTCGATAAAACGCACACTTATACCGCGTACTTTACAATACTCAAGAACATCCACTATCTCATCGGCATTCATATTTTTCATAGGAACCATGTTTGCTTTGACTTTGAGACCAACTTTAACTGCTTCTTCCACACCTTCAAGGACGTTTTTGAGGACATCTTTGCCTGCTATCGCTTGTGCGACTTCTGGCTTGAGTGTATCTATACTTACATTGATACGTTTGAGTCCTGCATCTTTGAGTCTTTGAGCAGTTCCTTTGAGTAAAAAGGCATTGGTCGTCATCGCAAGATCGATAGTCGGTTCATAGTCGTAAATCATCTTGATAAATTTATCCAAATCCTCACGTAAAAGTGGCTCACCGCCTGTGATACGGATTTTTTTGATTCCTTCATCTATGGCTACTTTCATAAACTCAAAGAGCTCTTCAAAAGAGAGTAGATTTTCTTTTGGTACCCAAGAAAAAGGCTTTTCAGGCATACAGTATTGGCATCTGAAGTTACATCGTTCTGTGACCGAAACTCTGAGATAATCCACTACTCTTGCATAACTGTCTATAAGCATTCTCTATCCTGTCTATTTATATTGGGTTATTATAGCTTTTGGAGTTAAAATGTAAGTTGATGCAAGTCATAAAGTTGGAAAGTTAATAAATTCCCAAGTAAGACTTGGAAATTTATAGAAGTAGATTATTTAGCGAGGATTTCTGCTTTGAGTTTTGTAAACTCTGCATCTGTCAAAATACCTTGCGTTTTAAGTGCTGCTGCGTTTTGAAGCTCTTCTGTTTTTGATTTTGTGTAGACTACTTGTGGTGCTACAACTGCACTTGGCTCTTCTTTTGGCATAATTAGTTCAGAGATGATATTCTCTTCTTTGACATATTCACCTGCAAGTGTTGTATTGCTGAGTTCTTCATAAGCAACATTTGAGTTGACTCTTTTGATCTCAAATTTTCCAAAATCATCTGCAAAACTGTGTATTTGAAGATAGTATGTTTTACCTGCTGCAAGGTCCATCTCGATTTTTTGTTCTTCTAAGTCAGCTCTATAAGCAGAGATAGTGAGCATACCTGGTTTAAGGTTGAGCACTTGATACTCTCCTACTTTCATACTACCCTCTGTTTTTTTACCATTGACACCTACTTTATATGTAGAAACTCTTGTTGTCATATTGATACCAGAATCAGGTACTACATAGACATATACGAGTGCTGCGTTTTCAAGTGGAGCCTGTTTTTCAAACGCAACTTTGCTACATGCCATAAAAAGCATACCCAGAAGGATTGTGCTAAAGATTAAAGCGATTTTTTTCATTGTTTCTCTCTTATGTAAATTGTGTTGTTGATTATACAGAAATAGTTTAAACTTGAGCTAAAAAATGTGGGTTTCGTTCGTTTCAAATAAAAGAGATGAGAAGTTTATGAAGTTTTATATGCATTCCCAAGCAAAAGCTTAGGAATGAGTAAATATCTTTTAAGAAAGAGTTCTTATTAGAAGTTTACAGAAGTAACAACACGAACGTAGTTACCACCAATTTTATCATCAGTTGCATTATCAGCAAATGAACGGTTCATTAACACACCCATGATGTTGAAATCACCAAGTTTTTGAGAAACAATAAAGTCAACTTCAGTAGTTTCATGCTGATCTGCTGTGCCGCTTAAACCTAATGCACCAACTGAATCAGCATTGTCATGGCTATTTTTGTTCATAACACCTTGAAGTGCTAAACCAGTTGTACCAAGTTTACCAGAAGCTTTCAATTTGAATGCAGTTGCACCCGGTTGAGCCACATAAAGACCGTCTGTATAGATAGCTTCAGTTGGTAGTTTAGATTTTTTGAAACCTGTTGCAGTATTTGCAACTGGTAAGTCACCTTCAGATACTGTAGAAGCAGCTGCGAAAAGTGTAATATCAGAAACTGTTGTATCAGCACTTAGTGCAAACGCAGAAGTAGCATCTTCATCTATTGTTGAAACATAAGCATTATCACCATCATGAGTTACATATGCAGCGATAGCACCAATATTCACAACACCAGCTTTAAATGTAGCATCTGCCCATAAAGCATTTACAGATACACCTGAAAAAGTTGCTGGAGCCGCTGTATACCATGTAAACCCATTAGAAAGTGCGTTGTTGATTTGGTAACCCCAAACATTTACACCAAAAGCATCAGTTTTATAAAGACCAGCTACAGCGTATGCAGTACCAAAATATTGGTTTGTTACGTCACCCTCAGTTTTAAATGATCCATCAGTATTTCCTTGACCAACATAAGCAGCGATTAAAGTTAAGTTATCAACTGAATTATTCACTAAAACAGCAGCATTGAAAGTATTTGGAGTAGCATTCCATGTTTCAGTAAACGCTAAAGGAGTATCTAGCTCTTGCTTACCAAATTTCATGATTGTACTAGCGATAAGTGGTGCAGTAATATATGCCTCTCCTACGAAAGGAGCACCATTTGTAGTATGAAGATTCGTGTCATTAGTACGATCAGCACTTACAACAACACCTTCTAAACCCATAGTTGAAGTTTGGTATAGAGTAGCACCGAAACCAACATTTCCTTGTTTACCTGTCATAGCAAGCTTGAATACAACCTCTCCAGATGATTCATCAGTACTGAAAACATCTCCACTTCTTTCTGCAGGGATAGCAGCAATATAACCAGGAGTACCAACAGTACCAACAGCAGGAGCACCATTTGGTAATCCATAACCAGCGCCAGCGATATCACTTGTCTCATACCAAAGTTTAGCCTGACCGCTAACTTTAATATCTTCTAATGCTGACGCAACTGTAGAAAGAGCCATAGTTGCAACAGCAACCGATAATATAATTTTTTTCATTCATTTCTCCTGTTTTGTTAACTTACCACTCTCATGGAAGTGATAGCAAAAAAAGCCACAAAAGCCTATTTTACTATCACTTCTCATAATGTGATAAATTATTTTACCCTGTCATTATATAGTTGCAAAATTTAATCTAAGTTTAAAGTGGTGGCTATATTTACATTTTGTTAACTTAACTGCCCTATATGTAATCTAATTGTCGTATTTATTTTGCTTATAGGTGCGAAAAAGGTCGTTGTTGTGAAGAAAGTGAGGGTTGTGTCATAAAGCACATATGGGACTGCCGCGCTTTGCTCTCAGTGACAGAACCTTAAAAGAGTGCCGCGTTTCGCCAGCAGTGACTGAGTTGAGTCATTGCGAGGAACGCAGTGACATGGCAATCTACTCTGCGTTTACCTTTATATTCATACTTCCACTCATAATATCATGCAAAGCTTTTTTGTCTTTTCTATAGAAAGGAAGAAAGAGTCCCAAAAGCGTTGTTGCAGTCAATAAAAACGCAACAAAACGCCATAGTGCTCGAATAAAAGAGAGTTTTTGCTGCGTTTTGCTATCTACAACTCTCATGTTATAGGCTTTTTTCCCTGGAGTCTGAGCGCTGATACTGATAAAGAGTGCATAGATGATCGCATAGAGGACAACGGCGCTAAACTGTGCCACTTCCGAAGCCTGAAATGCGTCCTTACCACTGAGTACAACATAAGCTATGATATAAAGTATCGGCATATTTATCATAAACATATCTGTTATAAATGCTTTGATTCTATCAATATACACAGGAAATAACGAATTATTTTCTATTATATCTTGTTTAGATAAATCTTGTGTTTTATTTTTTGATTGTTTTTTTAGTGTTCTAAATCTCATAAGAGATATTCTAGCGGAGATTTACTTTAAAATGCTTGTGATGTATAGATTCTAAAGTCAAACTTAGAAGTGAGAAAGAATAGTAATCACAAAGAGAATAATCTCTGCCTTAAAGAGGCAAAGCTTTAGTCGCCTTAGCGGCGCAAGCGAGAAAAGTGGATTACTCCACTTTTCGTACTAATTAGTGTAGATCTCTCCACACTTGTTTTTTCCAAAGAAGTGCGAAGATAGCGAAGATGATGATGTAGATCATTACATTCATACCTACAGACTCTCTTTCAGCTCTTTTTGTATCTCCAGAATCTTTCATATGTTCAATAACTTTTTCAGCCATCTCAGCAGTAACACCAACGCGTGGCATTGCTGTACCTTCAAGTTGACTTTGTGGATTTTCCATAAGAGTACTTACGAAGTGCTCGCCACGAGAACGGATGTACATACTTAAATCCGGTGGCAATTTACCCATATATGCTTTGAGTGAATCTTGATACTCTAACACTTTGATGTCAAATGCAAGTTCATCTTTTTTATCTTTAAAGCTTGGTTTTTCACCCATTTGAGTCCAGTTTTCATAGCTCATTGCGTGACATCTACCACAAGCATTTTCAAAAGCTATCTTAGGAGTAACTTCTTCTGCTTTAAGCGCTATAGACTTAAGATATGCAACCATATCAGCGGCTTCTTGATCTATATCTCCGCCAGCTCCAAAAAATTGTGCCATTGGGTGCATTTTGCCAGACTCTTCAGTGAATTTGTGCTCTACCTTGAGTGCATGCGCAGGATTTTTGATAAGTTGGGCTAAAAACTTCTCATCATATACAACACCAGCATTACTCAAGTCAGGTGGATTTACACCATAACTTGCTGCTGCCATTTGTGGCTCCATAGCAGCTGGCATACCAGCTACTTCGATAGAGTGACAACCAGTACATGCGCCAGCTCCCACAACTAATTCTTGACCGCGAGTTGCATCACCTGTTTTATCAAGTGCAGGGAGATCAGCGTAAGCAAAATGCTCGCTCTCTACATGCTTGTGCATTACATGGTGCGCATACGGTTCTACGAGATAGTATGTAATAAGTGAAAAAATTACAACTACTGCGAGTATTAATGGTTCTTTGTTTTTCATATTATCTCCTTATACTTTTTTTTCAAACATAGTGATAAATGGAAGCATCAACCACTGCACGATAAACAGAATTGCCGAAACAAAACCTATTTGGCTAAATATACCTTCTGGAGGCAATTTACCCATTGCTGTAAGAACTATCAAGTTTACAAGCATCACCCAGAACCAAATCGCAAATAGTCCACGACGATTTGCAGGAACTGTATTTGGACTTCTATCCAACCAAGGTAGGAGCACGAAAATAACTTGAGCAAACGCAAACGCAATAAGACCTATATCAATAGAGAACGGACGTAAAATCTCATATGACCACAAGAAGTACCACTCAGGGTAGATGTGTGCTGGAGTCTTAAGACCATCTGCAGGGTCAAAGTTTACAGCGTCCATAGCGAAACCGTAGTTCCAGAAAACAAGGTAGAAGAAGAAGATAAGATAAATACCCACAACCATCATATCTTTTGACATGAAGTCATTTGCAAATCTCATAACTTTTGAACCCGCTTTGTCGCCTGCTAAATATTTTTTAGCTTCTTTATCAAAGTCTATCTCTTCACCCTCTTGGTTGTTTACGTGAGGAATACGAAGTGCACCGAAGTGTAAACCGATAAGACCTAAAATAGCCAAAGGAATAAGAAGTACGTGAAGCATAAAGAAACGTGTCAAGAATGCTTGAGCAGGAACATAATCCCCACGAATCCACTCAACTAAACCATCAGCATGTAATGAACCACCAGAGAAAAGGTTTGTAATAACCATACCAGCCCAGTAAGACATCTGTCCCCATGGAAGCATATAACCAGAAAAAGCTTCAGCTGAAAACGCAACGAAAAGAAGCATTCCTGAAACCCAGATCAACTCACGACCCTTTTTATATGAACCATAGTAGATACCCGTAAACATGTGGATGTAAATGATAAGGAATACTACAGATGCCGCAACACCGTGTACATGTCTCCACAACCATCCAAAATCAACGTCTCTCATAATAGTGTAGTTTACACTGTAAAACGCAGTATCAACATTTGGTTGATAATACATCAATAAAAAGATGCCAGAAACTAAAAGAAGTGCAAATGTGATCACAAGAACCATACCCATTGCCCACAAGAAGTTAATATTTTTCGGAATCCAATACTCCGACATCATCACTTTTTCTACTTTGTCGATTGCTAAACGTTGGTTTAACCAATCTTTAACGCTTGTTGCTTTTGTAAAATGCGCCATTTATTCCCTTCCTTACAGCGTAATGCCGTTCTCTTTCATTTTTGTGTACTCAGGTCCAGCTTCACCTAAAACCAATGTATTGCCTTCAATTTTAAACGGAGGTATATCAAAGCCACGTGGAGGTGGAACTTTTGTGACATTACCTGAGTAATCAAATTGACCACCATGACATGCACATAAGAAGCCCTCTTTTGCAGGCTCGTATGCAGGAATACATCCAAGGTGAGTACATAAACCTATACAAACCATATAGTGTGCACCATTGACTTCAATATCACGTGCTTTTTGTGCATCTGTCTGTTTTGCTACCATATCTGCTGTTTTTTTGAGAACGAAGATCGGTTTACCTCTCCATTTTTCAGTAACAAGTTCATTTTCCTTGTAAACTGAAAGATCAAGAGTTGTAAATCCTGCAGAACGAACACTTGGGAGCGGATCCCAAGATTTTTTCATTGCGTATAACGAAGCAATTGCGCCAACACCTGCGACGGCACCGAATGCCTTGCCCATAAAACCTCTACGGCTGTTATTTTCCATTTTTGCCCACTTTAAATGTGAATTTTTAAAGTGTTCATTATATACCAAATAACTTTTAATTAATTATAAATTTAAGTTTTCTTTTATAAATTTTCCAATTTTGTCACTCATGTGCTCTATTTTGTAATACTTTTCACTCTCTATTAGATTTATTATGCTAGTAATTTGACCTAGGTCAAGAGTTTCTACGATAGGGACGCCAAAACGCTCAAATAGTTCGTTAAAATTTCTCGTATAGTCTTCTCTTTGGATATAAATTGGTCGTCCACCTGAAGCTAAAGAGTCTAAAACTGCTTGAGGTGATGCAGTGATTAATATGTCTGTTTTTTTGATCATCGCTTCATATTCTTCAAATTCATGGTGTTTTTTGAATTTTTTCTTAAGCGAATCTTCGTAATCTAAAAAGTAGTAAAATCCGAGTTGCAACTCTGCGTTTAGATCTTCTATAAACGCAAGATTTTTTTCCAAATCTTTCTCATAATCATCATCACCAAAGAAATAAGCTATCTTTATCTCTTTTGGAACTTTTTCAAAAAATTCTTCACCAACTGCGTAGCCATTGCATATGCCTTCGCCATGAAGGTAGGGAGAGATAAGCAACTCATTTGGATCTTTGACATCATTTGCATCATCGCTCACACGGATAAAAGTAGAAAAATATTGGCGCATATCAGCAAGCATGATAGGGTTCGCTTCTTCTGAGTCAAAGATAAGCTGATCTCCATGATGGGCTATTTGCGGGATATTGCGGACAACATCTATCCCCACACTTTTTGAGATACCGAAATCTTTTGCAACTTGTGCGATACGAAAATCAGAACAAAGCAGTGTGATATCTACATCGTCCAAAGCACGGATGATAGCTGCAGCTCTTCTAAATCTATCAAGTCCAATACGGTGACCTGTGTGTACATAATAAAAAGTCTTCATCTATTTACTGTCTCTCGCTGCAATTGTCATATCTAATATAGTTTGATAATACATATATAACCTTAAAATACTAATTTGTTGGGATTATACACAATATGAATAAAACTGTCTTATAAAATATGTATAATAAATGTTGAGAACAGTTTACTTAAAGCTCAATAATGCGCATATTATTAAGCTTTTCTTTCAACAACTCTCATATCATTTTGATTTTCTACAATTTTCATAATTCCAGGAGAGCTTGACAACGAATGAATAAATGAATGATGTATTGACAAAACAATGTCTTGTAAGTCTTGATCGCTTTCTAAATCTATAATTTTAAGTCCAACTTCTTTACATTGTTCCAATGAAATATGCCTTGAGTGAGTTTTCATTTCAGAGTGATCAGCTAAAAACTCAACAATTCTATCTATTTGCTCCACTTTTGTTACATCTCTATCAAACATACATTTTAATAGCCAATCTTTAACTATATCTTTAGACCATGCAATAGCTTTCTCGCATTCTCCAAGAAAAGTTGGATGATATTTTCCAATAATTGCTTGCCACAATGGTGTACTAGCAGGATCAGTTTTAATGGCTTTAACTGCATTTTCAAATTCTTCAATTACACCTGTAGCAGGAATACCACCAAATTGTGGATCAATTGGTCCTAGACTAGAATGTTTACCCATTATAATTTCTTTAGTAGCACATGCTATCATTGTTCCAGCAGACATTGCCAACTGTGGCACAATTGCTCTAATATCATTGTTAAACATAGTATGCAAATAATCTACTATTGATTCAGCAGCAGCCGTTTGACCGCCTGGTGTATGCAAAATTATATCTAAGCCTTTTTTTCTATCTAACCCATGAATTGTAGCCATTAAAGCATTTTTGTCAGCATCATTAATGGATGTTTCAGAATATTCAGGATTTTGTAACCATCCAGAATAATAGGCTATTACGTTTCTGCCTGTTTTTTCAGATAATTTTTTTAGATATTTTTGACGAACTGTATCAAATGGATGCTTATGATCGCACAAGTTGATTTCATTTAGTATTTCATTCCAACCTGGCATACAACTACTTTAAAGAGAAGCAGTAAAGGCAACTTGTGTATGCCTTTGAACTGAAGTTTTTTTGATTGTTTTTGCATACTGCTCTGCATTTTTATACTCAGGTAAAGATGATAGATGGATGCCGATTTCTTTCATTTTTTTTGCGAAATCCATTTCTGTTCTAACAAAAATATTATTATTTTTAGTCATAACACACTCCCTTTACTATAATAATGACAAATTGTATGACATGTATTATATATATAATATAAAAATAGCAAATTATATTCCATCATATAAGTTTCTAGTTACAAAACGAAATATAATTAATATAATAGAATGATAATACGAAGATTTATTTTAATATGCTATACTTATTCACCATGAAAAATGCGCACAAAGAACCAATAACTTTTATTCAGCGTAAACTACAAAAGAACTATCGTTCTATCACAGGTCACTTCCCTAGTGTAAAAAATAATAAATCAATTCCTTTCGAATCAAAACTAGAATCTGCACTTTTTTTAAGCCTTGAGTTTGATGATGACGTTGAGTCATACCTTGAACAACCACAGATAATTATCACTGATGATGAAAAAGAAAAACCTTATCATGCAGATTGCTTTATCAAGATGTTTGACGATACTAATCGCCGCAACACTATCGTTGAAGTAAAATACACCACTGATCTCAACAAAGAAGAAAACAAAGAGGATTACGAGAAAAAGTTTAAAGCCGCCACCATTGCGACGAACGCTATGGATATGGATTTCTTGGTTTATACGGAACTTTCCCACTCTGAAAAATATATATTCAATCTAGACTTTTTGTATAGGTATAAAACACAGCCTAGAGAAAGAAAATTCGACACTAAAATAAAAGACCTATTATCTAAAGCGCCTATATCTGCAATAGATATCGCCAAAAGCATCGGCACTAATCCAAATGATTACATAATAGTTGCGAATGCTATTTGGGGACTTGTTGCTCACGGTGAGCTATCTACTGATTTAGAAAAAGAGCTAAATATGAATTCAATTATAGAGATAAATAATGGCAGTAATTAAACTAGATATCGGAACGCAAATTATATACAAGGATCAAAAGTATCAAATTAAAGGATACCCTTCATTAGACGAAGTGTTAATCAAGCTTACTGAAAAACCGTACAATGAAAAAGTCCTGAAGGTCAGTACATTGATAAAAGAACCGAAGAATGCGAAGGAACAATCAAACGAACTGGTCGATATAGACGATAAAGAGTTTGAAAAAGCTTTGGAAAAATATAAGATTATAGAACCTTTGTTGTCTTTAGAAAAGAGAACTGCCAAAGATGTAGAGGATATCGCTAAAAAACATCAAAAAGGTATCGCTACGATATACAGGTGGTTAACTACCTACGAGACTTTTAACACTATCAGCTCACTTAGTCCGGCATATAAAAATTCCGGAGCCAAAGGTAAAAGCCGTTTAGATAAGTCCGTAGAAGCAATTATAGAATCTGTCATAGATGAATTCTACCTAACCAAACAGCAATATCCTCTATCAATTATATATATGAAAATAGTTGAAAAATGTAATAACCTAGATTTGGAAGTTCCAAACATAAACACTATTAGAAATAGGATTAACACTCTTAATCCAAAAATAGTAGCCAAGAATCGTAAGGGCTTAAGCGTTAGAGATACCAGAGGTATGCCCGGTAAATACCCTGATGTAAAAATGCCGCTCGATGTTATACAAATCGACCACACTAAAGTAGATGTTATGTTAGTTGATGAAGAAACAAGAAAAAATATAGGAAGAGCAAATATTACCGTTGCTATAGACGTATATAGTCGTATGGTTTATGGATTTTATATATCCCTTGAAGCTCCTAGCTATTTTAGTGTAGGGCAAGCTCTTCTCAATGCCATACTTCCGAAAGATGATTTACTGAAAATGTACAATGTAACCGGCGAATGGCCGGTATTTGGTCTACCTCGTGCAGTCAGTATGGATAATGCAAAAGAGTTCAGGAGCAAAAGTTTACAAATGTTTTGTAGCGAATATAGAATCAAAGACATCTATCGTCCGGTTGCTCGTAGTCATTTTGGCGGCATAATAGAGCGCCTAGTGGGCATTTCTATGAAAAAAACACATCTAATACCAGGCACTACATTTTCAAGTGTGGAGAAAAAAGGAACTTATAATTCAGCCGAATATGCAGTTATGACCATTAGTGAACTTGAGCAATGGTATACGGATTTTATTATCAACATTTATCATAAAAGCGTCCACAGTACTATTCATATGACTCCTGAAGAAAAATTATATCAAGGGATGCTCGGCGTAGGAGACGGTACTATACCTTTTCTACCGACGGTCCCATCCAATACGCTTAAACTGAGGATGGCTCTTTTGCCTGCATCTGAACGTACGGTTCAAAAGAACGGTATTACTATTGATTACATCACATACTTTTCTGAAACTCTTCGAAAATGGATAATCCCTGCCCAATATAAAAAGCTCAATCAAAACTTGATATCGAATACAGTACTATGTAGGCGCGATCCAAGAGATATCAGCAAGATATATGTCTATGATCCTGATATAGATAACTACATAGAAGTTCCTTACGCCGACATTAAAAGACCTGCGATGAACATCAAAGAACTTAGACAATCTATCGCAGAAGCAAAAAAAGAAGTTACCGGCAGAGAGCTAGAACAGCATGATATTTTTCAAGCACATAATAGACTATTTGAATATACTGAGAAAGCTAAAAGAGAACAAAAAACCGTACGCAGACAGATAAGTTCCAAAAAACATATGCAAAAAACCATGGACTATGAATCTAAAGTCTTAAAAAGTGATGTGACTCTCAATAAAAAACATAAAGAGACATTTGAAGATGATGAGGACGGATATGAATACTATCCGGTAGGCTAAAATGGAAGATAGAAGATTAACGACAGAAGCCAAAGAATACTTGGAAAAAAGTGCTCAAGAAAGAATAGCGTATTGCAATCAAGATAAATGGATAGGTTACGGTGCTGCAATGACCTTGCTGGAACTGCTAGAAGATAAGTTCAACGAACCTACTCAACTTCGTCATGAGGGTTTACTGATTTACAGTGAATACAACAACGGCAAAACTGCAATTTTAAAAAAGTTTTACGATATGCACAAACTTCAGTTTGACCATATAAACGGCGAAGATGAGATGATACATGAAATTCCAATCATTTATCTTCAAGCTCCAACTTCACCTGATGAAGGAAGACTATATAGTCGAATATTATCCGAATTGTGTGTCCCTCATAAACGCAATGAAAAAGTAATAGAAAAGGCAAGGCTTGTAAAACACTACCTTGATAAACTGAACACCAAAATGATTTTGTTGGATGAAATACATAGTGCGTTAACGGGCAATCTCAACAAACAAAGGGCTTTTGTAGATGTGTTGAAACAACTAAGTAACCAACTCTCACTTAATATTATTTTGGCCGGAACTTTTGAAGCACACTCTGCACTCTCCATTAGAGGCGAGACAAACTCTAGATTCCCGTCTATAGAATTACCTATGTGGAGTAACGGTAAAAAATTTAGATCTTTTGTAGCTACGTACGAGACATGTTTACCGCTTAAAGAAGCTTCCAAGCTTGCAGACAACGAAGAAATAATAAATAAGCTTTTCTATGAATCAGAGGGTTTGATTGGCAAAACGGTGCGTTTGATAAAAAAAGCTGCAACCAAAGCAATAAAGTCCGGGAGGGAAAAAATCACATTAGAGGATATAGAGTACTTACCTACTCTAAAATGATATGTCTACCAAGCCTAGACAGACACGAAACACTGACTGGGTAGAAGATTATAACTTCCTGATTACACCAAAACCACAAAAAGACGAACTGCTCAGTTCATGGCTAACGCGCGTTGCATTTGCTCACGGTATGACATTAAATAACTTTTTTGGCTATTTTGTACGACATGAAGGTCATGCTCTGACTCGAACAGATATAGATTTTCAATATAACCCATACCTTTTGGACGCTCTCTCCAAAAAAAGTAAAATTGATATCAAAACTATTCAAAACCTTTCACTACGAAGTGAAGAAGGCTATCTTTTTGCTTGTAATGAGTGCTTATATCCTCCGGCACAAATCAGAAAGCTAGTAGATAGAAGAACTCATTTTGGATTGATGTATTGTCCAAAGTGTTTAGAAGAGGACGAACACCCATATTTTAGACAAGAGTGGCGTTATCTCTTTTCTAATGCATGTATCAAACATGGAATATATCTAAAAGATAGATGTGGAATATGTTTTGAGAGAATTAGGCTTAGAAAAATGCCTATAGATAATAAAATAATTTTTTGCCACAAATGTAAAAGAGACTTAAGACTAACAAGACCTATAAAAGTTTTAGAAGAACACTCTGAAGGATTAGAAGCTATATCATGGTTTCAAAATGGACTAAAAAATGGTTACTTTGTCATTGACAATACAAAAGTTAGCTCTTTAGTGATATTTCAAGCATTCACACATCTTCGATATCTTATAAATGGACAAAAAAATCTTAAACTTGATAGTTTTTCAATGCTTAACAGCTATAAAGGATTATGCAAAAAACTACAGCATTATGATTCAAAAAAATGTGGACCAGTTTACAAAGACTTCTTCTTAACTGCGATTGTGTATCATTTATTTCAAAACTATCCGAATAATCTTCAAAAATTTGCAGATGAAAATAATCTTACTTATAGGGATTTTATACATGGTTTTATAGATATACCGTTTTGGTACAAAAGTACAATTGACGGTATTATTCCAATGCAAAATACAGTTGGTAGAGATATTAGCAAGAGTGAAGTGATTGGTGTCATAAATTATTTGAAACACTCAGGTATTAAAGTAACTCAAAAGAGTGTAGCGGAAATAGTTGGGTGTCATTTTAGTATTAATAAAACATTTATCAGGATTTACAAACAAATAACGTAATATTTACGTAAATAACGTATATATTACTATTTATCATCATAATTATCGTTATTTAAGTAAAATAAATGTATTATCCCGTTATGGATTTTAAAAGCTTTGAGACGCTATTGAGCGATGTTGGATTAAATATTCAAGTTTTTTCAGAAAAAACAAATACTCCTGTACGCACTGTACAAAATTGGTTTACACAAAGAAAAGCTAAAGTTACAAATGAACCGAAATGGGTTATCCCATATATTGAACTATATAAAGAAAATAAAAAACAAAAACACATCATTGAATACTTAGAGGAAAAGCAAAATGAAAAAAATTAAAACATCTTTCTCTGGTCATGATAAGTTTGATTGCAAAATTGATTGGATTGTTAAAGGATTAGAGGCTTTTAATAATGACAAGAAAATATTATTATTATCAAACATAGAAAAAGGAATTGAGACTTTGGGTTTAGGAATTAATATGATTAAGTCATTAAATCATTGGCTCAAGGTATTTGGTCTTATAAATGATAATGGCTTGACAGAGCTTGGACAAATGATTTTAGAGAAAGATCCATATTTAGAGAATACAGACATACTTTGGATTCTACATTGGAATCTTGTTAAAAACAAAGAAAACACAACTCTATACTATATGTTTTTCAACCAAATATATCTTTATAGATTCACAAAAGAAGATATATTTAACAATGTGAGTTTATGGTTAGAACAAAATGAAATAAAATTGTCTCCAAGCACATTAAAAGCGGACATAGATGTATTTTTAAGAATGTACAACAACACTTCAAATAAAGATATCAGTATGAACTTATTATCGGACTTAAATATTTTAACTCAATTTAATGATAAATATATTCTAAACATTAATTCAACAGTTAAAATTTCTAATGATGTATTTATATATATACTCAACGACTACATACATACATTCAAAAAAGCCAATATAGAGTCTATATCAATTGATGATATTCAAAGAGGTGAAGTTAGTATTCAAAAAAGTTTATGTATGAGCGAGAATACTCTGTTTTCCAAGATAAATAATATTTCAAATATAACTAATGGAAGCATGTCTTACTCTGAAGCATCCGGAATAAGACAAATTTATATTAACAATACATTAAATAATCATGAATTATTAAGCAATATTTTAAACAAGGAGGTTGATAATGTTTTGCTATAAGGATTATATTTCATTAAATAGTAAATTCAGTAAATCTACCAATATTGTATATGATGCTGAAAACTGCAAAGATTACATCATAACAACATCTTCAAAGAATGTTCTAAAAATACTTTTTAAACAAGACTATCATAATTCTATTTCACTCATTGGCCCATTTGGGTGTGGTAAATCGTCACTATTGCTATATATCAATACATTACTTTCAAACAATGAATACAGTAAAAGCTGTTACGAACAATTAAACATTTCTGAGCCAAACATATATAATCAGCTTACTGCATTCACTAATAATAAGAAGTTTTTGAAAATCAAAATTGTTGGAGAACATACATCATTTAAATTACAACTAAAGAACTCGCTTCTGAAGATTAAAGAGCTTAAAACAACCAATGAATATCTCAATGAAAATGCAGAATATCAATTGAGCAAAACACTTGAATACATATCTAATGATATTATAAAAAGCAACTATACAGATGTTTTATTTTCAATAGATGAGTTTGGTAAATTTATTGAATATAGCTTTGAAAACACTAATTCAAATGATATCTTTGATTTGCAAACATTATCAGAATATATTAACAAGTCTAACAACTACAAGTTAATAGTATCTTTACATAAAGCTTTTAATGAATATACTCAAGGCAGTAATTCTCAAATATCCTATTCTGATTGGGATAAAATTCAAGGAAGATTTGAGAATATTGTTTTTAAAGATGATTATTATGAAATGCTCAATATATTCAAAGAAACTATTTCATTAGACAATTCAACCCATATTCAAAAGTGCAGAAACACTATTTCGGATATATGCACGGACAGCAGCTTTCAAGAAGATATCAATTCTTCTGAATTTAGAAGTCTTTTTGAAAAAATAATACCAATACATCCATATACTGCATTAGCTATAGCAGAAATATTTACAAAATACTTTCAAAACCAACGCTCTATCTATTCATTTATATTTTCTTCTGAGCCAAGTGCTTTTCAGGAATTTATTTTTAAAAAACATGATAAGTATGAACTATATTCTTTAACAGAGCTATATGATTATATTGCATATTTATTGAAAGTTTATTCTATCTTGTTACCAGACAGAGAGATATGGTACTTTTCCGAATACAGATTAAAAGATATAAGAGTTAAGAATCAAATTCAAATTGATATAATTAAAACTGTAGCCCTGATACATGCATTCAAGCTAATTAATACCATTTCACCAAACAAAGAGCACATAGTATTATCTTTAATGGATAGATATTCAAAAAAAGAAATTTTAGATAACATCCTTTTATTAGAAGAAAATAATATATTAATATTTCAAGAACAAAGTAAATCATTTTCCTTACTTGAAGATTCAAATATAGACATTAATAAAGAAATGAAAAAAATATTAGCACATGATGTTAATATTGATTATGAAATGAAACTCAATAGCTTTATAAGTGACAAATTTCTTGTTGCTAAAAGATATTTTGCAAAATTTGGAAGCAAAAGAGTTTTTGAGAAAAAGTATGTGTCCAAGAATACAAAAGTATTCACAGAAGCATATAAAATCTTTTTGGTGAATGAAATAGATATTACTAAGTATGCGAATAATAATAGTAAGTCTATATTTATACCTCTCCGCAAAACTACAAAACTTTATGAATTGGTTGACAAGATTGAAGCACTTCATGTTATTAAAGATAACAACAAAGAAAAGATGAGTATAGACACAAAAGATATCATTGATAATATGATATCTGATCATACACTTGCATTAGAGAATCTTCTACAAGAAAATTATCAAAACGCTCTTATTTACTATCAGAACAAAAGCTTCAAATACTCTTCGCAAAACATACAAATTTTATTAAGTAATATAGCAGAAAACAATTATCCCGATACACCAATGCTAAATAACTATACGCTAAATCATACTTTAGCAAATAGTGGGACAAATACATCAAATGTCAAAAAGCTATTTGAAAATCTTTTAAACAATTCAGATAAAGAAGAACTTGGAATTGACAAATATCCTGCGGAAAAGGCATTATATCTTTCTGTTATTAAGCCTGCTGGTATACACAAAATTATAAATGAGCAATATATACTATGTAAACCAAGTGACTTAAATTTTCAACCTGTATGGAAATACATCAGTAAATATCTATCAAAAAGAAACAAAGTCACTGATTTAATCGTGGAACTTGAACAAGAACCTTTTGGTTTAGCTAGAACAAATGCTCTTTTTATGGTGTCTTTATTTATTATAATAAACAAAGACGCTATCAACCTGTTTAGAGATAAGACATATAAGTATGAGCTATCTTTAGATCTATTAATGAACATATGGAAAGCAACTGACAAGTATGAAATAAAGCTTATTAATCTAACATCATCGCAAAAATATTTATTCAAAGCTTATTTGCAGATAACAACAGATATCACAGATTATACATATACAAAAGATAGTGTTGTGTCAATAATTAAAACACTCTATAGTAAATTTGACATGCTGCCTAAATATGCAAAAAATACACAAAAAATATCTTCTGAAGCCATTAAACTCAGAAGATCGTTAAGCTCTATGAAGGAACCAACTGAAGCTTTTTTTGAAATGTTTCCTACTGCTCTTGGCTACGATAATATTGATTCGATTAATATAGATGAATTTGTAACAAAATTCAAAATAGCATTTAATGAAATTGCTCTATCATACAAAAATGAAATAATCTCAATTGAAAAACAAATTGTCAAAGTATTTCATTTGAGTAATAGTTCATTTCCTTACAACAATGGGTTAACAAAACTAGCAGACAAATTATCTAAAGTCGAATCCTTTGACAGTGACACAAAAGCATTTATACGATGTTTTACATATTCAAATTCTTTAATTGAATTAATAGATAACCTATGTGTTATTGTAATTCGTAAAAAACTTAGTGAATGTTTTGATAGTGATGTTATAGTTTTTAAAGATGAACTTTTTATATACGCAGAAAAAATGTTATCTAAACTTGAGCTTATAGACATTGCAAATGAAGAACAAGATGTAAGAAAGATTTCTCTTTCTTCTTTAGAATCTAGTTTAAACAAAGTTATTTCTATAAATAAATCTAAAATGGATACAATAAACAAAGACGTTTTAAAAATAAAAGATATTATTCCAGATTCATACACAAATGATGAAAAGCTATATCTTATATCTCAACTATTAAATGAAGAATTAAAAAATGAATAAAAAAGAAATACATGTAATATCTGTATCTGGTGGAAAAGACAGTGCAGCACTAGCTATCTATTTGAAAGAAAAATATCCTAACAGAGAATTTGAGTATTTATTTTTTGATACAGAAGAAGAGCTAGAAGAGACATATAAATATTTAAATGAATTGGAGTCTAGACTAGGTATAAAAGTACGAAGAGAATATCCAGCTAAATCTTTTAAAGAGCTACTTTTGGAACATAATGACTATTTGCCTTCTCCTACTGAACGATGGTGCACTCGTAAAATGAAGCTAGAAACATTTATGAAAATAATGAAAGAATATGCTGACTGTACTGTTTATAACTATGTAGGTATTCGAGCAGATGAAAATAGACAAGGCTTAATTCCTACAGAAGAAAATATAATTACTGTAATGCCATTTAAAGATGATGGTATTACATTAGATGATGTAAAAAGAATATTAAATGATTCAGGTCTAGGACTACCAAAGTACTATGAGCCTATAAAAGACGAAAAATATGACATAGAATATTTTAGAAGTAGATCTGGATGTTATTTCTGTTTTTTTATGAGACAGATAGAATGGGTATGGCTATATGAGAAACATCCTGATGAATTTAAAAAAGCTATGGAATTTGAAAAATCTGGTTACTCATGGATACAAGACATGCCATTATCAGAGCTTATAAAACCGGCAAATATTGACAAAATCAAAATATCATACAAAAGAATGGAAGAAATTAAGAAAAAACAACAGATTAAAAATGGTACAATGTTTCAAGAAATGGATTTCATGTCTAAACACGATAAAATGATTGATGATATGGAAAAAGATCAGCTTTGCACGATGTGTACATTATAAGCAGGAGGGTTGTATTGTCAGATATATTCAAATATGGACATGAAGATTCTAATGATTTAACAATAATTGATCCAAGTACTTTTATGGAAAAAAAAGATATGTTAAAATTTTTTTCTGAACAATTTATTATAAATCCATTTTCTTGGGAAGATATTGATGAAATAAATAAACACATTGATATTAATGATTTTGAAGAAATAAAATATATGCAATATGATTTAAATAAATATTCTGATGAATTAAAAGACATGCCAGATAATAGTGGTGGGCTTTATTTTTTTTATATTAAAAATCCAATAATACCTGATATGATTAATTATCTCGTCTATATTGGTAGAGCAAAATATACAGAAGATCAAAATTTAAAGAAAAGATGTCGAGAATATTTTTATGATTATAAAAACGTCAAGGATGATGATAGCGATAGGATTCAAACTGTTCGAAGTATGATTAAAAAATGGGGTCATTATTTATATTTAAAATATATAAAAATTGATAATAATAGTTTAATAGATTCTCTAGAAAGTTTATTAATTAACAATATACGGCCACCATTTAATTCACAAATACCTAAAAAAACTTATCATACTCCACAACCTGCAGAATTTTAAAAGGATTATAATGTCAATTAAGTTACCAGCGATCAAAACCAAAATGGGGGATTGGGTTTACTATACTTCAACAATGACTTTTGCACAAGTAAAAGAGTTAGTTGATCCAATGGATGATGAAATTTACCAATCAGATAGTCTAAAAGAAGCATTACAAAGAAGCATTACGGATAATTATTTAAACATTAAAAACTATATATTATATCAGCCAGAGCATTTTTTTAATTCTTTAGTTTTAGCAATATATGATGGAAATCCAAATTGGATTGAAGTTGAATTAGAGTTAGAAGGAGAAACTTTTTATAATTTAGGTTTTTTAACATTGGATGGTAATGAAAATATTTTTCCTGTAGACGGTCAACATAGAGTAGAAGGAATTAAAGCTGTTTTATCAAAATTAGAAGATTATGATAAATTTAAAAATGAAAAAATATCAGTGGTATTCATTGGGCATAAAAAAGATGAAACAGGAACACAAAGATCAAGAAGGTTATTTAATTCTTTAAACAGATACGCAAAACCAGTAAGTACAACAGATACAATAATTTTAGATGAAGATGACTCTAGTGCTATGACAACAAGATATATAATTGAAGATAGTATAGAGCTAAAGCTATTTAAAGAGTATAGAATAGATAAATCATTACAAAAAGCTATTAACTCAACAAATCTTAACTCATTTACATCTTTAATTGCTTTTAATCAATGTAATGAAGCTATCCAAAAGTTTTATTTTAATGAATATATTAAAGGTACAGAAAATTACGATACATATAAATCTAAATATTATCCTGATGATAAAATATTAACTTATAAAAAGTTTCAAAAATATAGACCTTCTGATAAGATTTTTAAAGAAATTAGAGATTTTAATGAAGGATTCTGGAAAGAATTTCAAGGCTCATATACTTTTATAAAAGATTACCTTGATGCAGATAAAGAAAACGCTGCAATAAAATATCGAAATAATGAGAACGGAGGAAATATTCTATTTAGACCTATTGGCATTGTACCTTTTGTGGAGGCTGTATTAGCAATTAGAAAAAAAGATATAACTAAAAGTTTTAGTGAAATTTTTGAAATGTTTCTTGAAATACATTTTAATTTAAATATAAAACCATGGAGGAATACAGTTTGGTCACCACAGGATAAAACTATGATAATGGCTACAAAATCTTTCATAAAAAAGATGTTTATGTATTTAGTTGACAGCAGTATACTAAGTGAAAGTGAATTAAAAAGTTTAAAATTAGACTATGCCTCATTTATTTCATATGAAGGTGATACTAGTAAGATTAATTTAGATCAACTATTAGAACTATGAAAAATTTATTCGATAAATTATATCAATCACAAAATGAACTAGAACTTCAGCAAGTACTAGATTCAAATGAAATATTTCAACATCAAAACAACTGGTATCCTCTTGGTGGAAATGAAAACAACTTTTCTACAATAGAAAATCAACAAGCTTCATCCATTGGTGCATTAATAGAAAAGTTCACTAATTCAATAGATGCTACCCTTATGAGAAAATGCTATGAACACAACATTGACCCTCGTTCACAACAAGCACCAAAAACAATGCAAGAAGCTGTAGAACTATTTTATGGTGAAAAATATAAGTGGTTAAATTCATCATATTCAAAACAAGAATCCTTAAATATACAAGTTATTGCTGATGGCAACACTAAACAGAAAAGTGCCCGTACCTATGATACATCTTTAGTAATTTATGACAATGGAGAAGGTCAACATCCAGAAGATTTTGAATCTACTTTTTTATCTATTGGGAAGGGAAACAAAAATGACATCCTTTTTGTACAAGGGAAGTACAATATGGGAGGTACTGGTTCAATAGTCTTTTGTGGAAAAAATCGATATCAACTAATAGCTTCAAAAAGATATGATAACAGTGGTAAATTTGGTTTTACATTAATAAGAAAACATCCATTTAGTGAAGAAGATAAAAAGAGTAAAAAGAATACATGGTATGAATATTTTAAAATAAATGGTGAAATACCATCTTTTAAAATCGACAGCTTAGATTTAGGACTACATGAAAAGGAGTTCACTACAGGATCTATTATAAAATTATACTCTTATGATTTACCAGAAGGTGCAAGATCTGTTATATCAAAAGATTTAAGAGAAAGAGTTAACGAATATTTATTTGAGCCAGCTCTACCAATTTTAATGGTAGATAAAAAAGAGAGATATCCAGATGATAGAAACCTACAAAGGATATCTTTTGGTTTAAAGAGAAGGCTAGAAAAAGGTGAAACTTCTGACAACAAGTATATAGATGATTATTTTATTTTAGAACATAATAGTGCCAAAACTGGTCATACAAAAATCACATCTTATGTTTTCAAAACGAAGATTAATGACAAGAGTGTAAAAGAATCTAGAAATATAATAAAAAATGAATTTTTCAGAAGTAATATGTATGTTGTGTTTACTATGAATGGGCAGGTTCAGGGACACTTAACATCAGAATTTATTACACGCTCATTAAAACTACCACTTCTTAAAGATCATCTACTTATCCATGTTGACTGTACAAATATGGAATATGACTTTAGAAGTCAACTATTTATGGCTAGTAGGGATAGGCTTAAGGAAGGTGAAGAGTATCGTTATCTTAGAGAATTATTAGCTAAGGAACTTAAAAATAGTAAATTAGAAAAAATTCATAAAGATAGAAAAGACTCCATCTCTATTGATAGCAGTAATACCAATGATTTAATAAAATCATTTACAAAAAATCTTCCTTTAAATAACGACTTACTAAAAATGTTAAGTAATGCATTTGACTTAGACCAAAAAGATGAAAAAAAGAAAAAGTCTAAAAATAAATCTAATAATAACACTAATCAAAAAGAAGAACAAGAATTTATTCCCAAACGATTCCCATCTTTTTTCAGCCTAGCAAATTCAAGAAATGGTATTAATGCCATAAAAATACCAAAAGGGCAATCAAAAACTATTAAATTTGATACAGATGTAGAAAATCATTATTTTGATAGAGATGATGATTCTGGAGAACTTAATATATCAATAGTAGATATTAAAAGTAATGAATCCTTAGGAGGAAATAAACCTGGTGAGTCAAAAGGCATAAGTGAAACCTTTGATGTATCGAAATCGAGTCCAGAAAATGGGAAGATAAAGCTCTCTTTAAATCCCGCAGATGATTTAAATATTGGAGACAATATACAAATAAAAGTTGAATTAACTTCACCAGATAATAATTTTGAGGAGTTAATATTAATTGAAATAATAGAACCTCAAAAAGAACAAACTTCTAAACCTAAAGAAGAAGAAAATGAAAAATTTGGACTTCCTGAACTAATACTAACATCTGAGAGCCCAACAGACAATAATATCATATCATGGGAGAAACTGAATGATAGTTCAATTGATATGAACTATAACAATATACTTTATATATACTCTAGTGATGGAGAAAAACTTGAAAAAATCTACATTAATCTAGATAGCACAACTCTAAAAAATCACAAATCAAAACTAAACAGCAACGAGCTTAGAGAAAAAGCAGAAAAAGAATATATAGCAAAAGTTTATTTTCATACTTTATTTTTATATTCTATTAATAAAAATAGCAAATATAAAATTTCTAAACATAGCGAAAGCAATAGTGAGGAGTACATAGAAATTAATGAATATATTCAAAATATTTTTGAAAATCAATACACATCGTTCTTGATTAATTTCAATATGAATGACTTGATTGATACTATTGAATTTTGATTTTATATGTCTTTTTAAAAAGCAATATTTATATTTTCCCTAATACTCCAGCTACCCATCTTGCTAAAACAACTTGAGTAAATTCAATATCTCGTTCATGATTTTTTGTTTTAAATTTTATACCGTCGTTGCCATCATACATTTTTCTAATACCATCTATTGCCATATTCTCATCAATATAATGATATAAAAACTTTTGAAATACACTATCATAGATAGGATTCTTAGAGCTTATAATCCAGGTACTTGTTGATGCACTATTTTCAAGTTCAAGTAGTCCGAGATAGCTATTTTTATATTTAAAAGTTGCTGTAATATATTGTCTTTCTCTACCATATATCATGCACTTAGGATTAGCATTTCCATTCTCACCATTGAAAACCGTTATCATTTTCTGATTTTCAATGACAATCAAATTTTCTATAGCTTCTTGTGTGCGCATATAGTCAATATACTGATTAAACTCATCAAAATTATGTGTATACTCTGTAGTACTTATCTTTTGAAAATCTTTACCTTTTGTAGATACTCTAGTTTTTCGTGTTTTTTTATCTCCACTGCCAGATGAGTCAGTTAAGCTTTGGTCCACATTTTCATTCGATAATGTTTCTTCCATAATTTTCAATTTCTCAAGAACATCTTCATCGGTAATTTTGTCTTTAGAAATTTCAATATTAGCTAAACTACTGCACTTGTTTTTTCTATTACTTGTAACTGTATTTTGTTTATACCTCTTACTTGCATGCTCTGATTTTAAACACTCTGAAGTATTAGATGGCTCTGTGACCGGTACAGTTGGTAACTTATCAATATCATCTGCTTCTGTTATGATATTTTTTCCCTGTATGAAAGTTGTAAACTTTGAAAATCCTATATCTGAATTATCATCGAGTATCTCATGAACATATTTATAATACTTTCCATTATGCTGAAAATCACTAACCATGCATGTGATGGAAAACTTATCCTCTACCGGAAACTTTGCTTTAATTGGAACTGATTCGATTTGTGTTGCTGCTGTTTTATCTTTTTTTGCCCGCATATATGCATTTATGTAAGTTCCGATCTTCTCAAAATTATTAACCGCATCCTCTTTACATAAAAACCTGTTAATAAATGGGGCATCATTCTCAGGTACATATTTTGGAATGATTATAGATGCATCATTAGGATTACAATCATACCCATAATATAAATCACTTAAATCGCATTTTAAAGTCGCTTCTCTTAATGCAGTTGAGCGGTAATAATAATATATGCCTATTACAGAGTGAGGGATAATTAAGATAACATCGTTCCAAGTCTTGATTACACAACAAGAGGTGTTCTGAGCTTCAGTCAAGTAAGTATATTTATAACCTAGCAACTGCCCTATTTGGTTCTTATCTAAGCATTTGTCTAATGTAGTGTCATATTCCTCTTTAGAAAGTCTTGTATCTATCCTGTATGTCTGTTTTTCGGTTTTAATATACTTGTTCGCTTTTTTATCTAATTTAGCAGATTTATAGGCTTTATGAAGTTTAAAATGAGTAAAAAATATCTCAGGGGACATTAACGTTGTAAATTGGTCTTTTGTAGTTAAGTTTTTAACAGCTACTCTGAAGTAACTGTTTCCAATATCTTCATCATCAGGTTTTAAGTCAAGCGGCATCAAAAACATAAAAGTATCGTCTGGATTATCTAGCATAAATTCAGGAACGATTCTTTTAGGCTTTCCCATTTTAGATATCCATTCTCAAACTTTATGTTTCATATTATCAATCTATCTTGGCTGTTATCAAACTTTCTTGTTTTTTACAGCAATCTTTATGTAGATGTGCAATATCTCTATAGCTGCGGGTGTAATACCGCTGATATTCATCGCCGCTTGAAGTGTTGGCGGTGAAAAGTGTGCGAGTTTTTCTTGGACCTCTTTTGAGAGTCCGCTTACTTTTGTAAAGTCAAAACCTTCTGGAATAGCGATTTTGAGGTACTTTTTCATACGTTCTATCTCTTCACTCTGCTTATCAATATAGCGGGCATATTTGCCTTCTACTAATATCTCTTCTTGGATATAGTCATCAAATTGTGCAAGTTCTGGAACAATCTGGAGCATCTTTGCTACATCAAAACTTTTGCGTGCCACAAGCTGTTGGGCAGTTGAGACATCTTTGAGCGGCTGCTCGTCCATCGCTTCTAAAATAGCATTGAACTCTTTATTTGGCGTGAACTTTGTATCTTCAAGCAGCTGCGCGCCGTAGCGTATCTGCTCATCTTTGCGTTTGACTCTCTCATACTCTGCATCAGATATCAGACCAAGCTCATGTCCATAGCGACCGAGTCTCGTATCAGCCGACTCTTCACGCAGAAGCAGTCTGTACTCTGCGCGTGATGTGAACATTCTATAAGGTTCATTTGTCCCTTTTGTGACCAAATCATCTATTAAGACACCGATATAGGCCTCATCACGACGAAGGACAAGCGGCTCTTTGCCAGCGAGTGAAAGCGCTGCGTTTATCCCAGCCATGATACCCTGAGCAGCTGCTTCTTCATAGCCAGTCGTGCCATTTATCTGACCTGCACAATAAAGTCCTTTGACTTTTTTCGTCTCAAGTGAGTGTCTAAGCTCTCTTGGATCGACAAAGTCATACTCTATCGCATAGCCATAACGCACGATTTTTGCATTTTCCATACCTTGCACAGACTGCACCATTGCACGCTGTACATCAGGCGGAAGAGAAGTCGAGAGTCCATTGATATAGCACTCCGTATTGTCCATCGTCTGTGGTTCGATAAAGAGATGATGTCTATCTTTCTCGGCAAATTTGCTTACCTTATCTTCGATACTCGGGCAATAACGCGGAGATTTTCCGGCTATTTGTCCTGTAAAAAGAGGTGCTCTGTAGAAGTTTGAAGAGATAATTTCATGCGTCAACTCATTTGTGTAGGCGATATAACATGGAAGCTGTTTTTTCGTAGCGCGAAACTCCTCGCGGTCTGTTCTGAAACTAAAAGGGCTCGGAAGTTCATCGCCGCCTTGCTCTTCCATCACGGAAAAATCTATCGTGGAACTGTCAACGCGTGCGCAAGTTCCTGTTTTGAGTCTGCCCATATCCAGACCGCAGTCGTTTTTGAGTGAAGCACTCAGCCCCACACTTCTCTGCTCACCAAAGCGTCCGCCCTCTTGTTGCACTTCTCCAACATGGATGATACCGTTTAAGAAAGTTCCCGATGTGATGATGACTTTTGTTGCTCTGTATTCATTGAGCAGGTCTGTTTTGACACCGCGAACTTCGCCCTCTTCTACTATAACTGCGTTTACAGTGTCTTGTGCGAGGTCAAGATTTGGAGTGTTAAGAATAACATTTCGAGCGATGACACGGTACTTGTCCATATCTATCTGCGCGCGGCTTCCACGTACTGCGGGGCCTTTTGTCTGGTTGAGGATACGAAACTGTATGCCAGCTGCATCTGTGATAAGTCCCATTTCGCCGCCAAGAGCATCAAGCTCTCGAACTAAGTGTCCTTTTGCCAAACCGCCTACAGCAGGGTTACAGCTTGTCGCACCAACATTTTCTGCGAGCATCGAGACCATCAAAGTTTTGTTGCCCATACGCGCGCTTGCAAGTGCTGCTTCTACACCCGCATGACCTCCACCGACAACGATTACATCATAATTCATACTCAATTCCATAATATATATTTTTGCAATTATAGCAGTTAGCCTAAGCATATATATTTAAATAGTTTTAAATTGATAAAAGATTAATCTACTATTCATTACAATAGTCTCTACATATATAACAATCGGGGCTTTTATGAATACTATTAATGTTTTGGCTGTAGACGACGAACCTTTTAATTTAGATTTGATCGAGCTTGCGTTTTTGGATACACCTCACGTCAATCTCACCAAAGCGATACACGGCAAAGATGCGCTAGAGCAACTTGAACACTGCAACGCAGAAGTTATTTTGCTTGATTTGAGAATGCCTGTCATGGATGGTTTGGAAACGCTTGAGCGACTCAAAAAAGATCCTGTGCTTTGCAAAATTCCTGTCATAATCGTTACTGCTAACAGTGAAGAAAAGTATAAAGCGCTCAAAATGGGAGCTAATGATTTTCTCAGCAAGCCTGTTGATGTGGAAGAGTTGAAGCTTCGTACATTTAACCAAGCTGCTTTGTACCAAACACAAAAAAAACTCGAAGAGATGAACAAAAATCTCGATTCATTAGTAGCACAAAGAACAAATGAACTCACTCTCGCACTTGCCAATGCAAAAGAAACAGAGTATGAAATCTCCCTGCGTTTAGGACGTGCGAGTGAATATAGAGACCTCGAGACTGGTATGCATATCAAAAGAATGAGCCGTTACTCTGCTATGCTTGGAAAACTCTGGGGCATGAGCGAAGAAGAAGAAGAACTGCTCTTATACTCTTCACCTCTACATGATATTGGAAAGATAGGTATTCCTGATGCTATCTTGCTCAAGCCAGGGAAGCTTGATGAGAGTGAATTTAAACTTATGAAAGAACATACGACTATAGGCGGCTTGATGCTTGAAGATGGAGAGCGCTATCCTATCATCAAATCAGGGCAGATCATCGCTCTGCAGCATCACGAAAAGTATGACGGAAGCGGTTATCCAAAAGGACTTAAGGCAGAAGAGATAGATATCAGAGCACGTATCGTCTCCATCGCTGATGTCTTTGACGCCCTCTCTTCCAAACGTGTTTATAAAGATGCCTTTCCGCTTGCAAAAACATTAGAAATTTTAGAACAAGGCAAAGGAACACACTTTGACCCTGAGCTCTTAGATATTTTTTCTAAAAATATTGAAAAATTCTTGGAGATACAAGCAGCCTTTCCAGACACAGAAGATACACCACACATTTTAAATATGCTTGAGGAATACAGATGAGAATTTTGCTCGTAGAAGATGAGGAGTTTAACCTCATCGTACTTGAAGAAATGGTAAAAATATTTTACCATGATGCTGAGATAGCAACCGCTACAAACGGTGAGATAGCGCATACTATTCTTCAAAAAGAGACGTTTGATATTATTTTAAGTGATGTCAATATGCCCGTTCTTGATGGTTATGGTCTTGTCAAAATCATAAAAGAAAATCTCAAACTTCAAACACCTGTCGTTGCCGTCACTGCGTTTGCTGTTCAAGGAGACAAAGAAAAGCTTCTGCTTGCAGGTTTTGACGACTACGTATCCAAGCCTATAGATATGAGTGAGCTTGAAAAAGTTTTATCAAAATATCTTGTAGGCTAGCTAGAATGAAGAACTACAATACACTTTATATAGATATCGCAACGCTTCAAAAATGGCTTACTGCCATAGATCTGCTAGCTACTCAATCGGTCTTAGTCCAGATATTTAGCGGGATAGATGATACAGAAGTATTGCAAAATATCGCGAGAACTTTTCAAAATGCACTCCCAAACGCAGTGATTCTTGGGACATCGACTTCAGGAGAGATACTTGATGGAGCGATGCATGATGAGAGTATAGCTATCACACTCTCAAGTTTTGCATCGACACAATTACGCTCTTGTCATTTTATATCTAGCGACTCCCATTCTCTTGGAATGAGTGTAGCAAAGAGTATCCTTGCGGATGATACAAAAGCTGTTATCATGTTTGCAGATGGACTCAAATGTACTGGAGAAGCTATTCTCAGAGGCTTTCGTGAAACAGCACACAAAGATATAATCCTAGCCGGAGGCATGGCAGGAGATAATAGCAAGTTTGTCAAAACTTTCGTGATGCACGGCGATGAGATCTTTGAGAGTGGTGTCGTCGCTGTTTCTTTGAGTGGAGAAAAGCTCGCTGCGTTTCACAGCTACAACCTTGCGTGGCGTCCGATAGGAAGACCCATGATCGTCACAAAATCAGAGGGCAATCGCGTTTATGAAATCAACAATCAACCCAGTATCGAGATATATAAAAATTATCTCGGTTATGATGTTGTCAACAATCTTCCAGAATCTGCCATAGAATTTCCACTTATATTTGAAAAAAACTCTCTCCAAATAGCAAGAGTAATGCTTGCTTATGATCAAGAAGGGATGATTTTTGCAGGTGAGATACCAGTAGGAACAGAGGTGCGTTTTGGCGTTGCGAGTGCTTCGGAGTTTGAACAAGGGATAAAAAAGCTTTATCAGGAAAACTATACAACACCGACACAGGGAATGTTTGTCTACTCCTGTGTTGCACGTAAAGCATTTTTAGGTAGGGAACTTGAATCTGAGCTACAGCCACTAAGCAAAATTGCACCTATCAGCGGTTTTTTCACCTATGGTGAACTCTACTCGAGTGAGCAAAGCTGTGACATGCTCAATATAACGACAACCGTGCTTGGCCTCTCTGAATCAACAGAAGTAAAACATACTGCAAACATTGAGCTTCAACAGCAAAAAAGGGTAAGTCTCTCTACAACTGCCCTCATCCATCTCATTGATAAAACCATCAACGAAGTTGAAAAAGAATCTATAGAAAAACAAAATACTATTGCTACACTCGATCAGTATCAAAAAGCGATGAATGAAGCCTATATCATTTCTAAAACAGATCTCAATGGAAACATCACCTTTGTCAACGAGCTTTTTTGTAAAATCTCAGGGTATGATGAGAGTGAACTTTTAGGGCGACCGCACAGTATCGTCCGCCATCCAAATATGTCACATGAAGTCTATAAAGGGCTATGGAATACGATACAGGCAAAAAAAATCTGGCGTGGCGTCATACAAAATCGCCATAAAAATGGAAAAAGCTATTATGTGGATGCCACGATTTTTCCTCTTTTGGATAAAGATGCAAATATTACAGCTTATGTAGGTTTGCGCGATGACATCACTGAAATACAATTGCAAAAAGATAAAGCAGAAGCACTGCTTAACACGCAAGAGAGTATCGTTGTCCTTACCTCTTCTATAGAGAAAAAAGCCACCATCAAGCAGCTCAACCAAAAGTTTTTTGATCTTTTTGAATATAAAGATATCAATGACTTTTTGTCAAAACACTCTTGTATTTGTGACCTTTTTGTCCAAAGAGACGACTACCTCTTAGCCCGTTATGAAGATAAGAGCTGGTTGGATATTTTACTAGAAGAGCCAGAAAAATCACACCTTGTTATCATGCATGACAAGTACAAACGCGAAGTGGTTTTTTCTGTAAACGCAAAAGAGATTAATCTGGAGACAGAAAACTTTGTCATCTCAACCTTCACTGATGTTACAGAACTCGAACGAGCACGTGTCCTTGCTCTCTCAGCTGAAAAGACGACAAGTGCTTTTTTGGCGACGATGAGCCATGAGCTTAGAACACCTCTAAACGCAGTCATCGGCTTTTCTCAAATTCTTATGAGCAAAAAAGATATGCCTCAGGAATCTATGAAATCATTTATAGAAAAAATCCATATCTCCGGAAAACATCTTCTTGGACTTGTCAACAACATTTTAGATTTTACAAAAATCGAGTCAAAAAAAATGGATCTTGATAAAAAGACGCTGGACCTTGATATGCTTATAGACGAAGTACTCACTTTGATCGAAACATCACTTAATAATAAAAAAATAAAACTGCAAAAAGAGAGTTTTACGACTAAAGAGATATACGCTGATGCACAACTTTTCAAGCAACTTCTCTTAAATATCCTCTCAAACGCAGTAAAGTTTACTCCGGAAGATAAAACGATAACACTAAGTTATAAAGAAGATAGCCAGAGTCAAATCATCACTATTTGTGATGAAGGTATCGGGATGACACAAGAACAGCTCACGACGATATTTGAACCATTTTCTCAAATAAAAGAACATAAAAACGAGGCTATAAAAGGTACTGGACTTGGTCTTGCTATCTCACAAAAAATTGCCCAACTACATAATGGCAAAATCGAAGTTCAAAGCGAATCCCAAAAAGGCAGCTGTTTTACTATCTATCTTCCTAGACTAAAGGACTAAAATGAGCCAAAGACTCGATGCTATTATCAAAAGTTTCAACATAACCCAGCAAGTATTGGGCGAGAGAAAAAATGTCAGTCTCTATATTGAGTCTCTTGCTTCTTTGATTGTAGACAGATTTTATGATTATTTTTTATCAAATCCTGCCTATGCGCAGGTTCTTAACACCTCAGACATCCCAAGACTCAAACGCATCCGTACAAATTTTTTGATCTCTTTGTTTAGTGAACCTTTTGATGATGCACTTTTGGATAATGTAGCACGTGTGCATCTTGACACACCTATACGCATAAACTCTTACATTATTGCATCTGCGTTTGAGATATTAAAAGACTCTATTTTAGATATCTCCTCAGTGAATGATCTTCTCAAAAAAGATCTCAAAACAATCCTGAAGTTTTTACATATCGCTGAGTTTGTCGTACAAGATGAATTTACAAACAACAACTTAGCTTCAAAGGTGGAGACAAAAAAAGGTTTAATTTTGGTGCTAGAGACACTTTTTGAGATGCTCACCATACATAAAAACAAAAACGCAGCGCTTCTTGATGCATGGGAAAACGCAATGCTTCACGCACCATACGCTGAGTCACTCCCACAAAACCAAACGCACTTATGCAAATTTAGCACCGCATTAGAAGCAATGCAGAGAGAATTTCAAGACATCAAAGATCTCAACATCGACCTTGGCAAGATTAGTGATATTCACACAAAATACCATACTGCGGTGGGCAAACTCTACCAAAGTATTGATGCCAATGCTCCGATAAAAGAACAGACTGTGCATATAGAAGAGATACAAAAAATTTCTACTTCTCTTTTTGAGTCTATTAGCAAGCCCTTTGAGCATAGCTCTTCTTTGACTTTTTTATCCATAAACTCAGGTATTCGTTTTATGCAAAAATATAACTCTATTCTCAATGAGACAAAGTTTTTGCCATTTAACAATCCCAGAAATATGGTTTCATTTATTCAAACGATGATAGATGATGCCATCAAAAGCTCTCTTGCCTGGACCATTGCAGACTTCACAGTCAGTAGCGAGAAGAGTCTCCTCTGCAGCGAGATCTCAGAGACGATCATCCTTTCAAATATGACACTGAGTATCTCTCTCTCCACCAAAGATGTACCGTACAAGTCTTTTATAGTCGACGTACTCAAAGTCTTTTTGGAAGTCTTAAAAACAACTATTGTCAACCGTGAAAAAGAGTACTCTCTTATCGCACTCGCAGATAAAGCAGAGACAGGGAATCGTGCCAAAGATATGTTTCTAGCCAATATGAGCCATGAACTTAGAACTCCGCTAAACGCAATCATAGGATTTTCTCAAATACTTAAAACACGTCAGGAAATACCAGAGAATCTACGTCCTTACATAGAAAAAATAGCGATTTCTGGAAACAATCTTTTAAACCTTGTCAATACAATCCTCGACTTTGCAAAAATCGAAGCCGGTAAGATATCCTACCATCCAAAAATGACACTACTCTCAGATGTAACAAAAGAAGTCACAATGATGATGTCATCCTTAGCGCAGGCAAAAAACATCCATTTACAGCTTCCTGAAGAGATCTCTTTAGCACTTTTAATCGATCCGCAACTGATAAAACAAGTTCTAGTAAACCTGCTTTCTAATGCTGTAAAGTTTACTCCTCAAGATGGAGAGATCATCCTCTCTGTCGAATTTGATGCTGAGAAAAATGAGTTTATCCTCGCAGTATGCGACAACGGTATTGGAATGTCATACGAAGACACACTTAAACTCTTCACTCCTTTCACACAGATAGACAACCATTTGCAGGCGAGTTCAAAAGGAACCGGACTTGGTCTTACTATCACCAAACGCATTGTAGAAGATCTGCACAGAGGAAGAATATGGGTTGAGAGCAAGGTTGGTAAGGGAAGCTGTTTTTATGTAGCCCTTCCGGTTTCGAACGAACTAAACAAAATAGAGCTTTTTCCTGCGGCAAAACTTAAAGCAGAAAATCTCCTTATCGTAGAAGACAATGAATCCTATGTCGATATTTTGGTAAATAAACTCAATAGCAACTTTAATATCACCGTTACAAATTCCATCAACAAAGCTAAAGAGCTTCTTGTGTCACATCGTTATGACAAGATAATTTTGGACTTTTTTCTTATCGATGGTATTAGTTCTGAAGTCATCTACTTTATGGATGCCAACGGTATGGAGACGCCGATTTATATCATCTCAGCAGAAGATGATATCAAACTTGTAGCCCACATAGGCGAATCAAAAAATATCGTAGGTGTCTTTAACAAAAAAGATTCTGAGATGATTTGTGACACTATTAATAGAACTATCAATGCATAATATTTTAATTCCTGAGTCTTTTCCAAATCTTCCAAGTGCACTAAGGAAGCTTCAAGAGATGTTTGTCCTTGATGAGATAGATTCGCAGCTTCTTGTCAAATTACTTGAAGATGATCCACTTTTATGTGCAAATATCTTAAAACTGGTCAATTCGCCGCATTATGGCCTCAGCAGAAAAGTTGCATCTGTGCATCAGGCTGTGATGCTTTTAGGGGCTACAATCATTCGCGGTATCGTGATGGCGGCTGTATTAAAAAAATCATTTCCGCTAGATATCTCGCCTTATCATATAAGCATTGATACTTTTGATACTATTTGTGCACTGCGTGTACGACTTTTAACTCTCTGGCTCAAAGATGAAGTAGCTGATATCGCGAATCTTGCTTCTGCTGCGTTTTTGATGGAAGCTGGAAAGATTGTCACATCAAACGCAATCATACAAAATAATCTCCAAGGAAGTTTTAGTACTTCGCTTGAGAGTATGAGTATTGAACAAGCTGAAGAAAAACTCTTTGGCGCACATAGTTACACAGTCGCTGCAAAGCTTTTTCAGCAGTGGGAGTTTGAAGAAAACTTCATTGATCTTATCGCACATATCACCCAGCCAAAAACAAAAGAGCAACAGATACTTCATATTTTGTGCAAGCTCATAAACACACAAAGTATCCTAGGTGATGAGGCGATTGAGGAAGTTTTTGGGATGCTAATTAGTAATAATATGAGCTGTGAAAAATTAAAAAATACAATTGAAACAATACAAAAGGAGCAAATATGAAAGGTGTAGTTTTTACTGAGTTTATGGAGTTTGTTGAGAATAAATATGGTTTTGATGCAGTAGATGCAATGATAGAAGCTTCAGGACTGAGTGGCGTTTATACACAAGCAGGAAACTATCCTTTTGAGGAGATGCTAGCCCTTGTAGTAGCACTCTCAAAAGAGGTAAATGTAGAGGTAATGGATCTTGTAGAAGCCTATGGCGTGCATCTTTTTAGTATTCTTGTGACACTCTATCCACATATTGATAAGTTTACATCCACTTTTGATATCATCGCGCACGTTGACAATATCATCCACCCTGAAGTACAAAAACTTTATCCTGATGCAGATTTGCCATCTTTTAGGACACTAGAGCAAAGTGAAAATAAAATAGTTCTGCAATATATCTCCAAAAAGCCCTTGCACGCTCTAGCAAAAGGCTTGATGCTTGGTGCTGCTGCATACTACAAAGAAAATATCACGGTCACTATTGATACAAATAAAAATCCAACAGAAATCGAGATTATCAAGAACAATGGATAATACAAACCCTTGGATAAAAAGGTTTGAGCGAGAGCGCGCTGCGAGAAAAGAAGCAGAAAAACTCCTAGAAGATAAGAGCCTCGAACTCTACAATGCAAATCTCTCACTTGAGAAAAAAGTCCAAGAGCGTACCAAAGAGCTTAAATTGGCGCTAGAAGAGGCACATGTGGCACAAAAAGCAAAAGATGCTTTTTTCTCAAGTATGTCGCATGAGCTTAGAACTCCACTCAATGCTATCATCGGTTTTTCTCAAATCCTCTCCAAGCAAGAAAATGTCCCTGAGAAAATTCTCTCGTTTGTACAAAAGATAAACATCGCAGGGAACACTCTATTAAAGCTCATCAATACTATTTTGAATTTTTCTAAAATAGAGTCTGATAATATGCAAATAAATAAAGAAGAGATTCAAGCAAAAAGCTTTGTGGATGATCTTCTCCTACTCATCGAAACGCAGGCACATGCAAAAAATATCACTCTCAAAGCTGACGTCAAAACAGTTGCGTTTATGGCCGATAAACAGTTAATGCACCAAGCCATACTCAATATCCTCTCAAACGCAGTAAAGTTCACCCATCAAGGTGGAAAAATCTCAATCAAAGGCACATCTCTTGATGGACGTTTTATCCTCAGCATCTGCGATGATGGGGTCGGTATATCTGAAGAGAATCAAGAAAAACTCTTCAAACCATTTGCGCAAGTTCATAATGAATATCAGGCAAAAGTAGACGGAACGGGACTTGGACTTTATCTCACACTCAAAATCGTTCAACTCCATGGAGGAGAGCTTACGCTTCAAAGTAAGCTTGGTCAAGGGAGCTGTTTTACGATTCGTATTTGATTTAAATCGCTTTTTATCCTATTTGAGTATCATTTGAGTACTATAAACGTAATTGATTAGGGTTTAAAATGAGTGAAGAAAAGAAAATGGACGCAAAAAAATTATTTGAAAATTATGTGCCAGAGATTATTGAATATGACCCTTTGGTTGATGCAAAACCGCCAAAGCATAGTTCAAACTCTAGTAAAACACTAAACGCAGCGCCGAAGATTTTAGAAAAACATACGATAGAGATTCCTGCTGCGGAGTTTTTTCAAGAGTATGAAGCGGAAATATTGCACTATGATCCAAAAGTTGATGGGAGTGATGAGTATAAGATACGCGACAATCACCTCAACACAAAAGCGGCACTTATAGAAAAAGTGCGCAAGGCAAAAGCTGCACGAAAAGATAACCAAACAACTTTTAGACAAAATATACGAACGGAAAATGAGTAATAATGAAGATACAAAAAGCCCATCAAGCCTATAACGCAAAAGATTTTAGCACTGCGTTTGCGCTTTATACAGAACTTTCTCAAGAAGGAAATGCTGATGCACAAACTTCTCTCGCATTTATGTACCAAAACGCACAAGGGTGTGAAAAAAACGAAGCAAAATCACTAGAACTTTATACTCTAGCCGCCGAAGCAAAACAGCCCTATGCGCTCTTTAACTTAGCGATACTCTATGAAAACGGTATCGGCGGTGTCGCTCATGATCAGTTCAAAGCGCATGAGCTGCACATGGAAGCAGCGACTCGCGAAGTCCCGCCTGCCATGTATGAAGTAGCGCTTATGCTTGAGCGTGGTCTTGGCTGTATGCAAAACTACTCCGAAGCTGCGTTTTGGTATGAAGAAGCGGCCAAACGCGGTCATCTTGAAGCCTTCAACAACCTCGGCGTTTTATACAAAGACGGACACGGCGTAGTACAAGATGATGCGAGATGTTTTATCTGTTTCAAACGCGCGGCAGATGGCGGACTAGCAGAAGGGCTTTACAATCTCGGACTTCTTTACGATCAAGGAATCGGCTGTGAGCTAAACAACGACACCGCACTTGATTATTGTCGCAAAGCGGCCTACAAAGGCCACGCTAAAGCCAAAGAGATCATCCAAGGTCTGCAAGAAGATGGGAAAATAGTCTTTTAAAATATTGTCATTGTAAGAAACGCAGTGACACTACTTCGTCATTGCGAGGAACGTAGTGACGTTGCAATCTCATAAACGGCAATAATATCTATCAAACGATAAAGGAGAACATTTGTTCACAGGACTCATTCGCGAAATCGCAAGCGTGCAAAGCCTTGCTGGAAGCACACTTACTATAAACGCAAAGCACAAAGCAAAACTTGGTGATTCTATCGCCATCAACGGGGCATGTCTGACTGTTGTCAAAGTTCTTCCAAACGGTTTTGCCGTAGAACTCTCCCCTGAGAGCCAAAAACTCCTCGCGATGGAGAACTACAAAAACGAAGTCCATATCGAGCCTGCTATGGTTATGGGTGATAGATTTGAAGGGCATGTCGTCCAAGGGCATGTTGATACTGTGGGTACTATCAAAGAGATAAAAAACAACGGCAACTCGTATGATGTTTTCATCGAAGTAGCAGCCAAATATATCGCCTATATCGTCCCAAAAGGCTCTATCACGATTGATGGTGTCAGTCTCACGGTCAATGATGTAAACGCAACTGTTTTTAGGCTCACAATCATTCCCCACACGATGAAAGAGACGCTTTTTAGAAACTACCGCAAAGGCGCTCATGTCAATGTCGAGACGGATATGTTTGCCCGCTACGTCGCACACATCATCGCGCACCAAAAAAGTCCTTCTATGAGCTGGGATGAAGTTGATGCAATAAATGCGAGATACTAAAAGATGAGCTCCAAAGCCGCAGCACTCAAATATGACAAAAAGAGCAGCTCCGCTCCTACCGTCGTAGCTAGCGGCAAAGGCGAACTCGCCAAACGCATCATCCAAAAAGCACAGGAGTTTGATGTGCCTATCTTTGCAAATGAAGCCCTTGTAAACTCTCTTATAGACCTTGAAGTGGATGCACAAATACCCTCAGAACTCTATCAGAGTGTCGTCGAGGTCTTTGTCTGGCTGATGAAAAACGAAAAAAAATTTAAAGAGCGATGAGGATAGAGAGTATCAAACACAAAATCCTCAAAGATGTCTTCGGGCATAACAGTTTTAGAGAGTTCCAAGAAGAGGGTGTAGACGCAGTTCTCGCCAAACGCGACCTACTTATGATCCTTCCAACAGGCGGTGGCAAGTCGCTTGTGTATCAGCTTCCAACACTTATCAAAGATGGCATCAGCGTCGTTATCTCTCCGCTTATAGCGCTCATGCAAGATCAAGTCGCCTCACTTGTCGCACAAAAGATAAACGCAGCGATGCTCTCCTCAGCACAAACGCCAGAAGAGGTAAACGCAGTTATCGCTGATGCCAAAAGTGGCAGACTAAAGTTTCTCTATCTCTCGCCTGAGCGCCTCAATACACAAAGTTCACTTGAACTGCTTAAAAGTCTCAATATCAACTTTTTTGTCGTCGATGAAGCGCACTGTATCTCCGCTTGGGGGCATGAGTTTCGGGATGATTATCGCTCTCTTGGAAACCTCAAAGCCCATTTTCCTGATGTAAATATCTGCGCCTTCACGGCAACTTCTACAAACCTTGTCACTGAGGATATTCTCCATGAGCTCAGACTTGAAAATCCTCTGCTTCTCAAAGGCAAAGTCTTTCGTAAAAACATCTTTATCTCTGTACAGCGAAGAATATCCAATGGCTATGCACAGCTTAAGAATTTTCTACAAAGACACAAGGATGAGAGCGGTATCATCTATGTAAGCTCACGCAAAAAAGCCGAAGAGCTCAGTGCGCACCTCAACATGAGCGGCTACAGCTCTCTTGTCTATCATGCAGGTTTGCCGCAGCATATTCGTGAGCAGAACTTCAAAATATTTGTCAACGACAAGGTCAATATCATGGTTGCAACCATTGCGTTTGGGATGGGAATTGACAAAAGTGATATCCGCTTTGTGGCGCACATGTCTTTGCCAAAATCTCTGGAGAATTACTATCAAGAGATAGGGCGTGCGGGGCGTGATGGCGAAGAGAGTGAGACACTTATGCTCTTTAACTCCGCAGATATCCTCCAACAAAAAATGTTTCTTGAAGCCATAGAAAACGCAGAGTATAAAGAGCATCTTGATAAAAAAATAGATGGCATCTATAAGTTTGCCACCTCTGAGCTCTGCTTTCATGTCCAACTCGCCAACTACTTTGATGATGCCCTTGATGCGTGTAAAACGCAGTGTGAAAACTGTCTACACACGGATGATGCGAGAAAAGATATAAGCAAAGAGGCGCAGATGCTCCTCAGCGCCATCTACAAAAGCGGTCAAAACTTTGGGAAAAACTATATTATCGATATTCTCAGAGGTTCAAAAGAGCAGAAACTTCTCGCCAACGGTGCAGATAAACTCTCCGTTTATAACATAGGTGCTCATGTGAGTAAAAAAGAGTGGTTTGTTATCTTGGAGCGACTGCTTGAACTTAAAACTCTTTCTGTTGGGGAGTTCTCTACTCTGCAACTCACCCAAAGCGCTGTAGAGATTCTCAAAGGGCAAAAAAGTGTCGACATCAAATCTTCCAGACTTGAGATAAATTCCAAAGAAAAACGTGTCAAACTTGCAGAGGATTTTGACTATGATACAGAGCTCTTTGGACGTCTACGTGAGAAACGCAAAGAACTTGCAGAGGAGCTCGGCGTGCCACCGTACATCATCTTCTCAGACAAAACACTCAAACATATAGCCTCACTCAAACCGCATGACAAGGCAAGTATGCTCGAAGTCAATGGTGTGGGAGAGAAGAAGTATGAGCAATATGGAGCTGCGTTTTTAGAGGTGATAGAGGGCTAAAGCTTATACCCTCACCTGATTTCTTCCATTTTTCTTTGCTTCATAGAGCTTTTCATCTGCTCTTGTCACAGTAGTCTTGATTGACTCTTCCTCTTCATTCAGTGCTAAGCCAAAACTACAAGTAAGTGTTGGTATATCCTTGAAGTTATGGTTCTCGATTTTTCTTCTAAGATTTTCTGCCATACTTTGCATACTTTCTAAAGACTCCGTTCTTGCGAGAATGATGAACTCTTCTCCACCCCAGCGAATAAGATGGTCAACTTTTCGTATCTGCTCTTTTACAAGTCCAACAAGGGCTACTAACACTTCATCGCCGACGTCATGTCCATAGTTGTCGTTTATCTCTTTGAAGTGGTCTATATCAAAGAAAATTATTCCTGTTCTAAAGCCTTTATCTTTATTGAGTTTCATGATATTTTGAATATTTGTCTCAAAATAGACTCGATTATACGAATCTGTGAGTTGATCACGGTTGAGCTGTTTTTCAAGTTGCAGTTTTTCCATCATACGCTCGCTGATATCAGTAAACTCTACGACATATTCTGTCTCATCATATTTATTAATAGCCACGCTAAAAGCATGTGGTGTTGCCGTGCTATCAAGCATAGAGACTATCCTTTGTCTACTAGAGAGTTTTAAGAGGCTCTCTATCCAGTGCTTCTCATCTCCTTTGACATCTCGTAGACTAAAAAAATCTTTATGCTCAATAAAACGCTGACAAATACAAGTGTATCGTTTTCTAAATGTCTCAATGTTTTCAAATCCAAAAAAGTTGTAAAAACTTTTATTTGCAAATTGAAAATCAATACCATTAGTCAAAATAACAATGGAACTTTGTAAGTCGATAAAACGCTCCAGACTTTTATAAGCATTGACTTGTCGCGTGACATCATAAACAGTCCAGAAACTTTTTAGGATGCCGCCCTGTTCATCCAACTCATGAGTGCCACGAGCTTCTACAAAACATACTTCACCACTAACTTTGATAATACGATAACTAAACGAATATTCACTTTTACCATGAAGTGACTCTAGGTAGCTACGACGTACAGCTCGTCTATCATCAGGATGTACAAAAGAGAGGAAAAATTCAGATGAAGGCACAAAATTTCTATCAACAAGACCAAATATATTCAAGATCTCATCACTCACATAAAACTTATTTTCTCTATGGTCATACTCTATGGAGCCAAAATGAGCGGCAGCTTGTGCGTTTAAAAGAGAGCTGTTCATAGATTGGAGTTTCTTTTGGTGCTGTCTCATCTTCTCAATCTGCTTCAAGATAATCACAATTAAAATAAAGATAAGCAAAGCACCACCCAACACAAGAAGTTTATAGTGTTGATAAATTTTGACTATATTCATAATCTCATCTTGCTCGCCCACAGAGACGATATAGCCTGCATGTTTATTTTCAGTGTCCTTAATAGCAATAAGGCTGATCACATAGCTCGTATTCGCATCATAGAGTGTTTGAGAAAAATCCTTATGTTGCCCCATTTTTTTCTTGAAATCTTTGGTATCTTTTGCTAGTTGCACAATCGCATGTATACTCCCGTTATGTATGCGTTCTGCTGTAACCATAGAAAGCGCAGGATTCTCGACGTAATAGTTTGAATCGATAAAAGAGGGTACCAGCAATCCTTGATAAGAGGGGAAAATCTTATCGTAACTTGTACTTTGTAGCATAATAAGCTGATAAGAGTTTTCGGGCAACAACTTTCTTAGCTTTTCTTCAAAGGCATCAAAAGAGATAGAAAATTCGACACTGCCAAGATAGCTCTCTCCATCTATTATAGGAAAAACGTAGCGAAATCCAGGGTAGACTCTTCCGCCTTCAAATCCAAATACTTTTGTATGTTCTTTGTTGACAGTTGCGATAGAGCTTCGTAACTCCATAAGAGAATCCCCATTCACATAGGGCAAATGCATGCGTAAAAGACTTTTTCCATCACAGGTATGGATATGAAATTGTCTCACCTTCATCGCTTTCATCGTATCGTAGGATTTGTAAAGCGCTCGATACAGTTCACCACGCAAGATGTTTTGCTCTTCTGTACTGTTACTCTCTTTAAAATGATGCAGTATCTCAAGCGCTACTTTGTTTTGCATAAAAGAGTTGAAATCTTTTTGTGCGGCTATCTCATAAATATCTTGAATAGCTCTATAAGTACCCGAGACTACTGCCAATGGCTGCTTATTAAACTCATAAATCGATTTTTCTTGTGAACTTTTCAAATAATCTATAATCAAAAATGTGCCAGCGCAGATAAGTACAAAAAGAATGAAAATACTTTTTTTCACTACATATTTCCTTTTTCAGGAATAGCATCTTCAATCTTGAGTGCGTCATACGCTTTTACATCAGAGGGTGTAAATCCGTACTCAACTATTGAACCCCACTTTTTATATTCACTTACAGGGATATTGAGCAAAGTTTCTCGTATCGCTTTGATCTCTTCAGATGAGAGTGTTTTTGTATTCACCACTATTGATAAAAGAGGCTGCTCTTCACTCATAGCGATAATCTCCATCCCAAGACTCTCATACTTATGAGCAAACTCCTCTTGTACGCCGGCAAGCATATATTTGCCCTCAAGCACGCTCGTAAGTGCATTGACATGTGACATCGTATAAGCATAGCGCTGCTCTTCGAGCGCAACTGCAAATTTTTCTTGAAGAAGTTTTTGTGTCATATAATAGCCGCAAGTAGAGAGTGGCTGCGTGAGGGATACAGTGAGTGTTTTACTAAAATCTATCTCATCTTTTTTAAACTTTGCGATTACGCATCTATACCCCATTGAACCATCTTGTTTCTTTATAGAGACAAGTGGTCTGATAGAGGGATATTGCTTTTTTAAGACCGCATAAGGAAGCGGTCCGAGATAAGCGATATCTATACTTCCATCTTTAAAACCGAGCAAAATATCATTGTAATCTTTTTTATAATTAAATTTAACGTCAATTGGAAGTTTGCTTTGGACATAGTCAATCAGTGGCAAAAATTCTTCTATAGTTTTTTTCTCATTTTCCATAGGCAGAGGTGCAAAAGAGATCACTCTTCTCTCCTGGGCACAAAGATAATTCACCGTAATGATGCTGATTAAAACTATATAAAACACAAGCTTATGCATCTGACTCTCTTTATTATAATTACTTACTATTATTATTTCATTATACCGATAAGAGTATAAAATTTCAATCTTTTAATGATCTCACCTCAGGATTACAGGCTATTTTATGTGCCATATTCACGCTCTCAAAACCTTCTAACTCCACAAACGCAGCAAGCGTTGCGTTTCTATATCCCTCTCCGCTGTTGAGATAAATGTTAAAACCGTTTTCATGTAAGGCAATACGTGTTGGCAGAGCTATTGAGTAGGTCGTCAAAACACCGCTGCGTTTCATTGCGTTTTGAATATCTGCAAAATACTCTTGCGTCCAGAGCGCAGGATTTGCTTTTGGCGAAAACGCATCTTGATAGACGATGTCAAAAGTCTCATGAAACCCTCGCACATACTCCCGCGCGTCACCTATAAAAACCTCGATATAAAAAAATTCATCCTCATAAACGCCATCTTCTGAAAGCTTTGTGATGATATCTGCAAACGCAGCAAACTCTTGGGGATAGGTGAAATCTTTGAGGGATTTGATAAGCGCGCCATCAAGTTCAGGCGAATAGATATAAAGCTTGCTCGTCATTGCGTTTTGTCTGTGATGATAGAGCGTTGCAAGCGTATTAAATCCCAATCCGTAACAAATATCCAAGATATAAATGCGCTCTTTATCCTGCATCAGTCCAAACGCGGGGAGGACGTGTTTCAGCAGTGACTCATTCAGCGCCCCATCTTTTGTCGAGTGATAATGCTCCTCATACTCTTTGGAATAGGCCGTAAAAGAACCATCTTCGCTGAGTGTCATTGTGTGGAGAGAGTCGTTAAACATTATAAACCATTCCCCCACATATGCATTTTTTTTGCGATAACGAGATCGTATTCTTGGAAGATATCTATTGCGTTTGGAGTGCGAAATTCAAAACGCTCAAGCAGTTCTTTGAGTGCTTCGATATCCATCGTCCCTTTTTTTTCCATGATAATGAGTTCGGCTGTATTTGCCAAGGTCGTATAGGCCGTTTTGAGCATAAGCTCTTGTTTTGTGTGCCCTGCAAAAATATCTTTAAAGATCACCATATCATTGTCGCGAGGGAGTGCACGAAATGGGTGTGCAAAATTTTTTATATGTTGGATTTTTGCATCAGCGTAGATACTTTGCAGCTCATGTGTCTCGTTTTCATTGTAAAAAGCGATACGCATCTCTCCGCCCTTTTGTGCCATAAGCTCATAAAGTGCGGTCGTGGTTGCATCCACTGCCGAAGTCACCTGTATATATTGGTTCCCTGGAAGCGGATTGAAAAGCTCCAAAAATTGCTTGAGTTCAGATATTTTCACTGCGTTTTAGTACGCCATATCATGAAGCTCACGAAAGAGGTAGGCTTCGACAATATCATCAATATCTCTTTGCGTATGCGCTACAAGCGGCATCATATTGAGCTCCATAAAAGGCATAGGATTTTCTGCATCACTTGTAAAGATGACTGCTTCTGAGAAATTCTCAAAACCGTCATATGTAGGACTGTGTAGTATCTCTACGACCTGCCCCTCTTCTACGAGTACCTGCGCCCAGACTTTTGCATCATAGACCTTTGTGAGCCTCGCTTCTTGCACATCCTCAGAGTCCATCGGTAAAAGCAGATACATCTACTCTACCTTGTCCAAATCAAGCTTGAGCGCATCATTATCCATCACATCTATATCATGACGCAATACATCTGAAGCGATTGCTTTTGCATCTTCGAGTGAGTGCATTTTGTAAGTGCCACATTGATAGATATTGAGTTCAGGAATATCATTTTGAGACTCTACATTGAGCACATCTTGCATAGAAGCTTCCCAAGCAGCAGCGACTCTCTCTTCATTTGGCTTTCCAATAACACTCATATAAAAACCTGTACGGCATCCCATTGGTGAAAGGTCGATGACTTCGACATCTTTTGCGTTAAGATGATCTCGCATAAAGCCTGCAAAAAGATGCTCTAAAGTGTGGATTCCTTCTTGTGAAAGTATTCCCTCATTTGGTCTGACAAAACGCAGGTCAAATACAGTAATATCATCTCCTGATGGAGTTTTCATCCCCTTTGCAAAGCGCACTGCAGGAGCTGGCATAATGGTGTGATCAACGGTAAAAGAGTCTAATAATGGCATAAGTATTTCCTTAATAAATGTGAGGGTATTTTAGCGTTTTTTTGCTCAAGAATTCTGAGATAATTTTCCTAATTTTTATCCATAAAGCAGGCACTCACATAACCCACAACGCGACCTCCATCTCCGCTTGCATCCGCGCTTGTTCTATAGTCAAGTATCTCTGGTATAAGTTGCATCTCTATCGCGCATTTGAGCATTGCTTCGACACCTATTCTCCCACATGCTTCACAACCTTGATGCAGTGCTTTTAAGTCCATATTGGCGATTGCGTTTAGACAGATACTATCAAGTTTGTTCGCATCACTCTGCGTATAAAAATGACTCAAATCTGTACTAATGATAAGAGCCGAATCTGCGCGTCCAAGTACATAGCTTATGATTTTTGATAAATATTCCGCATCTATATCTGAGTAGACAAGCTCTACGATTTTTACATCTGGGAGATAATATTTGATAAAAGGAAACTGCACTTCCGTGCTATGCTCAGCATGTGCCTCTGCTAAAAAAGGAATTGAAAAACGCTCGGTGATATCTGTTATCAATGTATCACTCGCCTCTATCGCGCCAAAAGGCGTCTCATATTGCGTATATCTTCCAAGACTCGCGCCCTCAAACGCAACTCTATGCGAGGGACCAAGAACAAGTATATTTTTTACACCAGAATTTTGTAAAAGCCTATACGCAATATCCGCCGTATATCCAGAATATACATATCCCGCGTGAGGGACGATGATTGCTCTTGGCTTCATTTGTGGCAGTTTTTTGTTCTCATCATAGAGCGCACTGAAATGTTCAAAATATCTTTCAAGTTCCACACCTCTTGCCGGATAAAAGCTTCCTGCTACACTCATTTCACGTTTCATGACCAAACTCCTTTTATATTTTCACCGCAGATTTTACATGCACTTTTATGAATATCTAAAGCACCCATCTCAAAGTTATTTCTATCAATAAGTAAGGCTTTACATTTTGGACAGTAGGTATTGTTATCTGTTTGAATATTGCCAAGATAAACATAACGTATGCCATGTTTATAGGCTATTTCTCTCGCTTTTGCAAGAGTTGAGTACGGTGTTTTGGGTGTATCGAGCATCTTATAATCAGGATGAAATGCACTCAAGTGCCATGGTATATCTTTTCCTAATTTTATAGCGATAAACGCAGCCATTTGTTCTATCTCTTCTTCGCTATCATTGACCCCTGGTATGAGCAGTGTTGTAATCTCTAGCCAAATATCACTCTTTGCAAACGCAATCAAACTCTCCAAAACTCCGTCCAAATCTGTTTTGAGCACTTTTTTATAGTATTCATGTGAAAAACTTTTGAGATCTATATTCGCTGCGTTTACCCACGACTTCATATCTTCAAGTACCTCTGCAGACTCATAGCCACTCGATACAAAGACATTTTTGAGCCCATTTTCTTTGGCAAGAATCCCGATATCTTTTGCATAGGGATACCAAATTGTTGGCTCATTGTAAGTGTAGCTGATACTTTTGGATCCATTTTGTAGTGCCAGATTTACTATATCATTTGGTGAATACTCCACACTTTCATCTACATGAGTCGTTTGGGAAATAGAGTAATTTTGACAAAACGGGCAACGAAAATTGCACCCGACAGTTCCAAGAGAGAGTGAATGGGTAAAGGGAAGGAAATGGTAGAGCGGTTTTTTCTCGATTGGGTCGTTATGCAGAGCACTCGGATGCCCGTAGGTTTTGGTTACAAGTGAGCCCTCTTCATTGAAGTTTATCCCACATATACCGTACTTCCCTTCTTTGAGCGTGCAGTAATGTTTACATAAAACGCAGGTGATCGAGTCTTCATCCCTCAAGCGGTAATATTGCATCAAAATCCTCCTCAATAGCTTCCACCCTATATTTATACAACATTGGATGCTCTTTATAAATAGCAGGAGTTGCCCCAGCTTTTTGGCTGAGATGTTGTAAAAATAGATCAGTAGTAGGCAGCTCTTCCCAAACCTGTGGCAAAAAAGTCCCTTGAAAATAAGTATGTTTGAGGATAAGCCCATCTTTTGCAGGTTCTATTTTTGTGCACAAATCTTCATAATCTTTATACTCTATAAGTTCTGGCTGGCTTAGCAGAGATACTTCAAGAGTGAGCTCTGAGAGTTCATCTATTTCAAGAGGAGAAAATCTAGGATCTCTAAACGCAGCAGACGCTGCGTTTGAGACAATATCATCCAGTAAACTACGATGCGCTACTATGGAACCTATACAGCCTCGAAGTGCTCCATTTTTATGTAAAGTCACAAACACAGCTCCATCTTTTGCTAAAAATGGATATTTACTTACGAGCTTTTTTTCATTGATAGTGTAGTTTTCATCAAAGCGACTGAGAATCGAATTTTTTGCTATTTGAAGCAGAATGCTATCTAACATTTTCACTCCTTAATTTGAGCGTGTAGATTATTATAATACGAAGCATGTAAAAATACAATTAGAGCGAAAAGGCTTTGAGATTATTTTGAAAAATAAACGCGAAGTTCATTGAGAAAATGAAAATTTGAGATTGAAAACTTTGAATTATGAAAAGAAAAAAAGTTTTAGATTTGGTGAAGATTGTGCATCAGGAGCAAAAAGGCTAGACTTAATGTCTGCCGTTTGCTCTTGAGGTGCAAGGTTTGCCGAAGCTAGAAGTTTTTATACTCTCGCTTCTTCGCGGCGGTTTAGATATGACCAGTTTGCGTCTACACGCTCTTGCCACTCTTTGATCAAGTATTTATACTGATCTTTAAATAAGTGCTTGAAACGTCCTTGAGCAGCTAAATACTCTTCAACAGGCACAACATTTTTTGGTCTGTATGTGATGTTTAGCTCATGTCCGTCAATGATCTCATACAATGGGAAAACCAATGAATCTGTTGCAAGATCAGTAATCATCATTGTATCTTTAGGATCAAATTTCCACTCAGTCGTACAAGGTGAAACTGCATTGATAAATACAGGACCATCTACTGAAAAACCGTGTTGGATTTTTTTCACCATATCTTTCCATTTATTTGGAGCAACTTGTGCTGCATAAGGAATATTATGTGAAGCCATGATAGATACCATGTCTTTTTTGTTTTTCTTCTCACCATAGCTTACGCGACCAGCAGGAGCTGTTGTCGAGCTTGAACCGATTGGTGTTGAAGATGAACGTTGTCCACCCGTGTTTGCATATACTTCGTTGTCAAGAACAACGTGCATGATATTGTGACCACGTTCCATACAACCAGAAATCCACTGAAAACCGATATCGTAAGAAGCACCATCACCTGCAAAAGATACGAACTTAGGATTACGATCTGGTTGCTTGAGGCGACCTTTATTTTTAAGTGCTTTGTGCATCGCTTCCGCACCTGCAACTGCAGTCGAACCATTTTCAAAACCGATGTGGATCCAAGAAGCATCCCATGAAGTGTACGGATAAACCGCAGTACAAACTTCAAGACAACCAGTTGATGCAGAAAGTACCAAATCATCATTTGTTGCGTTTAATACTTCACGAACGATGATCGAGTGTGCACAACCAGGACATAAAAGGTTTGCACCTTCAAAACGGTCAGCTGATGTTGAAAACTCTTTTAAGTTTTTTATTTTTTTCATTTCACTCATAGTCTTCTCCTTATAAAAATGATAGTTTCGGTCCGCGAACACCGATAAATTGCTGTAATGGAGTAGTTATTTTACCTGCATCAACATTTGCTTGAAGCTCAGTAAATAGATCTACTAAATGTTTTTTTGTTAAGTCACGACCACCAAGGCCATAAATTTTACCACTCAACATAGGTCTTGTCTCTAAATTATAAAGACAACCAGCCATTTCATTAAATAACATACCAACAGTTCCACCAGGAGCAGAACGATCAAGTGTCGCTATTGCTTTAGCACCTTTGAGTGCTTCTTGAATTTGCATGAACGGGAAAGGACGAATAACACGAATTCCTACAACACCCGCTTTAATACCTTTAGCTCTCATCTCAGTTGCAACTTCACGTGCAGTTTCAACTGAAGTCCCCATACAAACAACAGCTACATCAGCATCGTCCATATCATATTTTTCAACGATATTATATTTACGACCAGAAAGCTTTTCAAAATCATCAAACGCAGCTTGAATTTTTGGCATAACTTTTGTCATAAGGTCATTATGTTGACGTGCTTTGTGTTCAAAATGCCAATCTTCTTCAGTCTGTACACCGTGTGTTACAGGATGTTCAAAGTCAAGCATGTCATTCATAGGTTTAAAGTCACCTACAAATCCATATCCTTCATCATCAGTCAAAGTTTTTACACCCTGAGCAGTGTGTGAAGTCATAAATCCATCTTGGTGAACCATACATGGAAGTCTTACTTCGTGATCTTCTGCAACTTTAAACGCGATAAAGTTTAGGTCATACGCATCTTGCGGGCAATATGCATCAAGTTGAATCCAACCACTATCACGACCAAGGTACATATCAGAGTGGTCGCCATTTACGTTAAGTGGAGCAGCAAGTGCACGGTTAACAACATTGAGAATAATCGGTAAACGCATACCAGAAGCCTGATAAAGAGTCTCTACCATAAGTGCATAACCTTGTGAAGAAGTTGCAGTTGCAACACGTCCACCCGCAGCAGCAGCACCGATACATCCAGACATTGCTGCATGCTCAGACTCAACCATTACGAATTCGCCTTCTACATAACCATCAGCCAAAAACTTCGCATAACCTTCAACAATAGGAGTTGATGGAGTAATAGGATATGCAGCAACAACGTCAATCTGACACTGTCTCAGCGCTTGAGCAGCTGCAAAATTTCCATCCCATACTTCGATATCTCTTAATTCCATTTTATCAAATGCCATTATTTTGTCTCCTTTACTTTAGCAGGCCATTTTGCCAACTCTGCTTCTTCATCTGCTTGTTCTGGGAACATTAAAAGTGATTTAGGGTTTGTAGGACATACCTCTACACAAATACCACAACCTTTACAGTGATCCATATCTACACCGATCATCTTTTTATCTCTTGCGATTATTGACATATCTGGACAATATATCCAGCAGAACTGACAATCTATACAAAAATCTTTTGCAAATATTGGCTTTTCAATTCTCCAGTCCGCTACACTTGCAACAAACGAGTTACTTTGTGAATAGTTACGGTCTTCTTGCTGTGTTGTCGCAATATCATTTGACACTCCGTCAAATGAACGAAGCATTGCTCCGATTTCAAATTCATCCCATCCTTTATTAGCCATCATTCTCTCCTTATTTCACTTCGTCATATGCACGCTGAATTGCTATCATATTCGCGTCAATGATTTTTTGTGGTAGTTTTCCAAGAATTCTCACCATACTCTCTTTGAAAAATTCTATATCATACATTTTTGAAACTTTCATAAATGCACCAAGCATTGGTGTATTTGGAATAGGACGACCAATCGTCTCTTGAGCAATTTTAATACAGTCAACTGTATAAACTTCTTTGCCCTCTAGTCTTGGCTGAGAAGCCACTAACTCTTCTGTAGTCATGTGTGTCGTGATAATATAAACTGTATTTTCTTTATGATTAATAGTAACATCAGAAGTATAAACCAATGCAGGGTCGATAACGAAAACAAAATCAGGTTCCATATATTTCTCATGATTCATAATCATCTGATCATTTACACGGTTATACGCTGTCATCGCAGCTCCACGCTTTGCAGACCCGTAAAATGCGAATGCCTGTACGTGCTTACCAGTTGTTGAAATAACATCTGCCAAACCTTTAGCACCAGTTACTGCACCTTGTCCAGCGCGGCTATGCCATCTAATTTCTAGCATTCATTCTCCTTTTTTTTAAGAAAATTTATAAGTTTTCTCTCATTTCTAATTTACTGTATTTTAGGCAAGTTGCTCTTAAATATAGCTTGATAGATTTCCTCATTTTGCATAACTAAGTTATATGTGTGATATCTTCTTCATCTCTAAATGCTTAACAGCTTCAAGCACATCATCGAATATAATATCAGTAAACATTTTTAGTGTACCGTAATCATCATAGCCACTCAGAACAGCTATCGCATTAACCTCTGCGTTTTTGGCACAAAGCAGATCAAGCTTTGTATCACCAATCATCCAGACCTCTTTTTCATCTCCCTTAAAACTCTCAAGAGCTTTGAGAATAGGCTCTTGATGTGGTTTTGGATGTTCTACATGTTCCCGCCCGATAAGGACTTTAAAATACTGCATAAGACCAAAATGTTCCAAAAGTATCTGTGAATATTCCCCTGTTTTAGTCGTCACAATCCCAAGCTCTGCAAATTGACTCGCTCGCTTCACAGCTTCACTTGCTCCTGGAAGCAGCAAAGTTTTTTGCGTAGATATCTGGCGGTAGTGTTCTTTATAAGTTGCTACAAAATCCCAGACATACTCCTGCTCTATGCCTAGCTCTGCAAACATGATATCAAGGGGATATCCTATCAAAGCCTTTACCGCTTCTGTATCTCTTTGTGAGTGTCCATGAGACTCAAATGTATGATAAAAACTCTCCAAAATTGCCTCCGTAGAGTCAATCAAAGTCCCATCTAAATCAAAAAGTATTATCATTTTAGAGATCCACTTTATCAAGTTTGTTCTGTCTTTTTTTGATTCCTGTGAAGATCATATAGGACAAAAGAAAAATAACTGCAAAGTTTACAAGCGAAAAAATCGGCATAAGACCATTTGGATGCTGTGCTATTAAGATACTCAAAAGGTACCCAAAACTAGTAAATGTTACTTGGAGCAGAACTAAAAAGACGACTGTTCTTTTAACGCTATCATCAAAAAACTTTACCAATATATGATGTAAGTGTGTTTTGTCTGCGCTAAATGGAGAACGCCCTCTTCTTACCCTTCGTATCATCACGACAAGCGTATCCAAGAGTGGTATCGCCGCTATATAAAGTATCACGACTGGATGCACATATTTCAGACTCAGCACGGCCAAGATGCTGATAATAAAGCCAAGTGTCAAAGAGCCACTGTCACCCATAAAAACTTTCGCAGGGTTCCAGTTCAAAATCATAAAACCTACCAAACTAGCAATAGTGTACAAAGATATCAGAAGCATTACATCATCACCATTTACATATCCAATATAGGCAAAACACGCAATTATAACGACACTAATACCCGAAGACAAACCATCCAGTCCATCGATAAGGTTCAAAGCATTTGTAAAACCTGTAAGTGCAAAGATCGTAAAAGGAAGTGCAAACCAAGCAAGAGATAAATCATATCCTAAAAATATACCGATGCTCGAGATAGTCATATCAAAAAGCCAAAGTACAAAAACAGCCAAAGCTATGACTAAAAACTTCAACTTGGGAGAGACATCGTGTCTGTCGTCAAGAATCCCAACGACAAAAACCATAAATATAGATGCAAATATATACCAGTATTCTAAGAATAGTTCTGTCTCAAAAAAGAATGTGGAGATAAAAAAAGCACTAACAAAACCTATACCGCCACCGCTTGGGACAATATAATTATGAGAACTTCTCTCATTTGGGATATCCAGTAGTTTTAAGCTGTATGCATATTTGATAACGAGCAAGACAAGTAGATATGACAAAATGATTACAAATATAAAGTTCAATAGCTATCACCTTGCAAAAAATTTAATCTGCAATGGTAGTCTAGTTCGACTTTAGATTTACTTTTATTTACTATTTTGATGCCAGGACGAGGTGCCCACCCTCAACAACTCGTCACTGCGAGGCTTCAGCCGTGGCAGTCTAAAAAAGCAAAGCTCTGAGAGCCTAAAGGATCACATCCAAGAACGCTGTTCGGACGTACCTCTTGAAAGCTCTCTCGGACGTACAGGCTTCAGCCGTACCCTTAGGCTGTAATGACACAAAGGTGCAGCTAAAGCTAGCACGTCCAAAAAGCCCTTCCAAGCAATTCAAAATTCAACATAATTTTCTGATTTGGCATTTGGAACTGCGTTTACATTCGCTGCGAGCAAAGCGAGTCAATCTACCTCAACAACCCGTCACTGAGAGGCTTCAGCCGTGGCAGTCTTTCTCGCTCCCATGCTCCAGTTTGAGTGTGTATGTCAATTTGTGATTTTATTTGTATGCACCCCAAGGGTATTTCTTACAGGGCACATTTCCATCGAGAACGATGGGAACGAGGAGAAGGATTTTATTTACAAATTTAGATAGAAGTATCTAATACAGATTATTCTTGAATTCTTCTAAAAGCCTCTTCATAGACCTCTTTGTTTTGTCTTTGACCAACAGCAACAACTTCAACAACTTGTGCAACATTATTTTCAATCTTAATGACTATTCGGTATGTCGCATTAGCAACATAAGTTTTTCGATAGCCTTCTAAATTTAACTTGCCAAGATTATAAAGTTTACTGCTGTATTTAAAAGGGTCATTCTCATACTTTTTGAAATACTCTGCAACTTCTTGTAGAATATTTAAAGGTAAGTTTGCTAAATCATCTTTAACCTCAGGGTTGTACTCGACTTTAAACATCGCAACCCTTTTGTTTTAAATATTCAAACATCTCTTCTTGAGATAGCATTTTTACTGGCTCTTTAAGGTCCAACATTCTCTCTTTGATAACTTGAGCAATTTCTAAATCTTCTAAATAATCTTGAAGCTCTTTCATTCTTTCATATTCTGCTATACCTAAAATAACCACTTCAGGTTTATTATGTCTTACAACAGCAAGTTTTTCCACAGTACGAGAAGATACCTTTTCAATATACCCACTTAAAGATTTTGAAAGCTCTGTAATACCAACCATCTCTTGTTGTGCATATGCAACCATTTTAAACTCCTGTGTTTAATATATATTATTCTATGTATTATAACATATATTCTAAAACAAACTCAACTGTATTTGGAACTGCGTTTACATTCGCTGTGAGCGAAGCGAGGACTAGGTGCCCCTTGAGGGTAAGTCCCCTTGGGGATGGAACTGTTTACCAAATTAGTAGTGATACTTACAAGAGATTATGACAACACTATAATCAGTCACTTCATAAACAAGTCTATGCTCATCTGTAATCCTTCGTGACCAACATCCTGAAAGTTCATGCCTTAATGGTTCTGGCTTACCAATTCCATTAAAAAAATCTCTTTTTATATCTTTTAACAAATTATTTATTTTTTTTACTATTTTCTTATCTTCATATTGCCATTGTACATACTCTTCCCAACTTTCATCAGTCCATGTGATATTCATGACTCAATAAGTTCTTTTTCGAAAGTTTTACCTTCTCTTGCATGCTTTAAAGATGAAAGTAATCTTTCTTTATTTTTAGGACTACTTAAAAGATAATTTGTCTCTTTTAAAGAATTATATTCATCCATAGATATCATCACAACATTTTCACGACCTTTTCGATGTATCACTACCTCTTCATGATCGATATACACACTATCAAATACAGCTTTTAGATTGTTTCTAGCTTCTGTCAAACTTACTACTTGCATAGCTTACTCCTTACATTATTTTGTACACTATTATATCAAATAAGAAATTAATTATTCACAATCAACCTCTAACCCTTCTTTTTAGAAACTGCGTTTACATTCGCTGTGAGCGAAGCGAGGACTAGGTGCCCCTTGAGGGTAAGTCCCCTTGGGGGATGGAACTGCGTTTACATTCGCTGTGAGCGTAGCGAGGAAGTCCCCTTGGGGGATGGAACTGCGTTTACATTCGCTGTGAGCGTAGCGAGGAAGTCCCCTTGGGGGATGGAACTGCGTTTACATTCGCTGTGAGCGTAGCGAGGACTAGGTGCCCCTTGAGGGTAAGTCCCCTTGGGGGATGGAACTGCGTTTACATTCGCTGTGAGCGTAGCGAGGA
>JAQTZE010000031.1 GCA_028687935.1 Sulfurimonas sp.
AAAGATATGAAAATCATCATCACAACACACCATAAAAGGCTCGCGTCTTTACTTGCTGCTTATGACGATGTGGAGCTAATCGCTGCACTTTATGATGAAGCAAATAGACGACCAACTTATGATTTTTTAAATGGTACGATTGGGATGAGTTATGCTTTTGAAACGGCTCTGAGATACGGTATCCCAAATGATGTTGTTAATCAGGCAAAAGAGGTGTATGGGGACGATAAGGATAAGCTTAGTAGTTTGATAGCTAAAAGTAGCTCTTTGGAGCTTGAATACAAGCGAAAAATCAAAGAACTCGATGAGAAGATAGAAAACAACGAAAGACTCAAACGAAATCTAAACGAGCAAAAAGAATCCCTTGATAATCTTATCCACGAGGAGAAATCAAAACTTCACAAAGAGTACAAAGATGTCAAAGAGGAAGCCAAACTTGCGATAAAAGCAAAAATGTACCAAGAATCCCATAGACATCTTAATGTTGCTCATCAAAAAGTAGCTCAAATCGAAGTGCAAAAGGTTGAAGAGAAAAAAGAGTTCAAAGCGGGTGATAGGGTAAAATACAATAATACAAAAGGTGTCGTATTGTCTTTACGGGGAGATAAAGCTTATATAGAAACAGATGAGGGGATGAAGCTTCATGTTCCGATGGGTAGCCTAAAAGCAAGTGGAAATCCAATCAAAGTGAAACAAAAAATCAAAGTAGATATAGAAAAACCAAAAACTGGAGATATCAAAATAGACCTTCACGGACAAAGAGCTGATGAAGCGATAGAAAATCTTGATAGATTTATCAGCGATTGTTTGATAAATGGTTTTCAAGAGGTACTTGTGTATCACGGAATAGGGACTGGAAAGCTCTCTTATGCTGTGAAGAAGTTTTTGGATGCTCACCCAAGGGTGACTGGATATAGCGATGCTATGCCAAACCAAGGTGGTTTTGGGGCTAAGGTGGTAAGACTCTAATCTAGTAAGATAACCTTTATTTATAATAAATTTAAAAGTTAATTGAAAAAAAACGATAAATGAGTTATATTTGAAGAGTAAAATATCTTCTGATTTTCATAGAAATTTTTTGGAGGATATGATGGAAACACACACTCACAATTCAATCACCTTAACAGACAATCGAACAGGGAAAACAGCCACTTATGAAATCAAAGATGGAACGCTTGGAAGCGGTGTTTTTGATATTTCAACCCTGAATAAAGATTTTGGGCTTTTTACTTATGATAATGGTTTTAGTATGACAGCAGGTTGTACTTCTGATATTACCTACATTGATGGGGATAAGGGGGAGCTTTTTTATCGAGGTTATCCGATAGAGTATCTTGCTTCAAGTCATAATTATCTTGAAGTGTGTCATCTTCTCCTGCATGGACATCTCCCAACACATGATGAATATCATAGATTTGAATCAGATATGAAACTCAAAAGGTATCCAAATGAGGGGATTAAAAAGATATTTGAGGCATTTCCAAACAATGCTCATCCTATGGCAGTTTTAAGTTCTGCTGTTTCAGCTCTGAGTGCTTTTCATTATCAACATCTTAATATTAAAACAGAAGATGAGTATCTTCAAATGGCAAAAAGATTGATAGCAAAAATCCCCACACTTGCAGCTTACACTTATAGACATTCTATGGGATACCCTTACATCTATCCAAATATGGATATGTATTTCACTGAAAACTTTTTGCATATGATGAGAGATTTTCCAGGACATAAAGCGGAGGTGAGGCAAGTGGAGATAGATGCTCTTGATGCTATTTTTACACTCCATGCAGACCATGAACAAAATGCTTCAACTTCAACAGTGAGGCTTGTATGTTCAACAGGTGCTCATCCTTATGCGGCGATTAGTGCTGGGATAAATGCACTTTGGGGAAGAGCTCATGGGGGTGCAAATGAATCGGTAATCGATCAACTTTCAATGATAGGTGATTTGTCAAATGTAGATCATTTTATAGCACGAGCAAAAGACCCAAATGATGATTTTAAACTGATGGGATTTGGACATAGGGTCTATAAAAACTTTGACCCAAGGGCAAAAGTGCTTAAAAATTTAAGGGATAAACTCCAAAGTGAACTAGGGATCAATTCAAAACTTATAGAAGTAGCGAATAAAATAGAGGAGATAGCTTTAAGTGATGAGTATTTTATAAAACGAAATCTCTATCCAAATATAGATTTTTATTCAGGGACAATTCTTTCAAGTCTAGGAATACCACGCTCTATGTTTACTCCGATATTTGTAATAGGAAGAACTGTTGGTTGGATAACACAGTGGATGGAGCAAAAAAAAGATAGTGGAAATAAGATAGTCAGACCACGACAACGATATGTTGGAGCAGTTCAAAAAGATATATAACAAAATAAAAGGAAATGAAAAAATGTCAAAAATAGAGATTACAGAACAAGAGGCTTTAGATTATCACCAGTTTCCAACAGCAGGAAAAATTTGTATGGAAACAACCAAACCAGTAGCAACTCAAAGAGATTTGAGTTTGGCTTATACTCCAGGGGTTGCAGTCCCTTGTTTAGCGATTGAAAAAAATCCTGATGATGCTTATAAATATACTTCAAAAGGTAATCTTGTGGCAGTTATATCTAATGGTACAGCAGTTCTTGGACTTGGAAATATTGGAGCACTTGCTTCAAAGCCAGTTATGGAAGGGAAAGGGGTATTATTTAAAAAATTCTCTGGACTTGATAGTTTTGATATAGAGGTCGATACTGAAAGTGTGGATAGATTTTGTTCTATTGTAAGTGCAATAGCTCCTACTTTTGGTGGAATTAATCTTGAAGATATTAAATCTCCTGAATGTTTTGAGATTGAAAGACGATTAGTCAGTGAACTTACAATTCCGATTTAATGAAAAATTTGAGTGCCTAAAAACTTAAGCTAGCTACTGTACTATAGGTGTTAAAGAAGGTTTATTTACGAATGGCTGTAAAAAAACACTAAAACTTGTCCAAAATGCTTAAAAAGTAA
>JAQTZE010000032.1 GCA_028687935.1 Sulfurimonas sp.
GTATTTGTAACAAGAGCAATAGTATTTATTGCTAGTCTTATCTGGAAGGAAGGTACTCTAAGAAATAGATGAGAGTGAATTTGCGTTAAAAGTGGGGGTATAACCTATGGAAAAAGTATATGTTTAAGGCTCTTTTTTTGAATGCAAAAGGCCTCATATGTTTCTCTCCCTATAAGTGCAGCTTCTTTGTCAGGATGAACACCTGCAATTTCATCTTCTTTGAGATGGTAAATGCTCAAAAGTGGTTGTGTTTCTTTAAACCATGTCGTTGCAAAGCGGTAGCCTTTTTTGCTGACAGGACTGTGTGGGTCAACAAATCCCTCTTTTTGGATGCAACGTGTTGCTTCTTTGAAGTATAAAAACTCACTTTGTCGAATTTTGAGTGCATAATTGAGGGTAAAGCGAGCGATGCCTTTATCACATACGACCACCAGTGTTGCGCGCAATAAATCTTTGAGTAATAAAAGGATGATAAAGAAAAAAGGGAAAAATAAAACGCCGATCACTCCATGCCACACATCTTCTTTTTGCCATCCGCTGTAAAGCATCACCAAAGAAATAGCAAAACCAAAGCCGCAAAAAAAAAGTTGCGCAATGCGCATACCAATCTCAGCGCGAATACGCTTTTTAATGTCAAGTGATTGCACATAAACCACTTTGCCAAGCTCATGCGGAAGTTTGATGTTGTAACGCGTTAGAGGCTCTTTTATGTTCATAGCTTTAGTCCTTAACTATGGCTATTTTTAAGCAGTTCAAACAAGCGCTTATTGATAAAATAGACTTCTCTTCCTTTTTTCTCACTCGCCAATATGCCTATTTCTTCCAACGCTTTGAGGTAGTTTGCAGCAGTTTTGCGTGTGATGCCAAGCTCTTCGACTAAAAAGTTGATTTTGGTGTAGGGGTGTTTGAAAAGCAACTCCAACAACTCTTTGGAGTAGAGTTTTGGTAAGGCTTTTAAAATGACCTCTTTGCTCTCTTGCATGGTTGCATTGATGGCATTGATAAGCACAATGCTCTTTTGCGCTGTCTGTTCTACGCCCTCAAGCATATAAAGCACCCACTCTTGCCATGCGCTCTCGTCGCTACTCACGGCTCTTAAAAGACGGTAATACTCCGACTTGTTTTTGATGAGGTAAGAGCTAAGATACAAAATGGGTATGTCTAAAAGTCCACTGAGCATCAGAAAAAGGATGTTGACGATGCGTCCTGTTCTGCCGTTGCCATCGTAAAAAGGGTGAATCGCTTCAAACTGATAATGCACAATCGCCATTTTGATGAGCGCATCAAGATCATCGAGCTTTGGCGTGTTGATGTACTGCTCCAAATTATCCATCAAAGTGTGGATGGTTTGTGGATTTTGCGGTGGCATAAAAACGACTTCGCCGCTCTGTTCATTTTTGAGTACCGTTCCGCTTTGGGAACGCATACCCGCATCATTGCCCTCTAGCACTTTTTGAATCTCGATGATATGTTTTTTGAGCAATAAATGATGCTCCCCAATCAACGAAAACCCCGTATAAAGCGCCTCACGGTAGCGTTGTACTTCTTTGGCTTGTTGGGAGATAGCCACACTGCTCACACTTGCGCGGTACAATTCATCGTGCGTGGTGATGATATTTTCAATCTCCGAAGAGTCTTTGGCTTCTTGCAAAGAGAGGGCATTAATCAAGATGTGCTGATTGGGGATGGAGTTCGCCACGCCTTTGAGTTCGGCTAAGGCACGGTTGGCGCTGATGACTTTTTTAAGAATCGCTTTTGTCTCTAACTCGATGGTGAGTGGAAGCAGTGTGGGAATGTACTCATCAGCCATGAAACTCCTTTGATGTGCGTCATTTTTGTAGTAAATTACCCATATATTATAAATATAGGTAATTTTTTAATTATTTTACCCAAGTATTTTGAAAATGTGTCATTTTTTTGATTTTTTACACAAACATTTATGGCAAAAGTGCTTTTTTAAACTGCTGAGTTTGTTAAAGTTGATACTTTACATGTAAGCTGCAGGAAGAGATAAAGTCTCTCCACAGGCTTACACAGAGTGACATCTACAGAGAAATGAGGGGGATTCCTCATGTGGTGGTGTTTAGATGCGGCCTTTCAGATATTTTTAGTATTTTTGTGAGTTGTGGTATGCTTTTGTTTTTGTAATGAATGGAGGTTGTATGTTGAAGTGGCTATTAAACAATCAAAAGAGTATAGCGATCAGTATATTTGTAACTTTAGTCCTTTTTCTTGTTTGGAACTTATGGACGATGATAAATCACCTTGACACCTCATATATGTACACTCATAGCCTAGATAGTAATTCAACCGAGGTATTAGACATGACTCAACAATGGGCTATTAGAGGGCAGATGGGAGATATACTTTCTGGGCATTTCTCAGCGTTAGCATTTTTAGCAGTTGCTTTAAGTGTCTTCCTTCAGAATGAAGCTAATCGGCAAATGAAGCTAGCATTTGTTCAACAAAGTGAAGCATTAGTACTGCAATCTAAAAGCTTAGAAGCTCAAATCGAAGAACTACAACAATCAAGAAAAGAGAGCGAAAGGCAGACTGAAGAGTTTTTTATTGCTAACATGAATGTCAAGCTAGATAGATACTATAAAATGTTTGATAATCAAGTTGAGAGAATTGTCTCGACCAATGTAGTAAGTGATTATATAAGTAGCAAAAAGATTATGACTACAAGTGAGTCAGTTGAACTCAATATACGATACAACTTTAATAGATCTTGTAATGAAATAGACACATTACTACAAATCATAAATGCTATTCATACAGATATAAGAAATCTTCAGAATACTTATCCACAAGCATCTCAAAACTTTTTGAGTGAATTAAAACTCAAAGCTCTATGTACACGTGCTTTACATGATATTAAGACACACTACAAAGAGCCGAGTATAAGTAGATGTATTTTTTTTACTGAATTCTTTAAAGTATAAAGCAGACCTAAAGTCCACCCTCATATTC
>JAQTZE010000016.1 GCA_028687935.1 Sulfurimonas sp.
AATTACCTATTATGGTGCCCGAGGCCGGACTTGAACCGGCACAGTATTGCTACCGGGGGATTTTAAGTCCCCTGTGTCTACCGATTTCACCACCCGGGCATCGAGGGGATTTTTTCAACAATTTATAATTTTAATAATGGAGCGGGAAACGAGGTTCGAACTCGCGACCCCAACCTTGGCAAGGTTGTGCTCTACCACTGAGCTATTCCCGCAAAAAACGCACTTAATTTTTAAGTGAGCGGAATTATAGCCATATATTTTTCCTTTGTAAAGAGTTTTTGATACAAATTTTAAAAAATCGTAAAAAATAATGCTATAATCGCTTTTATAATATATAGTGTAAGGATTTTTATGAGAAGTGATACTATTAAAAAGGGGTTTGATAAGGCTCCTCACCGTTCATTGCTACGTGCAACTGGACTTAAAGATGAAGATTTTGACAAGCCGTTTATTGGAATTGCGAATAGTTATATAGATATTATCCCTGGGCACTTTTTCTTACATGAATATGGAGAAATAGTAAAACAAGCAATCCGTGAAGCGGGTGGTGTTCCTTTTGTTTTCAATACAATAGGCGTTGATGATGGTATCGCCATGGGACATGACGGAATGTTATATTCTCTTCCATCTCGCGAGATCATTGCTGATTCTATTGAGACAGTTATGAATGCACATAAACTTGATGCGATGATTTGTATCCCTAACTGTGACAAAATTGTACCTGGTATGATCATGGGAGCACTTCGTGTCAATGTTCCTACAGTTTTTGTTTCAGGTGGACCAATGGCTGCAGGACACAAAAAGGACGGGACTCCTATCGACCTAGCGACTGCGTTTGAGGCGGTTGGACAACATGCTGAAGGGAAGATAACCGATGAAGAGTTGTATGAGATAGAGTGTGAAGCATGTCCTAGTGGCGGAAGTTGTTCGGGTATGTTTACTGCAAACTCGATGAACACACTTTGTGAAGCTATGGGTATCGCACTTCCGGGTAACGGGACTATTTTGGCTATGACTCCGGCACGTATCGAGCTTGTCAAAAAAGCTGCTAAAAGAGTTGTCGAGATGGCAAAAGCCGATGATAGCAGATACAATCTTCGCAATGTTCTTAATGAAAAAGCTATTCACAATGCTTTTGTTGTTGACATGGCGATGGGTGGAAGCTCAAATACTGTTTTACATATGTTGGCAATCGCAAAAGAGGCAGAAGTTGATTTTCCAATAGAGAAAATCAATGAAATCGCTGATAATGTTTCTCATATAGCCAAAATTTCTCCTTCATTATCTACTGTTCACATGGACGATATCAATCGTGCAGGCGGCGTAAACGCAGTGATGAAAGAGGTAAGCCGTCGTGGCGGAATGCTTCACCTTGATAACCTTACAGTAACTGGCGAAACACTAGGTGAACGAATTGCAGATGCAAAAATATTGGATGAGAACATCATCCATACAAATGAAAACGCATACTCAAAAGTAGGTGGACTCTCTATCCTTTTTGGAAATCTTGCAACTGAAGGTGCTGTTGTGAAAACTGCAGGAATCACTGGGAATATGAGACAGTTCAAAGGCAAAGCAGTTTGCTTTAACTCACAGCAACAAGCACTAGCCGGCATCATGGGACACAAAGTAAAATCTGGCGATGTTGTCGTTATCCGTTATGAAGGGCCAAAAGGCGGACCAGGTATGCAAGAGATGCTTGCACCTACATCACTGATCATGGGGATGGGACTTGGCGAGAGTGTCGCACTTATCACTGATGGACGTTTTTCTGGTGCTACACGCGGCGCTTCTATTGGTCACGTTTCTCCTGAAGCTGCTGAAGGCGGTTTGATAGCTATGATAGAAGACGGTGATGAGATAGAGCTCGACGTTGATGCACACTTGTTACAATTAAATGTAAGTGAAGATGTACTTGCAGTGAGAAAAGCTGCATGGAAGCCACATAAAAATGAAGTGAAGTCAAAATGGCTTAAACGTTATGCGTTAATGGTTTCCAACGCTTCAAACGGAGCTGTATTAAAAACTGAATTTTAAAGCTTTAGAGGCTTTAAAGTTAGACTTTGGCACTATGCCACCCAATAAAGATATAGGATTATATATTGAACGCAATTGCAATAAAACATAATGACCAGATTATAGACCTTCAAACTGCTGCAGAGATGGGCTTTGAAGGCGAACAAATTCATCTTGACAACTCAGCTGAATCTTTGGAAGTATTACGTCACTCAACAGCACACCTTATGGCGCAGGCTATCAAGTCTCTCTATAAAGATGCAGAGTTTTACGTAGGTCCAGTAGTAAAAGAGGGTTTTTACTATGATTTTAAAACAAGTGAAACAGTTGGTGAAGCAGATCTTAAAGAGATAGAAAAACAAATGCTCTCTTTTGCAAAGAAAAAATACGTGATAGAGAAATATGAAATCTCTATGGATGAAGCAAAAGAAAAATTTAAACATGACCACCTCAAACTTTCTGTTATGGAACGTATTCCAGGAGATAGAGTTACTATCTACAAACAAGGTGAATTCGAAGACCTTTGCCGTGGACCACACTTACCAAATATAGGACTTGTCCGTTACTTCAAACTGACAAAAATAGCAGGTGCTTATCTTGGCGGTGATTCTAAAAACGAGGTATTAACTCGTATTTACGGTATTGCGTTTGCAGATAAAGAGTCACTCAAAGCTTATTTAGACCAGATGGCTGAAGCTGAAAAACGCGATCACCGTAAACTTGGAAATGAGCTCAAGCTCTTTACTTTCCGTGAAGAAGTAGGTGCAGGTTTTCCTATTTGGCTTCCAGCGGGTGGACGTCTTCGTGCAAGACTAGAGTCTCTTCTTTTCAAAGCGCATCGTAAACGCGGCTATGAGCCTGTTCGTGGACCTGAAATGCTTCGTAGTGATCTTTGGAAAACATCTGGGCACTACCAAAACTATGGTGAAAACATGTATTTCACAAACATCGACGAGATAGAATTTGGTGTTAAGCCAATGAACTGTGTCGGACATATTAAGGTGTATGAAGAAGATCTTCACTCATATCGTGATCTTCCACTGAAGTATTTTGAGTATGGTGTTGTGCACCGTCATGAGATGACAGGCGCGCTTCATGGGCTTTTTCGTGTAAGAGAGTTTACGCAGGATGATGCACACATCTTTTGTACAGCAGATCAGATAGAAGAGCAGATCATTGAAGTTGTGGACTTTGTTGATAAGATTATGTCTACATTTGAGTTTGAATACAAAATGATGATCTCTACTAAGCCTGAAAAAGCTGTGGGTGATGATAAAGTCTGGGAAATATCTACAAACGCACTGAAAAACGCAATGGATAAAAACAAACTTGCTTATGAGATTGATGAAGGTGGTGGAGCGTTTTACGGTCCTAAAATCGATATCAAGATCACAGATGCGATCGGGCGTGAGTGGCAGTGTGGAACAATTCAGTTAGACTTTAACCTTCCTCAGAGATTTGAGCTTGAGTATAATGGTGAGGGAAATGAAAAAATCCAACCTGTTATGATTCACAGAGCAATTCTTGGTTCATTTGAGCGTTTTATCGGGATTTTGACTGAGCATTATGCGGGAGAATTTCCTATGTTTATCGCGCCTACGCAGGTTGCAATTGTGCCTGTTGCCGAAACTCATAAAGATTATGCTAAGGAATTATCAGATAAACTTATCGACATTGGTGCAGATAGTGAAATATTTGCCAAAAATGATTCTTTAAACAAAAGAGTCAGAACAGCTGAGAAAACGCGTGTTCCTATGATTATTGTTATCGGTGATGAAGAGATACAGAACAAAACTGTAGCCATCAGAGATAGAAGAACGAGAGAACAGTACAATCTAAGTGAAGAGGATTTCCTCAAGCTTATACAAACTAAAATAAATGAGGTAAATTTTTGAGTAAAAACAAAGACCGTGTCATAATGAATGACGACATTCGTGTAGCAGAAGTACGTTGTAATATAGATGGAGCTGAATCTTTAGGAGTAGTTTCTATTGATGAGGCTATGGCTAAAGCAAATGAATTAGGTTTGGATTTAGTCCTTATCGCTCCAGAAGCTAAACCTCCAGTTGCAAAGATTATGGACTACGGTAAGTTTAAATACCAAGAAGAGAAAAAACTCAAAGAGCAAAGAAAAAATCAGACAAAAATTGACGTTAAAGAGATCAAACTCTCTGTTAAGATTGCTGAAAATGATGTGAACTACAAAGTGAAACATGCAAGAGAGTTTTTAACTGAAGGCAAACACGTGAAATTTCGCGTATTCCTAAAAGGTCGTGAAATGGCGCATCCAGAAGCAGCTAAAGAAGTTCTTCTAAGAGTTTGGCCGATGATCGAAGATATTGGAACTATGGAAAAAGAACCAACATTTGAAGGTCGTTATTTTAATATGTATATCGTTCCTCAGAAGTAGTTTTTAAAACTACTTCAACTTCGGATGAGATTTTACTCTCATCCTTTTCTATTTTGATATCTTCACTATTAACTCTTCTTCACTTATTGCCAAAGTTGCATATTTTATAACTATCAGATTTTCTGTTTCGTTAATATACCATTCTGCAATATGCTCGCTTTCTAAGTTAGAAAGTTTGTTATTGTCAACCAACTCAGGTGCTATGAAAAGATGTGAGTATTTTGTAGGGTTTTGAAGTTTGAGTGTCCATAAAAGCCAGAGTGTAGCGATTACAGCAACACTCACACCAATAGTCTCTCTATCGCTCATGTCAAGCATGAGCCCTGCTAAAGTACCGCCAAGAAATGTCATAAAGTATGCAGCAGAGTTTGAGATTCCAAGTGCGGCACCTTTTTGATGTACTTTTGAAAACTTTGTTATCATAGACTGAACAAGTGGTTCCATCATGTTAAACGCAACAAAGAACATACTGACACCGATGATAAAAACTGTACTAGAAGTTGTCAGTCCCATAATTAAAAACGCAACGATAAATAAAACGATAGAGAGCAAGAATATCTCTCTTGGTTTGTTCTTTTTCTCTCCAAAAATCGCAGCAGGTCCCATAGCAAGAAGACCTAAAATCATTGCAGGAAGATATGCCATATAGAGATCTTTTTTCTCCCAGCCAAAGGCATCACTTGTGAGAATAATAGGAATAAGCACAAACGCAACCGTCATAAGACCTTTTTGCATTGCGTTTATGATAATCATATTTAAAAGATTTGGCTCTTTGATAATATCACTCGTTTTTGCTGTTTCATGATAGATATGTTTTATCTTTGGAGGCGTTGGCACTTTTGTGAAGAGCAAAATAATCGCAAGAAGCGCTAAAACTGCAGTGATGATAAAGAGTGATGCAACGCCGTAATGTGCTCCGATAACAGGACCAAGCCCCATAGCAAGAGCGAAGCTGAGCGCGATTGTCCCACCCATGATAGCCATTGCTTTAGCGCGTACTTTTTCTTCAACAAGATCTGAAATCATAGCTGTTACAACTGCACCGATAGCACCGGCACCTTGTAAAAAACGTCCGAACATAAGGGTGTAGATATCTGTTGCATAGGCAGAGATAAGTGAACCTGCCAAAAAGATGAGTAGACCGACAAGAAGTGTAGGTTTACGGCCTATTTTATCACTCATTACTCCAAAAGGAATCTGAAAAATTGCCTGAGTAAGGGCATATCCACCAACAACGATACCAACAAGCATCATATTGTCAGTCATCGTAGCAGCATAGATTGAAACGACAGGCAATACTAAAAATAGACCTAAAAATCTAAGAGAGAGTATTGCTGAAAGCGGGAAAACTTTTTTGAACATAGGTAGCCTTATCTGTTTTGTTATATAATTCCGCCATTATAATCAAACAATTGTTTATCAAAACTTCATAAGTGACATGAAAAAATAGGTAAAGACAGTTATAAGGAAATGAGTTTTGAAATTAGTTTTAGCAACGTCCAATAAGGGCAAAGTACGTGAAATACAGGCTATGTGTAAGGATTTTGAAGTTGTTCCGTATTCGCAGCTCATAGAAGAGTTTGAGATAATTGAGGATGCCGATACCTTTAAGGAAAACGCACTCATCAAAGCACGTGCAGTTTTTGCAGCTTTAGGTGATAAAGATGTTGTTGTAATGTCAGATGACAGTGGTATAAGTGTAGATATTTTGGATGGTGCTCCTGGGATTTATAGTGCGAGATATGCAGGTGTGGGATCAGGAGACAAAGAAAATCTTTATAAACTCATAGATGCTATCAAAGCAAAAGGTGTAAACTCTTCGCCGGCACACTACACGGCGGCTATTGCAATTGTGACAAAAGATGCTGAACATACTGTGCACGGATGGATGTATGGGACTGCGTTTGGCGAAGCGAGAGGAGAGGGTGGTTTTGGATACGATCCTATGTTTGTTCCTGAAGGATATGAGAAAACTTTGGGTGAGCTAGACGATGAGGTCAAGAAAAAGCTCTCGCACCGTGCAAAAGCACTCTCTTTGGCGAAAGTGATTTTACACACATTAAATTTCGACGCAAAATGAACAAGTCCATTTTACTACGCTAAGACCACTTAGGTCACTAAAGCTACATCTTTGATGTAGATGAGTTTTAGTAAGTTTATATATAGTCTAATGTATTACTAAAAGTAAAATCACTCCAAAAAGAATACGGTAGATACCAAACGCAACGAAAGTGAAGCGCTCTAAAAACTTCATAAAAAGTTTGATAGTGAGGTAGCCGACGATGAAAGAGACGACAAATCCGATACCTAAAGTGATAAGGTTTGCATCGCTGAACTCTTTATAATGTTTAAGCAAGTCATAGGCTGTCACAGCACTCATAACAGGCAGTGCAAGCAAAAAGCTGAACTCTGCACTCGCTTTTCTGCTCAGTCCTACCAAAAGCGCTCCGATGATAGTTGAACCCGCACGGCTCGTTCCAGGGATAAGGGCAAATATTTGCGCAAAACCTATAATAGCTGCTTGTTTCATTGTAACTTGCTCGACATCATCTATAAGTTTTGATTCGTCTTTGAGAAAAAACTTCTCTACAATTAGAAAAATAATCCCTCCTATAATAAACATAATAGCAACGATCTCGACGCTAAAGAGCTCTTTGATCTGTTTTGAGAAAATATAACCGACAACTCCGATGGGCAAAAACGCAAGAAAGACTTTGCTCCAGAGATCTATCTTTTTAAATGTAAATTTGTCTTTATAATTCATCACAACCGCAAGAATAGCGGCAAATTGGATGATAACTTCATATGCCTTTGTTGCTGCATCCTGATTGAGTCCTAAAAACTCGCTGGCAACAATGAGATGGCCGGTTGATGAGATAGGTAAAAACTCTGTAAAACCTTCAATAATTCCTAAAATAATCGAGTCGAAAATAGTCATTTATATCCTTTGATTTTTAAAGTTGAATTTTAACATAGCCATGCTTTGAATATCTTCCACAAAGCCTATTTAAACTTTTCTTGGATATAATGCGAGGTTTTTAATTACAATATTACCCTGTCAAAGGAACTTTTATATGTTACTTTTTACTCCTGGCCCTACTCCAGTACCCCAAAATGTTCGTAACGCAATGAGCGATGAGACTATGCACCATCGTACTCCAGAATTTGAAGCTATTTTTGAAAAAACAAGAAAACATCTTTTTTCTCTTTTTGGAAGTGATGAGGTCATTATGCTCTCCTCAAGCGGAACAGGTGCTATGGAAGCAGCTGTAACGAATCTTTGCCACAATACACTTTTAAATGTGAACTCTGGCAAGTTTGGCGAGAGATTTGGAAAGATCGCTCTTGCAAGTGGTTTGAAAAATGTAGAGATCAAAAATGAATGGGACACGCCTGTGAGCGTAGAAGATGTCATAAACGCAATCAAATTTGATGCAAATATTGACGCTATCGCTGTACAGATAAGTGAGTCAGCTGGCGGTCTTCGCCATCCTGTTGAAGCAATTGCAGCAGCAGTAAAAGCGCACAACCCATCTATCATGGTTATCGCAGACGGCATCACAGCTGTAGGTGTTGAGCCAATTGATATTACAAATATAGATTGTCTTTTAGGAGGTAGCCAAAAAGCACTTATGTTGCCTCCAGGGCTTGCAATTTTGGGCTTAAGCAACGCTGCAATTGAAAAGATTGGCAAAGGCAAAGGCTACTATTTTAACCTTGCGACTGAGATCAAATCACAAAGACAAAACACTACAGCTTGGACAGCAGCTACAACGCTTATCATTGGTCTTCTTGAAGTTTTAGAGACGATAGAGAGAGATGGCGGTATCGCAAAACTGTACGCGGATACACAAAAAAGAGCAGAGGCTATAAACGCAGCACTACAAGCTATCGGACTACATATCTATCCACAAACGCCTGCACTCTCTATGACTACGGTCGATGACGTTGATGCTTCAAAGATACGAAAAGTTTTAGCGCAAAAGTTCAGTGTTAATGTAGCTGGCGGTCAAGATCACCTTGCTGGAAAGATCTTCCGTATTAACCAAATGGGATTAATCCCTGATTATGAAGCTGCGTGGGTTGTAAACGCAGTAGAGCTTACACTTGATATGCTTGGCCGTCGCAAATATGACGGGACTGCAAATAAAATCTTCAATGAGATACTTTTCGCCAATAGAGCGCTGTAATGATTTTAGAACATGAGATCCCAAACGGTACAAAGCTCTATTTTGGGCAAAGTGCCAAAGTAAAACGCAACATAGAAAGTATCGCGAGTGAAGTACTCTATGTAAATGGTTTTGAAGAGATAGTTACACCTGTTTTTTCTTACCATCAGCATCTGAGTGTGGCGGATGAAAAAGAGCTTATTCGCGTTAATGATGCAAAAAACAACTCTCTTTCACTCCGTGCGGACTCGACGATAGATGTTGTGCGTATTATCGATAAAAGACTTGGACGTAATACTGAACACAAAAAATGGTTCTATATCCAACCTGTATTTCGTTATCCTACAGAAGAGCAGTATCAAGTCGGTGTAGAGTATATGGGACAAAAAAAACTCTCTTCTGTCATGAATATCGCTATGGATATTCTTGGGAAACTTGAAGTGGAATCACTTGTTCAGATCTCAAATATCAAGATTCCGAAACTTCTTGTAAAGATGTTTGATGAACTTGAGTTGGAAGATTTTAGACATATCAATATAGACAAATTTTTGAGTCTCAATGTAGATTGGCTGAGTAAACTTGTCTATCTTCAGTATATTGATCAGATAGATGAAGTGATAGAATTAGCACCCGAGAAGATAAAAGTTGAGCTTAAAAAAATGCAAGAGTTATGCTCCGAGATGTCATGTGAGAAGAGCGTTTTAGCGCCTTTATATTATGCGGAAATGCTCTATTATGATGAGCTTTTCTTTCGAGTGATAGACAAAAATGAAGTCTATGCAAAAGGTGGAAGATACAAGAGTGACGAACTCACTTCTGTTGGATTTGCGATATACACAGATGCCCTGTGCGATACATTAAGTAAGTAAAAAGAGGAATATAATAGATGAAAGCAGATTTAATAGTAGGTATCCAGTGGGGAGACGAAGGAAAAGGCAAGATCGTAGATAGACTTGCAAAAGAGTATGACATGGTTTGTAGAAGCCAAGGCGGGCATAATGCAGGTCATACTATCTGGGTTGATGGTGTTAAATTTGCACTGCACCTTATTCCTTCGGGTGTTTTAAATCCTAAGGCTATCAATGTCGTAGGAAATGGTGTAGTTCTTTCTCCTGAGTCTATAATCAAGGAAATGACACAATTTGAAGGTTTGGAAGGGCGTCTTTTTATCTCCGATAAAGCACACCTGAACCTCAAATATCACTCATTGATAGACCAAGCGCGTGAAAAACTCAAAGGCGATAAAGCTATTGGTACAACAGGAAAAGGTATCGGGCCTGCGTACTCTGACAAGATAAACCGTGTTGGTATGCGTGTTGGTGAACTTCTTGATCCTGTAAAACTTTGTGCTTCTATCATGGAGTACTTTGCACAAAACAGAGAGATATTTGATGTTCTTGCTATTGAGACACCAAACGCAGCAGAGCTTCTTGTTGAGCTTGAGGGCTACAAAGAAAAACTTGCTCCTTTTATCACAGATACAACGCAGATGGTTTGGAGAGCGCTTGATAGTGAGAACAAAAGAGTTCTTCTTGAAGGTGCGCAAGGGACGATGCTTGATATCGACCATGGAACTTATCCGTATGTAACTTCAAGCTCAACTGTAAGTGCAGGCGCATGTACAGGTCTTGGTATCAACCCTAAAGATATAGGCAAAGTAACAGGTATCGTAAAAGCGTATTGTACGCGTGTAGGTAATGGACCATTTCCAAGTGAAGATCTTGGTGAAGATGGTGCTAGACTTGGGAAGCAAGGGCATGAGTTTGGAACAACAACTGGACGTGCACGTCGTTGTGGTTGGTTTGACGCTATCGCTACAAAATATGCAAGCCGCTTAAATGGTTGTGATGAACTAGCGCTTATGAAGCTTGACGTTCTTGATGGATTTGCAGAGGTAAAAGTATGTGTGGCGTATGAGCTTGATGGTAAAGAGATTGATTATCTTCCATCAAACCTTGAAGATGTAAAGCCTATCTACAAATCTTTCCCAGGCTGGACGAACTCTGTTGGTGCGAGAAGTTTGGAAGAACTTCCTCAGGCGGCTAGAGACTATATCAAAACGATAGAAGAGATTACAAAAACAAAAGTAGGCATTATCTCTACTTCACCAGAGAGAGAAGATACAATTATTCTTTAACTACTCTGCCTCAAAGGACAAATAATGAACACTCGTTTCAGCTCCCTTGTCACTATTAAAAAGAATAAGATGGAGCAGAGCGAGCGTTTCGTTCAAAGAGCAAACGCAGACCTTAACACAGCATCTTCACAACTTCAAGCCTCTTATAACTCTCTCGAAGAGGTTAGCTCTCCAGAGCGAGGAAATATCTCTGCGTTTCTTGCATCTCGTGCACTTTTATCAACCGCCAGAAAGTCCATCGAACACAACAAAGAGTGGGTTAAATTTACCAAAGAACAGGCACACTTAGCAAGAGAAAAACTAAAATCCGATATGATAGAACATGAAAAGTTTAAATATTTGGAACTAACAGAGATAAAAAAAATCCTCTTGCAGCAGAAGCGTCAAGAGGCTAAAGATCTTGATGAGGTGGCGCTCATGACATATACAAAAAAACAGTAGCAAAAAAGGGAAAAGATGAGATATATATTAGTGCTTGGTATTGTAGTTTCACAGCTTTTTTCGCTCCAAACAAGTGAGAAACTTTTTGAATGTACGCAGATATTTAAAGAACGCAAGAGCGAACTTCTTGTAGAACTTGAGCGTATTGATGAACAAAAACAGGCGCTGAGTGCTTTGAAGATTGCCACAGAAGAGTTACTGCAAAAAAAAGAAGCCAATATTACTGCGAAAGAAGCAGAAGTCAATGCGAAGCTTGCAGAAGTGACACAAAAAGAAGAAGCAACAAAAGAGATGCTGGCAAAAAATGAGGCACTGCTCAAAGAGCTGAAAAATATCAAGATGAACAATATATCGCAAACCTTTGCGAAGATGAAACCTGCAGCAGCTTCAAAGATACTCGAAGAGATGGAATCAAATGAAGCCGCTGCTATACTTCAAACACTCAAACCTGCTTCTGTAGGGCAGATACTAACAAAGATGAACTCCATAAAGGCCTCAGAGTTAACACTTCTTTTGAGTAACTAAAAGTATTAAGTATAAGTGCGTAAGAGTGAAGTGTTCATGCATATCGCCTATAATCAAACTTTTACCTTTGATAGTGTAGAATATCGCAACAATTTAACCATTAGGCTCATGCAATGAAAATATCATTAAAAACAATTCCTCATATATCTAGCAGAATAGCGATCGATTTAAATAAGAGCGGTACTGTAAAGATGACAAAAGGACTTGAGCCTATATCTCAAGAGGCTGAAAAAATTTTAACAGCTAATGTAAAAAGAGAAGAAGCTTTGGAAGAGAAAGCAAGAGAAATCTGTGAGGCAAATGAAGAAGAGATAGAGTTCATGCTCGCAGATGAGAGACAGCTTTTTTTCATGATAAAAAAGAGACTTGCACCTGAATATGGCATCATATTAAACTATGAAGAGAGATACTCAGATCTTTCTCACAAGATACTTGATGAACTTTATGAAGAAGATCTCATCCATTTTGAAGTAACAGAAAATAGAATTAAAAATATTATTTACAACTCTATTACATCTTTTATCTCTGAGGCATCACAGGTTGAAGACGCTGTTATGGACAAAATACGTTCGTACAAAAAAAGATATATTCCTGGAACAGATGAATTTGATATCTTGCATGAAAATTTATATAGAGAAGAACTAACAAAAAGGGGTATGGAGTAATGCAAATGAAGAAAGCTTGGATATATCTTGAAAACGGAACATATTTGGAAGCTAACAGTTTTGGTGCTGATGATACAAGTGTTGGTGAAATAGTCTTTAACACTTCTATGACTGGATATCAGGAGATCATGTCTGATCCTTCGTACGCGGGTCAGTTTGTTACTTTCACTATGCCTGAGATCGGAAATGTCGGTGTTAATGACGCAGATATGGAAAGCAAAAGCGCACACGCAAAAGGTATGCTTGTAAGAAAATACCAAGCGAGATACTCAAACTTCAGAGCAGAAGCTTCACTCAGCGACTTTTTAATAAAACACAATATCATGGGAATATGTGATATTGATACAAGATTTTTGACGAAGATGATTCGTAAAGAGGGCGCTATGATGATGGTCGTCTCAACAAAAATCAGCGATAAAGCAGAACTTGAAAAGATACTAAAATCTTCTCCTCGTATTGAAGATGTAAATTATATCGAGCAAGTAAGTACAAAAGAGGCTTACCTTCATACAAGCAGCATCTATGCAGATAGAGAGTTTAAATATGAAGAGGCTCCAAAAGCAGAAGCAAAAGTTGCAGTCATTGATTTTGGTGTCAAAAGAAATATTCTCAATGAACTTGTGAGCGCAAATATAGCAGTAGAAGTTGTTCCAAATAGTTTCTTGGCAGAAGATTTGATAAATAAATATAACGCTAAAGAGATAGATGGCGTTTTCCTCTCCAATGGTCCTGGCGATCCACTTGTACTTAAAAAAGAACAAGAGCAGATCAAAAAACTTATCGCTGCAAAAATCCCGATGTTTGGAATATGTTTAGGACATCAACTGCTCTCTATCTCTCACGGATATGATACTTTTAAATTGAAGTTCGGTCACCATGGCGGCAATCATCCTGTTAAAAATATCCAGACAGGTTTGGTTGAGATTACTGCACAAAACCATAACTACAATGTTCCAGAAAATATCGTAGAGATTGCAGATGTTACACACGTAAACCTTTTTGATAATACAATTGAAGGTCTAAAATACAAAGACGCTCCTATATTTTCTGTACAGCATCATCCAGAATCTAGTCCTGGACCAAAAGAAAGTAGATATATTTTCAATGAGTTTCTCTCTCTCATAAAACGCTAAAATGCAGTGCTTCGGCACTGTACTCTCCTCCTCCCTTCAAAATAGCATAACTTAAGTGACGTTTAAATTCTAAAAGTAAACAAAAAGATAATAAATATTATAACTTCTACTAAAATTAAGATTATTTAAACATTTCAATTGATATTATGTGACGTTAATTAGTTTAGTAAATTAATTTTTTATTAAACAAATTGCTTTGAATCTTTAAGGAGGCTATATATGGAGAATCGTCCATTAGAGTACGACTATACAGTTGCAAAGTTGTTCATGCTTACAACAATCCTAACAGGAATTGTTGGTATGCTCATCGGTGTAATTTTGGCATTTCAACTTGCATTTCCAGAGGTTAATACAATCTTAGGAAGTGGCTTGGCTGAATATACTAACTTTAGTCGTCTTCGTCCACTGCACACTGATGCAGTCATTTTCGGGTTTACATTAAGTGGTGTTTTTGCTACTTGGTATTATGTTGGTCAACGTGTACTAAAAGTATCAATGGCAGAATCAGGCTTTTTGATGTTTATTGGTAAGTTACACTTTGTATTATATATAATTGGTGTAGCAGCTGTTATTTTTTCACTATTTGCTGGAGTTACAACTTCAAAAGAATATGCTGAATTTGAATGGCCTATAGATATCGCTATTGTTGTAGTATGGGTATTATGGGGTATTAGTGTATTTGGTTTGATCGGTATTCGCCGTGAAAAATCACTTTATATCTCAATCTGGTACTACATCGCTACATTCTTAGGTATAGCTATGCTTTATCTTTTCAACAATATGGAAATTCCTACAATGTTAGCAGCATCACCAGCAGGTGAAACAGGTTTTGGTGCATGGTACCATTCAGTTTCAATGTATGCAGGTACAAATGACGCGCTAGTACAATGGTGGTATGGTCACAACGCTGTTGCGTTTGGTTTTACAGTTCCTATTGTTGCTATGATTTACTACTTTTTACCAAAAGAGTCTGGTCAAGCGATCTACTCATATAAATTATCATTACTCTCTTTCTGGGGTCTTATGTTTGTTTATTTATGGGCTGGTGGTCACCACTTAATCTACTCAACTGTTCCAGATTGGATGCAGACAATGGGTTCAGTATTCTCTATTGTTCTTATTCTACCGTCTTGGGGTTCAGCAATAAATATGCTTCTTACAATGAAGGGTGAATGGCAACAAGTTGCAGCATCTCCATTGATCAAGTTTATGGTTCTAGGTTCAACATTCTATATGTTCTCTACATTAGAAGGTCCTATCCAAGCTATCAAATCTGTTAATGCAATTGCTCACTTTACTGACTGGATTGTTGGTCACGTACATGATGGTGTTCTTGGTTGGGTTGGCTTTATGATTATGGCTGCACTTTATCACATGGCTCCACGTGTTTTCAAACGTGAGATCTATTCTAAGTCTTTAATGGCTACACAATTTTGGATCCAGACTTTAGGTGTTGTTTTGTACTTCACTTCTATGTGGATTGCTGGTATTACTCAAGGTATGATGTGGCGTGCTCACGATGAATTTGGTAACTTAGCTTACTCATTTATCGATACAGTTACAGTTTTACATCCTTACTACACTATTCGTGGTGTTGGTGGTTTGTTATACCTAGTTGGTTTCTTAATGTTTGCTTACAACATCTACAAAACTATGACTGTTGGTCGTAAAGTAGAAGAGTCTGAGCTTCAAAATGCATCGCCTATGGGCGCTTAACAGAAAGGATTAATTATGTTTCATTGGTTAGAAAAACATCCGTTCTTTTTTGCGGTAGGTGTGTTTATTGCGATTGCTTTTGCTGGTTTGATCGAAATCGTTCCAAACTTTGCACAGGCTTCACGTCCTGTAATCGGTACAACTCCTTACTCTACACTAGAGTTAGCGGGTCGTCACGTTTATATTAAAAATAGCTGTAATGCATGTCACTCTCAGCTAATTCGTCCGTTTAAATCTGAAACAGATCGTTATGGACATTACTCTTTAAGTGGTGAGTATGCTTATGATCGTCCATTCCTATGGGGTTCTAAAAGAACTGGTCCAGACTTGATGCGTGTAGGTAACTACCGTACAACTGACTGGCACGAAAATCATATGAAAAACCCACCATCAGTTGTTCCAGGTTCTATCATGCCTGCGTATACATGGATGTTTAAAAATATCGCTGATATCAATACTGCTTATGCAGAACAACTTACAGTTGCACAGTTCTTCGCAGTACCATACAACAAAGAAGTTCCTATGAGAGATGGAACAACTAAAATTGTAAAAATGGGTGCAAGCGTTGCAGATGCAAATGCTCTAGCTTTAGAAGAAGCAAAAGTTATCGCAGCAGATATGAAAGATCAAGATGTTAAAGATGCAGTTGCAAACGGTCAGATTCCTGAAATCGTTGCTTTGATTGCATACATGAACAGTCTTAAATAGTAAAGGATTCAAGTGAATATTGCTGAACTACAGGCTTATGGTTATTTTGCGCTTACTGCTATTTTAGTATTAGTGCTGTATGGATACATATATCATCTGTACTCAAAGAGAGAAGATGCTGATGGACATGATTATGAAGAATATAGCAATATAGCACTGAAAGATGATGTGACCGATACTCCGGTATCGGCTATATCAGATGACAAAGAGAAATAGGAGAGATATATGAATAAGCTTTATCTTGGGGGAGCTATATTTGCCATTCTTATGTTGGCGTTTACATACATATCTGTAGGCGGTTCTGAGGGTGGTTTAAATGGCGATATCGTCAATATGCTGGCAGTTGCAGGGGCAGTAGCACTTGTAATTATTACAGTATTCGTTGTAATCAAGTATGTTCGTCAAATGCAAACAGACACAGCTGAGGGTGAATTAGCTGAAGAAAATTGGGACAACATCGGTGAGTATAAAAATCCAGTTCCTATGGGCTGGGCTATAATGTTCTTAGGTACGATGGTTTGGGGTATGTGGTATTTTACAATCGGTTATCCGGTGAATGCATATTCACAAATCGGTGAGTATAATGAAGACACAGCTGCACACAATGAAAAATTCAACACTCAATATGAGTCTATCACTGGTGATAGATTAATAGAGATGGGTGAATCTGTTTTCTTGGCAGAATGTAAAGTATGTCACGGTCTTGCGGCTGATGGTATCGATGGAAAAGCTGCAAATCTTAAAGTTAGACTTGAAGCTCATACTATAAAAGATGTTATAGAAAATGGTTCAAACAATCAATTACTTGGTATGGAAATGCCAATGCCTGATCGTAACGGTCTTTTCAATAACAATACTGGTGCACTTATCACTGATGCTGAAATAGATGCAGTTTCTGCATATGTTGCAAACGGTATGAGTGGTGCTGGTGCTGATGTATTTACTGGTGCTTGTGCTTCTTGTCATGGTGAAGACGGTAAAGGTATGGAGTCTGTTGCTCCATCTATTGCTCAGTTTACACCAGAACTTGTTGTAAATGTTTTGAATCATGGTAAAAAAGGCGATATCGGTACTATGCCGGCGTTTGATAGATTGAATGCAAAACAAAAAGAGGCTGTTGGTGCTTACATCAGCAACCTAAGTAAATAAGGAGTCAGGTATGAACGAAAATAGAAGCGTATTTGCTCTTGACGGTGTTACAGGTATGTTGATTGCAACTGTTTTGTTACTATCAATCCTTGTATTTTTAACAATACAAGCGCTTGGTGTTCAAAATAGAGAAGCAGCTAACTATTATGATATTAAAGATGAAGCTTCAATTAGAATGAGTAGCGTTGAAAACGCTAAGCATCTTGTTGATGTTAATGCGAAGTAAGGAGTATATAATGGAAAAAATTATAGCTTGGGGCCTCGTATTAATGGCTATTTACACACTTTATGTAGTGGTTACACCAAATCACCTTTTTATCGGTTAGGGAATTTCATTGAAATTTTCACGAGGGCTTGCGGCCCTCATCCTCACATTTTTATTTCAATCACAACTAAGTGCAGAATATTTATATAAAGATGAAGTTATTCATAATCCTAGCTTTAGTGCAGATGTAGAAAAAGTTGGTAGCGAGCTTTACCAAAAAACAGGTATAGCACTTCGACTTTTGATGATACATGAACTTCCAGATGGGATGAATACTCAGCAATATCAAGAAAAAGTTTTACTAGAACTCTCTGGACCTACAATCTTGCTTACATTTTCAGAGCTTGATATGAAAGTAGATATCCTGGCAAATGATACATCTTTATACGAATATTTTGATAAAAAACAGGTGCTAAGTCCTGTCGCTTCACAAGTACAAGCTGTTGTAATGGCAGTAATGTATAGCAAGGATTGGGATCACTTCAAATATATGGTCAATGACTACGGCGGAACTATCTTGCCATTGATCTCAGGTAAAGCAAAACCTGAACAACAGTTAGGGATGTATTCTGGTTCAATGTTCAACGGTTATATGGATATTGCAGAACAAATTGCAGCGAGTAAGGGTGTAGTTTTAGAAAACGCAGCCGGAGATGCAAATAAATACAGTATCTTACTTCTCAAAGTATTGTTCTATGGTTTTATATTGTATGCTATATTTAGGTATATAAGAATAAAATTCAAAGCAAAAAAGGCATAAGAGTGAGTAAAAGTAACGGAAGAATATGGCCTTACGCCATAGGTGCGTCTATAGTTCTTGTTTTTGGCTTTTGTGTGGCGACAATAGTTGTAACACAACAATCACCAGTAGAAGTGAGTGACACATATATGATGGGATATCATGAAGCAGATGCAAGTGCCAATGAAATCATCGAGGCGCAGATTGCGTTTGATAAGAAATATAAGATAGAGTATCAAACTGAAGGTTTGAGTCTCGCACATTCTGAGATTAAATACAAGATAACTGATTTTGATGGCAATCCTGTCAATAATGCAACTATCAAAATAATGGTAACACGTCCAAATGAACACAAACATGACCAAGAAGTGCTTAGTCCAAGTGTAGAAAATGGCGTCTATACTTTTGCTCCTATTACGCTTGCAGTCGAAGGTAGATGGGATATCATGGCAAAAATAAATATAGATGATCTTCAAAGATTTTATAACCTTAAAGCAGATACAAGAGCTAAAGAGGCATTTGAGTACTAAGTAATTTTCCTCTCGTAGATTCTATGGGTTTGGCTCATAACAGGTGTAAACAATGAATGAAACAACCATAGTCTTACCTTCTGCTCGCGCTATTAGGCACGAGCAACTGCTGATACAAACACAAACGCTATTTCTCCCAAATTATATAACGATGAACGACTTCGTATCAAAGCTTTGTATTGTCAAAGATTTTAAGATACATGATGAAGATAGCAGAACTTTGCTCCTACTAGAAGCCTCAGATTTTAAAGCATTTTCTGCTTTGCAGATAGAGAGAAACTTTTTTACCTTTACCAAAAACTCCTCTTATATATTTAAATTTTTTGAAGAGCTGAGTGCTGAGATGTATGATATCAATACGCTTGATGCATCAGATATTTATGCCGAATATGAAGAGCATATCAGTATCCTCCAAGAGCTTCATAAACGCTATGAGCAGATATGCTTCGAGAAAAAAGTTCTTGACAAGATATTTTTGCCAAAGCTTTATAGTTTCAACAAATCTTACGCATCGCAGCATAAAGCGATTAGCATCCATGTTCATGGACATCTTACAAACTTTGAGTTGGAGCTTTTAGAAAAATGCTCTGCGTTTACACAAGTCACTATCCACTTAATCACGACCAAGTTTAATACTAAAATGCAAAGTAAATTTTTGGATTTAGGTTTAGAACTTGAGCGCGATTGCAAATATGAAATCTCACTGAATACTAGAGAGATTTTGAGTAAAGAAGCGACGCAAAAGAAGACTATTATAAATTGTGAGTCTATGAGTGAACCTCTATTGCAAGTTGCGTTTATTAAGCAGAAGATTTATGAATTTATACAAAAAGGGTATGAAGCGCAAAATATTGCTGTTGTGCTTCCAGATGAAAAATTTGCTGAGTTGCTGGGGCTTTTTGATGAGAAGTCAAATTTCAACTTCGCTATGGGTGAGAGTTTTACAAAAACGCAGATCTATCAAAAACTCGATGCGACCATGCAGGCCATCGAGAGTGACACAAAAGAAGATGAAGCAAGGCTTTTGCGTACAGGTGAAGAGATCTATCTTGAGCTCTTTTCTATCTACTACAAAAACGCAGCAGATGTGAATATTCTAGAGTATCTTGAAAAATATATTGAGCTTATAGCGAGTAAAGTAGAGCGGAAGATTTTTAGTGAAGAGATCTACAGTTTTAAAAATATCGTCCCATTTATGCAAGAGATGAGCGTCAAATCACTACTACATCTCTTCTTGCAACGCCTTGGACAAAGAACGCTTGATGATGTGCGAGGCGGAAAGATAACTGTCATGGGTGTGCTTGAGACAAGAGGCGTTGCGTTTGATGCAGTGGTGATAGTTGATTTTTCTGATGCAAATGTCCCGCGAAAAAGTGACAAAGATATGTTTCTCAACACAAAAATACGTGCCTTTGCAGGTTTGCCTACGATGAGTGACAGGGAAAATCTGCAAAAACATTACTATGAAAGACTTATAAACGCAAGTAAAGAGGTGGCGATCTCTTATGTGGAGTCAAGTCAGAGCTCTGCTTCGCGTTTTTTAAAGCAGATGCATATTAAGCAAAAAAATATCTACAGTGAAGTTGCATACAGCGAGCTTCTTTTTCAGAAGTCAAAACGTAGCACAAAAGAAGATGCACCTATCGTTTTGGACTATAGTTTTAAGGATGTAAAACTCTCAAACACAAGACTCAAAACATTTTTGACTTGTAAGAGAAAATATTATTATGCCTATATCAAACATGTAAAAGCGCATGAGATCCCAAAAGATATGCCAAAAGAGTGGGAAATTGGAAGAGATATTCACACGGCACTCAAAGAGCTTTACACTAAGAAACGCAGCTACAGTGATGTAGCGCAGCTTAAAAAAGATCTGCACAAAGAGCTCGATGAAGTGTGTGGACGCAGTGAGCTTGAAGCCTATCTTATCAATATGTACAAAAAAAGTCTGGATACTTTTTGTGAAAATGAAGTGCACAGATTTCGAGAGGGTTGGTCGGTACTGAGCTGCGAAGAGAGTTATGAGTGTGAGTTTGCCGGGATAACGCTCAGTGGGCAGATAGACAGGATAGACATCAAAGATGAGACACTTTTTGTGCTTGATTACAAAACGGGCTCTTATCCTCTTTATACAGAAAAAAATCTCTCAGAAGCGACGGATTTTCAGTTGGAGTTTTATTATCTACTGAGTCAAAGTGCAGGAAAAAACGTCCTTTGTGGCTATTATGACCTCAAAGAGTCAAAGATAGTACATGAGATGTTTTTAGAGGAAAAGCTCGCTATTTTACAATCCAATATCAAAGATATTCTTATGCAGGAAAGTTTTGATTTTGCTCTGTGTGAAGATCTCAAAAATTGTCTCTACTGCGAGTACGCGACAATCTGCCAAAGAGAGAAATAATGTTTATCGACAATTTAGCCTATGAAGCGAGTGCGGGAAGCGGGAAGACTTTTATGCTTGTTGTGCGTTATCTGAGTCTGCTCTTTCGAGGCGCTGAACCAGATAAAATACTCGCACTTACCTTTACCAACAAAGCCGCGCATGAGATGCAAGAACGCGTTGTTGTGACGCTTGAAGAGCTAGAACATCGCGGTGAACTTGATGCAATAGTAAAAGTTACCGGACTCAGCCGTGAAGAGTTACTAGATAAACGCAAGAGTATTTTAGATGCGTTTTTAAACGCAAATACAAAGATTATGACGATTGATAAGTTCTTTACGCAAATACTTAGAAAGTTTTCCCTTTATGCTTCGCTCATGCCAGATTTTACGACGATGAGTTCTCAGCATGAGCTCAAACTTCTCTCTCGATTTTTAAAAGAAGTAAGTGTGGCAGGCAAACAAGATACGCTGATAACACTCTCTCTTGAGTCCAAAAAAAGACTTGAGAGCATCTTCAGCCTTTTAGATGCGTTTTACATAAAACAAAAAGAGCTCTCTTCGCTGCGTTTTATCAAAGAGTCACCGTATAAATATGAAGCAGCGGCGATGCAGAGTTTTTTGCAGCTGAGAGAAAAAGTCCTCGCATGTGAGAGTGCATCTACGACGGTTCTAAACGCGGTAGATGCTGAGGATTTTGAAGCGCTCAGAGCAAAAAGCTGGATAGGACGTGAGAGCTTAGAATACAGAACTTTTGCAAAGTGTTTTACTCCTGAGATGGATATCTATCTCACAGATATAAACGCAGCGATAAAAAGCCATAATAGAGCCAAAGAACAGAACTTTTTTCATGCCCTGAGTGAGCTTGTAGATATCTATGTCAAAGCCAAAAAAGCGCTCTACACAGACGATGGAGAGCTGAGTTTTAGTGATGTGAGTGTTTTGGTCTATTATCTGCTCAAAGAACGCGTAGATAGTGAGTTTCTCTACTTCAGGCTTGATGCCCAGATAGAGCATATGCTGCTAGATGAGTTCCAAGATACAAGCATCTTGCAGTATGCCATTCTCAAGCCGCTTATCGATGAGATACTCTCAGGTGATGGCGTTTTTGAAAATGGAAGTTTCTTTTTTGTGGGCGATGTGAAGCAGTCTATTTATAGATTTCGAGGAGGTGTGAGTGCGCTTTTTGGGACAGTCAAAGAGCTGCATGAAACGCAGCTTGAAGCACTGCTCACAAACTACCGCTCCCAAAAAGAGGTCGTTGCCTTTGTCAATGAAACTTTTGCACAGAAGATAAAAAACTACGCACCCCAAAAGGTCAAAGAAGATGCACAGGGCGGTTATGTAGAAGTTCTCAGCGCAGAAACTCCCGAGCAAGAGGCGCTTGAGCAGGTGAAAAAACTTATCGCACTTGGAGCGGAGCTTGACGAGATAGCTATTTTATGTGCGACAAACGGCGATGGAGAGGTGATAAAACAGCTGCTTCAAGAGGAGATGATAGAAGTCGTCACAGAGACAACGACGAAACTCATCAACCAAAAAAGTGTCAAAGCGGTTTTGGAGTATCTCAAATATCTCTATTTTGGCGAAGATATCTACAGATACAACTTTTTTTCGCTCATAGAGTGTGAACTTGCTCCTATAAAAAGAGTCGATTTTAACAAGGTAAGCGTTTTGGATGTGGTGAAAGATTGCATCAGCAGTTATGCCCTTTTTCATGGGGATTTTCACTTAATTCGCTTTTTGGATTTGCTGCGAAATTATAGTAGCATCGAAGCACTTTTGTTTGAGTATGAACGCATCGATGCAAGTGCGGCGGCTTCGGATCTTCGTGGTGTTAGAGTGCTGACTATCCACAAGTCCAAAGGTCTAGAATATGAGCACGTCATCGTGATGGACAGACTCAAAAAAGCGCCGCCTTCACGAGATGCTATCATCTATGAGTACGATGGTATCCATCTGCAAAACGTCTATCTGCGTATGAGCGGGCGAGAATCACTCGACGCAGAGTATGCAAACGCAATAGATAAGGAAAAAGCACTTGAAGTGGAAGATTCCCTCAATGCTCTTTATGTTGCGTTTACACGAGCAAAAGAGAATCTTTTTATTATTATGAAGCCCAAAGATTCGATGTTTGATAAATTGGATCTCAAGCTCTCATCTCAAGGAGCGTTAGTGTGCAAGAGAGTTGCCTCTCAAACGCAAGAGCATTTTGAAAAACTTGAGTACAAAGCGCTCTATTATGGGATGCAAAGCGATCTGCTTGAACTAGCTAGCGAGCAAGAAGAAGATCTTGGTGCTATCAATTTTGGTTTGGCACTTCACTATATGTTAGAGATGCTCGGCGAGTTTACAATAGAAAATATTCCATATGCTAAAGATATTATGCTCAATAAATATGGCTATACTTTAGAAGCAAGCGAAATAGAAGATATTCAAAATAGAGTGTCTATGCTTCTAAACTCAGCTGAGTTTATGAAATTGATTCATGGTGAGTGTTATAGAGAAAAAGCTATAAAATATAAAAATAACCTTCGTTATATTGACCTTCTTGTAAAGAGGCCGCTCCAAGAAGATACTCTATCTCTTTTTTCATTTGGTATGTGGAATGTTATAGATTATAAAAGTTCTATGGCGTACTCAGAACATCATGTAAAGCAAGTGAAATACTATACGAAAGCTATTAAAGAGATAACGGGAGATGAGGTCGCGGGATATATATGTTATCTCTTAAAAGATCAGATTAAAATTCTAAAGGTATAAAAAATTATGCCTTAAAAACTTCCACTCTGTTGCGTCCAAGTTCTTTAGCTCGGTACAGTGCTTCATCTGTCTCGGCAAAAAGCATTAAATAGTCATGATGCTCTTCTCGAAGAGTACTAATACCGATACTTGTAGTCACGTTAATAAGCTGAGATTCAAATTTTATAGGTTTTTTGGCAATAGCTTGACGTATTATTTCTGCTAATTTTTGAGCTTGCTCTGCATTGGTTTCTGGCAAGATTATGACTATCTCTTCTCCTCCGTATCTGCCTATAAAATCCGTTTTTCTCTGACATCCTTTCACTATACTGCTTGCTTGTCGCAGTACTTCATCCCCAGCCATATGTCCATATGTGTCATTGATTTTTTTAAAGTGGTCTAAGTCAATAAACATGATAGAGAATGCATGAGAATAGCGTTTTGCTCTTTTAAACTCCATATCAAGCATCTCTTCTAGATAGCCTCTGTTCCACAGAGTAGTTAGGGAATCTATTTTGCTAAGCAGTGCTATTTCTCGTGTTCTTTCATTTACTAAGTGTTCTAGACGTTCTTTCTCTTTACGGGATTGTTCTAATGCTGAGTAGTAAATTAACCTTGAAGTCAAAAGTGCAAAAAGCAGAGCAATTACGCTTGTGATCAGTGCTGTGTTAAATAACTTCTTTTCATGCTTTATGTATGTTGATGCATCAATCAAAAGCATCAATTTCATTTTTTTGTTCTCTTCATGGAGATAAGAGTCGATAATAGCTAAGTATGTTAACTTACCATTGAACATTTTCATGCCCGTGCTTAGTAGATTATCGTCTAAATTTTTTCCAATTAAATTCTTATCACTGCTAATAGATACTTTTTGATGCTCATCTATGATTGAAATCTGCTTAATATTTTTTGTAGAGCTGACATATGCATTTAAGAAGTCATTTATATCAGTCTTAGTTAGTATCGCCAGACTGTTTGTTACAGAACCGTTTATAGATGTTAACAAATTACGTATATCCACTTGTCGATGGAAGATTAAAGAGTTAGTCATTGAGCTTTTTTGCAGTTTGTATTCAGATATGTCTACTGACAAATCAATTATGCCTGCAAGATCATTGGATACATAAATAGGATAGTAAATTGACATTACATTTACAAAATCCCGAACTTCAAAGAAAAATGTGTCTAATGCACGATCTCCCTGCATTGTTTCAATAAAACTTTTAGAAGAGAGTATCTTGCCAATTTCATCTTTAAACATTGAATTTCTAATAGTACCATCTGATTCGAGATATCTAAATTCAAAAATTTCAAGTTCAAAGGAGATATCATTAACCAGTTTTTGAAGGTTCATGGTGGATTTTATATCATGAAATCTCTCTATAGCTGCAGAAACTGAGCTAGCTATGTTTAATGAATTGCTTTGCATTTGTTTTAGGAGAAGATTTTTTTGTGTTGTATAGTTATAGTAAGATGAATAGGCAATTACCGATACCAAAGACAAAAGTATGATGGGTATTGCATATTTTTTAATAAATGACATTATGGATATCTTGAATTTGGATCAGCTTTTTTATAGCTGTTATATGTTTTATTAAAATCAACATCATGGTAGGACTTGTTCCAGCGCTGTGTGTGGCAACTAGTGCACATTTTTTTGAGTCTTTCGGGGTTGTCCTGTCCAGCAAGAAAACCACCTTTTTCAAATCTTTTAACTTTGTTTTTATCTTTTGCCAACTCTATATGAACATTCCCTGGCCCATGACATCCTTCACATTGGACATTTGAAAGACGAGGAGTACTCTCCATATCAACATAACCGCTTGGAATTTGATGACCTGTTGAATGACACATTAAACAATGAGAGTTTTTTTCATCACCACTTAATGCCAAGCTCTCCATTGCAGAATCATGAGGATCTTTTTTACGTCCTAGAAAGAACTCTCTATGACAGAGTCGACATTTAGAACTTCCAACAAAATGATATTTGCCAGATCCTATTGCATCATCATAAGCCTCTTTCCCCATAGCATCCATCAATGGAATTTGAGGCATTTTAGAGGCTTTCTCATCTATTACGCGTTGATTAGCGGAAGAGGATATAAATATAAGAATAGATATTATAAACAATCTAAAAATGAAGTTTATAATATTTTGATTAGCAACCATTTTCTCTCTTTGAAACAATATAATCTAAAACAATCACAATTGTAACACATTTTTTATATTTATAAACTTTGCTTATATAAAGTTATTAGCATAAGCAAAGCATAAACCTTAAATAAACCATAAATTAAGCTAACTATAAGTTTATGCAGATATACTTTCGCCACTCAAATAAGCATTATAAAATGTTTTGATAAAAATTTACTTGAAGGGTTCAAGAATGAAATTTACTAAAATTGCAACTTCTGAACAAATCGATCAAAAATGGGTTTTGATTGATGCTGAGGGAAAAACATTTGGTCGTATCATTACAGAAGTAGCTACTCTACTTCGTGGTAAGAACAAAACTTGTTATACTCCAAACATTGACTGTGGTGATTACGTTGTAATTATTAATGCTTCTGCTGCAAAACTTAACGGTCTTGGTAAAATTGCTAACAAAGAGTATTTTTCTTACTCAGGTTACTTTGGTAGCACAAAAAGTATCAAAATGACTGAACTTTTAGCGAAAAATCCAGAGAAACTATTTAGATTAGCGACTCGTGGTATGCTTCCTAAAACTAAGCTTGGCGCTAAAATGATTAAAAAATTAAAAATTTATGCAGGTGCTGAGCATCCTCACACTGCACAACTTGCTAAGTAAGGATTGATTTATGGCAAAAATATATGCAACAGGTCGTCGTAAAGCGTCAATAGCAAAAGTATGGTTAACTCCAGGAACAGGTAAAATGACAATCAATGGTCTTTCATTAGACGCATGGTTGGGTGGTCTTGAGGCTAAAAAGCTTCGTGTTAAGCAACCACTTGCATTAACTAAACAAGATACTTCAGTGGATATCGACGCTACAACTTTAGGTGGTGGTTTCGGTGGTCAAGCTGATGCACTTCGTCATGGTATTTCTCGCGCTTTAGTAAAATTCAACCCAGAGTTGAAAGCTATACTAAAACCAGAAGGTATGATGACTCGTGATTCACGTACAGTTGAACGTAAGAAGCCAGGTAAGCGTAAAGCTCGTCGTTCTCGCCAATTCTCTAAACGTTAATCGTTTTTTCTCCCTTACCACTCCCTCTTGGGGTTTGGTAAACTCTTTTATATTAAAACTTCTAATACAAAATAATCCAACCTTAAATCTTATTCATATATAATCGCGCCTATAAATAAAAAAGGCTTTTATATGAAAAAACTTCTCGCTCTTCTCTTTGTCCTTGTTTTGGTCGCTGCAGCGCTTCCAATAATTGGAAATAAACTTGTCTCTAGTGCTTTGGATGAAAAAATAGAACTCCTGCATGCCAACGGAGTAGATGTGCAAAACACTACTGTGGATAGTTCATATCTTCAAACAAAAAGACATTATGAGTTTTTACTTCAAGACAGTGAAAAGTTTTTCGCATATCTCAATGACTCTTCTCATGGTGAAATTCCTCCTTACGTTCAGGATCTGATCGATGGCGTTTTGCTTGGCGCGGATGTTTCTTATAGTAATGTACCTTTTATCAATAATATCGTAGTAGATATTTATCCTATAGAACTCTCTTCAAAAACGATGGAGGAGCTCAAAGAGAGTGATAAAAACTTTTATGATTTTGTCACTGCATTTTTGGCAAAAAAGGGAATTTTATACAATCTTCAATATAACATGATCAGTGAAGATTTTAGCGGCTATCTTAAAGATGTGAACGAAGAGTATGTCGAAACTGACGGCACAAATCTTAAGTTTTCTCTTTTTGGTATTAGCTACAAAGGAAGTGGTAATCTTATCGCGCCGAATATTTTAAGCGCACAAATCCATAAAATCTCTCTTGAAGCGAAGAAAGATATATTTGAGATGAAGTTTAATCTTTCAGATCTCACTACAGAGTCAGAATTTACCTCGAAAAGTAAATATGCAAGCGCCGTGACACTGGGTAGTTTTGACTTAAGTATGCAGGGTGATGACAATGTTTCTATGAATGCAAAAGATCTCAAAGTCGGTATGTCTGCAGATACACAAGATGCTTTTGCACAGATATATGCGAAGAGCTCATTTAAGACGATGCAGCTAAACGCAAGTGCCCTCAATGCTTCTATGCAAGGTTTTAACTATGATATTTCTATGGTTGACCTTGACAAAGATGCACTTGAAGAGCTTCAAGATGTTCTCACAGAGGCAAAAACTTCTCAGTCTGAGACGCTTGAGTTGAAAATGAAAGAGAGTTTTATCAAACTTCTCTCTCGTGGAGTTACACTCAATATTGATGACCTTTCCTTTGAAAAATTGATTCTCAATAATACAGAAGATCTCAAAGGTATCTCGATGCATTCTCAGATTGCGTTTAAAGAAGATCCTGCTTTGGCAAATAAGCTTCTTTATACGCCTGCACTTTTGGCACAAAATCTCGATACAGAGATAAAATTAAAGATTTCAAAAGAGATCTTTCAAAAGATAAATGAGACAACACCAATGGCTGCGCTTGTGATGCAGTATGCAAAAGAAGATGGACAAAACCTTGTTTTTGAAATAACTTTCCGTAATGGAGAAGTTATGGTCAACGGCAGAGTAATCAAGAGCTAGATGCGCTTTTTTTTACTCCTTTTTTTCTCTTACAGCCTTTTTGCAGCGACGCTGCATCTGGCAACTTCATCCAATCCTTCACGTCTTAACCCCATTCTTGCCACAGATTCAAGCTCTTCAGAGATCGCAGGATTTTTATTTAACGGTTTGGTCAAATATGATAAAGATGCTTCGACTATTGTTGGTGATTTGGCAGAAGATTTTTACTTCAAAGATAAGACGACACTTATTTTTAAACTCCGCCCAAATATCACTTGGCATGATGGCGCTCCACTCACTTCAAAAGATGTGATCTTTACCTATGAGACACTGATATCTCCTAAAATAGTCTCCCCTTACAGTGCAAATTTTCGCTTTGTAAAGAGTGTGAGAGCAATCGATGAGCTGACACTTGAAGTGAAGTATACAAAGCCCTATTTTAAAGCATTAGAGACATGGATGATGGGTATCTTACCTGAGCATATTTTGGGTAGTGATGCCAATATCATGAACTCTGCGTTTAATACAAAACCAATAGGAACGGGTCCGTATAAACTCTATCAGCTTGAGCACTCAAAAAATATTATTTTAATCGCAAACGAGAACTATTTTGAAGGCGCTCCAAAGATAGAGCGCATTGCATTTCATGTCATAGCTGACCCGATGACACGATTTTTGATGCTAAAATCCGCCGCTTTGGATATCGGCTCAATCGAGCCGATGGAGTATGAGAGACAGTTGAGCAAGGATTTTTTTGAGAAGTTTAATGTCTATGAAGAGATCAGCCGCTCCTATACTTATCTCGGGTTTAATCTCCGACGTGAAAAATTTAAAAATCCAAAAGTAAGAGAAGCTCTCTCTTTAGCTATTGATCGTGAACAGCTTGTCAAGATACTTTTCTTTGATCATGCCAAAGTCTGTACAGGTCCATTTTTGCCCTCGACTAAGGCTTTTAATGAAGAGGTCAAAGCTCCTAAACGCGATATCAAAAGAGCCAAAGAGCTCTTGAAAGAAGCGGGTTATGGTGCAGAACATCCTTTTGTTTTTGAGATTGCAACATCAAACGCGAACTCTATTCGACCGTATGCAGCAGAGATATTGCAACATCAGCTCAAAGACGCAGGAGTCGTTGTGACGCTTCGTGTGATGGAGTGGCAAGCTTTTTTAAATACGATTGTATTTCCAAATGACTTTGATACGGTTCTCCTTGGCTGGGGACTCTCACCAATGCCTGATCCGTATATGTTTTGGCACACACAAAGCGATAAAAAAGGCGGCTTCAATCTCGTGGGATATAATAACCCTCGTATTGACAAGATGATAGAAGAGTCGCAAGAGATTATCGACAAAACGCAGCTTGATGGGCTTTTTAGAGAGATGTTTAAAGTCATAGTGGACGACAATCCCTATCTTTTTTTATTTATCCCCAACTCTATTACAGCAGTCGATACACAAATACAAAAAATAGAACCAAGCCCAAGTGGTATTTGGCATAATTATATCGAGTGGAAAAAAGAGGAGATACAGTGATCATATTGATAACAGGTGGAGCGGGCTATATAGGCTCACATACGCTTATTGCACTTGATGCATCAGGATATGATTTTGTTGTTTATGACAACCTTTGCAACGCTTCAAAAGAGTCTCTCATCCGAGTAGAAAAAATAATAGGTAAAAGTATCAAGTTTGAGCAGGGCGACATACGAGATGCCCAAGCACTTGAGAGCGTATTTGAGAGATACGATATAAACGCAGTGATACATTTTGCAGGTCTCAAAGCGGTAGGTGAATCGGTGCAGATGCCACTTGAGTACTATGACAACAATGTCAATGGCACACTGGTTCTGCTCTCTGTCATGCAAAAATGCAACTGCAAAAAAATAGTTTTTAGCTCTTCTGCAACCGTCTACGGTGACCCACATATGACACCTATAAAAGAAGATTTTCCACTCAGTGCGACTAATCCTTATGGAAAAACGAAGCTATTTATAGAAGAGATACTTAGAGATCTTTTTGTAAGTGACCCTGCGTTTAAGATAGTGTTGTTGCGATATTTTAACCCTGTTGGCGCACACAAAAGCGGAACGATAGGCGAAGATCCAAATGGTATACCAAACAACCTTATGCCATTTATCGCGCAAACTGCTGTTGGTAAACGCGACTATCTTAGTGTATTTGGCGGAGACTATGATACTCATGATGGCACAGGTGTGCGTGACTATATCCATGTGGTCGATTTGGCTGAGGGACATGTCAAAGCCCTCCAAAAGATAGATACTATAAACGCAGTACTCACAGTAAATCTTGGCACAGGAAACGGCTACTCAGTTGTAGATATGGTCAAAGCATTTGAGAGAGCTTCAGGCAAAAAAGTAGCGTATAAGATAGTAGAGAGACGTGCAGGTGATATCGCAAAATGTTTCGCAGATCCAAGCTACGCAAAAGAGCTCTTAGGTTGGAGTGCGCAAAAGAGTATAGATGAGATGTGTGAAGATAGCTGGAGATGGCAGTCTAACAATCCTGATGGGTATAATAAAAAAGAGATTTAAGATTAAATGAACTTATTAAACATGGGTTTCCACCAGCAGTTATTGACGTTAAAGATAGACTCGAATATTATAAGGCTCTTGACACAGCGCACACTACGCAAAACTATGAACTAGTCTTTGAGCTTCTCTCTAAGGTTGTCCAAGAGAGATTGGGACACTGTCTAGAGAAATAGGTTGATCGCATAATGTAGGCATTTTCAAAAAGCCAAAGATGAACTTTCAAGGACTTGAATAAGGTACGGCTAAAGCCTGTACGTCCGAAAGAGCACATCTCGGACATGCAAGCTTTAGCTGCATCAAGTACGTCCGAAGAGCACATCTCGGACATGCAAGCTTTAGCTGCATCAAGTACGTTCAAAAGAGCTTGAAAGAGGTACGGCTAAAGCCTGTACGTCCGAAGAGCCCAGAACTTGAACGGAGGTGTACGTCCGAAGAGCCTTGGACGTGCTAGCTTTAGCTGCACCTCTGAAGAGCTCCACCTAAACCCACACCAAAAGGATGATTTTGCACTCCAACTTACCTCATATAAGCCAAAAAAATCTTTACCAGTTCATAACATTCCGCACAAAAGATAGTACAGATCATTTCATAAAAAAACTCATTTTAAACAATCAATTAGAGACTAAAATAATTGAATACAAAATCGACCAACATCTCGATAACTCTCAAGACGGTGCTTATCTCAATGGCGAAGTAATAGATATAGCAAAAAACTATATTTTACAAGTAGATGAAAAACTCTGCAAAATCATCTCTTGTAGCATTATGCCAAACCATATTCATATACTTTTAGTTCAAAATACAGATTTAAAAACAATAGTCTCGCATATAAAAGGTGGACTGGCGTTTTGTCTCAATAAACAACTCAATAAGCAGGGACAATTATGGCAAAAAGGTTATTTTGATAAGGCTATAAGAGATGAAAAACATTTTCAGGTGACCTATGAATATATTAAAAACAATGCTATAAAAGCAGGTTTAAGTGATGCTGATAGAAGGTTTTATAGTATTTATGAGTAAGGGTACGGCTTACTCTTCGGACGTGCTAGCTTCAGCTGCACCTTGGGGATGTTAAAAGGTACGGCTAAAGCCTGTACGTCCGAAAGAGCTTGAAAGAGGTACGGCTAAAGCCTGTACGTCCGAATAGCACATCTCGGACATGCAAGCTTTAGCTGCATCAAGTACGTCCGAAAGAGCTTGAAAGAGGTACGGCTAAAGCCTGTACGTCCGAAGAGCGCTCTTGGACGTGATCCTTTAGGGTCACCTTTATGTCGAAGAAGGTTTAGGTGGACTCAGAGTGGAGAACGCCATAGTACACAATAACTACACGACTTAAAACCCACCAGTGTTTTATGCAAATACAAAACAGCGTTGTTGACATCTCAATTTATTTGTACTACAATACAAAATAAACAGTATTAAATTTGTATTGGAGTCACTATGATAGAGCAACTGCAACTACTATCAAATCAAATCTTATCTCAGAAAGTACCTGAATATAAAAGGTTTTTGTTTTATAAGATAGATTTTAGTGAACGACTTATAGGGGTGCTTGGTTCTCGTGGTGTTGGAAAAACCACTCTGCTGCTTCAGTATTTGCATAGCATATTTCAAGAGAGACAGACTTTATATATTATGGCTGATCATCCGCTTGTGGTTGCACTTGGTCTATTTACTATTGCTGATGAGTTTCAAAAAAAAGGCGGTGAAGTTCTCATCATCGATGAGATACACAAGATAAAAAATTTTGAAACAGATCTCAAGCTTATTTATGACAGCTTTTTTTCTCTACATGTAGTCTTTACTGGTTCAAATGCAATCGCTATCGATAATGCAAAAGCTGATCTAAGCAGACGCGCTATCATTCATAAACTTCCCGTGCTCTCTTTTAGAGAGTTTTTAGAGCTAGAAACAAACGAGTCATTTGAGCCTATTCCTCTAAACGCTCTCTTACAAAACCATATACCACATGCTATGCAGATAGTAGCAAAGGTAAAACCATTTGCATATTTTGGAGAGTATTTAAAAAACGGTGCGTATCCTTTTTATACAACTAGCAAAAATAGTTATGTTCAGAAACTACTAAGTGCGTCTATACAGGTGCTTGAAACAGATCTTCCTATGATTTATGCCATTGATCACGAGAAGATAAATGCACTCAAAAAACTGCTGATAATGTTTTGCCAGAGCGAACCCTACGATATAAATATCTCAAAGCTTTGCGGTGCAGTTGAGCTGAACCAAAGAACGCTCTATAAATATCTGGGAATTTTACAAGCAGCAGGGCTTATCAGAATGCTTGGTGCCAAATCTAGTGGTATAAGCATCATATCTAAGCCCGAAAAACTCTATCTTGACAATACGAATCTCTTTTCAATATTTTGCGATAGTCCAAAGATGGGAACGCTAAGAGAAACATTTTTTGCATCTCAAACATCTTATGAACACACTATCAATTACCCTGAGAGCGGTGATTTTATTTTAGATGAAAAGTACACCTTTGAAGTCGGCGGTAAAGATAAAAGTTTTAAACAACTAAAAAATGTAAAAGATGGGTATGTTGTAGCCGATGATATAGAAATCGGGATTGATAACAAAATCCCTCTGTGGCTTTTTGGATTTATCTACTAACTATCTTTTTAAAACTCTTCTCTTTCTAAGAGAGAGAGCACTTCTTTCTAACTGTCAAACGAACTGATAAATTTGAAGAAATGAATAAAGTGTTACAAATGGAAATGGCTGCTTAGAATTTATAAAAAAGTGTATGAATTTAAGTTACCACTCCACTCGGACGTGCAAGCTTTAGCTGCACCTCTGGGATGTTAAAAGGTACGGCTAAAGCCTGTACGTCCGAAGAGCACATCTTGTCAACCGAGGAGTGAAACGACGTGGCAATATTTTACGCCCAAATTAACCAAAACGCAAGCAACATCCTACTATAATTCAATTTCTGAATTTACAATACATAGTAACAATAAAAATTAGGAATCATATACTTTGCAAAACGAAGAACTTACCCTTACTGTACTGCGTAACATCGAAGAGCTCAAAAGCCAGAAGTCTTTAGCGGATGATCTAGAAATGAGTGTGGGCAAAGTGAACTATGTGATCCATGCTCTCATAGAAAAAGGGTTCGTCAAAGCGGAAAACTTCTTTGCCAATAAAAATAAAAACCAATACAAATACCTTTTGACTCCAGCAGGGCTCAATGAAAAAATCACACTTACCGAAAAGTTTATCAAACGCAAGAGGGCGGAGTACGAGCAGCTGCAAGATGAGCTGAAAAAAATGAAGGAAAATAATTGAAGATAGCAATAGCAGGAACAGGATACGTAGGACTTAGTAACGGGATACTGCTCTCACAGCACAATGAAGTCGTAGCTCTTGATATCATTCCAGAAAAGGTAGAGCAACTCAACGACGGTATATCTCCTATAGAAGACAAAGAGATTCAAGAGTTTTTGACAAAATACAAAAAAAATGGTCAGCTCATTGCAAATCCAAAGCCAAGAACTCCAAGCTTTAGAGCTACTTTAGACAAAAAAGAGGCTTACGAAGGTGCTGATTTTGTGATCATTTCTACTCCGACGGATTATGATCCAGAGACAAATTATTTTGATACAAAATCTATAGAGTATGTGATATCCGATGTTTTATCTATCAATCCAGATACGACTATGGTCATCAAATCTACTATACCGGTAGGCTATACTAAAAGTTTGAGAGAGAAATTTAATACTGATAATATTATCTTTTCTCCAGAATTTTTAAGAGAAGGCAAAGCGCTTCACGACAACTTATATCCGAGTAGAATTATCGTAGGTGAGAAGTCTGACAGAGCTGTTATGTTTGCAGGACTTTTGGAGAGAGGTGCTATCAAAAAGGGAATCTCAGTATTATTTACAGATTCTACAGAAGCAGAAGCAATAAAGCTTTTTTCAAATACATATCTTGCCATGAGAGTTGCATATTTCAACGAGCTGGACTCTTACGCCGAGAAACATGAGCTGAGTACAAAAGATATCATAGATGGAGTCGGGCTAGATCCTAGAATAGGGACACACTACAACAACCCATCTTTTGGCTATGGTGGGTATTGTTTTCCAAAAGACACAAAACAGCTCAAAGCAAATTTCAAAGATGTACCAAACAGCCTCATAAGTGCGATAGTTGATTCAAATGAGATAAGAAAAGAGTTTGTCTCTAAGCAAATCTTAGCAACTAATCCTCAGGTTGTCGGCATATACAGACTTATCATGAAAACAGGAAGTGATAACTTTAGAAGTTCTGCGATAGAGGGTGTGATAGCAAAACTAAAAGATGCAAATGTAGAAATAGTCATCTATGAACCTGTGCTCAAAGAAGAGACTTTTGAAGGATTTGAAGTCATCAGTGATATAGAAGAGTTCAAATCCAAAGCAGATGTAATAGTTGCGAATAGACTAGAAGAAAATATTTTGGATATTCGTGAAAAAGTATATACTCGTGATATCTTCAATAGTGATAGTTAAGCGGTTAAACAAATGAGCATAATCAAATTTGAAACAATAGAAAATAAACTTATTAAATACAATAATGACTGGGTACTTCTTGATAAAGATGTAGCAACTTTGTATGAAATTGAGCCAAAAAAACTAAGACAGCAGGTAAAACGAAATAGTGATAAATTCCCTAGTGATTATGCATCTCAATTAAGTGAAATTGATTTTGATATTATGGTGTCACAAAATGTGACCCCTTCTAAACAACACTTTGGAGGAAGCTTACCTTACGTCTTTACAGAAAAAGGTCTTTATATGGTTGCAACTATACTCAAAAGTAAAAAGGCAACCGAAGCAACATTTACGATTATCGAAACATTTGCCAAAGTAAAAGAGCTATCACGAAATATAAATGCCATAATGAAAACAGAAGATGAGAACAGACAAAAAGAACTAGCCCAAAAGTCAAATAAAATACTTGAAGAGATAATAGAGATAGAACCAGATATTTTGGCTGATGATGAAGATGGTGAGATAGTAGAAACTACTACGAAGTTTGAGTTTAACTTAGGCTTTGCCAAGGTTAGCAGAAGTATCAAAAAGATTAAGAAGTAAGGTAAAGCATATATGAAAATACTAGTCACAGGCACAGCAGGATTTATAGGCTTTCACTTGGCTAAAAAACTTCTAGAACGCGGTGATGAAGTAGTCGGCATAGATAATATCAATGACTACTACGATGTCAATCTAAAGTATGGAAGATTAGCAGAGTTGGGGATATATATGCCAAAAGGTACGGCTAAAGCCTGTACGTCCGAAGAGCACATCTCGGACATGCAAGCAAGTGCGTCCGAAAAAGCCTCGGACATGCAAGCTTCAGCTGCATCAAGTGATGTCAAAGAAGCTCAAGGTACGGCTAAAGCCTGTACGTCCGAAGAGCACATCTCGGACATGCAAGCTTCAGCTGCATCAAGTGCGTCCGAAAAAGCCTCGGACATGCAAGCTTCAGCTGCATCAAGTGATGTCAAAGAAGCTCAAGGTACGGCTAAAGCCTGTACGTCCGAAGAGCACATCTCGGATATGCAAGCCTGTGCGTCCGAAGAGCACATCTCGGACATGCAAGCAAGTGCGTCCGAAAAAGCCTCGGACATGCAAGCTTTAGCTGCACCTACACTCTCCACAAAATACCCAAAACATAAGTTCTACAAAATAGACCTATCAGACAGAGAAGCCATGGAAAACCTCTTCCAAACTGAGAAGTTTGATGCAGTGATGAACCTTGCCGCTCAAGCAGGTGTACGATACTCCATAGAAAACCCTCACTCTTATGTACAAAGCAATGTAGTAGGATTTCTAAACATCTTGGAAGGCTGTAGAAACACAGGTGTCAAAAACCTTGCGTTTGCCTCAAGTAGCTCAGTCTATGGACTCAACGAATCTCAACCGTTCAAAACCACAGACCCAACCGAACACCAAGTGAGCCTCTATGCAGCGACTAAAAAGTCAAACGAGATGATGGCACACACTTATGCTCACCTTTATGGCATACATGTAACAGGATTGCGTTTCTTTACAGTCTATGGACCATGGGGCAGACCAGATATGGCTCCTATGCTTTTTACTGATGCTATACTGGGCGACAGAGCTATCAAAGTGTTTAACAATGGAGCAATGAGCAGAGACTTCACTTACATAGATGACATAGTAGATGGCATAATCAAAGTCATAGACAAACCATCACAAGCAAACAAAGAGTGGAACCCAAAAGAACCTGAGATAAGTAGCTCATCAGCACCTTATAAAATCTACAACATAGGAAACAATGCACCACTTCCTCTTATGACCTTTATAGAGACCATAGAAAACGCACTCGGCAAAAAAGCAGAAAAAATCTTCATGCCTATGCAAGACGGTGATGTAGTCTCTACTTATGCAGATGTAAGTGGACTGATAAATGATTTCGGCTATAAACCTGATACTGATCTCAAAGATGGTATCGCTGCGTTTGTGAAGTGGTATAGAGAGTTTTATGGAGCTAAAGACTAAGATGAATGATTTAATAAAATATACAGATGGTGAAATTGAGCTATCTATTTCTGTCGAAAAAGATACTATTTGGCTTACACAAAAGCAAATAGCGGAACTATTTGAAGTTACAAAACAAAATATTAGTTTGCATACAATTGATATATTTAACAGTAAAGAACTTACTAAAAACTCAACTGTCAAGAAATACTTGACAGTTCAAAAAGAAGGGAAAAGGGAAGTTTCAAGAGAATTGGAACATTACAATTTAGATGTAATTATATCTGTAGGATATAGAGTAAACAGTATAAAAGCCACAAAGTTCCGTCAGTGGGCAACTAGTGTTTTAAAAGAGTATATAATCAATGGTTATGCAATAAACACTCACAAAATAACAGAACAAAGATTGGTAAACTTAGAAAATGATATGCAAGTTGTAAAATCTAAGATAAAAAATGATGAGCTAGAACTTACACAAGGCATCTTTTACAACGGGCAAATATATGATGCTTATGCATTTATAAACGACCTCTTGAAACTTGCAAAAAAAGAGATAATTTTGATAGATAACTATATAGATCATACTCTCTTCACACTATGTAGCAAATATCCAAATATACACTTTACAATCTACACACAAGAAATCTCAAAACAACTAAAGCTAGATTTTCAAAAGTATGAAAAACAGTATAAAAACATAGAGTTAAAAACCGCAAAAGAGTTTCATGATAGATTTCTTATCATTGATAATAGTGAAATATACCACATAGGCGCAAGTCTAAAAGACTTAGGCAACAAAGTTTTTGCTTTTAGTAAATTAAATATAGATATAAACTCATTTGAACTTTTAGGAAAATTGAAATGAAAAATAATTCAAAATTTAACATTCAAAATTCAACATTATCATATGACTTCGGCTATAAACCAGATACTGAGCTTAAAGATGATATCACTACGTTTGTGAAGTGGTATAGAGAGTTTTATAAATAAATGATAAAAACAATAGCGAATATGACGGGTACTTTATAATGACCCAAAACTACAAAAGAATAGCCAAAAACACACTATTTCTCTACTTCCGTATGCTCATCATAATGGCTGTAAGTTTTTACACTGTTAGAGTTGTTCTTGATACTTTAGGTGTGAACGACTTTGGTATTTATAATCTTGTAGCTAGTTTTGTGATGATACTTGCGTTTTTAAATAGCACTCTTACTTCTGGCACACAAAGGTTTCTTACTTTTGAGATAGGCAAAGAGGATTTTGTAAAACTCAAGCAGACATTTTCCACTGCACTTCTCATTCATCTTGCACTTGCCTTTTTGATGCTTATATTTGCAGAGACTGTTGGGCTTTGGTTTTTGTATGAAAAGATGAACATCCCCATAGATAGATTTGATGCGGCTTTTTGGGCTTATCAGTTTGCGGTAGCGTCTTCTATGGTAATGGTTATACAAGTACCTTACAACGCTCTCATCATCGCTCATGAGAAGATGCATATTTTTGCATATATTAGCATTGTAGAAGCTATTTTAAAACTTCTCATCGTTTACTTACTTCTTATCGTATCATCAGACAAACTTATCAGTTATGCTATTTTTATGTTTATAGCTTCTTTACTTATTGCGTTTACATATAGAATTTATGTTATCCGAAACTACAAAGAGTCTCATTTTGAGTTTGTTTTTGATAGGAATATTGTGAAGTCAATGGTTCATTTTTCAGGGTGGAATATATTTGGCACACTTGGCTCTATACTTTCAGCTCAAGGTATAAATATCATTTTAAATATCTTTTTTGGTCCTGTTGCTGTTGCGGCAAGAGCTTTGTCTTCTCAGGTTGGCGGTGGACTAAATCAATTTGCAGGAGCTTTTCAACAAGCTGTAACGCCACAAATAACAAAACTTTTTGCTTCAAATCAAATCGAAGAGTTAAACAGACTTCTATATCAAAACGCCAAGTATGCTTTTTTACTCTTATGGTTTTTAGCTTTACCTGTTTTGCTAGAGACGGATTATATTTTAAGTATTTGGCTCGTTGAGATACCTGAAAACACAGCTTTGTTTTGTCAACTTATGATTGTGCATGGTTTGATTGGTAGTTTGAACCGTCCTTATGTTATGGCTATCCACGCCACAGGAAATATGAAACAAACAAATGTAACGGCTGGAGTACTTTTACTTTTAGTAATTCCTGTCTCGTATGTTTTACTAGATAATGGCTTTTCGATTATTGCCCCTTTTATAGTTTATATAATTGCAACAATATTATGTTTTGTAATTGAGCTTTATTATCTTAAAAAATGGATACAAGTTTCTATAAAAGGACTTTTTATTAATACTTTTATACCAATAATTTTAATAATTGTGCTAACTACAACTTTGCCATTTTGGATGCAAACTTATTTTGAAGAATCTTTTATGAGATTTTTTATAGTAGGAATTGTCTCTTGTGTAAGTGTAGTTTTCTTTACTTATGTTATAGCACTCAATAGACTCGAAAAAGAAAAATTTCAAGTGATGATAAAAAATAGAATTCAAAAAAGGAAAGTAAAATGAGTTTAATAAGAAAAATTTTAAATAGATTAAGACCAAAGAAGATAGTACAAGTGAGTATATCTACTATAAATTATGGAGATATTTTAAAAGATAAAAGTGTTTTGATAACGGGTGGCTCAAGCGGTATTGGGTTGGCAATAGCAAAAAAATGTTTGTCTGAGGGTGCAAAGGTTACTATAAGTGGGAGAAATATTAATAAGCTAAAAGATGTTTCAACTGAGCTAAATAATCCAAATCTTTTTGTTATAGAGTGGGATATCTCAAAAAATGATACTGTTGATGAAAAAGTAAATGAAGTTATACAAAAGATGGGAAAAATAGATATATTTTTTAATAATTCTGGTGTATATACTCATAATACATTTTTTGATATTGATGAAAAAATATTTGACACTATTATGGATATAAATATAAAAGGTCTATTTTTTACTACAAAAGAAGTGGCTAAATATTTTATAAATAACAATATAAAAGGAAAAATTATCAACATTAGTTCCGTTAGAAGTATTCAAGGAACAACAGAACCTTATGGAATATCAAAATGGGGAGTACGAGGATTAACAAGTGGTTTAGCAAAAGAGTTAATCAAACATGGAATAATTGTAAACGCAGTAGCTCCTGGCATTACAGCAACAGGAATAAATAATATAGATGTAGAAGAAAATGCTACAAGTAGTTCAGCATTAAACAGTAGAGTAGCAACATCAGAAGAGATTGCAGAAATTGCTATATTTTTAGCAAGTAATGCTGCAAATCATATCATTGGTCAAACAATAGTATGTGATGGTGGAGAAACTCTAATATGATATATCTTTTAATAATCATAGGATTGATACTACTTGCGTTAGTTGTAAACAAAGCCTACAAAAACACAAACTTCTATAAAAACAAATTTGTAGATACTTATAAGTTTAAAAACATCCCACAAAATCTAGAAGTAGTAAACCTAGGAAGCAATCAACCAAAGTTTGCATTTGATTATTCACAAAATGATGTTTTGGGTATGAGTTGGGCAGTTGGTCCACAGACATTGGAGTATGATTTTAGGATTTTAAAAAACTATTATAGTTATTTAAAAAAAGATGCAAAGGTTATTATTGCTCTTTCTCCTTTTCAGTTTTTTTTAGATAAATATAAAGATGATGCAGCCAATCATAAATATTATGAATTTCTTGAGCCATCTTTGATAGATGGTTATTCACAAATCAAAAAAAGACTCCATATTGATTTTCCCATTTTTACTGCAAAAAAACAGATACTAAGAATACTCAAAGATGTACCTGCTGATAAACGAGTAGAACTAGGTATAAATCCACTAAACGCAGAGAAAATAAAAAAAGATGCACAAAAATGGGTAGATGGCTGGAAAAAACAGTTTGGTATAAACACTCTTGAAAATATAGAACTATCAGATGGAAATAAAACTAATATAGATAAAAATATCAAACTCCTAAAAGAGATGATAGCGTTTTGTAAAGAGAGAGAATACGAAGCTGTACTTTTAGTATTGCCAGTTACAAAAGAGCTTTCAAGTTTGTTTCCAGATGAGTTCGTAGAAAAATATATTTTAAATCCTATAAAAGAAGCAAATGAACAAAATGTGAAGTTTCTCAACTACTGGAGAGATGAAAGATTTGAAGCAGAAGAAAACTATATAGATTCTTTTTTTATGAATAAAGTAGGACGAAATAAGTTTACTAAGCAGGTTTTAGAGGATTTATCATAATGATAAACATAACCGATAAATCACTATGTAACGGATGTAATACATGTACAGTTGCTTGTCCAGTAGATGAATGTATAACTATGAATATGGATAATGAAGGATTTTTTTATCCAAGTGTCAATATGCAAACTTGTATAGACTGTGATAAGTGTGAAAAAGTATGTCCGTATATCCCTGAACTATCTTTTAAAAATGTAGAAGATCCCGTAAGATATGAAAAGCCTTTAGTTTATGCCTCATATAGCAAAAACCATGAAGTAAGAGTAGATAGTACTTCTGGGGGGATATTTTCAGAACTGGCGTTTAAGATGTTTGACCAAGATGGATATGTGGGTGGAGCTGTTTACAATGATGACAATAGCGTTTCACATATATTGACAAATGATAGAGAAAAGCTTGTTGATATACGAAGTTCAAAGTATACATACAGTTTAACTGATGAACTTTTTCCTGAAGTAAAAAAACAACTCAAAGCTGGAAATAAAGTCCTTGTTTGCGGAGCACCTTGTCAAATAAGTGGACTATATACTTTTCTCAAAAAAGATTATGAAAATCTTATCACATGTGATTTTATATGTAAGTCTGTAAACTCTACAAAAGTTTTTCAAAAGTATATAGAGTGGCTTGAAGATAAATACCAGTCTAAAGCGAAAAAAATAAAAGCAAAAGACAAAACAACGGGTTGGCATAAGTTTGGAATGAGAGTAGATTTTGAAAATGGAAAGTCATATGTGGCAGATAGATATAATGACCCATTTTTTGTGGGCTATTTAGCTACTGAACTTTTCACTATGGAAGCATGTTTTACATGTAAGTGGAGAGGTTTTCCTAGACCTGCTGACATCACACTTGCTGACTTTTGGGGAATTGAGAATGTAGATAAATCTATGGATCAAGATTTAGGAACTTCTCTTATCATGATAAATTCTGATAAAGGAAAAGAATATTATGAATCTTTAGGTGATGCCATAGTTTCAAAAGAGTTTAGTCTCAAAGATGCAGAACCTGGGAACCCTGCTATTTATGATGATACTAAAAAAAGTATTGACTGGGACAAAAGAAAGTCCTTTTATGAAGACTTGGATAAATATCCATTTGACGAGATAGCAAAAAAATACTTTCCGATGCCATCGTTAAAGAGAAAAATAGGAAGAAGAATGGGTCAAGTAAAAAAAGTACTCTCACTTTTGAGTAAAGTCGGTTTTATGCCTACTGATATATATAGACTTATAAAACTAAATATGTTTGATAAAAAAGTACAAAAGAGTAGAAAAGTAGGAGTCATTCCTTACAAATATAGCAAAATAGAACTCCATAAAAATGCAAAACTACTATGTAAAAATATACTTTTTATGGGCAATAAACAAGTGCAATCCTCAAAGATGGAAACGAGACTCTTAGTAGAAGAAAACGCAACTTTTCAAATAAACAAATCATTTACAATGTACGCAGGCTCATACATAAGAGTCATAAAAAACGGACACTTAGAAGTAAATGGCGGTTTTATCAACGAAGGTGTAGAGATAACTTGTGCTAGTAAAATAACCATAGGAGAAGGTGCCACAATAGCTAGAGATGTTGTCATCCGCGACTATGACGGACACACAATAAAAGAGCCAGATTATGAAATAGCTAAACCTATAATAATAGGCAAACATGTTTGGATAGGAAACCGTGCGATGATACTAAAAGGTGTGACTATAGGTGATGGAGCCATTGTAGCAGCTGGAGCAATTGTAACCAAAGATGTACCTGCTGGTGCTGTAGTGGCGGGTGTGCCAGCAAAAATAATAAAGGAAAATGTAGAGTGGTGTTAATCTAATAAAGCTAAGTGTTCCGCGGAGAAATTGACCTCGCAGAATATTATAAATAAATTACTAAAAATATACAAAAAATCGTAACACTGATTTGTAAGAAAAATTCTAAGTTATATGGATTTTTTTATCATAAAATAGGGATTTAGAAGTATTTTAAATATTTTAAATAAATAACTATATAATTTTAAAAAATCGTAACACTTATTTGTAAAAAAGGACTAAAAATGACAAAATCTGAACAGATTAAAAAATTTATAAAAAAACTTCCTTTTCATAAAAATTTTACATTTAAATATGTTCGTGAAAACTTACCAGAATTATCTACTGATGTTGTACGTATCAACCTACATAGACTTCATGACGGTGGGCTAATCACTATACAAGATAAAGGTATTTTTTCAAAAGAAGATGAATATTTTGAAGTCTATCTTTTTGTATATGGCTCATTGAAAAAAGGATTTGAGAATGAACATGTCCTAGACAAAGGCAGATACATCTCAAAAGCAACAACAGTTAGAAAATTTGCAATGTATGAAGCTAAAAGTGGAGAGTATCCATATTTACTCAAAAATAAGCCTCTGTATAATATCGAAGGAGAGCTATATAAAATAGCACGAAAAGATTTATTGAAAAAAATCGATATTTTTGAAGGAAGCCCTGATTATTATACAAGAGAAGCTATAGAGGTTAAAAGTAGAAGCTTTGAGACCAACAAAAGAGCTTTTACATATTTTTATACTAATAAACTAGACTCAAAAAAGAAACAACCTATAACAACATGGAAAAAACAAGAATCTTTTGATCTTGATGCTTATTATAAATCCATCATGAATGGAGATAATCAGTGACACAACATGATGATTTAAGATTTGGATGTGAGTTTGAATTTTATCCGAATATAATGTTAGAAGATGAAATAATTGATTCTCTTGAGAGTGTTTTAAAATCTGGTGCATTGTTAAAATTGCATCTGGATAGTAATGATGATGAAAATATGAACTATAAAAATGAGCCATCTCTTAGAGCTAGAATAGGTAAAGAAATTACAACACCTATTTGTTCTTATGAAGATTTGAGATATTATATTTATACTATTTGTAAAATAGTTGATAATAGTGGTGAAACCAATGAAGATACGGGATTTCATATACATATCTCTACAGTAGACACGAGCACAGAAGTGGACTTTTACAAGTTTATGCTTTTATGCGATAAATCTTTACTACTCAGTAATTGGGGAAAAAGAAATGGCTATTGTTTAAATGTGATGGATGTATTAACCACTCTTGACATGGAAGAAGCAAAAAAACTCAAAAATAAAAAAGGAAGAGTTTGGAATCTTGAAAAAAGAAAAGAAAAAGGAATGATAAATCATATTGAGATACGTACAATGGGTGGCACGAACTATCAAAGAAAACCTGAACAAATTTTAAGAGAACTAGATCAATTTATTGATATATTTAAACGATGTATTAAAAATACAAATCAAGATGAAGAGTACAAAATAATTTTGCAAAAACATATGGAAGTTGTCAAGACAGCACCAAAAAAACGAAGAGAAAAATTTTTACAAATTATTAGTTAGATTTAAAAAATAGAAGGAATAATCACAAAATGAAAATCGGAATCCTAACCCTACCAATAGCCGAAAACTATGGTGGGATTTTACAGGCGATAGCTCTTTATAGGCTTTTGGACAAAGAGGGGCATGATGTGACTTTGATATACAAAGCATATAACGCATCATCTAACACCAAGTGGTGGAAAGAGATAATCAAAAACATACTTTTAAGTATTCCTTTTCAAGACTTCAAAAACCTAAAAGCCAACAAAAAAGCAAACAAAGAAAGAGATGAAAGAGCAGTACTTCATAGAGCTTTTATAGAAAAAGAGATATTTAAAATAAGTAAAAATTTATACACAAAACAAGACTTAGAGATTTTTGCTCAGGATGAAAGGTTTGATGCTATAGTTGTAGGAAGTGATCAAGTCTGGAGAAAATCATACATGGGCGGCATCTTCTACCAAAACTATTTTTTAGACTTTATAAAAAACAGTGACACGAAAAAGATAGCTTTTTCGGCATCTTTTGGAAAAGACATTTGGGAGGGTGAAACTGACCACAAAGCTATAGCAAAACTTCTTCAAGAGTTTAGCGCTGTATCTACTAGAGAGCTCTCAGGTGTCTCCGTGTGCAAAGAGAGTTTTGGATTTGAGAGTGCAAAACATACACTAGACCCGACGCTGCTCATAGGAAAAGAGTTCTATCTAGATATGATCTCAAAGTACGACACTTCCACTATCTCAAAACGCGGACTTCTCACCTATGTACTAGATGAAGCAGAAGAGAAAAAAGAGATAATAGAGTACGTACAAAAAGAACTAAACATAGACAAAACAAGCCACCTAAAAGGCTTCAATGAGACACATACTACATACACAGTACCACAGTGGATAGCATCGTTTGCAAACGCGGACACAGTAGTTACAGACTCATTTCACGGGATGGCTTTTTCTATCATCTTTGAGAAAAACTTTGTAGTCATAGGAAACCATGGTAGAGGGCTAGATAGGTTTGTGTCCTTGTTGGGACTGTTGGGCTTAGAAGAGAGACTTGTGTTTGATGTGAAAGACTTAGAGGGCAAAGAGCTTGGAAGTATTGACTATGGTAGAGTAAATGTGGTTTTGGAAGATAAGAAGAAAAAGTCTTTGGAATTTTTAATGGGAGCCTTAGCTAATGAATAACATAAAACCTTACTTTTCAGTAGTAATACCTCTATATAACAAACGACCACATATTAAAAGAAGTGTGTTTTCGGTTTTAAATCAAACTTATGAAAATTTTGAATTGATTGTTGTTGATGATGGCTCAACTGATGGAAGCTTAGATGAATTAAAAGATATAGAAGATAAAAGACTAAAAATATATGAGAAAGAAAATGGAGGGGCTTCAAGTGCTAGAAATTATGGAATCAGAAAAGCCACTGCTAATTATGTAGCTTTTTTAGATGCTGATGATGAGTGGAATATTGCTTTTTTAGAAACTATAATTAAGATGTATACGAAATTCCCAAATAAAGGAATATATACAACGGCATACGAATTGATAAGTGGTTCACAGAAAAATATTAATATCATAAAAGGAACAGACGAAATATTTAAACTAGAAGATTATTTTAAAGAATTTGTTAATTTAGGTATATCAATTAATAATTCATCAACAACAGTGGTAAGAAAAGATTTATTATTCGTAGCAGGTTTATTTCCTGAACAGTTAAAAAATTTTGAGGATTTTAATGTATGGTTTAAAATTGCATTACTAGAAGATGTTATTTATAATCAAAGAATACTTTCATATATTCATCTTGATGCAGTTAATAGAAGTAATCATGGAAACAATGCTTATTATTTATTAATATCGTATAGTAAATTAGTTATAGATATTGAAAAATTTATTGTTGACCAAAATTTAAAAAGAGGTAATATTGATTTGGTGTTTCAACACGGAGCAGTAGGTATCATGCGCCAAGCCATAAAAGCAAAAGAATGGAACTTTTTTCAAGTCTTTAAAAAAAGCGAACTATATAACTACATAAATTTTTATCAAAAAATATTTTATATGACTAACATTAATAGAATAGGTCTAATAATATATAAAATATTGACTATATTCGGATTAAAAAAATAATGAAAAAAACTAACATACTCCACCTAGTTACAGGTTTAAGAATGGGCGGTGCTGAAAAAGTTGTGCTTGACTTGGCTACATATACAAATAAAAATGACTTCAACACTTATGTAGTTTCAATGTCAAAACACGATGAATTATTATCTCAATATTTAGATAATAACATAGATACGACCGTGCTGAAAAAATCAAATTCTTTCAAAGATTTTATCTCTATAATTAAAGAGATAAACATATTTGTACAAGAAAAAAAAATAGCAATAATTCATGCACATATGACACATTCAATAATAGTAGCATCAATTATAAAAATCTTAAATCCATCTTTAAAAATTGTTTTTACATCGCATAGTTCAAATATTGGCTCAAAACTTAGAGAGATGAGTGTTTGGTTGTTAAAACCATTTAGAGATGTAGATATTCTATTTTCTAAGGAGTTATTAAACTACTTTTATAAATCAAAGTATGAAGTAATACCCAATGGAATTAAGATAGATACATATGATTTGGATGTCAAAAAAAACGAAAAATTTACTTTTATAGCTATTGGACGACTTGAAATTGTTAAAAATCATTTGTTGTTATTAGAAATAGTAAATGAATTAAAAGATAAGTATGATTTTCAACTACAAATTGTAGGAGATGGTAACTTGCGCAATGAGATTGAAGATAAAATAAAAAAGTATAATTTAGAAGATAAAGTAAAATTACTGGGTTTAAGAATAGATATTCCAAATTTGCTTAACCAATCGCACTGCTTGGTTATGCCATCACTTTGGGAAGGTTTACCTATAGTTATACTTGAAGCTGGAGCAAGTAGCTTACCCGTTATATCCACTCCTGTAGGAAGTATTCCATCTATTATAAATGAACAAAATGGATATTTATCTAATACTGATGATTTTAAACAAAATATGATAAATGTTTTAGATAATTATAATCTTGCCAAAAATAAAGGAAAGTTATTTTTTAAAGATATCTCAAGAACTTATTCAATTGATTCTATTACTTCTAAACATGAAAAATTATATAAGAGCTTATTATCTATATGACTTTAATAATTCCTGATATAAAAATAAATAAATATTGGCTGAGTTATTTTATAGTTAAACTATTTTATATGTTTTTTGCAATATTAGTTTATAGTAAGATTACAACATTAGGTGATACAGATAGATATATAAATGGAAATTTATCCCATAGTGCATTTGCTATGATTAGTAATTCAACATCTCTTATGGATATGCTAGGAGGAATGTCTTCTTTAATATTTGGAACCGTACTTTCTAATGTTCCATTCCTAATACTTTCTTTCTATGGTGTTTATTATTCAGTTTCTAGATTAAAACTAACAAAAAAACAACTTTTTTTAGTTTTGTTTCTACTTTCATTCCCATCTTTTAGTATATGGACTTCAATAGTTTCAAAAGAAGCTATGGGTGTTTTTTTTATGGGCGTTATTTTAGGATATTTGATTGATTTAATGGATGATAAAAATAGAAAAATTAAGTTTATTGAGTATCTTGCTATTTACTTATTGCTAATATTTAAACCACAATATTTTATAGCAATATTTAGTCTTTGGTCATTTATCAAAATATCATTTTTATTGAATCTACAAGCTAATGGAAAAAGTATATTATTTTTATTTCATGTTGTAGTGGTTGTAGTTGCCTTTTACTATTTCAGAGAAATGATAAATGATTTATCTTTTATTATGCCAGCACATTTTTCACTTTCTTCAGGAAGCACTAGAGAAAATACAATTTGGGTAAACGATTATGATGTCTTTTACAATGCACCTTATGGAATGTTTATAGGCTTTTTTGGTCCAACTTTAAGTGAGGTTTTACAAAAACCTATTCAGGGTATTGCATTTATTGAAAGTATAATCATACTTTCATTTTTTTCATTTTTTTTGATAAGAATTGTTTTAAAGGTGATAAACACATCTAAAATAAATGTTTTTTTAATCGCTATGTTGCTTATGTCGTTATTTTGGCTTTTATTTGTACATTATCCTTTTGGTGTTTTAAATCCAGGCAGTGCTATAAGATACAGAGAAAACTTCTATGGATTTTTAGTTGTTTTTTTATTTTATTTATATACAAGATATATTCAAAGTAATAGTGTTTGAAACATGGAAGGAAAATCGTTTGAGTAAAATAATAATAGTATCTAACACCTCATGGAGTATATTTAATTTTAGATTGGACTTAGCTAGAAGTTTAAAAGCAAATGGATATGAAGTTGTCATAGTTGCTCCACTTGATGAGTACAGCGAAAGATTTAGCAAAGAGTTTGAATACCATGATATAAAGATGAACAACAAAGGTACAAATCCAAAAGAAGATATAAAAACTACTATAGGTTTTTATAAGCTTTATAAAATGATAAAGCCTGATATAGTTTTACACTATACGATAAAGCCAAATATTTATGGAACTATAGCTTGTAGTTTGTTGGGTATAAAAACTATAAACAATATTGCAGGTCTTGGAACTCTTTTCATAAAACAAAACTTTGTGACGAAGATAGCTAAATGGCTATATAAATACTCACAAAGCAAAGCAGATAAAATATTTTTTCAAAATAGAGATGATTTTGATATGTTTACTGGTGAAAAACTAGTAACTATAAAAAAGTGTGACATTTTACCTGGTAGTGGAGTAGATACAAATAGGTTTGTCCCTAGTGAGTATGTAAAAGAAGATGATACTTTTAGGTTTTTACTTGTTGCTCGTATGCTTTGGGATAAGGGTATCGGTGAGTATGTCGAAGCTTCTAAAATAATTAAAACTAAATATAAAAATGTAGAATTTCAGATGCTCGGTTTTTTAGATGCAGAAAACAATAGTGCCATATCAAAAAATAAGATGCAAGAGTGGGTAGATGCTGGATATGTAAACTACCTAGGTGTGAGTGATAATGTAAAAGAGGAGATTACGAAAGTTGATTGTGTTGTACTGCCTTCATTTTACAGAGAAGGAACACCTAGAATACTTTTAGAGAGTGCAAGTATGGCAAAGCCTATCATAACGACTGACAATGTCGGATGTCGTGATGTTGTTGATGATGGAGTCAATGGCTATTTATGTGAAGTTAGAAATGCTCAAGACTTGGCTGATAAAATGGAAATGATGCTAACTTTATCTGAAGATGAAAGAGTAGTAATGGGACAAGCTGGTCGAGTTAAGATGTTGAATGAGTTTGATGAAAAGATAGTTATAGATAAATACTTAGAGGCGATAGAAATAGCCTTAGCATAAATCATTGCATCTCTGATGCAATTGCTCTAAAACTTTAGTTTTAGAGCCGCAGTTCCAAATGTAAACGCAGTTCCAAATGTAAACGCAGTTCCAAATGTAAACGCAGTTCCAAATGTAAACGCAGTTCCAAATGTAAACGCAGTTCCAAATGTAAACGCAGTTCCAAATGTAAACGCAGTTCCAAATGTAAACGCAGTTCCAAATGTAAACGCAGTTCCAAATGTAAAC
>JAQTZE010000033.1 GCA_028687935.1 Sulfurimonas sp.
CATATTCAATAAGCCCACGGCTCCCTTGCGGTTTTTCTATAGGAGAGGCTGGATAGTCTATCGTTTGAGGTTTTTTAAAAAGATTTACGAAAGCTTTTTTTATACTTGTTGTCATAATTATTCCTACTTAGCAGTACAACTAAGACATGGATCAAACGAGGCTAAAATTGCTGGAGCATCACCATAATTTGCACCCTTAAAAACTTCCATAAATGCTGGAATACAAGCAAAAGTAGGTGTTTTTATCCTAACACGATTTAGCATTGCATTCCCATCACCCTTGATATAATACATCAATTCACCCCTTGGTGCTTCGAGTCTCACAAGAGATTCCCCATTTGGTTTCCCTTTGAATTTACTCAAAATCTCCCCATCTGGCAAACCATCAACTATATTTTCACACATCTGTATAGAGTTTAGTATCTCAGCAAGTCGTACCATATTTCTACCGTGAATATCACCACTATGTGCTGTTTGCATCTCATACCCAATCTCTTTGTATGGAAGATACTCCGTTTCACTTCGCACATCGGTTGCTAATCCAGTAGCTCGTGCAAGTGGTCCAATTGCATTATAACTATAGGCTTCTTCTAAACTTAAAAGCCCAATCCCTTGAAACTTCAAAGATAAACTCCAATTAGAACTAAACTCATCAATATAACTATTTACTTTCTCTTTGACGATTGCAAGATTTGTTTTTATATCTTTGATAATCTCACTTGAGATATCACGATTCACGCCACCGATAGTAACATAATCAAACTGTACTCTATTGCCTGTGATTTTTTCTTGTAAACTCATCACATATTCCCTATCACCCATAATTTGCATAAACATCGCTTCAAATCCAGCATTTTCGCACGTATGAGATAAACACAACATATGAGAATGAATCCTATCGAGTTCCACCATCAGCATACGAAGATATTTTGCTTTACGGCTCACTTCCCCATCAAGAAGATTTTCAACTGCTGTGGTGTAACACAAAGAGTGTGTAATCGCACAAAGCCCACAAACTCTAGCCACAACATAAGGGATAGCATCGTATTTAAATTTTGTCACACAAGCTTTTTCTATCCCTCTATGGACAAATCCAACATCACTCTCCACCCCGATTATCGTTTCATTTTCACAAGAAAAACGAAACTTTACAGGTTCAAGAAGGGAGATATGTTGAGCCCCAAGTGGGATATTTATTATCTTTTTATTTGACATTTGTTTTGTCTCCATCTTTATATCCCACAACTACTAAGTGGCGTTTGTTCACTATCCTCATCTAAATAAAGCCCTTTTTCACTATTTTCCACTGTTAGACCAAACATATCAACTATCTCTCTTTGGGAGATAATTGCACTTGGGAGAATCTCTACGATACTTGGTATGATTTCATCTTGTTTCACACTTGTATACAACATAGTCACTTCATCAATAGTACCGTATCTTGAAAATATCCATTGGATTTCAGTATTTTCACTATCGAGTTTGACACCATTTAAAGTCAAAAAATGCCAAACTCTTTTATCATAAAACTTTTTGATATCTTCTACAACTGTAAGTAAACTTGTTTGTATTCTATTTATCATCTTCACTTCTCTCATTTTCTTCTCGCTCTTTTTTTTCTAATATCTCTAACGCTTTTACCACACCATCCATTATAAGTTCAGGACCACTTGCACATCCTGGGATATAAACATCTACAGAGATATATCTATCTACTCCATCTTCCACATTATACATCCCACGAAAAACTCCACCAGTACACGCACAGCTTCCAACAGCGACAACTACTTTTGGGTTTGGCATTTGGTTGTAGAGTTCTAGAAGTCTTGACCTACTTCTATAGGTTACTGGTCCAGTTACCAAAAATATATCTGATTGTTTTGGGTTTCCTGTATTTATCACTCCAAATCGTTCAAGGTCGTATTTAGGGGATAAACAAGCCAATATCTCAATATCACACCCATTACAACTTCCAGCATTGTAGTGGAGTATCCAAGGGGATTTTTTTCTAAATTTTTTAAACTCAAACATAATGAAGCCCTATAAGATTTACTATACTAAAGAGGAGTCCAAACCCCAAAACAATTTTAACTAAACTATCTATCCTCACCCTTGCTGTTGCATTATCTACTAAATTAAGAGCTAAAAAGACTACTGTAAATAACCCAAAAGCTACAAGGATATTATCCCCTGCAAAAAGAATCAAAAGGAGATAAATAAAAACATATTCAATCCACTTTGCCATATAAAGTATCTCAAAAAACACCCCACTATACTCTATCTCAACACCCCCAACTATCTCTTGATGGGCTTCAGTCGCATCAAATGGGGAAAGTTTGAGTTTAATAGGGATGATAAGCAAAAAAGCAAAAAAGAGGAGAAACAAATTTGTAATTTGAGTTCCAGTTTCCCTTATCGCATCTATTTCAAAACTCCCATTGAGCATATAAAAACCAACTGCCATAAGAACTAAAATTGGCTCATAAGCGACGATAGAGAGTAACTCTCTATTTGAACCTATATGGGAATAGATAGACTTTACACTATACCCTGCAAGCACCACAAAGATAGAAGATAATAGATGCAAAAACACGACATAGAGTAAACTTTTACCTAAAATCACAAAAGCAACCACTATCCAAAGTGTAACAAAGTGCATAAAGGCAAAGATGATGTGATAATTGTTGATAATCATCACTTCCTTATCAATGAGTTTAAACATATCGTAAAACGGTTGTAAAATGGGGGGTCC
>JAQTZE010000034.1 GCA_028687935.1 Sulfurimonas sp.
TTCAAAGATAGAGTATGGATAGATAACAAGCCATATCCTGTAAATATGTATATAACTGATGATCTAATCTGTAAATACGCATGAACTTGGACATTACTGCGCATCAGCACTTGGACAGTAACAAGGTAAAAAAGTATTCTTAAGAGATTGTAGCACAGGTGTCCAAGTAAATCATGATTTTGCTAATAATTTTCGCATAGACTCACCTTTGAGTTCTATTTTATGCGCAGAGTGGATGAGCCTGTCCATCATAGCATCTGCAACTGTTTCATTTCCTAAGTAGGCGTGCCACTCTTTGATTGGGAGCTGAGCCGTAATGATAAAAGAGCCATTAAACATTCTCTCTTCAATAAGTTCAAAGAGATTGTTGATTTCATCGTTTTGAAGTGGAGTGACTCCGAAATCATCCAATACTATCAATTTGAATTTTGAGAGTTTTACAAGAGTCTTTGTGTAGCTTCCATCAAGGCGTGCCATCTTAATCTCCTCAAGCAGTGCGGAGACCCTATAATATTTTGTAGGGTAGCCTAAAGAGATAGCGCGACGTGCCAAAGCTTGTGATGTAAAAGATTTACCAACACCTGTAGGGCCGACAAGAAGTACATTTTGATTTTTGTTGATGAAATCACAGCTGGCAAGAGAGAGGATCAAAGATCGTTCTAAACCTCTTTTGGGGCCATACTCCAACTGATCCAAAGAGGCTGTTTTATCTTTGAGAGTTGCTAAAGTAAGAAGTCTGTTAATGCGTTTATCTTGGCGTTGGTTGATCTCTGCTTCAAATAGATGATAGAGCCTCTCCTCAAATGACAAAGCGCTGTAAGCACTATCTTCGCTCTGTTTTAGCAAAGCTTGTTTCAAGCCTGCAAGACTCAGTATTGTGATCTGTTCCATTAGTGTTGCGAGTGTCATTTTATCTTGCTCCTTGAATATTATTTGCAGCGATCTCGTTTTCCATGGAGTAATAGGCACTCCCTCTAATATTTGCATGATTGTTGTGATAGCTATTATTGTTCGCAACTATCTTTTGTCTGTTGTAGTACTCTAGGTATGTTTTTGTTTTTAGCATCGATTCGATAGATGCGACTTTATAGGTTTTTAGCTCTAATGCTACCGTGCAGACCATCTCAAGTGCTTCATGACCGTATGTTTTTGATAAACTGAGCAGAGCCATGCAAGACTTATAAGCTCGCACCTGATGCGATTTGCTTTGCATGATCGCCTCCATGAGCGTAGTTGCGTGTACACCGATCGTGTTTGCCCAGTTAAGAATGCGTCTAGGATTCCATTTTTCGTATTGATATTGATGTTCGCTTGGCATATGTTCTATGAGAGTCGAATCATGATAGCGCTGTGAGAGACGAGGATGATTTGCAATGATACTACCTTCATGCGAGATCGTTACAGATGTGGATGTATAGACGACATCTACCTTTTTACCAAGATATTTAAAGGGTACAGAGTATCCGCTCCCCTCAAGTTCAATATGATAATCCACTCCTACGGTCGCTGTTTTAAACTCTTTGAAGATATAGTGATTTGCGCGCAATGGATGCAACATTGGTTCGTCTAGCTCATAAAAGAGCTCTGTTCTGCTTTTGCCTAGGCGTTTGATGACTTTATTATTGTAACCATCAAGAAGCTCATTGATCTTTTGATTGAGCTCATCTACACTAAAAAAAGTATGGTGACGCAGTCTCATGAGTATCCAACGCTGGATAGCTTTAACGCCCAATTCTACTTTAGATTTGTCTTGTGGTTTATATGGACGTGCGGGTTCTATCGCTACTCCATAATGAGCTCCCATATCTGCATAACTTGAGTTTAAAACGACTCCGCCTTTTTTATGGGATATGACGGCGGCTTTGAGATTGTCTGGTACTAAAATGTTGGGCACACCGCCATAAAAGATGAATGCTTTGACATGCGAAGCGATAAACTCTTTTGTAGATTGTGTGGCAGAGGCATCTACAAAGGTATAACCGCTGGCGCCTAGCACGCTCACGAATATTTGAGCTTTAGAGATCTCACCTGTAATCTGATCGACAATGGGCATCGTCATCCCGCTGTAGTCGATGAAAAGTTTATCTCCGGCGTAGTGAAGTTGTCTCATTGAAGGATTGATGGTACAAAGAAATTTGTTGAAATAGCGGTTGAATTGGCTATAGCTGTAGAGAGTCGGTTGTTTGGCCTTATACTCTTCCCAAAGCAGTAGTCTTGTCATTCCCTTGCGAGAGAGCTCCTCTCTAACCAAACCCCAGTCTGGATGGCTTAGAGAGACTATTGATGTTTGAGAAGTTTTACTCTTTTTTATAAAAAAAAGATCCTCCAAGTCAGCATCGCTTAATGCTAAAACTTCCTCTAGCGGCACTGCAAGATCAGTGTATATCTTTATGTAATTGGCAACGCTGCTCTTGGATATCCCACTCATGCTCTGTATCTGTCTTACAGACATATTGTTATGATATCTCAAGCGCAGTACTTTTTTTATTTCACTCATTGATGGTTTCCTCATTTATCACCCCTGTTTTTAGGATGAATTATATTTGAAGAATACCCTCTACCTTAACTCAAACTTATGTGCGCATCTAAACACTCAAAGTGTCCAGATATTTCATGCGCACGCTGTCCAAGTCTCTATGCGTGTGCTGTCCAAATCATGATGCGCGCGGTGTCCAAATGTCATGCGCGCGGTGTCCAAATGTCATGCGCGCGTACACCAAGAAA
>JAQTZE010000035.1 GCA_028687935.1 Sulfurimonas sp.
AAAACCTTTGCTTTATAGTTTTTTATCAAATCTGCCAGCTCTTTATTGTCTGGGTTTGCTCTCTTTAAAAGCTCATAGTAGTGAGGCTCATAAGCCTCTAACTCACTATTCCCCTCTCCCCACCACGCTGCATTTATCTTCTCCACTCTCATATAAAAAGGAAGCTGTGTCTCTTCTTGTTTAAGCTGGGCATCCGTAATGCTAAGGATATTAAAACTCTTTGCATCTATAGTAAAGAGTTTTTCATTTAGATATATAAAGACTAAACCTACAGAAGTTGCTATAGAAAATTTTCTAAAATCATCTCTAAGAGGTGTTGGATGTCCAACAAAAGAGAGCGTAGTTGCAAAAAGATCTGGATGAATCCATTGCAGGTCTTTCACACTTCTAGTTACTCTATGATAGATATCTTCATTTGGTGCAATTAAGAGTCCTCTTGTGTAACCAAAGGCTAAAATAGCCTCATCACCAACGCTTACGCTCCACTTACCATCTGGAAGTGCGTTGTTTCTTAAAGCATCAAAAGGCGACATCTCTAGAGTTGCAATTTTGGAGTCTTTATCATAAGAGACAACAACTATATTTTTAAGTATCACACCTTCCTCATCTGAAACCTTGTGAAATATAAATCCACTCAAGCCAACATCTATCTTATCTACCTCTATTGTTGCTTGTGAATTCTGCTCATCAACACTCACTATTGGCGACTTTACAATCCCTGCAAAAAGCTCAAACACTAAAAACAAAACTAAAAATATATACTTCATAAACTCTCTTTTTTTTCAAATAATAGTGGAGTGATTATATCTTAACTAAGCCAATTTTTGATAAGGTTACGAAATATTTTTTTACAGGTTATGACTTTATGATACGATTTTTTTTACTTCTTATGCTGACAACTACACTTTTTAGTGCTCAAGTAGAGCGCTTTAGATGGATAAAAGACGAAACTTACTTAAATTTTTTAGAAAAACACAATCTTCCTACTTATAGACTTTACTATGGTCTCGACAAAGATGATCAAGAACTAACTGAAGAGATGAGAGCCGGCGTTCATTGCCAAATACTCAGAGATGATAAAGGAGTAATAGAACAAGCCCTACTCCCTCTAAATGATGAGCTACAAGTCCACATATATAAGCACAATAGTGAGTATAATTTTGAAGCAATTCCCATCATAAGCGAGACAAAAACAGAAGCTTTTACACTAACTATAAACAACTCTCCACATTACGACATCATTAAGGAGACAGGCTCAAACAAGTTAGCACAAATCTTCGTCTCAAACTTTAAAAACTCACTAAACTTCAAAAGAGATTTAAGAAAAGGCGACACTTTGGTTATGATATATGATCAAAAATATCGCTTAGGTCGCCCTTTTTCTATGCCAAGCCTAAAAGCAGCCATGATAGAGATGCGAAAGAAAAAGAACTTTATCTATCTAAATGATGATGAGAGATACTATGATGCTGCAGGGCACGAAGTTGAGGGTTTTTTACTAGCTCGCCCAGTTGCAGGTGCTAGAGTCTCTTCTTACTTTACAAAAAGAAGATTTCATCCAATTTTGAAAAAATGGAAAGCTCATTTGGGAATTGATTATGCAGCAAGGCGTGGCACACCTATCATAGCTGCAGGAAGTGGAACTATAGTCCATGCAGCTAGACTTGGAAGCTATGGAAACCTTATAAAAATCCGCCATAGCGATGGTTATGAGACTAGATATGCACATCTTAAATCATTTCGCAATGGCATCTATAGAGGCAAGTATGTAAAAAAAGGACACACTATCGGTTATGTTGGAAACACTGGCCGCTCAACTGGACCTCATCTGCACTTTGAGCTTAGAAAACATGGTGTTGCCATAAATCCTCTAAATGTAGTTCAAGTAACAACCAAGAAGCTAAAAGGCAAAGAGTATGATGCTTTTGTTAGGCTAAAAGCCAACTATGACCAAAGTGTAGAGTTGCATCTAAGCAACCAAACTAAGTATGAAAAACCTGCAAAAAAAGAGAGTGTTTGCTACTTTAATAATGGTGGAACTTGTATCTAAGAAAACTCTATAGGATCCATATCGACCTCGGCTAAAGCTACTTTGCACGACTTTATGGCTCTTATAAGATTTGTGCTTTTATCTGAGCGAAGAAGTATCTCAAATCTATACTTATCTGCCACTCTCTCTAACGCACACCCTCCAAAACCAACTATCTCAATCTCTCTTATCTTAGATAAACCCTCTAGCATCTTATGCATCTCATCTTGTGCTTTTGTGCCATTTTTGTGTGAGAACAGGATGCGACAAAGTTTTTTATATGGAGGGTAAAGCCCCTCTCTAAAGCCTATCTCCTCTTGTAAAAAGGCATCATAATTATCTATAAACTTACTAAAAAAATCTTCATTAAAGGTTTGAACTAAAACTTTAGCATCTTTTGCTCGCCCACTTCTCCCTGAGACTTGAATGAGTGACGAAAGAGCGTTTTGCCTAGCTCTATAGTCACTCATATTTAACATATTGTCAAGCCCTAGAACGACTGCCAAAGTAACACCATGATAGTCATGCCCTTTACTTAGCATCTGAGTTCCAACAAGTATGCTAGTCTCTTGCGTGTTAAACCTCTCTAGCGCATCTCTTAGCTTTTTAGCACTAGTTATCGCATCTCTATCAAAGAGTTCTACTTTAACATCACTAAATCTCTCTTCTATAACTTTTAGAGCTTT
>JAQTZE010000036.1 GCA_028687935.1 Sulfurimonas sp.
GATTATGAAGGTTATTGGGCTGAGGCAGCTAAAGAAAAAATCGACTGGATTGAGCCGTTTACTACTATTTTAGATGAGAGCAAAGCTCCTTTTGTTAAGTGGTTTGATGGTGGAAAGTTAAATGTTGCTCATCAGTGTATCGACCGTCATTTAGATACTCGTAAAAATAAAGCTGCTATCATTTTTGAAGGTGATCGTGGGGATATTCAAACTATTACTTACCTAGATCTATATAAGCATGTAAACAGATTTGCAAATCTTTTAAAAGAGGACTTTGATGTAAAAAAAGGTGACCGTGTAATTATCTATATGCCAATGATTCCAGAAGCTGCTTATGCGATGCTAGCGTGTGCTAGAATAGGTGCTATTCACTCTATAGTTTTTGGTGGTTTCTCTTCAGAAGCTCTGCGTGATAGAATCCAAGATGCAGAAGCTAAAGTAGTTATAACAGCAGATGGTGCTTATAGAAAAGAGCGTCCTTATATGCTAAAACCGGTTGTGGATGAAGCGTTAGAAGGCAAAACTACAGTTAAAAAAGTTTTAGTTGTTGAGAGAAACAATGAAGAAGTAACTTGGGTACCAGGTCGTGACTACTCATATAACGAGCTTATAAAAGATAAGTCATCAGTTTGCGTGGCGGAAGTTATGGACTCTGAAGATCCACTATTCTTACTATATACATCAGGTTCAACTGGAAGTCCAAAAGGTGTTCAGCATAACTCTGCTGGATATATCCTTTGGGCACAGATGACTATGGAGTGGGTTTTTGATGTAAAAGAAAATGATACTTACTGGTGTACAGCTGATATTGGTTGGATAACAGGGCATACTTATATAGTTTATGGTCCACTTGCAATGGGTGCTACTACTGTAATGTTTGAGGGTGTTATCACTTATCCAGATGCTGGGCGACCTTGGGGAATGGTGGAAAACCATAGAGTCAACCAATTTTATACAGCTCCAACAGCTATTCGAGTTCTACACAAGATGGGAGAGAATGAACCTGCTAAGTATGATCTAAGTTCTTTAAAAGTCCTAGGAACAGTTGGTGAGCCAATAGACCCACCAGCCTGGAAATGGTACTATGAAGAAGTTGGTGGGGGAAGATGTCCTATAGTGGATACTTACTGGCAAACTGAGACAGGTGGTCATATGGTCTCTCCACTTCCAGGTGCTACTCCTATAAAACCAGGATGTGCGACTCTACCTCTTCCTGGGATTATGGCTGAGATACTTGACCCTCTAACTGGAGAAAAATCAGATATTGGAGAGACTGGATATCTCTGTGTAACTCGTCCTTGGCCAGCGCAAATCCGTAATGTTTGGGGTGATGAAGAGAGATATATCAAGTCTTACTATGGCGATGTGAAAAAAGATGGCAAAGCAGTTTACTTTACAGGTGATGGTGCTATGTATGATGAAGATGGTTATATCACAATTACAGGTCGTACAGATGATGTTATCAATGTAAGTGGACATAGAATGGGAACAGCTGAGGTTGAAGCTGCTATCAAAAAACACTCAAATGTCGCTGAGGTTGCAGTTGTTGGTAAACCACATCCACTAAAAGGTGAGGGCATCTTTGCTTACATCGTTTTAAAGCAAGATGATGGAATGGCTGATGAAGTTGAAGAAGTTAGAACTATTAACAACATTATCAAAAAAGAGATTGGAAATATCGCTCTTTGTGATGATATGGTTTTTGTCACAGGACTACCAAAAACTCGCTCAGGAAAAATCATGAGAAGAATCCTGCGTATTATCGCTAAAGGTGAGATCGTTACTCAAGATATCTCAACTCTTGAAGATCCAAGTATAGTAGCTGTGATAGCTAGTAAAGTCCAAAGTTGTTCATTATAAGAGAGTATAGATGCAGTTATGTGTAGCACTAGATTTACCGACAAAAGAAGAGAACTTAGCGCTTGTTAAGAAGATAAAAGAGTACGATGTTTGGCTAAAAGTCGGACTTCGTAGCTATATAAGAGATGGAGAGGATTTTTTAATAGAGATTAAAAAGATAAATCCTGATTTTAAAATATTTTTAGACTTAAAGCTCTATGACATCCCAAACACAATGGCAGATGCTGCAGAGTCCATCATGTCTCTTGGTGTTGATACGTTCAATGTCCATGCATCAGCAGGAAAAAGAGCTATGAGTGAAGTTATGAAAAGACTTAGCAAGTATGAGACTAGACCAATAGTCTTAGCCGTAACTGCTCTTACATCTTTTAGTGAAGATGAGTTTGTAGAGGTTTATGAAAAAGATATCGCATCAAAGGCAAATCAGTTTGCAAAAGATGCAATGAGTAGCGGACTTGATGGAGTGGTTTGTTCAGCTTTTGAGAGTGCATCTATAAAGAGCGTTACAACTAAAGAGTTTATGACTCTAACTCCAGGTATTCGCCCCTTTGGTGAAAATGCAGGCGATCAGCAAAGAGTAGCAGACGCTACATATGCTAAAGGTGCAATGGTTGACTTTATAGTAGTTGGACGCCCTATATATCAAGCTTCAAATCCAGCAGAAGTAGTTGAGAAAATACTAAAAGAGTTCTAAAACTCTTTTTTTCACTCTACTTTTTTTGATATAAAATATATACTCAAAAGTTCTAATATTAAGCTTGTTATTATCAAGGAGTGACTATAATTGCACTCTTCAACGGA
>JAQTZE010000037.1 GCA_028687935.1 Sulfurimonas sp.
TGTACGCGCGCATCCCATTTGGCCACCCCGCGCATTTGTACTTGGCCAGCTGACGCATCAACACTTGGCCGGCCTGCGCATCGATTATTTGGCCAGCTGAGTGGGTGTGATGCGCGGCTAAGTTTGAGTTAAGTTAAAGAATATTCTTCACTATAATACACCTAAAAAGGTGTGATAAATGAGGAGAATAGATATGAGTAAAATCAAAGAGGTGTTAAGACTAAAATATCTTAACCAACTATCCAACCGACAGATTCAATCACTCACCGGAGTTTCAAGAAACAGTGTTGCAAACTATCTTCATTCCTTTGTAGAGTTAGAGACATCACTTGAAGATGTGCTAGAACTCCAAGAGTCAGATTTAGAGCAGCTATTTCATCCAAATAAGCCCACACCGCAAAGTAAGCAAACACTCCTCGCACTCATCCATCCAGATTGGAAGAGTGTTCGCGAAGAACTCACGAAAAAAGGGATGACAAGAGCACTTCTCTATGAAGAGTTTAAAAGTGCACAACCAGATTTGTACAGCTACAGCCAGTTTAACCGTTATTATGCAAAATTCTTAAAGAGTGTCAATCCATCCATGCGTCAAGTTCATTATGCAGGAGATAAGCTCTTTATCGACTACAGCGGACTTACAATACCTATCGTCAACCAAAGAACAGGTGAAATATCAAAGGCACAAATCTTTGTATGTGTACTAGGCGCAAGCGGCTACACATTTGTACATGCCACATCTTCACAATCTACCAAAGATTTTATAAGCGCTCATGTATTTGCTTTTAGATTTTATGGAGGTGTTCCAAATATCTTAGTACCTGATAATCTCAAAGCAGCCGTAATATCTCATAAAAAAGGTGTTGTAAAACTAAACGAAAGCTATGCTGATATGGCAAGACACTACGGTGTTGCAGTAGAACCTGCCAGACCCTACAAACCACAGGATAAGAGTAAGGTAGAACTGGGTGTAAAAGCCATCCAGCGCTGGATACTAATGAAACTACGCCATTTCACATTTTTTAGCGTGGATGAGCTCAATCAACAAATAAATCTTCTTCTTGATGGCTACAATAATAAAGTGTTGCATAGACTAGGTAAAAGCAGAACAGAACTATTTGAACAACTTGATAAACCAACTCTGCATCCGCTAAGAAGTAATAACTACATCTACAAAGAGTTTAAAACTGCCACTGTCGGCATGGATTACCATGTAGAACTTCATGGAAGCGGCTACTCTGTCCCTTATCAATATCTTGGTAAAAAAGTAGATCTCACATACTCATCAACCGCTCTAAGCATCTCATATGCTGGAGAGGTAATAGCACACCATCCAAGACTCTCACAACCCTATCATGATGCAACACTCCAAGAGCATATGCCGCGTGAGCATGAGTATCAATATGAGAAGTGGAATCCAAGAAGAATATTGAACTGGGCAAACAGTATCGGTGCACATACAACAGCGCTCATGCAAAGCATCATGGACTCGCGCTCTCACCAAGTCAGAGGATATAAATCTTGCATGGCGATACTTAGTTTTTCAAAAACATATGGCATACCTGCCTTGGAGATGGCAGCAGCAGTGGCACATGAGCTGAGTATTCATAAAGTAGCATCCATAGAGTCTATGCTAAAAACAAAGAGCTATCTACTTCACAATCCTCAAACAAGTGCAAATAACACCTTTGTAAATAAGCATGAAAACATCCGCGGGAGTACATATTATGCACAAATAAACAATCAAAAAGAGGGAGAAACAATATAATGATACAAACATTCACACTACTAGATCAAGCAGGAACACTCAGTCTTGGAGGATTCAAACAATCACTTCTTATGCAATGTGAAGATACGAAATATAACTCACTCTCATTTGAAGAGAGACTCTTTCATCTCTTTGAAGCAGAGATAAATCAAAGACAAGATAAACGCATTAAAAGGATGCTAGCAATGGCTAATTTCAAAGATAAATCTGCTTCGTTAGAGCAGATACAATACCTGCCACAGAGAAAAATAGATAAGTCTCTTGTACTCTCTTTAACTAATGGTGATTTTATCTTTAGAAACCAAAATATACTGCTCACGGGTGCAACAGGCACTGGAAAGAGTTTTTTAGCACAGGCGCTTGCAAGAAGATGTATCAATCTTGGGCATAATACAAAATATTACCGCGTTAGTACACTGCTTGAAGAGATGAAAGCAGCAAGACTTGATGGAAGCTATACAAAAACTCTCTCTAAAATCTCCAAGTTTAAACTTTTACTGCTGGATGATTTCGGAGTGACGCCGCTTAAAGGGGATGAAATCAATGATCTCTTTGAGGTGATAGAAGAAAAAATGTTTAACGGCTCAATAATCATTACAGCACAACTTCCAATCAAAGATTGGCATGCATATTTAGGAAATGAAACCATTGCTGATGCAATGATGGACAGACTCATTCATACGGCTCATAAAATTGAATTAAAAGGTCCATCAATGAGAGAAATACTAGCCAAAGCATAATTTACTTGGCCACCTGTGTTACAATAACGCAAGAATATTTTTTACCTTCTCAACTGGCCAAGTGTTCATGCGTACGGGTGGCCAAGTGCATGCGTGTGAACA
>JAQTZE010000038.1 GCA_028687935.1 Sulfurimonas sp.
TGATTGGCCCTTAGAGTTAGCTGCTCTGCAACGATATCTATGCACTCCTTATATCTTTTTGCATTTTCAATTTTCTCAAATCTCCTGCTCATCATTGAGTAGATAAAAAACTTTGGCACATTTGCATACAGACTCTCCAACATATAGATGATAGTTTTTGGCGAGATATGATGGCTAAGGTCAAGATTATGCTGCTCAGTTAAAGAACAAGCTAGAGCGTAGTGGTTTTTTTCATCATAACAAGCATCTATAAAGATTATCTCATCAGCACCCAATAGTTCTAAAACTAGCTCTGGAGTGAGTTGATGCATAGAGAGTAGTTTTGTATTTTTTAAACTTAGCTTTTGGAGTTTTTTTATAGTATCAACTCCAAAAGCATCTTCGCCTCTCAGCTCATTTCCATAGCCGATGATTATTCTCATTAGCTTCTCTCAATCACCTTGATAATATTTTTGTTATGATCTCGTATCTCTACTTTTGAGGAGACAATTCCAAGTGCATGAGTAGAGCAGCTAAGACAGGGATCAAAACACCTAATCACAGCCTCAACTCTGTTTAGTGCGCCATCTGTTATATTTTTGGGATCTACAAATCTTTGAGCTACCTGCTTTACCCCTGCGTTCATTGCTAAGTTGTTATTTCCAGTCGCAATAATAAGGTTAACTGCCGTGATAATGCCATCTTTTGTTACATGATACTCATGAAAGAGAGTTCCTCTTGGAGCTTCCGAACACCCGACACCTTTTTGATAACTTACCGTTGAAGTTGACCTTATATTATCGCTCATCGTCTCATCACACTTTAAAAGCTCCTCTATCTTCTCAATGGCATAGATCATCTCGATAAGTCTTGCATAGTGGTAGTAAAATGTATTAAGAACAGGTTTTCCATCATTTAGAGCTTTGAACTTTATAAGTTCTTTGTCCGCTAAAGGAGTTCCGCATGTTTTTGCGATGTTTACTCTTGCAAGTGCACCTACACGGTACATCCCCTCTGGGTATCCTAGAGGTTTGTAGTAGGGTGATTTTAGGTAGCTATATTTTTCAACAGCTTCTCCTATAAACTCTTTATAATCTCTTGGTTCAATCTTATCTTTTAAGATATTTCCCTCGCTATCCATAAAGCATAGCTTTCCATCATAGTGCTCAAGCGTGCCATCATCATTTGTTATTGCCATAAAAAGTGATGGAAATGCGCCCAAGTAGTCTATCTCCTCTTGAAATTTGTGTAGATTTTCTCTAAAAAACTCTAAAGCACTATGCGCTATTTTGAGCATTGCTGGAACCTGCTCTAAAATTGCCTCTTTTGTGGACTCTTCTATCTTGTGAGATGCACCGCCTGGGATGATTCCTGTAGGGTGAATCCTTTTGCCTGCTAAATCTTCTATGATTTTTTGCCCAAACGCTCTTAGATTTATACCATCTCTTGCCATTTGTGGATGCGTCTGCATCATCTTAAAGATGTTTCTATCCTCTTTTGAAGCATCAAAGCCGTAGATAAAATCAGGGCTTGAGAGATGGTAAAAGTTTAGCGTGTGAGATTGGAGCATCTGGGCAAGATTTACGATTTTTCTTATATTTACGCCTGCTTTTGGAGGTGTAACACCTAGTATCTCATCTATGGCTTTTGTAGATGAGACTACATGGCTTACTGGGCAGATACCACATGTCCTGGCAGTTAGAGCTGGCATCTCTGTGTACATTCTGCCCTCACAAAACTTCTCAAAACCACGATACTGAGTCACATGTATCTTTGCATCTTCAACCTTACCACTCTCATCTATGTCTATCGTTATCTTTGCATGTCCCTCAATTCGTGTTACTGGGTCTATGACTATTGTTTTGTTTTGCATAATTATTTTCCAAATCTTGTTAGTTCATGTATCTTATCTCTCTGCCCTCAATAAGAGCTTTAAGCATCTCGTAAATTGCATCCGCTGGAGTAGGGCAACCTGGCAGAAAGTAGTCAACTTTTACAGCTTCATGTAGAGGTATGACCATATCAAGCAGTGTTGGTACTACCTCGGATGGATACTCTTGATTTAAATCAGCAAGCTCAAAATAACCTCTTTGTAAAACTGCTTCACTACCGTAGAGATTTTTCATAGCAGATACATTTCCCGTAATCGCACAATCCCCAAGTGCCAATATAAGCTTAGAGTTTTCTCTTATCTTCTTTATAATCCTCAAATCGTGATCAGTGCTTAGGGCTCCCTCTACTATAGTAAGGTCAACACTCTCTGGAAACTCTTTCATATCAACATAGGGGCTATAGACAACATCTACATACTGGGCTATTTCAACAAGTCTTTCATCCATATCTAAAAAGGACATATGACAACCAGAGCAGCCATCAAGCCAGATTGTAGCAAGGCGTATTTTTTTCATTTTTGACCCCTATTTTTAACAAGCTCTGTAACGATCTCTCGTTTTTTTATAATCTCTTCTTCGCTTATATCTTTTTCATAAAGTGCACCCGTAGGGCAAACATATACACATTTTCCGCAACTTGTACAGCTCGTAGAATCTGCCCATGGCTCGTCCATATCGTGGATTATTCTTGTGTTTAATCC
>JAQTZE010000006.1 GCA_028687935.1 Sulfurimonas sp.
CTGCCATAAAAAACCATTTTGAAAGAGAAGAAGAGCTTTTTAAAATGGGGATAAAATCGCTTTGTCTCTTTTTTATAGATAGAGTAGATAAATACCTCACGGATGATGGAATCAACGGCGCATTGGCACAGCTTTTTGAGAAGCTTTATCTTGCAAATTTGGATGAGATTTTAAAAAAAGAGACGCTTGATGCAAAGTATAAAACTTATCTTTTAAAAACAAAAGAACGCGTCAAAGAGGTGCATAGCGGGTACTTCGCAAAGTCGAAAAAAGAGGGAGACGAAGCCGAAGCGATAGAGCTAATTCTTAACAAAAAAGAGGAACTTTTGAGTTTTGAGAGCGATTTGCGTTTTATCTTTTCGCAATGGGCGTTGCAAGAGGGGTGGGATAATCCAAATGTAATGACTCTTTGTAAATTAGCTCCAAGTAACTCTAAAATATCTAAACTCCAACAAATCGGACGCGGTCTGCGTCTAGCGGTAAATCAAGACGGCAAGAGAATTACAAAAGAAGATAGCAATTTTGACTTTGTCAATGAGCTTTTTGTAGTCGTGCCATCAACGGAGAGCGATTTTGTAAGCTCCATCCAAAATGAGATAAGCCAAAACAGTATCAAGCAGGTTTCTAAAGTGTTCAATGAAGATGTGATGGTAGATAATGCCATCGCAACAACTCCAAGAAACGCAGTAAAACTTTTGGATACATTGGCTGAGATGGGCTTTATATCGATAGATGAAAATGATGTGAGTGAGATAATACTCACAAAAGAGGCCTACGCCGCAAGAGCAAAAGAGCTTGAAACACTCGATATCAAAGGGTGTGACAACCAAAAACTGGGAGAGTATTTTGACAGCTTCTTTAAAACTACAAGCCGTATAAAAACCAAAGAGAGAAGTGTCAGCAAAGATAAGGGCAAAATCAAAATCAATCAAGAAAACTTTGCAAAGTTCAAAGCACTTTGGGATATTTTAAATCACGATGCAGTCGTGAAATACGACATAGATAGTGAGATTTTAGTACAAAAAGCAAAAGAGAAAATCAATCAAAACTTCATAATAAACGGACAAGACATCATTGTAAAACGAGATTCAAACATTGAAGACAAAACTAAACACGATAGTCAAAGCGATACAGTATTTATAGAAACGCACTCCATCTTTACGCTTTATGAGTTTATAAAAGCACTCTCAAACAACACAAAACTAAGTATGCAAACGGTGGCAAGAGTTTTAGGTGCGATAGATGAAGAGAAGTTCGCACTTATACCCAAAAATGAAAATGTAGCTCTAAAAAAAATAAAAGAACAACTTATCAGTGCCATCTATGAAACCATCATCAACAAAATTTCTTACGACATCAAAGAGATACGCACTTCAAATATCAAAGATACTATCAATGTTGGGAGCTTGGGAAGAGAGACTTATAAAATCACTAAAAAAACGATACGAGAAAAATCGATTTATGATGAGGATTTTATGGAGGTCGATAGTGAGCTTGAAAAAACCATCATTGATGAATCTGACGATAAAAGAATCACCGTATTTGGAAAACTGCCACGGGTAAATATCCCCACGGCTCATGGAAGAAACTATAATCCTGACTTTGGATATGTTATAGAAGCCAATGATAAAAAAGAGCTCTATTTTGTCGTAGAGGCTAAGGGATACGACACCTTTGAAGAGATAAGTGATAGTGAAAAACTAAAAATCAAAAGCGCAGAAGCTTTTTTTGTTGCATTACAAAACAAAGGGTTGAATGTGAAGTACGAAACCAAACTCAATGCTCCGACATTGTCGCGATTGATAAGTGATATTTTAAAAGAGCAATAAGTATTTGCTACTATAGATTTAAGCGCAATTGAACTAAAATATCAAAAATAAGGAAAAACTATGCAAATCACAAAAAATATACTTGTAAATATTGAATACCGTTTGAGCGATGAAAATAATAACCACCTCAATCCAGATGAGGGAGAGCTTATCTATCTTCATGGCGGCCATGGGCATATATTTCAAGAGCTTGAAGATGCACTTGAGGGGAAAAAAGCTGGGGATACTTTTAAAGTAACACTGAGACCTGAACAAGCTTTTGGCCTACACAATGAAGAGCTTTTAGTCCAAGAGCCACTCAGCGAACTGCCTGAGGATATTTTTATCGGGATGGAGCTTGATGGTTTGGATGAGCAAACGCAGGAGAGTATTCTCTATGTAGTGACAGATATAGAAGATGATTTTGCTACGCTTAACGCAAACCACCCTCTTGCAGGACTCACTCTGACTTTTGAGGGAACGATCACAGAACTCGAAGAACTCACTCAAGAGGGAATCGACGAGATTTTAGCACACGAGCATCATGAGCATCACGAGCATTAAGCTCTTGTGCTCTATTTTTTATTCAGCTCTTTGACTATTTGAGAAATTCTTTCTATTCTATTGTCATCATTTGGATGCGTTGAGAGAAACTCAGGTTGTGCTGCACCTTTAGCGGCTTTCATATTTTTCCAAAACGCAACCGCTTCATTGATATTATATCCCGCTTTTTTCATCAGATGCACCCCTATTTCATCGGCTTCATACTCATGACTTCTACTATATGGGAGCATAACACCAAGCTGCGTTCCATACCCATACGCCGTATTAAACGCAGAGCTGTACTCTGGAGCAGTAGCACCTACGAGAATATTTCCCAAGGTTTGTACACCGCTTGAAATCTGTTGATGACTCATACGCTCTGCCCCGTGTCTTGCAAGCGCGTGCGCTATCTCATGTGACATCACTGTTGCGAGTTGGTCATCGTTGTGCGCCATAGAAAGAATACCCGTATAGACGACGACTTTGCCTCCAGGCATACAAAACGCATTGACCTGTTTGTCATCTACAAGGTTAAATTCCCATTTAAAATCTTTTCTATCGGCTGCAAGCGCTATTTTTTCGCCTATCTTTTTGACACGAGCACTCTGCGTTTTATCCGTGCTTATCTTTGCTTTGGATAAAAACTCTTCATAGCCCTTCTCTCCAAGTGCGTTTTCTTCACTCGGTGACATCAAAAGCACCTGACTTCTTTGCGTCACAGGTGCAGTTCCCATACAACCTACAAACAAAAACGCAGTACACAGTAAAATTAGTTTTTTCATCTTAGCTCCTATTTTTTGTATTTTATCAAAATTAAAATAAATCATCTCCTTACATTTTTGTCTCTCTTTTGTCCTATATATGTTCGCATCCTAGCCTCTTTGCCTAGAACACGATATGCATCATAATCATAAAAAAGTAAAGGCATTTGTTATGAAGATAGCTCTCCCGCTCAACGACTCTCTTGCAATCTATCATGACAATGCGCATACGGCGCCGAAGTTTGGTATCTACAATATAGATACAAACGCGCACGACATCCATGTGACTCTAAATACTATTATTGAAAACCCTTGGAGCAGAGTCGAGTGCCATGACTTTGAGATGCAGCAAAAAAAATGCGACTGTAATCTCGAACACCAACAAAGCATCCAGCACAAATGTGAACACTACACACTACTAGAACTCATCCACGGATGCAGTTTTTTACTTGCAAACAAATATTGCCAGAACACAAAAACGATGATGAAAAACGGCGGCATCACTATCTTTAAGATACCGCCTATCGCAAAACATATAGATATGGCGATAAAAAACTTTTTAATAGGAGCTTCCCTTGCGCGTACACTCAAGCACATACACCATGAATCTTGAAGAGCAGCCTCTTGATATAGGCTATGCATCTGAAAAAGTAGCCCTCGTTGATGCCGAAAAAAAAGAGGCTTTTATCGGTGGGCACAACGGTAAAACGCAGCTCTTTATCACAACACCTTTTATAGACGCTGCGTTTACACAAGAGCTCAAAGCCCTCCAAGAGATATTGCCAAAAGGCGGTCTGCATGAGGTGACAGCAGCGCTGATAGTTGCAAACGATAGACATACAAACCCTGCGCTCGAAGGTATTGATTTTTATATCGATGAGGGCGAGGAGTTTGGAGATTTTTATGGGGTGCGTCTTCGCGGCGAACCGTATGAGGGTGAGTTTACAAAAGCGCTTATCCTCGTATCCAAAGACGGAGCCATCTACTACGATGAGTTTCTCGGCGATCTCGCAGATACCTTTAATCTCGACACACTTTATAGAAAAATAGCAGCAGCACAACTCTGCTATACAGGAAAAGGATGCCACTAATGAATGATGTAATTGAAACAATTAAAAAAGAGTTGAGAAATCAGACCACCGTCCCTTACTTCGGACTCGGGATATTTGCGCAAACGCAGACAAAAAGCGGCGAGCAAATGCCCTATGACTCAGACTCGATGATATATATGCTCAACGACGGCAGAGAGATGAGCAAACGCCTCATGTTTGAATACTCTCGCGCTGCGATGCACCTTGAAGAGCGCCGTGGAGTGAGCTATCTACAGCAACTCGTCAATCATCTCTACACAAAAGATTATGAGCCAACCGCGCTACATAAAGCGATCATCGATATGTTGCCAAGATATATCATCGACACCAACAGAGACCCAAAACTCCAAGAGCTTCTTGCCTATGAGCCACACTGTCTCATAATCGGCAAGTCACGCATCACGGCTGAGAAAAACCGCTATGAAACCTACGAATATGATGTAGAAAACAAGAAATATTTTCTCGTAGAAGATGATGTGCTTGATGATGCAAAAAAGATACTTTTCAAACCGATGGGTTCTACGCTTCCTGAGCCTACTTTTGTTATGTCTGATGCGGATTATGTGGATTGGCTCACAGAAGCGATGGGCGGATTTGCCCTGCCTCCAGTGCTCAAAAGCTACAGAAAAGCGAAAAAATATCTCTTTTTGGGGACTTCATTCGACAGAGATACAGACAGAATGGTCGCCAATGAGCTGACACTTGATCTAGAGGGCGGTTACGTCATCACAGATAAGGAACTCGGTAAAAAAGAGAAAAAGTTTGTAGAAAAACATAATCTCGAAGTAATTCCTCTCTCGCTTGAAGAATTTATCAAAGAATTTATTTAATCTCATTCCAAGGATATAGATATGCCAGTTATTCCAACAGTAAAAGACCGTTCCCCTCGTGGAGAGCGATACTTTGACCTTTTTTCAAAACTCTTAAACGACAGAGTTATCATGATAACCGAACAAGTCGATGACCATATGATGGGCATCATCGTCTCTCAGCTGCTCTACCTCGATGCAGAAGACTCAAGCGAGCCTATCCACCTCTATATAAGCTCACCTGGTGGTTCTGTCATGGCGGGACTCGCTATTTTGGACACGATGGAGCTTATCAGCGCTCCCGTTTATACTTACGCTATGGGCATGGTCGCTTCTATGGCGGCGGTCATCTTTACCTGTGGAGAAAAAGGGCATAGATATATCATGCCAAACGCAGAGGTGATGATACACCAGCCTCTAGGCGGGACTTCAGGTCAAGCAAGTGACATAGAGATTCAGGCGAATCATATCATCAGCCTCAAAAAAAGACTCTACAAGATCATTGCAAAGGCGACTGGCAGACATGTGAAGACTATTGAAAAAGAGAGCGATCGTGACAACTATTTTGAAGCATCTAAAGCGATTGAGTTCGGATTGGCCGACGCAATACTGACAAATGCCAACAAAAAGGATGCCAAATGAGCCTAGAAAAAACCTGTTCGTTTTGCGGACGCAAACAAAGTGAAGTCAAAAAGATGTTCTCTTCGGAGACAACCAATATCTGTAACGAGTGTGTAACGACCTGCTCAAGTATCTTGCAAAAAGAGGTCAACTACGAAAAACGGACAAAAATGCATGAGCAACTCCCAAAACCACAAAAAATCGTTGCGTTTTTGGATAAACATATCATAGGGCAAGAAGAGGCCAAAAAAGTCCTAGCCGTAGCACTCTATAACCACTACAAACGCATAGAAAATCCTATCTACAATAATGTAGAACTTGAAAAAAGTAACATCTTACTCCTTGGACCTACGGGAAGCGGAAAGACACTTCTTTCCAAATCTTTGGCAAAAATCATGAATGTTCCTTTTGCAGTGGCAGATGCGACAGCACTCACAGAAGCGGGTTATGTCGGTGAAGATGTCGAGAGTATCCTCTCTCGCCTCCTTGCCGCGGCAAACTATGACATCGAACTCGCCCAGCGCGGCATTATCTACATTGATGAGATAGACAAAATAGCTAGAAAAAGCGAATCTTCTACAATGGGACGAGATGTCTCAGGCGAAGGTGTGCAACAAGGTTTACTCAAGATTTTAGAAGGTGCAGAAGTCTATGTACCGCTCAAAGGAAGCCGTAAAAATTCTACGACAGAGACAGTACTTTTTGACACGACACATGTTCTTTTTGTCTGCGGCGGTGCTTTTGTCGGGCTTGTTCCTGATAAAAATACAAAAAAAGGGAACAAAGTCGGGTTTGGCTCAAAAGTAGTACAAGATGCCAAAGAGACAAAAGTCGACCAAAAAGCCCTTGTGCATTATGGAATCATCCCTGAATTTATCGGACGTATTCCTGTGATAGCACAGCTTTATGAGCTAACAAATGAGCAGATGGTGCAAATCCTCCAAGAGCCTGATAATGCCCTTATCAAGCAGTTTCAAGCACTCTTTGAGATGGATGGGATTGCCCTCAAGTTTGAAGAAAAAGCCCTAAACGCAATAGCTGCAAAAGCCACAGAGCGAGGTGTCGGCGCGCGTGGTCTTCGCGGTATCATCGAAGAGGTGATGTTACCACTGCAATACACATGCCCTTCACAAGAGAACTTAGAGAGCTGTACCATCACGCAGGCTGTGGTCGAAGACCCTACAAAAGAACCTATATTTACCTACAAAAACGCAAAGGAAGCACAATGAGAGTATACCTAGACAACAACGCAACAACAAAGATCGATCCACTCGTACGCGTGAAAATGCAGCCATTTTTTGAAGAGCTTTACGGCAATCCGAACTCTCTTCACAAATACGGAATGGAGGTGCGCCCTTCCCTCAACGAAGCACTTGGTGCTATGTATGATGCGCTTGGTGTGCCTGATGCGGACGATATTCTCATCACTTCATGTGCGACAGAGAGCAACAATAGTGTCTTAAAAGGTATCTTTTTTAAGTATATCTTGGCAAATCCTGAGAAAAACCATATCGTCACTACTTCGGTGGAGCATCCTGCCATTTTGGATACACTCATGTTTTTGAGTGACTATGGCGTGAATGTAACCTATGTCGATGTCGATGCAGAGGGTGGCATAAGTGCTGAAGCTATGATGGCAGCGGTGACAGATAAGACGATACTCATCTCTATGATGTGGGCGAACAACGAAACGGGAATGATCTTTCCAGTAGAAGAAGTAAGCGCCTTTGCAAAAGAAAAAGGGATACTTTTTCATACCGACGCAGTGCAGGCAATTGGTAAGCTCAAGATAGATCTCAGCGCTGTAAATGTTGATTATCTCACATTTTCTGCACATAAGTTTCACGGTCCAAAAGGTATCGGCGGGCTTTATGTCAAAAAAGGCAAAGAGCTTCCAAATCTTCTCCACGGCGGTGAACAGATGGGCGGCAAACGCGCAGGCACGCTCAATGTCGCCTATATCGTAGGCATGGGTCTTGCGATGAAACAAGCAGCCGGACATGTGGACAAGATGAACACGGATGTCAAAAGACTGCGTGATAAACTCGAAGATGCTATCAAAATGATTGCCGATACTATCGTCGTAGGACCAAGAGAAAAACGCACCCCAAACACGATACTCATCTCTTTGCGAGGCATTGAGGGTGAGTCTATGCTTTGGGATCTCAACAAAGCAGGCATCGCTGCTTCGACTGGAAGTGCCTGTGCATCCGAATCTCTCGAAGCCAATCCCGTCATGAGCGCTATCGGCGAAGACCCAGAACTCGCACACACAGCGATGCGTCTAAGTCTCTCGCGTTTTACGACTGAAGAAGAGATTGACTACACAATCAAGATCTTCACAGCAGCCGCTGAGCGTCTGCGTTCTATCTCTTCTACTTATGCCTACACAAATGAAGTAGGCTGAAGCAAAGTTTAGAACCAAAATTGCATTGACATATATAAACACCCTCAAGGAATATATATGTCAAAAGTACAAGAATTCATCTACAACAACGACCTCCAATGGCAAGCCACATTTAGCGCTAAAACTGATAAATATGACTACGCTTACAGAGGCAGTCTCATCATCACTCCGGGCAAAATACTCTCAGCAGACAAACAACTCCCGCCAAAAGCGACTGCAAAACAGACGATACTTATCTCTGATGGAGATGTGATAGATTTTATAACATGTGAACTTGAAACACTTGACTTTTTTGAGCTGTTTGTAGAGAGATACAAAGAACTCCTCTCTCCAAAAGGTCTCTATATCCTGTTTGTAACAGACTCTGATGGAAACGGAAAGTTTGTCTATGAAGGCATCACTTTTTATATGTTTACACTCGATGAGAGTTCTGTATGGAACGAGCTTGTAGATTATGCAGATCTCTCCAAGGGTGATTTGAAAAAGATGAGCGCCGAAGAGAAGATAGACACCCTCTTTGATGAGATAAAATCAACACCGCTCAGATGTCCAGAACTCGCCTACGACGCTATCAAAGCACTCAAAAACGCAAGCAAAACAAAAACTCTCTTTGGAGCAGTTTAGTCTCTGCTTCAAACTCTAAACGCAGCTGCGTTTGGAGGAATCTTACTTACTTCCTCATTCCCTCGTTCCCATCGTCCTCGATGGGAATGCATACAAATAAAATCACAAAGTGACATACAAACTCCCAAGCTGGAGCATGGGAGCGAGACAACAAAACTATTGCATTTTATAATATTTTCAACATTAAAACTAACATCTGATGTGTCGTTTATTTAGTAAATTTCAAGCTGTTTAGCATATAATGTTCGTTGAATAAATAGTTATCTATTAAAAGGAAACATGAATGTCAGAAACAACCATATTAACAATAATCCAAGTTTTAGGAGGAGGTTTTTTTGGATTTCTTATTGCTAAATATTCATTAAATAAACAATTATTGTCTAAAGATATTATATATACAAAAGAAGTATTAAGTCTGTTGAGTCTTCATGAAGAAGATACTAATCAAATTCGTGTTTCTGTCAAAAAATCTATATTAACTGGGGATATTAATGATTCAACCGAAGATATTGAAATTAAAAATGCACATGCACATGCAATAAAAATTAAGAATAAGGGAAATATAGAAGCCACTGATTTATTTTTTGATATTGGTTTTGATAAAGAAATTAAAATAATATCTTATTCAATCTTCCCAGAACCAAGTAATTCATATCCAATTACTATAAGTAAAAACATTTCTAAGCAAAATATTTTAAATATTTCAATTCCATATCTAAATAAGAATCAAACTATTATTGTTTCAATAATTACAACTGGTTCTGATGAAGAACCAGAAAGTACAATTATTGGAAATGGAAAAGGAATTGAAGTTAGGGAGTTTGAAAAAAGTGAAACTTTTTTTATTTTATTTTTTGTAAGTTTTGTATTATCAATGTTTTTAATACAAATATTATTTGATTCATATTTTATAGAAGAAGACAGATTTTCAAGTTATTTGCCAGAATATATTATTAATTTTATTGGTGGTAAAATAATTTCAGTAAGTATCCCAATTATTGAATTCCCATTATATATCAAAATAATTGCATTAGCTTCAAGTTTTTCATTAGTTATTTATTCTATATATCAAAGTATTAAAAGAAGTAAATTTTAAAAGTATATAACAAAATATTTCCTCGTTCCCATCGTCCTCGATGGGAATGCCTAAATAAAATCACAAAGTGACATACACACTCCCAAGCTGGAGCATGGGAGCGAGAAAAAGGAATACAACTTGATAACAATAAAATTAATTAAATCAACTGAAATTTATTCAATAATTCCCTTACTTCAAATACTTAATTCAAATATTTCAGAAGATACATTAAAGTCTAGATTAGATCAAATGCTAAAAGAGGGCTATCAATGTATTGGGGCTTTTGAAAATAATAATTTAATTGGTATATGTGGATTATGGATACTTACAAAATATTATGTAGGAAAACATATTGAACCTGACAATATGATAATCCATCCAAATTATCAAAATAAAAATATAGGCTCAAAGTTAATGCATTGGATTGATGAATTTGCAAAAGAAAATTCTTGTGCAGCAAGCGAACTTAATTGCTATATAAATAATGAGAAAGCTCATAAGTTTTATAAAAAAGAAAACTATGAGGTTATCGCTTTACACTTTCAAAAAAAGTTTAAAGATGTCTAACAAGTACGAGGAGACCAATAATTTACCCTAGCGGGAAAATTATCGCTCACGACAACTGTTAGACTAATATAAAAAGGAGTAGACCTCCTCGTTTCCATCGTCCTCGATGGGAATGCATACAAATAAAATCACAAATTGACATATACACTTCCAAGCTGGAGCATGAGAGCGAGAAAAACACAAACCGTCACCAGAGATAAACCTTATATGTAAAAATAATCAATTGACAATATGAATAAATTTGAATACAATAGGGTATATAAATATTCAAAAGGAGTAGTTATGAAAACAGTGACAATGAGAGTTGATGATTCTATCTACGATATGATAAAACTTGCAGCGGATGGACAAAAAAGAAATCTTTCAAACTTCATAGAGTTTGCAACAATGCAATACTTAACATCTTCACAATTTGTAGAGAATGATGAAATGGCTGAAATAATGAATGACAAAGAACTAGTTAAAAACCTAATGGACGGCTTAAATGATTTTAAAAATGGTGATTACACCATTGTCTAAATATCAAATTGCAGAAACTAAAACTTTTGAAAAAGTTAAAAAAAAGTTAGATAAAAAGCTTTATTCAAAAATTGAAAACTTTGTTTATCCTCAACTGAGAGAAAATCCTTTTTACGGAACAAATATCAAAAAGTTAAAAGATAATATTGAAGGCTATTATAGATATAGGATTGGGAACTACAGACTTTTTTACCTGATTGAAGATGATAAGTTGATTATTGCTGTTGTTGATTTTAAACACAGACAACAAGCTTATGATTAACATCTAACAAAACATAGCCAAACACTAAACGCAGCTGCGTTTAGACTAACCTACTACGAATTTCTGCTTTAAACTTCTTCATATTTTCCTGTTTTATCATTAGCATTGCGTTTTCTCGTAGTATTTTTATTTTTGCGTAGGCAGAGGCACTTGGGTGTGCGCGTGTGTGGGAGATGAGTTCAAAGATATTCTCATCAAAAAAGTCGGTTTGTTTATCGGGCATAGCATCATAGAGCGCTATAAAAACACTTTTTTCGTATTCGTCCATCTTGCAGCTCTCATCAGATATTTTCAGAGCTACAGTGATAGCGCAGTCACATTCAAAACCGTTCATGGCTCTGGCGACTGTGCCTATTTTTGCTAAATCGTACAAAAGGCTCTAGCCTACTTCTTTTTCACTCGGTGCGACTTGCACCTCTTTTTTGACACCACGCTCGCTCATTGCGATCTCAGGACGGTATTTTTTCTCTCTAAACGCAGGAGATCTCACCACTCCGTCTTTGCTGCCAAGTTTGTACAACTCTTCATTTAAAAAGTGTGCGTCAAACTCTTTGCTAAATGGCATATCCCAAGTAATACATCCGATACTCGGACAAATCGCCGCACACTGTGGATCATCAAAAAGATCAACACACTCGACGCATTTCTCAGGCTGAACATAGTAGCGTTTTGCTCCAGTTGGGTTGTTTGAATCATCCACTATTGCGTTTACAGGGCAGTTTTGCATACAAGCATCACACGTTATACAGCTTTCATCTATTATTACAGACATCGTTTTTCCTTTAAATCATTAAATTTTTAGCACTCAAAACAAATGCACTCTAAAAATACTCTACTCGCCTCAAGCGGGGACATGAAAGTACTTAGTCAAGCGTTTTCTCTTGCTTGCGCTTTGTGAAAGATACGCAGCAGCCACGGCGCAGGTGCATCATTGAGCATCTCCTGAAGTTTTACAATTGCATCTTCTATGCTCTCACCTTCAGCAACTCTTACAGGATGCACACCCGCGGCTTGAATCATCTTTGAAGCCATAGGACCGATCTGCGTGCAGTACATAATATCTGCATCTTCTATCGTTCCTATCTTGTAGTCAAGTTTCTCTTTTTCACCTTCTGGCTCATGTGAGCTGTCTATGACACGCAGTAGCTCATGTGTTTCTTTGTCCACTCTGTAAAGATAAAAACTCTTCGACCAGCCAAAATGCTGATCGACTGCCATACCGCTAGAAGATGCAAATGCGATATTCATAAAAAATCCTAGAAAGAATCCATAACATTGGAGTGGCTCTCACGCACTCCCATGCCGATCTCTTCCATAAATGGCTGTGCTTTAACACTTGGCATCATCAAACCTTTTTTCTTGTGCTCACGGATTTTATATGTTCCATTTTCATTGCCGACTGTGAAATACTCTTCAAAGTCTGTCGTAAACGGCATATCCCATACGATAGAACCCTCAGTAGGACAAGCCTCTGCACAACGAGGTGTATCAGCGTGGCTCACACACTCGACACAGCTCTCAGGTTTGACATAATAGTGTGATCCCTCAAAAGGGTTTTTGTCATCACTATCACTCATAATCGCCGCTACTGGACACTCTGGCGCACACGCGTCACAATTTATACATTCCTCTGTTATCATTACTGCCATTTTAAATCCTTTATTTTTCTTTATTTATTACTTTGCATATTGCGTTCTAAAAGAGTTTGCCCGACTTCAATAATAGGTGCAAATGAGATATCCACACCGCGAAGGAGCATAGTCGCAGAGCAACCGATTTCAAGCTCAAGATTCTCAAACGCTTCCATCGTGATAAGTGAGACAACCTTGCCCATATCGCTCTCAAATGTAAGCTCACACAAAGAGTCACTTTTGCGTATCTCTAGGAGTGTTGCTGGAACTCTGTTTTCTATAGAGACTTTACCCGGACAATCTTTGCTCACACAAACAGAAGCTTCAGGAAAACTGCAGTTGATAGTATCACCGACACATAACCATGACGGCGCTTTGAACTTGATGAGACGGATCTCTGTATCAGCGCTCATGACATTGATATAGGTGACAACATCGCTTGCGTTTATGTGTGTGACTGTGGCTTGTATTTGATTCATTTTTTGCCTACATCAGATAAAGTACGACATTTTTGTCGATCATTGTTTCAAAATTATCAAGTAACATATCTGCCGTAGAAGTGGAGCTGAGATGACATCCAGAACATGCGCCAAGATAACTCAGCCATATTTGCGGTCTCTCACCTGCGATAAAGTTTACAAGTTCTATCCCGCCGCCATCGTAAGCAAGAGTCGGACGAAGCTGCGTTTCTATCAGTTTTTCTATAAGTTCTCTTTGCCCTACAGCATCAAGGGAGCGAAAATCTTTGTTGAGAGGGTTGGACTCAGAAGCATTGCTTACATAGGTGATGATTGATTGGGCTTGCGCATTATTGTTATGTGCGGCTGTGATGAGATAGCGCATCGCCTCTGCGTTTTTGCCGATCCCTTTATAGAGGAGTCCCGCTTTTACCTGTGCTTCTACATGCCCCGTATCTGCGGCTCTTTTATAGTATTCCAAGGCTTTAGCATCATCCGCTTCACCTATCATCCCTTTTTCATAGAAGATAGCAAGTGAGTTGAGTGCCTGCGCGTTTTCATGCTCTGCGGCTTTTTCAAACCACACTTTTGCAAGCTCATTGCTTCTCGTACATCCTTGTCCACGCATATGCATGATAGCTATGTTTACCATCGCTTTTGGAGTCTCCGCAGAAGCCTCTTCAAATAGTGTATAAGCCTCTGAGTATCGTTGTGCCTCAAATGCCTCCAGTGCTTTATCAAATAGTACATTCATGTTTATATCCTTCACAGCGCTTTGGCTTTTTATTTCTAAAGATATTGCATAAGTCGTTCTAGAACAAAAGTTGCAAATGTAAATGTAGAAAGACTTATTTTCCCTTGAAAAAAGGAGCTGCAATGAATGCAATACCAATACAAAATCGCGAGTGCATGCAAGCAATAGCCCATGAGATCATCACTCCTGAGATGAGTGAGATAAAAATCATGATCGCGCAGACGGTGGTGCAAAGAAACTCGCTCAAAGTACAGATGCAAGAGTGGTACGATGAACATCCAAGAGAGCACTTCCCAAGTGCGCGTGACTTGATGCTTGTTGATGCGACACTCTCAAAACTCGACTCTTTTTACAAAAGACTTTGGGACTACAACAACCTGCAAAGGATGTAAAAAATATAAAAGGATTTTCATGGATTATGAGACAATAAAAAAAGAACTGCTAAAACAGGCAAGAAATGCTTTTGAAACGGCTTCTACACTCCGTGAAACGCAGCGTATAGAAGTGTATAAACATGATACAAATATCATGACTTCCGATGTTTTGGAAGAGGATGAAGCCATTGTTTATACAGATCAAAAGCTTCTATGCTATCAGGTATATGGACACAACTATCTCGAAGAGGAGATTAAAACATGGATAGACTACGCAAGAGTCATCCAGCAACCAAGCGATGAAATGCCTCTTGCTGCACCAACAGATGTCGAAAAGTCAATCCGTGAACTCGTAGAGGAACTTGCCAAAAAAAGCGGACTCAAAGGTGAAGAGATAAGCTCTTACGAAGTCTTTGCAAACCTTCCTGTAACCCTGCTTGGAACGATAGAGCAAGAGATTATCGAGTATTGGTGGAGTGCAAAAGAAGAAGAAAACGCGAAGAAACTTGCATTAGCACAGATTGAAGAGGCTCTTGGAAGTTATTGAGTCGTTTTTAAGACTTTTAACCCTAATTTATATACAATAAGTAATAATTTTCAGAAGGTTTACTTATGTATATAAAACTTTTTTTACTTGCGTTTCTCTTTTTATTGACTGCTTGCGATAGCGAAAAACCACAGAATAATCTTGATGGAAAAAAACTTCTTGAACAAAAATGTGCTTCCTGCCATGATCTTCATATGCCTCCAATTACCTCTCCTGATGAAAAAGCACCTCCGATTATGGCTGTCTCTTTTCATGTTTATGACTTTGTTCAAACTGGTGATGAGTCGCAAAGAAAGTTCAAAGCGATAGCGTTTGTCGAAGATTATGTCAAAGAGCCAAGCTTGGAAAAATCCTTTTGTGACAAAGCAAGTCTGCAGAGATATGGACTGATGCCCTCACAAAAAGAGCATGTAAACGCAGCAGAACTCCATGCCATCGCAAGCTATATGTTTGAGCACTATAATCAAAAAAATCTCTCCGAAGCGATGCAGACAAAGGCAAAATATGACGCCCTGCCCGCAGGAGAAAAGGTCGCAATTCGTTATAAATGTTTAAGTTGTCACAGAGTGCAAAAAGATCTTGTAGGTCCATCATTTAGAAGGATTGCTGATAAATTTGCCACTTCACAAGCGACACTCATCCAAACTATCCAAAACGGTAGCAAAGGAAAATGGAGTGGATTTAAAGCCAATATGCCTGCGTTTAAAGATATCAACGATACAGAGCTTGAAGAGTTGTCAGAGTGGATTTTGAAATTATAATCCAGCATTCAGAGGCTAAAAAGAGTAATGTAGAAACTCAATATGATACAATTGCGCCCAATAAGGACTTTCATGAAAGAAAACTGTAAAACAACAAATTATCCAAGCAAAAACGTGGCAACACAGACCTATCAAGATGGTGACACCTTTGTCACAAAACACTATTATGATCAAAAAGATGCCTATGTCAGAGAACTCATTTATCTCAAAGATGGGATAAAAGAGATCAAACACTACACGGTCAATGGCGTTTTGGCAAAGATGGAGCATTTTGCTGGAGATGTCCGACATGGAGTAGAAGTAAAATATTTTATTCCAAAAGCAAACAGCAGTGTAAAAAGTAGTAAAACATATGAAAATGGCAAGCTACACGGAGAGAGTCTCACGTATAATGAAAATGATCTGATCATCAAACATGAAGTTTTTGCCCTTGGAAAGCTTGTCCTAAAATATTTGCCAAAAGATGCCAATAATAAGATAAATATTCAAATCCTAGATGAAGAAAATCTTGTGAATTTACCAAAAGCTGAGTATGAAAAACTACAACTTGCTCTTCAAAACAACTAATTTACTCTTCATACAATAAAATTTTAGGATTTACTCAATAAAATTGATTAACTTTTAATCAATTTTATAATAATTGATGCACTCTACATTTTTGTCGCTATAATTCCGCTCCATATTTTAATAAGCGAGGGAATGCTTGTACATCACTATCAATCGAAAACCTACAAAAGAAGAAATCAGCACATTTAACATCAAAGTATCTGAAGAAGATGCCATCATTGATTATCGAATCGAACTTGATTCTCTAGACCAAACAACGACTAAAGTGCTTTGTGAATCTTATAATATCAACCCAGAAAAGATTGAAAATATCACTAAAATTGTCCTCTTTTATCACAATGAAGTCTAACTGCCTGGCCTAAAGCCAGCAGTTCTTATCGCGTTTCTCACACTCTTTAGCATCAAAATCCATCTCTTTGTTATATATATACTTCTCCTACTTATTATAGTATAAAGGAAAAAGATTATTATTTAATAAAACTTCTATATAAGCTAATTTTTCCTATAATAAATGCCATTTCTACTACTAGAAAAATTTTACTGAAGGCATCCCATGAAAAAAATAATTTTTTCTCTACTTCTCGCTCTGAGCGCATTTGCAATAGAACCTAGCGTAACGCCACAATGGCTCAACAAACATATAGACGATGTAAATCTTCGTATTATAGAGGTGAGTACGAGTGACTCATACAGTCGTGAGCATATCAAAAATGCACAAAACACAGACATCGGACAATGGAGAATCAAAGAAGGTACTTTTTTTGTAGTGCGTCCAAACGCAGTAATTGAAAAAGAGATTCAAAGACTCGGAATCGATGAAAAAAGTGAAGTCGTACTCTATGCACCTATCTCTACGCCAAAAGACTTGCTCAAAGCTAGTTATATATTTTGGGCGCTGAACTATCATGGCATCACAAATGTAGCTATTTTAGATGGCGGACTCAATCAATGGAAAAAAGAGTCATTGCCCCTCAGTAATACCCAAACCACTGCACATACAAGTAACTATAAAGTCAAAATCAACAAGGCTCTTCTGGCGGACAAAGCGTATGTGATGCAACATCTACATAAAATCCCGATGATAGATGCAAGACCAAGTGACAATTATCTTGGCATCACCCCAACAGATACAGTCCAAAGAGATGGCCATATCCAAGGTGCGATGAGCTACTCATGGAACTACTCTATCAATCCAGAGTACCTACTCAAAGATACAAAAAAACTCGCAAAACTTTTTGCAGAGGGCTATAATCTGGATAAAAATAAAGAAGTATTGGTCTATTGTACAGGCGGTTTGGAGACTTCTTACAACTACTATATTTTAAGTGGTGTTCTTGGATATAAAAATGTAAGACTCTATGATGCTTCTATGAAAGAGTGGGGAAATAGCGATGAGACGCCTATGAGTATCTATAAATATGAGGTTTTTACAAAATAATCAACATATATTTCTCATAGCAGCTACCTATAATTTAAGACGAATGCCGAATCTTATGCAAAGGTGTGCCTAAGAGGCGAAAGCAAGACTTAAAAATACACCTGCAAGATACGAGGGCTACTCAAAACTACTCAGAAAAATATTTGACGAGCATTTCAACCAAGACATAGGAAGCTACGACCTTGCTTATAGAGTAAGTGTATATACAATGAGGCGAACAGCAGGAACAAAAATTTATAAAAACCACGGTATCGTTCACGCTAAAAAGTTTTTAAATCACACAGATATCAAAACAACTATGAAATATCTAAACATTGATGATGACATGGAAATCATAGATTACGGACTATAGTAAAAAATACTATTTAGCCTCTAATAAAAGTTGATTTATTGCTATTTTAATACGAATATCGTATAATTATAAGAAAGGAGAGTGCTTATGAAAACAAAAGATATATATGCGGTATTCGGTATTTCTCCATCAACATTGTCGGACTGGAGTAAAGAGGACAACAAGAAAAGTACTCTTGCCAAGTTGTTGAAAAATATGGATATGGAAGAAGCTGAAGAGATTTTAGAAAAGAAACAAAATTCTAAAGTAAAGCCAATGATGCTTTTATCAACTGTAAACTGTTCTATTGGCAATAAAGAAAAGCACTTTACACTTACAGGCTTAAAAAAGCTTTTTTACAAACAAGAACCTTTGAATGTATATGACAAGTACGCACTTAAGACGATAAAAAATGAAGCTTTAAAAGAAGAGATAGAGGATTTTATAGCATATTATAAAATATCGCCTAAAAGAGTTCATGAGATGTTATTAGCGCTATGAAAAATATAGATTTTTTACAAGAACATTACTCTGAACAAATTATAGTTAAACCGTCTAATATCATGACTTGTTGACTACTGCCCCCGTTATTTTTTTTCTAAAAAAATATCTGGGACCGTTCATAAATCTTATGTGGATCGTTTCTTTTATATACTACGATAGCTTTTGTATCTTTAACAATTTTTACGGGTCTTGATATAACAGTACTTAATTCTGTTTCAATATCGTGTAAATCATCAATTTTATTTATAGGGTTATTGCCATTATCTGTAAAATAAACCTTGTTTAAATCTCTAGTTAATGAGTTATTTTGATTCTCGTAAATTTTGTTCACTAATATGTAGCATTCTTGAATAATGAAATCGTATTCCCTTAACATGTCCCATTCTATAGTCTGTCTAATATTTCTTTCTAATTCCTGATCTGAAAATTTTCTAAAAGCATTGCTGGCAACTTGTTGAAAAGGTTGCTGTAAATCTACTGGAGTATAATGCATGAGGTGTCTTTAATTATTTAATTTAGTTTTATTGTAGCATATTAAAATTCTAAATTAGAGAATTTCAAAGCATGATCCATGATATAACTAAAACTAAATCTTTTAAATTGGCGAAAGCTGAAACGTATTTGTATTATAGAAACTTGAGTGCTTTTGCAACTTTTAACAACGCTAAGCAGTTTTAGTATAATTTGTTGAAATAAATTGAAATAATGTATTTGAAAGTGCCTAGAATAGGTGTTTTGAAGGTGGTGGGTCCTGAGTGACTCGAACACTCGACCACTCCGTTATGAGCGTCATTCCCAACTATTTTACTTAATTTAACTAAAGTACATTAAATCCCTATAAATAGCGTTTAATTACAGAATATATCAACTTCTTGTTTTATAAAAGCTTACTAAAATTATCTATTTTTTACTAAAAAAGTGGGGTAAAAAGTGGGGTAAAATATGATATGATTCTTTTTATCAAAAGAAAGTGAGTAAACTATGGGTACGAGAAAAGATTATATTAAAACTAAATATACTGGTATATATTATAAAGAAGATGCTAGAACGAAAGTAAAAACATATTTAGCTCGCGCAAAAGTCAATGGTACTGAAATTGAGCAAATTGTAGGTCACTCAAACGATAAATATAAAACAAACCCCGCTTTAGCTTTTCAAAGAAGAGTAGATTTAATCAATGCGCATAAAGCTGGTAAATCTACAAAAAAAGAAGACAACCCTACTCTCGACCAATTTTTTGAGGAGTTTCATAAACTTAGAAAAGAGACTATTTCAAGTAATAGACATAAGAGTACTAAATACTTTTATGATAAATATGTACCTGACTCTCTTAAAAAACAAAAGCTCTCATCTATCACAAGCCATGACTTACAAAAAATAGTTAATCAGCTTATTAGTGAAGGTAAAAAAGGAAGCTATATTGTAACAGTGAAAGAAATATTTTCCCCTCTTTATAAAAAGGCAATGGAATATGGAGTTGTTGAAAAAAATATCACTGATTTTTTACAATTTCCAAAGTATGACAACACAAGATATTTTACTTTACCAGAAGACAAAGTAAAACTACTCATTGAAGAAATAATGGATATATCTAATAACCATTATAGGGTTATGTTTATGTTTTTATTACGAGGTCGTAGAAGCAATGAGATTAGAACTTTATGCTGGGAAGATATTGATTTTGAAAATAAACTATATTTTGTAAGAGATTATAATAATAAAATCCGTAAAAACCAAACTTACATGCTAGATGATGAGATAATAGAGCATCTGAAGATCATCAAAGAAAATAAAGGGCTTATTTTCAAATCTCCGAAAACTGGTGAAAAGTTCACTGCAATACCTAAAAAGTTTTGGAAGCGTTTACAAGACAACATAGGTATTAGTATGAGAATACACGATTTTAGACACTTGCTAGGCTTTACACTTGTAAATAATAATGTGCCTCTTGAATCTATTCAAAGAGCACTGGGACATTCTAATATCTCAATTACTCAAAGATATTCAAATCAAAAAGAATTGATGGCGAAAAATGCAGTTGACATATTTTTGAGTATTGCAAAAAAACACTAGGCACCTGTTTAATATTTAACATGTGATGCTGTACCCTTTATTTATTTTTTGCTTCAAGATTTTTTTAACTACAGTCGCTAAAAATGCCATAAAAATATTTATAAACTTAATTTGTCTTAATATGTTAAATCAAAACTAATACTTCCTTGTTTTCATCATATCTGTAATTCACTATCTCACCAGTTATGATAAGTTCGATTGCCTTCTCAATAACTTCAAGAGGTAAAATAAACCATTCTCTAGGTGTATATCGTTTTTCATCACTTCCAAAAATATCAATATTTAAACAAACTTTTCCAAAAAATCTATGAATGAGTTGCTCAAACTTGTGCGTGTTCATATTATAAGTTTCATAAACACTTACAATTCGTACGGGTGCCATTAAATAAGTTGGTTCATTGATGGCATTCTTTATTCTCTCTTTTACAGGAACAGTCGAGTAACCTATTTTATACAAGTTTTTTATAGATGATATTTTATCATCGCTACTTAAAGATTCTAGAAGATAAATATAGCCACTTTTACTATCCTCTTCATTAATCGTTTGCAAATTCTCTAGCAGTTTATCTTCATGACGTGAGACTCGTTTTCCGTCTCTATATAACTCCCTTGAAAGGGAACGCATTAACACATCCGATTCTGTACCATTTTCGTAGATACAGTGAAGTCTTGTGTTCGTTTTACCATTCTTTTTTTCTAAAAAACCTTTAGAAGCAACATATACCATTACCCCTTTTAAAATATAAAATTCTCCATCATATATCTCTTGCTCATTTTCAAACTTTGCTAGTGTTCGTTTAGCTGTTTTTAGGTCATTTTGCACCTCTTGAAACATAAGCTCATATTTGTCAAAATCTTTACAACTCTTTCGCGTGGCTACATAATCAGGCTTCACAATATTACTATTTTTTGGAACATTTTTTAAAGTAAATATATCATCATTATTTTCATTCCCTAATAATCCAAAAACATCATCATTTAAAATATCATCAATAGAATTTATCTCTATATCTTGCAAGATGTTAAATCTATCATAAGGCTTTAAATACTCTATTTTTTGAGGATTTTGCCTTATTCCATCAAGTCTTGAATAAAGATTTCTTTCTTGCATATTTGTTGATTTTTTAGGTTCACTTCCATTTTGTTCTATAAAAGTATTAATCTCTTCAAAACTAGATACCAACCTATCATCTTCATTTAAAGACTTTGCCATTAATTTTGGCTCACTTAAAAGCCCTAGAGGATCACCATCTAAAATCTCATCAAGTGAAAACTTATCCATTGGCTTTCTCTCGTCTTAGTTTATTTAAATAAATAAGTGCTTCTGCCATTCTCTTTTCTGTAAAATCTCTGCTGTTTACATCTGGCATTCTTCCATGTTCACTTTTGAATACAGGAATTTTTTTGTAAAGTATCACTGCTTCTTCGGATGTCATCTCTATTCTCGTAGATTCGATACTCTCTTGTATGAGTTTGAGTACATGCGTAGTAACGGACTTAGACAAAATTTCAAACGCTTTTTGAAATGGATTGATTTGATCTATAAGGTCGATATGCAGTTCATCAATATTGACAAACTTATCTGCCATCTTTATAAACTTTTTATCGCCGCTTTCTATGATCTGAGCGTTTTTAACCACGCTATCCACCACTACGTATTGTCGTAACTCTTCAACTTCATTATCATTCAAATCAGGATACTTTACTTTGATGATTTTTGGTATCAAAACTCTGTTTATTACCTCTGCATCAAGATTTCCAGGGATTGCTTTTATCATCACTTCATCTTGTAAGATAGTCGCTTTTAAGTCATTGAGGTCTGATTCTATTATATTTTCAACTCTTTTACTCGTAGGTGATTTAAACCCTCTGATTTTGAGCTCCCCTTTTTTGTTTGGTTCACTATCATTTTCAAATCGTGGTTTAAACTTAAAATTTGGTGCTAGAACTTGCTCCATTAGAAGCGATGCAGTAATAGCTTTGAGCATATTATTTACGCTTAGCTTTACCTCTATATCTTGTGCATCTGGTTGAGCTATGAGGTTTGTAAATTGTGCATGAGTTTTATTATCGCTATCTCTTGTAGCTCGTCCGATGATTTGAATGATTTCTGTAAGTGAGCTTCTATATCCAACTGTAAGTGCATGCTCACAAAATGGCCAGTCAAATCCCTCTTTTGCCATACCAAGAGCAATAATCAAGTCCATATCATCCTCGCTTTTGATATTTCGAAGATATGTTACGACCCTTTCTCTCACCTTTGGATCATCATTTACCAAGTCTGCTACTTTTAAAAGTTTACCATCACTTGCTCTTTTTACTATTATGATGCCATCTTCAGTTGTTTGCAAAACATCACCAATAATATCCAAGATAGTATCTACCTCTTTGTGTTTATCTTTTGTGGATTCACCAGAGTTTACATTTGGAATGTGAAGTATCGTTTTTTTATCAGTATCTAGAATATCAGCTATGGCACTTGTGTATCTTCCTTGATAGAAGTGATACCCAATGCCAAGAGATTTAAGATGTTCATATCCATTGAGCTGTTCGTAGTAGTTGTAAGTTACTTTTGTAAATTTCGCTTCATCCTCTGAAAGCAATACAGGTACACTGTCGCCCCTGAAGTATGATCCTGTCATTGCTGCTATATGTGCGGTGGAGTTTTGCATCACAGAACGGATGAGTTCTCCTAATTGGTTTTCTCCATCGGCTGAAACATGGTGAAACTCATCAATTGCCAATAAACAGTTATCAAACTTAGTATCATCTAGCTCTTTAAATGCAAATCGAAGTGTTGCGTGGGTACAAATAAGGATTTTTTCATTACTTGCCATAAACTTTTTAAAGGCTTCTACTTTACTTTTTTCTCCACCAGCAGTACAAAGATTGTAAAGTGGATTTGGTTCCCAAGAGGCAAAAAAACCATCTTTTTGTAAATCTGTCACACCGAATGAACCACCGATAGAACGCTCAGGCACGGCAACTATCACTTTTGCGATACCTTGATGATGCAATTTATCAAGGGCAACAAACATCAATGCTCTTGATTTTCCAGAAGCTGGTGGTGCTTTAAGTAGTAAGTATTGCTCGTTTCTAGCTTCATAAGCTTTTGCTTGCATATCTCTCATACCAAAATTGTTTGTTTTTTTGCTCTCACCCGTTTGTGCATATGTTACTTCTATTATATTTGTCATCTATTCCTCTTTAATTTAAAAAATCCACCTTAACTTTAACTACAAAAATCATTAGTAAAGTTTAGTGCACTAACTTTAACTATAAAAATCCTTAGTTAAATTTGTAGCCTTAACTTTGACTATAGATATCTAAATATTTCTCAAAAACAAAAAGTTTATTTCGCTCATACCCTGTAATCTCTTTTAAAATACCTTTTTCTTCAAACTCTTTTACCAATGAATTTGCAGTAGGTTTGCTCACTCTTAATGGTTCAATAATATCACTAATTGAGATAATAGGTTTTTGATACAAAAACTCCAAAAGTTTACTTGCCTTATGAGCTTTTTTACCAAAACTTACTACTACTGCATCAAGCTCTTGTTTTAAGCTCAAAATATCTTGAAATGTTTTCACTCCACTATTTGCCGTAACAATCACCGCTTCAAGAAAAAACTTGATCCAATGAGTCAAGTCATTATTAGTTCGCACTCTTGTAAGAGATTCATAATAAACAGATTTATGTTTTTCTATAAAATCAGATAGATACAATGATGGTTTTTTCAAAAGTCCATTACTGACCAAATAGAGTGTGATCATAAGTCTTCCTATCCGACCATTTCCATCTAAAAACGGATGAATAGTTTCAAATTGATAGTGAGCAATGGCTATTTTTATAAGATGTGGTACATATATCTCTTCATTGTGCAAAAACTTTTCCAAATCACTCATCAGTTCATCTACATCATTGTGATGTGGTGGTATAAAATAAGCTGTAGCCAAACTAGCTCCACCTATCCAGTTTTGAGATTTTCTAAATTCTCCAGGTTGTTTTGCTTCACCTCTTACACTATTTAGTAGTATTGCATGGATATTTTTTATTAGACGATTTGAAATAGGCAATATTTCAAGCTCTTTGATAGCACTATTCATAGCATCGATGTAGTTTCGTACCTCTTGCCAGTCATCTCTTTTTTCTGGGTCTATCTGCTCTTTTGCGATGAGTACTTCATCCATCTCTGTTTTTGTACCCTCTATTTTACTTGAAGTGTTAGCTTCTTTTGTAATGTGCATCTGTATAAACATATCCACATTTGGTACGATCATCGTAAAAGCATTTAGCTCACCAAGTGCTCTAGTGGCGTTTTCAAGCATAGTATTTATTTGTGGGTCATCCCATGTGAATGTATGATTTATCATTTCAGGTATAAAACTTTTGTATTGGTACTCTTGTCTAAGTGTTCCTGATTTAAAATCTTTTATGTTCATTTCTCTTCCTCATTTATTGTTAAATTCTTTATATTACTAAAAACTTCTTCAGCAGTAAATTTTCTTCTTGTTGAATAATCTTCTATATCTCCATCATCGATATGTACATTTTCTATATCTTTAAAACCAATATCTGCAATGTATTCTTTCTCAATTCTACAAATCTCACCATTACTAAAAATGAATTGAACATAATCATCTTTTTTCTCAATCTCTAAAACACTCAATTTATTTGAAACAAAATACTTTTTATTTTTAACTGTTTTGTTAAGCTCTTTTATCTCTTTATTGAGGTCATCAAATGATTTTTTGATTTCTTCTAAAGTATTTTTTTCAATTAATGTACTATCAAGATGTTTCCACTCCATCAAAAAAGTATCTGTAAATTTTCGTCCATCTTTAGAAAAATATGTCACCGCAACAGGTATATTTTTATAATCTGATTTATCTAGTTCTTCATATCCACTTGAAAGTATTGAAAACTTTTGTTCTGGTGCGAAATATGATATTTTTTGATCAAATTTATAGTTAAAGAATTTTAAATATTCTTCTTCAACATCAAATGATAAATTATATGCAGGTGCTTTACCTATATTTTTAATATTTAGCTTAAATCTGGAAATAAACGATGTGTCAAATGAAATAGAAATAAACGGCGAAGTTTCCACTTCTCTAAGCTTAATCGTTTCTTTTGTAAGCTTATAAGAAAAATATACATAAATACAAGTTGCCAATACTAAAATAATAGTAGCAATTGCCGTAACCCAATCAGGTGTCATAGTGAAATTAATATCCATTTAAATTTTTCCTTTTAAAATTTTCTTTATCTTTGAAATAATTCATCAATACTATCGATTACATTATGAACTACTTCTCTATGGTCTGGCTCATAATCATTGGTATTGATATAGCTTTCAACTAATCGTTCAGTGATTTTATCTCTATCTATTGAGTTTATAACCCCATCTCTATCAATCACAATTTTCTTATCTAAATTTAAATTTTTTATGACTTCATCAAATCCATTATCAATACAATCTTCTATGCAACCATCTTTTACATAATATTCTTTAGTTTCCATATAATATTCTCCATCCTCTATTTCACCACCTATATGCTCATCGAAATCAACATCACTGATACCAATATCTGACATATAACCATCTAGTTCTTGCCCTACATATTCATTCACTAATTCATTAATTTTTTTGATGATATCTGCATCAGTTATATAGAAAATATCTATTAATTTCATTATGCTATTTACAACATCTTCTTCCAAGCTAGCATTTTCTATAATTTTTAAAATAAAATCATGACTATTTATTTCTAACTCATCCAAATCCATAAAACTTACAATTGATATAAATTCATCTATCAAAGTAAAATCTTTAGGCTCATTAATGATGTTTTGAATAAAAGTATTTCTTTTTAAAACATCAATATCATCTCTTTTAATATTTATGAACTTCTCCATATATAAAAGCATAATTGTATAGTCAATATTTTCAGTTTCAACATCAAGTTTTTGATACAAAAAAAGAATTATTTCTTCATATGTAGATTTATCAATTCTATTAAGAAAATTCAAACTTCTTAATTCTTTTAGTGACTTTGCTGATGCTAAAACGAGATACATGTGTTTTAATTTTACTGAATTATTTTTATACTTATTCAAAACAAAATCTGCAATGGATGGATTAAATAATGAGTATTCAATTTTTTTATGATATGTTGTATTTCTATTTAAAAAATATTTAACAACTTCCTTAATGATACTGTCAAAATCTTTTGATGCGTGAGAATTACTGGTTAATCTTGTCAATTCAATATATTTATTGTAAGAATCTCTAAGTTTATTTTCTTCAATCTTATTTCCATTGAAAACAGTCATCATTACCAGTATGCGGGTAAAGTCATCACTTTGTGTATCAAAAGTATTTTTCCAAACATCTTGCGGATTGTCTAATTTATCAACTATATAATTCCAATAATCTTTTGCTATTATTTGCTCTTTTTGGATTTTCTGAATATCAGTTATAAAAGCTATTAAACGAGGATTGAAATTTTTATGTTTTATGATTTGTTTATATCTTTTGTCAATATATATTTGGTCTATAAATTCTTCATCTAAACTACTGTGCCAGATATGATTATAAAGTATTAATGCCTTGTCTATATCTTTTAAAGATTCAATTTTTATGATGAACTCTTCATTTTCTATATTTTTACTTTTAAAAGTATCACTTAATGCCAAACCTTGATTAAATATGTTTGTTCGGCTTGTAAGAATAAATCTTTTTGTTTTATCTTTTTTTATCCTATCCATAAATTTAACGATATGAGAATCTTTCTTATCTTCAATCGCATTAAGATAATTTGTCCCTAAAAAATCATCATAATAAAATATTTGCTTTTCGTCCCTTTTGTAAATACTTTCAGCCTCATTGATAGAGTTTTCTATGTTGTAAAATTTAAAATCTTTTTCGATGTACCACAAAGCCAAATGTTCTGCAAGTGTAGTCTTACCGATTCCAGGTTCTCCTGCAATTATGATAATATGCGACTCTTCAAGCTTATCGATTGCTTTATTATGATTTTCGGTTATTGCATAGTATTTTGATTTTTCTTTTATATCTTCAAGTAAAAATTCACTTCTACTTTCAATAGCATTATTAATTATTCTATCCAATACAACTGTACTACTGAGCCAAAGTTTATAATGTCTTTTCTCAATATCTGGATAACTTCCAAGTATTTGATTTAAATCTTCTTGCCCATAGATATCACTATCATTTTTTATATATGGAGCAAAAAGTTCTTTTATAGCTTTTTTATTTTCAGCAGATAAAGGTAAAGATGTAACAAAAATATATTTTGTTGAATTTAACTTTTTTACTTTGTCAATTTCATTGATACCATTATTTTTTTTGTTTAATGAAGTAATCAATCCACTAAAACCAGTTTTTAAATAATGTTTACATTGAATAATTTCCTGTGTTCCATTATCATGATAAAATCTTCCATCAATTCCACCATCTTTTCCAGCTTTAAATCGTTCAAATCTTTTATTTTTATCTTTTGAAATTAAATCTATGGATAAATTCTCAAATTCTTTGTCGTTTAGTGTTGAGAAGTCATAGTCAGTCATTGTTAATCCATCATTTTATTGTAATGCTTGATATTGCCTGATTCTTCAAAGACTTGTTTAAATGCTTCTTTAAACAAACTCACTTCTATTTCTTTAACATCGCATATATTGGTTTGATCTGAATGAGATTCCCTATCTATATATCTTAAAAAAGCACCATATTTTATAGAGTCAAGTTGCTGTACTGAGTCTTTCATCTTTTCATTATCAATAAATCCAAAAAAATTCTCAAGTATATTTCGCATAGCATTTGCCAAAATATTGTCGTGAGCATTTCCAATTTCATGATCTTTTAGTATTTTCCAATAAGCCTGATAATCATTTTGTATCTCATCTTGTGACATTTCTAAAATTAATGAAGATTTATCATTACTGCGAACTATTCTAAAAAGCTTTTTATCTTTTTTGTTGTGTATTTTGCAAAGTTCATGAAAGAAGTACATGCTATGCGTCAGTACAAAAACTTGTAAATAATTTGAGGTTTCAAAAAATTCTTTTTTTATAAGTTGTGCAACATTAAAAATATAATTATGAGACAAGCTAGATATTGGGTCATCTATTACAACTATTTTATTTTGAATCTCTTCTGTTTCACTCTCTTTTCCTCTACAAAGTTCCACAAAGTAAAGAAAACTTATAATCATTTTCTCGCCTTCGCTTAACGATTTAAACTCTGGCTTGCTTTCATTCTCTCTGACAATTCTATAAAATTTATCCTCAAAAGGCTTTATCTCAAACCCATGTAATCCAAGCAAAACTAATTGATAGTTTATTGACTCTATGGCTTTTTCAATATTGATGGTTTTGTCTTGATTTACCTTGATAATATCTCTTTGAACGGCAGTATCATCTTTAATTTTTTTAAGAGCATCATTAATTGTTTTTTCTTCTTTTTCTAAATCTTTCAAATCTTTTTCATAAGCTGAAATATGTACATCATAATCCCATCTTATTATTTCCCAAAATTCTTTTTTTATAATATCTTTCACACTTTTTTTATTTTTTATTTTTTCATTATGTTGTGTAACTTCTTGATTGATTTTCTCTATAATGTCGTTAAAACCATTAAGTGTCTGAGTAGAGTTTTGAAGAACTGCTTTATTGCTTGGAAGTTTAATTTTATTTTCTATGGCGGTCATATTTTGTGATAAAACAGTAAGTAGTTTTGTATATAGATTTTCAATTTCTATTTTTTTGACATTAGCATAATCATTGACTAAAAATGAATCTAAAGATGGAACATCTTTTTTGATTACCTGATATTTAGATTTTAATCCTTGCAACACATCAATCTTGTCTTCATAAGTTTTATCAAAATAATTCTTTATCTCATCAGCCAAATTTTTAGTAATAGTTTTTTGTTGACAAAATGGGCAATTTTCAGCTTCACCAATTTCAAGAGGTATGTAATTAAGCCCTAGCTTAACCCAATCAGAATTTTGAAATTTTTCTATTAAATTCGCAACTGCACTATCTTTATTACCTACTATCACTTCATCAAAAATAGTTTTGTTTTCAATACCTTCTGTCCCGTTTAATTCAATCTTTTGAAGTAATGATATTTCAACAGCTTCATCACCTTCAATTTTTGAAACCTCATTTTTTAAATCATCAGTTGTTTTTGTAGGCTTAATTGGTGATTTTATCAATGATTTAATATGATTAAACAATGAATCCTTACTACCTTTAACACCTTCTAAACAATAATCTAAAATTCTATCTCCTCCGCTAAAAGTTGTTTTTATTTCCCATATTGTCTCAGCCACATCAGATAGTTTCTTTTTTTTCTTACCTTGCGCTCCATTTATTTTGTCTAATTCATCTTTGTTTGCTTTTTCTTTAATATTTAATTTTTCAATTTCAGCTTTCGCTTTTTTGACATTTTCTTCTGCGATAACATTTGATTCTGATATTGTAAAAACACCTTTTAAATCATTTTTTTCATAAAAATTTTCATTGATAAATTCTTGATTATACACAAGTATTTTTGATGATTCCCCTCCTGTAATGCTACAGTTATTGAATTTGTTTTTATCTTTTAGAAAGTTTGACAAAGTTGTTTTGCCTGTTCCATTGAGTCCATAAACAAGGTTGATTTTTTTATCTGTGTTTAACGATCTTTCTTGTTTATAACTAGCAATATTTTTTAGTTTAATAGAAGTTATCATCTTTTCACCTCCTTACTCGTCATCTCTTCATACATCCTAAAAAGATATTCAAGTCTCTCTTCGTCGCTTTCAAATGGTTTGGGGCGGTAGCATTGTTCTATGTAGGTGTCTAGGGTGTGGTGGGCTTTTCTTAATCCTTCTGGCATTTTGTCTGGGTCGTATAGTGCAGCAAGTGTTTTTTGGCTGTGTTTTTCTCTCTCATCTAGGACATTGAAAACCAACTCTGTAAGCATTTCTTTTTGTTTTTGTGAGATATTTGGGAATGGGAAAGTGTTGTAAACAAGAGCTGATGAATATCTATAATCTGTTTTTAATCTTCCACCAACTGCTCTTACCCAAGCCATGTGCATAATTGAAGAAATAATTCCAAATATCCAAAGTTCGGCATCGTAAATTGCATTTGCAGAATTTGAAATGACCGTATCACTATTTAAAAAACCTATAGGGAGATAATCTCTTCTTTCTGATGAAGTTGCTGGAACAATGATTGAATCACTATTTTTAAATCGTATCTCTGCAAATTTATAAGGAATAGATACAAGTTTATTTGTAGCTTCTCTATCACTATTTTCTCTGTGTATTTTGCATTTTTCTATTTTTTCTTTGATAATAGGATTGTCAAAAGCCATGTTTTTCATATCATCAGTAATCCATAGACAATATTTACTTTGTCCATTAATAAATTCTTGTGAGCCGGAAAACTTTTTTATCAAACATTTTACTTCTGGATAATTTTCTAAAAGTAAATTTTTTTCTTCTAAAGTTAAAAGTAGACTGCCTCCATCATTTGGCATACTTCCAAAACTCATAGGTTTTAGTTTAGAAAGCGGTTTACTTCTTTTGTGAACAATAATATTATCCGCATTAACTAGATACGCATTGATATTTTTTACTTCATGTTTAATGTTTGACATGTAAAGATATTTCGGTTTATTTGATATGTTTCTAAGTCCAATTACGACGACAATTACAGCCGCATTTGATTTTGCATTATTTTGCCATTTAAACGATTTATATGCAAAATCTATCTCTATATTTTTATCTAAAATATGTGTCCAAAGGATGCCGACTTGTTCCCCTTGACTTATAGAATTTGTACTTACAAAAGCGACTTTTGCATCTACATTTTTGATATAGTTTGCACCTTTGTAAAACCAACATGCTATATAGTCGAGATTATTAAAGTTTTTTACACCTTTAAAAACAGATGTCATATCCTCTTTTTGATCTTTGCTTTGAAGCCTCGCTCCCAAATACGGCGGATTCCCCAAAACATAAATCTCATCACCCTCATTTTTTGGACAGACTTCTTCCCAGTTTAGCCTTGTGGCATTTCCGTGGACGATATTGCCTCCATTATGAAGTGGTAAGCTTGGAGTGGAAACACTAAATTGCATATCAAAAGCTCGGTTCATCTGATGTTCTGCCAGCCAAAGGGAGAGCAATGCCACTTCATGAGCAAAATCGTCAAGTTCTATGCCGTAAAACTGCGCCAAGTGTATTTGCGAAGAAAGGGCTAGAAAGCTCAATTGTTTTTTTTCAGATTTTCCAAAAAGATCTGATTGCTTTGCCTGTAAGAGTTCGTTGAGTCGTCTGAGAATGTTCATCTCCAACTCGCGGAGTTTTTTATAAGCGATGATGAGAAAGTTTCCGCTTCCGCAAGCTGGATCGAAAATCTTGAGTTTTGAAAGTCTTGCATGTAAGGATTGAAGCTTGGTTTTGCTCTCATAACTTTTTTCAAATTCTGCGTAGAGTTCATCCAAAAAAAGCGGTTCTATCACTTTCATGATGTTTGGAACGCTTGTGTAATGCATCCCCATACCGCCACGATGTTCTGGTGTTACTACTGCTTGTATCATACTTCCAAATATATCTGGATTTATCTGCGACCACTCTAGCTGACCCACTTCAAGAAGTATTTGACGAGAACGGGCTGTGAACTTTGGAATCCTGTATTCATCACGAAAGAGTCCACCGTTTACATATGGAAAGTTGTTTAAATATGCTGGAGTATTGGTTTCTCTTTTGTTATCGTGTGTATTAAATATCTTAAAAAGTCGGGCTAAGTAACTATCTACATCACTTCCATCTATTTGAGTGTGAGATGATATAGAGGAAGTTACGGCATTGTCTGGGAAGATGTTTGTATCTTCTGCGAAGTAGCAAAACAAAAGTCTAGTTAGAAAGACATTGAGTGCATGAATATCCTCTTTGGATTTGAACTCATTGTTTTTTTGAAGCTCATCATAGAGCTTTGCCATTTTGAGCGATGCTTTTACATCGGCTGGATTTTCATCGGCAAATGTTGCTTTTTCCATCCCTGCAAGCGGTAAGAAAAAATCATAGTGGCTGACGATATTTAGCACTTCGGTATCTAGGCTGTCATCAGTTTTTGTATCGAAAGCTAGAAGTGTTTCGTAGTCGGTTACAATGATAAATCTTGGGGAGTTTTTGAGTACCTCTTTTGCGGTTTTAAGCACATCTATCGTGGCATGTAATTCATCAACACTCACTTTGAAATAGAGTTTTTTTCTTACAATCAATTCACCGCTTGAGTCAAGCTTATCGTGGTCACTTCCTTGAAGCCTTTTGATTGTTGATTTTGGAGTTCCATAGGCTAAAAGCAAGTCAAATATAAATGATTCTTTGTCAAAGTTTGCTACAAGTGCATTGAGATTGTTTTCTATTTCTATGATGGTCATTGAAGATGTGCCTTATGATGATTGTTTGTGATAAAATTTCTCTTATTTTATCTAAATCTATATAAGGAACATAAGAATAAATTTAAATTCTACGCAGTTATTACCTAAAAAAATAAACATTACAATGGATATATCAATTTACTTAATACTGACATTAAGAAATAGCACAACTATTATGATTAAGTTACTTAATGTCAGTATTAAGTAAGAGTATGTTTCGCTTTATGTAATAAATAAACTTCTTACAATCATAAAAAAAGTTCTTTAGTATCATAAAGAAGTAATATCTATATTTTTAATGTTATTAAAATTCTTTATTAGCAAGTAAGAAAGTTTTTTATCCTATTAACATAAATTTTTACAAGATAAAAAAGTTTTTGCCGGCACAAATTTTCTCTTTAATAGATAAAGATTTTTTTGAAAAAATCACTCTAATACTTGTCATCATTCTTTATTGTTTAACACTTAATAAAAAAGGATTTCTTTTTTCAATCTTCATGTTGGCTTCAATCTGGTATATCATCCACTGCGCTTTATCTGTTTCAAGAATCAAACTAAAGTATTTGCATATTTCATTCGTAACGTATTTTGGTTTAATGATGAATGTAGGGTTATAGTTCAATATATTTTCTAACCCTACCACTTTGAAGCCGTCCAATGCTGTATATATAAGCTTATCATTTTCAAATGTTAGGACACCCTCAATTTCATCAGAAAGAATATTGTGTATATTGATTGCTTTAATATGCTTTACATTGTCCATCATTGCTTGAATGTCACTTGGTTCTTCTTTGTAACTTTTAATTCTAGGTATTTTCATTTTGGACTCCTTAGATTTATTTTCAATCATTGAATCTGGTGGCGTTGTCTTGATAGCTTTTGGAGCTCCAACTATCTCTTGATTTCGGCTCTCTTGATGCGCTTGTTGCACATAGTTTTCAAATCTATGGTTGTATTCGTAATCGTCACTCATTTTCAATCCTTATTTATTAAAATAGTACATTAGACAATAGTTAATTATCATTCTTTAATCGTCCGCGTATAGCTTCAGTTTTTTCTATTCTGTTTTGCATTTCTTCCGAGAGTTCTGATACTTCAATTTTTTTGCTAATGCTCTCTTGTTTTTTATACTTTAAATCATCATCAACTTTTTTGACTAAATTACCAATATTTATTTTATGAATCTTCTCATCAACAATGTTTAGAACTGTATTTATTTCTTCTACTAACTGCTTCAAATAATCGTTATCTTCTGCTCCCATAAATAGATCTTTTACTTTTTTCAAGATCTGTTCAACACCCTTGAAATTCCTAACAGACTCTCTTTTTTCATGAATTTCCAAATCTATTACAGCAAACTCTTTTTTGATGTCAGAATTTGAAATATGTAAAGCTTTATACTCTGCTTTCAAAGCTTCCTTTTTTCCTTGTAAGGCTTTAATCTCGCCTTGCTCATTTTTTATCTCTTCGGCTAAATTTCTTTTTAACTTCAATAAATCATCAGAAACTTTTTGAACCGCAAGTTCTTTTTTGGTAAGCACATGCTCTTGCTCAATAAGCATTAATCTTGTCAATTCTTTTTTATCAACAAGTTCTAAAAGCTCTGCATTATGCATTTCTCTGACTGATTTGTGTCTAGCGCCAGTAAGTTCTTTTTTCTCTCCACGCTCAAAACCTATTTTGCTAAAAACCTTTCCGACACTGTCTTGGCATTTTGAGAGAGGTTTGTTCTTAGACATACGAAGCTTATAAAAGACTGCCTCACCCTTCTTTGTGTGATTGCTAAATGCAAAGTGACAATGTGGTGTTTTTTCATCATAGTGAACAGCGACATGAAAAAGTGTGACCTCTTCCCCAATCTCTTTTTCAACCTCTTTTTTAACCTCAAGCACAGAGTCATAAAATAATTTATCAAGTTCTTCTTTTGTGACTATTGCGTTTTCTAATTTTTCATTAATGCTATTTGATAAAGTTACTATGCCTGTTAGAAAATCTGATTGGCGCCCAACCCTTAAATCTCTTCTTTTGTTGTACTTTTCAAAATGTGCATCTGAATATATTTTATTGTATTCACTGAAACTTTTTTTCGCTTCTACTTTTACAAGTGCTGGATTATAGACAAAGTATTGATTTTCAAATTTGTTATGCCACATGTCATCTCTTAAATATGAAACTTTTACCAATCTGAAATCATGATCTATGGAAGAGGTTGAAGAAGATGAAGTTTGAAATCTAGTCTGGACAAAGTTTGACATATTTTTGCTCTCTTGCTCTTAGGGATTAAAGGGGGCGATGCACCTTTTGCTTATCTAATCTCATACTTTGGTGGGAGATTAGTAAGTTTCTCTCACACTATATGCCTTATGTAGAATTGTATCATAAGAAAAGTAAATTAAAAGTATGCCCCCTCAGGGGGTTTAGTTTTAATGTGAGGAAGGCATTAATGTGGAAGAAATTATGGCTTTTTTTATACAGATGATTTTTTTAATAATAAAATATTTCAAAATTGTAGATGTCTAAGCTTCAAAATCAATTTTTGTGATAGATATTTATAACAGAAATCAAGGATTCATCGTTTCTTGACATTTATGGTTTAAAGAAGTAACAATAAGGCACTTCTAAAACTCTCTTTTAGACTGCCACGGGTTTTTTTCAAAACCTCGAAGTGACGGTACTTTGTCATCGCGAGCGAAGCGCGGCAATCTAGTTTTTAGAGGTACTATCAGAATATACTTATGACTAAGCAGAAGTTCCAATATTAGAACGATAATATTTTAAAAGGTATTCCCATACTTTCATTGCTTCTTCCCTAGTTACTATTTTATTGCTAATCATATTTTCAATATAGCCACTATCATTGATTTTGAATGGTGTAGAAACAAGATATCCTATCCCATGAGTGACAAAGGGTATACCTGTGTGTTTTTGTATATAATACGCTTTAAAACTTTGAAGATTTTTTAGAATTCCTCTCTCTTTTCCTGTAGTCGCAGAGAGTATGCTATTATCTTTAGTATTATTATAGTTAGTATTATTATATGTAGTGGTTTGACGGGAAGCCGTTGAACGGGATGCCGTTAACGGCATCCCTATAACGGCATTGCCGTGAGGGATACTCCAGCACGCTAATAAATCATTTTTTGTAATTAATTCAACTTTTTCTAGTTTGACAATCATCTCCTTTAAATAATCGACATCTAATTTTTGACTATCAAAAGCCCAGTAGGTGGAAAATAAACCTCCTTTGTTCCTTGTTTGAAATCTAAATAGATAATTACCATCTTCCAATTCTTTAATTGCACTTCTAACGCTCTTGATGCCATCATTTGATTTCAATTCAATACTTTTTAAGCTCACATCAAAGTCATTGGAATAACTTTCAAGAACTGCTCCAAGCCCCTTGGCTTTTAAGCTTAATTGTTTGTTCCTGAGCATATCAACATGCACTTGTGCGTATTTACTTTCTTTTTTCTTTAATTTTATTTTCATAAAGTTGTACCTTTTATTATTTGGCACTAAATAAGGTATAAGAGGCTAAAATACACTTCTCATTTCTATTATTTAGGATTTTGGGAGGTAGTTAGGTTCTCTTTTGATAGTTTGCCGACAGTCTAAGAGATTCTAACACTATATTACGGCGCTAACTTTTTTAGCTTTTTCCCATTCGATCAACTCACTAACTTGGTAATAAATTCTGCCATATAGCTTTGTAAATGGGATTTTTCTTTTGATTCGCAACTGTGCGAGTGTTGTCTCATCACATGGTGGTAATATTTCAACGCCATCAACTACAAGCCCCATTTCACTGAGTTCCTTACTATTTATTTTTCTGTCTTTTATTTCCATTTTTTACTCCTGTTTATTTTTTACAATCAAACTTTATGATTAATTACTTAATTTAAAGCTTAATCTATAATTACCTTGAAACATCGTAAAATAGGCACTTAAACACAACATTGATACAACTTATATACAATAATCACATAACATTGAGATAACATAAATATAATAGTTGTATAACACATATATAACCTTTATATATATTAATAAAGACTTTTGAGTAGATTTGAAAAAAATAAGTGATATTGTTCATTCAAAAATAATATTAATTTTTAGATCGTTAATTATAAAATTTTTGTAGATGTTTCATTTTGCAACATAAATAATGATTAAGTGAGATTATGGCGTCAATGCAAACTTGGTCACGTCAATGGTGAGTTGCACTAACTTGGTTAAATTAGCAAAATAGATTAGAGAAATGAATTTATAATTGGGGAAATTAGAATTGGTGTAGTAAATGAGTAGAAAGTTACGCTAGTTAATTTTAGGTGGAAATAGCACTTGATATTAGAATTGGCGCGAATAATCTAAAGCATAGTGGGGTAAAAAGTGGGGTAAGCTATTTTTTTACTTATTTCATGTTGTCTTATTAAAGTCTTTGAAAGTGCTAAAAATAGGCGTTTTGAAGGTGGTGGGTCCTGAGTGACTCGAACACTCGACCACTCCGTTATGAGCGGAGGGCTCTAACCAACTGAGCTAAAGACCCACTGTTTGCGACGAAGCGTTTGCTTTGTAGGGCGCAATTGTAGTCAATAAATCCTTATATTTTCCTGATTAGCTTTGCTTTACTTTGTATTTATCATCCACAAAGAAAAGATATCGAGATATCCCCAAAACGAGCGAAGAGAAGTTTCTGTAACACCTTTTTTTTCTAGCGCTTCAAGAAGTGGTTTATAAAGTTCAAGCCAAACTTCTCTTGCGTTTGCATCAATGCGAAAAGGGGCATGTCTGCCTATCATCTGTGGTGCGCCACGATTTTCATTGAAATAAGCTCTTCCTCCACATATCTGGATAAAAAAATCGCTCGAGTGTTGCTTTGCTTTTTCAAAATCTTCTGCGTTTATTGGAAAAAGATGTGAAATACTGCTCTCTCGTAGAAGGTCATAATGCTTACTAATGAGATCGCGCATCCCCTGCTCACCTACTTCTATCAAAAATTCAGGAATTGGTTTGGTTACGGGAGGTCGTACTCCAAAAGGTGCTTGCGTTATATTCATAGTCATATTTTTACTCTTTTTGGTGGATTTATTTTATAGATAACGGCATAAAGAAGTGGAACATAGATCAGGTTCAAAACTGTTGCCCATGCAATACCAAAGCCTAAGGATATAGCCATTGGTTGCAAAATCATAGCTTGTCCTGAAGCAAAAAAGATAAGTGATGAGAGTCCTAAAACAGTCGTCAATGAAGTAAGTAATATCGGTCGAAGTCTCGTTTTCGCCTGTTTCATCAGTGTTTCACTATCTTTGGCATCTTTGATAAAACTCACCATAATAAGTCCATCATTGACCACCACTCCCGCAAGCCCTACAACGCCTATGAGACCTGGCATTGTGAGATTTACACCCATAAGCAAATGCCCTGCCAAAACGCCAAGAAGCACAAGTGGGATCGTACTGATGACGATGAGAGACTTCACAGCAGAATCAAAGAGCCAGACTAAAGTAATAAATATCAAAAAGATAGCGATAACACCTGCTTGCATCATCTCTTTTTTGTTTTTATTATTCTCTTTTTCTTCACCTTTGACATCGACTTTATAACCTTGCGCTAAGAGTTTATCAAACGCAGGCTGCATCTGTTTCATCACTTCTGCTGATGTAATCACTTTTTTGTCTGTAGATGCAAAAACACTGCGGATTCTCACGCCATCTTCTTTATAGAGTGCCACAAAGCCCTGTACCATCACAAAGTCACAGATATCTTTTAGCCCCACATATTGCCCCGTTGAAGGGACTTCTAGCTGCATGGTCTGAATAGACTCAATACTCTCATTCGCCTTACTTTCTATCTTAATACGAACAAGACCGTTATCGTTGAACATCTTGCCATATTCACCCTTGAGATAGTACGAGCGAAGTGCCGCAGAGATTCCTTCTTCGTTAAAGCCAAGCTCTTGACCATACGCATTCACACGTAGTTTTAGCTCTTGCTCTCCGATATCTGCATCATCTGCGATATTATTGACTCCATTTATAGCTGAAAGTTTATCTTTGAGATATTTGATGCCTTCGAGTATTTCATCTTCACTTTTTCCGCTCAAGCTCACTTCGATATCGTGCGCTACAACTCCTGCTCCAGGAACTTTTACGACAAGTTCTTCAAACATCGGACCATCTTTTGTTTTTAACTCTCGCAGAGGTTCCATCATCGCTTCAACATCTTTACTGATATCAACTGCATCACGTTCGCGTTTGAGGACACTTGCATCATATTCAAGTGAAAGGTAGGGGCTGATATAGTTGTCAAAAACGTTTGAAGGCGCACGTTCATAGAGGTCGATAAAGATATGAAACATGTGCTCACCCGTCTCGGCTACACTTTTTGCATCCATTCGAAAACCTATAACAGATGTGATAGAAGAGACATCTTCTTTGGAGATTTTTTCAAGGAGTATCTTCTCTATCTTTGAGACTATCTCCTCTGTATCTTCGAGTTCTGAGTTGATATTTACTTTGCCCGAGACATAGATCTGCGTCGTATCAAAATCTGGAAAAAGTTGGAATTTTGAGTTTTTGACCATCACAAATGTGAGTGCTAAGATACTTACCACTATCAGAGTTAGAGAGACGATTTTTGTTCTAAAGACAAAATGGAGGATATTGTCATACCAAAAATAGAGTTTGTCCCATATTTTTGAGGTAAACTTTTTATCCTCAGAGACTCTCAAAAAGTCATGTGCATGCAAAGGTAAAAAGAAAAAAGCCTCAAAAAGCGAAGACAAAAGAAGTACGGTAATCATAATAGGAATAATCTTTATAAAAGTCCCCATATCTCCCGTAAGCAAGAGCATAGGTAAAAACGCAAAGACCGTTGTAAGTGTTGCAGTAAGCACGGCTGGAAACATCTCTGTAGCACCTACAATAGCCGCTTCTCGTCTCTCCATCCCCTCTTCGAGGTGTCTGTAGATATTTTCAGCCACAACGATAGCTTCATCAACGAGCATACCAAGTGCGATAAGTGCGCCCAGTAATGAGAGCATATTGAGACTGTCGCCTCGAAGTTCACTAAAGACAAGCCCTATCATAAAACTCACTGGAATACCAAGGGCGACTACAAACGCAATGCCTCGATTGATAAAAATAAGCATCGATAAAAAGACAAGCATCAAACCAAAGACAATATTTGCAAAGACGGTATTGAGACGATTTTTGATCCATATAGAGGTATCTGTGTAGACTTCGTATTTGAGGTTTGGATATTTTGCTTGATTTTGTTTGAGAAGTGCACGAATCTCTTTGACAAGAGCGATTGCGTTTCCTTGCTCTGACTTCGTGACATTGATAGAGATATTTCTTACACCGTTATAATGCGAGAGTTCACTCTCATCACTGAGTTCAAAGGAGATATTTGCGATATCACCTATTCTCACTCGCGTTTGCCCAATAGTGATGATAGTATCTTCAACACTCTCTTTATCTTTTTCCCCGTTATAAGTAGAGATATAAAGGTGATGTCCTCGCTCTTTGATCGTTCCAACAGGGAAAATAGAACTGATGTTTTTGAGTGCGTTTATAGCGAGTGCGGGCTCAAGATTGTATGCCAAGAGTTTTTGCTCGTTGATAGTGATAACCAACTCTTCATCTGCGTCACCTCGAATCGATACTTCACTCAGATCTTTAAAACTGCTCAGTTGTGACTTCAGCTCATCTGCGCGTGCGAGCAGCTCTTCTTTTGAGACATCTCCGGCAAGTGCGATAAGAACAAGGGGAAAACTCTTTGTATGTATCTTGGCAATGGGCTCAGACATATCAGCAGGCAGATCTTTCTTGACATTGCTTACAATATCTTTGACATCATTTAAAACAGCGATATTATCAGAGCCTGATTTAATATCCACGAGTATGGAAAAAGAGCCATTTTTGATTGTCGTAGTGATGACGTCAAGATCATCAATATTTTGCATATCGTCTTCTATAGTCTGCACGACCATCTTGTCGAGTATATCAGCAGAAGTCCCAGCGTAGCCGCCAGTCACAGATATTTTATCTGTTGCAAAAGGAGGAAATATCTCTTTTGGGATATTGATGTAGGCAAAAATCGACATTACAAAAATAAAGAGCAGAAGGATGTGATTGAGCAGTGGCTTATCAATAGAAAATGCGACAAATTTACGAATCATTTTTGTCCCTAGAAAAGTGTATCAAGGATTTGATTTTTAAATCTTATAGACTCTACAGAAGCGCGAATGATTCTGTTTTCTTCTTTGAGTGTGTCATGTTCAGATTTGAGTTTAGAGATATCTCTGCTTTTGAAATAAATCTGCTGATGGATATATATACCCGGAAACGCGAAAATACAGACGAGCGTCAAAATCAAAAAGACATTCAAAAAGTAACTAAAATCAAGAACTTTTTTGCTTGTAAGTACGATTTGGACTTCATCTAGAAGTTCACTTTTTTCACTCATCTTCTATCCATCTGAAATACACGCATCTTTGCACTTCTGCTTCTTGCGTTTTCTTTGAGTTCATCATCTTGCGCCATGATAGGTTTTTTTGTAAGGATTTTTCCTTTGGCATGGTTATTCCCACAAACGCAGCGCATAGCCTCAGGTGGGCATATACATGACTTCGACCATCGGCTAAACTCTTGCTTGACAATTCTGTCTTCAAGTGAGTGAAATGAGATGATAGCGACTTTTGCATCGACGATATCTGCTTCTTCTATACTTTGAAGTAAAGATTTGAGCTCACCGAGTTCATTATTTACTTCGATACGGATTGCTTGCATGAGCAGTGTTGCAGGGTGGATTTTTTTGCCATGAGGCATATACGGTTTGACAGCTTCACCGAGCTCTTTTGCCGATGTAAAAGGACGATTTTCGATGATCACTGAAGTGATTTTTTTAAAGTTTCTCAGTTCTCCATATTCAAAAAGTATCTTTTCAAGATCTTCTCTTGCATATTCATTGACCACTTCAAAAGCACTCAAAGTCGACTCTTTATCCATGCGCATATCCAGATTGTCACTCTCATACGAAAAACCTCGATCTTTTTGATCAAGTTGCAAAGAAGAGACTCCGATATCTGCCAAAATACCTTTGATATTGATATTTTCATAATCCTCAAGTATCTCTTTGATAACAGAAGAAAATCTTCCCCTGCGTATCTCTACCCTATCTGCAAACGCAGCGAGTCTACGCGTTGAAAAATCTATAGCAGTTTGATCCTGATCGATTGCAATAAGCTTAATATTTGGGTTGGATTCGAGGATCATAGAAGAGTGACCGCCGTACCCCATCGTACAGTCTATCACTATGCCAGCTTCAATAGAGCTAAAAGTATCGACTACTTCTTTGTATAAAACTGGAATATGCGGGACATTTTGCAAAACAAACCTTCATGAGTATTTTTAATAGATTATACATTAATTTTGTCTAATTTAATTCTTTATACTGTATTATAAACAAAAAAAAGGGTGTTAAAATGAAATTTTTCTGGCTTGTATCTCTACTTTTTAGTTTCACTTTTGGCGTAGATTTTCAGATAATCACTGGTGCATATAGCGCAGAAAAATCAGCCATCAACGAAGAGAAAAAACTTCAAAGAGTCATGGATAAAGAAAAAGAGTTTTTTGAAAAAAATGGTATTCATACAAGATATAAAGAGCGCAAAAATTATTATCTTGTCACACTAGAACCTTTTAAAGATGAACAGACACTTAGCACTGCACTCAAAATAATACAAAAAAAATATAAAGGCGCATACTCTTATATTCTCCCCCAAGAGGCACTTCCCCTCACTCCAGATGCTCCAGCACCTCAGCCTAATGTAGAACCACAAGCAGTCTCTGAAACATTTATTGCACCAACGCACAACATAAAAGAGACACTGGCACAGATTGAACTTCAAGAAGAGGCAAATACAACGCAAGAAACCGAATCAAATCTTACAGAAGAAGCGAATACGACTGAGATAAATGCTACGCAAGTTACTACAGCACAAAGTGACACAAACGCAGAGCCTATTGAATCTATTACACCAGAAATAGCTCCTGAGCAAACGCAGCAAATCACACCAAAAGAAGAAAAAAGTATGTTTGACACATGGACGCTTGCTAGTGCATTTTTAGCTTTTAGTATGCTTGCGTTTATCGTTTTATTGCTAAGAAAATCTCAAAATAAAAAAGAAGAAGAGCCACTCAGTGATCTCCCACAAACTACTAAACCGCTTCAAGAGATTAGAGTTGAAAAAGTGGCTATGAATGAGCTTCATGGCACAGAAGAAGGTGATTTTACACTTCCAAGTGATATAAACTCTTCAAAATCGCTACCACTACAACTGCAAAAAAGAAAACTCGCTCTCCATGGAAAGATCACTAAACAAAATTTCAAAGAGTTTTTTGGAGCAAGAATCTTGGTCGCAGAAGACAATCTCATCAATCAAAAAGTCATTTCAGGTCTTCTTGCTGAGAGTGGTATCGAAGTTCTCATCGCAAACAACGGGAAAGAAGCACTTGATATACTGCAAAATGATGTGAACTTCACTCTCATCATTATGGATGCACATATGCCGATTATGGATGGCATTGAAGCAACAAAAGCTATCAGAGAAAACGCAGACTACAATCATATTCCAATAGTCGCACTCAGTGGTGATACATCAGATTCAGATATCAAAAAAATGCTCTCAGCGGGAATGGATGAACATTTGGAAAAACCTTTGCGTATTGACGCACTCTATGACATATTCTATATTTACACGGATTATAGTCAAGAAGAAAATCAACAACATTTCACTTCAAACGAGTTGAATTTTGAAAAAGGTTTGGAGACATGTGCTGGTGATGAGAGTTTCTATCATGAGATTCTTGATGAGTTTGTCATAGACTATTCTGACTCAGATGCAAAGATATTTGAATATCTAAGTGAAAATCAGCTTATCCTAGCAGATAAATATCTCCTTGATCTCCTTGGCATCACAGCACATATCGGAGCAGATAATTTAAGCAATGTTATTAGAGAGATAAAAGAGGCACTCAAAGATACAGATGAAAAGAGTTATCTCACTCTTGCACATCAATATAGTGAACACCTCCATCGACTGATAGAGAGTATCAAAGCGTACAGATAAAGCATTAAAGAAGCTTTATCCTCGTACCTGCCCGCTTCCGTAAATCTTATACTTATACGTAGTCAAACCCTCAATCCCCATAGGTCCTCTAGCATGAAGCTTATTTGTACTGATACCAACTTCTGCACCAAAACCAAAAGAGCCTCCATCCGTAAATCGTGTTGAAGCATTGACATAAACAACAGCAGCGTCTAATGCGTTTAGAAAAGTTTCCGCCGTTGTAATATTTTCTGTAATTATCGCTTCTGAGTGTCCTGAGCCAAAACGCACGATATGCTCTATCGCACCCTGAACTCCATCAACAACTCTTATATTGAGTATATTTGCCAGGTACTCTGTATCGTAATCCTCATCCGTTGCGTTTGACACTTCTATAATTGCTTGCGTTTGTGCACAGCCTTTGAGTTGTGTGTGGGCTTTATCAAAGGCACTTTTTATGAGAGGAAGTGTCTCTTTTGCTATAGCACTATCGACCAAAAGTGTCTCCATCGCATTACAAACACCTGGACGCTGCACCTTTGCGTTTAGAGCAATGGCAATAGCATTCTCTATTTTTGCCTCTTTGTCTATATAGGTATGGCACTGTCCTTTATCGTGTTTGACAACACTCACCGTTGCGTTTTTACTTACATGAGCGATAAGCCCTGCTCCACCTCTTGGGATAATAAGGTCGACATATTTGTCCATCTTGATAAGCTTATCCACACCTTCGCGTGAAGAGTCTGGGATTAAAGAGACAAGCGCCGTTGGCAAATTATTTTTTGCAAGCACAGCCTGAAGAACTTTGGCAATCGCTTTATTTGAATTTTCAGCTTCTTTGCCACCTTTAAGGACAGAGACGTTTGCACTTTTAAAACAAAGTGCCGCTGTATCGGATGTAACATTTGGACGGGACTCGTAGATGATCCCGATCACACCGATAGGGATACTCACTTTTTCTATTTTGAGTCCGTCTTCAGTTACCCATCCTTCTAAAACGCGGCCAACAGGCTCTTTGAGTGCTGCTATCTCTTCTATAGCCACAGCCATCGCATCGATGCGTTTTTCATCCAAAAGAAGTCTATCCATAAGTGCCAAAGAGAGTTCATTCTTTTTCCCTTCACTCATATCTATTGCGTTTGCTTCTAGAAGGTCCATCGTGTTACTACGAAGGGCAGCTGCCATCTCATGCAAGATTCTATTTTTTTCTGCTCCACTGAGTGTAGAGAGAACTCTACTCGCCGCTTTTGCTTCTTGTAAAAATTTTTCCATAATTATTGTTCCTTGTTTGGATTCGATTCAAAAAGCGTACCAGATATATAAGTATCATTCAAAAGATAAGCTTCTGCCGCACTCAGATCAAAGCCATTAGTCAAAAACATCTTTCTTCCATGCTTCATCATAAAATCAGCCGCTTTGAGTTTTGTCACTATCCCACCCGTTGCAAATTCATTATTTGGAGTTGCTTCATCTTTTAGAAGTGCCTCTGGTATCTCATTCATCACTTTATAGATTTTTGCATCAGGAGACTCTTTAGGATTTTTATCATAATAGCCATCAATATCGCTCAAAATCACAAGTAATTCAGCACCAACGGCATCCGCAACATTTGCTGAGAGCTGATCATTATCCCCAAAAAGTTGTTCTGGAGTGGAGGTGATATCATTTTCATTAACAATAGGTAAAATGTCATTATTGAGGTGCGCATCCAAAATATCTTGCAGCATTTTTGTGCGTTTTCTCGAGTCAAAGTCATCCTCTGTCAAAAGTATCTGCGCTGTATCAATCTCAAAAATATCAAATTTTTTCTTATAACTTGTCATCAAAATTGGCTGTCCTGCCGCTGCGATTGCTTTTTTACCTATCTGTTTTGTTTTGTCCATTTTCAAAGCTGAGTAACCCGCTGCAACAGCACCTGATGTCACTAAAACAACATCATATTTTTTTCTCAGTTTTGCTATGAGATGGACAAGATTGAGCATTCTCTCTTTAGCGATTTCGTTTTTGTGCGTCAGTACTGCACTCCCTACTTTTATTACTATTCTCTTCAAAATTTTCCTTATTTATGCCTATAAAACATTTATTTCTTTCATGCTATACTACAGTAAAAGGATTGATATGTCAAAAACTATAACATTTATCGGCAATGGAAACATGGCACTTAGCATCGCAAAAGGCCTTAAATCTGACTACACAATTGAAGCGGTTGGAAGAAGTCTACAAAGCTTGGAAGTGTTTGAAAAAAAACTTGGCATTACAATTGAGAAACATCTTCTTAAAGATTTTGACATTGGGGAGAAAACCCTGCTATTTTGTGTAAAACCCGCAAATGTTGCAGAAGTAGGCGCACAACTCAAAGGAACAGCGAGAGTGCTCTACTCTGTTCTTGCAGGGACATCTTTAGAAAAACTTCGTACCAATATCAGCACAAACGCAGTGGTGAGAACTATGCCAAATTTAGCGGCGAGTGTAAATAAATCGATGACAACACTCACCGGTGACACTGCGTTTCAAGCAGAAGCAGAGCAACTCTTAGGTGCTATCGGCAAAACGCAGTGGCTTGGAAGTGAAAAAGAGATAGATATTGCCACTGCGCTTGCAGGAAGCGGACCTGCCTATCTTGCACTCATAGCAGAGGCACTTGCAGATGGGGCAGTCAAAGAAGGTCTCAAACGCGATGATGCTATGGCTATCATGCGTGGCCTTTTTGAGGGTTTTGGAACACTTATACAAGAAATCCACCCTGCACTGCTTAAAGACGGTGTAATGAGCCCTGGAGGAACAACAGCAGCAGGATATGCAGCGCTAGAAAATGGAAATGTGAGAAATGCGTGTATAAACGCAATAGAAAAAGCTCATAAAAGAGCTAAAGAGCTGTAATTATTTACACCTTAGCCATTTTAAGATTATAGCTTGCCCCTTATTGGGGGCGGATTACTTCTTGGCGTATTATAAAAACTTCAATATCTCTTTTTCAATATCTTCTTTTTGGATAACACTGCCTTGAACGATCTTTTTACTAAAGAGACCTTTTACCATCGCTGGAATTTCAAGGCTTGCTGTTTTGGAAATAGACTCAAGCGCTACGATATCCTGAGCATCTTTTTCTCCTGTAAGCGCATTTGCAATCACTGGAGAGAATTTTGTCCACTCGGCCGTAGAATAGATAATCGTTTTAATTTCAGGATTTGAGCATGTTTCAAAAGATTTAAAACATGTCGCAGTATGTGGATCCATAAGATAAGCGTTGTTTTCAAACGTCTCTTTGATGTACGCTTTGCCTTCATCTCCATTACAAAAATCAGCGTCAAAACATTCACGAAGTGTTGCAAGTTCAGAAGATGTAAGCTCATAAGCATTTTTACTTTCAAGATCTTCCATAAGTTCTTTCGTACGCACTGCACCAAAAAGGTCAAACAAAACTCTCTCTACATTTGAAGACTTTAAGATATCCATTGCAGGAGAAGTTGTGTTGACTACTTTCATAGTACGCAGATCATATTTTCCATCTCTTATTAGACGAGTAAGGACATTATTCTCATTCGATGAGATGATGATCTTCTCTACAGGAAGACCCATCTTCCATGCATAGTATCCACCTAAGGCATTACCAAAGTTTCCGCTTGGAACATTGAGATAGACTTTTTCACCCATACTCACTGCGTTTTGACGTACAAGCTCAAGGTAGCTGTGGATGTGATAGATGATTTGAAAGATTATACGCCCGAAGTTTACGGAGTTTGCTGCGGAGAGAGAGATATTTTTTTCTCTCAAAGCTGCGTTAAATTCGCTTGAAGCCAAAAGACGCTTGAGTGCATTTTGTGCATCATCAAAAACGCCATGAATTCCTATAACTTTAAGATTTTTTGCATCTTCTGTAACCATCTGCAGACGCTGCACATCACTTGTTCCTCCATCAGGATAGAGACAAGCTACTTGAACATTTGCACGGTTTTTGAAAGTCTCCAAAGCAGCGGGACCTGTATCACCACTTGTAGCTGCTAAGATAAGATAGTTTTCATTGCGTTTTTGAGCGATAGAAGAAAGTACAATTCCAAAAGGTTGCAGTGCCATATCTTTAAACGCACGTGTAGGACCGTGATAGAGTTCACTTACATAAAGGTTTTCTCTTACTTTTACAACAGGAACAGGATTGTTTTTATCATCGAAGTCATCATACAAAGCGAGTGCTTCTTCTATCACTGCTTTGTCAATATCTATCTCAAAGCGAGAGAGCATATCAAATGCTAAAGTTTTATAAGAAGAGTGAAGGTGTTTGATTAAAAAAGCCTCACCGAGTTCTGGAAGTTTTTCTGGGACATATAAGCCACCAAATGAAGCTATTGGAGAGAGTATAGCCTCAGAGAATGTAACCATTTTAGGTCTATTTTCGTCGTATCCACGCGTTTGTATAAAGTTCATATTTTGCTCTAAAGTTGATTTTTGCGGATTATATCAAAAGTTTACTATGATAGTTTTTAATCTCTATTGCTGCCTCTATGTGGATTATTGATCTTCTGTGCTGATGTAGATTTACTGAGATAGGAAAGAAAAGAGACAAAAATCAAAAAGAGCAAGCTAACTGCAATGACTTCATAACCAATAGCCCATACTATAAATATGGAACTCATATCTAAGAGTAAGAACTTTTCAAAGGCAACTTCTGCAATAAATATAAAAAGAAATAAAACACCAACAATGTAGGGGATTAAAATGATATAAAGTGTAAGGGCAAAATTCTCCCAACCTTCAGGAGAGAGAACATATTTGTTGACATCAATCTCTTGAGAACCAAAAGATTCTCTTTTTTTTCGTTCTTGATTGATTTTTGCTGCATAACTTCTCGTATCTTCTACACTATCATAGTAAATCGAACCGTTGTTATTATCTTTTTTATATGCAGATTTTTTCATAATTTCTCATTTCTTTCAGAATAGAAATATTATATCACAAAAAAAATTAAATTAAAAAATCATTCTACTCAAAAAGATTACTCGGATTGACATGTGCTGATTTTTGTGTCACTTCAAAGACAAGTTCATCTTTTACACGCCCTATCGTATATCCTTGCTTTATTTTTTTCCCCTTACTTATATTAGGAGAGATTTGTGAAAGGTTTGCATATATCGTATGCAGACCATTGGCATGCTCAACAATAACTACGTTATCCAAAACAGCTGTCTTATCTGCATAGATAACTTTTCCATTGAGAACTGTTTTGACCTTCGCATCATTTTGTGTTGGTTTGAGCGATATGGATTCATTGAAGATCTTTATCCCATAAATAGGATCGGTATAGGTCCCATACTTTTTAGAAATTGTATACGAATCAAGAGGAGCGATTGTCTTCTCTCCAGCGTATTTTGCTGTCGCTACTGCTTCATAACTACTTCCAACTTTTTTTACACTTGGAAGGCTTCCTGTATCTTTGACACCCTTATCTGCGAAAGCTTCTGCACGACTTGCCTCTTCTTTTGCTCTATTTGACTCATCAATTTTTATGATATTGAGCTGAGAGAGTGTCTTTTTCAGTGAATCTTGTTTTTTAAGTATTTTTTTGAGTTCATCTTTATAAGAGTTTTTTGCCAACTCCAACTTTTTAAGAGACTTTTTATTCTCTTCTTGCGTTTTAAGAAGCTCTTTTCTTTTTTTATCTATACTCGCAATAGATGCTTCGAGATTATTTGTAAACTTATTGAGTACATCTATGTCTTTAGAGTTTTCAAAATAACGGCTATTGAGTTCTTGCACTCTTATTTTTGATGCATCAAGCATCTTTTTTAGTACTTCAAATTCTATAAGAGAGTCTGCGTTTATCGCATAATCTTCTTCGAGGATAACCGTAAGTGAAACACTTTGCGCTATAACAAAAACTAAATCTTCTTCAATAGTATCCTGCTCACTTTTGAGTGTTCCTTGAGAGCTCTTGAGTGCTTTTAGCTCTCCAATATTATCGCTGTAGCTGCTCTCTTTTTCTTTGAGTTCTGCTTTTATCTTCTCAAGATATTCGTTTTGTTTTTCCAGCTCTTTTTTTTGGATCAAAATAGCACTTGCAGTTTGATCCATCTTTTTATTAAGCTCAAGAGTGTTTTTTGAGTAGGAGTCCAGTTCCGTGCTTGTTTTATTGATCTTAGAATCAATATCCGTTTTTGCATAAACGCTACAACTCACAAGGATGCATAAAAATATTCGTATCATACCTCTTCTTTGTGCCCTAAAACTATGAGCGTTGCCAAAAGTATTGATAAGAACATAGCTACACCTGCAAGCATTGCAAAGTCATACAAAGGATCAAAGAGAACAATATGAATACCAATATCTTGGAACTGTTTAAGTACCCATTCAGAGGATGACATATAAGCGAAAAGCCCAAAAGCCACAGCACTGGTTATAAGCGCGTCTACGATAGCAAGTCTAAAAAGTACCGCTGAACGCAACCAAGTCGGTGCACCAAAGAGAGCCATAATACTCATACGTTCACTATGCTTAAACTGCCAGATGCGAAGTTCTTTAAATATCAGTAGCGTGGTAATGACAAAGATTGAAACAGCGAAAAGTGAAACGACATTTTTAAATAAAAGTAGTAATTTGTATGTCGTATCATGCGACTGTGAAAAATTCTCTACTTTACTTACAGTTTTATTACTCAAAAGTTTTTTCGTTACGCTATCTATCTCTCCTGGAGATGGATAATGTTTGAGTTTTACCTTATAAAATTTTGGAAGTGTATGTTTGAGTAGTTCCATATTTTTGCTACTCATACCCGTATTGAGTCTTTGAATGACATCATCAGGAGAGAGTTCCATCATTGCGTTTATTCTCTCATCAGCCTCAACAATTGCCTTGTCACTCAAAACACTGTTACTCACGACAACAAGAGAGTAGTTTGTAGCCAGATTGTCTTTATACGCCGTTACTGAACGATCCACAATAGTAAATATTTGAATAGAAAAAAGGATACTCAAAAGCGCTATAACGAGTGAGAGGTGATTCTTAATTGACTTCATGAATACTCCCAAACTCAATATGAAAATGTTTGTATGCAACGCCCATTGCTTCTGGAATATGGTGTGTGACTACGATAACAGTCGTCTTAAGTTGTGTATTAGCACCCTCTAGCAAATTCCAAATAAGCTGTGAAGAGTAGTCATCAAGATTTCCTGTTGGTTCATCTGCTAGGATAAGAATAGGATTATGAGAAAGCGCACGAGCCATAGCTACACGCTGTTGTTCCCCACCACTAAGCTCCATCGGGTATTTTCCTGCTTGGTGCTTCAAACGTACATGTTTGAGTAAACTCTCGACCTGATTTTGTGTGATACTTTTTTCATATCCATTGATGATCAGCGGAAGCATGATATTTTTTTCTATCGTCCACTCTTTTACAAGTTTATAGTCCTGAAAAACGATACCAATATGTCTTCGTAAAAAGTTTAATTTTGAACCTGAAACGCCACGTAACTCGACACCGCCAACAATAAGACTTCCCTCTTTAGGTTTCAGTGCTCCATAAAGAGATTTCAGCAGCGTCGATTTTCCGCTTCCACTTGCACCAGTTATGAAGATAAAACTTCCAGAATTTATAGAAAAATTTGCTTTATTAATTATGGTTTCATCATTTGAGTAAGATAAAGAGAGATTGTTTGCGATGATAACCTTATCCATGTAACAGACCATTAAGATATGTATGTGCTTTAAGATTGCTTTTTGAACGAAGTGGCAGAGTATCAAAATAAGATGCTTTGCCTGCGTTTATAAGTAAATAAAGGTGCTCTGGCCGATCGAAGCTTCCCATTGATAAACGCAGCATAACTCCGTCACTTAAGCTGTATGCTCTCTCAAAGTGTATAAATCCTGCCTCAAATTTTTGTGTGCTTCCATGTAATTTTAGGATTGCATCATTACTCATTTTTACGGCTTCGAAAGAAAAATTACCTTCAATTGAAAGTACATCAGACTCTTCTTCGTTGATCATACTGACGTCATAGATATTTTTTTGCATCTTTTTCCATCTATCTTCATATTTGGAACTGATAGCGATATCTTTGTTTTTATTGATGTGTAAGATAGTTTTATTAAACGCAATAAAAGTCTCATACGAGTAGGCATAATAATTTTCACTATCTGTACGCAATTCAAGTCTTCCCTCTACTTTGAGGACACGTCTTGCTTCTTCTATAAAGTTCGTAGAGATGACACGTCTATGTGGCTTTTTATCCCAAGGAACTGGGAAGTGCACATAAATTTTATCTACAAGATTTGATGGAATGAGTTCCATAAAGAGTCTTGCGTCATAGTTTAGAATAAGAATATTTTCAATTTTTTGGATACTTATCTGCTTTAAAACTTGCTCAATTGAGGGTCCATGAATTTCTAAACCGATAAAAAGTAGATTAGGATTATTGAGTGCTTGATGTAAGAGATGGCGACCTGAACCAAATCCCACTTCGATGCGTATCTCTTTATCATTTGGAAAATCTGATGCAAAATACTCTATATTTTTAAGAGCAGTGACCTCTTGAAGATGCATATTTTTTTTAGAAATCGGTACATTTGAAGCAAGTACTTCAAGCCCAGCTACATCTGCATATGCAAGAAGCGCTTTGTGCACATTAAATATAGCTGCCGGTCTTGTAAGCTTATCTGATTTCAGCAGATGCTTATTCTCTTCATCTTGAACTAATAAAAAAAACTTATCCCCATCAACACTTACAGAGATAAGTTTTTCATCATTATGATTTACATTGTTTGCTATATAATCAAAAGAAACGCCATTGCGTGTCTGGGGAAAATCAATAGCTTTAAACTCTTTTATATGCAGGTGCGGCATTAAATCTCACTTAGGTCTAAATTATCAGCCGGAATTATAGTGTTTTCATCTTCAACTTTCACATCTTCCATTGGTGTTGTTTGAATATTTTGCATATCTTGTTGCACAGCTCTTTTTTGCAAAGGATTTGCCTTGACATTTTCGGATGTAGTGATAGTCACAGCTGCACTTGCCTGAGAAAGAATATTATATTGATCAACACCGTAAACTTTATAGATGTACGTTGTACTTGGCTTAAGGTTTCTATCTAAAAATGTTTGGGTTCTAAGTCCTTTAAACTCTTCATGCGACTCTTCAAACCAACCGATCTTCTCGTCTCTTGAAACAACATAATTTTTTATACGTGTATCAAGATTGCTCCAAGTAAGTTCAACACCGTTATTTTTATAACCTGAAGCTACAATTATTGGAGCGATAGGTTTGTCTAAAGTAGAACCTTGGACAGTATAGTCATCATTTTTACTCTCAAGTCCATCTTTGTCTAAGACACTGATTCTGTAAAAATAGTTACGACCATCTTCTTCAATCTTATCTACATGAACTGTATTAAGCAGTGAAGCGATTAATGTATATTGCCCATCAGCATTCTCTGATCTATAAACATTATATTTATAAAAATCTCTTGCGTTTGATTCGTTCCATGTCACTTTGATACTTTTTGGCAAGTTTCTTGTTGCTTGGATATTAGATATTCCCTCAGGAAGAGGTTTTGTGACTACTTTTACTATCTCAGATGGTTTTGATGTAATTCCATCATATGTCACAGCGAAGATTCTATACATGTAGATATAATTATCTTTAAGATCCGTATCGATATACTCAACGCTCAATCTACCTTGCGCTCTTCCAATCTCTTGAAATTCATCTTCATTAGCAGCTTTACGCTCTAACTTGTAGTACTCAACTTTTGCGTTTGTATGCGGTCTCCAGATAATCTTTGCAGATCTTGGCATATCTGTTACACTGTATAACCATGATACAGAGTCAAAAAGATCAAGTGTTTTTACGCCAACAAGACGACCTTGAGGAGATTGTGAACCTTTGGAATAGGTTCTAAAATAGTATTTATAGCTGCTATTTGGCGCGACATATCTATCTGTATAGTGCGTCACATAACGACTCTCAACTTTATCATAGTAACGCATCACAGAATCACTCGAATCCTTGGCATCCGAATCTATTCTGTAAACATAGACCCCTTCTACCCGTGGATCTTTAATACTTTTCCACTCAAACGCAATCGCATTCATATCCGCGACCATACCGTTTTCGGTCAATTCCACTTGTGGAAGAGAGCCATCTATTGCTATTTCTTTGTCTGCTAAAGGTGTTCCCGCACAGCCGTTAAAGATCAGAAGTGAAGCACTGAGTAATGTTGCCAGCGTCAATAATTTCATTCAAATTCTCCGTATTAAATTTTTTCTCTACGTATTCCATCATTTCACTCTCAACAGGTGCAATAAAATGCAAGGTTTCTTTGCTCGTTGGATGGATAAAATATATCAAATAAGCGTGAAGCAAGATGCGTTCCGATTTGTCTGCTTTTGGGCTTGTCGCATAGATATGATCTCCAATAATATGACGACTCAAGCTTTCAAGATGTACACGTATCTGATGTGTTCGTCCTGTAAAAAGTTTACACGCTATAAGTTGACTTTTTTCATCGTCTGAGAGTAAAAGTTCTTTAAACATTGTCTTGGCATATTTCCCACCATCTGTAACTGTCATCTTTAAACGGTTATGAGAGCTTCTACCTATGTTTTTCTCAACTGTAGTCAACGCATCTTTTAACGGTGGCGTGATTACTGCTAGATAGTATCGTCCCATACTTTTATCTTGTAGTTGTTGTGACAAGAACTCATGCGCTTTGTTATTTTTCGCAATAACCATAGCCCCGCTCGTACCTTTGTCAAGTCTATGAACGATACCATGACGTTCCTCTCCGCTAATTGTCGAGAGACGTATACCTTTATGTTTGAGCCAGTCGACAAGTGTTGGCTCTTTTACGCTTGGTGCAGGATGCACAGTGACACCACTTGGCTTGTTAATAACTAAAACATCTTCATCTTCATAAAGAACTTCTACGTCAAACGCGACCTTTTGTGCTCTCTCTTCTTTAGCTTCTGGAAAAACAACTTTAACTTTTTGTCCTACTTTGAGTTTTACACCTGGACGTGATACAGGCTTTTCATCTACATAAACTGCATCTAATTTTATTAGTTGCGCTATCTGAGAGCGTGTTTGCTCGATCTTTGTTGACAAAAACGTATCTAAACGCTCTACATCTTCACAAATATATATTTCTTCTCTGTTCATTTTTAACCTTTATGATACAATTCTTACAATTATTTTAGGAGTTATAAGTTTGTGGAGATTTGATAAAAGTATTTTAGCACAATTCGACTTTCTTTCTATTGTGCTTATTCTACCATTGATTATAACTTCAAATTGGCTTATCGGTGAAGCCGTTCCTGCTTTGGCTCAAAAACAGCTTGCATATATCGGTGTGGCGGCACTTGTCTTCGCTGGTGTCTTTTTTCTTCCTATCCGCCGCATGAGCTGGCTTATTCCACTTGTTTATTGGGTCACTATCGTTCTTCTTTTAGGCGTAGAATTCTTTGGTCATGCAAGACTCGGTGCACAGCGATGGATAGATATCCCTTTTATAAACGCAACGATACAACCCTCAGAGTTTGTCAAACCTGCGCTTATCCTTATGTTGGCTTATCTCATTAGCAGAAGTCCACCACCGACACTAGGGTACAATCTCAAAGAATTTTTAAAAATCAGCTTTTATATTCTTCTTCCTTTTGTTCTTATAGCCAAAGAGCCTGACTTGGGGACTGCCCTTGTACTCCTGCTTATAGGCTATGGCATCTTGTTTTTTGTAGGCGTTCAATGGAAGATCTGGGCAACTATTATCGCTGGTATTCTTCTTTTTTCTCCACTTGCATATAAGTTTATGCTTCATGACTATCAAAAGACAAGAATCAAAGACTTCCTAAGCGAAAAGCCCTCGTACCACGTCCAACAATCCATCATCGCTATAGGTTCTGGAGGATTCACAGGCAAAGACAAAGACGATGCGACACAAACGCAGATGAAATTTCTTCCTATTGCGACAAGTGACTTTATCTTTGCATTTTTAGTTGAAAGAACAGGCTTTTTAGGAGCGCTTGGTATTATTTTAGTCTATATTGTGCTAATTTTCCATCTTCTAAGTATGAGTGTTTTCAATAAAGATTATTATATTAAAGTTGTGACTATCGGGATTGCGTTTATGATCTTTATCTATATGGGTGTTAATATCGCCATGACCATAGGATTTGCTCCAGTTGTTGGAGTTCCTTTGCCTATGTTTAGCTATGGAGGAAGTAGTTTTTTAAACTTTATCATCCTCTTTGCCATCATGCAAAACCTCATTGCGTTTCGATATAAAGATATGTATGATGGGCGCGGGAAAAAAAGTTTTCTCTAAACAAAGGAGTCTCTCTTGAATATCTTGATAGTTGAAGATAATATCCCTGTTGCAAATCAGCTTGCCAAACTTCTTAAGAGTGAAAAATACAGCTGCGACATAGCGTACGGATATACCCAAGCAAAAGAGTTTCTTGATAAAAACTCCTATTCTACTCTTTTATTGGATTGGAACTTAGGAGATGGTGACGGACTGGAACTTCTTAAAGAGATCCGTCTCCTTGCGATGGATCTTCCGGTACTGATGCTCTCTGCAAACTCTGAGATAAACGAACGGGTTATGGTACTTGATGCTGGGGCAGATGATTATCTCTGCAAGCCCTATTCTAATATTGAACTCTTAGCTCGGATGCGTGTTTTACTCCGTAAAGGCAGTAAAGAGAAATCTTCTTTACTTAGAGCAGAAGATGTTACACTCGATATCACGACCCATGAAGTTCTTGTTGGAGACTTGCTTGTACAATTAACAGCAGCAGAATTTGATCTGCTTGAGCTATTTATGAAAAACCAAAATATAGTCCTCACCCGCTACCAACTCAGTGAACATATCAACAAAGACAACTATTCTATAAAGCACAGTAATCTAGTCGACGTGCATATAAAAAATCTGCGAAAAAAACTTGATCGAAAAGATCTCATACAAAATGTACGAGGTATTGGGTATAAAATAAACAAATCTTCATAATATCTTCATTCTCTTCTTATAAGATTCTAAAATATCTATTTATAAGGAGATTTTATGAAATCTTTTATCTTATGCTTTTGGCTTACAGCATTATTCCTCAGTGGCTGTAGCGGTGGAGGTTCTTCCTCTTCTGATGTTACTGCACAAACAGCCGCTACTAATGTGGGAATGTTTGTAGACGGTCCAGTACACGGTCTGCAATACAGTTCTAGATCACATAGCGGCTCTACTGACTCAAGTGGCTTTTTTTATTATACTTCCGGCGAAGATGTGACTTTTAAAGTTGGCACTATTACTTTAGGTAAACGTACTATCACGACCTCTAACTCGCTTATCACACCTCTTAGCTTAGTCTCTGGCAGTACGATTGATGACTATAGAGTGATTGAGACACTCAGAATACTCCAAACTTTAGATGAAAATAAAACAGACAGCATTATCACGATTCCCGCTGTTGTAACTACCCAGAGTACTCTAGATATCTCGCAGAGTCACACTCCTCTTAGTGACTCTGCACTCACTTCTTTGATAAATAAAACAGAGCTTGTATCTGAAATAAATGCTAAAAGTCATTTTAGTGATACACTCAACAATCTTGCCAGTTATCAATCACAAATAGATTGGCATCCAAACAATAAGACAAACAGTAGCTCAGATTCTGATGACGAGGAAGATGACCATGACAACGATCATGATAATGATTCAGATGAAGATAGTGATGAAGAGACAAACTCTGGAGATACGACTACTGATGGAGGAGGTACAAGCGGTGGAACTACCGGAGGAGGCACAACACCACCTACAACGTCTGGAAACTACGCTCTTTTAGCATGGAATGACCTTGGTATGCACTGTTTTGATGGAAGTGACTTTTCTGTTTTTTCTATCTTACCACCATACAACAACCTTAACGCACACCTTATAAATAAGGCAGGAGAATCAAATAAACATGTAACTACTGGCGTTACTTTGAGCTATCAAGCATTAAGTTATGATGGCCATACAAATACTATCAGCAGCACAAAAACAAACTTTTGGGACTATCTTGGTGCGCTCTTTCCTGGAGCTACAAGTATCGCCAATGTTGGTCTCACAGGCAATCAAACGCCATCAACTACGCCACAACTGATGAAATATAATGCAACACATGATTGGTTTGAAGCAGATGGTATCCCTATCGTCAACCGTGATGATAATAATGCTACAAACTACTATCCTATGGTGCGTGTTATAGCAAAAGATACAGCAGGTACACTTTTGGCAACTGCAGATGTAGTCCTTCCAGTAAGTGATGAGATGGACTGTGCTAAATGTCACGCAAGCTCTGTTGCTTCAAACGCAGCAAAACCAAGTGCAGGATGGGAAAATGATGCGGATATATTAAAAGATTATAAATACAATATTCTTAAATTGCATGATGACAAACATACCATAAACGCAAATGACTTGACTGCCGTTCAAGCGAAGGGCTACAACTATCAGGCATCTCTTTATCAAACAGCGAAGTCTGGAACACCGATATTGTGTGCTTCTTGCCACAGCTCAAATGCACTTGGCACAACAAGCATCGGATCTGCAAAACCACTTACTACATCGCTACACTCAAAACACGCAAATGTTTTGGATACAAACGGTGTAGCACTTGGGAGTTCCACAAATAGAGATGCGTGCTATAGCTGTCACCCAGGTGCTGCAACAGAGTGTTTACGTGGAGCTATGGGAAGTGCGAAAGATGCAAACGGCAACCAGACAATGCAGTGTCAAAGCTGTCATGGGAATATGACTGATGTCGGAAACTCTTCACGTACGGGTTGGTTAGATCAGCCAAACTGTCAGGTATGTCATGAGAATGGATCACGACATACCTCTGCACTTGTAAATGGAAGTCTCAGACAAGTTGTTGACACAAAATTTGCGACAAATCCAAATACACCAGCTCCAGGGAGAAGTCTTTACAGATTTAGTACTGGACATGGAGATTTGCAGTGTTCATCTTGCCATGGGTCTACACATGCTATTTTTCCAACAAGCCATGCCGCAGACAATGTCTATAGCGAAAATCTTCAAGGACATAGCGGTACTGTTGCCGAGTGTACTGCGTGCCACACAACAATGCCAAGTACGACCACGGGTGGACCGCATGGTATGCATACTGTAGGACAAGGCTGGGTAAGTTCACACCAAGATGTAGCCGAAAACAATGCAGCTCAATGTACAACGTGTCATGGAACGGATTACAGAGGTTCAGTTTTATCAAAAACATTTAGTGCCAGAACTCTTAATTCAGACGGAAAAACAAAAGCTTATGCAAAAGGTGCTGTAGTAGGATGTTATGATTGTCATAATAAAAAATGGTAAGATAAGTAATCAACTCTTAAAATATTAGATGATAGTATACGACAGCTTGAGACAAGGAACTCGTTTTGTATAAGATTATTTTATTATTTCTTCTTGCGTTTTCCTTGCATGCAGAAAATGAGTATGAACTTGGTAAAGGGCTTCAAGCAGGCTCTTTACCACTCTATTTAGGCGGTTATTTTTCAGCCGACTACCGACATATGGATGAAGAAGATCGCTACAGATTCGACGATCTTGCACTCCTTGGCTATGGAAATTATGATAAATTTTCTTATATGGCTGAGTTTGAATATAAAACACTCTATTCATATACAAAAACGCAGCAAGAAGATACGACTGAAAAAGATCTCACCCTTCATATAGAAAGACTTTACCTAGACTACAACTACAATGAAAATTATGCGCTAAGAGTCGGAAAATATAACTCTCCAATAGGATTTTGGAATCTTCTTCCTATTAATGTTCTTAGACAAACTACTTCATATCCCGTAAGTACCGACATCCTGTTTCCAAAATTTACTACAGGTCTTAATGCTGCTTACACATCTTATTCTGATTGCGAACTTCATGTTGATCTTATGTTGCAACACAATGAGGATTTTGATAACAAATATAATAACTACAAGATAGATGAACACTACGGTATTACTCTTCTTTATGAAAAAGAGAATTATGCACTCAAAGCAAACGCAGGCTATTTCCATCAACTCGAAAATCTTGAGAATCCGCAAAATCTTTACTATTATCTTGTATCTGCAAAGTATGAGGCGGAGAGCTATGAGTTTTTAGCTGAAGTGGGTTCCCAATACTCTCAAAACGCAACGACAACACCCTACGCTGCATATATACAAGGACTCTATCGCTTTACACAACAGCATATAGGAAGCATACGCCTTGAATCGTATAAGGACAATATCACAAATTCGGATGACTCTATCAGCGTATTTGCGTACACCTATAGACCAATTTATCCTGTTGCATTAAAATCTGAATATCAACTGCACTCCATAAGTACACAAAACCAGCTTTTATTTTCTATCTCGGTACTTTTTTAATGAAACCAATAGTTCAAATATTTCTCTTTGTTGTACTCCCTTTTTCTGCTTTGGCAAATGAGTATGCAGTTGTATCAAATGCAAAGATGAAAGATTTGACTCGACTTGAAATCCGTGCAATTTTTTTGAAAAAAATAACACTTTTAGACGATACAGAACTTGTTCCCATCAACCTTGAAGCTTTGGATCCTTTGCGTTTGAAGTTTGAAAAAGAGCTCTTAGGCATGAGTTTTTCACGACTCAAAAGTTACTGGACACAAGAGCACTATTTGGGACATCGTCCTCCTATAAGTATGAAATCCCAAGAAAGCATCAAAGCATTTATCCCTAAAATTGATGGCTCTATAGGCTATCTCAACATAGAGAATGTAAATGAAAATATGAAAATCCTTTATCGTTGGAGTGACTAATGCGTCTGTTTTCTTTTTTTAACACATCTTTACGTAGAAAGCTTTTTCTTGCCTTTATCATCATAGGTTTTTTCCCTTTTTTGACACTCCTTATTTATACTATTTTTCTCAGCGAAACAAAAATCGTCAATAAAATCGTAGTCGAGCAGCTTGAGAGAACAGATTCCGTTGCGAGGCTCATTAACAACCATCTGAACTCTCTCAACAAAGAAGTAAACTTTTTAAGCTCACTTGATCTGATGGATGATCTCTTAGTGGAGGACATTGATAAGAGAGTCTCAAGACTTCTTACGCAAAAAGCAGATGATTTCAACCTTAATGTCGCACTATTTTGTATTGATACCCAAGGCATTATCATCGCTTCTTCAAAAAAAGAGATGCTCTATAAAAAGTTTAATACCTCTGAACTCACCCATGAACGTGCAAGTTATATCCAAGGAAAAGAGCTCTTTATTTATTCTAAAATACATACTTCATTTGATACCAATAAAATTCCAGGATACCTTGTACTCCAATACAATTTGAACAATCTTGACCTTTATCTTACCCATCAAAATACAACACACTCTTACATAATCAATAGTAAAAACGCAGTAGCTATCGGTGAGAATCTTGCATTACACCTTGATTTTACTACAGATATCAACAGTGTCATAAGCGCAGATCATGTTGTCGTCTATAAAAGCTTATCCTCTGTGATGCAAGATTGGTTTCTTGTGTATGCAGTAGATAAGAGTGTGGCATTAGCTTTTTTAAATGATTTTATTCGCTTTATGCTCACTATTTCCCTTTTTATCTTTGCGTTTATCCTCTATTTTTCTCTACGCTATTCCAAGGATATCGTAAAACCGATACAAGAGTTAACTAGGCTAACAGATGAAATAACAAAAACGCAAGACTATAACGCAAAGGTAGAAATAAATTCTACAGATGAGATCGCTAGACTTTCAAACTCTTTTAACACAATGATTCAAACAACATCACTCGCACTTGAGAGACTCGAAGAGGAAAACAGCTTACGGCTCAAAAGGTTTACCCAACTTATAGAAGTTTTCAACACTATCATTCAAACAAAAAGTGAGGATGAGTGTATTAATACTTCTATAAAAGAGATAGCAAAGCTCACTGATAAAAAAGATCTCTATTTCATTGAGAAAAAAGATGAAACAGCGCATACAGAATTCGCCGAACTATATGTAAGTGATTTTGAAAAAGATACAAAGATATTTTTTGGTTCTATAGCCCTTGACATCAAGCAGTTTGAAGATAAAAATGAGAGAGATTTTTACAATTCAATCGCTTCAATGATAACACTGCAACTCGATAAAATAAGACTTATAAAACGGACTCTCTGCGCTTCAAACGCAAAGTCTGCGTTTATATCCAATATCTCACACGAACTCCGTACCCCGCTCAATGCAATCATCGGCGCAACACAATATATGATGAGTTATGAACTCCTCAGTGATGATCAGATGGATACACTAAGCACAATTGAGCGATCTGCCCAGTATCTTCTTGAAATGATCAATGAAATTTTGGATATAGCTAAGATTGAAGCCGGAAAGATGGAAGTAAACTTAAAAAATGTAAATATAATAGCTCTACTTCAAAACTGTTACGACATGCTTTATCCTCTCGCTGCTGATAAAGATTTAGAATTTACATTAAGTTTTGATACTTTTGAAGAGCGTGAGTATCAAACAGATCCGAAAATATTTCAACAAATTGTTCTTAACTTACTCTCAAACGCAATAAAGTTCACACAAGAGGGGAAGATAAGCGTAGAGCTTAAAAAAGATGATAAATATATCTATGTAAACGTTCAAGATGATGGCATAGGAATTTCTGAAGAAGATATCGAGTTACTCTTTCATGATTTTACACAGCTAAAGAACACAATGCAAAAAAGCTATCAAGGCACAGGACTTGGACTCTCTTTAAGTAAAAAGATGGCAAAGATTCTTCATGGAGATATAGAACTTTTCTCGGAAGGTATCGGCTTTGGTACTCGTGTAATTTTTAAGCTACAATATTAGAGAAAAGAGTTTTCAAGGATGTTGAGAAATGGATGAAGATAATTTTAAAAGAGTAAAAATTGAGATAAAAAAAATATATTATGCGCATAGCAGGTATCACACTATTGCAACATTTGCGCTGCTATATCATCTCAAACCGATAGATGTAGGTGAATTAGGAAAGTATCTTCGAATTTCGGATCATTTTGTTCGTATAGATGAACATCATTTTTTTCTCAATTTTACCAATACAAGGCAGGAAAATGCTTTTAAAGCTGCACAAAACCTTCTGCACTACCTTGACAGATACTTTCAAGATACAACAAGTTGCATAGCTATAGATACCTTTGATATCTCAAAATCACCTCAAATAGTAATTAACAGACTTATACAAATTCTCGATGCAACAACAAGACATTCCTATGAACGGATAGAAGATGAAAATATTTTAAATGAGTTGATATAAGTTTTTGATTGTAGTAAAAAAGTAGTGGCGCGGTGGACCGGGCTCGAACCGGCGACCCCCTGCGTGACAGGCAAGTATTCTAACCAACTGAACTACCACCGCGCATATAAAAAAGTCTAAAAATGGTGGGCATTACAAGACTCGAACTTGTGACATCTACCTTGTAAGGGTAGCGCTCTACCAACTGAGCTAAACGCCCATTTTTAAAATGTAAAACACCAATAATGGCGACCCCTAAAGGATTTGAACCTCTGTTCCTACCATGAAGTGATAGTGTCCTTGGCCACTAGACGAAAGGGTCACTTTCATTCACAAACGAAAGGTTTGTAAAAATTGTCAATAGTTTTTGTGATTAGACAAAGCAGTTTTGAACGAAGCATAGTCAACTATGCGAGTTTAAATTCAACGCGGTATAATTCAAAAAATGGTGGGCATTACAAGACTCGAACTTGTGACATCTACCTTGTAAGGGTAGCGCTCTACCAACTGAGCTAAACGCCCATAAATAAAGCTAAAAAACAGTGGCGCGGTGGACCGGGCTCGAACCGGCGACCCCCTGCGTGACAGGCAAGTATTCTAACCAACTGAACTACCACCGCATATAGTGTTTTTTAGTTTAAAAAATGGTGTCCTGTGATGGATTCGAACCATCGGCCACATCATTAAAAGTGACGTGCTCTACCAGCTGAGCTAACAAGACGTTTTCTCTTATGCTTAAGAGGCCGAAATTATAGACAAATAGATTTTAAATGTCAAGAAAAAGAGAGACAAATTTAGAAAAAGAGCTCTCTATCGATTTGAAGCAACATTTTTACTGCATAAAGAACACTTTGATACTGAACATAATTTCTATCTCCACTGAGCTTGAGATGCACTTCAGAGTGCTCAAGCGCGCTTCTGGCACTGATAAATACAGTTCCAACAGGTTTGAGTTCTGTGCCTCCAGTATCGCCAGCTATGCCGCTGATAGATATCGCATAATCAGCATGACTTACATTCATAGCGCCCTCGCTCATCTCTTCTACCACTTCAAAGCTTACAGCACCATTTACATTTATGATCTCTTCATCTATCCCAAGCCAATTTTCTTTGAGTTCATTTGAGTAAGTTACCAAAGAACCATCGAGTATTTTTGAGGCTCCGTTTTGTGAAGTAAAATAATAACTCAAAAGTCCCCCCGTACAACTCTCGGCAAAGGTGACTTTTTTCTGATGTTTAAAGAGTGCATCAATTATATAGAGGACTATATTAGAAGCAGCGATAAGTTTATGTGGTAAGAGTTGTTTGGCAGAGTTGATAAACTTGGAGATATTTCCATATTTTTTACTCGAGACATCCACTAGAAGCCAACCGTCTATAAGAGTAACTACATCTAGATGTACATCATACATCTGCGCAAGAGGATTTAGCATTGCCAAAGCGCTCTCTTTATCTTCATCAAAAAGATGAATCACTGCGTTTGAGAGATCTTTTTCAAATAATATTTCAGGCATATTTTGCATCTCATCTATATGAAGCACATTCACAAAAGACTCTTTATGCTGCAGTAGATAACTTCCGCTTTCATAAACAGTTGCGTTTGAGGGGATGAGCATGTTATCTTTGAGTATCTGATTATCACTCGTTACAGTGGATATGAGCTTTCCTATAGTAGAAAAATTTTGTTTTGTACTTACTATAAGGATTTTTGATCTTTTGTTGAGTTCTTGTTCAAGATACAAAAAGATCGAGTTGTCACCATCTTTGAAGTAGGTCACAGAGTCAATAAAACCTATTTTTTTCTCAATTTGTCTTAGTACATATTCTTTGAGTGGTATGTTAGAGATAAACTTGTTACCAATAAATAAAAGATGGAGTTTCATGCCTTGGGAGCCCTTTGTTGTGAAATTCAATTCGCGCTTATTATAGCACCTTTATAAGCATTTAAAGAAGCTTTTAAACACATAAAAGGTACAATGCAAAACTTTTTATACAATTTTCGAGGTACAAATGGACTACAAAGAGACACTACTTTTACCAACTACAGATTTTGCAATGCGCGGCAATCTTGTTCAAAATGAACCAAAACGTTACGCTGCATGGGATGCAAATAAAATCTACCAAAAAATGAAAGCAAACCGTAAAGATGCACCAAGCTTTACACTTCATGACGGCCCTCCGTACGCAAATGGAAACATCCATATTGGTCATGCCCTCAACAAAGTCCTCAAAGATATTATCATCAAGCACAACTATTTCAATGGTAAATCTGTGCGTTTTACTCCGGGTTGGGATTGTCATGGTCTTCCAATCGAGCAACAAGTAGAGAAAAAACTTGGCGGTAAACAGAAAAAAGAGCTTCTTGAAACTTCAAAGATTAGAGAACTTTGCCGTGAGCACGCTGCGAAATTTGTAGATATCCAAAAAGAAGAGTTCAAACAACTCGGTGTCATCGCTGACTGGGAAAATCCTTATGTCACAATGGACTTCAAATTTGAAGCAAACATCTACCGCACTCTGTGCTCTGTAGCAAAAAAAGGTCTTCTTATCGAGAGAAGCAAACCTGTTTTTTGGTCATGGGCTGAGAGAACAGCACTCGCAGAAGCAGAAGTCGAGTATGAAGACAAAGAGTCTCACTCTATTTTCATTGCGTTTGAGCTCAGTGATGAAGCAAAAGCAACACTTGGTATCAAAGGAGCTGCGGCTCCAGTTATCTGGACGACAACACCTTGGACTATTCCGGCAAATACAGGTATCTCACTCAACCCTCATGAGAAGTATGTTCTCACTACAACGGGATACATCGTTGCAAAAGAGCTTTTAAACTCACTCAAAGAGCAAGGTATCTTAGAGGGAGAAGTAGCGCAGACTTTTGATGCTACTGCGTTTGAAAACCTCCTCGCTATCAACCCTCTCAATGGCAGAACTTCACGTATCGTCCTTGGTGAACATGTTCTCATCGACAACGGAACAGGCTGTGTTCACACGGCTCCTGGACATGGTGAAGATGACTACCGTGTCGGTCTTGTCTATGATCTTGAAGTTGTTATGCCAGTTGATGAGACAGGTTGTTTTGACGAGAGTGTTGTCGGTTTAGCGCTTCTTCCAAACGCAGAGAACTTTGTCGGCAAACATATCTTCAAATCAAATGATGAGATTATTGAGCTTATGGGTGCGAGTGTCCTCAAAGTATCCAAGTTCACACACTCCTATCCACACTGTTGGAGAAGCCATACGCCACTCATCTTCCGTGCGACAAAACAGTGGTTTATCTCTGTAGATGAAAAACCGCTTGGTGAAGAGAAGACTCTCCGCGATATCGCTCTTGATGAAGTGGAAAAAACTCTTTTTGTTCCTGCAACTGGGAAAAAAAGACTTACTTCTATGGTTGCGAACCGTCCTGACTGGTGTATCTCTCGTCAACGCGACTGGGGTGTTCCTATCGCGTTTTTCAGAGTAAAAGCTACAGGCGAAGTTCTTTTAGAAGAAAAAGTCCTCAACTTTGTCGCGATGATATTTGAAATGAAGGGAAGTGATGCATGGTACTCTATGCCGATAGAAGAGCTTCTCTATCCGGGTGCTGGTTACAAGGCAGACGAGCTCGAAAAAGTGACAGACATTTTAGATGTTTGGTTTGATAGCGGTTCAACTTGGAACTCAGTACTCAAATCACGCAACTACGATGCGGGCGAATATCAGGCTGACCTTTATGTAGAAGGTTCAGACCAACACCGCGGTTGGTTCCAATCTTCTCTTTTCTTATCTGCAGCAGTTGAGCATAAAGCACCGTATAAAGGTGTACTTACGCATGGTTTCACGGTAGATGAAAAAGGCGAAAAGATGTCCAAATCCAAGGGCAATGTCGTCGCACCTGAGCAGGTCATCAAAGAGTACGGAAGTGAGATACTGCGTTTGTGGGTTGCTTCAAGTGACTATCAAGGTGATTTGAAAATCTCTCAAAACATCTTGAAACAGAGTGCAGAAAACTACCGTAAACTCAGAAATACTTTCAGATTTCTCATGGCAAACATTAACGACCTCGAAGCACTTGTACCAGTCAATGAGATGGGTGTACTTGATCAGTGGATCCTCAGTGTCGCTCATGATGTATTTGCTGAGATACACAAATCATTTAGCAACTACAACTTTGTTCATGGTATGAGTCTGCTCAACAACTTCATCGTAAACGAACTCAGCGGTATCTACTTGGATATCACAAAAGACAGACTTTACTGTGACGGTTCTCAGGATCTTCACCGTAGAGCAAGCCAGAGTGCGATGGCAATGATCACAAAATCAATGCTTCTTTTAGTCGCACCGATTTTGACTTACACAGCAGATGAGATTGTAGAAAATCTTCCAACAATCATCAAAGGTGATGCAAAAGATATTTTTGATTTCACATTTGAGAACATTCCAGCAGTAGACTCTGCGTTTAATGCTGAGTATATGACCCAAGCAAGAGAAGGTTTTTCCGAAGTTGTAGATAAACTCAAAAAAGAGAAACTTATAAAAAGTACTTTGGAGTTAATCATCTCTACAAAATCTCCAATTACTTTAGCTATGGATTCTACAGAAGCTGAGGATTGGTTCGTTGTTTCTGAAGTCTCAGACAAAAACGCTAGCGAAAATCTTGGTTCATTCAAAGTCGCAGAAGATACATTTACTATCTCAAAAGCAACAATGGCAAAATGTCCTAGATGTTGGAAATTCCAATCAACTAGCGAAGATTGCACATGTGAGAGATGTGCGAAGGTAGTAAATGCCTGATTTTACCGAACCGGTCACACTTACATTTATAGCAGTTACTATAACTGCTATATTTGTCATGATAGGTATCGGAATAGCTTTGATTAAGCTAGGAAAAAAATCTAGAAATCCAGAGAGCTAATAAGTTTAGCTTTGTTCATTTCAGAGACTACATGAGTATAAATCATAGTCTCAGAACGAGGATACCAATAATTCACTCTAGCGTGAAAATTATTGCTCGCGTCCCCGTTCTCACAATCTCCAAATTCACACCCATTCTCCAGTACAAATGACATAACATTAAGTATAATTCTCAAAATAAATAGTCCAAGGAATATAAGTGTTTAAACTCATTCTCTCTCTCATTTTGGCAGTGGCAGTTGCAAATTCTACTGAACTAAAATCTGAAAAAGTTCTTGTTACATTTGAAGTGCATAAAACACCTTCAAATAAGAGTATCAAAGGTCAGTTTGAAGAGGTGAAATTTACACCGGCTCGCGAAAACACAAAGAGTTTTCGTGAATTTTTTCTAGGGGCATCTTTTATGATAAATTCAAAGAGTGCCGTTATACAGTCCAAAGAAAAAGAACAAGAGAGTGAAGTGATGACGTTTTTCTTTGACAATATGAACATAACTAGCATAGGGGCCAGGATTGTTGCTATAAAGCCAGACCCAGTTGTAAAGAGCAAAGCAAAAACAGGGAAGTTTTCTGTTGACATATATCTCAATGGAGTGGTTAGAAATATTCCGATGGATTATAAAATTGCGTCCCAAGAACTAACTGCGAAAGGTGTTATGGATGTCTCTGCGTTTAATTCAAAATTGATCTTTGAACTCGTAAATCAGGAGCTCTTGAGACAGAAAAAAGAGAGAGTTTCACCAAATGTCAATATTGGCTTTAGCACAAAAATAAAATCTGCTCTTGTTTATGCCAAAAAGCCATAAGTAAGGGTTCCATTTACTGTATTTTAACTTAACATATCGCAAAAACTCTCTTGCATATCTTCTCTATAAAAACTGATTTGTTATACTCTACTCATGAAAAAAATAATATGTGACATACACAACGGCGTGCAAAACAGTAGAAAGACCATAGAGTTCCTTACTCAAAACAGCTCTTGGACTTGGATAGGCGAATACCCTATCGCTGTTATCAATGAAATAACTCGAGTGAAAGATGAAGAGAGTCTAAAAAACTTAGAAAAAATCAACTTTTTTAATGAGCAAGGTTTTTCAAAAAACAGTTATACGAAAAAAGAGTTAGACTATTTAACTCAAAATATCCCAAGCTCAATCAAGACTGCTTACTGTCTCTGTTTAAAAAAAAGACCAACAAATGATTACATTTTTAGTGAGAAGTTTGCACATGACAGATGGAAAAAAATCCAAGACGAAGGTATTTTTGAAGCCCTTGTTGAGTCTTCAAAATTTCTTGATTCTGACAATAGTAGAGTTATAGAAACTGAGTTGCGGGACATCATGCGAAGCGCTAAAGAGATACCATCTCTCAAGACAATTGGCTTTGTTTGGATAGTTACAGTTCCAAATAGTACAAAGATTGAAGATATACTCCAGCACTACTTTTTAGACAATCATATCTATGTAGAAAAGGGAAGAAAAACCACTTATATCGCATGGGGCGAGAGACTAGTGGATATTAACATGAGATATTTTGTTAATACTCCTTAAATATTCATTTGGATATAATCGCCTCCATTAATAAAATAGATAGGAAATCTAGTGATCACCTTAAAAGAAGCCCTCAAATTAAGTAAAGAAGAAATTAACAAATTTAAAGAAGATTTGCAAGCAAAGATTGCTGCAAATCCAGAACTAAACGCATATATTGATGTAAATAATGTCGGCGAAGGAATTCCTATTGCCATCAAAGACAACATCCAAGTCAAAGATTGGTCTGTGACTTCAGGTTCCAATATCCTTCAAGGATATATCGCACCCTATAATGCAACAGTAATCGAGAAGATGCTTCACGCAGGACTCAGCCCATTTGGTCGCACAAATATGGATGAGTTTGCTATGGGAAGTACGACAGAGTCGAGCTTTTACGGTAAAACACTCAATCCTGTCAATAGCGACTGCGTTCCTGGCGGAAGTTCAGGCGGAAGTGCTGCTGCTGTTGGTGCTGGTCTTGCTATCGCTGCACTTGGGAGTGACACGGGCGGATCTATCCGCCAACCTGCTGCGTTTTGCGGGATAGTTGGGATGAAACCGACTTATGGACGTGTCAGCCGTTATGGTTTAGGTGCGTATGCTTCAAGTTTGGATCAGATTGGACCGATGACACAAAACGTCGAAGATGCTGCAATTTTGTACGACATCATCAGCGGACATGACGTAAAAGATTCCACTTCTGCGGATATGCATGACAAAGTCTCTGACAAACTCAACCCTGAGAGAAAACTTCGTATTGCAGTTTTACCAAAGTACATTGAAAACGCAAGTGAAGATATAAAAAGTGCCTATGCAAAAGCTATTGAAGCACTTAAAGCTGCAGGACATACAATAGTAGAAAAAGAGATGATGGACGCAAAATACGACATCTCAGCTTACTACATTACAGCAACTGCGGAAGCGACAACCAACTTGGCAAGATATGATGGTATCCGTTATGGTAACCGTGTAGAGGGCAAAAACCTTGAAGATACTTTTATCCAAACGCGAAGTAACGGTTTTGGCGATGAAGTAAAACGCCGTATCTTACTTGGAAACTTCGTTCTCTCAAGCGGATACTATGAAGCCTACTATGTAAAAGCGCAAAAAACGCGTCACATAATCAAAGATGAATATGAGAAGATTTTTGCTGATGTAGATTTGATTCTCTCTCCTGTTGCGCCGACTGTTGCCAATAAATTTGGAGAGCTATCAAACCCAATGGAGATGTACTTAAGCGATATCTACACTATTAGCGTAAATCTTGCAGGTCTTCCTGCACTTGCACTGCCTATCTCTAAAAACGCTGATGGTATGCCAGTTGGTCTTCAGCTCATAGCAAAAGCCTATAACGAGCAAACACTCTTTGATGGCGCACTCTCTTTAGAAAAAGAGATAAACTACAAAAAATAAAACTACAAAGCTTCTTTGCTTTGAAGTTTTCCACTCAATAACTCTCTTTCTACTAAGCTCTTTACCTGTTTTTAACAACAAAAAAGATATAATCCAAAAATTTCCAAGAAATAGAATATATAACTTTTGCATCAAAGGACACCCATGAGAATTCGTAAACGCGCCCTCACATTTGAAGATGTACTTTTAGTACCACAATACTCTGAAGTACTCCCTAAAGAAGTTTCTCTCGAGACGAAACTCACACGTAACATCAGTTTAAAAATTCCTATGGTTTCCGCTGCTATGGACACTGTAACAGAATACCGCGCGGCAATCGCAATGGCAAGACTCGGCGGTATAGGTATCATCCATAAAAATATGGATATAGAAACGCAGTGTAAACAAGTAAAAAAAGTGAAAAAATCTGAAAGTGGTATCATTATAGATCCTATATATGTACACCCTGAAGCGACACTTGCTGATGCGAATGATCTTATGGCTGAGTATAAAATCTCAGGCGTACCAGTAATAGACGCCCACAACAAACTTTTAGGAATCCTCACAAATCGTGATATGCGTTTTGAAAAAGATATGAGTAAAAACGCAGCTGAAGTGATGACAAAAATGCCTCTCATCACTGCGCACAGCGGAATTTCTCTTGATGAAGCTGCAGATATTATGCACAAAAATAAAATAGAAAAACTTCCTATCATCGATGCTGATGGATATCTCAAAGGTCTTATCACTATCAAAGATATCAAAAAACGTATCGAATATCCAAACTCAAACAAAGATGCTTTTGGCAGACTTGTTGTCGGTGCTGCAATTGGTGTTGGTCAGATTGACCGTGCTACTGCGCTTGTAAACGCAGGCTGTGATGTTCTTGTTCTTGATTCTGCACACGGACACTCTAAAGGTATCCTCGATACTGTTAGAAAGATCAAAGCAACACTTGCAGTAGATATTATCGCTGGTAATATCGCTACAAAAGAGGCAGTTGAGTCTCTTATCGAAGCGGGAGCAGATGGTGTAAAAGTAGGTATTGGGCCTGGTTCTATCTGTACAACTCGTATCGTAGCGGGTGTGGGCGTGCCTCAGATCTCTGCAATCTCTGAGTGTGCAGAAGCAGCACGCAAACACGGTGTTCCTGTTATCGCAGATGGTGGTATCCGATACTCTGGTGATATCGCAAAAGCACTTGCTGTAGGGGCTAGCTGTATCATGGCTGGCTCACTTCTTGCAGGGACAGAAGAGTCACCTGGTGAGACGATAATGTTCCAAGGACGCCAATACAAATCATACCGTGGTATGGGAAGTATAGGGGCTATGCAAACTGGTTCGACTGACAGATATTTCCAAGAAGGCACAGCAGCAGACAAACTTGTTCCTGAGGGAATCGAAGGACGTGTGCCTTTTAGAGGCTCTATTGCAGGTATCGTACACCAAATGATGGGCGGACTTCGTTCATCTATGGGTTACTGCGGCAGTGAGAGTATCGAAGTATTCTGGGACAAAGCTGAGTTCGTTGAGATCACAAGTGCTGGTCTTAAAGAGTCTCATGTTCATGACGTTATCATCACACAAGAAGCTCCAAACTATCATATCTAACTCTTTTTAGGAGTTCCAAGTCTATCTTGGAATTCCTCTTTTTCTCTTCTCTTTTCTCTCATAAAACGCAACTCAAATAAAATTTTACTTTTCCTCATTTTATTCTATGCTATAATATATTCAAACCAAAAAGGAGTATATTATGAATGTGTCCAATTATATATTTCAGTCGCCCTATCCAAGTCAAGTTCAAGTTGGCAGACCAGATACTAGCGCGATGCAAGAAGCTCAATCAAAACAAACAGCTGTGAGCACACCAAACACTTCACTCGAAAAAGCGAAAAGCGTTCAGGCGGTGCAAACGCAGGAAGTCAAGCCAAAAGTAGAGACTTCTTCTCTTTTGGATACCTACGCATAAATATTTAATAGTATTTGAATAAATTATACTATACAATGGTTCACTTGAATAAAGGAAGCCGTTTGATGCATGTAGATATTCACAAAGCCCATCTAAAATCATTAACACTTCTTTACATTGAGGATCACTCTTTGACCTCTGAGTTTGTCCTTCCTCTCCTAAAAGATCTTTTCTCAAATGTCGTTTTTGCCACAAACGCAGTAGATGGACTTGAACTTTATCAGAGTAAATTTTTGGAATGTGAAAAGAGTTTTGATATTGTTCTTTGCGCAATGGATATGCAAAAAATGAATGGCTTTGAAGTAACTAAAAGAATAAAAGAGTATAAAGAAGAGCAATTGGTTTTTACCACACTACTTCGTAGAGATTCAGCTCTCTTTTCTGATGCACTCAAGGCACTTTTTCTTGAAATCGCTGAAAAAGTTATACTCTTAGATCAAATCCAAAAAAAACAGTTTTTACTACAACAAAAAAATAATATTCTCGATGAGTATGTTTTTACAACGACTTCAGATATGAGTGGAAGAATTACTGATATTTCCCAAGCATATTTAGATTTTACAGGCTATACAAAAGATGAAGTATTGGGTAAAAATCATAGTATCTTTCGAAACCATCATCTCAACAAAAAGGTTATCAAAAATCTTTGGGAAACGCTTTTAGAAGATAAAATCTGGAAAGGTGAACTAAGAAACTCAAAGAGCAGCGGTGAAGAGTATTGGATACGAACTATCATCAAACCTCTCTACTCTGAAGAAAATATAAAAATCGGTTATTTGGCCATCAAAGAAGATATCACGACAAAAAAAAGACTCGAAGAGCTCTCTACAAAAGATCAACTTACGATGCTGCACAATAGAAGACATTTTGAATACTTTATCAAAAAAGAGCTCAACAGATCTATTTCCCAAAAAAACACTATTGCCCTCCTCAACATAGAGATAGACTACTATCAAGAGTACAAAAATACGTTCGGTTATTCTAAAGCATATAAACTTCTTCTGGATGTCTCAAACTTATTAAAAACGCAGGTACAAACGCATATCCACCATATATTTAAAATTTCTGAGCTTGAATTTGCTATCGTTATCACAAACAAAGATGATGCCTTTATCGATGCTTTTGCGCAACAACTTCTCGATGCAGTGGCAGCTCTACATCTTTGCAATCCGCAAAGTCCTATTTGTGACTCTCTCACACTCTCAATTGGCGCCGTGAATATTCATACTCAGCACTGCACTATCACAAGCAATGATCTCTATAATGTTGCCGATACAAATCTTGCAAAAGCCCGAGAGAACGGCGGCAATACTTTTGTATCACATGTCAATGAAGAGTATATAAAAAACTTAAAAAATATCGATAATATCACCAAGCTCCCAAACAGAAGTGCATTAGTTCATGAACTCTCTTCTCTCCAAGAAGAAGCTATGCTTATTATCTTGCATATCAATCAACTCTGTTCACTCAAAGAGCTTTATGGTTTTGACTTTGCAAGTAACGTTCTTGCAACGAAAGCAAAAGAACTTCAAGATGTTCTTGATCCAAACGAATGTGAACTCTATAACCTAAATTTACAAGAGTTTGCAATTTTAATTCATGATAAAAACATGTTTTATAAATACCTTCTTCTTTTGCAGCATTCGATTTTAATGGCAAGTGACTCCTACAAAGATACAGCGGGAGAACATTTTATCGCTGACTTCACTGCGGGGATATCCTATGGCGTCAAAGATATCTTCAATCATGCCGATCTCAGTCTTCAAGAAGCGCTGATCTCTAAAATAAGTTATAAAGTATATAAGAATAATCAATCACAAAAGCAGCTTCAAGAGGAAAACCTCAATCGTCTGAAGGTTTACAAAAATGCACTTCATACAGGGAAAATCATTCCTTACTTTCAGCCTATTGTTGATGCAAAAGACGCTTCAATCATAAAATATGAAGCACTTGCAAGACTTGAAACTGATAATGGAGAGATTATTTCACCTTACTATTTTCTCGATGCTGCCAAAGAAGATAAAACATTTGAATTTTTTACACGTCAGATGATGCAAAAAGTATTTAACATTTTTGCAAAAAGCGGTGTACATATCTCTATGAATCTTACTTACGGCAATATTAATTCGCCAAGTATGGTGGAATATATTCAAAATAGACTCGATAAATATGGAGGAAAAGGAATCACATTTGAGATTTTGGAATCTGAAGATATTCAAGATTATCATGTTATCGAATCTTTTATCATTATGGTCAAAGAGTATGGATGCAAGGTCTCAATCGATGATTTTGGTTCGGGATACTCCAACTTTACCAATATGCTTAAATTTAATATAGACTACATTAAGATTGATGGTTCCCTTATAGAGAAACTCAACTCTGATCAAAATGTTCGCAATATGGTCAGAGGTCTCCTCGTCTATGCACATAATGCCAATATGAAAGTCATCGCAGAATTTGTGAGCTCTGAGGAGCTCTCAGAAGCAGTAAAAGAACTTGGTATTGATTATATGCAAGGGTACTATTATGGCGAACCAAAGCCACCCGAATATTACGGTTTGGCATAAATCATGGGAAGTAATATGAATGAAGTAAGATATGCAGGTTTTTGGGTGCGTTTTATGGCATCTTTTTTGGATACTCTTTTTCTCGCCCTCCCCGTTGGGTTTGTGATCTATTTTTTGAGTGATGGTGCTTGGTTTGATTTTTCGCAATTCCAACAAAATATAGCTTACGCAATGAGCGCAAACGCAAGCAAAGCCCTAGCCCAACAGCCACAAACATCTCTACAATGGGAGCTTTTATTTGAGATATCTGTACTCGTTGTAACAGCTGCGTTTTGGAAAAGATGGAGAGGGGCAACACCTGGAAAGAAGTTTTTTCGTATAAAAATAGTCGATGCGAAGAGCTTTAAAGATATCGATAACCGCCAAGCCATTACACGTTCACTTGGCTATATCGTCTCCACACTTCCTTTGCTTATAGGCTTTATAATAGTTGCGTTTCGAGAGGATAAACGCAGCTTGCACGATCTTTTAGCTGCAACTGCCGTCGTCTATGACAATGAGCATCCAAAGAGCGAATAAGCTTCTGCTCTGGATTTATTCTGAGTACTTTTTTCCAATCAATATAATAATTAAGTCATTTTCTACTAAAATACTCACATTAATTTTTATTATAATGAGATTGGAGAAAATATGGATTTACAGACTATAGCACTACACGCTGGATACGAAAAAGATTCTCAGGGAACAATGGCTGTTCCTCTTTATATGACAACGGCTTACGAGTTTCGTGATGTTGAACATGCCGCAAATCTTTTTGCCCTCAAAGAGCTTGGAAATATCTATACACGTTTGAACAATCCAACGACAGATGTCTTTGAAAAACGTTTTGCAGAACTTGAAGGCGGAGCAGCAGCAATCGCTACTTCAAGCGGGATGAGCGCTATCTTTTTTGCTATCGTAAACGCAGCGGAAGCTGGTGATAATATCGTCTGTGCAAAACAGCTATATGGCGGAACATTAACACAAACAGGTCACACACTCAAGCGTTTTGGTATTGAAGCGAGATTTTTTGATGTGCATAAACCTGAGCAGATCGAAGCACTTATAGATGCAAAAACAAAAGTAATCTTTTTTGAGTCATTGACAAATCCAAGTATTGATGTAGCGGATATCGAAGCTATCACAACTATTGCGAATAAGCACAATATCCTCACAGTTGTAGATAATACAGTTGCAACGCCTGTTTTATGCCGTCCTTTTGAGTTTGGCGCAGATATCTCAGTGCACAGTGCTTCAAAATATACAACAGGTCAAGGTCTTGCTATCGGCGGTATCATGGTTGAACGTAAAGGTCTTGTGGATAAACTCAAGAAGAACCCAAGATATGCACACTTTAGTGAGCCGGACGCTTCGTATCATGGTCTGGTTTACACAGATGTTCCACTTCCTCCCTATTCACTCCGTGCACGTTTAGCGCTTTTACGTGATATCGGTGCAGTATCATCTCCGTTTAACTCATGGTTATTTATCCAAGGTATGGAGACTCTCTCGCTTCGTATGCGTGAGCACTCTAAAAATGCACAGGCACTTGCAGAGTATCTTGAGTCCCATCCAAAGGTGAAAAAAGTAAATTATCCAGGACTAAAAAGTAACTCAAACTATGCAAATGCACAAAAATACTTTGAAGGCGGAGCGTGTTCTGGATTGCTGAGTTTTGAGGTAGAGAGTCTTGAAGCAGCGACACAAATCGTAAACGCAACGAAGCTTTACTCTTTGGTTGTAAATATTGGGGATTCTAAATCTATCATCACTCACCCTGCTTCGACAACGCATCAGCAGTTAAACGCAGAGGAACTTATCGCTTGCGGCGTTCCATCAGGGCTTATTCGTATCTCTTGCGGACTTGAGAGTGCGGCGGATCTTATTGCAGATATAAAACAGGCTCTTGAAGCCTAAATTTTTTAGTGGTCTAGCTCTTCACTCGCTGAAGAGCTAGTAGCTCCCACTTCTTCTCTTTGAGTATTTTCCATCGCTGCGTTTTTATAAACCTCTTTGCCTAGTGCTTGGTCTTGTGCCTCTTTCGCAAGTTGTTGCTGTGCCTTCATCATCATGATACGCGCACTTGAAGCAACGGCATAATCTTGCGGGCTTGGGTTCGCAGGTGCCATCGCTGCAGCGATAACAGCCTGTGCATTTTGGATAGTCTCCTCAGACGTTTGGCCACTCTTAAAACTTATCGAGACCTCTCCACCGATAGCATACATCTTGCCATCAGGACCTTCTTGGTAACTAAAAGAAGCCCCTCCCGTAGAAGCTCCTGCACTTTGATGTGCGGCTTCATGCGCCCGCACTTCTGTGTCTCGCGCCTGAAGTTCTTGCACCATTTGTAGCTCTTCGACAGATAGATCACCCTGAGCTTTTTTTTTCTCAGCCTCTTTGTTTTTCGGCTCTGTATCGTCTTGTGTACTCTTATTTTTATCGAAATTCTCTTCTTGATTTTTTGACGAAGCTTCTTTACTTTGTGAGAGAGAATGATAAGAACCGACAGTATACGCGCTACTCATACCTATTTGCATACAAAGAGTATAGCACCCAACATTTGAAGCCGTGATTATAAAAAATAGTTAACTCAGCACTTCTTTTGCAAATAAAATTACTATTAAGTCATTTTCGCTAAAATACCCTATTATTTTTAAAAGAGCTTAAACTTGTCATTAAACCTACAAACGCATACAGAACATTTTACCAATCCTCTTTACCTAGAAAGCGGTCGTATTTTAGAGCCTTACGATATCGCTTATGAGACTTACGGGACACTCAATGAGGATAAAAGCAATGTGGTAGTAATCTGTCATGCACTCACCGGTTCACACCACTGTGCAGGCATCTATGAGGGTGAAAACAAGCCAGGTTGGTGGGATGGACTGATCGGTCCAGGTAAAACTATTGACACCGATAAATTTTTTGTCATCTGCACAAATGTCATCGGAAGTTGCTTTGGTTCAACTGGCCCTATGAGCCCTAAAGTTCCCGCGCATGACCCGTATCGCTACAAATTTCCAGTTATTACTATCAAAGATATGGTCAAAGCGCAGCGTATTCTTTTTGACAAGCTCGACATCCATAGAGTCCATGCTATTATCGGCGGCTCAATGGGCGGTATGCAGGCACTTTTGTTTGCTATCCACTACCCAAATTTTGCGCAAAAGATCATCTCTCTTGCAGCGACACATGCAACTCAGCCTTGGGCGATTGCGTTTAACAAGGTAGCACAAGAGGCTATTCTCAAAGATCCTGATTTCAAACAGGGCTATTATGATCCTGAACTTATCCAAGAACATGGTCTCTCAGGTATGGCAATCGGGCGTATGGCTGGGCATATTAGCTTTCTCTCTCACGAATCAATGGGGAAAAAATTTGGTCGTGAGTACAAAAAAGATGATGGACTGTATGAACTCTTTGGCAAGTTTCAAGTGGAATCTTATCTGGAGTATAACAGCTATAATTTCACCAAATGGTTTGATCCGCTGAGTTATCTCTACATCACAAAAGCAATCAATATCTTTGATCTCTCGCGTGGATTTGACTCACTCAGTGAAGCGATGAAAAAAGTTCAAGCGGAGCTGCATCTTATCAGTTTTAAAAACGATATGCTCTTTAAAAACTTTGAGATGAAAGAGATCTCTGACGTGCTCGATGCCATAGGCAATAAACATCACAGCTATATCGATATAGAGAGTGACTACGGTCATGATGCGTTTTTGGTCGAGCTTGATAAATTTGACACATATATAAAGGATGTTTTACATGGCTAAGAAAGAAGAAGCAACTGTAGGTTTTGAGACAAAACTCCAAAGTGCAAAAGAGACCTTAGAGATACTTATGAATCAAGATATCACTTTAGAAGAGAGTGTAAAGGCCTATGAAAAAGGGATGAAAGAGCTTCAAGATGCACAAAAGATGCTCCAAGATGCACAGATAAAAATCCAAGAGATAAAAGCATCTTCATGAGAGCCGCCGTACTTCAACTCAGTGCGCAGGGTCTCAGTAGCACAAAACTCTACAACTATATCCGCGTAGCAAATACAAAAGGGATCAAAGTCCTGCTTTTGGGTGAATATATTCTCAATCCTTTTTTTAAAGAACTCGAAGGGATGTCTATCTCTATGATACAAGAGCAGGCAAATCAACAGATAAAAATACTCAAAGAACTCTCCACAAGCTACAATATGACAATCGTTGCACCGCTTGTGCTTGTCAAAGGGAAAAAAGTCTATAAAACTATCGCTAAATTTGCTCCAAATTCTACTTCATACTATAGACAGCAGCTCCTTATCAACTATGCACACTGGAATGAAGAGAAGTTTTTTGCCAACGAAGTAAAAACACTCGAAGCCCCACTTATCTTTAATGTTGATGGTTTTAAATTTGCCATCATGAGCGGATATGAGCTCCATTTTGATGAGCTTTGGAGTGAGATAAAAACCAAAAATGTAGACTGCGTTTTACTTCCAAGCGTCTCGACTTTTGAATCGTATGAACGCTGGAAAAACCTTATTCTCTCCCGTGCTTTTACCCATAACTGCTATGTTTTGCGTGCAAACCGTATAGGTGAATATCAGGACAAAGAGTTTACATGGAAGTTTTATGGTGATTCGCTTTTAGCCTCTCCAAATGGAGAGATGCTCGAACATCTAGGCAATAAAGAAGAGCTTATGATAGTTGATATGAGCCACGCTGAAGTGATCCATGCACGCAGAATTTGGGGTTTTAGAGAGATGATAAATAAGAGATTGTGATATAATCACTTTTTCTTGATATAAGGAGTGAATCATGATGCACTATTTTCACAGACAAGTACAACTATGGGGAGAAGAGACGCAAGCGCTTCTTCAAAGTAAAAGAATAGCTGTTATAGGCTCTGGCGGCCTTGGAAGCTCTCTTGCGTTTGCGCTTGGAGCAAGTGGTATCGGTGAGATACACATGATAGACTTTGATGAAGTCAGCCTACACAACATCCACAGACAAATCGCTTTTAAAAGCGGTGATGAGGGAAAAAACAAGGCCGTCATAAACGCAAGCATTATCGAGCAGAGATGCCCTTTTGTCAAAGCAACTGCTCATGAGTGCAACTTTGAAGAGTGGTGCAAAAAAGGCATCGAGGTAGATTTGATTCTCGATGCAACAGACAATCTTCCTACTCGCGCGGAGATAAACAGCTATGCAAAGAGCAAAAATCTTCCATGGATATATGGAAGCGTTGAGGCTTTTCACGGGCAAGTTGCGTTTATAGAGGAGTCCTCTTTTTCGGATGCTTTTAAAATATTGCAAATAAAACCCGCAGGAATCGCGGCACCTATTGTGATGCATATTGCTTCACTTCAGGCGAATCTTGCCCTACGCTATCTTGCAGGTCTCAGTGTCAAAAAAGATCTGCTTTACTATCTTTTCTTTAGCAACGACGGTGAACTTATCACACAAAAGTTCTCTCTGCCAAAGGCGTAAAAATGCGAATCGCTGCTTCTTTCCTTTTACTTGCTGCGTTTGTGAGTGCAGATGAAAATTACAAAGAACTCCCGACAAAACAGAGCTACTACGCTTCTATCACTTCGTGCAAAGAGTTAGGGAAAGAGTGGCGTTTACCTGAAATTTGGGAGCTCTTTTCGCTTCGTGGACAAAGCGCTGCGTTTGGAGTTGACAAACGCTACTGGTCGGCAACTTCACTCAGAGAAACACGCAAGCTCAACATCCATACAAGTTCGGATGAGAGCTATATCAAAAATGAAGAGTTCCCTGCCTTTGCATTTTATCTTCAAGACGGCGATGTCACGCCTACACCAAAAGAGATAAACGCACATGCGCTTTGTATAAATCTTCCAAAAAAAGCACAAAGTGAACTCTACTTTATCTCCAGTGCAAACGCAGTGCAAGATTCACTCAATAATATCATCTGGGAACCGCTTGATCCTAAACAAAAAGCGAGTTATGAAGAGGCAAAAGATATCTGTGAGTTTAAAAAAGCGGATGGCAGATCATGGAGACTTCCAAGCGTGGATGAGCTCTATTCGATTGTAAACTATAACTATATCAAACCATCCCTAAACGCAGCTATCTTTTCTAAAATGCAAAACAAATACTACTGGAGTGATGATACATTCTCAGACAAAGATGCCTATGTCGTCGGCTTTAGTATCGGCAGTGTAGCGACAAGTCCAAAAGAAGAGCAGAGTTATTTTCGCTGTGTGAGTGACAAGGAGTAATCCCTATCGCTTCACAATTTTCATACCCAAAAGAGCCAATCCTCCAATAGATAATCCCACTAATAGTTCTCCAAGCAACGAAGGCATAAACGCAACTGCATCATGGATAAAATGAGCATTATGCACAAAGATACCGCCTGCGACTAAGAGCATTGCAAATGTTCCTATAACAGTGAGTGCTTTGATGACTTTTGGAAGTCCCTGCACAAGAGCGTTGCCGATAAACTCGAGCACTCTGTTTTTTTGATCTGCAATTTCTATGAGTTTGAAACCAAAATCATCCATGCGTACGATCAAAGCCACAATACCATAAACGCCAACAGTCGCTAAAAGAGCAACGACACTCACAACCAACATCTGTATAGGAAGAGTCTGCTGGGCGACTGAACCTAGTGCGATGATAATAATCTCGATTGAGAGAATAAAATCTGTGAGTATGGCTGACTTTATCTTCTCTTTTTCGAGTTCCAAAATTGCCTCTTCACTCAAAGCCTCTTTTACTACTTTTGCATGTGCATGCGGATAAAAATACTCATAGATTTTCTCTGCTCCCTCATACGCGAGATAGACACCGCCAAGCATCAAAATCGGGACAATACTCCAAGGTGCAAAGGCACTGAGTATAAACGCAAAGGGAAGAATGATAAGTTTGTTTTTAAAAGAGCCTTTGGAGATAGCCCATAAAACAGGAAGTTCTCTTGAAGAGGCAAAACCTGAAGCTTTTTGTGCGTTTACTGCGAGATCATCTCCGAGTATACCTGCAGTTTTTTTCGTAGCGACTTTACTCATTGCCGCGGCATCGTCTAGCAGTGCTGCTATATCATCAAAGACGGCAAAAAATCCACCTGTCATTTTGTATCCTTTAGAAAAATAAATTGAGCTCTATTATATGTAAAATGAGGTTAGTTTGTTCTGTCGTGTGATTTTTTTAAGAAGAGAAGTTTCCAAAACGCAACTCCCGAAAGAGAGGCATTTTAGAAGAGTTTTTAAAGGGTAGAAATGTACTCCGAAAGAGTTTGGATCTGCGCATCACTTAATTTCGATGCTTGACCTTTCATCACGGATTTCATCGCTCCGCCATATGTACCATCTTTATATCCATGAAGTGCTGCTGAAACTTTAGCAGCAGACCAAGCTGTGATTATCTGAGATTTTCCAAGGGCAGGTTTTTCACCTTTTTGACCATGACAACTTGCACAGGCTTTATATAAGTCTGCACCAGAGACATTAGTTGCAGAAGCAACAGTTTCTTCTACTTTTGTAGAGACTTCAACTGCTGATTCTTTCACTTTTGCCACTGCTTCTTTTGTAGTCTCATCAGCAGTTTTTTGGATCTCTTCAACTACATTTTTTGTCTCTACTGTAGCTGCTTGCACTTCTTTTGTTGCTTCTTGGACAACAACTTCCGCTGCTTTAGTCGCTTCATCTACCTTGCTTGTAACAAGCTCAGTTTTTTCTGCGACAACGCTTTGAGTATCAACTGTATTTGTAGCTGCCTTATCTTCACCACATCCCAAAAGGAAGAGTGCAAGGACTGCTGAGAGAACTATTTTCATATTAGTTCTCTTGACTTGCTTTATCAGCTTCAACAGATACTGCCGCTGCATCTTCTACAACTTCAGTCACTACGCTGGTTGCTTCTTCTGCTACTGCGTTTGCTGCATCTTCAACAACTGCTGCTGCTTCTTCAGTTTTTTCTTCAACAACTACTGCTGCTTCTGCTGCTTTTTCTTCAACAACTACTGCTGCTTCTTCTGCTTTTGTTTCTACTGCAGCGCTTTGTTCTACTGTAACACTTTCTGTTGTTTGTTCAGCTGTTGCTGCGTTGTCATTGCCACATCCGATTAGGAAAAGTGCAACTGCGATTGATAGTACTATTTTCATTTGGTTCATCCTTTAATTTGAATTGCGAATTGTACAACATTTTTCACTTCTTGCAGTTATAATCGAAAAATTAATTAATCAATTTTAGATATAATTGCCCCATTTAAACAAAGCGAAAACTTTATGAATTTTGAACCCTATCCATTTGAAAAACTCACCTCTTTACTCCAAAATATTGAAGTAACAAAAAAATATGAACCAATCGCACTCACTATTGGAGAGCCACAGTTCCAGACACCTGCGTTTATCCAAAAGGCGCTTTGTGATAACGCTGCACTTTTGCAAAAATATCCAAAGACTGCGGGCGAAGAGAGTCTTATAAAATCACAACTAGATTTTATCGCCAAAAGATTTCACACACAACTCAAGCCTTCTGAGCTTATCCCTACTTTTGGGACACGTGAAGTACTTTTCAACTTTCCGCAGTTCTTGCTTTTTGATATCAAAGAGCCGGTGATGGCCTACACAAATCCTTTTTATCAGATTTATGAAGGTGCGGCTATCGCTTCTCGTGCAAAAGTTATCCATCTCAACCTCACAGAGGCAAACAGCTTCAAGCCTGAGATAGCTGAAACGCAGCTTGCAACATGTGACCTTGTTATACTTAACTTCCCAAATAACCCTACTTCGAGTGTTTTGAGCATTGAAGAGTTGGCTGTGTGGGTCAAACTTGCACTCAAGCATGATTTTGTTTTGCTCAATGACGAATGCTACAGTGAAATTTATACAGATCAGCCTATTCCATCACTTTTGGAAGCTTCCACTTTTGCAGGAAATAGCAACTTTAAAAATGTCATCGTGATCAACTCTATCTCCAAACGCTCATCAGCTCCAGGGCTTCGTTCAGGTTTTATAGCAGGTGATGCAGCGATACTCTCAGAATATATAAAGTATAGAACTTACATCGGTTGTGCCTCGCCGCTTCCGCTTCAAAGTGCAGCTGCCGCTGCTTGGAGTGATGAAGCGCATGTTGCTGCTTCGCGCGAGATTTACAAAGAGAACTTCGTCCTTGCAAAAGAGATACTAGGCATTGAGATGCCAGAAGCGACCTTTTACATCTGGCTCAAAGTAGCAGATGCCCTTGCGTTTACGCAAAAGCTTTATAAAGAGTACAATGTAAAAGTACTCCCAGGCGAATACCTCGCACGAGAAAATGCAGATGGAGAAAACCCAGGGAAAGGCTTTGTGCGCATAGCGCTCGTAGAAAATCCTCAAATAACTAAAGAAGCGCTCATGCGTATTAAGGAGTGTTTAGGTGAGTAAAATAGAAGAACTAAAAGCAGAAGTCTTAAAAGCACAACAAAACGCAGATATAGCATCTTTGTATATCCTCGAAGAAAAAGCACATGAGCTCTTTGATGAAGAGCAGTTGCATGCTTTTTATGCCAATATACTTGACCTAGCACTCGAGCGTCTCACAGAGACACTTGAAGTCCACCGAGTGATGGATATGAATGAAGTGCAGGATTTTGCAACACTTCGCGCACTTTATGAGTATGCGATAGAACACTACAGTGCGGATAAACGCAAGGATGCAAGTGCTCTTTTTGAGGTTCTCAGCGGACTTAGCAATGACAAAAAGTTCTCAAACGCACTCAAATTTCACTGGCAAGCTTCTGCTGAAGATCTCTCTTTTGATGATTTTCTTGACAAAATTGCAGATATCGATGCAACTCAAAACGCAGGTACTTTTTATATAAGCTGCTTTAGTAAAGAGGCACAAAAATTGCTAGATAACTCCCAAGAAAAGGGAGAATAGCACTATGAAGATTCATTTTATCGGTATCGGTGGCATAGGTATTTCAGGTCTTGCACAGTATATGCATTTTAAAGGGCATGAGATCAGCGGTTCAGATATTTCTGAGAGTCTTATCGTCAAAAAACTCCGTTCACTTGGCATCAAAGTAAGTGTTCCCCACACCTATGAAGCCATCACTGACCAAGAGCTTGTTGTACACTCCGCTATCATCCGTCCTGACAATCCCGAGATAATCGCGGCAAAAGAGAAAGGGATAGAAGTCCTCGCTCGTCGTGAAGCACTCCTCAAAATCCTTGATGACAAAAAAGTCTACTCAGTCGCAGGCGCACATGGAAAAAGTACGACAACTGCTATCCTCACCGCAATCATGGACGGCTCAGCTATTATCGGTGCAGAGTCCAAATCTTTTGGCTCAAATGTCCGTTACAATGCACAGAGTGACATCATGCTCTTTGAAGCAGATGAGAGTGATGGAAGTTTTCTCAACTCCAACCCACACTGCGCTATCGTCATAAACGCAGAGCCTGAGCATATGGAATATTACGATTACAACTTTGACAGTTTTTATAACTCTTACAAAACTTTCATAAAATCTGCCCCTTGCCGCGTTTTAAATGCAGAAGATAGTTTTTTATCCACGCTTATCGGTGAAGTGGATGCGCAGTGGCTCTACCCAAGCAAAGATATCAAAAACATCGAATATATTCTTATCAACAACGAACCGCACACCCGTTTTGATTTTAAAGATTTGGGCACTTTTGATGTTTGGGGCTTCGGAGAACATATCGCACTTGACGCGGCACTGGCTATTCTTGCAGCAAAAGAGTCTATGGATATCGAGACAATCCGCACAAATATCCTTGCGTTTAAGGGCATCAAAAAACGTTTTGATATCGTAAGTCTTGAAGATAACAACATCATTATCGATGACTACGGTCACCATCCAACTGAAATACGTGCGACATTTAAAGCCGTCAAAGAGTACGCTTCACTCAAAGGCATAGAGAAGATTAGCGTCATCTGGCAGCCACACAAATATTCTCGCACTATAGATAATCTTGATGCGTTTATCACCTGTTTTGAAGGTGCAGTTGAGCTTATCATCCTCCCTGTTTGGGCGGCTGGCGAGATGCCACGAGAGATCAACTTTTTAGAAGATTTTAAAGGATACAACCTTACTATGGCAGACAGAATCCACAGACTCGAAAACAGAGTTACACTTATCAAAGATAAGCAAGAACTTCGCGTTTTAGAAAAAGGGATGATTGTGAGCTTTGGGGCTGGTGATATCACCTATCAAATACGAGGATTAGCATAATGGCTTATATCGCTGGACTCATCATACTCGGCTTATTTTTTGCCGTTATGCACTATTTTACAGAGCTTACAAAATCGCAAAAAGCTACTGCAACAGGAGTTATTCTCACGATAATCCTCTTAGCCATTGCCTATAACGCATACACAGAGTCCAAACAAGAAAAAATGATGCAAGTCGTAGTCAAATACAACCAAGGCAAAACGATCATTTGTAAGGGCATAGATGTCAACAATACAAACTACTCTTTGAGCATCGGTACATACACTTTCATAGGGCTTGAAAAAACGCCAAACTATGGACAGATGATAAGCGCATCAACTTGCGAATAGAGCCTTCTAAAAGTAAGATAGAGGTGCTTATCGAGCAACTCGACTTACATGAGCATATCGGACAATTCAAAAGCTTTTTTGCACGCGGTGACGAGCTCTATATCGAGGGCGATCAGGAGCTGCATTTTCGCTATATCCAAGCGCTTGATAAGATAGAGTTCAATGCTCCTCCAAAAGTGGGCGACTTTAGCACTATCAAACTTCACCTCCTCAAACGCGGCGTTTTAAACTTTGAACAAATCTTTGAAATCGTAAAAGTTGTGCGTTATTTCCGCTACTTCAAAAACCGTCAACTCGATGGCATCATCGGTGAGTGGATGAGTAAATTTCTCATTGATGAGAAGTTCTTTGAAGTAGAAAAATACTTCACAAATGACGGAAAATTTGAAGAAAATCTCGACCAGCAACTCTTTGGTCTGAGTGCTCGCATCAAAGAGCACAAAACAAATATGAGCGGCTCACTCAGACGTATGATGTCCAACCCAAAACTCAGCGCCTACCTCGTCGATACACAGGTACACTTTATCAATGATGAAGAGTGTCTGCTTGTGCGTGGAGGCTTTAACCATGTCCTCAAAGGGGCTGTTATTGGTCGCAGTACAGGTGGATTTTTCTATGTCTCACCTGATATCATCCTCAAAACAAAAGAGATGATACGCTACATCGAGCAAGAGCGAGAAGCTATCTTTTACTCGTATGCAAAAGATTTTTCTCTCAAACTCGCAGAGCTTCAGGGCTTTATCAACTTTGTAGATAAAGAGTTCACCAAGTTTGACAACTACCAAGCTCGCGTTTTGTTTGCCAGAGCCAAAAACTATCAGCTCATCAAATCAAAAAATGATACAAAAATACATATCGAGGACTTTTATCACCCTGCTCTGCATAATGCAAAACCTATCAGTGTGGATTTTTCCAAAAATATCCTCATGATAACAGGTGTAAACGCGGGTGGAAAAACGATGCTTCTCAAGTCTATCCTCGCCTCTGCGTTTATGGCAAAATATATCATCCCTATGCGTATCAACGAGTCAAAATCGCACATCGGTTCTTTTAAAAGTATCCTCGCTATCATCGATGATCCTCAAAATGTCAAAAATGATATCTCCACTTTTGCCGGACGGATGCAGGAATTTTCTCGTATATTTGAGTACAAATCCGCACTTGTTGGCGTCGATGAGATAGAACTCGGAACGGATAGTGACGAAGCTGCAGCACTCTTTAAAGTTATCCTCGATGATCTCATCAAACGCGGACAAAAAGTCGTCGTCACAACCCACCACAAACGCCTCGCAGCACTTATGGCAGACCGTGAAGATGTGGAGCTCATGGCAGCTATCTATGATGAAGAGCAGCGTATGCCGACTTATGAGTTTATGCACGGCATCATCGGAAAGAGTTACGCTTTTGAGACGGCAAGCCGCTACGGCATCTCAAACGCAATCGTCAACGAAGCAAAAGTCGTCTATGGAGACAACTCCCAAAAACTTAATCTTCTCATCGAACGCGGTTCACAACTCGAACGAGAACTCAAACAAAAACATAGAGTCGTTGATGAAAGACTTGAAGATTTACGACTCAAAGAACTCAACCTCAAAGAGCAAAGAGAAAAGTTAGAAAAAGAGATAGATGCACAAAAATCTGCCCTCAAGCGCAGCTATGATGAAGCGATTAAAGAGGCAAAAGAAGCGGCAAAGGCGGGAGATACGCAGGCAATACACAGAGCTATGAATAAGGCAAATCAGAAACTTCCAAGCGCAAAAGAAAAAGAACCTGAAGTACAACATATTCAGAAATTTGTCGTTGGTGACAAGGTCAAGTATCACTCTCAAAAAGGGATTATTATCTCGATGAAAGATGATAAAGAAGCTATCATTGAAGTCGATGGAATGCGTGTTCGGGTGAAGACAAAACAGCTCAAACTCTCACATTCCACTCCGCCAAAACCAAAAACAAACATCAAAGTCAGCGTAGAAAAAAGAGCCGGACTCAAGTGCGACCTCCACGGTCTTCGCGCGGATGAAGCCTGCGAAGTACTCGATAAATTCCTCAGCGACGCACTACTCAACGGCTGGGATGAAGTGATAGTCTATCACGGCATAGGCACAGGAAAGCTCTCCTACGCCGTAAAAAACTTCCTCACAGAACACCCAAAAGTCAAAAAATTTGAAGATGCCCCACAACATATGGGCGGCTTTGGTGCGAAAATTGTCACACTCTAAAATGCCAAAAAATATAGCTATTATCGGTGGTGGGGCTTCGGGGCTTTTGTCTGCAATTTTGTGTGCAAAAGCGGGTGCTCATGTAGATGTTTTTGAGCAAAACGCAAGATGTGGTAAAAAAATATTGGTCTCTGGAAACGGGCGCTGTAATATCTCCAACAAAAACCTCAGCCAAGATGACTTCTTTGGAGAAAATCCCTCTTTTGTTGCGTTTGGGCTCAAGGAGTTTGGCTTTGATGCATTTGAGCGTTTTGTAAACGCAATGGGCTTATTATTAGAAACCAAAGAAGACGGCAGAGCCTATCCTCTGAGTAATGAAGCAAAATCAGTTGTGAAGATTTTTGAGAGTTATGCCCAAACACTCGGTGTGAACTTTAATCTCGATACAAAAATAGTAAATATAGAAGAGCTTTCTCAAAAATATGATGCAACTATCATAGCAACTGGTTCTGAGGCTGCAAGTCATCTTGGAGGAAACCCAGACGGCTATGCATTTGCTCAAGCTTTTGGACACACCATCATCCCGACCTATCCTTCGCTTGTACAACTCCATCTAAACTCTAGCTTGCCAAATAGGATGTCAGGAGCAAAACTAAACGCAGAAGTGACACTTTTATGTAATAATAAAAAAGAGTTAAGCTCCAGCGGTGATCTTCTCTTTACAAACTACGGCGTTTCGGGTTTTGCTATCCTTGATCTCTCACAAAGAGCGAGTGTGGCACTTATGAACTATGAAGCTGTGGATATTTCACTCAACCTGCTTCCATCCTTTAACGCTCAAAAACTGGCAATGCATATCCAAAAGATGGGTGAGACTTTGCCCGAGCTCACTATACTAGATATTCTCTCAGGACTCATTCCTCTTAAAATCGCACAGATATTGCTCGAAGATGCCGCAATACCTCACGCAACAAACGCAGCTGACATCCACACAAAACTTGCCAAAAAAATAGCAAACCTGATGTTAAACTGGCGTTTTGAAGTGAGTGATACACATGGATTTCGACACGCTGAAGTTAGCGGCGGCGGTGTCAATACACTTGAAGTCAATCCAAAAACAATGGAGTCACTATTACATAAAAATATCTATTTCTGTGGAGAAGTCTTGGACGTTGTCGGTCGCCGTGGTGGCTACAACTTCGCATGGGCATGGGCAAGTGCCTATCTTGCCTCTCGTGATATAACACAAGCGTAGATAAATACTTGGAAAATTCGAAGCTCTAATTACTGCGTTAAGCAGCTTTTTTGATTGTCTTCTTTGTGCTTTTCATCGTTTCATCCAATACTCTTTGTGCATTATTCCATCTATTGTTGGCATTGAGCATCACAAAGAGTATATCTTTGTTGTCTTTTTTTGCACGAGCTATCAAGCATGCACCTGCCCCGCTTGTATAGCCAGTTTTTAAACCAACAACATTTTTATTTTCTCTTTGCAGTTTATTGCTTGTATAGACCACAAATTTTTTGTTCGTATTGAGTGTTTCAAAGCTGTAATGGTTGAGCTTTACTATAGCATTGAAAGTTTTATTTTTGATAGCATATTCTGCAAGTTTCATCAAATCTCTTGCAGTTGACTTATGTTTTTTATCATCAAATCCACAAGGATTTTCAAAGTTTGTACTTTTCATTCCAAGTTTTTTTGCTTTTTTATTCATCATCGAGATAAATTTGGCTTCATCATTGTTTCCCAAATAGTACGCTATTGAACACGCAGCATCATTCGCTGATTTTATCAAAGCTGCATGAACCAAATCTTTGAGTTTGACTTTATCTCCGACTTTTAGACCAAGCCTAGTTGGTTCTACATCAATCATAGGTTTTGTGATTGTCACTATGTTATTCATCTTGCCACTCTCGATAGCGAGCATACAAGTCATAATCTTTGTAAGACTTGCCGGACGCAATGGCTTATTGTCATCTTTTGCATATATTGTTTTGTTTTTTGAAAGATCTTTAACAACTATAGAGTCGACGTCTTTTCCAACTGTATTAAATGTTGTTGTTTTGTTAGCATAAAGCGCAGCGGAAAAAGTAAAAAGAACAATAAAAATAATATTAATAAATTTCAAGTAAAACCCCATTTTAAGTAGCCGAGGATTATATCCAAGAACTCCTAAATGTTCTATCAAAACGCTTATGAACACAGATATAACAAACGCAGCGTTGCCAGCAAAATATATCACAAACTTTAAAAGCTCTCATTTATTTTTGCATAATAAAATCTATACTTTAACTATATAGAACTGCTCTAAAGTATATATCACATATAAAATCTGAAATATATTGGGGCACTTCAAAAATCCACTTTTACAGTAGCCTCAAAGTACCCACTTCATTTTTTCATACCCTCAATTCGTATAAAACTCACACTATTTACCGCTATTCTTGTGATTTTTATATCACCTTCACCTTTTGAAGTCTCACCAGTTATTCATATCTAAAAAGCCTATATGTCAGTGTGTTCTACTCTTACTCTGATTTTAGATTTGCGACTGTTTTTGTTTTCTTGTTCAAATGTTAATGGCTTATGTCTAAAGCCAAAGATGATGCTCTATTGTTTAACCTATATATGCAAGAGCACTTCTTTCATGGCGTGAGCGTATAAGCTTTTATCTGATTTATATATCAGCTCTACCCTCATTGATAAGTTATTTTATCCAACGGGTACTTATTCAGAAATATGTTGGGTTGTTAGAGGTGACCATATAATTAAACTCTATCTTTTAACGAAATATCTAACAGAAGGCGTGCTTGTATCTATATGTATAACTTTAAAACCATGATTTTTAACATCTATGGAAATATTATTGATGCTTTGAGGGCAATCACTAATGACTTCTAATATATCATCATCTTCTAACTCTCTTAATGCTTCAAGTGTTTTTATAGCAGGATATGGACATGGTTCTCCATGCATATCTAGGCGGTGAGTAGGTGTTGGAGCTTGCGTATTATTTTGCATGGTTCGTTTTTCCTTTTGATTTTTTAAGATAATTTTTTTCTAACTTTAGAACCAGCAAAAATAGTAAAAATAGTAAGAGATAGTTAAAGAACAATCCACCATAGTTACCAAATGATTCTAAGAGATTTATTTTAGGCCAGCTTGTTGCAAGTGGTACTGAAATATCATCCCATACAAAAGCAAGAAGAGTTGAGCCGATAACATTCCCGATACCAACTATCCAAAAGTGAATTTGACCCTCAACTGCTCTATACATCCAACCACACTCACAAGCACCAGCGATTATGATACCAAAACCAAATAGCATTCCACCCATTATAGCGTTTGGCCCAGCCCACATAATTTTTGGCGCTACACCCATCATGATATAGCTAAAGATACCGATGCTAGAGACTATCATTCCGATAACAATAGCTCTTGCCATTTGGCTTCTGCCTGTTGTAAAAATATCTCTAAATGCTGATGTAAAACAGATCTGAGCTTTAGCGATTACAAGACCAAAAGCACCACCAAAAAGCATAGCAGCCCCAAGTTTTTGAGAGTTAGCTACAAAGATAAGATACATAGCCCAGAGAATCATTGCTAAAAATACAAATGTACCAATACTGAAAAATCTCTTTACTTTGCCTTCATCTCTACTTTTATTTGATTGCGTTTCAATACCACAAGATAACTTTTGTAGTTTTACTTTTGATTGAAAAAATGGAAGTTGCGTTACTTTCACCCCAAGATAAACACCCACCATCATAGCAAGAGTAAAAAACCAAGCGTGAGCCGAAAACTGAGGGATTCCAGTAAAAAGGCTAGCTAAGTTACAACCCATACCTGGTCTTGCACCAAAACCTGCGATGATACCGCCGATAAGAGCTTGATATATTCTTATCTTACTTGCAGGTAGTCTCCATTTTACATTGTTACCCCAAAGAGCAGCTGCCATTACACCTGCAAACATACCGATAATCATAACACCATCCACGCGGGTAAATATATTACCATCCATATGCATGATTTCAAAATAACCCCACTCGCTTATATCAACCCCGAAGAATTGTAAAGCATGACCGCCCCATCTTGTAAACTCGCCAGTAACTGCCCAATATGTCCCTGTAATACCAAAATAGTAAACAGACAAAACTCCAAGTGCAATAACTGCAGAAACTGGTTGCCAAAAAGAAACAAGATATTTTTTTATCTCTTCAATAAAATTCATTAACCTATGGGAAAGGTGTATATAAATGTAATATCTTCCTAGCTACATGCAAACACCCTCCCATAAATTTTAAGGTAAAAAATGAATAACAAATCAAAATTAATAAAGTTCGTTCAAGCAGGATGATGAAAATGTACTTGTAGGATTTGAAAATAGTGATGATGATGCTGCTGTGTATCAGATAAATGTAAATGAAGCACTTATACAAACTGTGGATTTTATTACACTTGTTGTTGATGAGAAAAGAACTCTCTCTTCTCATATTTTTTTTACTATGAGTTTAGTGCTTGTTTCAGATCTTCGATTAAATCATCAGCGTTTTCAAGCCCTATACTCAATCTTATAAGACCTTGTGAAATGCCAATTTTCACCTGCTCAGCTAATGGTATTTGTTGATGTGTTGTTGAAGATGGATGGGTAATAATAGATTTTGAATCCCCAATATTTACAACTATTGAAAATATTTTTGTATTATCAAGTATTTTCCAAGCGCTCTCTTTGTCTGCAACTTCAAAACTTAAAAGCCCACTACATAATCCATCTTTAAAATATTTTTTTGATAAGCCATTGTACTTGTTACTCTCTAGAGCAGGATAATTTAGATTTGAAACTTTTGGATGTGATTCCAAAAACTTTGCTATTTTTAGAGCATTTGAACTATGTTTTTCAATTCGTAAGCTCAATGTTTCCAAACTTTGTATCAGAGACCATGAGTTAAACGGTGATGGCGTTGCCCCTATATCTCTTAAAAGGGAGAGTCTAATTCTAAGATTAAATGGTGGGAATGGCAAATCTGTATAGACCAAACCTTGATAACTCTCATCTGGTGTGAAGAAATGTGGGTATCTTGGGTTGCCTTTGAAAAAATCTAGCAAGCCATCTCTATCTATGATTGCACCTCCAAGTGCTAAACCTTGACCAGAGATATATTTACTACAACTATGCACAACGATATCTGCTCCATGTGCAATAGGATTTACTAAATAAGGAGTAGCAACAGTATTGTCACAAATAGAGATGATTCCATGTTTTTTTGCAATTGCACTAATCGCATCTATATCAGCAACCGCGATTTGTGGATTTGAGAGTGATTCATAAAATATAGCTTTTGTTTTATCATCTATAAGTGCTTCGATAGATGAAGACTCATCAAGATTAAAAACTCTAGCCTCTAACCCAAATTTTTTAAGTGTATGTTTAAAAAGCGTTACACTTCCACCGTAAATCTTATCTGAGATAATAACATTATCACCAGCTTCTATTAAATTTGAAATCGCGTAAAATATAGCAGCTTGCCCACTTGATGTTGCTAAAGCACTAGCACCTCCTTCAAGCGCAGCAAGTCTTGCTTCTAGTACTGCCGTTGTAGGATTTGTCAATCTTGTGTAGATGTTTCCTAAAGCTTGTAGAGTAAATCTGTCTGATGCTTGTTTTGCACTTGCAAATACATACGCTGTTGTTTGATAAATTGGCACTGCTGTTGTGCCTTGAGTGTCTCTCTCGTATCCGTGGTGGATTGCTATTGTTTCTTTGTTCATAATGTTTCCTTTTTTAATTTTTTTATTGATTCTTTGAGTGCTAAAAGTAGATAATTTATACTTTTTTCACTATGTGTATAATTTACACTGATTCTTAGCCAAGCTGGTTTTATCTGATTCTCTTCAACTTCTGAGATACCAAATAAATCATGACCATAAGGACCAGCGCAACTACATCCTGCTCTTGTTTGAATCCCATATTCTTGAGATAAATTTTCACATAATTCATACGGGGTAACACCATAAAAGTTAATAGCCAAAATTCCAACACTTTCGTGATTTTCATTTTGTCCATAAATGGTGTACCCCTTTAGCATGGCAAGACCATCGCTTAAGAACCCAAAGAGTTCTTCTTTTCTTTTTTGAATTCTTAGTATCCCAATTTCATCTCTTAATTGATAGGCGAAAGAGGCTTTAATCAGTTGTAAAATCGCTGGTGTTCCTGCATCTTCTCTTATTTCTACATCACTATTAAAGATATACTCATCTTTTGAAACGTACGCAACCGTTCCTCCACCTGCAAAAGTTGGAGACTCTTTTTCGTTGATTATTTTTCTTCGAATTGCTAACAATCCACAAGTACCAGGTCCCCCTAATAATTTATGAGGAGAGATAAAAATAGCATCAAATAGAGTACTTTTTATATTAAAACATGGTGATGCCGCTGCACTATCAAAGGCTATTATTGCCCCATATTTTCTTAAAACTTTTGAAATTTTTTCATAAGGAGAGATAATTCCTGTTACATTTGAAGCTAGTGAAAACGCTCCGATAATTTGTCTATCTTTGTTTTCTTTAAGCACTTCTTCTAAATTTTCTACATCAACATTGCCACTCTTATCAAGAGGTATTCTAATGACATCACATAGAGCTTCTCTATAACTTATCTCATTAGAGTGATGCTCAAATGGACCTACAACTATAAGAGGTTTTTCTAAAGCATCTATATCGATTTTATATCTACTCTTTGTCGCAGGTGGAATATAAATTCCAAGTAATTCTTGAAACTTTTTAATTGCACCAGTCGCCCCAGTACCGCAAGGTAAAAGGACAAAATCATTATCCAATTCTAAATATTTTTTTAAATTTTCTCTTGCAATATCATAATAATAAGAGGTAGTTTTAGAGTCACTTGCAAGATCAGAATGCGTATTTGCATAAGTAGTTAAAACCTCTTGTATTCTATTTTCAATTGGCCTAAACGCAAGTGCTGAGGCTGTATAGTCAAAATATTTCTCTTTATTTATACCTATAATTTCATCATTTATCTCTTCAAAACTTGTATCTTTAGTTATGAATGGTCTAAAAATATTGTTCTCTACTTCCATATTTCCCTCTTATTTGAAAATAACTCTTATGAATAAAGAGTTGTACTTAGATATCTCTCACCTGTATCGCAAAGGATTGTTACTATCGTTTTGCCGTTGTTCTCAGCCCTCTTTGCTACTTGCGCAGCTGCCCAGACATTTGCCCCTGCTGATATGCCTACTAATAAACCTTCATTTTTAGCCAATTGTCTTGATGCTTCAAAAGCATCTTCATCAGCTACTTTTATAACTTCATCAAAAATTTTTGTATTTAAAACTCTTGGAATAAATCCTGCCCCGATTCCTTGAATCTTATGAGGCCCTGCCTTCTCACCAGATATAACAGCTGAACTCAAAGGTTCAACAGCGATAATCAAGGCTTGAGGATTGTGCTTTTTTATAACTTCAGCTACTCCGGTTAACGTTCCACCAGTTCCAATGGCAGCTATAAAAATATCAACTTTGCCATCCGTATCTCTTAATATCTCCAATGCAGTTGTATCTCTATGCATTTGCGGATTTGCCGGATTATTAAACTGCTGTGGAACAAAACTATTTTTTATCTCTTTTGATAACTCTTCTGCTCTAGTTATTGCTCCACCCATACCTTTAGAAGCTTCTGTTAAATCAATCTGCGCTCCTAATGCTTTTAATAGTTGACGTCTCTCTAAACTCATAGACTCAGGCATAGTTAAAATTAGTTTTAGCCCCTTTGCGGCACATACCACGGCAAGGCCGATACCTGTATTTCCACTTGTTGGCTCTATTATTATTGTCTCTTTATTTATTTTCTCATCTTTGATTCCAGCCTCAATCATGGCTAGTGCAATTCTGTCTTTTATAGAACTTGAGGGGTTCATGAACTCACATTTACCTAAAATCTCTACACCTATTTCATCTGAGAATTTATTTATTCTTACCAGTGGTGTGTTTCCTATTAATTCAGTTACATTTTTTGCTATTTTCATTGTATAAACCTTAAATAAAATATACGAGATTTGAAGTATCTTCTTCTAAGAACTCTTCGAGTTCTACTATTGTCATCTTAAAAATAATTTCAATTTTCTTTTGAGTTTCATCCCAAAAAGGCTGTAAAATATTTTTCTCAGTATTGTCATCTGTTTGAGCGAAACAACACTCTAACGACTGCAATACATCAAAAACTGTAATATTTTTTGGGTCTTGTGCTAGTTTATAGCCACCATTTGCACCTCTGATACTTATCACAAGCCCAGCTCTTTTTAAAATAACTAAAATCTGCTCAAGATAATTTTGAGGAATCCCACCTCGCAGAGCAATCTCTTTTGCTTGTAATAACTCATCATTTTTTTGCTTTGCAAGTACAAAAACAGCCGTTAAACCATACTCACCTTTTGTAGAAACAATTGCCATTTTCAACTCCATACTCAATCAAATTACGAAATAATATCAAATCTAAAAATCAATGTCAAGTAAATCTATTGAATTAGTATGGATTATAATTTGTAACTATGTTTATTTCTTTGTTGAGTGGCTTAAAAACTGACACTTTTCTAACACTTTTTAGAAGATGATTATTTAACATGATATAAAATATGAGGTGCACAATTGAATTTTTTCAAGGATATCATTCACATCAGCCTCAAGCTATAGAAAACATAGTATAATCGTCTAAAAAAGGATTTAACTATGTCAGTTACTATGATTATATTTGTCGTTATCGCCATCATTTTGGTACTTATGTACAACTCACTTGTTTCAAAGAAAAATCAGGTCGAGAACATCTTTGCAGGTGTGGATGCCGTTTTGAAAAAACGCTATGACCTCATCCCAAACCTTGTTGCTTCTGTGAGTAAATATATGGAGCATGAAAAAGGGATTCTTGAAGAGGTAACAAAGCTCCGTGCAGATGCCAACAAACCAAATATCAGCGATGCACAAAAAATCGCTCTCGATGCAAAAGTAAGCTCAGCGCTTGGCTCTATCATGATTGCCGTTGAGAACTATCCAGAACTCAAAGCAAATGAAAATGTGATGCACCTACAGCACTCTCTCAATGAAGTCGAAGAGCAGATATCCGCAGCCAGACGTTCATACAATCAGGCTGTCACAGACTACAACAACGCTATCGAGATGATACCGACAAACTTTATGGCGCAGGCGATGAACTACCAAAGAAAAGCTGTTTTTGAAATAGATGAGCTGCAGCGTCAAAATGTCAATGTTAAAGAGCTTTTTAACTAAATATGAAAAGTGTAAGCGAACTTACAGATTTTTACTACAAGGTTCTCTATCCGACGCTAAACAAATTAGAAAAAGATAGAAAGCACCTCAGATACCGCATAATTCTCGTCGGTTTTGCTTTAACCTTCGTCTTTTTTCTTGGCTCTTTAGCGCTACAAAATGCTTTTTTTTTAGGTTTGGATTTTTTTGCTTTTGTCCTCTTTGCGTATGCAGGAATAGGTGCATTTGTTTACAAAATCCTTATTAAAGGCTACACAGATGATTTTAAAAGCGTAATCATCCATCCACTCATCAAAGAACTTGATAACAGACTCTCATACACACATCTTTTTCACGTCGCACAGCATCTTTTTGAGCGTTCACAACTTTTCCAAGGACGCATAGACCGTATCAGCGGCAATGACTTTGTAAACGGTGAAATAGATGGCGTCAAGATAGAGTTTTCAGACCTGCACGTCGAGCGACGTCACAAAGACTCCAGAGGACGAGAGAGTTGGACGACTCTCTTTCGTGGACTTTTTATCGTTGCTGACTTTAACAAAACCTTCCACGGTAAAACCGTAGTTCTTCCCGATAGTGCCCAAAAAACATTTGGAGACCTCATAGGTGGCTGGTTACAATCCAAAAATTTGGGACGCGATGAGCTTATCAAACTTGATGATGTAGAGTTTGAAAACAAGTTTGTCGTCTATGGCACAGACCAGATAGAAGCAAGATATATCCTCTCCCATTCACTTATGAAACGTATCCTTGCATTTAAGAAAAAGACCAAACATCCTCTCTATATCTCTTTTGTCGGTCACGCTATCCATATCGCTATCGAGTACAACAAAGACCTCTTTGAGCCGACAGTTTTTAGCTCTCTTTTAGACTACAAGACGGCCATGGAGTATGTTCAGACCCTGCATCTAGCCATCGGTATCATAGAAGAGCTCAAACTCAATCAAAAATTATGGAGTAAAAGATGAACACAAACGCAAGTAAAATCATAGAGGGAAATCTCTGATGGACAGCGAAGTCAACACTCTTAAACGCAGTATAGAAGACCTTTTCACAGCAAAGATGCTCAAGTATTCTTTGCTGCCTTTTATCTTTAGTATCCTTTTGATGTACACACTTTTCTTTATGCTCGCGGGTGCTGGACTCGAACAACTTGGCTCGATGCACGTAGAGAGTTCACAGACTAGCATACAAAATGGCATCCCACATACTGAGAGTGTATCAGCAGACCTTGAGCAAAATGCTATTGTCAAATTTTTGCTTAGTCATGCCATTACTTCATGGATAGCAACATTTTTTGTCTATGCCATCGGTGGCGTTATCACCCTCTATCTCTCTATCTTTGTAGCGCTTATCATCATAGGGCTTATGACACCTTTTGTACTGCGTGAACTCCAGCGCAGACACTACAATGACGTTTTGATGATTGGGCATTCTAACTTTATCGAGGGAATTTTCTTAGCACTCAAGTGGCTCTTTGTGATGCTTTTACTCTTTATCGTTTTTATACCACTCTATTTTATTCCACTCATCAACATCATCGCCATCAACTTGCCTCTGTACTACTTTTTTCACAAGATGATGCACTATGATATCGCCTCAAATATCTCTACTAAAGAGGAAACGCAGCGTATTAAAAAGAGCTATGCAGGGACACTCAGACTTAAAACACTTGCTCTATATCTCCTCTCGCTCATCCCTTTTGTCGTTTTTTTCGCTTCGATATTTTATGTGATTTATCTAGGACACGGCTACTTTTTGGAGACAAGAAAGATGCGAGCTCTTCAAGGATAAAAAGTTCAAATAAATTTGGATATACTTGCAAAAATAAAGAAGGAAGAGTAAGTGAAATCACCTCGCGGCTTTGGCAAAAACTATTTTACATTCTCAGCCATTTTGGCATACAGCGTGCAAAACAAACTTCAAAGCCAGCTTGATTTCGCCTCTTCTTTCTTCAAAAGAACACCACAAAGTGAGTCCAAAGAGATTCTTGATGAGATTCCGCTTTTGGAGCTTGCAGAAACGCTGCTGCTTCAAACAGCAAAACCGTGTTATTGCAATATCCTTTTTAAACTCAAAACACGTCTTTCCCTCCTTTTAAATATTTTTATCCCAAGATGTCCTTTTTACTGTAAATATTTTGCATTTCGCCGTAGCGGTGTGCACCCTCCTCTGTTTTAATATCCACTTCATTTCATTATAAAAAAAATAAAAACAACAAGGATATTTTCATGTCAAAAAATTATGTAATCGGTTTCCCAAGAATTGGGGAGCAAAGAGAATTAAAGAGTGTTTTAGAGAGTTATTGGGCGCACAAAGTTGACTTTGATGCAGTAAAAGAAGTAGCAAGCGAACTCAAAAAGAGACACTGGTTCTATCAGAAAGATGCAGGCATAGAATTTATAAGTTCCAACGACTTTTCTCTCTACGACACAGTGCTTGATACTTCAATCATGCTTGGAGCTATCCCAAAAAGATTTGCTTCACTCAAAGATGAAACACTCTATTTTGCGATGGCGCGAGGCGATAAAGAGCGTGTCGCTATGGAGATGACAAAATACTTCAACACAAACTACCACTATATCGTCCCTGAACTCTCAACAGCAGATAACTACAAGCTAAACGCAGCGAAGATACTCAAAGAGTACAAAGAAGCAAAAGCACTTGGTATAACGACAAAGATAAACCTCATCGGCCCTATCACCTACTTAGGTCTGAGTAAACGCATTGACGGCGGCGACTGCTATGAATTTTTGCATAAAATCCTCCCAATCTATGAAGAGCTTCTCCAAGAGATAAGCAAACTTGACGAGACGATAACGGTGCAGATAGAAGAGCCGATTTTTGTCAAAGATATAAACACAGCCCTACTTAGCCTTATCAAACCAAGCTACGATAGACTCGCAAACGCAGCTGCAAATATTAATATTATTGTTACGAGTTATTTTGAGAGTTCGCATGAAGCGACGAAGGTTTTATGTAATACGCCTATTTGGGGAATTGGTCTTGATTTTATCTCATCTGATGAAAATCTAAACTCGCTAGAACTTATCCAAAAGAGCGGAAAAACTCTGATTGCAGGTGTCGTTGATGGGAGAAATATATGGAAAAATGACTTCTCTAAAACGCTTGCTTTGCTTGAGAGAATTGCAAAAACAGTTGATAAAGAGAAGATCATTATAAGTTCTTCTACTTCTCTTTTACATGTTCCCTTTAGCCTCGAATATGAAGAGAAGATGGATGCAAATATCAAAAACTGGCTGAGCTATGCAAAAGAAAAACTCCAAGAACTCTCACTCCTCTCAAAACTCTTTTTCGATGGCTTTGAGGCTTTGGATGCACAAGAGCAAAAAGAGTATCAGGAGAATATAAACGCAAACAAGCAAAGAGAAAACTCACCTCTCATCCATAATGAAAAAGTTCTCCATAGAGTAAAAAATATCACAAAGTTTGAGAGAAGTGGACTCTATAGCGAACGTATAAAACTCCAAAAATCTCTTTTAGGCTATGAAGATCTTGCGACAACGACGATAGGTTCTTTCCCTCAAACGCAAGAGGTGCGCAGTGCTCGAAGTGAGTATAAAAAAGGGCTGCTCTCTCAAAAAGTATACGAAGATGAGATGAAAAACTACATAGATACCTGCGTTGCGTTTCAAGAGGAAGTGGGGCTTGAAGTGCTTGTGCATGGAGAACCTGAGAGAAATGACATGGTCGAATATTTTGGTGAGCAGCTTGATGGGTATGGATTTAGCCAAAACGGCTGGGTGCAAAGCTATGGCAGCAGATGTGTCAAACCTCCTTTTATCTACGGAGATATCTCACGACCAAAGCCTATGACGGTGGATTGGATCAGCTACGCACAGAGCAAAACGCAGAAGATAATGAAGGCGATGCTCACAGGACCTGTCACAATACTCAACTGGTCTTTTGTGCGTGATGATAAATCAAGAGCAGAAGTTGCCCAACAAATAGCGCTTGCCATCAGCGATGAAGTAAATGACCTGCAAAACGCAGGTATCAAGATCATACAAGTAGATGAAGCTGCGTTTAAAGAGGGTTATCCGCTGAGAAAAGAGAAGATAGCATCCTATGAGAAATGGGCAGTCGATGCGTTTAGAGTCTCCGTGAGCAGCGCTCATGAGCAAACGCAGATACATACGCATATGTGCTATAGCGATTTTAACGATATCATCAAAACCATAGAAGCGATGGACGCAGATGTCATCTCTATCGAGACAGCGAGAAGCGGCAATAAGCTCCTAAAAATCTTCAAAGAAGTCGGCTATAAGCAAGAAATCGGTCCCGGCATCTACGATATCCACTCTCCACGCATCCCAAGTGTCGCAGAGATGGTCGAGCAGATAGAAAAACTTCTCGAAGTACTCCCAAAAGAGCAACTCTGGATAAACCCAGACTGCGGCCTCAAAACAAGAAAATGGGAAGAGGTCAAACCAAGCCTTCTCAATATGATAGAAGCGGTGAAAATCGTAAGAGAGAAACAAGCCTAGTTTTCTGGGCTTGTTTTGCTCTTTCATTCTCAAATTTTGGAATCAAGAGCAACTATGACCCTGCTCTTGAGAGTGTAAAATCAAAAGCTTCTCTCTCCACCCATGAGACTGCCGCGCTTCGCTCGCAGTTACCATAAACTTGTCATCGTATAATATTTATTGAATAAATAGTAAGGAGATTAACTAAATTGAAAGTAAATTATAAAATAAAAGTTTTTTTTTACATTTACTATTTCCCATCTTTGCTTTGATATTATTTTTACTAATATTATCCGTAATATCCGATAATAGGAATGATGATTTAAAAAGTCAAGATTTGGAAGTGTATCGCTCAAGAAGATATGGCAAAGATGTGTCTCCAAAAACTCAAAAGAGTAAAAGAGTCGTTCCAATCTTTGATGAGCTGATGCCATACTTAAAAAGTCAACATGAGCTTACTAGTTCTAAGAGCGAGTATGTGTTTTTATCTATGTATGGAACTCCATTTAATGATGGCAATAGAATCCGAGATTATCATTGGAGGAAATTACTTGAAAAATTGATGATTGAGAATAATGAAGATATCTTATGGGTATCAAATATGTTAGGTCACACGGATGCATCTATGACATTACAAATGTATGCAAAATATAAAAAGAGAGAAGACATAGTAAGAGCTTCTTTTTTAGGTAATATCTAATAGACACACTTGGGCACAGTAAGTAAATTTAGGCTTGGAAAGTTCATATTTTAGGGGTTACAGAAGTTGTGGCTCCGGATACTGGATTCGAACCAGTGACCAAGTGATTAACAGTCACCTACTCTACCGCTGAGCTAATCCGGAATGTAAAAAAGATACAAAAAGATGGTGTCAGAGGGGGGACTCGAACCCCCGACCCCCGGCTTATGAGACCAGTGCTCTAACCAGCTGAGCTACCCTGACATCTGTTTTGTAGGTCGGAATTATAGCTACGCAAAGCTTTTGTTTTCCTTTTGTCAAAATAAAAAATAAAACTTAAGTACAAACCAACCACTATGATGATAAACTTCTCTCTATTAAATTTAAATTTACCAACATTTGATAGAGTTGCGTTTTTAAATAATTTATCGATAAAAAAAGGAGTATTATGAATTTTCAACCACTAGGTAAAAGAGTACTAGTCAAACGCGTAGAAGAGGCAAGTACGACTGCTTCAGGCATCATCATTCCTGACAATGCAAAAGAGAAACCTTCTCGTGGAGAAGTTGTGGCTGTAAGTAAAGAGGTAACTGAACTTGCATGTGGCAATAAAGTTCTTTTTGGTAAATACGCAGGAAATGAAGTTTCACTTGATGGTGAAAAATTTGTCATAATTGAAATCGACGATATCTTCGGTATCATCGGCTAAGAAGCTAGATAAACAAAAACGATCTGATTCCAATGGAGTCAAGCTTTAGTCGCCATAGCGGCACATAACATAAAATTAAGGAACAAGAAAAAATGGCAAAAGAGATGATTTTTTCAGATAATGCGCGTAATGCATTGGCTCGCGGTGTTGCAAAACTAACAGATGCTGTAAAGGTAACAATGGGACCACGCGGTCGTAATGTACTTATCCAAAAAAGCTACGGCAATCCTATCATCACAAAAGACGGTGTGTCCGTTGCGCGTGAAGTAGAGCTCAAAGACAAACTTGAAGATATGGGGGCACAGCTTGTAAAAGAAGTCGCTTCAAGAACTGCTGATGAGGCTGGTGATGGAACGACTACGGCTACAGTTTTGGCAAACGCAATCCTTAGCGAAGGTCTTAGAAATATCACTGCAGGAGCAAATCCAATCGAAGTAAAACGCGGTATGGACAAAGCGTGTGCTTCAATTCTTGAGCATTTAAAAGCATCTTCAAGAGCTGTAAACGGTAAAAAAGAGATAGCACAGGTTGCAACGATCTCTGCAAACTCTGACGCACAAATCGGTGAGATGATCGCCGAAGCTATGGATAGAGTCGGTCAAGATGGTGTTATCACTGTAGAAGAGGCAAAAGGTATCTCTGATGAGCTTGACGTTGTTGAGGGTATGCAGTTTGACCGTGGATATTTGAGTCCATACTTCATCACAAACCCTGAAAAAATGGTAGCTGAGATCGAAAATCCTTGGATACTTCTGTGTGACCACAAGATCTCTTCACTTAAAGATATGCTTCCGGTTTTAGAGCAAGTTCAAAAAACTTCTCGTCCGCTTCTTATTATTGCTGAAGATGTAGAAGGTGAAGCACTTTCAACTTTAGTTGTAAACAAACTTCGTGGCGTTTTAAATATCTCTGCTGTAAAAGCTCCAGGTTTTGGTGATCGTCGTAAAGCAATGCTTCAAGATATCGCTATCCTTACTCGTGGTGTGGTTATCTCTGATGAAACAGGACACACACTTGAAGGTGCAACAATAGCGATGTTAGGACAAGCTTCACGCGTTGTTATCGATAAAGACAACACAGTTATCGTAAACGGTGCTGGAGATGAAGCTTCTGTCAAAGGCAGAATCGCTGAGATCAAAGTACAAATCGAAGCAACTTCAAGCGAATATGACAAAGAAAAACTTCAAGAGCGTTTAGCAAAACTCAGTGGTGGGGTAGCAGTTATCAAAGTAGGTGCTGCGACTGAGACTGAGATGAAAGAGAGAAAAGACCGTGTAGATGATGCACTCTCGGCTACAAAAGCAGCTGTAGAAGAAGGTATCGTTATCGGTGGTGGTGCGGCACTTGTTCGCGCTGCTGCAAAAGTAAAACTTGAGCTCACAGGAGATCAAAAAATCGGTTGTGAAATCATCCTCCGCGCTGTAAAAGCACCGATGAAACAAATCGCAGCAAACGCAGGCTATGACACGGGTGTGGTAGTAAACGGCGTAGTAAACGCAACGAATGAAAACATCGGTTTTGACGCGGCTACTGGCGAATATGTAGATATGTTTGAAGCTGGTATCATCGATCCGTTTAAAGTCGGTCGTGTAGCACTTACAAACGCAACATCTGTTGCAAGCCTCCTTCTTACAACTGAAGCAGCTATCTTCGAACTTCCAGAAGTAAGCTCTTCAAATGACAACATGAACAACGCAATGCAAGGCATGCCGGGTATGATGTGAGAAAGCGAAGAATAAACGACAATTTCTTGTCGTTTATCGCTTTCGAATCAAGAGTTGATGTTTGAACAAAGTGAAAACCAACTCGCGAAGGACCAAGTGTCGTTTTTAGCGTCCCAACCGCAAGCGTTGTCTGAAAGACCGCTGAGGACTGGCGCGAAGAATAAACGACAATTTCTTGTCGTTTATCGCTTTCGAATCAAGAGTTGCTATTGCAACATCCCCTCTTTCTCAGCCACAATCCTTCAATCTCAAAAAATATTTTTTCTCAGAACTGCTTTAGTAACTTTATTTATATTTGTTTTATCTTAATAGATGTATGATATGTATATTTCTTAAGGATAAAATAATGAAAAAATCTACATTGTTAGTTATTGGTCTTGCGTCTTTAGTTGTATCAAACCTTCAAGCTTCTACGGCTAAGAAAGATATTGGTGCTATATTTGAATCTCGCTGTGCGAACTGCCATGGCGCTACTGCCGATGGCGTGCCTAAAATAAAAGAGAAAGCTGGTGTCGTTTCTGAAAAAGCGAGTGCAACAGGTGTTTCATCTCAAGAAAAAGCAAATATTTATGGACCGCCCTTAAATAACCTCAGTAAAGAAGAGTTGGTGTCACAACTGTTAAATCTACGTAATCAAGATTTTGATGCAAACTCTCCTCACTCTGTGATGCGAAAAAACCTCGAAAAGATTGAAAAAAGAGAGGGCAAAGTCTCTGATGAAGAGATGGCTGAGTACATCTCAACAACCTTTGGACCAGCTTCCAAATAAATCTTAGCACTCCAATCTTCTCTGATTGGAGTCTAAACACTGCATCATCATAGCGATGGTATAGCCTTGCGTTTCCCTCTTTTGTATAACTTTTTTACATACATCTATGCTATTATTGACAATATAAAAACAACAGAGATACAAGATGAAAAAAGAGATCTTAGAGCGTTATGAACAGAGTGAAGACGGGGCGTTTATTATTGATGTTTCTACGCAAAGAGTGGAAGATTTATACAACGACTTTGACAAGCGTTCACATTTTTTAAAAAAAGATTTGAGTGAGGATTTGGTTGCATATCTTGTGGAGAGTGTAAGCGAGATAGGTAAAAACAGATTTATCATTCAGTTTAATTTTGAAACACAAGAAGCTGATGCTTCTCTCTCTCGTGTCCAGAACAGTATAGAAAACTTCTTTATCTATATGCAGGAGCTAGAGTATAGAAAGATGCGCACTATGATGCGCTCATCTTTTATTTTTTTACTTATCGGGATTGTACTTGCGACACTCTCTATCTTACTCAACCAAAGTGAGTTTGCAAAAGAGAGTGTCACTACAGCAGTCATTGCAGAGGGCTTAACTGTCGCTGCATGGGTATCACTTTGGGAAGCGTTGGCAACATTTTTGATCAAATGGATGCCTTTAAAGAAAAAAATAGCACTCTTTAAAAACATCACAAACGCAGCGATAAGGTTTACATTTCACGCAAATATACAACAATAAAACATATTATCTCGAAAATAAATGATAAATTTTAAAGTAGATAGTGTATGATTCTTAAAATTTACTAAAGTGCTTAAAATGTATATAACAAAAGTTCTTATTCTCTTAACCCTTATCCTCTCAAGTTTAGTTGCTGAAGATTTAGAAAATCTCCTTGATGACCTCAATGAATATAGCAATAAAAATCACTTAAATGTTGATTATAAGCCTACTGCTATGACAGTTTTATACGCCAGTGACTTAAAAGTTCTTGGGGTAAATACTCTTGGAGAAGCTTTGGATTTTGTTCCTGGAATCCAATATATAAAAACAACATCTTTTAGTTCTGTGGTCTCTGTGAGAGGCTATACTCAGCCTCTCAATGCCTTTAATGAAAAGATAAAATACCGATTCAACGGTCTTAGTGTCAATTCAAACTTTTTTGAAAACTTTCCTATCGACCTTATTGAAAAAATAGAAATCTCAAAAGGCAGCGCCCTCACCTTACATGACCAAGGTGCTTTTGTCGCCGTCATCGATGTTATTACAAAAGATAAAAATAGTCTCTCTTTTGGTACGGGAAGCTTTAATAATAGAAACTTTGCTTTGGTTTTGAGTGAGCAATTAAGTGATGATTGGAAATTGAGATTTGACATAAACTACCTAAAACACGACAAAACCGTCGATGCACCAAGTGCAGTTTTGACCTCTTCTGCTGATTTTGGGACAACTTTTGACAGAGAGCAAGAGTCACTTGAAGGTGTAGAAGATTTAGGATTTGGTTTTTCCCTAGAAAATGGAGGGTTTAAATTTTCCAGCAGATATGTTACCTACAAAAAACAAAATATTTATGGATTTACAGGCTTTTTAGATTTTAATGACGAGGGGTATACAAAGTATGAGACGCTCGCTAACGAACTCTCCTATAGCACCCATATTACGGACAAGAACAAGCTTGAAGTCAAACTTGGAAGTTTCCAAAATAACTATAAGTTCAATAGCTATCTCTACAAACTAGAACCAAATCCTTATGGTATTTATGACCCTCACTATCAAGTTGACTTCACACAAAGAGAGAGCTATCTCTCTCTTTTGATAAAAAACAGCACATTTGAGAACCATGCAATAGAGTATGGAGTTTATGGGGCGAGTGTTGATATTCCTACAAACAACTACTATGCAAACGTCGATAATTTAAGTGGATTTGGCCTCTATATCCCTGCATATTACTCTTATTTTCCCATACAAGAAGAGTTGCAAACATTTTCAGGCGATGAGGGCTTTATCAATAACAACAAAACAAGAACAAACCTCTCCTATTTCCTCAGTGATACCTACAGCTTCAGTCGTGATCTAAGCTTTTTTGCCAATGTTGGTATCGATGATTATGAGGGGTATGAGAGAGGAGTCAATCTTAAGTTCACTGCTGTTTATTCAAATGATGAGACGAATATCTATAAATTTACCCTCTCTCAAGTCACAAGAGCCCCCTCTTTGATCGAAAGATTTATCGTCGGGCATATGCTAATCTCTGCCAATAGCGAACTCGAAGCAGAAAAACTTCAAAGCAGTGAGCTTATGTATGTCTATCAACAAAATGATGAGAGGCTCAAACTCAATCTTTTTTACCAAAAATATATAGATGCGATAGATGGAAGGTTGAAAGATTATACATTTCAATACTACAACAAAGAGGAAGATGATGAGAACTATGGTATCGAGTTAGAATATAGCAGAAACTTTGAGAACCGCTCAAAACTTCTTTTAAATGCAAGTTATAATGCGTTTTTGTATAAGAACAAAGAGAATTTCGACCTTGATATCAATACGCCTATGATTTCAAAAGAGACGATAACTTTGGGATATATCTATCCGCTAAGCTCAAAACTCACACTCAGTTCACTCTCAAGATATTATGGTTCTAAAGAAGTCTTAGGCGAGAACCCTTCCATCGATCCTGTGACACTCTTTGATTTAGGAACACAATACAACATTTCAAAAGATGTGAAACTCTATTTTAATGTCAAAAATATTTTTGACACAGAGTATTTTTACTGGGGATTCAATACAAAAGATGAAACAATGCTACGAGAAGGAAGAATCTGGCATGCAAGTTTGAGATATGATTTTTAAAATACTTCTATTTTATTTTTTCTCTGCAACACTTTTTGCAAGTGGCGTTTATAATCAAAATATTTTAAATATTCAAGCAAAAGTATTTCCAAAAATTATCTTGTCTGATAATCATTTAGAAGATAAGCTACAAGACAACAGTGTGGTTTTAACAATTTTATATGAAGAGATAGATGCAAACGCAGCACAAATCTTAAAAAAAAGTATAGAAAAAAACTACCCATCACTTAAAAACTATAAACTTGAAGTCATCCTTACAAAATATAATGATTTTAAAAGTGACAGACTCTCCTCTAGCTACTTTTTTCTCTTAGGAGATACCAAACAAATTACACAAATTTCAAATGTATTGACAACAAAAAGTCGTCTAAGTTTTGCATACGATGACAGATATTTAGACTTTGGTGTGATTTTTGGTCTAAAAATGAGCTCCAAAATAGATATCTTACTCAATCTCAAAAAACTCAAAGAGAGCAAAATCGAACTGCAAAACTCTATTTTCAATGTGGTGATAATGCGATGAAAAACTTATCTATCATAACCCAAATTGCACTCATAAATGTTCTTGTTATGAGCCTTTTCATGGGAATTTTCATCTATAAGAACTACACTCTAGTATCAAATCAGCTAGGCCTTCTTGAAGATGAAAAGATAGACTCTATCGTCAAAACCCTCGTCCCTACAATCTCTATCAACTTAACACTAGGCTTAGAAGAGAATCTCAAAGAGATCATGAACAACAGCATGGCAATTCATCATGAGATAGTTGCGATAGAGGTACTGAGCAAAGATAATCAAATGGTTTATAACAGCTATAAGGAGAATATAAAGAGCAAAAAAGTTTATCAAGTAGCGCTCAAAGACACTATTCTCAAAACGCAGATCGGGGAGCTTAGAGTCTATTATACTTTCTCTTCCATCTACTCAAAACTCCTTGATGAGTTAAGTCTCTTTTTGATCTTTATCATTTTCTTTTTTATCATTTCTCTTCTTATCGCATCACTGCTGGTAAAATACAATCTAAGCCCCCTAAAATCACTCAAAGACAAAATGCTCAGCTATAGTCTCAACAATCAGACCAAATTTACACAAGAGGATTTTAAAAACGAGATATATGTTATCAACAACAGTGCCGCAAAAATGATACAAAAGATTGAAGAAGAGATAGAAAAAAGAATTATCTACGAAAAAGAGATTATGCAAAAAAACCGTCTTGCGTCAATGGGTGAAATGATTGACAATATAGCGCATCAGTGGCGACAACCTTTGATGAAAGTCAATGCAGTTTTACTCAATCTCGATAGAAATATTGAGCTCAAATCATACGATGATGCATATTTAAAAGAGAAGATAGAAGATATCTCCAATACACTCTTTTTTATGTCAAATACCATTGATACTTTTAGAGAGTTTCTAAGCCCCAATAAAGCTAAGGGGCGTTTCGAGATATCAAATTCTATAGAAAAGGTCTTCGCTGTTTTAAACACTTCACTCCATGATGTCACTATAGATTGCAACAAAAAAGAGCTTTTTATTGAAGCCTTTGAGAGTGAATTTATGCAGGTTATTATCTCTATAATCTCAAACGCAATAGATGTCTTTGAACAAAGAGCCATAGAATATAAAAAACTCTCGATAGATATCTTCGAAGATACTCACAATATCTTTGTCTCCATAGAAGACAATGCGCAAGGGATTGAACAAAGCAACTTGGACAAAATATTTGATCCCTATTTTACTACCAAGCACAAAACAGGTGGAACAGGGATGGGACTCTACATCTCAAAAATGATTATGAATAGCAGTTTTGGAGGGGATATCCTTGTCAAAAACAGCTCCAAAGGCGCCAAATTTATCTTAAAAATTTCAAAAGAAGAGGTTCTATGAAAGAAAATCTAAAAAACTTCACACTCCTCTATGCAGAAGATGACATAGAGATTCAAAAAGAGATGCTGGAGTACTTTAAAAGCTATTTTAGAGAAGTTTATACCGCAGAGGATGGCAAAGAAGCTTTAACTCTCTACAAAGAGCATAAGCCAGATGTCTGTATCTTGGATATCTACATGCCGCGTTTATCAGGATTGGAGCTCACACAGCTAATAAGAGAAAAAGATTTTCAAACAAAAATAGTTCTCATGACAGCACACTCAAAAGACTCCATCATGCTAGAAGCCATCAACAAAGATGTCAATTACTACATCATCAAGCCAACCAGCTTACAAAAAATAAAAGAGATGCTAGAGAAAATCGCTACAGATTTGTATAGAAATTCTGAAAAATTAGTCAAATTAGATGAAGCAATATATTTCAATCTCACCTCTAAAAAACTCTACAATCAAAATATAGAAATAAAACTGAGCAAAAAAGAGCGCGATTTGCTCGAACTTTTTATCAAAAATCTTGACAAAGCAACCTCTATAGAAGAGATCATGGCATGCTGCTGGAGTGATTTTTATTCTAATGTTTCGATTGAAAGTGTTAAATCCTTAGTAAGTAATTTACGAAAGAAACTTCCAAAAGAATCTGTTTCAAATGTCTATGGCGTAGGTTATATGCTCAAAAAAAAGTAACAGCAACTAATATAATCACTCAAAGTTTTACAAATATTTCAGATTTATCACACTTCATCACACTCTTCATATATTATTTTCCAAGAATTGTGATCTCTGATTAATTGTCAAGATTTCAGAGTCAATTTGATAAAATCAAAAGGAATAAACAATGGATCAAAAAAAGTTAAAAAGTTCATTACTAGCACTTAGTATGGCAACAGTTTTGGGCATGGTAGGATGTAGTAGTTCTGATGACGCAGCAGTAGCGGCGGATGCTGCTGTAAGTGGAACGGATGTAACAGTCGAACGTGGAGCGGTTATGAATGCAAGCGTTTTTGATGCTGCTGGTCAGTATGCAACAATTAAAAACAAAAATGTTTACTATTTTGCAGATGCTATTACATATCCTATTACTGTGACTGGTGGTTGGATAGACGTCAATGGTAATGGTGTACGTGATTTAAATGACGTAGACTTGGGCATGACTATGAAGTCATACATTCCTGTCGTTACGCCACTTACAACCATGGCGTCTAATGATGGCGATACAAATGCTACTAACTTTGAAGCAAAGTTACAGCTTATAGCTGATATGAGCGGATTAACTCTGGCAGATATGAAAAAATTGCCTTCTCAATCTATAGATGTTGCGCGCGTAGCAACTGCAATCTATATGGAGACTATGCAAAATACAGATAGAAATACTTCAGATTTTGCTGATGTGAACAGCAGTATGGAATTATTAAGAGGTCTCGACTTTAATTCAAGTGAAGTGATGGAAGCATGGGCTATCTCTGATTATTTGAACCTTGGCCTTCCTTCGGCTGATGAACTAGAAGCGTCCAATTTAGCAACTGCTCTTGAGATAACTCCAGCTTTCGCGACATTTACAGTCGGTGGGGCTAAAACGGCAACTCTATCTTATTCGAATCTAAATGATGCAAATATTACTGATATTCGTATTTATAACATTAATAACTCCGATAGTGACAACTATAGACGTTTTGAAATACGAAATGGTAATGACTACAACTTAACTACCCAAGAGTTTACTATCAATATGCCTTTTGATACTCAAAGTGGATATCATGCACTCGAAGTTACATTTACAATAGATGACAATGGCACCAATAGATATATAGATAAAGTACTACCAGTAAAAATAAACACTGCAAATGGCTTTACAGATATGACAGTTCAAGGGGAAAATATTGACAATGATACTGGTTGGTTTATCTTTAACTCTGATGGTTCATCTATAGTAGGCATTGAATATGAAGGCGTATTTTCTGGAACATATAAGGTAAATAGTCAAAACAATGTAACAGTTACGTATGACACTAACCGTACAGCGAGCAACTATATCCTACCAAAAGTAATTGAAATCGATTCTGTTTTTACAGCGGATGATGTGAACTACACTATAGATAATATAAAAACAACATCGTTCGTTTCATACCAAGAAGAGTTTACTGGTTTTAGCCCTCCTCCTTCTGGTTTGGAATTGACTTTTAAAGATGGAGCTACATTTTTTATGAGAAAAGTTCAATCTTATAGTGGGCTTTGTAGTATGAGAATAGATGGCAACACGACAACAGATTGTACCTATAGCTCAAACGACAATGGTATGACATATCAATTTGATATGACCTTGAATGATGTGAACCGTACTTACGTAATACCATTTACTGCCTCTCCTAAAAAATCTGTAGGTGATTCTATAGGTATAATTGAAGTTGGTGAAGAAGGGAATACTACTAGAAATTACAAACTAACGGCAATGAGTTTCCCACCTGTTGTTTAGAACTAATAAGGTTAATGTATATCCAATACTTTTATCGCTAAAGCGGTAAAAGTATTTTTAATCGAACCCTCTGAACAACTCCACTTCAAGAACTTTCTTCAAAAATACCACAATTTTTCTTACAAAATCTTCTATTTATCACACTCTTGGTTTACTATATTGATACCTATATCTCAAACGACATTGCGTTTAATGAGATATTTTTACTCAATACAACGCTTATCGCTCAAAAAGCTTTAGGAGGCAAAAATCTTGACGCTAGTGAAGATTTGAGTGTCGGTGGAGTCTATGGAGTGAAACTCTATCCAGATAACGAACAAAGTGCGGAAAATGGATATATCTTGAGTGCAGAGCTCTTTACAAAAATGCCAAATATATCTGACTATACACATAAAGTCGGCGTTTTTTATGATATCGCCGATGCTTATCAAGAAAAAAACACCGATGCAACATTTCAAAGACAAACCTATAGAGATGTGGGGCTTGGATACTATGCAAACTACAACAACTTTTTTGCAAAAACGCAAATGGCTTGGAGTGCAAACTCAAGTGCTATATCTAGTGAGAACACTTCTCACAGATACTCTAAATTTTTATTTCAAGCAGGAATAATATTTTAGAATCTTGCCTACATGCGCTCGCATGTAGTGCTCAAATATAAGCATCTTTTACTATAATTCACACAAAAACAAAGAGCTTTTATGGAAAATCCTTTCGAATCAGGTCATATCAAAAACTATATCCTTTTATATGTCAGCGTTGTTGTTATCATGGTTTTATTTTTTATTGCAAGTACACTTTTTAATGATGTAGCGATCATGGATACAAAAATATTTGATACAAACGCAAGTGAAGCAATCGTGCAAAACAGACAAGAAGAGAAGCAAACGCAAAGTATTAGTTCTCAAATACGTCTCATGGACAAAGCTTATTAATTTTTTTCTCTATTAGAGAAGATTGAGTCATGCAAGCAAAAAATACTTTTTAATACCTAATTTATGGTTAGTTTGTTATATTAGTGCTGTTTTTAAAAATTATTTTATTGAATAGTTTCCTAAAACTGAAGTAATATTTTTTACGACTCAAGGTAGAGCTCATATGAGTGAACACACGATAAAAATAAATAAAACCAGCACCTTTATGCGCAATCATAAAGAGCACATTTCTGCAACGTGGATGCGCGCTGAGATAATGGCGGACATCTTCAACCACCATAAAGTAAGCCGTAAAAAGTTTCATGAGTATTTTGCACAGCAGATTATTGTCTATTTTGCAGATGTACTTATCGGAAAACAGAAAATCGGCAACTGCCCAATTATGACCAAATTCATCGACTATATGATTGAACGAAAGATCAGCGCGAAAGAGATTTTTCTTATCTGTATGGAATTTCGCAGATCAATGTTAGCTGAACTCACTGCCGCTAAGCTCGTTACTTCAGAGAATATGGATATCATCGATACTCTTTCAAATGTTTTTAATCAAAACCTTGCTGGTGTTTTAGAATATTATCAAAATAAATGTTTAAATATTTCAGATGCGATAAACGCAGCACCAGACCTCGCAGAACATGAACTTGAGTTTCAGGCATTTCTTGAACAACAAGAAAATCCAGCAATCACGTTTAGCAAAAAAAATCTTATCCACGCTAACAAAGCTTTTTTAAATATTATCGATGTGGACGACATAGAAGAATTTAACAAAAAGTATAAAACACCTTGGGAGATTTTCGACTCATTTGAGTTCACAGAACAAAAATTTGCTGAGAAAGATTATGATAAGTGGCTTGAAGAAGCACTCAAGAATAAACATTCACTCAACAAAGTTTTTATACATAGAAAAACAGATGACGCAAGTATTTCTTACCGCGTTTTAGTCAATGAGATACCGTGTAAAGTCTGTGAAGAGTCCAAAAAATATATCATGACCTTTTACTCCGATACTCATAACGAAGAGATAAAAGCAGAAAATTTTATCGATGCTCTAACAAATATTCCAAATAAGAGAAAATTTTGGAGTGTTCTTGAAACAGAAATTGCCACTTATGAGAGCACAAAAGAAGCCGTATCTATCATAGCAATAAAGATACAAGATCTTGAACATATCAACCAGATTTATGGAATGGAAATGGGCGACGTAGTTTTACAAGAGTTTGCAGATCGCGTTATGAATGCATACAAGGAGTTTGAACTTTTTGCACGCATTGATGGAGATACATTTTCGCTCATCTGCAAACATTGTGCAAAAAGCTCTGTCAATGTCACCGCAAACGCTCTTTTAACTCTAGGACGTTCTATCGTTTTTGATGAGACTATCAACCTCCATCCAAAGTTTTCCATAGCTATCGTCTCTCTTATAGACCAGGACACAAAAGCAAGTGTAGAAAAGCGTATGCTCGAGCTTATCAAAGATATTGATGAAAACGGAAGTGATCATATACAAGATGATGTGGAGATTTTAGAAAAAGACATTCAAAGAGTTACTCTTGAAAAGAAATTTTTACAAGATTGCGCTTTAATGAAAGAGAGTAAAACGACTTTGGAGAGTGTAAATTTTTATAAAGAACTTCCAATAGAATCAAACGCAAAAGTTTTACAAGTCAATGAAGCCTCACTCTCTTTGGCACTTCGCTCTGTTGCCGTCCATGCCTTAAAACTCGAAGATGAACTCTTCATCAAACAACAAAGACCTGAAAAAGACATCCGAGCAACTGTTATCGCTATCAATAAGATAAAGAATACGATAGAGGTAGGAAATTTTCACTTCGTAAACGCATCACCGCTCAACCGCAGAAGTGTGCATGTCCAAGTAGACAAGCATATTTCTGTCATACTCAAACATGACAAAAAGCAGCAAGTAGCTTATCTTAAAAGTATCTCTATCGATACTGTCAAACTTGTTCTACCAACCGTCTGTTCTTTTTCACTCAATCACGATATCACTTTGGATCTGACACTCGAATGGAATAAAAATAAAAAGAATCTTGTGATGCCAGTGGAGATAATTAAAGTTGGGAAAGAGTCAAAAGGTGTCTTTAGCGTGATTTTCAGACTCATAGACTCTGCCAAGTATGAAGATACGATACAGTCTTATGTCTCGTATCGTCAAAGAGAGATCGTCCAAGAACTGCGCGCTCTGGACGTATAAAAATATTTACCCTACTCTTTTGTAATGATGTAGAGTTGCTCATGTTTGAGGCGTTTGAGGATATCCATCACACTGACGAAGTCTTGAAACTTTGACTCTTTATCACTGCGAAGCACAACTGTCTGCTCTTTTGTAAGTCCTGTAAGTTTCTCTTCAAGTTGTTTCAGATCCACCTTATCTTTTTCAAAAAACATCTCACCCTTTGCGTTTACATAGACGGTGACCTCTTTTTCTACTTTCTCTTTTTCAGCCGCTTTGGCTTCAGGCAGATCGATAGGAATGATACCTTGCTTGATAAATGTCGCAGTTGTAAGAACCATAACCAAAAGTACAAGCATGATATCGATAAAAGGGATGACGTTTATCTCATCAAATCTTTTACGCTGTTTTTTATATTTTGCCATCGTGTTTACTTTGTGTCGTATTTGACATCATAACGCGTAAGTATTTTTTCAACTTTTCGAAGAAGCATTGTATACGCAACTATCGCTGGCATTGCTACGACAAGTCCCATCGCTGTTGCTTTGAGTGCGAGTGCAAGACCGACCATGATTTTCTTCGCATCCACCGCTCCCGCATCACCCATCGTATAAAAAGTCAGCATGATCCCGATAACAGTACCCAAAAGCCCTACATACGGTGCGTTTGAGCCGATAGTACTGATAATACCAATATTCTCCGTAAGTTCCATCTCTAAAGTATCTCTATGCGTATAATCTTCTATACGCACACTTTTATAAAACATCATTCTCTCGATAAAGAGCCAGAGTGTCACGATACTCATAAGTACTAGAAGTCCCATAACTCCGTAGTCAAGTATGCTTTCGGCATATTGTAATAAATTTTCTGTTGGCATTAATTTTCCTTAAAATGTAAAAGTACTGTTGTACCTTCGTTTGGTTTTGATTTAAATTGCAGATCTATTGCATTGTTGTCGCAAAATCTTTTCACCATACTTAGACCTATGCCAAAGCCTTTCATATTCTGATTGCTCTGATAATAGTTGTCAAAAATGTGCAAGAGTTCCACCTCATCCATCCCGCAACCGTAGTCCTGAATAGAAAGTGTGGAATTATATATCTTTATTGCAACTTTTTGGCTATTTGGCGAATATTTTACGGCATTATCAATAATGTTGTCGATGACTTTTGCCAAACCGATCTTGTCATTGAATATTTTATACTCTTGAAGTTCCAGCTCAAACGCAATCTGCGGATAGAGCGGATAAAAAAATTCAACTCTATGCATCAATAACTCTTTGACGTCAAAATGTTCCTGCACACTTTTTTGCGACTGCGTTTTTATCATATAATCAAGTTCGTTATATCGCTGTTCAAGCATACTACAAGCACTCTCTATACGCGTTATACGCTTAAATGATTTTTCATCACTGAGGTTTTTCTTGAGCATGTGGGTGTTTGTCATGATAGTGCTAATTGGTAGATTGAGTTCGTGCAGTGTCTCTTTGGAGAGGTTTTGAAGATTTTTCACATACTCTTCAAGTGGATCGATAGAGAGTTTGGAGATGAAGACTCCAGAGAGTGCCACGATACAAAGCATAACGATAGCAAGTAAAAAAAGATTTTCTACCTCTACTACGGCTATCAAAAAGTGCAGTACACCCAAAAACGCAGCTACAGTAGAAAAATAGTAGACAAAGATGCTCAAACGCAGATCACGAAACAAGCTTGTATCCTATCCCACGTATATTTTCTATCGTAGCCTCTGGCAAGAGCTGTTTAATGCGATTGATATAGACACGGATAGCACCTTCGCTTCCGTTCTCACCTGTACTCCACAACTCTTCCATGATAAGTTCTTTTGGTACAAGATAATCCGTATGTTGCATGAGTAACAAAAGAAGCTGATACTCTTTTTTGGAGAGTTCAAGCTCAGCGCCATCATACAAAATCCGCTTATGCGTCGCATCATGGCAGAGCAGACCGACACACTCTATCACGTCTTTTTTGATACGGCGCACAATAGAGTGCAAACGTAGCAAGAGTTCATCGCTGTCAAAAGGCTTGGTAATATAATCATCTGCACCGCTCAAAAAGCCCTCTTTGAGCATCTCTTTGTCTTTGTGTGAAGTCAAAAATACGGCAGGTGTATTGTCATCCGCCTCACGCAACTCTCGCAGTAGAGTCACACCGTTGATGAGCGGGACATTAATATCCAGAAGATAGATATCAAACTTTTGCGCATAAACAAGGTCTAGCGCCTTCTGCCCGTTTGGAGCATGCACAACTTCATAGCCGTTTTCTTCGAGCAGATCACTCAGAGTCTCTGCAAAAAGCAGATCGTCTTCGAGGAGTAATACCTTAGTCAACACTCTCTATCGCCCAGCTAATAGTCTCACCTGCATACATCGGCACCACGCCTGAGTAGTTTTCTGGCACAACAAAAGGTCGTTTTTCTAGTACAATTTCCTTAAACTCTGCACAGATTCCGTAGATGTTTTGCGCGTTATCGCTCACAAAAGCCTGAAGGTTTTCAAGTTTGTTATTTTGCTCAAAAACTTCACACAAAAGCTGTAGTGCAATAGGTGCTGTAAAGACACCCGCTGCACAGCCACACGACTCTTTTTTGTGCTGAGGATGCGGCGCTGAGTCTGAGCCAAACATCACTTTTGGATGTGCTTCAAGCGCTACACTCAAAAGTGCTGCCAAATCTTCAGGACGCTTTGCGATAGGCTTGCAAAAAAGGTGCGGTTTCATCATCCCACCAACAACATCATCAAGTGTGAGAATAAGGTGATGCACTGTTATCGTTGCATAGAGGTTTTCATATTTATCCAACATATCTACAGCCGCTTTTGTCGTGATATGCTCCATGATGATTTTAAGTTTTGGAAAGTTTTTTGCCAAAAGCTCATAGATACTCATAAACTCCGCTTCTCTATCCATCACAAAACCATCCGTCTCACCATGCACACAAAGAGGGATGCCAAGATCACTCATACTCTGAAGTGTCGGACGCATCTCTTCGACATCAAAAGAAGAGACACCACCCTCAGAGTTTGTCGTGATACCCGCAGGATAGAGCTTGATAGCAGTAATATGCTCTGCAACACTCTCCAAAAATGCTTTGTCATAATTCTTGTAAAAAAGTGTCATATAGGGTTCAAAATAGTCATTTGGCACAGCGGCCATGATACGCTCTTTGTACGCTTTGATATCTTCTAAAGTGGCTACAGGAGGTACGAGGTTTGGCATCACAAGTGCGCCGCTAAAGCTATATGCGCTCAGAGGTGCTATGTTTTCAAGCATCACTCCGTCTCTAAGATGGAGATGCATATCCAATGGCATCAAAAGTGTATGAGTTTTCATAAAAATTCCTTCATATTTATCTAGTCAAAAGTATAGCAAAAGAGGCGTTAGTTGCTACTAAAACCTAAGATTCCAAGCTGCGTTTTGCTTCAATTATCAGATTATTTATCGCATCTTCATAGCGTTTTGCCTCTTCTTTTGAAGTCGATTCAAAACGTGTGACAAGCACAGGAGTCGTGTTGCTCGCACGTACAAGTCCCCACCCTTTTTCAAAGTTGATACGGAGCCCGTCTACTTCGATGATGTCACGGATAGTTGGAAAATCTTTTGGTGGCGTTTGCAACATCTCTTTTACTTTTTCGATAATCAAAAACTTCTGCTTCTCTGTCGTCTCTACTTTTATCTCTTCCGTAGAAAAAACGAGTGGCAGTTTCGCCAGTTCCGCGTCAAGGTCTATCCCATCATGTACGAGTTCAAGCATACGAAGTGTCGCATAGATAGCATCGTCATAGCCAAAATAACGGTTTTTGAAAAAGATATGTCCGCTCACTTCACAAGCGAGGTCTGCGTTTACCTCTTGCATTTTGACTTTGATATTGGAGTGTCCCGTTTTGTACATGATGACTTTAGAGCCGCGTTTTGCGAGTTCGTCGTACATCACTTGAGAGCATTTTACTTCGCCCACGATAGTCGGTTTGTCCATCTTCATCGAGTACAAAAGCGCCATCATGTCGCCTTTGATATTGTTGTTGTGTGTGAGGACTGCGATGCGGTCTGCATCTCCATCGTAGGCAAACGCAATGTCGCCCTCTTGTGCTAGAAGTTTTTTGACATCTTCAAGGTTATGTTCGTCTGAAGGGTCTGGATGATGGTTTGGAAAAGTGCCATCAGGATCGACATAAAGCCCTTTTGTATGAAGCTCCAAACGCGAGAAGATATCCTCAGTCACGACACCAGCCACACCGTTGCCACAGTCATAAACGATACGCTCTTTCATTCCCTCAAGATGTGCAAATTCTTTGACCAAAAAGTCCACATAACGCTCGACTGCGTTTATCTTACTCACTTCACGCTGCGTTTTAGCAGGAAACGCCATGCTCTCACATTCGCGTCCAAGTGCGTAGATAGCTTCACTAAAAAACGGGGCTTTATCCACCGTAATCTTAAAGCCATTGTACTCGCTTGGATTGTGTGAACCCGTTATCATCACCGAAGCTGATGGCGTAATACCATCCCACTCTTGATAGTTTGCAAAATAGTTCACAGGAGTCGGCACAAGTCCCATATCAAGGACTTTTTTTCCACCTGCATTTAGACCGTGAACAAGGTACTCAAAGAGTATCGGAGAGTGACTTCTCGCATCATACCCAACCGCCACATATTCGCCCTCTATCTTACTCGCAAGCGCATATCCGATACGCACAACGCTTTGCTCGTTCAACTCTTTTTCGTAGATTCCACGGATATCATATTCTCTATAAATGCTCACTGTTTTCGCCTTTGTTGCTTGATACAAGTATTTTACACTAAAGAAGATTTGAGAGGATTTAAAAGCTTAAAATGTTATTTTTTGGTTCATTTTGATATTATAATTTTCACAAAAAAACAAGGTTTGGTGTTATGTCTCTTTTTCAAAAATCTATCCTAAAATCCTACAAACAAGATGAAGCTTTAGTCGCGCAAAGATGGGCTGCGTTTCAAGTGTATCTCTCAAAAATCGACTATATCAAAGAGGTCAAAGAGGAGAAGTTTCAAACAGAATTTTTGCAGCTCATCTTTGAAAACTGTTTGGGATACACGCTTGACAGTACAAACCCGCACGCTTTTACTCTTGAGCGTGAAAAGAAAAACGAGACAAACGCCAAAAAAGCCGACGGTGTCATAAGTGTAGATGGCAAAGTGGTCGGTGTCATAGAGCTCAAAGCCCAAGATACACAAAACCTCGACAAAGTCCAAACGCAGGCTTTTGAATATCATAATGAACACTCAAATTCACAATATATCATCATCTCGAACTTTGATGAGTTGCGTTTTTATGTAGACAAAAAGACAGCGTACGAGCAGTTTAGTCTCTTTTATCTTGACTATGAGGGTTTCAAAAAACTCCACCTGATTCTCTCGTATGAGAGCATCAGCAAAGATATCCCGCAACAGCTCAAACAAAAGTCAGACAACTTTGAGCAGCAAATATCCAAAGAGCTCTACAAAGATTTTAGTGCATTTCGTACCCATCTTTTTGAGAACATTATCAAAAACAATTTTTCGAGCGAAGCGCGGCAATCTCTCGACAAATCAACCCTGCTGCGTTTGACGCAAAAACTCTGTGACCGTATCATCTTTATCCTCTTTGCCGAAGACAGAGGTCTGCTCAACCACAACACAATCAAAGAGATACGCGAAGAGTTCAAGGCGCAGAAGTTTAGCTCTTACGCACTCTACGACATCTACAAGTTTTATTTTGATGCTATAAACGCAGGCAATGACAAACTCTCCATTCCCAAATATAATGGCGGACTTTTTGCAAAAGATGAGCTTTTGGACTCGCTTATTATAGAAGATGTTTGTCTCGACATGGAAGCGCAAAAGCTCAGCGACTATGACTTTGAGAGTGATGTAAGTGTCAATATATTGGGACATATCTTTGAGCAAAGTCTCACCGACCTCGAAGAGCTTCAGGCGAGTATCGAGCACACTGCGTTTGATGCCAAAAAGTCCAAACGCAAGAAAGACGGCGTTTTTTATACACCCGAATATATCACGCACTACATCGTCCAAAATACGCTCGGCAAACTCTGTGAAGAGAAAAAAGCAGCGCTCTCTATCGGCACAATGACTTCTATCGTCTCCAACCCGAACAAACTCACAAAAGAGCAAACGCAGCACAAAGAAAATCTTCTCTCATATCGTGAGTGGCTCACCCATCTCAAAATCCTCGATCCTGCCTGTGGCAGTGGTGCGTTTCTCAACCAAGCACTTGAGTTTTTGATAAAAGAACATACAGAAGTACGCGATATGCTCCTCCCTTTTCAAGACCTCACACTCGGCTACGAGATGGAAAAAAGCATCTTGGAAAACAATCTCTACGGAGTAGATATCAACGAAGACGCAGTAGAAATCGCCCGTCTGAGTTTATGGATACGCACGGCACACAGAGGCAGAGAACTTACGAGTTTGGCGGAGAAAATAGTTTGTGCAAACTCGCTTTTAGATATGCCATTTGCAGATGCGAGTTTTGATGTAGTTATTGGGAATCCGCCGTATGTGAGAATGCAAGGACTCAAAAGCAACTACGAAGACGAAGCCAAACTTTACGAAGCCAAATTCAAATCTGCAACGGGAAATTATGATTTATACGCACTCTTTTTGGAGATGAGTTTCCACATGCTAAAACCAACTGGAAAGCTAAGCTATATCTTGCCTCATAAGTTTCTTATCTCTGATTTTGGAAGTGGTTTGCGAGGCTTTTTAGCGGAAAATAAAGCGGTAGAAAGTCTGCTTCATTTTGGAAGTGAAATGGTTTTTGAAGATGCCTCTGCCTACACTTGCATCGTCACACTTACACATGCCAATGAGAAAATGAATTTTAAAGCGATAAATCCAAAAGATATTTTTGAGCCTTTTGAATATGATTCTATAAAGTATGAAAAATTATGTTCTGAAAAGTGGAATCTCTCCAACCAAGATACGGCAATGGTTTTAGAAAAAATAAATAAACAGCCGCTTAGAGTGAAAGATGTTTTTGCGAAAATATTTCAAGGTATTAAAACAAGTGGAGACCCTATTTATTTACTTTTACAAACAAAAAATGGGTTCTATTCAAAAGAACTAGATAAAGTAGTTGAAATTGAAGAGGGACTTTTAAAGCCTATGCTCAAAGGGGAAGATATAAGCAGATATAATAATTTGCAAAATAGATATTTTGTGATTTTCCCTTATTTGATAGAAAATGAAAAAGCAAAACCTATGAGTGAAGAATATATCCAAGAAAATTTCCCAAAAGGGCACGAATATTTAAAAGCGAATGAAATATTTTTAAGGGGAAGAGAAAAAGGAAAAATGGATAAAGAAGGTTGGTTCTTATATATTTATCCAAAAAGTTTAACAGAATATCAAAAGAAAAAAATTATTCTTCAAGAGTTAAGCTATAAATCAAATTTTACTTATGACAGTGTTGGCATGTGCCATGCAGGACAATATAGCATGGTTAAAAAAGAAGATGTAATAGAAAGCGAAAAATATTTTTTGGCACTTTTAAATTCATCATTAATGTGGTTCTTTATTCAAAATACAAGTACAGAATTTAGAGGTGGTTATTTTGCTTATCAAACAAAATATATAGAACCTTTCCCACTCCCAAAATTAGAAAGCCTAGAGCAACAAAACCCTTTTATAGAAAAAGCCGACAAAATGCTAACCCTAACAAAACAGCTCCAAGAGACAAAACAAAACTTCCTACATGAGCTGCGTTTAGACAAAGTGCCTAAAAAACTCCAAAACTTTGAAGAACTCACATTTGAGGAGTTTGTCACAGAATTTACAAAAGCCAAAAAAATAAAATTTGCCGATAAACTCGAAGAACGCAACTTCAAACAAGAGTGGCAAGCCCTCTTTGAAAACGACAAAACCTTGGCATGTGGAATCAAAACTGAGATAGAACAAACCGACAAAGAAATCGACATAATAGTCTATAAACTCTATAACCTCACAGAAGATGAAATTAAGATTGTGGAGGGTGTTTAGTGGATGATTATTACTTAGTAAAGCAGGTTATTAGAAGTAATTTAAAACGCTCTTTTAAGATATATTGCCCGCTTAATATAGCACATCTAAAAACTTTACTTGATAATTTGCCAGGAAATCTTTATGTATATATTGTTAATGCAAAAGACAATAGCACAAAAAATCTAACCAATGAGCTAGGCAAAACAGATTTTAATTACTCATCATTTCTCTTAGAAAATACAAAAATTTATCAAGCACGATTTCGTTTTAGTTTGGGTCAGTCAAGTTGGATTGGCGATGATATTCATTTTTATACAATTATTGATCCATCACGCTATTTTCCAAAACAATTTTTTTGCTGTGGGTCTGTAACTTTTCCCCATACGACGTGGTTATCACGAGTAGAATTAACAGAATCAGAGCAACAACAAAGTAGAGTATATGCTGGTGAGGAATATGAAAAATTTGTAGGAAAAAAATATGAATCTGCAGGCTATATTGTCGATTATCGTGGATTAAATCTTGGAAAAAAAGATGGTGGCTTAGATTTGATCGCAGAAAATGCGACTAGCATAGTTTTTGTACAGTGTAAGAATTGGATTGAAACAGATAATTATCAGATTGAGAGTCGAGACTTAAGAGCATTTATTGGGGACTGTTATTTGTTCTTGCTACAAAATACTATTGATAAACGCTTAGCTTTTCATTATATCATTAGCGATAATGAAATGTTGTCAGAATCAGCAAAATATTTTATCAACAGATATAAAATGCTTAAAGTAAAAGAGATTAAATTTAACCATTAAAAAAGAAAGAAAATTTGGAAGCAGGATATTTAACTCGTTACAAAGCTCCAGCTTTTTAACGCCTACATCAAACGCATAAGCTTCAAATGTTTTTTTCCTAAAACGCAGAGTATTTTCCCATCGAGGACGATGGGAACAAGGAAATCTATAAACCGCTCATGAGATTCTGGATCAAGTCCAGAATGACGAGAATCTGACACTAACCCCGTCACCCTGAACTTGATTCAGGGTCTCCTACTTCCTTCTCTCATCCCAAATACTCCAACTTTGTAATGCCTACATCAAACGCATAAGCTTCAATATGTATCCAAAATCTGGAGATTGGGGACGAGAGAAAACTATAGAGTTAAGTCAGCTGTAGTATTTTCCCTCACACCCAACACTCTAACCCCATCTTATACCCATCTTCACTTGGATAGTACTCTTTGAGGATTTTCATGATTTTAAAGCCAAATTTTTCATAAAATCGTATTGCGTTTTTGTTGGAGGTTTTTACTTCTAGAGTGAGTTTGCGTTTATGCGCTGCGTTTGCCAAATCTTTTACATACTCTATAAGTTGCATTCCAATATTTTGACCGCGAAAACGCTCATCTACTGCAAGCGAATAGATACGCAGAGATTTTTTGTAAGAAAATATCAAAATATAGCCCACAAGCTGCGTTTGCTCCTGCGCTACAAAGATATTTCCCTTTTTGAGATGATAGATAAAGTTGCGTTTTGAGAGTGGAAAACTTTGGGCATCAAAGATAGCGTTCTCAAGCTCACAAAGAGCTTCAAGATGCGTGAGTGAAGCTTGTGAAATTTGCATCAGTTTTTCTGATAGATAGAGTATTTTGGCAAGAGTTTTTTCGGACGGTAAGAGAGTTTGACTTTTTTGAGGTTCTCAAATCCCATGTCATCTCCTGCGTTTATAAAAGTTGAGCCGTATTGCTCTTTTAAAACCTTACAAAATTCACGGAAGATAAACTGCGCAGAGCCCAAAATATCAAACTCCGTCTTCTCAATAAGCACGCTTGCAGTTGATTCACTCACCTTTTCACCTACGGTAAAGCCTGCGAACGCACCGTCGATTTTGAGTACCATTCCGTATAAGCCCAATCTATCATAATATTTGAGGATGCGTTTGATAGCAAATCGCTCATAATTTATCCCGTCCAAAAAGGCGTCGATTTCTACTTTTGGCATATATTTCATACGGTTGACAACCCAGCGGTTGAAAAGCTCGGTGATCTCCTCTGCATGGATTTTTGCATCGAGTATCTCTATCGTGTAGTTTGGATAGATGCTTTTAAACTTATTTATCTCTGTGCGTTTGGTATGGTAACTGTTGCCGCGAAGTTCGATAAGATCGTCAATGTTGTAGACATAATCAGCAAGTTTTTTCTCGACAAGATAGTTCTCAAGCACCTCAAAAATCTCCAAATCTTCTACATCATGGATGAAATTTTGCATATAGTATTCATCCACATAGTCGATACGTGAGAGGTATTTTGAGGAGTTGTTTGTGTTCATGATAATAAAACATTCGATGATGGCATCGTTGATTTTTTCTAGTTTTCCAAGCGGAGGCAAAAGCATAGAAAGCTCGCTTCCGTTGAGTATAAAAAGACAAAAAGTATCATTGACTATCGTATAAAATCCGCTGGAGTTTCCAAGCCACATAAAATTAGCCGCAAAAGTGTAGTCGCTGAGATTGCTCTGAACATATTGTAAATAGCTCTCCATGAGCTCTTTTGAATCTATGTTGAAAGGTTTGAGAAGGTGAGAACCGATTCGAAAATCTACCATTATTTTTCCTGTAAAAAAGTATCGAAATCATACATCATAATTTCATAACAATACAACAACAAAAACACCTGAAAATAAAATATACTCCTTGAACTAATAGAGTTTTATTTACTTTACTCTATAAGAGAATGCTATAATTAAAAAATTACATTTGAGGAGTTTTTTATGAAAATATTTGCTTTATTATTTGCCCTTGCGTTTGGGCTTTTTGGTGCTGAGATAGATGAGTTTTCTACAACTATGGGTTATTATAGAGAGTATGACCAAGCACTTGCTGTTGCCAAAAAAGAGAACAAACCGCTCATGCTTGTCATGGTCGGCGACTACTGTCCGTGGTGTCGTAAGTTTGAGAGAAAGACGCTCCAGCGCGAAGCTGTTGCACTTAAAGTCAATGCAAACTTTGTCTCTCTCGTCGTGGATAGAAATCTTGACAAAGATAAATATCCTGCGCGCTACTATGCGAAACGCATCCCGACGGTATATTTCATCAATCCAAGCAACGAAGAGACTCTTTTTGAATCTTTGGGCTATGTCAAAAAAGATGAGTTTATGGGTACACTTGATGACGCACTCACAAGCTATAAAGGAGAGAAAAAATGAAAACGTTTCTTCTCTTTCTTATGATAAGTTCTGCTGCGTTTGCGGCACTTCCTTTTACTTTGGATAATATGGAAAGTTTGCGTGTTCGTGTTGTCAATAAAAGCGACTTTATGAGCGTTGAACAAACTGCAAAAATCAAAGAAGAAGTAAGCAAAAAACTCTCAAAAGCAGGCATCGCAATAGGCGCACCTGATAGCCCTACGCTTATGCTAAAGATAGACGCTATACAAGTAAACGACCACTATGTCGTGAATACAAGTATCACTATCGGCGAAGAGGTCATCACAAAACGCAACGACGCGGTGCAGACACTTGCCTTTACCTACAATGCCACTGACTTTTTCAAAACAAATGAGCCCTATGCTGATACAATGGAGTCTGTCCATTATCTCCTTGATGACTTTATAGAAGCCTACAAAGACGACAAAGAATGATTCCTGCAAATAGCAAATATGCTATGATGCGAAAAAAATAAAAGAGACCTTATTATGAGTGAAATGCAAGCAATATATTTAAAAGATTATCAAAAACCACACTTTAGTATCGAGAAAGTCGATCTCGTTTTTGATCTGTATGAAGAGTACGCGATGGTTACAAACACCATGGGATTCACAAAAACAGAGTCAGAAGCAAACGATCTGATCCTCGATAGCACAAGCCTTGAGCTACTCGAGCTTTGGATAAATGACTTACAGCTAGGTGAGAGTCGCTATAGTTATGCAAACGAGAAGCTCACTATCTTCAATGTTCCTGCTGCGTTTAGCCTCAAAATCATCAACAAAATTTACCCACAAAACAACACAGAACTCGAAGGGCTCTATAAATCAGGAACTATTTTTTGTACACAAAACGAGCCTGAAGGTTTTAGAAGTATCACGCCATATCTCGATCGTCCTGATGTTATGAGTGTTTTTACCACGACCGTTATCGCGGATAAAAGCAAATACCCAATACTTCTGAGTAACGGAAACAAAACGCAGTGTCATGACAACTTCAAAGAGAGACACGCTGTAACATGGTTTGATCCGCATCCAAAACCTTCTTATCTTTTTGCTCTTGTAGCAGGTGATCTTGGCTGTGTCAATGATAGTTTTACAACGATGAGCGGCAATGAAATAGAGCTCAATATCTACTGCGATCTTGGCAACGAATCCAAATGTACCCACGCGATGAAATCACTCAAAGAGTCCATGACTTGGGATGAAGAGAAATATGGCCGCGAATATGACCTTGAAATCTATAATATAGTGGCAGTAGATAGCTTCAATATGGGTGCGATGGAAAATAAAGGGCTTAATGTCTTCAATTCGCATTATGTTTTGGCGAATGAAGACACGGCGACAGATGCCAATTTTATGGGTATCCAGAGTGTTATAGCTCATGAGTATTTTCACAACTGGACGGGAAATCGTATCACCTGTCGTGACTGGTTTCAACTCACACTCAAAGAGGGCTTGACAGTTTTTCGTGATCAGTGTTTCTCGGCAGACCTAAACTCTGCCGAAGTACAAAGAATAGAAGACGTTATTTCACTCAGGGAGCGCCAGTTTGTCGAGGATGCTTCTCCTACTTCTCACCCTATCCAGCCTGAGTCGTATATCTCTATGAACAACTTCTATACGGCGACTGTGTATGAAAAAGGTGCTGAAGTTATCCGCATGATTCATACACTTTTGGGAGCAGAAAATTATCGTAAAGCAACGGATTTATATTTTGAGACTTTTGATGGGCAAGCTGTTACGACTCAAGATTTTCTCTGGGCGATGAGTTCTGCAAGTGGCGTTGATTTGTCACAGTTTGAGCGATGGTATCACCAAAATGGCACGCCAAAGTTGCATGTGCATGAGAGTTTTGAAGATGGAATCTACAAGCTGCGTTTAACACAAAAAGTACCAAACGCAATAGATGGTAAAACGCAAGAGCCTTATTTTTATCCTTTGAAGATGGCACTTTTAGATGCTATGAGTGGAGAAGAGATAGTTGCACAAACACTCATTATCTCCAAAGAAGAAGAGACTTTTGTATTTAAAAATCTAAACGCAAAGCCTATCCTCTCCATCAACCGTGACTTTAGCGTACCTGTGATTATCGAGCAAGAAGAGGCAAACTATGCATTTTTGATGCAACACGACAAAAACAGTTTCTTGCGTTACGAATCCGCGCAATCTTTTGCAGTAGAGACACTAGAGAGCATGATGCAAGGCAAAGAGATAAACGCAGCCTTTGTTGCAGCCTATGGCTATCTTTTGGACTTGAATGTCGATCTCTCCTATAAAGCGCTTTTACTTGAGCTTCCAAGCGTCTCCGCATTGATGCAAAGACAAGAAGAAGTTGATTTTGAACCGATCTATGCGGCAAAAGAGAAACTCTCAAAACACCTTGCAACGACGTATAAAGAAAAACTGCTAGCACTCTATACGCAACTGCATAAACCGACATCTGATGCTATCGACAGTATCAGCATGGGCGAGAGAGCGCTTAAAAACAGAGTGCTTCATCTTCTTTCAGCGCTTGAGTCCGATGATATACTTGCTTTGGCACAAACGCAGTATGAGAATTCGCTTACTATGACAGACCGTATCACAGCGCTTGATATCTTAGAGAACACAAACGCAGCGCTTGCAGGAGTCGCCCTTGCTGATTTTTATGCAAAATACAAAAATGATACCCTTGTTATGAATAAATATTTCTCTATCCTCTCTGCTTCACATAGAGAAGGGACACTTGATAGAGTTTTGGCGCTGCAAAATGATCCTGCCTACGATACAAAAGTGCCAAACCTTGTTCGCTCTCTCATTGGTGTCTTTGCAAGAAACTACAAACACTTCCATGCAAAAGATGGATATGGATATGCCTTTGTTGCAGATAAAATCATCGAGATAGACGCCTTAAACGCGCAGATTGCTTCAGGTCTTGCAGGAGCTTTTAAGATCTATGAAAGGCTCAATCAACACAATAAAACTCTTATGCACAAAGAGTTAGAACGTGTAGTTTCTACACACTCTCTTTCAAAAAATGTTTACGAAATAATTAGTAAAATTTTAAAAATTAAGTAATTTCTCTTTTTAACATTTATTTAAGTCCTATTTTCAGGGCTTAAATTTTTATATACTTCCCATTTATAATTATTATTGTTAAACTAATAATTCTTTGTGATAACTTTTTGATGCTGTTGTGATAGAATTATTTCAGAACTTGAAGAAGAGGAAAGAATATATGGCAAGATTAGTTGTTAGTTTCTGGTCACACAGCGGCTACCTTCGCGGCAAAATGGTTAGGCTCAGCTCATGAAGTTGTAGTAGTTACTCCAAACGCAAAGTGGAACTGGATTCCATCAAACATTTGGGTTGGTGTTGGTCAAATGAAAAAAGAAGAAGTTACTTTTGACTTGGCTCCGGTATATGCAAAAGCAGGCATCACATACAAACAAGCAAAAGCGGTATCTCTCAACCCAGAAGGAAGTGCGTCAAGCAACAAGCCTTTTGTAACAGTAGAATTTACAGAAGCTGGCAAAGCAGGTACAACTGAAAATATAGAGTACGACTATATTATCAATGCAACAGGACCAAAACTTAACTTTGGCGCGACTCCAGGCTTAGGTGTAGGAAGTGAGCTCGGCGAGCATACTGTTTCTGTATGTACAGCCGATCACGCAGTTCACGCTTCACATGAACTAGAGAAATGTATCGAGAAGATGAAAAAAGGCGAACGTCAAAAATTCCTCATCGGGACAGGTCACGGTATGTGTACATGTCAAGGTGCTGCGTTTGAGTATATCTTCAACATCGAGCATGAGCTCAACAGAGCTGGCGTGCGTGATATGGCGGACATCAAGTGGATATCAAATGAATCTTTCTTAGGTGACTTTGGTGTTGGTGGACTTCATATGAAGACTATGGGTTATTCTGTTAGTTCTAAGATATTTGCTGAGTCTCTCTTTACTGAGCGCGGTGTTGACTGGATTATCGGTGCACACGTCAATAAAGTAGAATCAGGAAAAGCTCACTACGAACTTCTTGATGGGAGTATGGGTGAAGAAGAGTTTAACTTCTCTATGTTAATCCCTCCATTTGCTGGTGTTGGCTTGAAAGCATTTGATAAAGCAGGTGAAGATATCACTGCTACTGTTTTTGCTCCAAACGGATTTATGAAAGTAGACGCGAACTATGCTGCGGGTGCGTATGAAAACTGGAAAGCTTCTGATTGGCCTTCTACATACCAAAACCCAACGTATTCAAATATGTTCGCTTGTGGTATTGCGTTTGCACCGCCACATCCTATCTCCAAACCAATGAGTTCTCCAAACGGTACACCGATCAACCCTACACCACCACGTACGGGTATGCCTTCTGGTATCATCGGTAAAGCTGTTGCACACAGTATCTGTGATAGAATCCTCAAAGGTGAAAACGCTCCACTTCATGAAGCTTCTATGGCAAACATGGGTGCTGCTTGTGTTGCTTCAGCTGGTAAAGGTCTCTTCAATGGAACTGCAGCTGCGATGACTATCTATCCTGTTATCCCTGACTTTGAAAAATATCCAGGAACAGGCCGTGATACAGATTATACTTTTGGTGAAATCGGACTTGCTGGTCACTGGATCAAACATATCCTACATCACTTGTTTATTTGGAAAGCTAAGCTCAAAGCTGGCTGGACATTAATCCCAGAATAAAAAATAAAAACTAGATAAAAGGAAGATATTATGGCAGGAAAAAAAGAAGAAGCAAACATCAAGGCGTATAGTCAAAACTTTACAACGATGACACCTGGGTCATTTGCTAAAAAAATGAGAACATGTGTGATATTTCAGTTCATCAGATTTATCGTCATCAACCTTAAAATGCTTGTAGTGGTCAGTAAAAGCCACTAAGTATATGTATTAGCTCTGTGCAATCGCGCAGAGCTAGCCCTCACCCAACTCCACAATCCAAAAGGTTTAAAAGCATGATCCAGCAAATCATAAAGTATCCAACTCCTCCAAGTGTGCAGTATTCAACTGATGTAAGAGTATTTAACGAAAATATTTTTTCATTGATTGACGATCTTAAGGATACTATCAATGCAAATGATTTAGACGGACTTGCTGCGTTTCAAATAGGAAGTTACTATAATATTGTCCTCATCAAAAATCAAGATGGCACTTTTTTAGAATTACTCAATCCTAGACTTATCTCTACAAATGGCAAGATAACAACAAAAGAGACAACCGCCTACTTTCCAAATCTCAGCGCAGATGTGCAAAGACATGACAAGATCAGTATCGTCTATCAAGATAGAGATGGTGCGCAACACTCCCTTCAAGCTGAAGGTGCTTTGAGTGTTCTTATCCAACGAAAGATCGACTATACCTTTGGTTCAAGCTTTTTACATAAACTCTCTAAAGAAGAGAAAAAGATATTTGAAAAGAAACTTGAATTTGGCTCTGATGTCGCTATTTCTGAAGTTTGCCCTACTACCTTCAAACGCGACTATCTCACAAAACTCTCCAACATTTTGACGATTATTATTGCGGCTGCGTTTGTTGTTGGACTTTTTATGAGTGATGAGCTGCGTTTGAGTTTGTGGCATGCACAACTCTATCTCTCCTATGGCGTTTTGGTGACAAATGTTGTCTACTTTTTTTATGCACAGTATGAAGGCAGAGGCTACACCTCATGTACAAGCTGTCAAATTGGTAATATACTTGGTACCACAGTGATATCTTTAACGAAACTAACACTCATTATGATACTTTCCTATTTTCTTGTAAATCCCTTCTAGGCTCTCAAAATGAACACTAAAATTCCTAATCTAATTCTTGTACAAACGAGATTTAAAACTTCAAAGCAGACGATTTTAGAACAATGGATGCGCTATAACTCTCCAAAAGAGATACTTAAATTACATAATATAGAACCAGAGTACTTTTTAGTAGAGTATGCAAGTGGTGTCTTTGACTACTTTATGGGTGTTATCTCAGGAGAGCGAGAAGTCGGGAACTGTCCTATAATGCAAGGGCTACTCGTCTATCTCAAAAATAGAGAGATTAGTGCTGATGAACTTTTTGAGATATGCAGTCACTTTAGAAGATCTATGATTGATTTTGCGTATGATGCCTCTATCGCCTCAAAAGAACTTGTAGATGAGATCTCCTATATCTTTGATAAAAACTTCAGAGGTATCCTCAAATATTACACCGATACAATCTTCCAAAAACTTATAGATGCAAGGCAAGAAGCACTACAGGCAGGACAGGCTAAAGAGTACTTTTTATCCAATATGTCACATGAGATACGTACGCCATTAAACGCAATCCTTGGTTTTGTCAATCTTTTGCTCGATGATGAACTGTCCAAAAAACAGAGAAATTATCTAGAGATCATCCTCAATAGTGGAGAGAATCTTTTGAGTATCATCAATGATATCTTGGACTTTTCAAAACTACGTAGCGGAGAGTTTACTATTGAGCCACAAACTTTCTCTTTGCATGAAGAGATCAGTCATACTATGGAGCTTTTTGTCGCAAGCGCAAACTCTAAAGATATCACGATCACCTCTTTTATTGACCCGATGATCCCAAAAGAACTTTTTGCGGATGCGCTAAGAATCAAGCAGATTCTCTCAAATTTTTTAAGTAATGCAATTAAATTTACACCCACAGAAGGCATCATCAGTGTCATCTCGACATGTCATAACAAGATGCTTAAAATCAGCGTACATGACAACGGTATCGGTATAGAAGAGCAGGATATAAAAAATATTTTCACTGCGTTTGCACAAGCACAGTATAGTGAATTTAAAAACTCAGGGGGCACTGGTCTTGGTCTTTCCATCTGTCATCAACTCACACAACACATGGGCGGGCATATAGGCGTAGAATCCAAAATGAGGGTTGGAAGTACATTCTGGGTAGAGATACCTGTAGAAATCAAGTCTTACCAGTGTCAGGTTTTCGATGATATAAAACAGTTTCAAGCGCTCAAGATGGTTGTTTATGCTCCCAATCATGAGACAAGCTTTCAGCACGAATCTTTTCTGCGTTATGCAAAAATATTTGAGATGAATGTATCACTTACAGATAGTTTGGATGGAGAGTTTGATCTTGCAGTATTTGTTCATGAAGAGATAACACAGCAACAAAAAAACCAAATCAAAAACTCAGACAAATATTATATAGCTTTGATGAGTAAGCAGTACGATGAGTATGAAAAATATCCACATATAAACGCAATGTGTTTCCCACTCTACTGTTCAAAAATCCATGTTGCGTTTAGTGAACTTTTATATCCAGAGACATATGCACCTTACTCTAAAAAGATATCACAACGTTTTATAGGACATATCCTCGTAGCTGAAGACAATGAAGCGAATCAAGAACTCATCAAAATACTCTTACAAAAGTATGGTCTTACATTTGATGTAGCATCCAATGGTCTTGAAGCCGTCAAATACTACAAAAAAAATGAGTATGACCTTATTCTTATGGATGAACAGATGCCTGTTATGGATGGAAATGAGGCTATCCAAGAGATTCTAAGCTATGAAAAAAGCAAATTTTTAAAACACACACCTATCTCTGCACTTACTGCAAATGTCATTAAAGGAGCAAGAGAGAGAGGCCTGATTAGTGGATTTGATGCGTTTTTAGGCAAACCAATTGTCATCAAAGAACTTGAGAGAGTCTTTTTGAGTTATCTCAAAGTTGATTCCAGTGAAAAAATAGAGGCTGTAAGAGAAAATCAGGGAACAAAAACCATCCAAGGCTTAAATAGTAAAAAACTTGTTGAAGAATTAATGCTAAGCGATGAAGAGCTTATCATGCTTTTGAGCCTTTATATCAATAAAATGCATAAAATCTTACCTGAACTCAAAAACGCAATAGAAAATAATGATTATAAAAAGATAGCTTTGAATGCCCACAGCATCAAAGGTTCAAGTGCAAATTTCAGAGTCGAAATCCTCCAAAATAGTGCGAGTGAAATGGAAACGATGGCGAAGAATGGGGAGAGTACATACGATTATTTAGAAAATTACGAAATGATCAAACAGAGAATAGATGAGATACAAATCCTCTAATCTACTCTTCTATATAGTAGCCGATACCTGAAGCATTTTTAATAATGTCAGTATCGAGTTTATTTCTTAAGCGCCATACCAAAGTTCTCACGCTGTTTTCTGTCGCACCATTTTCATCCCAGACATAGTTCATAGCTTGCTCAAACGTCACAACAAGCCCAAGTTGTGCTACGAGTAAACGCAAGAAAGCATTCTCTTTTTTAGTAAGCTTAATTTTCTTACCCTTATAAAAAGTTTCACAGATACTGATATCGAGGTGATAATCAGCTCCAAAAGGAACGATTGGTTTATCGGAAGTTCTTTTTGAATAGAGTAATTTTTCAAGGTTGAGTTTATCTACTTTGAGGGAGTTAATATCCTCTTTTCTCTGGTTTTCCATATCGTATTTGAATAGAGCCATTTGCAAAGTAGCATGGAGTGAGTTTGGATCAAATGGCTTGACGATATAACCATAAGGTTCTGTCAGTTTTGCTTGTGAGATGATATCATCATCACTGTATGAAGTCAAAAAGATAAATGGGAGATTATATTTTTTTCTTACATGCTTTGCAAGTTCTATACCATCATTACTCTCTTGAAGTGATATATCAATAATCACGATATCAGGGTTATCACTACTCATTTTATTTTTTGCGATAGCAGCATTATCATAGACTGAAACAACATCATAACCCTGTTTTTTAAGGGACAACTTCAAGTTTAAAGCTGTTATTTCATCATCTTCTACTATTGTTACTCTTTTACTTTGCACATTTACTCCTCACCATCAAAAAAAAATAATTATTTTGTGATATATTATAATATAACTTTTTATTATTTACAAGAGTAAAATGCATATAGAGTATTATTTTTTTCGGTGCGATACAAAGGGTATCTTTATCTAAGAGATTTGCTTTGATTAAAAAATAAAGTACAATCTATTTTTAATTACATGAGTGGAGATTTTATGCTTACTTTATATGTCGATGGTGATGCTTTTGTCAATCTTCTCAAACCGATTTTACTTCGTGCTATTGAGCGTCTTTCTATAGAAACAGTTGTTGTGTCAAACAAAAAAATAAATATAGGAAAATCCAAATATATAAACTACATCATAGTCGATGCCGGAGCGGATGAGGCAGATCATAAAATAGTCGAGATGCTCAAAGAAGGAGATCTTGTTATTACGGCTGATATTCCTCTTGCAGATAGAGTAATCACCAAAAACGCACATGCAATAGATCATAGAGGTGCGCTCTATACTATTGACAATATCAAGCAGTATCTTGCAATGCGAAATTTGATGGAGGGAATACGTGAGAGCGGAGTTATCACGAAAGGGCCAAAACCCTTCACACCCAAAGATGCACAGGAGTTTGCAAATCAACTGAACTCTTTTTTGACAAAGTACCTTAAAAAGAGATAGCCTTAGCTAATAAATTTTATAAACTCTTCTTTTAAAATTGGTTTTGAAAAATAAAAACCTTGGAGTACATCACAACCATTGGCTGCTAAAAATTCTTGTTGTTCTTTGCTTTCAACACCTTCTGCTACTACGGTGAGATTTAATATTTCTGCAATACTAAGTATTGTTTTTATCATTTTTTTATCATTTACTTCATCAAAGTTTGCTAAAAATGATTTATCTATTTTCAGTTCATCTAAAGGGAGTCTTTTGAGATAACTCAAAGAGGAGTAGCCTGTCCCAAAGTCATCCATCGAAAATCGTATTCCAAGCTTTTTTAACTCAAGCATTATCGCTATAAGTTCATCTATGCTATCTGCAACACTTGTTTCCGTAATCTCAAATATGAGTTTTGAACATAAAGTGTCATTTAAATATTGATGAATAAGTGCCTTAACCTGCTTCACAAATCCAGGATGGAAGAACTGTCGTATGCTAATATTGACAGAGAACTGTTCAAGGATTATTCCCGCATCATACCACTCACGAAGCGTTTTAAAAGAATTTTCTAAAACATAATCGCCAATCTCAATGATTAAACCATTGCTCTCTGAAACAGGAATAAAATGTTCTGGGGAGACTTTACCTAAGAGGTTATTTTGCCATCTTAGAAGTACTTCACAGCCAATCACTTTGCCCAGTACATTCAATTGTGGCTGATAGACTAAATGCACCTCTTCTTTTTCTAATGCGAAATGTAACAATCTCTCAATCTCAAGTTTTTTCTTGATCTCATCTGCGAGTTCCTGATTAAAAACCATAATCCCGTCTTTTCCATGAATTTTAGCCTCATACATTGCAATATCAGCTTCTTTGAGAAAGATATTTGCATCATCATGAAGATTATCTATAATGGTGATGCCGATACTTGCACTTATATAAAGCTCATACTCTTTGATGACATAGATCTCTTTAACAGCCTTTAATAAATGTTTGGAAAATTGCTCCGACTCTTGCACACATTTTTCAAAACTATCATAACTCGCACTTAAGATACAAAACTCATCACCACCCAATCGTGCAACATAACTGTTATTTTTACTACTGAGTTCATAAATTCTATCTGCTACTTCAATAAGTAGCTCATCACCTATATCATGGCCAAGAGAATCATTGACAATTTTAAAATTATCCAAGTCAACCAACATCAGAGATGTGTACTCCTGCGTTTTCATCTGCGTTTGAATAGTATCTTCAAGCAGCTCCATAAAAAAGTGTCTATTTCCAAGTTGTGTCAGATAGTCATGAAATGCTTGAAAGCGATTTTGCTGTAAATATTTATTTGTATTATTGGCAGCATATATGAGCACTACACATAAAATTACACTAAAAAATGCCAGTAAATAAGCATATAGGCCACCGACAATCAAGAAATAAACGACAAGAGGGATCATAAGACTTATAAGAGTAAAGGTAGATAATTTTTTTTGTGAGACTAAAAGAGTAGCACTAATAATCGCTGCACCAAGCTGCGTTGCTATAGCAATATAATGGAGTTCAATAATCGAAGATTCAATACTAATCAGGAACATCAAAGTCCACATAGAAAAAATCGTATATAAAAAGACTCTTGCTTTTATAAACCATTCATCTTTTTCTTGTAGACTTAAATTTCCTTTCGTGTAGTCTCTACGAAGCTTACAACCATAAGCTGATAAAAGAATGACGACCCCAAACCAGATGAGAGGTATGGATATATCGAGTGTATAGAACCAACTCATATAAATATAAAGCGGACCGATTGCCAAAGTTAAAAGAATAAGAATAAGTATTTGTCTGTTTATGAAACCATAGAAGTTCATATTTATATTCACGTACATTCCTCCTTAAAAAAATTGGATTATAACACAGAAAAATAAAAAATATTTGAATTGGAGAGAAGATGAAGCTACTCACATTACTAACAACATTAAGTTTACTTTTTACACTAAACGCAAAAGAGTTGAAAAAACTTGATCTTAATCCTTTGACAAAAGAAGAGAGTAATGTCATTCTCAATAAAGCTACAGAGAGACCTTTTAGTGGAAAATATTATAAGTTTGATAAGGATGGAACCTACCTTTGTAAGCATTGTGATGCTCCACTTTATACTTCGCACTCAAAGTTTGACAGCGGTTGCGGTTGGCCAAGTTTTGATGATGCTCTCCCTGGCGCTATCAAAAAAGTTATAGATGCGGATGGAAGACGCACAGAGATTGTATGTGCTACATGTGGAGCGCATCTAGGTCACGTCTTTGCAGGTGAAGGTCTCACAGACAAAAATATACGTTACTGTGTTAATTCAATATCACTTAACTTCAAAGAAAACGCAGCTCTAGTTGAAAAAAAAGCCTATTTTGCAGGCGGCTGCTTTTGGGGTATGGAATACAATTTTGAAAAAGTCAAAGGTGTACTATCCGTAGATTCTGGATATATGGGAGGAAAACTCAAAAATCCAAGCTACAAAGATGTCTCCAAAGGTACAAGCGGACATCTTGAAGTAATAGAAGTCACCTACGATCCATCTCTTGTAAGCTATGAAACTTTAGCGAGACTCTTTTTTGAAATTCACGATCCTACACAAAAAGATGGGCAAGGTCCAGATAGAGGTTCACAGTATCTCTCTGCAGTTTTTACCTCTGATAAAGAAGAGAATCAAACAATAAAAAAACTCATAGGAATTTTAAATGCTAAAGGATTAGATGTAGTAACAACACTCTATCCTCAAGATAGATTCTATAAAGCCGAAGCATATCATCAAGATTATTACAAAAAAACAGGTAAATTTCCTTACTGTCATGTCTATATCAAGCGATTTTAGTCCAAAAAACCATCGATATCATACAAAATGGCTAGAAATTTCATTTTTTTAGCCCGAAAACTTGACATACAAAAACAATTTGCCTATAATTCCCGTCCACAAACAGAGATGTTTGTTTTTCGAAACTTGTCTTGTTAGCTCAGCTGGTAGAGCACGTCACTTTTAATGATGTGGCCGATGGTTCGAATCCATCACAGGACACCATATTTACAACAAAAAGTGGCCCCGTCGTCTAGCGGTCAGGATCCATGGTTTTCATCCATGTTACAGGAGTTCAATTCTCCTCGGGGTCACCACTTTTTACTCTCCCATTTTTACTTATTCAAATCATACGATATCGGCACTGTTAAAATCAGATCATTTTTAGGTTTTGGAAACTTTGAAGATATATTTTCAATCGTCTCAATCGCACCCCTACTCAAAATATCATCTGGCGACTTTACTACTTTTATATACTCTACCGTAGCATCTTTTCTAAGCTTAAACTTCACAACAACCTCTCCCGTAATAGCTCTTTTTCTTGCACTACGCGGATAATAAAGGTTCTCTTCCAAAAGCTGTTTTATACGCGCTAAATGCTCTTGTAGATAGGCATCTTCTTCTTTGATGATGATTTGTCTGTTTTCTTTTACGGCTACGTTTGCCTGCGATACTATTGGCTGCGTTTGTGAAGTATTGGTAGTTGTCTCTTTTGTGTTTGTTTGGGATGTTTCTGAAGCATCACTCTCTTTTACTGCTGCAACTTTTTCTTCTTTTTTCACAGGAGTATCTTTTACTATTACTTTTTTGAGGGCTGGAGTGGGCTGCGTTTTTGGCTTTGCAATTTCTTGAGGTATCTCTACTTTTTTGAGAGGTTCTACTTTTACTTCTTTTTCTACTTGCTGTACTTCCTCTACTACAGCTCTAGGCTGCAAAGCACACAGATGTATACAAAGCTTTTCTTCTTCTTGCGTTTTTACTTTTGTGATGTTGCTAAAGCTATATACAGCAGCTAAAAACACTATAGAGTGAATAAGTATGGAGAGAAGCATAGAATTCGTGTGTCTTTTCATAAAGGCGATAGTAGCAAAATGTCCGTTACATATGCATTAATCTATGTCAAGAGATATGCATGAGCAAGAGGCCCATGTCATATATTTTATATCGATCTTCTAAACTCCGGATAGGCTTCAACACCGCACTCACTGACATCCATCCCTTGTTGCTGATCATCATCTGCAGCTCTGAACTTCACAAACTTGTTGATTACAAAAAGTACTACAAAAGAGATGGTAAACGCAATAAACGCAACAACTAAAACCCCTTTCAGCTGTTCCATAAAAGAGACACTATCAACAAAAATTCCAACAGCTAAAGTTCCCCAGATACCATTGACAAGGTGAACTGAAAGTGCTCCAACTGGATCATCAAGCTGCAACTTATCAAATAATGGAACTGCAAAAACCACCAAAGCGCCACCAATTGCACCGATGAGTATTGGCAGATGCGTATCATACAAATCAGGTCCAGCAGTTATGGCGACAAGCCCACCTAATGCGCCGTTTAAAATCATAGTAATATCAAAAAGTCTGTATCGAAAGTACATAAATGCACCTGCAATAATCGCCCCCGAGAGTCCTGCCGTATTTGTATTCATAATAGTCTTAGCTACTGTGTTCGCGTTTTCTACACTTGAGATGCTTCCTACACTTCCACCATTAAAACCAAACCACCCTATCCACAATAAAAATGCTCCAAGCGTTACAAGAGGGATATTTGAAGCAGGGATAACACGTACCTTGCCCTCGACATAGCGCCCTTTACGTGAGCCAATAATAAGTAAAGCCGCTAAAAGTGCCCAGCCTCCAGTAGAGTGTATGACAGTAGAGCCAGCCAAATCGTGCATCTTTATATCCAAAAATGTTCCAACGAACATATCTGCACCCCAGCTAATATTGACGATAGATGGATAGATAAACCCGCCCATGATGACAGCGAAAATTGCCAAGGGAACAATACGGACACGCTCACTCACCCCTCCACTCATAATATTGATGGTTTTTCCTACAAAAGCCATCTGAAACAAAAATGCAGCCCATACGCTCATAGTTGAAGTTTCCCATGTGCCAAACGCAATAGTATGCCCTATGAGCAAAAACGCAATAGAAGCTACAGCATAGATCATGATATTGATGGTGAGAACAGAGGTGACATTTTTTGTGCGTACGAGTCCAGCTTCGAGCATTGCGAAACCTGGTACCATAAATATGATGAGAACCATTGAAAAAAGTGCGAAGAAAGTATCAATAATATATTTAAAATCAGCTTCTGACATCATAACGACCTTAATAACAAATTTAAGTTGATGATTTTAGCAAAAAAAGAAGGCGATGAAAATAAAAAATGATTATTTTTTAATCAGAGAGGAGATTTTCCGCATTAGGAGAAATGCGGAAAGTGTGAAGCTATAACTATATAGCTTCGTTGTCAGTTTCACCAGTACGGATACGGATGATTTTTTCTATTTCACTTACGAAGATCTTGCCATCGCCGATCTTGCCAGTTCTTGCAGCTTCTACGATAGTAGCAGTCACTTGATCTACATCTTTATCATCTACTACCATTTCCATTTTGATCTTTGGTAGAAAATCTACAACATATTCTGCACCACGGTAAAGCTCGCTATGGCCTTTTTGACGTCCATAACCTTTTACTTCGCTGACCGTCATACCAGTAATTCCGATCTCCGCTAGTGCGTCTTTTACATCTTCTAGTTTAAATGGTTTAATAACCGCTTCTACTCTTTTCATAATTTATACTCCATATGTATACAAAGAGGTTTTTACCTCTTTCTTAATTTTAAAATTGTAACCACTTTTACTCTTTAAATCAACTCCAAAGGAAGCTCTTCCCTTGGAGGTCAGCTTATATATTTAAACCTTTTTCACCATGAACAGCTTCATCAAGACCAACAGCTTCAGTCTCTTCATCTACTCTTCCGCCACCTGTAAGTGCTGAAGCGATATAGTAAACAACCACAGTTCCTATCAAAGTAAACAAGCCTACAACTGCTACTGACTCAAGTTGTACCATGAATTGTCCCATTCTATCACCTGAAGCTTTAAGTGGACCATCCCATAATAAGTCTTGATCTGCTAAAGCGAACACACCCGTTGCTAACGCACCCCATAGACCTGCAAGGAAGTGGATACCAAACGCATCTAAAGAGTCATCATAACCAAGTTTTTTCTTAAGTACAGCTACACCAAAGAATGCGATTGCTGAACCAACAGCACCGATAATCATCGCACCGCCAACATCAACGAAACCAGCAGCAGGAGTGATTGCTACAAGACCAGCTACAACACCTGAAGCAGCACCAAGAAGCGTAGGTTTTTTAAACATTACCCATTCGATTACTAACCAAGTAATAGCAGCGATTGCAGTTGCTAAAGTAGTTGTTAAGTATGCTAGACCAGCGATTGCATTTGCACCAAATGCAGACCCACCGTTAAATCCATACCAACCGAACCATAAAAGAGCAGCACCAAGCGCTGTTAACATTACACTCATAGGTTTCATTGCGATTTTTGGATATCCGCTGCGTTTACCAACTAAAAACGCAAGAACTAAACCTGCAAGACCACCATTCATGTGAACAACTGTACCACCAGCAAAGTCAAGAGCACCAGCATCAAATAAAAGTCCACCGTCTCCACCCCATACCATGTGTGCGATTGGAGCATAGACAACTATTGTCCAGATTGCTACAAACACTATCCATGTAGAAAACTTGATTCTCTCAATGACTGAACCAGATGCGATTGCAACCGTAATAGCGGCAAAAGTACCTTGGAACACAACAAATACGTAGGTAGGATATGTTCCACTTAAGTCATTCCACTTGATACCATCAAGGAACATATGGCTAAAACCACCCATAAATGATTGAACACCTGCTGATTCAGCAGTACCAAACGCAATTGAATAACCAACTGCTATCCATGCAACAAAAGCAACTACAAACGCAGATAAAACCATTGCGTATGTATTGAGAACATTCTTCGAACGTGTCATACCTGCATAAAAGAGTGCAAGACCCGCTGGAGTCATGAGGAATACTAATGCAGCGGACATCATCATCCATGCAGTGTCACCACTATCTAAAGTAGGCGCATCTTCAGCTAGTACTAAAGAAGGTAAAAGCGTTAAGGCTAACAATAACCATTTTTTCATCGTAAATTCCTTTTTTTCCGATTTTTTACTTTCGGATTTATTTATTTCGAGGAAAAGTATAACATCTACTTGCACGCTTGCTATACAGGAAATTGATTAATTTTTAATCACTATTTTCCATTTCCAAGGTTTTGGCTTCACATCTTCCCATATAAAGATATGTAAGTATAAACTCACCCTATTTCCACATTTCTTAAGGGATTGTTAGGTATTATAAAACAATTTTATTTACATAGGGTGTTTTATATGGGTGACTTGTTAAACAATGATGATATTCAGACTGTAAAGATTGAAGAGACTCTACAAAGTAGCTACCTCGATTACTCAATGAGTGTAATCGTAGGCCGTGCTCTTCCAGATGTTAGAGATGGACTCAAACCAGTTCACAGAAGAATTCTTTATGCGATGGATAAACTAAGTTTATCGCACGGAGCTAAATTTAAAAAATCTGCACGTATCGTCGGGGACGTTATCGGTCAGTATCACCCGCATGGTGATACAGCTGTTTATGATGCACTTGTACGTATGGCGCAAGACTTCTCAATGCGTATGCAACTTGTTGATGGTCAGGGTAACTTCGGTTCTGTTGATGGTGACTCTGCGGCGGCAATGAGATATACTGAAGCACGTATGACGAAGTATGCTGGTGAGCTTCTCAAAGACTTAGAGAAAAATACAGTTAACATGATAGATAACTACGACGGTACTACAAAAGAACCAGATGTTATGCCTACACGTGTTCCAAACCTTCTTATTAATGGTTCTTCAGGTATTGCTGTTGGTATGGCTACAAATATTCCTCCGCATAACCCAACGGAGATTATGAATGGTCTTAAGGCACTTTTGGCAAATCCGAGCATCTCTCTAATTGAAATTATGGAACATATTAAAGCTCCAGACTTTCCAACAGGTGGAACTATCTTCGGTAAAAAAGGGATTATGGACGCATATGATACAGGCCGTGGCCGTATCAAAGTGCGAGCAAAAACACACATAGAACAAAAAGCTAAAAAAGAAGTTATCGTTATTGATGAACTTCCTTATCAAGTAAACAAAGCACGTTTGATTGAAAATATTGCAAACCTTGTAAAAGATAAGATGATAGACGGCGTTTCTGAGATCCGTGACGAATCAGATCGTGATGGAATGCGCGTTGTTATCGAACTTAAACGCGATGCAATGAGTGAAATAGTACTGAACAATCTTTTCAAACAAACAAGCATGCAAACTACTTTTGGTATCATCATGCTATCTATATTAAATCAAGAACCAAGAATTTTTGGTATTATAGATATACTCAAGTACTTTATTAATCACCGTAAAACAATTATCATCCGTAGAACTATCTTTGATCTTGAAAAAGCTAAAGCACGCGCGCACATCTTAGAAGGTCTTAAAAAAGCAATCGATATCATCGAAGATGTTATCCGTGTTATCCGTGCTTCAAATAGTGAAGAGCTTGCAAAAAACAACCTTGTAACAGAGTTTGACTTCTCTGAGATTCAAGCAGCAAGTATCGTTGCAATGAGACTCGGAAGACTCACAGGTCTTGAGATTGAAAAAATCGAGAACGAACTTCGTGAACTTATCGAACTCATCGAGTATCTTGAGTCTATCCTCAAAAGTGAAGAGGTACTTCACGGTATTATCGCACAAGAGTTTGATGAAGTCTCTGCTACATATACAGATGTAAGACGTACTGACATCGAAGATGATTATGATGATATCGATATCGAAGATCTTATTCCAAATGAGCCAATGGTTGTAACAATCACACACCGTGGTTATATCAAACGCGTGCCACTTGGTGCATATGAGAAACAAAAACGCGGTGGCAAAGGTAAAACAGCTGTAACTACTTATGAAGATGACTTTATTGAAAGATTCTTTACATGTAATACGCATGATACGCTTCTTTTTGTTACAGATCGTGGTCAACTTCACTGGCTCAAAGTATATAGAATACCTGAAGGCAGTAGAATCGCAAAAGGTAAGGCAGTTGTCAATCTTCTCAGCCTTGTCGCAGATGAGAAAATTCGTTCAATCATCCCTACTACAGACTTTAGTGATGAAAAATCACTTGTATTCTTCACACAAAAAGGTATCGTAAAACGTACAAATTTAAGTGAATTCTCAAATATTAGAAGCAATGGCGTTCGAGCGATTGTTCTTGATGATGATGATGCACTTATCACGGCAAAAATTGCTGATCAAGATATCAAGTATCTCTTTATCGTGACAAAATTGGCACAATGTATCAAATTTGAGATAGAAAAAACTCGTGATCAAGGTAGAAGCACACGTGGTGTAAGAGGTATCAAGTTCAAACATGAAGGTGATGAAGTAGTCGATGCGAATATTATTGCAAATGACGAACAAGAGATTCTAATCGTCAGTGAAAAAGGTATCGGAAAACGAACAGATGCTGGCGAGTACAGACTCACGAACCGTGGTGGTTCTGGTGTTATTGCTATGAAAATGACAGCAAAAACAGGTAAGTATGTTGTTGGTATTCTAATGGTCGATGAAAGCATGGATATGATGGCACTTACTAAAGCTGGTAAAATGATACGTGTTGATATGCAAAGTATCTCAAAATCAAGTAGAAACACTTCTGGCGTTTATATAGTAAAAGGTGATGATGTAGCAAGTATCTCTCGCTGTATCAAAGAAGAAGAGGAAGATGAAGATGATTTCGATGGAGAACCATCTTTATTAGATTTGGAATAGTACTTGCTTAATTTGAGCAATACGATAAAACACAAGCGCCTTTTGGTGCTTTTCTAAGGAAAACTTATGAAATACTCTTTGCTTTTGATTGCATTTTTGGGTGCTGGGTCACTTATGGCTGATGAAGCGCCTGTAAGTAATATCACTATAAACTGTGAGAATCCAAAAACAGGTGAAACATGTCAAAAATCCCCAACGGAAGTCATTGATGCAACAGGTATGGATACTGTTGTTTCAGATGTACCTAAAAAAGATGCTTTTTTAGCAAAGGGTGCTGAAGTTCGTATCAGCGTTATCGGTCAAGGTGTTGCTCCAATGAACACATCCTCACCTGCGCAGGCATATGCTCTTGCAAAACGTGCTGCTACTGCAGATGCGTATAGACTTTTGGCCGAAAAAGTTAAAGGTGTAAGAATCGATGGCCAAGATTTGATCAAGAACATGATGGTACAACGTTCAACCGTTCGTACTACAGTTCAAGCTATGGTCAAAAACGCGAATGTTGTTGAGACAACGTTTAAAGAGGGCCTATGCGAAGTAGAGATGGAAATCGTCTTAGCGCACTCTCAATTTTCAAACTAATATTCCTCTTTTATTCACTTGCACTGAGTGCCGGTGAATATCTCATATCTTATCGCTATGTCACACAAAATGCAATTCTCTACAACGAAGTACTCTCTATTGCTAAAGCCATGCACAAATGCACTGGTACACCCTCTTCCACTTTGATATTAGAAAGTGATGGAAGCGATAATTTAAATCAAATAATTTCTCAAAATGAAGATGAATTTTTATCCTTTATCCATGCCCTTGGACTCGATGTTAAACATTCTGAGATAAATACCAATTTGCAAAATAGTTCTACAACTATTCTCACACTCAAAACCACTTGTTTCAAAGTCAATTTTAATGATAATTTCGCTAAAATTTCCCCTTTAAATTAAGGGTACTTTATATTGAAAATAGCAATAGTTGAAGATGATATCAACATGAGAAAATCTCTTGAGATTTCTATGAGTGATTATACAGAGTTTGAAGTCAAGACATTTAAAAGTGCCAAAGATGCCCTTAAAGCTCTTGACGAAAGCTTCGATTTGATTATTACAGATATCAATATGTCAGGTATGGACGGTATAGAGTTTGTAAAAACGCTAAATGGCCGCTTTGAAGTCATCATCATGACAGCAAACGCAACACTTGGTCGTGCTATTGAGTCTATACAACTTGGCGTAAAAGATTTTTTACTCAAGCCATTTGATATAGACACCTTAGTCGATGCGATAAAGCGTGAAGATAAGATCCAAAAAGTCAAAAAAACAGTGCAAACGCAAGAGAAAAATGCAAGTGGATTTCTTGCTACGTCCAAAGCACTTGAAACTATTATAAATATAGCAGATAAAGCATCCAAAACAGATGCAAGTATCCTTTTGCTTGGAGAGAGTGGTGTCGGTAAAGAGGTCTTTGCTTCGTATATCCACAACAACTCTCCAAGAGCGAGCAAACCCTTTGTAGCTATCAATATGGCCGCACTTCCAGAAAACCTTATAGAGAGTGAACTCTTTGGTTTTGAAAAAGGTGCGTTTACAGATGCAAGTGAAGCTAAGGCTGGACAATTTGAACTTGCGAATGGTGGAACACTTTTCTTAGATGAGATAGGCGAAATGCCCTATGGCGTTCAAGCGAAACTTCTTCGTGCTTTGCAGGAAAAAGAGATACGTCGTCTTGGTTCTTCTAAGTCTATCAAGATCGATATCAGAGTTGTCTCAGCAACAAACGCAAAGCTCGAAGAGAAGATAAAAAATGGTGAATTTCGAGAAGATCTCTACTACAGACTCAACACGATTCCTTTGCTTATCCCAGCATTACGTGAACGAACTGAAGAGATACTGCAAATAGCAGAAGCTATGATAGAGCAAAACTGTAAAAAGTATGGATTTGAGAAGAAATACTTTTCCAAAGCGGCAGTGGAACAACTCTTAGACTATAAATGGCCTGGCAATATACGAGAACTACTCTCTGTTGTCGAGAGAGCTGTCATTTTAAGTGAAACAAACGAGATTGAAGCCAATGAGCTTTTTTTACACAATAGAGTTTAGGAGATACAATGAAAAAATATAATGTAGCGGTTGTCGGAGCAAATGGAGCGGTTGGAGAAGAGATTTTATCAGTTCTCTCGGAGATAGATTTTCCACTTAATAAGTTAGTGCCATTGGCAAGTGCAAGAAGTTTGGGTAAAACTGTTAGCTTTAATGGTAAGGATTTACCAATCATAGAGCTGACACATGATGTTTTTAAAAAAGAAGAAATCGATATCGCACTTTTTAGTGCTGGCGGAAGCGTAAGTGCTGAGTTTGCACCTTCTGCAGTTGCTGCAGGTGCTGTTGTTATCGATAATACATCACACTTCAGAATGCAAGAGAATGTTCCTTTGGTCGTGCCAGAAGTAAATCCTGAGGATATTGCAAAATGGAGAGACACAGGTATCATTGCTAACCCAAACTGCTCGACTATCCAAATGGTTCAAACACTGAAACCTCTTGACCTTGAGTATGATTTGCAGCGCGTAGATGTTGCGACATACCAAGCAACTTCAGGCGCAGGTAAAACTGCTATGGAAGAGCTTGTCACACAGATGCAAGATTTCTTTGCGTTTAAACTTGACGAATCAGAACATAAATCATTTAAACACCAAATCGCTCTCAATGTCATCCCTCAAATCGATGTTTTCACAGATAATGGATACACAAAAGAAGAGATGAAAATGGTCAATGAGACAACGAAAATCATGCACAAAAAAATCCCACTAAGTGCTACATGTGTTCGTGTACCGACACTTCGTGGACATGCAGAAGCATTGACACTTACATTTAAAACGGAAGTAACTGCAGATGCTGTGAGAAAAGTACTCAGCAGAGCACAAAATATCGTTATCCTTGACCAGCCATTTGAAGCACTCTACCCTATGCCTGCTACGTGTGTAGATATGAATGAGACTTTTGTCGGTCGCATCAGAAGTGACACATTCGATAAAAAAATAGTTCATATGTTCGTGGTCGCTGATAACCTCCGCGTCGGTGCTGCTACAAACGCAGTAAGAATCGCTCAAAAATGGGTTGAGATGGAAGGGGAAAATAATGATTGAAAGAATCTTTGAAAATAGCCTTTGGAGTTCACGCTTCATTATTATATTAGCTGTAGTTTTTGGACTTTTAGGTGCTATTTTACTTTTTGTTGTTGCTAGTTTTGATATCTATGAAACAACAAAATATGTTATCAGTACATACTTGACACATGCACACCCTGAACATTTTCACGAAGAAGTAGTCGGCGGTATTATTGGAGCAGTTGACCTCTATCTTATCGGTGTTGTAATGCTGATCTTCTCTTTTGGTCTTTATGAGCTCTTTATCTCAGATATTGACCCTGCAAACAAATGTGATGTCAATGGTGAAAAAGGCGAAGAAGAATGTGAAAATCAACTTTTAGCAGTACATTCACTTGACCAACTCAAAGATAAAATCTCTAAAGTAATCGTAATGGTTCTTGTTGTTGGGTTCTTTCAAAAAGTGGGACACACACAATTCAATGGAGCACTAGAACTTCTCTACCTAGCACTCTCTATCACAGCAGTTGCTGTTGGACTCTACTTTTTAAGCAAAGTTGGGCACCACCACTAGCATACGCTAGTGTCTAAAAACTATTTAAAGGATATGATTTGGGAAAAATATTTGTAGATGCCTGTTTTGGCAAAGAGACACCGTACACTCCAGTTTGGATGATGCGCCAAGCTGGCCGTTATCTTCCGGAGTATATGGAAGTAAGAAAACAAGCAGGCAATTTTTTAAATCTTTGCCACGATCCTAAAAAAGCAGCAGAAGTATCGATTCAACCACTTGATATTGTAGGTGTTGATGCGGCTATTTTATTTAGTGATATCCTTGTTATACCTGATGAAATGGGAATGGATTTGGAGTTTATCAAAGGCTTTGGACCAAAGTTCAATGATCCACTTACATCACAAGAAGATCTTGACAGACTCATTGGCGGCGATGAAGCAGCAAGCAAACTCACTTATGTTTATGAGACTATTGCACTTTTAAGAGAGCAACTTGATGCACGTGGTGACAACAAAGCGCTTATCGGATTTACCGGTGCACCATGGACACTTGCAACTTACATGATAGAAGGTGAAGGTACAAAAACATACAACATCTGTAAAAAAATGATGTATTCAAACCCTGAGCTTCTTCACAATATTCTTGCAAAAGTAACTGAAGTCGTCAAGCTTTATATGGAAAAACAGATTCAAGCTGGTATCGATGTTGTTCAGATTTTCGACTCATGGGCTGCGGCTATAGAACCAGGTATGTATGATGAGTTTTCTTGGAAATATATGGTAGAAATCGCTGAATATTTAAAAGAAAAATATCCACATATTCCGGTTATCATGTTCCCAAAAGGCATCCCTGCATTTTTGGATAAAGTCTATGGAAACTTCGATGTATTCGGCGTTGACTGGTCAACTCCAATGGCACTTGCAAAAGAAAAACTTGGTGACAAATATGTCCTTCAAGGAAATATGGAGCCATGCCGTCTTTACTCAAAAGAGGCGACTACGAAATGTGTAGAAGTGATCCAAGAGACGATGCAAGGAAAACGCCATATCTTCAACCTCGGTCACGGGATTCTTCCTGACGTTCCTGTAGAAAACGCAATCCATTTTGTGAACGAATGTCACCGTGTCAGCAGAAAATAATATAATATTTGGCCCAATTAACTCTCGCCGTTTTGGCAGGAGTTTGGGTATCGATCTCTCTCCCTCAAACAAACAATGTAACTTTGACTGCCTCTACTGTGAACTAGCCCCTGCTGCAACTGTTGATCATCAAACGCAGAGTATTCCCGTATCCAAAATCATAGACGAGCTCAAAAAACATCTTGATGACAAGATGGATGTCATCACACTCACAGCAAATGGTGAACCTACGCTCTACCCTCACCTCGATGCCCTTATAGATGAGATAGACAAGATCAAAAACGCAACACAAACACTCATACTCACAAACAGTGCGACTTTGATAGATCCAAAAGTTTTTGCCTCACTTTTAAAGCTCGATCAAGTCAAACTTTCACTCGATGCAGTAAGTCCTGAAGTCTTTAAAAAAATAGACAGACCGCACAAAAGTATACAAATAGAAGAAATCGTAAGCAAGGTTATTGCGTTTAGTAAAGTTTACAGAGGAAAACTCTTTATAGAGATACTTTTTGTCTATGAACTCAACGATACAAAAGAAGAAGTCCAAAAACTAAATGACGTGCTCATGCAGATAAACGCAACAAGAATAGATCTAGGCACGATAGACAGGCCGCCCGCTTATCCTGTGATGGGTATAAGCTACAAAGAGTTACATGAACTCTCACAACACTTTGATAGCGCACTTCCTATCCATATAGCTTCCCGTGTACATGCCGAGCCAAATAACGCTGAGTATAGTGATGACGAAATAATAAACACACTCGATAAACGCCCTCTTACCCAAGAAGATATCGATTTGCTTTTTGACAAGGAGAGCAAAAATCGCTTGCAAACCCTTTTAGAAGATGGAAAAATCACAACAAAAAGCGTAGGAAATTTGGAGTTTTTTCTTCCATCTGAAAATATTCAAAGAAAACGCAAGAAATAGCCAAATTTACTTGACTTTTACGAGGTCATAAAGTATAATTTCGGCTCAAAACAACATTCCGAATTAGCTCAGCGGTAGAGTAGGTGACTGTTAATCACTTGGTCACTGGTTCGAATCCAGTATTCGGAGCCACAGCGCTCAAAACCCCCATAAATATAATGTTTCAATAACTTCATTTAGTCACTTGTGCCTAAATAATCAAACCCAATTTTATTCTGTTCATTCTAAAAAGACTCTTTATTAATCCAATTATTCAGAAAACAATCAATCTTCTTACTCAAGAAATACTATAATGCCGCCATAAGAATTTAAAGTTCAGATTTTTATATTGATTATGTTATCAAACAAAAGGAAAGCCATGGAAACGCAGGTAAAAGAAAATATAGAACTCGTCTATTTAAGTATGGATGATTACGAGGAACTCAAAGATGTAATGCTCCTTGTTTATGCTCCTATGAGTGACGCATATTGGAAAAGAGAGCAGATTCAGACACTTATAGATAGATTTCACGAGGGGCAAATCGTTATCAAGATAAATGGAGAGATTGCAGGATGTGCACTCTCTATTATTGTTGATTATGAGCGTTTTTCTAACCATCATACGTATAGTGATGTTACACACAACTATACATTTGACACGCACACAGATATGGGTGAGCTTCTTTATGGTATCGATGTCTTTATCACTCCAAAGTTTCGCGGTCGCCGTTTAGGGAGACGTCTGTATGATTTTCGTAAAGAGCTTTGTGAAAAGCTTAACCTCAAAGGTATTGCGTTTGGTGGACGAATTCCAAACTACCACAAATATGCAAAAGAGCTCACACCAAAACAGTATATTGAAAAAGTAAAGCTCAAAGAGCTCAATGATCCTGTACTAAACTTTCAGATGTCAAATGACTTTCACCCTTCTAAGATCTTGAAAGGTTATCTTGAGGGAGATAAAGAGTCTGGAGAGTTTGCTGTTTTACTTGAGTGGGATAATATCTACTATGAAAAACCGACAAAACTTGCCACTACAAAGAAAAAAATAGTGCGTTTAGGTCTTATCCAGTGGCAGATGCGACCGTATAAAAACCTCGAAGAGCTCTTACAACAGGCAGAGTATTTTATCGATGCCGTTTCTGGATATCGTTCTGATTTTGCACTCTTTCCAGAGTTCTTTAACGCACCTCTTATGGCTGAAAACAACCATCTCTCAGAACCAGATGCAATACGCGAGCTTGCAAAACATACACACAATATCGTGCAAAAATTCTCAGAACTCTCAATGTCTTACAACATTAACATCATCTCGGGAAGTATGCCAGAGATGAGAGATGGACATCTCTACAATGTTGGATATCTATGCCGCCGTGATGGGACTATCGATCGTTATGAAAAGATCCATGTGACTCCAGATGAGGCAAAAATATGGGGTATGCAGGGCGGAAGTCAAATCAAGACTTTTGATACGGATTGTGGAAAAATAGGGATACTTATCTGTTATGACTCTGAATTTCCAGAGCTTAGCCGCCTACTTGCAGCTGAGGGAATGGATATCCTCTTTGTACCATTTTTAACAGATACACAAAACGGATACTCACGTGTAAGACACTGCTCTCAAGCAAGAGCGATAGAAAATGAGTGCTACGTAGCCATCGCTGGAAGTGTCGGCAACCTTCCAAATGTGCACAATATGGATATCCAGTTTGCACAGTCCATGGTCTTTACTCCGTGTGACTTTGCGTTTCCTACAAATGGGATAAAAGCTGAAGCGATACCAAATAGTGAGATGACGCTTATAGCCGATGTTGATCTCGATCTCCTCAGAGAACTCAACCAATTTGGAAGTGTAAAAAACCTCAAAGATAGAAGAACTGACCTCTATGACGTTACAAAAGTAAATCTATAGTCTGTTGTATCAGACTATAGATTCCCACGAAAATTCCTTAAAAATCCTCTCAAAAGTTGCATCAAACGCAGCCCTAAATGTCATCGTCTCGTGTCTATAAGGATGTTCAATCGTAAGCGAATTTGCATGGAGTAAAAGTCTATGGCAGTCAAAATTTTCTCGTATGAGTTTATTATGCTCGCCTCTGCCATAATTTGTATCTCCCAAGATATGATGTGAGATATGTTTCATATGTCGTCTAAGCTGATGCTTTCTGCCTGTCTTTGGCCAAAGCTGTACAAGTGAGTAGCGTGTCTTTTCGTAGCGACCAAGTGCTAAATCTAGTTCAACTTTTGCGAGTGTTTTATATCTTGTCAGAGCAACTTCTGGCTCTTTCTCTTGCGCTGCGTTTTTATCTGTCATCTTGTCCAGCTTCACACTCAGCGCATACTCTATTTCATCCTCATCCAAAGTGTATCCGCGAACAACTGCTATGTATGATTTCTCTATAGTATGCGTTTCAAACTGCTTTCCCATCAGCCGAGCACTCTCACTATCGAGTGCGAACAAAAGCACGCCCGATGTCGGTTTATCAAGTCTATGAACAGGATAAACCCACTGCCCTATCTGATCTCGTAACATTGCCATCGCAAAATAGATCTCATCTTTGTCTATCATCGATTTGTGCACCAAAAGTCCACTTGGTTTGTTGATTGCTACGAGATATTTATCTTGATATAAAATTTCTAATTTATAATTATTCCACATGCAAGATTTTACTATAATAGCCCTATGAAAAAAGCTAATTTACTCAAAAATATTCCACATGAGCTCAAAGAAGAGCTCTTTGAAGAGATACTCACAAGTGAACATATCACAATAGAGCGCATTGTCTCAAAAGGACACACCTCACCAAAAAGCGGATGGTACGATCAGGAAAAAAATGAGTGGGTCCTTGTTTTACAAGGAGAAGCTCTGCTTGCATTTGAAGATAAAGAGCTGCGTTTAAACGCAGGAGAATATTGCAATATTCCAGCGCATGTAAAACACAGAGTTGTATGGACACTGCCAGATCACGAGACTATCTGGCTTGCTATCCACTACTAAGTAGAAACTATTTTGCGTCGCGTTTAGTAGTTTTTCTTTTTTTCTTTGTCACAGGTTTTATGAAAGATTTTGTAGGTGTTTTAGACTCTTGCTTTGGACGAGCATTAGATGAGTGGCGTTTTGGATTTTTTCTCTGAAACTTCACTTCAGGTTTTTTATGCTCATTTTTGAGCTTAAGCTCATCCTGGTCTTTACGTCTGATAGTCGGATCGGGCTCAAAACCTTCTACGACTTCCTGAGGTATTTTCATCCCGATAACACGCTCGATATCTCTGATATCAAACTTCTCATAAATATCCAGCAAAGAGATAGCTTCGCCATGACGTCCAGCACGTCCTGTTCGCCCTACTCTATGGACATAATCCTCAGGGACTGAAGGAAGCTCGTAGTTGATAACATACGGAAGTTCTTCGATATCAAGTCCACGTGAAGCGATATCTGTTGCGATTAAAACGCGGATTTCACCTGCTTTAAACTGCGTAAGCGTCTTCATTCTATTGGCAATTGTCTTATCGCCATGAAGAATTCCACACTTTAAACCATCTTTTTGAAGCTCAAGGATAAGGGCATCTGCACTTACTTTTGTGCGTGTAAAGACCAAAACCTGAGGAAAGTTGCGTGAACCTATGAGATAGGCTAAAAGTGCCGCTTTTTTATCTGTATCAACCATATACGCCACTTGATTTATCGCATCTACTGTAGAATTTTTCTTGGATGTTTCAATAAATGCAGGCTTTGTGAGAACAAGTTTGGAGAGTTTTCGTACCTTGTCGCTGTATGTCGCGGCAAAAAGAAGTGTCTGATGGCGTTTTGGAAGCATTGGATGCACTTTACGTATATCTTTTGCAAATCCCATATCAAGCATTCTATCCGCTTCATCAAGTACGAACATCTCCACTCCAGAGATATTGAGACCTTTTTCAACATGCTCTAAAAAACGTCCTGGAGTAGCGATAATAATATCTGTGCCTTTTTTAAGCGCACGCTGCTGGTTTTCAAGATCTTTTCCGCCAACGAGTATTTCGCACTGTACATGCATATGCTTGGAGTAGTTTTTGATATCTTCGTAGATCTGAATAGAGAGTTCTCGTGTCGGAGAGAGGATAACAGCTTTAATAGCTCTATCCTCTGAACTCTCTGCGTTTCGTAGTTTTTGCAAGATAGGAAGTGCAAACGCAGCCGTTTTACCCGTTCCCGTCTGTGCCGTAGCAAAGATATCACTTTTAGCAAGAACCAAAGGTATAGCTCTTGTTTGTATTGTTGTAGGATTTTCATAGCCTAACTCTTCTACTGCTCTGAGAAGTGGCTTAATCAGCCCTAGTTTTTCAAATGACATTATTGCTCTTTTTAAATAGTATATGGAATTTTAGCATAGTTATTGCATCTTCCCTTAAAACTCTGTATAATTAATTCAGCTATTTTTATTTTTAATGCTTATTTTATTATATTTATATCACTTTTATGTTACATTTTTAAAATTAAATTTAACGGAGTTTTTTTGTTCAAACACTATTTTCAAAAACTCCTCTTGCTTGGTATCCTTGAAACAGATACCGAAGAAGTAAAATTAAAAAAAATCTTTATTACTATTCTTCCGCTGATAATTGCTCCAGCAGGCTTTATTTGGGCTTTTATTTATCTTGCTATGGGACATTATCTCTCTGCTGCTATTCCTATGGTACACACCTTAGTTTCAGTCACAGGTCTCTGGCATTTTCACAAAACAAAAAATATTCACTTTCTCCAAAAATCTCAGATGCTTGCTACTCTGTTACTGCCTTTTTTTCTCATGTGGTCGCTAGGTGGTTTTACTCAGGGGAGCTTCGTCATGATCTGGGCTTTTTTTGCGCCTATTGTAGCTATGATACTTGATAAAAGCTCCAAATCTTTTTGCTGGTTTTACTCTTTTATTGCCCTAGTTGTTTTTTCAACATTGATTGATAAATGGCTTATCGAGATGAATACAAATCCAGTGCCACAGTCACTTGTAGAACTCTTTTTCTTTCTCAATATTACTGCAGCCCTTGCAGGTGTCTATTTTCTCATCAAACATTTTATCAATCAAAATGACAAAAATGCAGAAGAAACACTTAGTTTTAAAAATGAAATACTCCAAAAAAGCACCTCACAACTTTTTGATAATCTTTCCTATTTGCAAAGCTACAAAGATACGATAGATACCAATCTCATCGTCACAAAAACAGATGTCAATGGAAAAATCATCTTTGCAAATAAAAACTTCTACAATATTTCAGGGTATACAGAAAAAGAAGTTCTAGGTAAAACGCATAACATCCTCAGACATCCAAGCAATAAAGATACTCTCTTTAAAAAGATGTGGGAAACAATTTCATCCAAAAAAACATGGCAGGGTCGCATACAAAATATGCGTAAAGATGGAAGTGAATATTGGATAGAGAGCACTATTGCACCGATTCTCAACAAAGATGGAGATATCGTAGAATATATCGCAATACGCCATGATGTCACAAAACTTATCAGACATCAAGACGAACTGAGTAAAATGCTCTACAGTGACCAACTCACTTCACTTGCAAATAGAAATGCCCTCCTTAAAGAGCTACAAAATAATGAAAATTTTTCTCTAATGCTTATAAATATAGATAGATTTGTACAGATTAATAATCTTTATGGCTCAAATTTTGGGGACAAAGTACTCATTGCGTTTAGTCATCTGCTCCAAGAAAAAATCCCTCACGAAAAATGCTGCAAACTCTTTAGACTCAATGGCGATGAGTTTGTGGTTCTTTTTAAAAACATCAATCATGCAGAGCTTATAGAAGAAGTAAATAAGCTCAGAGATCAGATTATAGAACCGATTCTTATCGATGAACAAGAGATCTCCTTGCACCTCTCCATAGGTGTATCAGACGAAGAGAATAGCCTCCTATTATCCACTGCGAGTATGGCACTCGAAATCGGTAGACGTGAATCTAAAAATCTGCTCATCTATAATAAAACCCATTCACTCAGCGAAGAGTATGAAAATAATATGTATTGGATCAAAAAAATAAAAGATGCAATCAAAAACGATAGAATCGTGATGTTTTACCAAGAAATTGTAGATAATAACAATAGCTCAATGAAAAAGTACGAATCACTTATACGACTTATCGATGAAGATGATAAAGTCATAACACCTTATTTTTTCTTGGAAATCGCAAAAAAAGCAAAGCTTTATCCTGAACTTACAAAAATTGTTATCCGCAAAAGCTTAGAAGCGTTTGAAAATAATACCCATGAAGTCTCAATCAATATCACAATTGATGACATCATAAACGAAGAGACTCAAAGCTTTATATACAAACAAATCCAAAACTCTTCCGTATCCAAACGTGTTACTTTTGAAATAGTTGAGAGCGAAAATATAGAAAACTTTGGGATAGTCGAAGAGTTCATCACCACCGTAAAATCATTTGGCTGTAAAATAGCCATTGATGATTTTGGAACAGGATATTCAAACTTTGAGTATCTTATGAGACTCCAAGCCGACTTTATAAAAATAGATGGCAGTATCATCAAAGAGATACTTCATGATAAAAAGTCAGAGCTTATTACTTCAGTTATCGTTGCGTTTGCCAAAGAGATGCAAATCGAAGTCGTAGGGGAATATGTAGAGAATAAAGCCATCAATGACAAGCTCTTACAAATGGGTATACACAGATCTCAAGGCTACTATTTCCATCAGCCAAGTGCGACTTTTGAATAAAATATTTTTTTTGTATTTGTTATAAGTTCTGAAGAGATATAATCTCGACAGATTAAATAATAAGTGCAAAACATGATAAGAAAAACTCTCAAAAATACTAGTAAAAATGAAAAGATCAAAGCCCTCATAGAGAAGTATAAAATACCGCCTGAGTATCTCTCTACAAACAGAAAGATGGTTGCACGAGCTGTGTTGCTTGGTCTCTTTATTGCATTTATTCCTATGCCATTTCAAATGCTTTTAGTTCTTGCGTTTGTCCCGTTTTTCAAGTTCAACGTTCCAATAGGCGTTGCAATGTGCTGGCTGAGCAATCCGCTAACTATGCCACCTATGTACTATGTTGAATATCTGACGGGGAGTTTTGTACTTGGGATGAAACCTGAGCCTGTAGAGATGACACTCGAGTGGTTTAGCCATAATATGGACAATATATTTATCCCGCTGTATACGGGAACTGCACTTTTTTCTGTAGTTGGTTCACTTTTGGCTTACTGGGCAGTCAACCATTTTTGGAGATCATCAGTCCATAGAGACAAAAAGCTCCATAGAAAGCATAGATAAAACTAGACTTTTATCTTTTTGCTTTGAATATAAAAATAGACCCAAAGAACGACGCCAAGGAGACTCATCCCTAAACTCATTACCTGCCCCTGCGTGATAGCATCACAACAAATATAGCCTATTTGTACATCTGGAGCACGGTAGATCTCTGCGATAGCGCGGAAAATTCCATAACTTATCCCATAAACAAGTGCGAGTTCTCCTGAGAATTTCTTGTAGTTTCTGTAGAGATAGACAACGATAAAAACGCCAAAGCCTTCTAAAATCGCCTCATAGAGTTGTGATGGATGTCTGAGAATACCATCAACATAAATGCCCCAAGAAACATCTGTCTCTCTTCCTATAAGTTCTTGGTTGAGGAAGTTGCCTATGCGCCCAAAGACAAAGGCAAGAGGGATACTCAAAGCCACAAGATCCATAAGCATCCCAAATGAGACTTTATGGCGTTTTGTGTAGATATATGTCCCAAGAACAAAGCCAGCAACAGCCCCGTGGTAACTCATACCGCGAATACCTATAAACTCTCCATCTCTAAATGGATTGAATATCTGCCATGGATGTGAGAGATAATAAAAAGTCTGCGTGTCATAAAAAAGGATATATCCAAGTCTTGCACCCAAAATCACCCCGACTTCGACATAAAAAAAGTAGACATCCAAATTTGCTTTATCTAAATCAATCTTGTCGCGTTTGATAAAAAACTTCCCAAGATAGAGTGCGCTCAAAAGCGCTAAAACATACATCATCCCATACCAGTGCACTGGAAGTGAAAAAATATGAAAGGCTATCGGATTAAAGTGATCGTAAATATGATTCCAAAGTTCCATGCGCTTACTTTCTCAAAGCTTCAGCGATAAGTTCTATTGGGTTTTTAAAGATAGTTGTAACACCCGCGCCATGCATCGAGTTGTTGATCTGCATACGACATGCACTACACTCTGCCGTGACAATATCTGCTCCTGTTTTTTCTATCATCGCAGCTTTTGGTACACCAGCGGCTTTTGCAAAGTGATATTTCTCAGTCTGCATTGTAATCCCACCAAAGCCACAACATGCGTTTGGATCGCTCATCTCTACTATTTTATAGTTTTGGCGTACAAGATTTCTTGGTTCTTGATAGATTCCTTGCATCTTTCTAGCATGGCAGGGATCATGATAGGTCACTATCTTCGTATCTTTTTTCTTTGAGGCAAGAAGATGTTCAAGATGGGTGTGGTGTTGCAGCCACTCTGTAGCCATAAAGATTTTGTTCTTGATTTTAAGAGCGCGCTCTTTCCACTCAGGCTGGTCATGAAAAAAGTGTTCATAATCGATTTTGAGCATCGCGGAACAGGTCGCTTCAGGAACAATAATAGCTTCAATATCATTGCCAAAGCTCTCAAAATATTTGATATTGTGCTTTGCGTTTGCATCGACCGTATCAAAATCACCCGTGAAATAGGCAGGAGCAGAACAACACTTTTGATCTTTCGCCAAGAAGGCATCAATCTCAAGTGCTTCAAGTATTTCTAAAAGGCCTTCCCCGATATCTTTGTAGTTGTAGTTTGCGAGACAACCGATAAATATAGCTACTTTTCTTTTGCCACCGTTGTTGATATTCTCTTCATGAGAGTTCAAAAATGATGTTTTACGAAGACTTGGAAGGAGTCTATCTGTTTTTATTATCGGTAGATTAAAACGCGAGTGCATTGAATCTATCTCTGCTTTTATCTTAAAGCCACAAGTTTGGAATGTATAACCAAGCTTAAACGCAAGGTCATTGAGCCATCTGTGACGAAGCAGTAAAAAGAACGCTTTTTTGTACCAAGCGATACCAAACTTTTTGGCGATGTCAGAACGTACCTGTTCAATAATCATATCTGTCGGAAGAGCTTTTGGACAAACATCAACACAGTTTGTACATAAAAAACAGCTCTCAAATATATCTTTTGCGTTTTTATCTAACTCAAGATTTCCCTTGTGATATGCACCTAAAAGGTCGATAAACCCACGCGGTGAAGTGACCTCGTCTGCGTTTACATTGTGGATAGTACAAACAGGGATACACTTCCCACACTTAATACAAGCATCGCTTGTCTCGCTAAAATTAAAAAGTTCTTCTGGGGTTTTACTCATCTTTACACCGTTTTTGAAAATGTTTTAGAACTTGCCGCATGGCGTTTCATATAGGCATCAAACGGCATTGCAATATTGCGAATAAGCAGTGTTCCCGTCTCGCTGCATACGATATGCTCCTCATCCATAGAGAGAAGTGCATCCTCCGCAAAAGGCTTCAATGCCTCAATAGCATCAGCAAAATAGCTTGCAAACTCTATATTAAAGAGCTTCTCAAATCTTCTAATATCAAGCTTGAAGTTACTCATAAGTTCCATAATGACATATTGGCGAATCTGGTCATCTTCACTCAAAACAACGCCGCGCTCAAAAGGAAGTTTCCCTGCATCTATAGCGTTTTCGTATTCATCCATATCTTTGAAGTTTTGGTTGTAACTGTCCACGCCCTCACCAATAGAAGTAAGTCCTACTCCGATAAGATCCGCTCCGCCTTTTGTCGTATAGCCTTGGAAATTTCTGTGTAACTCACCTTTTTCTATGGCTTTAAAAAGTTCATCTTCAGGTTTTGCAAAGTGATCCATACCTATCATTTTGTAGCCATTGGAAGTGAGAAAATCTATCGTGTATTGCATAATCTGGAGTTTTTCATCAGGAAGTGGCAGTGTCGTCTCATCAATTTTTCGCATCGTCTTTTTTAACCAAGGCACATGTGCGTAGTTGAAGACTGCAAATCTGTCAGGATTGAGCGTGAGTGCGAGAGCTAGTGTCTCTTTAAAAGTCTCAAGCGTTTGGTAAGGCAATCCGTAAATAAGGTCTACATTTACAGAGACCATATTATATTTACGTGCGAGATCCATTGCGCCTTTTGTCATCTCATAAGGTTGTACGCGGTGGACGGCTATCTGGACTTTTTCATTAAAATCTTGAATCCCAAAACTTACACGATTAAAGCCAGCATTACTCATCACTTTCATCTGATCTTCATTGATATGACGCGGATCTATCTCACAACTCACCTCAGCATCTTTGACAAAATTTGGAAAGTACGATTTGATCTCTTCAATAATCTCTTTTAACTGAGGAGCACTAAAAAAGGTAGGAGTTCCCCCACCAAAGTGCATCTGTATAACACTGCGTTTGCAATCAAGATGTTGAGAGAGTATTTCAAGCTCGCGTTTGAGATAGTCCATATAACGGATCATCTTATCTTCTTTAGAAGTAAAGACTACGTTACATCCACAGAAGTAACATGCGTTTCTACAAAAAGGAAGGTGAAAGTAAAGACTCAAAGGACGCGTGACATCCTGATTTTGAAGCTTGTTGATGTAAGTATCATACGTATATGAATCACTAAATTCTAGCGCTGTAGGGTAACTTGTATAACGCGGTCCCGGTTTGGAGTACTTTGTAAATTTTGCAAAATCTAACATTTTAATCCTTCTCAAAGGCAGAAATTTTATATATTTTTATAATTTGTGCGATTATTCCCAAAAAAGACTAATAAAGCCATTAAGGCGACATCCTAGCTATTTTTCAAATGTTCCGGCTAATCTTTGATACACCTCTGAACTCTCTAACAGCTCTTCGTGAGAACCATGCGCTACGATTTTTCCTTTTTGAAGGACTAAAATCTTATCTGCATGCTCAATTGTACTGAGTCTGTGCGCGATAGTAATTGTAATTTTGTCTTTTGCGTATGTATCGAGTGCGAGCTTAATACGTTTTTCACTCTCGTTATCAAGTGCTGACGTTGCCTCATCAAAAAGTAAAAGTGATGAGTGCTTATAAATTGCTCTTGCAATCGCTAAACGCTGTCGCTGACCTCCAGAGAGATTCGAGCCAAACTCCTGAAGTTGTGTATGGATACCATCACTCAAGGAGGCAACAAAATCACTTGCATCTGCGAGCTTGAGTGCTTCATGGACTCTTGCTTCATCTATCTCTTTGGTGCCATAGGCAACATTTGCGGCAAGGCTATCTTGAAAAATATAAATACGCTGTGAAACTAAAGAGATATGGTGTTTGTAGGAGACATTTTCAAACTCTTTAATATTGACACCATTGACAAAAACGCCACCCTCATCCGGATCGTAAAAACGCAGCAACATATTGATAAACGTAGATTTTCCGCCGCCACTATCACCGACAAGTGCGATATTTTCACCGCTTTTTATCTTGAGCGAAACGCCATCGAGTAAGTTGTATCCGCTGTATCTTAAAACAACATCTTTATACTCTATCTCTTTGATATCTTCTTGGAGTTTTTTCTCACCATCGACTATATTGTTGACTCTGTCTAAGACTTCAAAGACACGTTCACTCGCAGCAACAGCCTCTTGAATACGACGATAGATAGAACTAATACGGCGGATAGGCTGAAAGACAAGTCCTACTGCCGTTAAAAACGCAGTGAATTCACCCACAGTCATATTGTCATTGTAAACCTCGCGTCCACCTATAAAAATAACCATAGCAAGACCAACAGCAGCGATAATTTCCATGATAGGAGAGATAAGTTCTCCTACATACACCGCTTTCATATTGATACGAAAAAATTTCCAATTTTCTACACTAAAACGATCTATCTCATAGCTTTCTGTTGCGTTTGCTTTGATGATCTCAGAGTTATTAAATACTTCTGTAAGCCTTGTCACGACATCTGCGTTTTTAGCTTGTGAGCGATGGGCATATTTTTTAAGTTTCTTCGTGATGAGTATCAGTGGATAAATAATCAAAGGCACGAGGATAAGAGCATAAAACGCAAGTGTAGAGTTGAGATAGATGACATAGCCAATAAGTCCAAGAACTGTCACACTCTCACGGAAAAGTTCTGGAAGCATATTGGAGACGAAATATTCTATTCGCCCAATATCGTTGACAACTCTTGAAATAAGCTCACCGCTGCGATTTTGGTACAAAAATACCATATCCAAAGTGATAATCTTATGAAGCAGTATCTCCCGAAAGCGAGCCATAATGTGCTGCCCTATATAGTTCATGTAGATAGACTGAATATAACGTCCGACTGATTTTAAAAAATAGATGCCTACCAGCCCAAAAGGAATAAGATAGAGCATCTCCTCTTTTTTGGATATAAACAAATCATCCATTAACGGCTTCATGATGTGCGCCGTTGCCAAAGTCGCAGCGACCGTCAAGATAATCCCAAAAAGCACCAAAAGATACTGTAATTTATACTCTTTTATATAGGGCCAAAATCGTTTAAAAACTGTTTTCAAATATTATCCTGTTCTTTACTTCTGTGATTGTATCAAGAATTCTGTAACTGCCAAAGAGGCCTTGTAATACTCTTGGCACCTTTGCTCACTTGGTGTCATTGCCTTACCCTCTTCAAAGCCTCCATCTTGGCTCATAATAACACCTGCATCGTTAAATCCACAGTGCAGTACATTTGCATCCAAAAGATTTGTACCGATAGCAGTGTAGTCTGCATCACTCAAGGTAAGATTGTAGAGTGTTGGAAAGATATCTTTATGTGAAGAAGGAACGAGCGTATCAATAGCTTTTTTTGGTTTGAGATACTGGGGCAGATAGAGATAAAAAGGAATACGTTTTGTTTGTGTGTAGTAGTTATCATAACGCATATTTCCCTCTATCGTGTTGTTATCCGCTGTAAACGCAACGACTGTATTTTTGGCAAGCGCAGAGCCTTTGATATTATCTAAAAACTCACCTGCCATATCTACTGCATAGGCATAATCTTTAAAACGCAGCTCCATCAGTGAAGGCTCACCCGTTATATGATTTTTCAGATCTTCTGACATCTCAAGTCTGTTGGATGTATAATCCTGCGGAATCTTATAAGGCGGATGGTTGTTTGTCGTGAGCACATAGATAAACTGCGGCTTCGTTGCGTTTTGCAGTTTTTGCTCTATGTATTGATAGAGATATCCATCAAAAACACCCCAATCATGCGAGATAGACTCCATATCTTTACCAAGAGCATTGGCGATGACTGCTTTTCCAGCGACATGCTCGAAGCCTTGTTTGAGAACGAAATTCCCCACATTTCTCCATGAAAGATCCCCTCCATAAACAAAACTTGTCTCATAGCCTGCGTTTTGGTAGACTCTTGCGCTTGCCTGTGTAAACTCCGTATTTAAAAATTCACTTTGGGCAAAAGAAGTAGAAGATGGACGCGCCGTTATATTAAGTAATAATGGCTCAAGAGAGACTATCGTGCCGTTTGAACTGGATATAAAACGGGTAAAAAGTGTATCCTCTTCAAAATGTTTTTTGATCTTACCCATGATATTGAAACTCTCACTCTGATAATCAAGCAGAGGCATCCCAAAACTCTCAACCATCACAACGACCACATGCGCTGGTTTTTGTTTGAGAAGTTCGTTGGATGGCGTTTTGTAGTGAATATTACCCAGAAGATTTTCTTTGTCTATCTCCTGCGTTTGCTTGTGGATTTCAAAGGCTTTTTCTATCTTGCCTTGGTAACCCACTGTTTTTATCAAATCATAATTACCAGATTTACTCTTCTCATATTGCTCATAGGAGTTCAAAAGTGCATAGGTAGAAGTCTGTGGAAGACAGTTGAGAAACGGATCAGCGCTCACATCTTGGGTGTTGTAAGCAAGCGGAAAAAGCCCAAGAGAACCACGTCCTAGCAATGCGAGAGAGAGTATAATAAAAAGGAAAAAGAAGCTCTGTTTCCAAGGATTCCAAGTGAGTGGACAGCCATCTTTTTGTCTGATAATCTTAAAGATCAAAAAATAGAGCAGAGAAAAATAGAGTAAAAATCCAAACGCAAAGAGCGGTATGTTGTAGTTTGCAAACGCAGTGTTGAGTAGAGCCGTCGTATCATCATCAAATACACCAAAGATCATCAGTGTAGAGTGCTCTCCAAAGTAGGATAAATAGGCTAAATCCATAAAAGTGAGCAAGGAAAGAAGTGTCAAAAAGAGGACAAAATAAACTCTAAAAAAGTTATAGAGATACTTCTGTAAAAAGCTCAAACGCAGCACCCAAACGAAAAACACTAATAAAACTGCCAAAGAGTTTATATAAGCAACTATGCTTGCATCAAGTCGTACACCAAGCCAAAACGCAGCTAAAGCTTCAGATGGATCGTAAGAAAAAGTATTGCTATAAGTGATAAATATATAGAGTCGCACCAATGACATAAAAGCCAAAATAGCGAGAGAGAGCTCCAAAAAACGAAAAAGAAGCTTAGATAAAAATGAGAAATGATTTTGTTTTTGCATCCGAAATTATACCTTTTTAATCATATTTTTTGTAAAATGACATACTTTTAGAAAAAGGCAGAAAATGAAAAAACGGATATTAGTAACTGGCGGAGCTGGGTTTATCGGCTCAAATCTTTGTGAGAGATTGGCACAGGATGCTAATAATGAAGTTTTTTCATTAGACAACTATTTCACAGGTTCAAAAGAGAACCATGTAGCAAATGTAACCTATATTGAAGGTCTTACTTCTGACATAGCAACTCTTATTGCGTTTGAACCGCACACTATTTATCATCTTGGCGAGTACTCAAGAGTTGAGCAGAGTTTTGATGATATAGAAAAAGTCTGGAAGTTCAACAAAGACGGTATCTTTGCGGTGCTTGAGTTTGCTAGAAAAACAGGTGCAAAAATAGTCTATGCAGGAAGCAGTACAAAATTTGGTGATGGTGGCCTTGGTCGCAGCCAATCCCCTTACGCATGGACAAAAGCTTCCAATACAGAACTCGTAGAAAACTACGGAACTTGGTTCAATGTTCCCTATGCCATCGTTTATTTTTACAATGTTTATGGCAAAAGAGAGATACAAACTGGAAAATACGCAACGCTTATCGCTCTTTTCAAAGAGAAAATGAAGCAAGACGAGACACTTACGATTGTGAGTCCTGGAACACAAAAACGCAACTTCACTCATGTTGATGACATCATCAACGGTCTCGTATTAGTGGGTGAAAATGGCTATGGAGACGAATTCGGTATCGGAAGTCCTGAGGCCTTCTCGATAAAAGAGATAGCTGAGATGTTTGGCGCTCAAATCGAGATGCTTCCAGAGCGAAAAGGAAACCGTATGACAGCGGATGTTGTCACATCCAAAACAGAAGCACTTGGATGGAAACCGACGAGAACTATTAAAGAGTATATCGACGAAATGAGAGCAAACAAGTGGGCGTAAAAGCTCCAACTGCACTTATCTGTCTCTCTCACCATATAGGTGGGATGGAGCTTGCCGCGACTAAACTTGCTAAAGTTTTGAGTTCTTTTACGGATATAACATATATCGTGAAAGAAAACACTTTTATCCACAAAGAGTGCAAGAGTAATCCTGATTATGCTTCCTTAAAATACAAGACAATCAACTTCAGTACGACAATGATGAGCCCTTCTATTATCTTTTCGGTAAGAAAGATCATCAAAGAAAATGGCATCAAAAATGTCATATTTGTCGGGGCTTCAGAGATGAAGTCGCTTTATTTCGCTACTTTAGGTCTTGATGTAAACTTTATCGTTCGTCATGGAACTATCAAATCACGTCCAAAAAAGGACTGGTTTCATACGCTCGTCTATTCAAATGTTGCGGCTCATGTGGCTATTTCAAAATATATGTCAGGCAATGTAAAACAGATCATCCCTTTTGGAAAAGATACGAAACTCAAAGTCATCGTACCTTCACTTGCGAATAAACTCTCAGAGCTTCCCTCAAGTGATTCCGATACTTTAAGAATCTTACATGCAGGACGAGTAACTTCAGGCAAAGGTATCGATAAAGCGATTTTAGCTTGTGAAACACTTTATGAGAATAATATTGATTTTACCTTTGATAACTTTGGTCCTGCTGATGCGAAATATGCCAACAAACTTGAAGCACTTTTAGCAGGTATCGACTACGAAAAATTTATACATATTAATGGTTTTACGGATAAGATTTATGATGAATATAAAAAGCATGATATCTTTTTATTTCCGACCCCTGATGAAGGGTATGGAAATGTCATGATGGAGTCTATCTCTCACGGGATTATTGTGCTTGCGTTTGATAACACTGCAATTAGTAATTTCGGCGAAATGGGCTTTCATATACACTTAGTCAAAGACGCTTCTCTTGAAGCCCTTAAAGAGAGACTTCTCTTTATCGCAGAGAACCTCAAAGATGAGAAAAAGTTAGCCCAAGAGAATGTAGCAAAAGCAAAAATTGTTTTTGCTCCAAAGCGTGAAGCGATGGAATACATTGCGCTTCTAAAATAATTTTATATAAAGATAAAGCATGACACTTAAAAATACTTTTGAACATAAATACTACTCTTCCTTTATGCTTTTCTTCATTTTTTGTTATGCGTTTTTCAATATAAAATTTCATCGTCTTGGAGATGTGTTCTTAGGATTAATGCTCATAGGAAGCCTCCCTATTTTTGTAGTCTATAAAGATAAAATTTTCAAAGATCCTATTATAATCACTTTGATACTTATTTTAATCACACAGATATTAAGCTGGATAAATAGTATTATTTTTGCACCAGAATTTGCGGCTGATATTCCTACACTCGATAGACTAGGGAAATTATTTGTATTTTTCTTTATTGCGTACTGGCTACAAGGCAAGCTAAAAAATATAATTTTTCTTTGGTTGTTTTTTATTTTTGGATTTATTTTTACTATTTTTATGAATGTAGATATTAAAACTTTATTTGAATTTGGCATGAATCAACAAAGAGCCGACTTTTTAATAAAAAACGCTCAATTTGATTCTATGTTTGCAGGCACAAGTTTATTGATCTCCTTGTCTCTTTTTTACATAACAATAAAATTATCCAGATTTTCTAAAGAGTTAAAGTTTTTATTGCTTGTAGGTATTTTCATCTTAATACTCTTATTTGCTTATCTTGTTTTAATCACACAATCAAGACAGGTATGGCTTGGATTAGTAAGTGTTGCAATTGTCGGACCAATCGCCTATGCGCTCATATATAAAAGCAAAAATCTGAAATTTTTGGCAATAAGTTATTTAACTATCTTTGGTATGCTATTTTTACTTGGCACTTCAACAATAGTCAAAGAAAGATTTTTTGCAGAACAAAGTACTGTATACGCTCTTCTTGATAATAATGAAACGATAGAGATGTCAAGTATTGGCATCAGAGTAAATTCATGGATTGATGCTGCGGAGTGGATTAAACGCCATCCTATTCTAGGACTAGATTCAGAAGCAATCTCGGAAGTTATCAGTCAATCAAAAAGATTTGATGATGCAACAAAAAAAGAATTTGGGCATTTGCATAATTTTTTTATAGAAACATTGGTTGCTTATGGACTTGTAGGACTTATATTAATTATAGCACTTTATTATTTTATCATTAAAAGTACCCAAACTTCGTCTCTACCTGAGCATCAAAAAAACTACTATTTACTCGCTAGTATATGTTTTTTGACATATTGGCTCGTCATAAATAATTTTGAAACATTCAACAGCAGACTTCTTGGTGTCTTCACTCACAACATTATATTTGCAAGTTTTTACACTTTTTACATAACTCATTATTTAAGAGATAAAACTAAAGAACAAAATGCTTTAGACTAAAATTCAAGCTTTATTTTTATGCTGTATTAGCCCATCATCACAAACATATCTTTTCTCTTTTTTATTTTTATTAAACTTATCCCACTGCTCTTGAGATGTTGGATTATTCTGTTTTTTATGAAAAAGATGGAAGGTGTTTGCAACATTTTTGCAAGATACAAGCTCAAGTCCATAGGCTTTAAATCTCCAATCTAAATCCATATCATCTGGCAGAGAGGACTCGCCATAGCTCTCATCAAATCCATTGATAGCCATCATATCCTCTCGAAAACAAGAAAAATTGCATCCGATGAGACTTGTATTTCTTTTTCTATTGCCTATAAATTTCTTATAGATAAAAGAGTTTGGATTGATATAAATACCTTGTTCAAATCTTGCGTTTCTGTCAAACATCAAAGAAAAACCTACACAAAGGTACCACTTCTCCAAAGTATAAGGCTTGAGAGAGTCTTCTCTAAATCTCTTTGATAGTGCTGCATTTAGATTGACACGTCTTCCCGCCAATACTCTTCCCTTTTGCGCAAGAGCCACATGCCCTGCTACAAAAGTCGAATACGGGATAATATCACCGTCTAAAAAGATAAGGTATTCTCCTGAACTTTTTAAAATACCGTTGTTTTGAGATCTTGATTTTCTCACTCCGGCATCTTCTTGAAAGGTATGTTTTACATCTAAATCTTTGATAGATGCTATATATGTTTGCATCTCAACTGCATTATTATCTTCGGCAACAATCACTTCAAAATTTTTGTATGTCTGCGTTTTCAGTGCTTCTATAATAAGATTGAGGGCTACTATATCTTTATAAACCGCTATGATAATACTAACTTTCACTCAAATCCTTCAACATATGAGATAAGGCAACAAACTGCTTTTCATTTGAAAATTTCTCTGCACATTTTTTTTGTCCTGCGTTTGAGATCTCTTCTAAAAGCTTTTTATCATTTATAAGTTTTTCGATCGCTTCTGCCAAACTCTCATAGTTTTGGCTCTCAAATAAGAGGCCCGTTTCTCCATCATCGATGATCTCCACAACACCGCCGCTGTTTGCACCGATGACTGCTGTACCAACTTGCATCGCTTCGATGAGAACAAGCCCAAATGTCTCACGTTTGGATGCCAAAACAACAGCATCACAGATCTGATAAAAGTGGTGCGGATTTTTCATAAAGCCCAAAAAGTGGATATGCTCTGCAATTCCTCTCTCTTTGACATCTTTTTGCAACATCTCCAAGTAAGAAGCCTCCATCGCATGACCTACAAAGTAGGCACTCACCTGCAAGCCTTTTTTGACTAACAAATCCACAGATTTTATCAGTAAATGCTGTCCTTTAGCTTCATTGATACGGCCGACCATCCCAATATTAAAAATTTCGTCTTTAAAACCAAGTTCCATTTTAAGTTTTTGGGCTGCATCATCATCTAACATTTCAGGCTTGTCCGAACCCATGTACAAGACCTCAACTTTAGGTCGAATATCTTGAGGGATAAATCGCTCCAGTTGCTCTTTTACTTGATAGGTCACGGGCAGCATCAGATCCATATTTTTATAAAGCCATCGATGATAAAGATCATTTTTAAAACGTGTCATCGTCATATTTCTTGTCTGCACTATCTTTGGCTTTTTTTTACAAAACTGCTTTGCCAAAATGACAAAGGGGATATCTTTTGTCCAGTGCATATGCACGATTTCTACATCATTTTCATCGATGATGCGTGCTAGTTTTCTCGCAGCCCCGACCATCATCAGATTGCTGCTTTTTTTGATACTTATATATCTGTCGTCTGCATCGTAATACTGCTCAAGTTTTGACTCTGCGTTTATGATTGAGATGACATTAAAATCATCCTTGAGCGCCTTTGCGGCCCTAACCATATAAAGTTCTAAACCACCCAAATCTGGAGACATACACAGCTCTATAATCGTTTTTTTACCCATTTTCCTGCATCTCCAACATCAAAGCATATTTCATATACGAACTAAACGCAGAGATTACCGCGACATTCCAGCCATTTATCCCGTGAAAAGCTCCGCCTTTTAAAACAAGCGCTTTGAACAAAGCACCGACTCCGTGTGTAAATGGATCTAAACGTGAAGCTTTTTTGCCCTCTTCATGAGCGATTCTAGCCCCTCTTGTGATGAACTTATGACTCGTTTTTATCATCTGAGCATAGTCTTCATAGGAGTAGTGAAGCATATCAGCTTCGAGTGCTTTGACATTCTCTGTTTTGACTCTGGCGTGTCCGCCTGCTGTAGTAAAGGCGCACTTATTTCTATTATAGAGTCGTGTCACTCTATCTGGATACCAAAGCTTGATAAATGCTTTGCCTACGAATGTTTTTCTCGCAAAAGAGAAGGCATCATAGGGAGTGGTTTCTAGGTTGAGATTTTTTATCGCTTCTATTGCGTTTGTATCAAGTCTCTCATCCGCATCGATACTTAAAACCCAGTCGTTCTTTGCCAATGGCGCACCAAAAGCTTTTTGCGGGCCATCGCCAAGATATGCCTGCTTGATGACTTTTGCACCCATGGACTCTGCTATCTCACATGTTCTATCCGTACTCAAAGAGTCGATAATGAGGATTTCATCACACACTTCGCGCACCGATTTTATGAGCTCTTCAATGTGTTTTTCTTCATTTAAAGTTATAATATTCGCTGTTATTTTCATAAATATAATTTTACCACAGTATATGTTTGATACAATTAAAATAAAGGTTTCTGATGTTCTATCTCTTTGTGGTAGCTCTGCTTTTGCTTCTCTATTTCTTTCTCATCACCAAGCGAGCCAAAAAATACAAATATGATACTTCCGAGGATTATTTCTACAACTTAGAGTCCAATCTGCTTGCGCAAACGCAGCTCAGTAACAATACAATTGAATTACCGCAGAATTTCAATGAGTATGACACTCTATTTTTAAAGATACGCCTCTCTAGAAATCTACTCTCTTACTTCTTCAAACCCTCTATCAAAATCGAAAAAACAAAGCACTATTTTGAATACGGAGCAAGAGGAATACGCTATCTCAATATCTCTCATCTCAAAAATCAAACGCTGCACTTATCACTTAAAAACGCAACGCTTGCGACTTCTGAGATAAGCATCTATGCCTATAAAAATAGTATAAAGCTCACACAAAAAACACTCATTTTAGCTCCCCATGCCGATGATGCAGAAATCGCTGCGTTTGGACTTTACAAAAGAGCAAACGATGTGACAATAATCACAACCACAGCCGGAGAACACGGCAACTGCAACTACTGTGACCTCTACAAAGACAAAACGCAGGCATCTCTTAAAAAAGCAGAACTGCGAGCTTTTGATGCTCTCACTGTTGGACTTCTTGGGAATGTGCCGATAGAGAACTCTTTGGCTCTTGGGTATTTTGGAGGAAGTTTAGAATGGATGCATACGCATAAATATACGCTTGCTACATCAAAAATCAAGGGCATTGATACGATGCAAAGTTTTAGAAAAGTCTCGCACGCAACTATCAAACTCACCCAAGATGTACCAGCGATATATGAATCTTTCTTAAACGATTTAAAAGAGATCATCATCCAATCAAAACCAGACTACATCATAGCGCCACATCCAGCTATAGACTCGCATCCAGATCATAAATATACAACTTTTGTGCTTCTTGAAGCACTCAAAGAAACGCAGCATATCTGCAAACTTCTCCTCTATACAAACCATCTCAAACGCAGTGAGACCTATCCGATAGGCGCTATGCACTCGAGTGTTTCATTACCACCAAATACGCAAGAATTTTATTTTGATTCTCTCTATTCATTTGAGCTTGACAGAGAACTTCAAATCGATAAATTTTTTGCGCTTGAGAGCCTACATGATCTGAGAGATTCGCTTATCTTTATCTCTTTGAGCAAAGAGTTTAAACACTTCAAAAAGATGCTAAAACGAGTTCTCAGTGGTAAAGATAAAAGCTATTACAAACGCGCAGTAAGAGCCAATGAGCTCTTTTTTGTAGTGGAGAGTGAAAATCTAGAAAAGCTATTTGACGTATAGTTCTCTATATTTTTGCACGATAGAGTTTGGTAAAAAAGGATCTGTATATTTGTCAAAATCAAACGCTTGCGTTTGTGACACAACTTCCACCATCTTTTTCGCAAACTCTTCTATAGAAAAATCAACCATATACTCCTCAAGTTCTCCGACCATGATATCTTTAACACCGCCTAGTGATTTGGTGGAGAGTACTTTTGTATGACATGCAAGCGCTTCGACAAGAACCATCCCAAAGCCTTCCGCTTTTGAAGTAGAGGTAAGCAGGCTTGCGTTTTTGATCCAAGGATAGGGATTTTCAAGCAGACCGAGTAATCTGACATCTTCTTCTAAATCCAACTCTTTTATTTTCGCCTCTACATTTTGCAGTGCATGGCCACTTCCGACAATGACTAACGGCATAGCGAGATGCAACTGCTCTTTTGCATACTTATAGGATTCGATGAGAAAAGGGATGTTTTTATTAGGCGTTATTCGCCCGACACTTAGAATATAAGGCTCATCCATCTTCGGCGTATAAGCTTCTGCCTTTTCGCGGACGAGCATAACGTCTATGGGATTATGCACCACTTCTACAAATTTTGCTTTTACTTGTGTAGCTTCGAGGACTTCCAAAATCCTCTCTTTTACTCCACTTGAAACGCCAGCAAGGTTTTTTCCGCCATACACGCACTTGATGTAGAGTCGATCCAGCCATGAGCCGTGTCTGATAAAAACACTCTCTACCATTTGTACAACTCTCTCATCTCTAAAGGGCCAGATAAGCTCAAAAGTCCCATGTCCACGCATGATTATGAGATCAAATTTTCCATACTTTTTTTCAAGTTTTTTGAGCTTGTAGCTAAAGATTGGAGCCAAAAGCAAGCCGCTGTAGATAAAATAGGAGTTTCGTAAAATACCGTTTAAAAATTTCGCAATTACTGCTAGAAGTGCTCCGATAAGAGTAAGATTGAGGAGTCTATCGAGATTAAAATGATGAAAATGCACACTCTCTTTTGGAGTAAAAGCTCTTTTTTTATCTTTAAAATAGATAAGATGGGATTCGTGTCCTGCATCCGCAAAGGCCTCAGATAGATTGACCGCAACCCGTTCCATTCCCCCTATTTTCAAACTTCTCACTACAACTGCAACGCGCATTTAAACTCTCCATATTAAAATGTTATAATACCGCATCAACTAAACAAAGCAGGTTAATTTGTCTCATAAACTATTACTCAACCCTCAATATAAAAATTTTGAAGATGATTTACTCAACATAAAAGAGATATTCAAAGGTTCTGACGCAAGTATCCACAAAGCGAGAAATGAACTCAAAATAGTGGAACTCCACGGCATAAAATGTGTCGTAAAGTCCTTCAAAGTCCCACATATTGTCAATAGAGTAGCCTATACACATTTTCGTGAGGGCAAAGCAAAAAAATCTTATCTAAACGCAATGAAACTTCAAGAATTAGGCGTCAATACTCCCGAAGCGATAGGCATCATTGAGTTTTTTGAAAACGGTTTGCTTGCTGAGAGTTATTTTATCAGTGTCATGGAAAAAAACGACTTTACTATCCGCGAAGTCTTTCATCACACTGTCAGCACCTACGCAGATATCCTCAAAGATTTTGCAAAATTCACCTACGAGATCCATCAAAAAGGTGTCTGGCATGTGGATTATTCACTTGGAAATATTTTAGTCACTGTAGAAGATGAGGGCTTTAAATTTTCTCTTGTAGATATTAACAGAATGGAATTTAGAACTATCTCACCTTATGAAGGACTTACAAACTTCAACAAATTCTGGGCAAAAGATGACAATGACCTCGTCATACTCGCTACAGAATACGCAAATCTTGCGGGTATCGATGTAAAAAAAGCTATCGATATTGTCATACATGAAGCGAAATTTTTGGAAGCGAAGGTAAATCTTAAACGCAGACTCAAAGGGAAAAAGTAGTATTAGCTCATGAAAATTTAATGAGCTAATTTATTTCTCGCAAGTTCAAAAAGCTTACTGCGTTTATCAGCGTCCTGCGGTATCATAAAGTGCTGTTGCAACTCTACATCTCCCACACCTCTCCAACGAGCAGCACTTGCGAATAAACTATCTGCGAAGAAGGTCATCGTTGGGCAGCCTACGAGTGATGCGAGATGGTAGGTTCCAGTTGAAGTGCTTACAAAAAGTTTGAAGTTACTGATGAGTTTTGCGAAATAAAGTATGCCATCAAGAGAGAGATAAAACACTGCGTTTAAACCCATAAGTCTCTTTTGCATCTCTTCATAGAGGGCTTTTTCATCAGGGCCAAAAGTGAGGAGTACTTGATATTTCTCTTGTTGTATCACTTCTCTTATCAGTATCTCATACTCATCCAAATTCCAGTTTGCATCAGAAGAGCCGCCAAAACCTACATGAAACGCAACGATTTCTTTTTGTATATCATTATTTGTACAAAAAACATCATAGACAATTTTTGCATCTTCAAACGCAAGCAGTGGCTTTTTGTACGCAAGATTTATATCAGGAAAAAGTGTTTTTGTGAGCTCAAGATTGTATTCAAACTCCGCCATCTTTACTTGGCTTCGTCTTTGTGTGATGCGGTTTGTATAAAATATCTGTGCAATTTTTGTGGCAGGGGCAATGCGTTTTTTGATGCCTGCCAAGAACTGCGCAAACGCAACTCTTGTGTTTGAAAAGAGTGTTATTGAGGTATCTATCTTTGCGCTTTTGAGTTTTTTAGCCAGAGCGAAAACGTCCTCGCCCTCATCCACGATCACCTCATCGATAAACTCACAAGAGAGTGCAAGTGCCTCGTTCAGAGGAGCTACAAACGCAACGATATGATTATCAGGATTGTGTTGCTTCAGCACATACATCGTAGGAAGTGCCGTGATGAAATCCCCAAGTTTATCATTTCGGACAACTAAAATACGCATCAGTCTCTTCTCTCATGTAAAAATGAAGCAAATTTTGGTTTGCCTAGTTTGGTGAAGCCATAGTATGAAAAAGTGATGATAGTTCCTATTTTTGGAGGGTTTGCTCTTTGTGCGTCACTAAATCCGCTGCCGATAAAAAACTGCTCACCACTCTCAAGTTCGACGTGCAAACTTCCCATCATACTTTTATATTTTCCACTCCCTTTTTTATAGCCGATGACTTTGGCTTCGGCGTCTTGTGCTTTTTTGACTTTGAGTATAGAGTCACTACGTCCATCAAAATAGGCTAATGAAGCGTCTTTTATCATGACGCCTTCGCCGCCACGCTCTTGTATCTGCTTATGAAACGCAGCCAAATCTTCTTTATCTTTGCAGATTTTTTGCTCTATAATTTTTATATGAGTCAGTTTTTTTGCAGAAATATAATCCTCAGCTTTTTGGAGTCTTTTCGTGAAATTCCCCTCAGCCTGTGGCACTTCAAAGATCATATACTTAAGCTCATGCCACTTATCACTTGGCACATCATCCATCACTATGGATTGGATATTTTCAAAGTCACTGCGTTTACTCCAAAGCTCACCATCAAGGGCAAACACAGGAAGGTCTTTGACAAACCACTCAGGTGCTTGTATCTCTTTACCTTGTCGCGTTTGGAGCATTTTTCCATCCCAATAGGCACGGATACCGTCAAGTTTTTCGGACATGAGCCAGCCAGAGATATTTTGGTCGCTATATCGGTTGGCTTTTTGCAGTATCGCTGCGTTTGCAGTTAAGACAAAAAAGAGTAAAACTGCAAAAAAACGCATACAGACTAGTTCACACCGATTTGGAAATATTCAAAGCCATTTGCATGCATCTTCTCTTTTTTGAATTGGTTTCTTCCATCAAAAAAGACTGCGTTTGTAAGAAGTTTTTTCATCTCATCAAAGTCAGGACTTCTAAACTCTTGCCATTCTGTGACAAGGATAAGTGCGTCTGCACCTTTAAGCGCTTCGTATTTGCTCTCTACATAAGAAACGCGATCATTGCCTTTAAGGTAATGCGTTTGCGCTTCATGGATCGCTTTTGGATCGTATGCTACGACTTTTGCACCTCTACGTGTGAGCTCGTTGATGATAGTAATAGAGCTCGCCTCTCGCATATCATCCGTCTCAGGTTTGAAGCTAAGTCCCCACACAGCAAAAGTTTTACCATCAAGATTTTCACCAAATCTTGCAATAACTTTATTGCTCATCACATATTTCTGGTCATAATTTACTGCTTCTACAGCATCGAGGATTCTTGGGTTATAGCCAAAATCTTTTGCTGTTTTTGCAAGTGCTTGCACGTCTTTTGGAAAACAGCTTCCACCGTATCCGCAACCTGGATAGATAAAGCTGTAGCCAATACGGCTGTCACTTCCGATGCCGTTGCGAACTCTGTTAATATCTGCACCGACGCGCTCACAAATCTGGCTCATCTCATTCATAAAAGAGATTTTTGTCGCAAGCATTGCGTTTGCAGCGTACTTTGTCATCTCAGCAGATTTAATATCCATTGCGATAAATCTGTCATGGTGTTTCATAAAAGGAGCATATAACTCTCTCATAATATCCATAGCTTTTTCACTCTCAGCTCCGATAACGACGCGATCAGGATGCAAAAAGTCTTGAATAGCCGCACCCTCTTTTAAAAACTCTGGATTGGAGACAACATCAAATTCTATACTCTCGCCGCGTTTGTCAAGTTCTGCTTGAATCGCCGCTTTGACTTTATCAGCCGTACCTACAGGAACCGTAGATTTATCTACAATGACCATATACTTTTTCATGCTCTGGCCTATCGTCTTTGCAACTGCCAAAACATACTGCAAATCCGCACTTCCATCTTCACCCATCGGTGTTCCAACCGCTATAAACGCAATAGCAGAATTACCCAAAGCTTCACTTGCGTTTGTAGTAAAACTAAGTGTCCCTTTTTTATAGTTTTCCAGTGTCATATCTTCAAGACCTGGCTCATAAATAGGGATGATGCCTTGTTTGAGTTTTTCTATTTTATTTGTATCAATATCCACACAAGTCACGCTATTTCCCATTTGAGCGAAACAAACGCCGCTGACTAAACCTACATAACCTGTGCCTATAACTGATATTTTCATATACATTCCTAAAATTAATTAATCAAGGATTTTACCTTAAAAAGGATATAATTGCCCTTATATTTACTCAAGGCTTATTTTGTCATTTAAAAATCGATATACACAGGTCATTTGGGCCACACTGCTTAGTTTTGGACTTTTTTTAGCACTTCGCATCTTCTTTTATCTCTCTTACACTGAGTACTTTTCCTCACTCAGCGGCTACGAAGCCCTGCTCTCTTTTTTGATGGGATTTCGCGTCGATACTGCCATCATTTTTACTCTCACTTCCCTTTTATGGCTGGCACTTCTTTTACCGCTGCGTTTTACTTACTTTAAATCTTACCGCATCGTTTTAGGAACACTTTGGGGAGTTCTCATTGCCTCCGTGCTCTTTTTCAACATTGGCGATGTTCTCTATTTTGGCTTTGTAAACCGTCATCTCAGCGATGAACTTGCTCTCATCGGCAATGATGTCGGTATCCTCTTTAGTATGGCGATAGACTACTATTTTTACCAGAGCATACTCTCGAGTATTTTATTTCTTTTAGTCGTTGCGCTCTTTTATAAACTCTTCTCAGCCAAGATAGAGGACACCCGCCTCTACCACAAAGAGTGGCTCTTTATCCCGCTTATCATTGCCCTTGCGTTTTTAGGGATACGAGGCAAAACAGAGGGGATATCTTTTGGAGTCTCAGACGCTTTTGCAGTCAACAAACTCGCTTCAGGCAATCTCGCTCTCAACGGCTTTTTCTGCTATTACAGAGGCGGTAACCGCCAAAATACAAACCATGCAGGCATAGAACTCGATACTGCGATAAAAAATGTCAAAAACGCAACAGCTTCAGACAAAACGCTCTATCCAAAGAGTGAATATCCGCTGATGCGAAGCTACACAAACGCAGAGAAAAAGCCCTACAATGTCGTCATTATCATGATAGAGAGTTTCAGCGCCGAGTATCTTGACGCACTAGCAGGCAATCATCTTGGCATCACTCCGACACTTGACGCTCTTGCAAATTCTGGTCTGCTTTTTACAAACTTTTATGCCAACGGACAGCGTTCTCAAGAGGGTATCACATCACTTTTTACAGGTATTACCCAGCCTGTGGGATTTGAAAATTATGGAGAAGGTTTAGAGCTTTACAACCTCAGCTTTTTGGGAAAAATGGCACAAGCAAATGGCTACCATACTTTGGCGATGCAAAGCTCAGATCGTGGCTCTTTTCGTGTAGATAAGCTTGCTTCTCTCGCGGGATTTAGCGACTACTACGGAGCAGAAGATATGCCAAGAAGCGGTGATGAAGTCGGCACTCCAAACTACGGCGCTTGGGATGGAGATATGCTCCGATTTTTGTCCTCAAAGCTTCACACTATCAAAGAGCCTTTTATCTCCTTTGCGTTTAGCGCATCAACGCATGCACCCTACTATTCCCCAGGAAAAGAGTGGGAAAAATATCCTCATAGCACAGAGAGTGAATATGGTTTTTTGAACACGATGAACTATATGGACAGCCAAATAGCTGCGTTTATGGATCAAGCCAAAAAAGAGCCTTGGTTTGAGAACACCATTTTTATCTTCACAGCCGATCATACAAATCACGCCGAAGTCGCTTCTGCTTCTGAAGTACAAAAGAAAAAAATCGAACTCGCTTCCTATCATATTCCGCTTATCATCTATGCGCCAAAAATCTATCAGGCGAAGAGAGTTGATACAGTTGGTTCTCATGTAGATATCTTAGCGACACTTACAGATATTTTGGGCTGGGAAGAGCCTTTTACAAGTATCAGCTCTTCACTCTTTGACACAAGTGTCACGCAGAGATTTGCCTTTGTCAAACACGGTGGCGAAGTAGCACTCACGAACGGCAAAGCAAGTGTACACTACAACTTCAACGCATTTATGGATGGAGATGACAATAGCTCAAAAGAGCTCCAAGAGTTGCTTCTAAGCATCGATACAGCGCAGGCAAAACTGCTCAAAGAGACAAAATGGATGCAACAATGAAAGAACCTTTTTCGTGGGATAATTTCTCAGACCAACCTTACCAGCTGAAGGATAAAGAGTACAAGCGCATTATGCGCAAACGCGAGCTTTTCTCACTTATCAAGACTGTTGGCATCGCGCTTGTTATGTTGCCTGTCACTTTGGTTATGATGCCTTTTGTTCGTCGAAAAACAATCGAATCCTCTACTTTTTTTAGTATGGGAGTGGATTTTGAACGTGAAACGCAGCATACTATCGAACTCCTTGATGAACTTGGAGTGGAGAGAATACTACTGCGTTTGAAGCTTTGGGAGATGGAGAAACTTCCTGCGCTCAAAGCGTTTATTTTAGCAAATCCGCAAAGAAAAATCATCCTCAAAATCATGCAAGATAGAGAGCATGTGGAAGATTTAGAGCTCACAAAAAAAGATATGCAGAGTATTTTTACCTCTTTAGAAAACCTTGTAGATATTTATGAAATAGGCACGACTATTAATAGAGCAAAATGGGGCTTTTTCAGCGTAGATGAGTATCTACGTTTTTATAAAGTAGCCTATGACCTCCAACAAAGCGAGTTTAAAAACATAAAACTTATCGGCAGCGGTGTGATAGATTTTGAGTACCACTTCACTGCACATACACTTTTTAACTTCTTAAAATACCGCTTTGATGGGACTTCGGCGCTTCTTTATGTAGACAGACGCGGTGCACCTGAAAACTTACAGATAGGCTTTGATCTCTCTGACAAGATAGCGTGGCTGAGCACTATGGTCTGGCTCTCTCCAAAATCCGCGCACGCTCTACATATCACCGAGGCAAATTGGCCTTTGAGCAACACAAAACCTTACGCACCAACGAGTGAACATGAGTGTGTCAGCGAAGAGTTGTATGCAGATTATATGCTCAGATATCATCTTTTTGCTTTTGCTTCACAACAGGTCAATACACTCTCATGGCATCAGCTCATAGCCTCAGGATATGGTCTCATCGACAACCGTGAGGGCAGCATCAAACGCAAGGCATTTGAGAGCTATAAGTTTATGATACAAAACCTCAAAAATGCGCAGTTTTTACGTCTGGATATTGTCCGCGAATACTATATTTTTCAGTGCCTCGTAGATGAAAAACTGCTCCAGATTCACTGGTCGCTCAAACCTACAACACTCCAAAACGAGGAGTTTTTCACCGTTTATTCTCTTGATGGAGTTTTAATCGAAGATAAAACCCTCACTATAGGCTCTTCACCTTTATATATCCACATAAAAGATGCAGTATAATTGCCAATGAATAAAAAAATATTACAGATACCTCTCTTCGTTTGGCTGCTCTTTACTGGAGTTTCTCTTACTTTTACTCTCTTCCCGCAAATTGACTTGTATGTCGCATCTTTTTTCTTTGATGGCACAAGTTTTCCTATGAATGGCACGCTGTTTGAAGAGTTTTTTTACTACTCGGTCAAGCCTGTACTTATCTTTTTCATAGGAGGAACTCTCCTTCTTTTCCTCTACAACTATTTTGGCAAAAAAAATCTTCTTGGGATAAACGCAAGAGTTCTTTTGTATCTTATTTTAGTTTTGGGGCTCGCACCTGGACTTCTTGTCGATAGTGTGTTTAAAGAGAACTGGGAACGCGCACGTCCTTCACAAGTCGCAGAGTTTGGAGGCGATAAAAAGTTCACTCCAGCATTTATTATCTCAGATCAAAAAGGCTACTCTTTTATCTCAGGACATGCTGCAGGCGCTTTTTCACTCCTTGGTTTTGCACTCTTGGCTAAACGCAGACGAGAGCTTTGGATAACAGCAGTGATGAGTTACGGGGTTTTGGTCAGTTTTGCCAGAGTCTCTGCGGGCGGGCACTTTTTGAGTGATGTTGTCACCTCATTTTTTATCGTCACCATCTTTACCTTTATCTTCTACTCAATCCTTATAAAAGAAAAAAATACCAATGTTTAAAAATCAACTCACGCAAATATTCTCACTACTCCTCTTTAGTTTTATCGTTATGATGGGCATCCGCCTCTCACTTTTGAACTTCTATCCTGATGATTTTATGGACCTCACGCAAGCTGAACTCTATGCTTCACTACTAATGGGCGTACGTGTGGATATGATTACGCTCTTTACTTTCTCAGCAATTTTCATCCTGCTCCTACTTTTTGTCAAAAAAACAAAAACGCGCGTTTATATCGGACTTGCTTGGGCACTCATTTTAAACACTATCTTTATCCTCAGCTTCAGCGATGTGCTCTACTACGACTATATCCACAGACACATCTCAAACGAGATCTTCAACCTTGGCGAAGATTGGGATATCATCATCGGTATGGCTTTAGGTTCTATGCTTTTGTATACGCTTGGGGCAATGCTCCTCAGTGCTGCGTTTATCTATGGCGTTTACAAAATATTTGCCCATGATTTGCAAGATTTCATCTCAGGGAAAAAGCTTTTTATCACTGCGTTTATCGCAGTTTTAGTGCTTTTTCTGGGCATCCGCAACAACCTCGGAGGCAAAAGTTTTGGTAGCAGTGATGCTTACGCTGTCAACAAAGTAAGCTCTGGCAATCTCGCCCTTAATGGCTTTTTTACCATTTACAGAACAGCCAAACAATCAAACAAACACACTCTGATGAAGCTTGATAAAGCGGTTGCGATGACACAAGAGGCAATGCTCTCAAAAAATGCACCTTTTATCGACACAGAGTATCCGCTTCTGCGTCAATATACGCAAAAAGAAAAACCGAAATACAATGTCGTCATCGTCTTATTGGAATCTTTTGGCGCGGAACATCTCGATGGTTTCACCCACTACAAAGAGCTCGGTGTCACCCCATACTTTAAAAAACTCTCCAATGAAGGTCTAAAGTTTACAAACTTTTACTCCAACGGTTACCGCTCTATTTTTGGAATCACTTCTATCTTTACGGGACTTACCATCCCTTATGGCTTTCAATATCTCGGTAAAGGTTTGGAACTCTCAAAACTGAGCTATCTCGGCCAAGTCGCCAAAGAAAATGGCTACAGCACCCTCGCAATGCAAGCAGGAAACAGACGCTCCTACAGAGTTGATGCGGTGAGTGCTTTGGGTGGTTTTGATGATTATTATGGTGCAGAAGATATGCCAAATATAGAGAATACAGATGCGGGTCGCGCACCGCTCACGGGAACCTATGATTTTAATATGCTTGACTTTTATCATAACAAACTAAACGCAATGAAAGAGCCTTTTATGGGCTTTGCGTTTACAGATTCTACCCATTCAGACTTTCATCTCCCAAGTGCAAAATATGAGCGTTATCCCCATGATCTCAAAAACTATAACGGCTCACTCAATGCCTATATCTACGCAGACAGCGCTATCGAGCGTTTTATGGAGAGTGTGAAAAATGAGCCGTGGTTTGAGAGAACTATCTTTATTTTCACCTCCGATCATGGAAGCGGTGATGCCCTCAACCCGATTGCAAGAGAATACCGTCCTGATGATACAGCACTCTCTTCTATAGAGCATTTCAGGATTCCGCTGATCATCTATGCGCCAAAAATATTCAAGCCTGAAGTCATAGAGACGCTTGGTTCTCACAACGATATCTTCCCCACTATCGTGGATATGCTCGGTCTCAAAGCAAATATCAGTACTATGGGAAGCTCTTTGTTTGATGCAGATGTCAGTAAAAGATTTGCCTACTTTTTTGCTGGAAACCTCATCGGACTGATCACAGATGATGGCTATATCAAATACAACTTTAAAAATATCGTAGAGAGTTCGATGGACGCAAATAAAACGCAGGAGCTCAAAGAGCTTCTATTTGCAATCGATACTGCTGAAGCAGGTTTGCTACAGAAAAATAGGTGGACGAAGTGAGGATATTAATCATTCTTCCGAACTGGCTTGGTGATGCGATCATGGCGACTCCTGCGATAGAGCTTTTATGCCAAGAGTATCCAAACGCAAGACTCACATTTGTAGGAAGCTATGCAAGTATCGAAGCACTCAAACATCATCCTAGATGTGAGAGAGCGATTGTAGATGAGACAAAAAAAGCTTCTTCTCGTTTACTAGCGACCTATAAACTTGCACGTGAACTCGGCACTTTTCATCTTGCTATAAGTTTTCGAAACCAACTGCACGCTTCACTTTTACTGCGTTTTACAAATACTGTCGTCTGCATTGCGAAACGTTCATGGCACTCAATATTTTTGCTCTCACATACTCCAAAAATTTCGACAACGCAACATCTCGCCCTGCAGTATGCAGAGCTTGCCATGAGCGACACACATACATGGAATGGACAAACGCCACCTTTAGCACTCTATATCCAAACAAAACAGTTCCAAAAACCTACGCTTGGAATAAACGCAGGGGCAACCTATGGAAGTGCGAAACGCTGGTATCCTGAGAGATTTGCCCAAGTAGCGGCTGCGTTTAGTGAGAAGTTTGATATTCTCATCTTTGGTGGTCCCGGTGAAGTTGCTATGGCAAAAGAGATAGAAGATTCTCTGCTGCGTTTAGATGTCACAAACTACATGAATATAGCGGGGAAAACAAATATCCAAGAGCTGTGTGCAAATATCGGAGGATGTTCGTTATTTATCACTAATGACAGCGGACCTATGCATGTTGCAGCAGCCTATCAAGTACCAACTGTGGCTATTTTTGGACCGACAAAATATACCGAGACGTCACAGTGGATGAATAAAAAAAGTAAGATTGTTAGACACGAGATGAAGTGTAGCCCATGTATGAAACGCGAGTGTCCGCTTGGACATCACGAGTGCATGACGACTATTACAGTTGCAGAGGTTATCGCAGCTGTCAAAGAACTCGGATTTTAAAATCCGAATTTAAAGCCTACGAATACTGATTTGTTATAATTGAAATTATACGTATCATAGTTCGTATCGATCGATCTGTATCCAAGAGTGATACAACCGTTTTGGATCACTTCAAGATCAAAGTGCGCACGGTATTCCATATAGTTTTCCGCATCTTCAAAAGATAAAACAGTTGGAGCATGATAAATAGTTCCACCTATATACATCGGGATATAGTCTGATGCAGGGATTTTATATCGTGCTTCGATTCCAAGAGGAGCAGACATAAAGCTCTTATCGTTCAACTCAGTCTTATTGAGTTTGATACCCAAACCAATCGTCAAACCGCTACGTGCAATCTCTTTTTGCATAAGAAAGTTCACTTCACCATAACTTTTTACTTTTGCATTATCATTTTCACTGTGTTTCGCATCTACATCTAAAAACTTCAGCCCTAAAAAAACTGTATTAGGCGTGACACTGTGTATCATCTGCCCCATATCAAGCTTACCGCTGAGTTCTAAATCACTGTCGTTTACATTTATTTCTGCATAATTTAATGCAAAAGCTGAAACACCACAAAGTGTCAGCATAGATATTTTTTTTAACATGAACTTCCTTGTATTTTTTGGATTGTTTTTGTCGTACTTTTACCATCTACAAAGTCAACAAGCTTCAACTCTCCAGCAAATTCCGTTCCGACAACCTCTTTTCCTTCATAATCTCCGCCTTTTACAAGAGTATCTGGGCGAATCATCTTGATAAGTTCAAGCGGTGTATCTTCAGAAAATGGAACAACAAAATCAACAGCCTCAAGTGCCGCCAAGAGATAGGCTCTATCTTCTGCAATATTGACAGGTCTGCTTGGACCCTTGAGACGTGAGACCGAAGCATCCGAGTTGAGTCCGACGATCAGGATATCTCCAAAGCTTTTTGCAATTTGGAGATACTTAACATGCCCAACATGCAAGATATCAAAACAGCCATTTGTAAAGACCACTTTTTTCCCGTTTGCTCTATAGCGTTTGACAACTGCATTTATATCTTCAAAACTCTTAATATGGGCATCGGAAGTACTTTTATGCAGTGTTGCTTCATACTCTTCTATCTCGGCTATACTTACTGTTGCAGAACCGATTTTTCCGACAACTACACCAGCAGCGAGGTTTGCAAACTTTGCACTCTCCTGGATGTTTTTTCCAGCTGAGAGCGCAAACGCAATAGAAGCGATCACAGTATCTCCGGCACCCGTTACATCAAAAACCTCTTTTGCAACCGTAGGAAATACTTTGAGTTCCTTATCATAAGTCGCGATACCATCTTCTGAGAGCGTGATAAGTGAGATACCGAGTTCACAATCTGTTTTGAGTTTTAAAAGTGCAGCTTCGAGACTTTTTTCATCTTTTATCTCTATCTTCGTGGCGATAATCGCCTCTTTTTTGTTTGGTGTTAAAAGATATGCACCTTTGTATTTTGTAAAGTTGCTCCCTTTTGGATCGACCAAAACACGTACTTTGTTTTCATTGGCAAGCGTAATAACTCTCTGGCACAAATCATCCGTTAAGACCCCTTTCCCATAGTCAGAGAGGACAACGATATCATACTGCGCTATCGTTGCGTTTAGAGCATTCATAATAGCCTCTACAGAAGAACTATCTATCTTATCTTTAGACTCTTTGTCATAGCGCAGGATTTGCTGACTCACAGCTATTACCCTGCTCTTTTTGGATGTCTTACGCTCTTTTTGCACGAAAATATTTTGTGTATCTACACCGATTTCTTGTAACATCGCAACAAGTTCGACTCCGTTGTCATCATCGCCTATCACACTGCCAACACTCACATTTGCCCCGAGTGCTTTGAGATTACTGATAACATTTCCAGCGCCACCAAGCACACTTGTCTCTCTTGCAATATCTACGACTTGCACAGGCGCTTCAGGAGAGATTCTCTCACAGCTTCCCCACAAATAATGGTCAATCATCAAGTCACCAAGAACCAAGATATTTGGCTTGTTATTTTTGAGCATTTGCATTATTTTACTTCTTCTTTAAAGAGTCTCTTAATCTCGCTGACGTACGCTTTTATCCCATCTTCCATCTCGTAAGCCGGTGCATAACCGAGAGCTTCTTTTGTAGTGGCGATATCCGCTTCTGTGTGAAACTGATAGCTTCCAATAAAAGGATTTGGAATATATTCACAAGGTAAGCTCGTTCCAAGTTCTCTTTGAAGGATGTCCACGATATCCTGAAAACTTCTCGCTTTACCCGTTCCAACATTATAAATGCCGCTTTGTTTTGGTTGCATCGCTTTGATATTCGCTTGAATAATATCACCGATGAAAATAAAATCACGAAGAATTTTATCACTATCTTCAAAGAGTTTCGGATTTTTACCTGCGAGTATCTGGTGCCCAAACTGAAGCACCATCGAAGCTGTTGTATTTTTGAAAAATTCTCTTGGTCCATAGACATTAAAATATCGAAGACCTACGATAGAGATGTCACATTTTTTCATATACTCACGACTGAGATGATCCATGCTCAGTTTTGAAAAACCATAGACATTTTGTGGCGCTTCTCGCCCTACTCTTTGAGGAGACTCTGCGTTTCCATAGGTCGCGGCAGAAGATGCATAGATCATATTAGCGCCATGGGCAACTGCCAAGTCTAGTAGATCTTTGTATGCGTTTACATTGGTTTTGATCATAAGATCCTGCTCTTGAGCCGTTGTATCCGAAATAGCAGCCTCATGAAAAATATAATCAAATTTATAGTTTATTTCTAGATCTAAAAGTAGATCTTTATCGTTGATATCCCCGCTGATAATTTCACCACAAAAACCTAAGAGATTTTTAAAGTGTCCAAAACTTTTCAGGTTGCCATTAGAGAGTTTTTCACCGCTTCTAAAGGCATCTAAAACCACTACTTTAGCCTCTGGATGGTTCTCTTGAAAGTAAAACGCAAGGCTTGAACCTATGAAGCCAGCGCCTCCAGTTATTAAAATTGTTTTGTCTTTTAAATCGTCTTGTATGTGTCGCATATTCTCATCCATAATAAAATAATATAAATAAAATAATACCTTGATATTCATTAACAAGCATTTAAGACTCCAAGCAATATAATGCAGATGAAACTTTATAGTAAGGAAATTAAATGAAAAAAATCGTAATCGCTTCAATCGCTACTTTAGCACTAGCAACTGTATCAATGGCAGAAGTAAATGGAAAAGCATGTGCATCTTGCCATGGTGCTGACTGGTCAAAAGCGGCTCTTGGAAAATCAAAAATCGTATCTGAATTACCACATGCAGAAATTGCTGAAGCTCTTAAAGGTTACAAAGCTGGTACTTTCGGTGGACCAATGAAAGGTCTTATGAAAGGTCAAGTGGCTAAATATTCTGACGCAGAATTAGAAGCTTTCGCACAAACTATCGGAAAATAATTCCTCTTGGATTGTCCTCTTGGACAGTCCATTTTTTCACTTCATCTTTTTACTCTGGTCGATACTCTTTTTTTAATCTCTCTTTTTTCTGTTCTTGTTTGAGTGCATCATTAAGTTCATCTTCACCGTCGTATTTCGCTGCGTTTAAGAACTTCTCTTCATCATCAAATTGTCCGTTTTTGATAGCCCATAAAAACGCAAATAGCGCCACAGCCCCTAGAAAAATAGATGCTCCGAGCATCATAGCTATAACCCAGTTATCCATCATATCATTCTCCTAATTTTTTATCCATTTTAAGCGTATACGCATCGAGTTTCCTACAACCAAAAGAGAACTCACACTCATAGAGATCGCTGCAACAAGCGGTATTACAAAGCCCGCCATCGCCAATGGAATCGTGATTGCATTATAGACCAAAGAGATGCCAAGGTTTTGTCTAATAAGTCCATAGGTTGTGCGTGATATCTTAAACGCATCTTCAAGCGAATGGAGCGAGTCGTTTAGCAGTACTATATCACTCATCTCAACTGCAATATCACTTCCACTTCCCATAACTATACCAATATCTGCCCGCGCAAGAGCTAAAATATCATTCACTCCGTCTCCAGCCATCACAACACGTTTGCCTTGCTCATGCAATCTGCTCACATAATCTGCTTTATTTTCAGGCGTCTGGTTCCAATAAAATGTATCTAACCCAACTGCAACAGCCACTTTTTTCGCTGCGTTTTCGTTGTCTCCAGTGAGCATTACTACACTGATATTTCGCTTTTTAAACGCAGCAATAATCTCTTTGGCATCCTCTTTTATCTTATCTTGCAGCTCATAAATAGCCACTATTTTTTTATCAATCGCAACATAAAAGAGTGTATCTGAAGATTCAAAGGCACTTGTGATGCCATTTTCTTCCATAAGTTTGTAATTACCCCCGAGAATTTCACTCTCTTGATATTTAGCTTCTATTCCTAATGAAGGAATTTGCTTATATGTATCAAACACGACACCCGTGATACTCTCATCTTTTTCATATAAATGATTTTTGACTCCATGTGCAACTGGATGTTTTGAGGCACTCACAAGCGCATAAAGCAAACGTGTATCAAACGCAGCGTAGAGGTGTTCTTGAAGAACTTCAGGTTTTCCTATTGTTAGCGTTCCCGTCTTATCCAAAATAAGCGTATCAGCCTTTGCCATCGTCTCAAGCTGCGCTGCTTCTTTAAACAAAATACCTCGCTTCGCACCAAGACTCAGTCCTACGAGTGTTGCCACTGGAGTAGCAAGAGCAAGTGCACAGGGACATGCAATGACGATCACTGAAATCGCCACCATAAAAGAGGTCTCAAAGCTATGCGGCCAAAAATACCAAATAAAGAAAGTTAGAACTGAGAATCCTAGAATAATCGCTGAAAAATATTCAGAGAGTCTGTTTGCCATCTGCTCAATTTTCGGTTTTTTATTCATCGCACTCTCAAGAAGCTGAACAAGGTTTGAGAGTGTTGAGTGTTTAAAATCTTTACTTGCTCGATAATGAATGTCCGCGTCTATACTAGTCGTTCCGCTTATGACACTATCTCCCATTTTTTTATAGATAGGTTCACTCTCACCCGTCAGATTTGATTCATCAAAAAAGCCTTCACCTTTTATGATTTCGCCGTCAAAAAGAAGCTTTTCACCAGATGATACTGTGATAATATCCCCAGCAACAACATCTCCAATCTTACAAGAGACAACAGTACCCTCTTGCAAAACATTCACTACACTTGGAATATGTTTACCGATGATATCCAGAGCATCAGCTGCATTTTTCTTACTTAAAATCTCAAGAAATTTTCCAATAAGAACAAAGGTAATAATCATACTCACCGAATCAAAATAGGCTTCACCCCTTTCGTAGAGAGTAATGTAGATTGAATAGATATAGGTGAGCGTTGCCCCAGTTGCTACTGGAAGGTCCATATTGACAACTCTGTTTTTTATCCCGTAATAGGCACCTCTGTAAAACACCCATCCGCTATAAAAAAGAACAGGTGTGGCAAGAACACCTTCTGCAATATTTAAAATAGTTTTAATATCTTGCGTGATACCTGTGAAATAGCCTGCATATTGTGCTACAGCAATCCACATAATATTCATAGACGCAAAAATGGCGACTGCCATTTTAAGGTAATATTCTTTGCGCTCTTTATTAGCATGAGCTTCTTGTATTGAAGCATCGTACGGGTAGGCGTTGTAGCCTATAGCGCGAATCATATCAATGATATTAGAGAGTTTTAGGACTTCATCCGACCAAACTATGTGTGCCTTATTATTGGTGAAGTTGATATTTGCTTCGATAACACCTTCCATTTTATGCAGAGCTTTTTCATTGAGCCAGACACAAGCTGAACAATGAATTCCTTCTATAATAAGCGAGACTTGATGAAATCCATCTTTGTTGACACTCACAAATCTATCATAAAACGCAGCCGAGTTAAAGTTTGAAGAATCTTCGTACTGTTTTGTCGGTGGGGTAAGTTTGACACCTTGCGCTTTGTCATAAAAACTCTCAAGTCCTTCATCACTTAAAAGATGATAAACGCCTTGACAGCCATTACAACAAAAATAGAGCAACTCTTTTTGTTCATTTGGTGCGTCTGTGGAAAACTTTTCACCCTCTTCTATGATCATTACTGATTTATCAAACTCTAAATGGCAATGATTACATGCTACACTATTTGACAAGTTCAAACTTCCCTAACTTTTTATTTTTCTCTATTGCGTCCCACTTTTGCACATGCCCGCTCATGCAAATATAAACACCCTCTTCCTTGATTGCTTTTGCGAATCCAATTGCAAGACCAAGATTAAGGCTTGCTTCGACTTTATCTATCTCAAATGGCTTCATTGCACCCGTCAAAACAATAATTCTATCAGTAAAAATTTCAGATAAAAATTCTGCACTAATATCCATTGTATCTGTACCATGAATAATAACAAATACTCGTTCATCTGAGTGAGTAATAATATTTGCAAACTGCTTTCTATCCTCAGCATCCATTTCTAAACTATCTTTATATATAACGCCAGCAAGATTATAAACGCAGTCACTGCTTGAGAGTATTGTCTCTATCGCTAGATTATCATACGGGACTTCTAAAATTCCACTAAGAGGGTTATATCGTTTATTAAAAGTACCACCACTATTGAGTATTAACATTGTTTTTCCATATATCTTTTAATCTTGTAACAATTTTAGTCGCCTTAGAGTGTTGCGTTTGAGTAGTTTCATCTAAAAGATAAGACTCAAATAGACCTGCGTTTAAGCCTGCTTCAATATCTCTCTCTTTATCCCCAACAATAATTGAATGCGCAAGATCTATATTAAATTCTTTTTGCGCCTCTAAGAGCATTCCAGGTTCAGGTTTACGGCAGCTACATGGAGCCGAAATCTTTGGATGATGCGGACAATGATAAACCTTAGAGATAGCAATTCCCTTTTGAGCAAACGCAGCGATCATCCAGTTTGTTAAATGAGTGAAATCATCCTCACTATAGTAAGATCTAGCAATACCAGACTGATTTGTAACAATAAAGATCAAATAGCCCCTATGAGAATAATGTCTACAAAGCTCAAAGATACCATCAATAAACTCAAAATCTTCAATTTTATAGAGATACTCTTTTTCAACATTAACAACGCCATCACGATCTAAAAATAGAGCTTTTTTTTGCCCAAGAACCATATCTACTCGCCAACTCCATCAGCAAAGATCTCTTTTTCAATAATATCACAGAGAATATGTCCGATAAGTATGTGTGATTCCTGAATACGCGGAGTAGAGTTCGAAGGAACAATAATAGCAATATCAGCTATTTCTCCCATCTTACCACCGTCACGTCCAACTAATGCGACAGTCATGATCCCTTTAGCTTTAGCACTCTCAAATGCATTAATAATATTTACTGAATTACCAGAAGTAGAAATACCGATAAAAATATCTCCTTTTTGTCCCATCCCCTCAAGCTGACGAGAAAAAACTTTATCATAGCCATAGTCATTACCGATAGCCGTAAGATTAGAAGTGTCTGTTGTAAGAGCTAAAGAAGGGATAGAAGGTCTATCAAAACCATATCTTCCAACTAGTTCTGCTGCAATATGCTGTGCATCAGCTGCACTGCCACCATTGCCTGCGAGGATTGTTTTATTAGAACCTCTATAGAGTCTTACACATTCCTTGGCAACTTTTTCTATAGTATCTATAAGGGCATCATTATTATATATATCCTGCTTCGTCTCATAGGACTTTTTTATCTGATCTTTGATGTAATTTTTCATAAGTAATCTTCCAATTATATTTATATATTATGTAAATAATATCATATATATGATTTATATAGAATACAATTTTATGGATAGAAGTAAAGTTATCTTTGAAAGGTCAGAAATGTAAGTAATAGAAATAAGAAAAAGCAGTTAATGGATTGATTAAAAAGTAAATATTGTAAATAAAAGTTTGATTGATTAAGTTAAAAGAAGAGTCAGATCTGATCAACTAGGCAGCGACCTACATTCCCACACCTGAAAGATGCAGTATTATCAGCGATGAGAGGCTTAGCTTCTGGGTTCGGAATGGGACCAGGCGTTTCCCTCTCTCTATAGCCACCTAGACAATCAAATATCAATACATAGTTGAGAAATTGCTTTCTCTCGTATATACTCATATTTGACTGTTATCAGTTAGAGGAGTTTTTGTATATTCTATGCAAGTTTCTACATAGGATATCAATTGATAAAGTCAACATTGTTACTAAATAACTATCTACAGATCACTGTTTACACTAAGTAAGGTAGTGAACAAGAAATGAAACAATAAATTGTTTCGTTAAAAAAAAGACGAACGTACTATTAGTACTGGTCAGCTAAACAGATTACTCTGCGTACACATCCAGCCTATCAAGCTTGTAGTCTTCAAGCGTACTTCAGGGAGAGTTCATCTTGGAGTTGGCTTCCCGC
>JAQTZE010000039.1 GCA_028687935.1 Sulfurimonas sp.
GGAGCTGGTTTTATAGGTTCTAACCTAGCTTTTTATTTTCAAAAGAATCATCCAGACGCAAAAGTAGTAATTCTAGATAGTTTTAGAAGTTCTCTGTTGCTCTCAAATGGAAACTTAAAGAGTTTTGGACACTTTAAAAATCTTATAGGATTTAACGGAGAAGTGATTAGTGGAGATATAAATGATAAAGATTTGTTGCTTGATTTGGAAGTGAATTATAAGTTTGACTATATTTTTCATGAAGCTGCTATCTCTGATACTACTGCACAAGAGCAAGATTTGATGATAAAAACAAATGTAAATGCTTATAAAGATCTCTTAGAACTTGCCATCAGACACGGTGCAAATATGATTTACGCTTCTTCAGCTGCAACTTATGGTAATGCAGAGTCTCCACAGATAGTAGGAAGAGAAGCACCAAATAATGTTTATGGTTTTTCAAAACTAAGCATGGACAACTTAAGTCGCGACTATATAAAAGAGTGTGATATCTCTATAGTTGGGCTTAGATATTTTAATGTTTATGGAAAGAATGAGTATTTTAAAAACACCACCGCATCTATGGTTTTACAGTTTGGGCATCAGATATTAGCAGGTAAAAATCCTAAACTATTTGAAGGAAGTGATAAGATACTTCGTGACTTTATATATATAGAAGACATCATCCAAGCAAATATAAAAGCTATGGTGTCAAAAAAAAGCGGTGTTTATAATGTAGGTACAGGCAGGGCTAGAAGTTTTCAAGATATAGTTGACATACTGCAGCGTGAGTTAGGAACTAATCTCAAGTGTGAGTATATACCAAATCCATTTGTTGGAAGTTATCAGTTTCACACAGAAGCAGATATAGAGACTACAAGAGAGGCTTTAGGATATGAGCCGGCGTTCGAGATGGAAGATGCTATAAGAGACTATGTTAGCGAGATAAGAAGGGTTTATGAGCAAGAAGTAAACGCATGAATTTTTTAAAAAACTACACTCCAAAGATTTTAGTTATTGGTGATTTGATGATAGATCACTACTTGTGGGGAAGTTGTGAGAGAATTTCTCCAGAAGCACCAGTTCAAGTTGTAGATATTGCCAAAGAGACTACACTTTTAGGCGGAGCCGGGAATGTTATAAACAACCTCAAAGCCCTTGGTGCAGATGTGAGTGTTTGTAGTGTTATTGGCGATGATGATAATGGTGTTGAGTTAAAAGAGATGCTAAAAACCATCAGCGTTGACAGCTCAAATATCATAGTTCAAAAGGGAAGAAATACCTCTAAGAAAAGTCGTATTATAGCAGTTGGTCAGCAGATACTTCGCTATGATAAAGAGAGTAAAGATGAGATAAAAGAGCAGAGTGAATCTAAGATAATAGAGTCCATATCTAAAAATATAGCCTCTTTTGATACACTAATCTTATCTGATTATGGCAAGGGAGTCTTAACAACTTCACTCTGTCAAAGTGTCATAGCTTTGGCAAACAAAAATGCTGTTAAGGTCTTAGTTGACCCAAAAGGTAGTGACTTCTCAAAATATAGAGGGGCCTATCTTTTAACTCCAAACAAAAAAGAGGCAATGCTAGCTACTAAGATAGATATAAAAGATGAAGAGTCTCTAAAAGCAGCACTTGTTAAACTTAAAGAGGAAGCAGAACTAACTATATCACTAATTACACTCTCAGAGGGTGGAATAGCTACTTATGAAAATGAGCTTAAGAGATTTCCAACTGTTGCAAAAGAGGTTTTTGATGTAACAGGTGCGGGAGATACGGTTATTGCATCTATTGCTTTTGCTCTTAGTGCTTCAAAAAGCATTGAGGAAGCTGCCTCATTTGCAAATCTTGCAGCAGGCGTGGTTGTAGGAAAACTGGGTTCCGCTACTGTAACACTTGATGAGATAGAGGAGTATGAAGCCACTCTGCATAAGAGTACATCAGATGCACATATAAAAAGTTTTAATGATATCAAAAAAATAGTAGAGAGATATAGTGCAAATGGTAAAAAAATCGTCTTTACAAATGGATGTTTTGACATTTTACATGTTGGTCATGTTAAGTATCTTCAAGAGGCTAAGAGCTTTGGAGATGTGCTTATAGTTGGACTAAATTCAGATGCCTCTGTTTCAAGATTAAAAGGACCTGCACGCCCAGTAAATCTAGCAGAGGATAGAGCTTATATACTTGCAGCTCTAGAAGCAGTTGACTTTGTAGTTCCTTTTGAAGATGACACCCCTTATGAACTTATAAAGATGATAAAACCTCATACGCTTGTAAAAGGTGGAGATTATGAGGGAATGGATGTCGTAGGAACAGAATTTGCTACTGAGTTGAAGCTTGTTGGTTTTGTCGATGGCAAAAGTACAACAAAAACAATTCAAAAAATACAAGGAACTTCATGTTAAAGAAACTTGGACTAATAGCACTCTGTGCAGCTTCTGCTTTTGCAATGCACAGCGTAGAGCTAAATATCAATGATAAAGATTTAGAGTTTGGCGCAAAGGTTGATATGGGTCAGTTTAATACTACTCTTGAGCCAGATACGGTATTTGTAGGTGCAAAGATACTTCA
>JAQTZE010000040.1 GCA_028687935.1 Sulfurimonas sp.
ATAGTTGCTTTTGCAGGTGTAACTGGATCTATGCCACTTACTATGCCAGAGTCTGTTTTAGTTCGCTTTAGTGGAGAGATGCAACCGGGAATCACACTTCGTGATCTTGTTAATGCTATACCGCATCAAGCTATAAAAGAGGGACTTTTAACAGTTGAGAAAAAGGGCAAGAAAAACATCTTTGCAGGGCGTATCTTAGAGATTGAGGGCTTACCAACTCTAAAAGCTGAGCAAGCCTTTGAGCTCTCTGATGCTTCGGCTGAGAGAAGTGCAGCGGCTTGTACAGTTCTACTAGATAACGAGCCAGTTATAGAGTACTTAAAATCAAATGTCACTCTTCTAGAGTCGATGATAGAAGCTGGATATGAGGACAAAAGAACGATTCAGCGAAGAATAGATAAGATGAAAGATTGGTTAGCAAATCCTACTCTTATGAAGCCAGATGCAGATGCAGAGTACGCAGCTGTTTTAGATATCAACCTAAATGAGATTAAAGAGCCAATTATAGCCTGTCCAAACGATCCAGATGATGTTGCAACTCTAAGTGAAGTCTTAGCATCTGATAGACCTCACAATATAGATGAAGTTTTTGTTGGCTCATGTATGACAAATATCGGTCACTATCGTGCTTTAGGTGAAGTCTTAAAAGGTGAGGGTCCAGTTCCGACTAGACTATGGGTTTGCCCTCCAACTAAGATGGATGAAAAACAGCTAACTGAAGATGGTTACTACGCTATCTTTGGTGCGGCAGGTGCTAGAACTGAGATACCAGGATGTTCACTATGTATGGGTAATCAAGCGAGAGTTGAGGATAATGCTATAGTTTTTTCAACTTCAACTCGTAACTTTGATAACCGTTTAGGTAAGGGCGCTCAAGTATATCTAGGTTCAGCAGAACTAGCGGCTGTATGTGCGATTTTAGGTCGTCTTCCAACTGCAGAAGAGTATATAGAAAAGACGAAAAAGATTGTTGGAAAAGAGGGAGAGATTTATAAATATTTAAACTTCAACCTTATAAAAGATTATAAACTAGCTTAAGTTTTAAAAGATGGAGTTAACTCTCCATCTCTTAGTCTCTTATAACATCAAAATCTAGCGGATATTTTGGCGTAAAAATCTTTTTATCTATCTCTTTGTTCTGTACTTGATTAAGAAACAGAATTTTCACTCTATTTTCAAACTCATCTAAATATGAGATGGATTCAATAATAGCCTCGTTTGTAGTTATAGTAAATATTTTACTCTCATATCTAGCTTCATAAACACCTTTTTTTATCTCTTTAGCATTTTTTATCATATTGAAAAAATCAAAACTAGAATCTATACTTCTTATAATGACTTGCTCTATCTCAGGCTCAACTATAGTTACTTGATGGCTATTTATAAAGACATCTTTTTGGATGGGTTCTTTGTAGCTCCATAGTGCATTTTGTGGTTTTGACGCACTTATATGACCTTTATAAGTGAGAGTTTTTCCTTTATCATCGGTCACACTTTGTATAAACTCTGCATCAAAAGAGTCTATCTTATCAAATGATGCAAAGCTAAGAGAGAAGCTTAAAAGTAGTATATATATATGTTTCATGGAAGTTCCTTTTTTGCAAAATTATATCTAAGGGCTTGTTTACATATTGCGTAGTATAAAGTTTAAAATATCTCATTTTTAGATTTATGCTTATTATTATTTATAGTGTGTTAAAATGTCGCCAATTTCGATGATTGGAATGCACTAGTGTGTAACAATCTGTATTAAGGTTGAGAATGCTACAAGCATTAATGGGTAAGATCTTTGGAACTTCAAATGATCGTGAAGTAAAAAAGTACGCTAAAAGAGTAGGTGTTATAAATGCTTTAGAGAGCAAGTATGAAGCTTTAAGTGATGATGAGTTAAAAAGTGCATTTAACGAGCTAAGAAGCAGTGTTGTAGAGGGTGCCAAGAGTCTTGATAATGTCTTAGAAGACTCATTTGCAATCACTAGAGAAGTTGGTAAGAGAGTCTTAAATATGAGGCACTTTGATGTTCAGCTAATCGGTGGTATGGCTCTACATGAGGGTAGAATCGCTGAGATGAAAACAGGAGAGGGAAAAACGCTAGTTGCAACTCTTCCTATTGTTTTAAATGCAATGACTGGCAAGGGTGTTCATTTAGTTACAGTAAATGACTATCTTGCTTCAAGAGATGCTACTGAGATGGGACTTTTGTATAACTTTTTAGGTTACTCAGTGGGCATGGTGCTTGAGAGTAACTCAGAGCCACAGATGAAGATAGAAGCTTATAAGTGCGATATTACTTATGGTACAAATAATGAGTTTGGCTTTGACTTTTTAAGAGACAATATGAGTTACTCTGCTGAATATATGGCTCAAAGAAATCATAACTTTGTTATAGTCGATGAAGTAGATAGTATCCTAATTGACGAAGCTAGAACTCCGCTTATTATCTCAGGTCCAACAGATAGAACTCTAGAAGACTACAAAGTAGCTGATGGCATTGCTATGCAACTTGTAAAAGATGAGCATTTTACTGTAGATGAGA
>JAQTZE010000041.1 GCA_028687935.1 Sulfurimonas sp.
AAAGTTTGAGACCATATTCACTTGCATACGCAAGTGCAAGATCAGAATACTTGTTTACGGTAGTCGCCGCAACTTGAGCAACTTCTTGCGTTTGGGCTATTGCATCCATACAAATCCTTTTTTTGGCGGAATTATAGCAATAAAATGTAACATCAGCTAAATTAAACCTGCTTCAAATTGTAAAGCATATCAAGGTGACGGCTGATTGTATGGTAGGCATTTGCGTGAATTGAGGGTACTTTATAGAGGAGTTGTCTATATTTGAGATAGTTTTTCCAAGCGCGTTTGCTTGCCTCTTCTCTACCGAGTTTGATGAGTTCAAAAGATACCGAGGCATTAATAAAGCCTTTGAGGAGATGTACTTGCACATCATCTTCAAAACGCCGAGGAAACCAAAGAGCTTCAAGTGCTTCATGAGCGTCATAATAGCGTTTCTCATCCAAGCAGAGCATAAATTCGTGCAATCGTTTGTCATGTTCAGAGTGCATCTTCATCCAATAGCATCATATTTTTTCTCCAGTAACCTCTGCCGCCTTTGAGCGAGATGCAGTGCATTGTCGGAAATTTTTCTTTGTACTCTTTTAGTCTATCAAGTGTTGCTTTGCCGCTATCGCAGTAAAAGACGAAAACACTTCCATCTGGATAGTTTTTCAGCTCATGTGGGTTGTAGGTTGTTGTGTTTGCTTTTTCTATTGGAGAGAGGATAGTATCAATAAGGACGACTTTTACACCCTCTTTTTCCAGTTTGGCTTTATATTGCAAATACTCTTTTTGTGCCCATTCATTTGGAAACTGCATCTTGAGACCTTCTTTGTATTTATAAAATTATAGGAGAAAATTTTGAGTGCAAATTGAATTCTACTCTTTAGAGCAAAAGATGAAGCTTTTAGGCTTCTCTTTTTTCTCTAAAATTTGTAGTTGAGGATAAGTTTGAGATTTTCGACTTCTACGTTTTTGTTGTAGTAGGGAATCTCCTCAGCTCTTTGGAAAACATATTGTACACGCGCTATCCATGATGGCGTAAATGATTTTCCAAAACCTACGGCATAGGTTCTATCAAACTCCATAGCGTGGTGTTGGAGTTTAAATCCATCATCCATTATTGCAAAGAGTCTTTTGCCATAATACGCAGCGGCTCCAAGATGGTAGCTTTCGTAGTGACCATGAAACTTCAGACCTGTGGAGATATAATCTTCATCTGCGTTTTTGCTCAGAGGGTTTGTTTCATAATCTTGCAGATGTATGACTTGTGTAATACTCGTAAACTTCATCTTGATATTATCAAGCTGCGTTTTATAGTCAAATTTTATATCGCTTTGGTGGACATCAAAATCTTTATAGTCTGTATAAAACTGCGTGAAGTTTGCAGAGAGTTTTGGTGTGATATCGTAGCCAAGACCAGCTCCATACGACTGCCCATGTGCTGTTGGCACGATATTGTCATGGAGGACATTGATATAGTTAATATTTGCATGCAGACCATTTTTGAAGTCGTAACCGTAACGCAAGAAAAGTTTATCTACATGCAAGTCATCTTGTAGCGGAGGCTGAAAAGTATTGGTATCGGTATGTTCATAGACAAATCTGTACTCAGAATTATCTACATGGATATCGCCGCCAAAGCCCAGAACAGTTCTGTCAGTTTTTCGTTTTGAATTTTTAAATTCTAAATTTTCATAATACGTTGTAATGCTTGAGTGTATTGGTTCGGCGAAGACATAGCTTGCCAAACAAAGAAAGAGAAGAAATCTCATAATGTTTGTTCCTTATTTGATGTGACTAAAACGATGGTCGCACTCAAAGAGGCTCCAAAGAAGACAATGGTATATCCAGTTGGTAGGTCAAAATAAAACGAAGCGATAATCGCAGAGATACTGAAAAACCATCCAAAGAGATAACTTGTGAGTATTTTGTTTGTAAAGCTAAGCGAAAGTGCCACGAGTGCAGGGGCTATAAGCAAAACAAACACGACTAACACACCCGCTAACTGTACAGAAGATGTGACTGTGAGCGCGAGTAGAGAGAAAAACAGAAGCTCTTTTACAAAGCCTTTTGTTTTGGGATAGATTTTCCAAAGTACAAAGGCAATAGCTGCGTAGATCAGTGCACTTTTGATCACTTCATCCATAGGAGTAAAGAGGATATCGCTTGCCAGCAGAGACTTGAAGTGCTCCATTCCTTCTGCCGAGTGTGATAAGATCATCATGATACCACTCGCACCCAAAACATATAAAAGCCCGATAAAAGCTTCGAGCTTGAGTTTTCTTTGCGATGCAAGAGCGATAAGAAAGGCGCTCATAAGGGCAAAAGAGAGGGTGAGGAGATAAAAATATTCTGAGTGAAAATAGCCAAGCGAGACGGCAGAGCCAAGGGCTGCAAACTGTGCTATGGCAAGGTCTGTGAAGATGATACCTTTTTGCAAAATTCTCTCACCAAACCACGCATGCATCATCACTAGAATGATGACAAGAGCGATGGGTACAAGGAGTATATCTATCATTGCAGCGCACCCGTGAGAT
>JAQTZE010000042.1 GCA_028687935.1 Sulfurimonas sp.
TTTATGTATTTGCAAGTAATTCTCTCATAGAAGGACCCTTTAATTCAACTTTATGAGCAGTATGAATTAACCTGTCCATCATAGCATCAGCTATAGTTTCATTTCCTAAATATGCATGCCATTCTTTTATAGGTAGTTGTGCTGTGATTATGATTGAACCATTTAAAGTTCTCTCTTCTATAATTTCAAACAAGTCATTTATTTCATCTCCTTTGAGTGGAGTAACTCCAAAGTCATCAAGCAGTAAAAGTTTAAACTTTGATATTCTCGCAAGCGTCTTTGTATAGCTACCATCAAGTCTTGCCATTTTTATCTCTTCAAGTAGTGCAGTTACTCTGTAGTACTTTGCAGAGTATCCTAAAGCTATAGCTCTCCTTGCTATTGCTTGAGCTAAAAAACTTTTGCCAGTTCCAGTAGCTCCGGTGAGTAAAATGTTCTGAAACTTATTGATAAACTCACAATTAGCTAAAGAAAGTACTTGAGATTTATCTAATTTCCTTTTTGCTAGGTATTGAATTTGATCAAGTGAAGCAGAGCTATCTTTGAGCTTAGCCATTGTTAACATCCTCTTAATCCGTTTATCTTGTCTTTGATTTATTTCTGCTTCAAAGAGATGATAAAGTCTTTCTTCAAACGATAGTGATTGATACTTAGTATCTTCACTCTGAAATAGGAGAGACTCTTTAAAACCTGAAAGACTCAACTGTGCTGTTTGTTCTATTAATGTTGATAGTGTTACCATTATTTTATATCCTTATTTAGACTCTTTGCTTGTTGTGAATAATATTCACTGCCTCTGATATTTTCATGATTGTTCATATATGAGTTGTTAGCACTTTGGTGCTGATTATGAAGTAAGTAGCTTTTGGTTTTTAACATTGATTCTATTGAAGCAACTTTATGACGGTTCATCTCAAGTGCAACTGCTGATACAGCTTCTAATGCAAGCTCTCCATAGGTTTTTGAGAAGCTAAGTATTGCCATACAAGACTTATATCCTCGTGTTGGATGAGAACGATTCTGCATAATGGACTCCATTAGTGCTGTTGTATTTACACCAATAGAATTTGCCCAGTTTAGTATTCTTCTTGGATTCCATTTTTCATATTGGTATTGATGCTCAGGAGGCATATGCTCCAATAGTGTTGAGTCATGATACTTCTGTAAAAGTTTAGGATGATGTGCTATTACTTCTCCATCAAGTGAAACAAGAACTGAAGTACTCGAATATGTCACATCAACTTTTTTACCCAAATGAATATAAGGTACAGAGTAACCACTTCCTTCTAACTCTATATGATAATCTATCCCTACAGTAGCTCGTTTGAACTCTTTAAAAATATATTGGTTAGCTCTGAGTGGATGAAGCATAGGTTTATCAAGCGTTTCAAATAGTTCTGTTCTACTCTTACCAAGTCTTCTGATTATTTTATTGTTATAGCCATCTATAAGTAAGTTTATATGCTGATTGAGTTCGTCAACGCTGAAGAAGGTGTGATGTCGTAGTTTCATCAGTATCCATCTTTGAATGGCTTTTACACCTAACTCAACCTTTGACTTGTCTTGTGGTTTATATGGTCTTGCAGGTTCTACTGCAACTCCATAGTGTACTGCCATATCTTTGTAGCTGTCATTGAGTCTCACTACTCCTTTTTTATGAGAGATTACTGCTGCTTTTAAGTTGTCTGGTACTAGAATATTTGGAACTCCACCATAGAAGTTAAATGCTTGAATATGTGATTCTATAAAGTGCTTTGTGGATTGAGTTCCTGTAGCATGAACAAAGGTTAAGCCACTTGCACCAAGTACTGTTACAAATATTTGAGCTTTAGATACTTCACCAGTTACTTGGTCTGTGATGGACATTGTTACACCACTATAGTCAATGAAAAGTTTATCTCCATTGTAGTGGACTTGTCTCATGGATGGGTTGATAGTTTTTATATACTTCTTGTAATTACGATTGAATTGGGAGTAACTATAAAGTGATGGCTGTTTCTCTTTATACTCTTGCCATAGAAGCAATCTTGTCATACCTTTTTTAGTTAGTTCTTCTCTAACTTCATTCCAGTCTGGATGAATGATACTTAGTTCTTTTAGGGGTTGTGCATTAGGTTTGGACTTTATAAACAACTGTGCTAGATCAGCATCACTAAGTGAAAGTACTTCATCAAGAGTTGAACCTAGTTCTATATAGTTCTTCATATAGTTGGCAACACTATTTCTTGAGACTCCTGTCATTGTTTGAATCTGTCTGTTTGATAGTTGATTGAGATATTTTAATCGCAACACCTCTTTAATTTTACTCATAGATATTCTCCTCATTTATCACACCTTTTTTTAGGTGTATTATAGTTGAAGAATACTCTTTAGCTTAACTTTTACTTATGTGCGCATTACATAGAAAAAGTGGCCACATAATCAATGCGTGAGGTGGCCAAGTGTTAATGCGCGCGCTGGCCAAGTAGTGATGCGCAGGGTGGCCAAATGGGATGCGTACCTACA
>JAQTZE010000017.1 GCA_028687935.1 Sulfurimonas sp.
CAGCTACAACACCAGCACCAACAGTTCTTCCACCCTCACGGATAGCGAACTTAGTACCTTTTTCCATAGCGATTGGGTGAATTAAATCAACAGTGATACTTACGTTATCACCAGGCATAACCATTTCAGTACCCTCAGGTAAAGTAATAGCACCAGTTACGTCAGTTGTACGTACGTAGAATTGTGGACGGTAGTTAGTGAAGAATGGAGTATGACGACCACCCTCATCTTTACTTAGTACATAGATCTCAGCTGTAAACTTTGTGTGAGGAGTAATAGACTTTGGTTTACAAAGTACTTGACCACGCTCAACATCATCTTTACCGATACCACGAACTAGAACACCACAGTTATCACCTGCAACACCCTCAGCCATTTCTTTACGGAACATTTCAATACCAGTTACAGTAGTAGTTTGAGTGTTTCTGATACCAACGATTTCAATTGAATCACCGATTTTTACAGTTCCACGTTCGATACGACCTGTTACAACAGTACCACGTCCAGAGATTGAGAAAACATCTTCAACTGGCATAAGGAAATCTCTATCAGTTTCACGAACTGGTTGAGGAATATATCTATCAACTTCAGCCATTAATTTTTGGATTTTAGCAGACCAAACACCAAGTGTGCCAGATTTTGCTTCTTCAAGAGCTTCTTTTGCTGAACCAGCTACGATTGGAGTATCGTCACCTGGGAAATCATACATATCTAAAAGTTCACGAATTTCCATTTCTACTAATTCTAATAATTCTTCATCATCAACCATGTCTTCTTTGTTCATGAAAACAACGATGTATGGTACACCAACTTGTTTTGAAAGAAGAATGTGCTCACGTGTTTGTGGCATTGGGCCATCCGCTGCAGAAACAACAAGAATAGCACCGTCCATTTGAGCAGCACCAGTAATCATGTTTTTAACGTAGTCCGCGTGACCTGGACAGTCAACGTGTGCGTAGTGACGATTATCAGTTTCGTACTCAACATGTGAAGTAGCGATAGTAATACCACGCTCTCTTTCTTCAGGTGCATTGTCGATTGCATCGTAATCCATCATTTTAGCACCATTTGTTACTGCTAGTACTGCAGTAATTGCTGCCGTTAAAGTTGTTTTACCGTGGTCAACGTGACCGATAGTACCGATATTACAGTGAGGCTTATTACGCTCAAACTTTTCTTTTGCCATTGTGTCCTCCGACTTAATTTGTGAATAGAAATGGAATTATACCCAAAAATTATTCAATTATTGCTTAATCAAAACAAAACATATTATTTTTATGTTCTGGAGCTCACGAGCGGATTTGAACCGCCGACCTCTTCCTTACCAAGGAAGTGCTCTACCCCTGAGCCACGAGAGCATAAAATTTGATATAAGAACAAGCAATAATTGCATAATTCAGTAACAATATTAGTTTTAAATGATTAGATTTCTATATAAATATCTCTATTGTATATAGTAGTATGAAGTAGGGTGAATTTGTACTTCAGCTTCCAGAGTTTCAATGGAGCGGGTGAAGGGACTCGAACCCTCGACCCTCAGCTTGGAAGGCTGACGCTCTAGCCAACTGAGCTACGCCCGCATGTGCCATTGAATGGTGGTGAGAAGAGGAGTCGAACCTCTGAACCCGTAGGGAGCGGATTTACAGTCCGCCGTCGTTGGCCACTTGACTATCTCACCATTACATAATTATATGTTTTATCTGGTCTAACACTGTTTCTAATATTCAAAATTCAATGGTGCCGACACGAGGATTCGAACCCCGGGCCTGCTGATTACAAATCAGCTGCTCTAGCCAACTGAGCTATGTCGGCATCGAATTTGAGCCAGAATTATAGTGCATTATATTTCCAATGTCAAGAGATTTATCTAAAAGTTTATAATTTCCTCATCTTTTAGTATATACATCTCATATTTACCCCTATTTTGCGCGATTTCATTCGTTATTTTTTCTAAAAAAATCGGTTTCATATGATTAATGTAGAGCTTGATTCCATCTTTTTTTAACTTTTTTAGCTCTTCAAATAAAATTTTTGGTGTCATATGTTTACTTTCACGAGCGAGCTGTTTCATATTTGATGCAAAGGAGCACTCAACAACTGCTGCAACAATAGAACTATTTTCATCTATCTCTTTTATGATTTCTTCGAGAGAATATGTATCTGCTGAAATAATGATGCTACTTTTGTTTTTCGTATAAACGTATCCGCAACTTGGAACCGTATGATCAGTTTTTATAGCTTTTATATATTCAGTCTCACTTAACGTATATGTATTGCCAACTATTATATTTGTGTATGTCACACACATCTCATCTGATTTATGTAATTTTATCTTTGAAAAATCAGGCCAGATTAGATCATTTAAGAAATGTTTTTTGATTGCGTTTAGCGTTGGGGCAAGTCCCATGATATTGAGTGGTTTTTTTCTTTTGCTGTAATAATTATCTAGTATATACGCAATATCTGCTATATGATCGAGATGCGAATGGGTAAGCCATATATTTTCTATCTCAGCGCAGCTATCTTGCAGAGTATTGAGCAGATTGCCTGCATCAATGACATTTGTCGCATTGAGATAAAATGAACTTGTCCCAAAGCCTTTAGCTCTACTTCCGTGTGCACCCAGTATTTTTATTGCGTTTGTCATCTTTGCTACACTTGCGTATAATTTTCTTGATTATATCATTAAATAAGATGAATTTTTAAATTGATGCGAGACAAGTAGAGGTCTGCTTATAAAGGGCTATTTGTAGTTATAATTTTAATTTCGGAGCTTCAGAAGCTCGAAATTATATAAAAAGATTAACGAGGAGCCCGTTTATCTGGCATACAAGCGAAGTATTTCTCATCTGGAGTGCTTTTACAAGTTCCCTCCATAGTATCTCCCCTTGGTGTAGTGATACTGCATTTGCTATCTTCAGCTTGATCTTTACAGACAGCAATCGCTTCTTTTGGAGGTTCTCGTATCTCTCTTTGATCTCCTCTCTCCTTTTCACTTGCAAAACTCATTGTTGTTATACATAACGCCGCTATCAATACTATTTTTTTCATTTTTCTTCCTTGTTTTGATTTTTATGCTTTTGCCCAGGTTCCAAAGGGCTGTTTCTCAAACGCCATTGCACCGCTTTTATCTTTATAAATGTTTATCCATGCTTGCCAGTTTTTATTATCAAGTTCTGGGTAGTCGAGTCTAAAGTGACTGCATCTACTCTCTTTTCGCATCAATGATGCTCGAAGTTTCATCTGTGCGCTTATCACCATATTTATCGTCTCATGAGCAAGTCTCAGTTCATGCATATCACTCGCTTTGATGTATGGTATGTGGGACTCTTGTAACTCATCTACATAGGCAAGTGCAGCCTGAAGCATTCTCTCTTTTTTGATGTAGAGAACAAAGTTTGGTATCACAATCCCTTGAAGCGTTTGCGTTATCCATCTTGGAGAGTAACCTGCTTCTCTTTTGAGCGGTGCTAAAATCTCCGCTTTGATAGTTGCAATTTGCTCTTGAGATATTTCTGGCAATGCTCTCGTTTTACTATATTTTGCAGCTTCCTCTGCTGCGATAGTGCCTTGCACCGCCGAACCTGCCAGTGAAGAGCCTATCTGTGTATAGATGCCCCCTGACATGTGTGAGCCAAGTGCATCTCCAGCTGCGTAAAGTCCTTTGATAGTTGATTCGCATCTATCATTGATTGGCGTTAAGCCTTCAGACTTATGGATAGCAAGTCCAGCGCTTGAGCCTCCAACAGGGCTAGCACTCATTCCTGGAGGCCGCTTAGCATCTTTTGGTGGGCCTTTTCTCTCACCTTCTTCACTCTCTTGTGGAGGGCCACCTGCACCTTGAAACTCTTCAGGCGTATAAGGGCCACCTGCAACGGTCGTTTCACTCATCAGTTGAGGCGGTCCCATTTTTATACTGTTACCGCTCGCATACGCTGCATAGTTCAAATCAACTCCCAAGTGATGATTGATCTGTACCGTTGTAGTCGATGGCTTCTCTTCAAACATACCATGCCAGTTACCAAAGGTATCCGCTGCGTTTGTTGCACTTCCAGGGTGTCCATCATTCCACTCTTTACCCGTTATCTTTGCGCCGATGTTATATGCCATGATAGAGCCATCATGTGTGAGGTCACAAATAGGAAAACCGTTTGGTTTAAATCCTCCTGCACCTGTACACAAAATGACACTTTTAGCTCGGATAGTGACAACCTTCTCTTCATCCAAAGAGAAGCCCATCGCTCCTGCTACACTTCCATCTTCGGCTTGCAAGAGATTTGTTATCATCACTCTCTCGATGAGAGGTATCTCTCTCTCTTGCATAGGCTTACTAAACGCAGCGTTATACAGAGGTGAATCAAAAAAGCCCCACGCTCGAAGCTCCTCCACTCTTGCTTTGGAGTATTCAGCTAGCTGTCTCGTGTAGGCTTCGTTGTTGGTGCCAAGAGCTGAGCGAGATACTGTCGCTACAAACTCATCGATGCTAAGTTTCTCTTTTGCAGCATCATAAGAGAATATCCCTTTTGCAAATGGCGTTTGACCAGAAGAGCCGAGTCTTCCTTTTGAAACCATCATCACTTTAGCTCCAGCATCATGTGCTTTGATGGCGGCAAAAAGCCCTGCCATTCCTGAGCCTACCACAAGAACATCCACAGAGAGTTCTTCGCTACTTATTTTGTTTGTATCTACTTTGAGGATGTTTTGCTCAAAATGCGCCTCTTTTCCAAGAGCAGAGATGGCTGCAAAAGAGAGGATTCCACCAGTAAAGCCTAAAAACTCCCTACGAGATACTTTATTATCATTATTTGACATCTGTAAGCTCCTTTTTTTTGTTTGAAACGATGTAAAGTTTGACCAGTAAAAGCGAACCGAGGGTTGCCATGATGATAAAAAACAGACTTATTGTAATGTTTGTATGACGCCCCAGATCTACACTGTGCCATGTAGCGATAATGACAAACGCAAGCGAGAGCACTCCATGAAACACACGCCATCCTTTATAAGAGATGCCAAGCTTCTCCCTAAAGAGTGCCGTGAGACCAATGATAAGCATCAAACTCCAAGCAATAAGACCCAAAATAACGCCAAGAGATTCAAAAGTCGTAATCATCTTGATAAAAGAGTCCAATGGATCTGGACCTGCTTCAAAGTATCTTGGTAAGATGATTAAAAACGGATGCAAGAAAAAAACACCGACAACAAAATAACCGATGGCTTTATGCAGAGCAATTACATTTTTAAATTTATGAATATTTTTTGTTAGATTATTGGTTCGAGATAAAAAGAACTGTCCCAAAATCAGAGAAAACGCCAAGAGTGTTACAAGTGAAATAGCATTTTTTAAAAATGTGCGAGGAGGAAAATCTCCTAAAGCAAACAGTAGTATCGGCAAGCCAATAAACGCAAGCGTAAAACTTATATAGTTATATTTTTTAAGTAAATCTATCATAATCAACCCCACGATACGACAACAGGTATCGATTTCTCTGGAGATATGGTTATGGCATCTACGGGACAATACAAACGGCAAAGATGACACATCTGACAATCTTCTACATATTTGATAACTGCTTTTTTTGTTTTTTCATCTAAACGTATTACATCGGTTGGACAGGCAACAACACAAGTGTTACAACCGATACAGCCACTAATATTACTAATGGACATCTTCTATCTCCTTCTCTATTATAGAAGAATTATAAGAGCTGAGTCCAAACCCTATTTAAATAAAGAGTTAATGAAAGTAAATGAGGGAGAAAATATTCTGATCGTCTTGATGTTTATATTCTAGTTCCATCTTATGCATCTTGAGAATAGCGTGGACGATATAAAGCCCTAAGCCCATTCCATGATTTTTCCCCTGCGATTCATTATGAAAAGGTTTATAGTACTCTTCTAGCGGTTTTTGCAGTGGCGCGCCATGAGATATAATATCCAAGCTATTCTCTTGAGCAATAATGCGCACTTTAGCATCCGAGGAGTACTTCAAACCATTATCCAAAAGATTTTTCACAGCCAATGCAATAAGCTCTATATCTGCGTTTATGCTTCTATCTGCGTTTAGCTGGATCAAAATATTCTCTTTGCTATCGAGCATCAGCATCTCGCATGATTTTTCTATAATCTTATTAATCTTGCATGGATAGATATGTGGCGTGTAGTTGTTCGAGACTATCTGTTCTATCTTTGCAAAGTCATCTATTTGATAATTGAGTTTTTCAAAAATTGTGATGATTCTCTTCTTTTGCTTTTCATCATCGATAAGCTCACTGACGATTCGCCCCTTTGCGATAGGAGTTTTGAGCTCATGCATAATGGTGCGCAAGAAAAGTTGTCTTGATTCTAGGAGGAGTTTTATCTTTTTGACAGCACCCTCAAATTCATTGGCAATCTCTGCAATCTCATCTTTGTTCTCACTTTTGCAGTTGATATCAAGATCTCCATTGGCAAATCTTTGGATCTCATTTTTAAGTGTTTTGAGCGGTTGCAGTGCTCGAATAATCCAAAAATAGATAAAGATAAAAGAGGCGAAGAGTATCCCAAAAAATATGTAGCCATAATAGTTTTTTTCATGGACATTTAAATCTTTAAACATAAGCCTAAAGTGCGGTGCATGGATGAGGAGATAATAATTACCGTCGGACTCAATAGACTCAAAGCCTTTGCCCCCTATCTTATTTGTAGCCTTATCGAGAATAGGAGGATGCTCTGCTACAAGTTCAAAGTTAAGACTTTGAACATATTCAATAACCTCATCACTTTCCAATCTATTGGTAAAAAGATGCGTTTGTATTGTTGCGTAAGAGTGTGAGACTTGCTTTAAATCTTCGTGATTTGAGTATTTTACAAAAGCTATAAATACAACTATAAAAAGCACCACAGTTATGCTAAAACCGATTTTTATATTTGTAATTATAGAGTTAAATTTCATTGTGATATTTTATACCCTAAGCCTCTGATTGAGTGAAGATAACGCGGATTTTTGGAATCATCTCCAAGCTTTATGCGAAGTCTGCTCATGATAACATCAAGGCTTTTAGAGTAACTATCACTGAGCATCTCGCAACTCTGCACAATCTGCTCTCGCGAGACGATTGCGTTTTTATTTTGCAGCAGACATACCATCACCTCATACTCTGCATGGGTCAAGTTTAAATTTTCCCCTTTAAAAGTGACATTGAAAGTAGATTTGTCATAGCTAAAATCACTATGTTCTTGGGGTTTGTTATTTTTTTTGATACGTCTAAAGAGACTCTGTATCACGGCATACATCTCTTTTGGATCATAGGGCTTTGGCAGGTAATAATCCGCACCAATCTGAAGTCCCATAATCTTATCAGTCACATCACTTCTCGCACTGGAGATGATGATAGGAATGTCATACTTTTTTGAGATCTCTTCGCACACTTCTAGTCCATCCATCCCCGGAAGCGTCAAATCCAAAATAAGTAGATCATACTTATCAATCCCACAACTGAATCCCAAAAAAGGGTCTTGATAGTTTGTGATTTTAATATTGTATTTTTCCAGATACTCTCCTAAAAAAAGAGAGAACTCAGGATCATCTTCAATCATTAAAATATTTATCATATCAAGAGCCCTTTTTCAGATCTTATGCATAAAATGATATCGTATTAAAGTTGTCTGAATCGTTAAGTATCTGCTTGAGAGAGTTTACGATTAGTTTTTGTGTATCTTCTTGTGAAAGTTTATTCGCATCAGAATTATACTGCTCTAACATATTTATAACATCTGTTTTTGCATTATCTTTGAGACTCATTATCTTCGTTGTATAGTCTAACACTGTATCAAAAGATGAAGATGAGACAGTACTGCTCGATAGAGCAGTTGTTGTATCATCTTCTTCTTCATCTTCGCTTGAAGAGAGCAGACTATCAAGAAGTGAAGAGACACTGTCTGTCTCTTCTTTTGGAGGTCGCGGGGGTGGTCCACCCATTGGTTTTGAGCCGCCAGCTTGACTTGCAGAAGCAAGATTACCTATCTCTTTTGCATCATAGCCTTCTGTTTTCATCGCAGAAGTAAGTGCTTGTGATGGTTCTATCCCAGCTTCTTCAAATGCTTTGACTATTTCACTCGCATCACTTGCAGAGAGCGAGTTACTATCATACTGTGACAAAACATCTTTTAGGAGAGCTTGCTGCTCTGAAGATAGTGTGCTGCTTTTACTTGAACTGCTTGATGCACTGCTATATACTGGCATCGTACTTGTTGCGCTTACATTCATAATAAATCCTTTTTTTGGTCTACTATATAGTATTTTACGAAGTTAAACACCTATTGAATGCAAAGTTAATGAAGGTAAATGAGGCTAAGCTTGAGTATAATTATGGTTATTCATATTCTATAAATAACCAAAAAATAAAAAGGTTTTCTATGTTAAAAATTCTATTTTCTCCATCTGAGGGAAAAATCAGTGGCGGCAGTGAAGAAAAAAGAGAGTTACTCGGCTCAAACGCAGCGAGAGATGTGATACTCCAACAATACAACGCTATCGTCATGAGCGGCAATGAACAAGAGATACTCAAACTCTTTGGACTCAAAAAAATTGAAGATGCCGCTCCCTATATAGAAGATCTCTTTACTTCACCGCTCATGTGTGCAATAGAGCGTTACAGCGGTGTAGCGTATGAGTATCTTGATTATGCTTCGCTTGAAAAAGCCGCGCAAGAATATCTCAAACGCAGCGCCATCATATTTTCAAATCTCTATGGGGCAATCCTCGGTGGAGACAGTATAGCAAACTATAAAGTAAAACAAACCAATAGTATCGGTGATATAGAACCGGATAAATTTTATAGAGAGAGATTTTCTTATCAGCTTGATTTATATCTTGCAAATGATGAGATTTTAGACCTTCGTGCAGGCTATTATGATAAATTTTACAAGGTAAACAAAAACTATACAACACTCAAATTTTTAAAAGATGGTAAAAGTGTCAGTCACTGGGCAAAAGCCTATAGAGGCAAAGTCTTACGCGAACTTGCAAAACACAATATCAGTTCCATCAAAGAGTTTATGGCGCTTGAGATAGAGGGTTTGAGTGTTGCAGAGATTAAAGTGGTAAAAAATAAAACAGAGATAGTTTACAACATCCTCTAAAGGCTTTGAAAAAATAGTGTAAAATACGCTTCATAAAGTAATACAAAGGCACATTTTGAAAGATTCACAAGAGTATTTAGATAAAAAAGCGTATTTTGAGAAGATTATCACCCTCTATGGGAGAAATGTAGTCATAGAAATTTTGCAAGATAAAAGTGTGGAAATCCACAAACTGCATATGGCAAACTCCAACAAACAAGATGGTGCTATTGCAGAGATATTAGCCCTTGCAAAAGAGAGAAATATCGAGATAAGCACTCATGATAAATCTGCTCTGAGCCGTATCAGCAAAAACGCAAAGCAGGATCAGGGTGTAGCGATAGATATTCTCGCACAAAGCTATACAAACGCAAAAGAGATAAAAAATCTCAAATCGTACAGACTTATCGCGCTCGATGGGATACAAAATCCACAAAACCTTGGGATGATCATTCGTTCATGTGCAGCTGGAGAGATAGATGGCGTGATATTACCAAAGAAAAGTTCTGCCAAAATCTCTCCTCTTGTTATCAAAGCAAGTGCGGGAACACTTTTCAAGCTTCCTCTGTACTATTGCAATGCTTTGGAGGATATACTCTGTGAGTTAAAAGATACAAAGATATATGCGCTCTCTTCTCACGCCAAGCAGAGTATTTACGATCTCAGAGCAGGTGAAAAATCAATCTTTGTTCTAGGAAATGAGAGCGAGGGAGTGAGCCCTGAAGTAGAAAAACTTTGTAATGACTCGATTGTCATTCCAATGAAACGCGGCGTAGAGTCACTTAATGTAGCAGTAACAGCCTCGCTCATTGCGTTTATGCGCTAGCTAAATACCCAAGCTATTTTGCTTGGATACCTTCGATATTTATTTCGAGTTTGACTTTCTCACCTACAGTGACTCCGCCCGTCTCTAGGATTTTATTCCATTTGATGTTGAACTCTGTTCTATCGATCTCACCGCTGAGTGTAAGACCTGCTCTTGTATTGCCCCAAGGATCTTTGATAAGACCGCCAAGCTCATAATCAAGTACAACTTCTTTCGTCACATCTTTGATAGTGAGTTTTCCATAGGCTTTGTTCCCGACGACTTTATCAAGTACAAAAGTTATCTTTGGATATTTTGCAGCATCAAAAAGATCGGCTGAGCGAAGATGTTCATCTCTCTTATCTATATTTGTGTTGATTGAAGCGACATCTATCTCACCACTGAGCGCTTTGAGAGCATTTGTCTTATCATCAAGTTCAAAATTTCCGCTAAACTTTTGAAACTCACCATTGACAGTACTAATCATTAGATGCTTGACTTTAAACGCAACGTTTGTGTGCGAAGTATCCACATTAAACGCAGCTCCAAATAAAGAGCTCACACCAAAACACAGAACAACAAACGCAGTATAAAACACTTTCATAGTACACCTCACAAATTAAAATCTATGTGAGGAGTATACTCCCACTTGCTATTTAAACACCATTAGAAATCTTTGCTAAAGAGTTCTTTTAAGCCAATTTATATAATTTTTTATAATATATAGACTATGCTAGTTTCTCTGGCGTCAAACCGATTTCTTCTAGATAATGACGTAGTCCTACAACCTCATCTTTCGACAAATTTCCTGAATGGTGTAAACCTAAAACAAACTCTTTACCCTCGTATAATATCTTCAACTTATTGTTTTTTGTCTGTTCAACGCTACATCCAAAGTGCTCCAATGCAGAAACTAACTTTCTCGAATCCAAATCTGTAACAACCGGGTGCTCAAATACTTTTTCGATCTTTTTAACATGCTTATGACTCATACTAATCCTTTGTACTTTTTATCATTGTACTCCTAGATTTCTTTAAAAACAAGCTTATGACGTCATAATCTCGTACGGACGTTTGATCTCGCGGATAACCTCATCGACACTCATGTGACGGGATTTTCTCAAAAACTCTTTTCCATCAAGAAAGACAAGCAGAGTCGGGATAGTAAAAACGCTAAAGTGTGCCGAAGTCTCTTGCTCTATCGAAGTGTCAATACTTACTATCTCAAAGTTCTCAAAATTTGCATCAATCGCGTCAAGGAGCTTTGGCTTGAGCGCGTGGCAGACATTACAAGTCGGCGCGGAAAAGTAGAGCATCACTGCCAAGTTTTCATCTATTGTTTTATGGATATTTTCTATCGTTTGCATGGAAGAAGCCTTTATTTATGAAGTGTAATTATAATATAATCCTTCATGAGTTCAATACTATTTTCAATACTTGGCATTTATAGCTTCATCCTTGTCGGCTTCATCGCCAAGATGAGCTTCAAAGAGGAGATAGATGATAAGACCATCACCCTTATCAATGTCTATTTTCTTCAAGTTTTTTTGACTTTTTGGGGACTACTTATCCGTCCTATCGATATCACCCTGCTCTATGCTCCGTCTATCTATTTTATTATCGTTGCGTTTGTCGTTGTCGTGGCTGCGTTTGGTGCGAAATATCTCTTTGAAAATAAAAAAGAGTACTCCATCGCCACAGTCGCCGCCATCATAGGAAACACAGGAAACCTCGGTATTCCGATAAACATCGCTATCTTTGGTGAAGCTTCTATTCCTTATACCACAGTTGTGAATCTTGTCAATGTCTTTGTCGTCTATACCCTCGGTGTTTTCTACTACTCTCGCGGAAGTTTTGATACGCGGACATCTCTGCTGAACATAGTCAAACTCCCTATCCTCTGGGCTGCGTTTCTTGCTATCGCTCTGAGTCTCTACGGCTATGCGCCTTCTGAAAATGTTCTAAACACGCTTATGATGGGAGCCTATGCCTCGATGACCATGCAGCTTTTCTTGTTTGGTATCTATCTCTATGGCACAAAAATAGCAGAGATAAACAAAACACTTATGCTCTGGGTACTCGCACTCAAGTTCCTGCTACTGCCTCTGGTTGCGTTTATAGTACTCTCTTTTGTGGATTTAGAGCCGATGATCAAGGGGATTATTTTTATCGAGATCATGATGCCGCTCGCCGTGGCAAATGTAAACATTGCATCACTTTATGATTGTAGTCCGAGAGTCGTGACCGCTTTGGTCTTCGCCTCTTCTGTATTATTTTTGGGGATTATTTTTATTGCGGTAAAGCTGCTTGCGTTTTTGTAAAAGGCAAGCAGCTTTTTAACTTAGATCTTTTCAGAGAGTATCTTCGTGATAGTTTGACTCTTTTGTGGCTTGTAGTAGAAGTAGCCTTGCGCCTCCATACAGCCATTTTCCATCAAAAATATTCCCTGTTCTTTTGTCTCGACACCCTCAGCAATAACTTCAAGACGCAAACTTTTTGCTATGGCGATAATCGCTCTGGTCAATTCAGCATCGCTTTCATTCACCAAAACATCCTGTGTAAAGGACTGATCGATTTTAAGCTTGTCTATTGGTAATTTTTTCAGATAAGAGAGAGATGAATGCCCTGTTCCAAAATCATCCACAGCCAACCTAATCCCAAGAGCTTTCAGTTGCCCAAGCACAACGATTGCGTTTTCTGGATTTTTCATCACCTGCGTTTCAGTTACTTCAAACATCACATGATCAGTTGCAATCTTAGATGCAGACAATAACTCTTGAAGAAAGCCTAAAAAATCTTCATGGTTTAATTGAACCATAGAGAGATTTATAGACAATACTCCTACTTTATAACCATCTGCGATCCATTTTTGATACTGATAGATGGCATCATGCATAACCTGTCTGTCAATCTCGACAATAAGCCCTGTCTCTTCCGCTAAAGGAATAAAATTATTTGGAGTTATCATCCCTTTGTGTGGATGATTCCATCGCACTAGTGCTTCCATGCCGATAATAGATTCATCTTCCATATTCACTTGTGGCTGATAATAGACTTCAAACTCTTTATTGATAATCGCCCCGCGTAGTGCTGTCTCCAGTGTAATACGATCATACGCCCGTGCAGTCATATCATCTGTATAAAACTTATAGTTATTGCGTCCTTCATCTTTTGCTTTATACATAGCTGCATCGGCATTTTTCAGTAGCTCTTCAGCACTCTCTCCATTCATCGGATAGAGCGCTACCCCAATACTACATGTGATGTAAAATTGGTGGTGTCGTATCGTAAATGGCTTTTGAAAGAGTTGCATTATTTTGTCTATGATTGGTATTATCGTATTGATACTTTCAATATTGTTTAGTAAGATTGTAAATTCATCGCCACCCATACGTGCGACAGAATCACTCTCTCGTAAAATACTTGTCAAATATTCTCCAGCGACTAAGAGCAGCTCATCTCCAAAATCATGTCCAAAAGAGTCATTCACCTCTTTAAAATGGTCTAAGTCGATAAATAAAATAGCAAACGCACACCCATTTCTTGGTGCTAGTTTGATTTTTTCTTGCAACCTATCCATAAAAAGCACTCTATTTGGTAATGCAGTTAGGGCATCATGTTGCGCCTGATACTGCAACATGATACTGCGTTTATCAAATGCTTTTGCCAAGGCTTCGAGCTCATCGTTTGTGCCTAAAGGACTACAAAACTGCTCACTAGAACTATTGGTAACACGCTTGTGAAGTTCAAGAATTGGTTTGGTGATAGACCTTGCTAAAAATATTGCCAACAATATGCCGATAGTGATAAAAATGACACTCAAGATCAGAAGCTTGTTGATAACATCTCTGACGGGAGCTATATACACTTCCGAGTCCATACCAAGCTCCAAAGATAAACCCAGACCATGAAAGAGCGTGGTACTTTCACACTTATCATGATGATTTACCTGATACTTGTGCCCTTGAATAAAGTTATCGGTATATATTTTTTTGCCGTTTTTTAAGAGACTCAAATAGATATTATTATCAGCTGGCAGATTATTTGCTAAGATTTTAGAGAGATCAAAAACAACAATAGCAGCTCCCTGCGTAGTATTGTAGTACTCAATTGGGGATACAACAACAAATTCATTCTTCTCTTCTTGAATATAGTAGTCAATTTTACCCATAGCAAGAGCATTTCTGAGTGCCTCTGATTCGTTATAAAGAGGTATTTTTTCTTGCGTTTTGAAGATAGCCCTGCCCCCAAAGTCTACAATACTTAAAGAGACAACATCCTTGCCAAGCATAAAGTTCTCAACCAAAGGAGGAAGATATTTTTTTCTTCCATCAGCATCAGTGAGCGCATTAACTATCAAGCCATTTTTTGTCAATAATTCACTATTCTCGATAAGGTAGGTAAGTCTTTCTTCAAGTCTTCTATGTAAAGAGGCGGCTTTGTTGTCCAGCGAGATAGCTGTCTGATAACTCATACTGTTATAGACAATAGAGACAACTGATAAGACAATAACAATCATTACCACTACAAACAACGAACTTATAAGAGAGACAACGCGCCTTTTGATACTTTTATTAATAAAAGTAAAAAACATCATTTTTGATCCACCGGGACGATCCTTCCATCTTTAGTAAATTTCGCCATATAAAAATCATTTTCATTTAAAGCATCATGTCTTGTAGCTGTAAACGCAGGAGTGTAAGTTTTTACAACTCCCTTGTAAGTTGGTAAATTTTCAAGTGCTTTTTTGATCTTGGAGGCTTCTATACTCTGGGCGTTCGTGATAGCCAAAGCAAGTATCTGCGTGATATCATATGCTTGAGCTACAGCAAAATCTATTTGCATCTCTTCTGTTTTGTAACGCGCTTTATATGCCTCTAGAAGATTTTGAGAAGCTTGTGTTGGATTTTTGGAAAAAGCACCTGTTTGAAAAAATTCTAAATCCATTTGCGATAAAATATTTTTGTTCTCTTCAAAAAAGCGTCCTCCAATAATACCCCAATGCGAGACAATCGGAAGGAGAATATTTTGTTTGTGCAACTCTTCTACAACCTTTGTACCTTCAATCGTATCGGCAATGAGGATGATTGATTTTGCCCCAGATGCTTTAATTTTCTCAAACGCTTGAGTAAAATCCATCTGACCCCGATTGAAAATCACTTCAGTAGCAAATGTCATCTCATGTTGTGCAAGATACTCTTTCATCGCATGAAGATTCTCTCTGCCCCAGAGAGAGTTTTCCACGATGATCGCTGGTTTTTCATGATGTTCCATCGCATACTTTATGATATAGGAAGAGACGAGAGCATCATTCGCTGATATACGAAAGAGATAGTTCTCTTCATAGCCATTGTCAACCAACTTTGCAACTGCCGCCCATGGAATCAAATAAGGAATTTTCAATCTCTGTATAGTAGAGACTTCTTCCATCATAACTGCACTTTGCTTCCCACCGATAATAGCCACAAGATTTGGATTTTGACTAAACTCTTCTATGTTTTGTATTCCTTTGCTTGCGACAACTCTGTGATCTTTTAAAATCACCTCCAAAGGTTTTGAAAGTACTCCACCTTTGGCATTTATCTCTGCAACTGCAAGCTCAACGCCGCGTTTTATCTCAAGACCCGCGATAGTTCCGCCCAAAGAGACATCCGCATCAATCCCTATGAGGATATGCTCTTTGTGTTCTAAAGATGCTCCATATTTGTTATAGAGTAACTCTTTTGACTTTGACATAACATCCGTACCAATAATCTCTTCAAACTGCTCTGGAATATGTGCTACAAGTCGTACAAACTCTTGGCGCTGTTCTTTACTAAGTGCGTGGATACGTACTCCAGACTTTGCAATAATATCAAGTAGCTCTATCTCTCTTCTTTGTGTCTCTGCTCTCTCCCACGGAGTAACTTCTTTAGCTGTTTGCATAAGAATAGAGCGAAAAGAGTTTGGAAGTTTGGATAAAGATATATCACTAAAAGAGAGCACATAGCCTAAGAACGCATGTTCACTCAGAGTCAGATCAGATTGCACCTCATGAAATCCCATACTAACAATCGCAATAAGCGGATTTTCCTGTGCATCGACTACTTTATCTCTCAGTGCTTCTTTTGTCGCATGAAAATCGATAGGGATAGAAATCGCTCCAAAAGAGTCGATCTGTTCCATAATCATACGGCTTTTCATCACGCGTACTTTTTTGCCTTTGAGATCACTTGGAGAGAGAATTGGAAAGTTGGAAGTAAAGTGTTTAAAACCATTTTCCCAAAATGTCACTCCCACAAGTCCGATTGATTTCATATCATGGAGAATTATCTCTCCGGGTTCACTATCAAGCATCTCATAAAGATCTTGACGCGTTGGAAAATAAAAAGGCAGATCAGCATATTGCATCGAAGGAACGGAAACACTCATCTTAGCTGTAGGTGTGAGAAGAACATCTAACTCCCCTTTGCGAGCCATCTCAACCATTTGATAGTCATTGCCAAGTGCTTGTGCAGGAAAAACATCAATAATGAGCTTGCCCTCTGATTTTCTTTTCACTTCACTTGCAAAACGCAAGGCAGCTTGATGCAGAGCACTATCAACTGGAGTATTGTGTCCAAATCGTAAATGAATAGGGCTTTGCTGGGGAGAGCTTTGTGGCTGAAGTTTCTCTTGATCTTTCGTCTCAAAAGTGATAAGTAAAGCAAGAAAAAGTACCGCAACAATACTCAAAAAGACTTTTACATAAAAATTCATCAGCACAACCTACATCACGATATTAAGAAGGGCGATTATAGCATATTTAACCACATATAGGTGTTTTATATGCTATTTTTATCATAATTTATTATATGTGAAGAAGCTTTTCATGGGCTATTTTGCGTATCCAATCATTGAATTTAATATCATTTTCAAGACAAAATGCAGCGAATCTTTTTAACTCCTCAGGAGTCAGCATAAGTTCTACCTCAACTAGCTTTGCATCTTCGCTTTTGAGTTCTTCTATACTCTTGTATTTACTCATGAAGAACAGCTCAATTTGATATTTTTTGCCTTCATCGGTGTCGGTTTAGATAAATATTCAAGCTCCTCATGCTCATCAAAAGGTGCATGAGCGACTTGAAGCAGATCTTCTATCATAGAGAAACTTCCCAGTTTCGCCTCCTCTATCGCCTCTTGGAGGATATGGTTCTTGAGGATATATTTTGGATTGACTGCAAGCATTTTCGTATGTCGTTCTTGCGTAGAGAGTTTCTCTTTGCTTAAACGCAGCTCATACGCGCTAAGCCACTCATCAAGCTCTGCTCTATAAACGCAGCTATCTAAAATATCCGCTCTCTTTCCATCATAACGTGAGAGTTTTCTAAAAAACGCAGAGTAATCTATCGTTGCACTCTGCAAACTTCCAAGCAGCCATTTGAGGAGTTCCACATCTTTTGCATCACTCTCATAGAGTCCCATTTTTGCAAACATGAGCGAGAGATATTTTGCTTCGTACGTCGCTCCAAAATCTCTATCAAGCGCCCCTTGTGCATCTTCATAGTTGATGATTGGAGAGAGTGCCTTTGCGAGTTGCGCAAGATTCCAGTGTGCGATACCTGGTTGGTTTTTGAAGCTATAACGCCCCTCTTGGTCTGTGTGGTTACAGATATACTCCGCATCATAATCATCCAAAAACGCAAAAGGTCCATAGTCGATTGTCCGTCCGTCGATGCACATATTATCAGTATTCATCACTCCGTGGTTAAAGCCGACACTTTGCCAGCCAGCGAGTGTTGTCGCTGTATTTTTGATTATCTCCTCATACATTTTGAGGTAGATTCCCTCTGCGTTTTTGAGATGAGGAAAAGATTCATCAATGACATAATCAGCAAGTGCTTGCAGCTTCTCATGTCTACCTTTGAGATTAAAGTACTCAAATGTGCCAAAACGCACCCAAGTTGGGGATAAACGCAGCACTATAGCCCCTTTCTCCCAACGCTCTCGTGCAACGTCCGTATCGCTTCCGATAAGTGCTATCGCGCGCGAAGTGGCGATGCCAAGACCATGCATCGCTTCTGACATCAAATACTCTCTGATAGAAGAGCGAAGCACAGCGCGCCCATCACCCTGACGCGAGTAAAGCGTCTGTCCTGAGCCTTTAAGCTGTAAGTTCCATCCGTTGACTTTGCCTAGATTGATAGCTCTGCCATCGCCTAAACGCGGTACAAAGTAGCCAAACTGATGTCCCGCATAGCACATAGCAAAAGTCTGCGAGCCTTCAAGTTTATGCGAGCCGTTGACTATCTTCACAAGAAGTTCATCTCTGAGATCATCATCTTTGACACCCAAAAGTTTGGCTGCGTTTTGAGAAACAGAGATAAGATAGGGCTTTGCAAGCGGAGTCGGTTCGACTCTGTCATAAAAGAGCGGGTCAAGTTCAAGGTATGGTGTGGTGAGTTTAAGCTTTAAAAATTTCATGTTTGCTTTGTAACATGAGTGGCTTTAAAAAAAGATAGTTATTTCATGGTGAAAGGATTTGCAGAGTTTGATTTAAGACTATTTTCTATCCCATTCATACCCGTAACGATAGATATGTTTCGTATCATTACGGTCTTGAAGATAGACTCTGTCATTTAAAAAAACGGATGAGAGTGCAAAGATTACTATGTCGACTAGTATTACAAATAAAAGTACTTTCATCTTTGCTCTGCTTTATTTGTTAGTTGATTTTCCCGATGATAGCATCAACACTAAAGCCGAATTTCTCAAAAAGTTGTTCTGCTGGAGCAGATGCACCGAAGCTATCCATAGCAATAACTTCATCAGCGAGTTTGTACCACTCAAGTCCGCGAGCAGCTTCTATAGCCACTTTTTTCGTATCGGCTTTGATAACTTCACTCATATACGCTTTGTCTTGTTCGATGAAAAGGTCATAACAAGGAACAGAGACAACATTTACAGCCGCGCCGCTCTCGTTTAGTTTTGCTTTTATATTCAGAGCAAGTTCAACTTCACTTCCTGAAGCCATAAGTGTTATCGTTGCATCTGCATCACTAGAGAGAAGATAGCCGCCTCTGCTAGCATCCCCATGTACTGCGTTTGGAAGCACAGAGAGATTTTGACGAGAACATACAAAAGCAGAAGGAGATTTTTTCATCTCAAGGGCGCTCTTCCATGCAGCAACATTTTCCGCACCATCTGCCGGACGCCAAACATAGAAGTTTGGAAGTGCACGAAATTGTGAAAGATGCTCTATCGGTTGGTGCGTCGGACCGTCTTCACCTACACCGATACTGTCGTGCGTCCAGATAAAAAACTGCTGGATACCTGTAAGTGCTGCGATACGCGCAGCTGGTTTGAGATAATCCGAGAAGACAAAGAAAGTCGCAGAAAACGGCATAAGTGGCCCATAAAGCGCCATTGCGTTTACGATAGAAGCCATCGCATGCTCACGGATACCGAAGTAGATATTTCTACCCTTTGGAAATACGCCCATATCATTGAGGTTTGTTTTGTTTGACGGGCTCAAATCTGCTGAACCACCCAAAAAGCTAGGAATGCCTTTGGCGATTGCATTCATGATCTTGCCGTTTGTATTTCTCGTCGCATCTGCTTTATCAAACGCAGGCCACTGTATACGGGAAAAATCAGGATTTTGCAGCGCTGCAAGTGCTTCATTTTGTTCCATCAAAGGCAGAGTTTTTTGTCTGTGAATCCATTCACGCTCCAATAAATCACCCTTCTCAATTGCACATCTAAATCTTGCCATCACATCTTCATCCACATGAAAAGAGAGTTCAGGGTTAAATCCTGCTGCGCTTTTTGCCTCAGCGATAACATCAGCGCCAAGTGGAGCGCCGTGTGCGTGGTGTGAACCTTCAAGTTTGCCTGCACCTTTTGCGATGACAGTATTTGCGATGATAAGTGTCGGTTTTTTGTTTGCTTTTGCCTGTATAAACGCAGCGTCAATCGCATCAAAATCATGTCCGTCACACTCTAAAACATCCCAAGCCTGAGACTCAAAACGCATACGGATATTTTCAGAGATACTTAAATCTGTTGAGCCCTCGATTGTGATACGATTTGAATCGTAGATCAAAATAAGATTGTCAAGTTTGTTGTGCCCTGCGATAGAACACGCTTCATACGAGATACCCTCTTCAAGGTCACCATCACCACATAAACAGTAAACATTGTGATCGATAAGTTCTGCTGTCTCAGAGTTTGTCTGCGCGCCTACAAATTTTGAAGCCATAGAAAAACCGACTGCGTTTGCAATACCCTGACCAAGAGGGCCAGTTGTTATCTCAACACCTGCAGTATGACCAAACTCAGGGTGTCCTGGAGTTTTTGAGTCAAGCTGACGGAAGTTTTTAAGATCACTTAGCTCTAAGCCATATCCCCAAAGATAGTAAAGAGAGTAGATAAGACCTGTCCCGTGTCCGCCTGAGAATACAAGTCTGTCACGGTTGAGCCAATGCGTATTTTTAGGGTTGTGGTTTAAGTGTTCGCTTAAAACAACTGCGATATCTGCAAGACCCATCGGTGCACCTGGGTGACCTGAGTTTGCCGCTTGAACCATATCGGCCGCTAAAAATCTTATCGTGTCTGCCATTTTTTGACGCATTGTGTTGCCCATCTGTAAATTCCTGTTTGAGTTTTATTTATGTCTGTTTATATACTGCGTTAGCAAAGGTGACAACTCACTTTGTAAGTTCTCATCAAAACTATGCAATTCGTTTAAAAGCGCATCCGCCAAAAGATTTGCTTCACGCATCGCCTCTTCAAGTCCCAAAATAGTAACGAAACTATTTTTGTTCTCATCATTGTTTGTCAGCTTGCCAGCCTCGCTCGAAGTTTGCGTTACATCCAAAATATCATCTTGAATCTGAAACAAAAGACCAAGTTTGATACCAAAATCATATAACTTTTCACCAAGCACTTCATTCCCGATAATAAGTGCACCCATTTTCAAAGATGCCGCGATAAGTTTTGCTGTTTTGTTTGTGTGGAGGATTTTGATCTCATCAAGTTTGAGTGGTTTATTCTCAAAATAGCAGTCTATCGCCTGCCCTAAAACCATACCGTTGAGTCCACCGTTAGATGCAAGTTCACGGATAAGTTCCACACGAGTAGCATCCGAAAAAGGTGCTTTGGAGAGTACTTCAAACGCATAAGTATTGAGAGCATCTCCGACTAAAATAGCCGTCACTTCATCATACAACACATGCAAAGTCGGTTTGCCGCGGCGCAGAGGAGAGTCATCCATCGCAGGGAGATCATCATGGATAAGCGAATAGGTATGCAAAAGTTCTATCGCATATGCAGCATGGCGAGCACTCTCAAGCATCAACGAGTTGTATGCAGAGACTACGCCAAGTAAAAGTGCTGGACGAAAACGCTTGCCACCTGCAATAAGCATAGCCTGAAGCGCTTTTTCATAAGTCGGATGGATACTTACCGAGTGGGGTAAATTTTCAAGTAAAAATGTTTCAAAGTTTTGCATGCGAAATAGTAGTGTGTTTCTATTTAAAGCATCATTAACGCTTTGGCAAAATGATGCAATATTTTACTCAAGCGTGACAAAAAACTGAAAGCCATCTCGCTCTAAAAGCAAAGATGAAAAATCTTTAGAGTTAGCAAGATATTCTTGAAGCTCAGCTTGCGTTTTGACTCTTATGCCATTGACTTCCACAAGTCTGTCGCCCTTCACAAGCCCATAAGCTGCAAAATCTTTTTGAACATCGATGATACATAAGTTTTTATCAAAGTAGATCCCTTTTTGTTCTAAAAAAGTATCACTAATGTAACCGCCGCCATAGCGTTTATAACTCAGTGCAGTAAACGCAACTGTTTTAGTGCTGCGTTTTATTTGGATTTTTTGAGAAGAACCTATTTTTGAGAAGAGTATCTCACGCATAAGCATACTTGCGTTTGCTACTTTTTTACCATTAATACTCAAGAGAATATCACCTTTTTCAAAAGGATTATGTACCATAAAAGGATCAACTGCGTTTACGATAACTTTGCCTTTTTCCTCTTTGACGCGGATACCTATATCGGCGTAGCTACTCTCTTTGGCATTGATAAAGTGCTGAATATACTCTTTTTCGATAATCCCCTCAGGCGTTACAATCGCCTCAAGTGAACAACATGAACTCGTAATGATACTTGGATACAAAATCGGCTCACTAAAGATGGCAAAAGAGTTCAAACCTATCTGTTTTTTAACAATCTTCCCTTCCACTGGAGTTTTTGTACTCACAGAAGCTATGCCCAACTGCTCTTGCATATTGATACGAAACGGATATGCAAAGCCTTTTTTGTCTTCTACAAGATAGAGTGATAAAAACGGATCATGTTTGAGGATTTTTTCTTTTGGTGTCTCTGTTGTGTAGAGAACTCTTTGGTGTTTTTGTACAGGTATGGCAAGTGAGCAGGCTTGAATAGTTTGTGAATCAAGAACTTTTTGTTTGCAGGAGTCGTAACCGCCTTTACAGGCGAAGAGGTTTAAAAAGAGAAGTCCAAGGAGTGCAAATAGGCGAAGCACCTACTTGTCTCCCAGTAAATTAAGGCCGCTTTGATCGCCAAAATTCATGATTAGATCTCGTCTAAGATTTCATCGATGTCATTCTCTTCATTGAGAAGAACAACTTTTGGTTTGTATGTTTCTAAATCTTTTTCATCATAGGTTGCATATGCCACAATGATAACTTTATCACCTTTATGCACTTTACGTGCAGCTGCACCATTGAGGCAGATGTCGCGTTTACCGCGCTCACCAAGGATAATATATGTTGAAAATCTTTCACCATTGTTGATGTTTAAAATCTCAACTTTTTGTCCAATTCTCATCTTTGCAGCTTCCAAGAGCTCTTCATCTATAGTGATAGAACCAACATAATTGAGGTTGGCATCTGTTACCGTAGCGCGATGAATTTTACTGTACAACATTTCAATCGTCATTAAACTTTTCCTTATCTTCCCATCTGCTTTTTCATATCAGCAGGTGTAATTGGAGCATCCCATAATTCAGGGCTGATTACGTACTCTTCTACTACGTTGCCACCGATAATATGCTCAGCTATGATTCTATCTATTTTTTCTTTTGTGAGGCCTGCATACATCGTATGACCTGGCTCAACTAACATTATAGGACCTGCAGAACAACGGTTCATACATGAAGTACGAATTGGTTGTACTGTTCCCATGATACCCTCTTTCATAAGAGCTTGTGCAAGATGTTGAAAAAGATCTTGCGTTTGCGGTGTAACACATGATGGTTTAGGCATTCCAGGAGGAGCTGATTGCTCACATTTGAATATATAAAATGCTGGTTGAGGGATTCCCATAAGTATAATCCTTAAAATTTTTGTGCAATTATACCCAAATATAACTCTAACAAAATGCATTGTTATAAGTAAGTTGGATTCTTTAAGCTTGCTTGCATCTTTTTGGATATAATTGCTCAAAAATACAAGGAGACAATAATTGAAAAAAATAGCACTATTTTTCCTCTTACTTAGTTCACTTTATGCAGAAGCAAAGTTCTACACAGGCGCTTCATACGGATACCTCAATGAAGATTTTGAGCAAGATAATGCCAAAGCAAATGAAGTAGATGTTCTCAAAATAAAAGTCGGTTACGGTGAGAGAGAAGCTTATGCTGCTGAGTTTTCACTTGACTACTCTGAAGCAGATTCCCAGTATCTTTCAACAAATGTTGCGCAGAGATATGCGATGGGTATTGATTTAGTAAAAGGTTTTGATTATGATATTTATATCATCCCTTTCTTTAAAGCGGGTATTGGTACAGGGTATCTTGATAGCTCAGATCATGGGAAAATTACATTTGGCTCTTTTAAAGTAGGAGCTGGAACTTTAATACCACTCAATGAGCATTTTGATTTTGAACTAGGATATGAGTATAAATATATCTCTTATGAGAAGATATCAGATGATAGAAACTCTGATCGCTCAGATGTCAACATCATCTATGCAGGTTTTAACGTTAGATTTTAATCTAACGTTAGGCTTTAATATTTAAAAGCTCTCGCACAATTTCCCTATCATCAAAGGGGAATTTTTCATCATAGATTATCTGATACGCTTCATCCCCTTTCCCAAGAATGACTACAACCTCGTCACCCTCTTGATCATCAAGCGCCATCTGGATTGCTTTTTTTCTATTGAGTTCTATTGTAACATTGCTTTTGTTCTCGATACCTGCGAGGATATCTTCTACAATCAGTTCAGGATCTTCATGACGGGGATTGTCACTTGTGATATATATCTTTTTTGCAAGACTTGAAGCGACTCGTCCCATCAAAGGACGTTTAGTTCTATCTCGATCACCGCCTGCCCCAAAGACCACCAGTAGCTCTTTCTCTTTGAGTGCATTGAGTACTTGTTGCATACCATCTGGCGTATGCGCAAAATCTACGATAACATTTGGAGCTTCACATACTTGCTCCATTCTTCCACTTACACCTGCGAAGTTATCTACTACTTCACAGATCTCCTCGAGTGTTTTATCTGTTACGATATCTACAGCACTAATTGCTGCCATGAGATTATACAAATTGAAAAAACCATGAAGGGAAGCAGTAAATGGCACGATATCTTTGAAATGCTGGATAATACCGCTTGAAGCATCGTTGAGTGAATAGGCCATAAGCTTATATGTTGCTGGGTGTTCTATGCCGTAAGTAAAAGTATTTTTGATAGTAAACGCAGCCCTTGGCTCGTCTTTATTAATAAGTTTTTTGCCCTCATCTTGGAAAAAACTGTTTTTTACAGCCGTATACTCTTCTATTGTTTTGTGAAAATCAAGATGATCTTGTGTGATATTTGTAAGAATTTTGAGTTCAAAGTTGAGCCCTTCAATGCGTTTTTGTACGATTGCATGGGAGCTTACTTCCATGATGAAATAGTGACATCCCTCTTCCACGGCCTGATAGATATGTTTATATGTGTTTAAGACTGAAGGAGTCGTGAGTGTCTTTCCCTCGGCCACATGATCATTCATAAAAAATCCACGCGTCCCTTGCATGGCAGCTTTATACCCTAAATCAAGTAAAAAGGAGTAAATGGCACTGGCGGTCGTTGTTTTCCCGTTCGTGCCTGTGATACCTATAATTTTTATCTTATCAATACCAAAGAGTTTCGCTATATCTGTTATTTTGATGATAGAGTGTGCATTATTTTCTATTGCGTTTTGAAGATATTTTTCATTTTGTGTTGTGAGAACAAATGCAGTCTCTTTATCACACTCAGCAGAATTTTCACTCACATACTTAAAATCTTGATTTGGTAATTCAATTCTCACTAATTTTGCCCTTTTTAGATAGTTTTTTGAGGAGTTTTCTGAGTATATCATCACCCGGATAAACGCTTAAAGCACTCTCTAAATAAGTAAGTGCCATCTCTGCAAAACCATGATCGATCAGATTATCTAAAAAGTGTATAAAATCTTCTTTTTGCGTAATAATAACTTTTGTAGAGAACATAATATTCTCAAAGGTCTCTCTAAAATCTTCACCGCTGTCTATAATCGTTTTAAAGTCTTCATAAAGAATACCATCTTCAAATTCAAGTCTCTCACGTAGTGGTTGTGCAAATATTTCACCAAGCTTTTCCAATGAACCATCCATACTTTTAAGTATTTCACTCATGATGCTGTCTGCTTCTTCTTTATCTTGTTCTTTTAATATTTCATAATAATCAAAAAGAGCTTCCGCGCCACCTTCCCCGCTCATAGCCATTTCAGAGAGTATAACCCCGTTATAGGCCTCTTTCGAATTAGGATAGTCTTGAAGTACAACAGCAAACTGCTTTAATGCATTTTCAAAATCTGCTTTCGTAAAGCTATCTTTTGCTAATGTTAATGTTTTATGCTTACTAATACTCATCTTCTTCGCCTAATTATAATTTATCTATATCATTTTCCATGCCAATAGGCACATTGACAACACAAAGCTCTGGATGTATATCCATTCTTAGTTGTCTCTCAACTCCATATTTAAGTGTGTTTCCACTGCTTCCACATCCTACACATGCCCCTTTAAGCTGCACATATACGTTGCCGCCTTTAACGGTTATAAAAGCTATATCTCCACCATCCAACGCTAACGAAGGACGTACTTTGTCTATGACGTTTGCAACCGGTTGCATCAACTCTTCGTCTGTAAATGGAATCATAAAATATCCTCAAAATTTATTTATCATAAAATATGACAATATGGCTTAACGAGCCATAAAATATATAATTAGCTTTCTTCTTTTATTCTAAATAGGATAATACTTCATTGACATATGAAGATTTACGCATCCCAACTAAGATAAAATCGACACTTTCTTTTTGAAGTAAAAAACGCAGTGCACACTCTTGTAAACTTGTTTCACACACATCAAAATTTTCTTGCAACTCTTTTTTCGTTTTAAGCGAACACTCATAAGCTACCATTTTTCTATATTCGACAAAAAAGAGGTCTATATAGTTGAGCATTGCTTCTTGATTTTCTTCATCAAGGAGTTCTAAATTGTTTTTTATATGCGGGAGTATCTCTGCATATAAGAACTGGTCAAAGTCGCCAACCCAACCAAATTTATGCTTATTTACATCTAGCTCTTCAAGTATATTATACATACTTCGTAGAGCATCATTGTCGCATGCTTCAAGAAGTTCATTGAGATAATTATAATATTTATAACTCTCATCATACTCTGCAAGTCTGTACATCTTACCATTAAATTGTGCATTTATAGGTCTATTTACTAATACCCTCAAGCCATTTTTCTTTGCCCAAGAAGCACACTTCAAGCCTTCTTGTTCGAGTATATTGATAGGAAGTTCTATCGTTGTAAAGCTATGTTGCGTATTGCCAATAAATACAGCTGCGTTTTGTGCAAGAGTAATCAAATCTTCATAAGGAAGAAAATCAGCTTCTGTTTTTGCTTTTGCAAAACTATTCGAGCTTATTCCGTAAGATAAAATTCTACCGCTTTTGATCTCTTCTTCGAGCCCTACAAAAGCTTCATAAATACGTTCATACATCGTATCAAGCATCTCATCTTTATCGATACCTTTACTTATTGCATCATAGATATAATATTCAGGATTATGAATCAGATAACAATCTATAGAACTTCTCTCAAGTCTTTGAAGGGAAAGTTCAAGCTGATGTTTTAAAAATGATTTTGCAATAGAGTGAAAACAGTTAGGAGCAAATTCAACTACATCATCAAAAGCTTTCTCTTTATGTAGTTGCATATTTGTATTTTGGATATAACCAAATTTACTGACGATCTCTACGGCATCAATCTCATATTTCTCAAAGCCTTGAAACGCAAGTGCGATTGCACGCTCAGCGCCGCCATCCATGTAGTTAGAAGAAGTATCTATCATACGGATACCAGCACCAATTGCTTCTTTGAGGGCTTGAATATGTTGAGGGTTATGGTCACTTATTCTATAAGTTCCAAATGCGAAATTACTCATTGTTTTCTCTCTTTAAAGTATTTTAGAATTGGGAAATGAAAGGGGAAAGAGTGAGTGAAGCCCAAAGGCTTACACTCGGATTGCGTTAAATTATACTAATTCAACAAACGCCATTGATGTAGCATCACCACGACGAATACGAGTTCTGATAATTCTAGTATATCCACCTGGACGGTCTACATACTTAGGAGCTATCTCATTTACTAAAGTCTTAGTAGCTTCTTTACTTTGAAGCGCCGCGAATACTGCTTTGTGTGCGTTTGAATCACCTTTACCAGCGATAGTAATAAGTTTTTCAACATAAGAACGAAGTTCTTTAGCTTTCATTGCAGTAGTTTCAATTTTACCATGTTCAATTAACGAAATACTTAGGTTCTTAAGTAAAGCAGCACGGTGTGAGCTTGTACGACCTAGTTTACGGTATCCATGACGATGTCTCATCTGTTATTCCTCTATTGAGCTTATAAAGCTTCTATTTTCTTTTTTAATGCAGCAACTACATCATCTGCAAGATCGCCACCAACTGCAAAACCATACTCTTGCACTTTTTCTACGATCTCATCATATGATTTTTTGCCAAGGTTTTTAACATTTTTCAAGTCATTAATACTCATCAATGCTATTTCACCTATAAGTTTGATATTTGAGCGGTCAAGACAGTTAAAACTTCTCGCGCTTAAACCTAAACTATCAATGTTTGTAGATAATTTTTTCACATCAGGATTTTCTTCAACTCTCTCTATTGTAGCAGGAGACTTGATACTGATTTCAGAATTAAATACTGCTAATTGAGCATACATAACTTCTAAAGAGTTTCTAAACGCATCAACTGGTGAAATTTGTCCATCAGTTCTTATGTTTATAATTACTCTCTCAAAGTTAGGATTATCTTCAACTAGTACATTTTCAATTTTATAAGTAGCACTACGAACCGGAGTAAAATATGCATCCAATGCTATATATCCATCTTCTAATTCAGTATATGTATCTTCACTTGGTACATATCCTATACCTTGTGCGATTTTAATAGTGAAGTTTAGTGTTGCATCTTCATTCAAAGTTGCAAGTGGAGCATTAGGAGTTACGATACCAACTTCATCACTGATCAAGTCCGCACCATTAATAACGCATGGACCTGCAAATGAGTAGTTTATCTCTGCTTCAGTAACATCACCATTTAATTTAAAGCGAATCTCTTTAAGATTTAAGATAAAGTCTGAAATATCTTCAAGCATACCACGAACAGAGTCAAACTCATGCTTAGCACCCTCGATTTTTATAGCAATTGGTGCATAACCAACTGAGCTACTTAATAGAAAACGGCGAAGTGGATGTGCTAACGATATAGCATACCCAGTTTCAAAAGGGTATGCCATGATGTTAGCTTCATTCTCACTAATCTGTTCTACCTCAAATTCTTTAGGAGCAAGTGGAGTAGTTTTAATTTTTTTCATTCTTTAACGCCCTTTATATTATTTATTATTTCGAGTAAAGCTCAACGATTAAACGTTCTTCTACTGGAATAACAACTTCTTCACGCTCTGGTAAACGAGTAAAGATACCAAATACTTTATCAGCATCGATATCAACCCATGGAGCTATACCTGTTTGGTTAGTTAATTCAATAGCACGTGTGATCTGAGCATTTTTCTTGCTTGATTCACGAACTTCAACTTTTTGACCAGGTTGTACACGGTAAGAAGGAATATCCAATTTTTTACCATCTACTAAGATGTGACCATGAGTTACAAGTTGGCGAGCAAAACGACGCGTCGATGCAAATCCCATTCTGTAAACAACATTGTCTAATCTTTGTTCGATAAGTGTTACAAGGTTTGTACCTGTATTACCTTCACGACGCTTAGCTTCAACGAATATAGCACGGAATTGTTTCTCAGAAACACCATACATGAATTTCGCTTTTTGCTTTTCATTTAACTGTAAACCATACTCAGATACTTTTTTACGACGTTGACCGTGTTGACCTGGAGCATAAGGACGTTTGTCTAATGCAGATTTCCCTGCTAAACGACGCTCACCTTTAAGGTTAAGACTAACACCAAATCTTCTTTCGATTTTTTCTACTGGACCTCTATATCTTGCCATCAGTAATCTCCTTAAACTCTACGACGCTTAGGTGCGCGACAACCGTTGTGTGGTAATGCAGTAACGTCTTTCATAAACGTAACGCGGATACCTTCGATAGCACCTACAGCTTTAGTTGCTGTTTCACGACCTGAACCAGGACCTTGAACTTTAATACCAAGTTCTTTAATACCATGTACTTGAGCTTTTGCTACTGCATCTTCAACCGCTGCTTGTGCCGCGAATGGAGTAGATTTTTTACTACCTTTGAAGCCTAAACTTCCAGCAGAACTCCAAGCAATCATGTTGCCCATTTCATCTGTAATTGTTACAAGTGTATTGTTAAATGACGCAGAGATATGAACGATACCACGTGCAATATTTTTCTTTACTACTTTTTTTCTAACAGCTTTTCTTTTTGCCATCTGCTATTCCTTACGCTGCGCCGACAGTTTTACGTTTACCCTTACGAGTACGCGCATTTGTCTTAGTTTTTTGACCACGGCATGGAAGACCACGACGGTGACGTAGACCACGATATGAACCTAAATCCATAAGTGCCTTAATATCCATAGCTACTTTTTTACGTAAATCACCCTCAACCATATGGTTTTCACGGATTTCATTTGTAATTGCAGCTACATCAGCTTCATCGAGTTCGTAAACTCTTTTGTTATAGTCAATGCCTGTTGCGTCTAGGATTAGACGAGAAGCATGAAGACCAATACCATAGATGTACGTTAGACCGTACTCTATTCTTTTCTTTTTAGGTAAATCGACACCAGATATACGAGCCATGATTATCCTTGTCTCTGTTTATGTTTTTTAACTTTGCAGATTACTCTAACAATGCCTTTTCTTTTGATAACTTTACAGTCATCACACATCTTCTTAACTGAAGCTCTTACTTTCATTGAAAGTTCCTTCTATTTTTCTTTTACTTTGCTGCTTTGAGGCCAGCCACATTCGCCGGCTTGCCAATACTTTTATCTTTACATACTATATAGAGATAGAAATACTCGTACTTTTTTGTTAAAACAGCAAAGCGGACTGGGATTATACATAAATAAATGTAAAAGATTTATTAAGTAGAATATTTTTTCTATATAAAAAACTCTTTTGTGTACTCAGAGCGCGTTATTATTCATGTCGTAGTGCATCTATAGGGTCTAATCTTGCGGCTTTTCTTGCTGGAAAGTATCCAAAAACAATTCCAACTACAGTAGAAAAGAAAAACGCAATGAAAACAATTTCACTATTAAATATAAAAGGTATTGAAAATGAAAGCGCGGCGATATAAGCTATTGCGATGCCTAAAAATATTCCGATTATTCCGCCCAAAGATGAGAGCACTATGGCTTCAACCAAAAATTGCAGTAATACCTCTCTCTCAAATGCTCCGATTGCCAGTCTGATACCAATCTCTCTGGTGCGTTCTGTTACAGAGACTAGCATAATATTCATAATACCTATGCCACCAACTATAAGACTTATCGCAGCAACAGCACCTAATAAAAGTGTGAGCATTTTTGTCGTAGAGCCGACTGTTTCAATAATGTCTTTGAGATCTCGTATATAAAAATCATCCTCTTGTCCATCTCTGATATGGCGACGTTCACGAAAAAGCTCAGTCAGATTATTTTTTACTTCTTCTGTAGAGACGTTATCATTGGCAGAAACTTGTATCATCGGAATATCGAGATTTCCACTGAGACGTCTTTGAAACATTTTTAAAGGTACGAGAATAATGTTATCTTGATCTGAACCGAAAGTCGAAGCGCCTTTTGTCTGAAGCACACCAACTATCTGACAGGAGAATTTTTCAAGGCGGATATTTGCCCCCATTGCGTTTAGCTCACCAAAGAGCTCTTTTTTTACAGTCTGACCTATAATACAAACAGCCTTACCAGATTTAAGCTCGTTTGGCAAAAAAATTCTTCCCTCTTCTAGCCCCCAATCTTTTACAATAAAATAATCATTGTCCCTTCCTTCTACAGATGTGGAGTAATTTTTATTACTATAGACTGCGTTTAGACCCTTGGATGTTGCCGGGGCTACTGCCTTTATCCCATATATCTCGCGTTTTATTGCTTCTACATCTGCTGTTTTAAAGAGCTTTACGGATGTATCCTGCGTTTTTGGTCCGTGACTGTCTTGCCCTGGGAGTATGATGAGCATATTACTACCAAGTTTAGAGATATTTTGTGTGACATAGGCCGTTGTCCCATCACCTAAAAAGACCATAGCAATCACTGATGCTACCCCTATAACTACACCAAGAACAGTCAAAATTGAACGCATCATATTGCGAAAGATCGCTCGCAGTGCGAGTATAAACGCATTCCATAGCATCAGTTCTCTCCTACTACTACACCATCTTTAAAACGGATAATTCTATCAGCGTACAGCGCCATATCCTCTTCATGTGTAACCATGATGATGGTAATATTTTTTTCTTTATTAAATTTTTTAAGCAGTTCCATTATCTCTATACTGCGTTTGCTATCAAGATTTCCCGTCGGCTCATCTGCAAGTAAAATCAAAGGCTCTGTCACTATCGCTCTTGCAATAGCCACTCTTTGTTGTTGCCCTCCAGAGAGCTCTGCTGGAGTATGAGTACTGACCGCTGCAAGACCTACGAGTTCGAGTGCTTCCATCGCCATCTTTTTTCTTTGGAGCGTTTTTACCCCCTTGTACACAAGCGGAAGTTCGACATTCTCAAGAGCTGATGTTCTGCCTAAGAGATTAAAACCCTGAAAGATGAAGCCAAGATAATTACGTCTCAAGACTGCTCTTTGGTTGCGGTTGAGTTCTGTGACATTGAGCCCTTCAAACAAAAATGAGCCATCACTTGGAGAGTCTAAACAGCCGATTATATTCATACAGGTTGATTTTCCTGATCCGCTTGGGCCCATGATAGCTATAAACTCGCCTTGATCTATCTTTAGATTGACTTTTTTAAGCGCATACGTCGTAGTACTTTTTTGCCCATATGCTTTCGAGACCTCTTTGAGCTCTATCAGTGCAGCTTTTGCATCCATCTTATTTCTCTTTTTGCGTACTAATGATGACTTGCATACCTTCTTTAATACCATCGCCTGATATAGCAGTAAAGATACCGTCACTTTTGTCGGCTTGAACACTCAGACTTTTAGGCATATCATTGTCTAAAACCCACACCTGTTTACCCTGCTGTTTCTCATCCTTTTTTTCTTTTGGTACAAAACGCAGCGCACTATTAGGAACACTTAGCACATTTTTTGCTATATCTGTCACAATATCTGCACTCGCTGTCATCCCAGGTCTTAAGAGTAAATTTTCATTATCCACCGCAACAACGGTCGCATAGGTAACAACTCCACTTACAATAAGTGAGTTCAATCTTACCTGCGTTATCTTTCCATGGAACTGTTCGTTTGGATATGCATCTACTAAAAACTCAACATCTTGACCTTCTTTAACCTCTCCTATATCCGCTTCATCCACACTCAAGACTACTTCCATCTTGCTCAAATCTTCCGCTAAAGTAAACAAAACTGGTATTTGCATCATAGAAACAACACTCTGCCCGACTTCAACCTTTTTATCGAGAACTATTCCATTTATAGGCGATCTCACAACAGCTTTTTTCAAATCATCTTCATCGGATTTGAGTTGTGCTAAAACCTGTGTCACACTTGCTTCTGAAGCAGCATAATTTGCAAGAGCTCTCTCATAATTATTTTTTACAGCATCCATATCTTTATCAGAAGGATATTTCCCATTTGTGGATTTTAAGGTATTTTTACCGCGTTCATACTCATTTTTCGTATCATTAAGTGATATTTTTTTCTCCAAAAGATTGGCTTTTGCGACAAGAAGAGCTGCCTGTGAATTTCGTACTTTAGATTCGAGTTTTGTTGTATCAAGGCGAGCAAGTAGCTCACCCTTTTTGACACGTTGATTAAAGTCCGCACCCACTTCGATGATTGTACCTGAGACTTCTATTCCCACATCTACTGTGTTTGTAGGTTCGATATTTCCTGTTGCTGAGACTTTGACTAGCAGGTCTTTTTTTTCTATTGCCGCTGTGAGATATTTTACTTTTTCATTTTTGTTGGCTGCAGTGATAAAATAGATAGCCAAAGCAATGATGCCAAAAAGTAAAATGGTAGCAATAATCCACTTCTTTACCCCATTTTTCTTGCCTTCCATTGCAAGTTGCTTTGTTATCTCTAGATTCTCTTTTTCATTATTTTGCACGATTCACCTCAATAAATTCTTTTGACAACTAATATATCGAAATCTATCCAAAAAGTATCTGACGCTAGACAAATACTTACTCCCAAAGGACACTGACTCCATACTCTTGACTCAGTATTATATTCTTTTCGTAGTAGATTTTTTTACCATATTTTTTACTCAGAAGCTGCACTGCAAGGACTTCTTCTTCAAGCAAAGTCCGCACTTCTTTATAGCTGAGCCATTTTCCATATTTTGCCAAAGAGTTTTGCCAGATTCTAAAGTCACAAGTAGCATCGGGGCTGAGCTCAAACATCTCCCCATCTTCTGTTACCCATTCTGCGTTTGTACAGACATAAAGTTTGACTTTTTTCCCACGGACTTCTTTTTCTTTGACTTCGATGTTTCCATCATCACAATAAGGACATTTTCCTAAAATCATTGCAGCCTCACCTTCTTTTAATATGCAAAGATATACTTTTTTACTCATAAAGCTTATTTATATTGCAAATTGAAATATAAATAGAAACTAACTTAAAAAAATATTAATATTTCTACCTAATTTTATTAACATTTTATACGTTATTAATATATATAGATTTATACTTTACGTAAATGGAGGTTTATCATGACAATTGAAAATAAAAAACTTTTGCTCAAAACTTTTGTATTGATGGTTGGTGTTTATATTGCTGTGCTTTTGAGTGCGTATTCCATGTTCAAGAGCTATGCTCTGGAAGAAAATGAGGCAAAGTTGCAAGATCTCATCATGCATAATAAAGCTCTGCATACTTATGTAGAAGAGCAACTGAAACCTGTAATATATGCTTTAAAAGATGCGGGTAATATAGATAAAGATTTTTTTGATCCAAAGCTCCTCTCGTTTACCTATATGTCAAGAAATATTATGCAAGAGTATAACAAACAAAGAGCTGCCAACAAGATAGAAGAGATACGATATAAGTTTGCCTCAAACAACCCTAGAAATCCTTTGAATCAGGCAAATGAGCATGAACTGCAAATCTTAAAAGAGTTCAATGCAAAAGAAACAGACAGACATCACGAGCATATGATTATCGATACGAATGAATATATCTTTTACGCTATGCCCGTCGCGACAAACGTAGAATCTTGTATGCAATGTCACAGTAAGCCAGAAAAGGCACCCAAATCATTAGTGACAGACTATGGTGATAAAGCCGGTTTTTATGAAAAAGTTGGGGATATACGTGCCTTTGTCTCTGTGACTATGCCTCTTGAAGTCGAGTTGCGTAAAATGCAAAGGATGTTCACACTCTTTGCCTCTATAGTACTTATATTGCTCCTCATCGTATTTGCTGTCATCTTTTACTTTATCAGACAGATTGACAATAAAGATGCAAAACTTTTTGAACAGGCGAATAAAGATGCACTGACGAAGATTTATAACCGTCATGTCTTTAACGAGGACATAGAAAATATGAACAATCAGAGAAAGAGTATTGGACAGTATCTCATAATGATTGATATAGACCATTTTAAAACCGTAAACGATACTTATGGTCACTCAGCAGGGGACAAAGTCCTCATGGAGCTTAGTGATATTATCTCTAAAAGCATACGAGAGCATGATAGGTTTTATAGAATTGGAGGAGAAGAATTTGCTATTTTATCCCTCCAAAGTACTGTAGAAGATGCCATAGAGTTTGCAGAGCGACTGCGTAAAGAGGTCAAAGCAAGTCACTTTGAGAAAATTGGCGCACTTACTATTAGTATTGGAATCGCTCAGCTTCGCACAAATGACACTGGAAGCAAGCTTTTTGACAGAGCTGATATGGCACTTTACAATGCAAAAGAAGCAGGCAGAGATAGAGTGAATGTATTACTAGATGCCTAGTAGCACTCTTGTGCTCTGCGTTTGGCTATCAGAGGTGGAAAGTTTTTTAATAAACGCCGTGTCTATTAACTCGCAGGTAACCTAAATTTTTTTTATCCACTGCGAGATTGAGGATATGTAAGAGTGCGCCTTTGTGTGTCTCTGCGTACTCTTTGATAATATTTGTCGGGGCTTTATGGTGCAGGGCACCATACTCTCTTTGGATAAGAAAGTCTCCAAAGAGCGTCGGGTAGATGTCTATTCTGTAGTAGTTGATTCTATCTTTTGTATTTTTTAAAAGTATCATGCTCTTCCCGCCCATATGTGATGCAAGGAAACAGCAAAAAATATTCCATAATCTTCTTTTTTAGAATAGACTAAATCTAAAGTGTAAAAAGCTCATGACATCTTCCATATCTCTTATAACTTTTTCCATAACAAGCGATTCACGAGAACCTGAGAACATACGTGCCATAAGATAGCCGTTTGCAAGTCCTATAGAGACTCTTCCATCTTCTTTTTCATAGACAGAGATACTCAAAGGCATCTTCACAGACATATATTTACTACTGTCTTCACCTAACATCTCAGCAGAATATTTTGCATTACAAAACTTGATGATCTTTAGCTTTCCAACATCTGCACCGCCATTTTCAAGAATCTCTTGTTGCTGATCTATGATGCCTGTCACATGCCAACCCTCTTGTTTATTGATACGTGCACTAATAAGCTCCACCGTTTTATCAAAGTCATATGTAGAAGTCACTTCTTTAAAGAACATACTTGGAGCTGCGACCTTAAACGCAATGCCAGTTACAAAAAGACTCAACACCATTCCAACTATTATTCCAATGAAAATTCCAATTTTATTGCTCATCTTCTACTCCTCTGATATACAAATTTTTGTGTTTTTGCTCGCTTCGAGCGTTTTATACGTTACAAACGCAACGACGACTGAGGTCAAGGCGATAAGCGCTATTGAACCTAAATACGTCAGCGCATTATCTAAGACCATATGTAAAAAAAGTGTTGCAATTGTTATTGCTGCAAGTGGGAAAGTATACGCCCACCAAGAGATGAAAAACTCTTTTGTATCATACATTTTCATCATAAAAAGCAAAAGCAAAAGTGTGAACAGCGCTATAAAGTAAAGCGAAAGGCTAAACATATCCAAACTGCCGTTTGTGATACGAAAGTAGCTTATGAAGCCTACTGCCGGAGGCGCTATAAAGATAAAAAATGTAGGTACAAGTTTTTTTGCCAATGGATGGTGAAATATGATACGATAAAGCATCACTGTAAAAAGAACAATCCAAAAGAACATCCCTATTGCAAAAAAGAAGATAGAGACGTAGATAGGTGCCGCTTCAATACCAATGACTGGGACAAGTACATTGCCCACTATCGGGATAAACCATGCAGGGTTACTATGTACGACTTGCAGCTCGTTACGTATCCAATAGCGCATAATTATGAGCGTAATAAGAAGTTGCAAAGGTGCGCCGATATACCAAAAAAGTATCGAAACTGTTGGAGCGAAGTCATAATACGCGATAGAGACTAATAAAAAACTGATAGATATAGCGGCCATAAATGAGCTCTTTATAGGATGAGAAAACTCTTTTTTCACTGCGTTTGGATAGTAAAGCCATTTGATCATATAGGTAATAAATATACCTAAAAACAAAACAGTATCAATACCTAAGAGTGTTAGATATATTCCATAAGGCATATTGAGTATGTGGTAGGCTTTTGCAAAAACTATCGAAAGACCTGAAAGTCCCATGATAATGGCAAAAAGTTGGATGGGAAAGTGTTCAAGTGATCTTGATTGAAGTTCCATAATGCATCTCCTCTAAACTTTTATATAATCATTATAAATTATATGATTGAGAAGTGTACATTATACAAGCTGACGAATTAATTAAACCATACTATTTATTAATTCGTCAAGTTTAGATGTAGTTAGTGAGAACCACATCCTCCGCCACAACAGCCATTACTTGTAGAATCACTCATTGCAATAACAAAAGTATCACCTACTTCTTGTACTTTAAATTGGTGTTTTCCACAGAACTCATCATTCATATGATCACGCATCTCTAGCGTTTTTGTAAGTGCTTCATCTTTTGAAGGCATTGCGATATTGTTTTGAAGATCACTTCTTTTGAAACAACCACACTCTTTTTCTACTACTATTTTAAACATATTATTTCCTTGTATTTTAGTATTTTTCGAATAGTACCTGATTGCGCTTGTTGTATACTTAGCACTTATGCAAGCGTGATTTTATTAAGATAAGATGAAAAAATCGAAGATTAAATGAGCCAATGCTTGATTAATAGTTTAAGCTCAATACAAATAAACAGCTATAATGTCACACTTAGATTGTGTACCAAAGCACGATAACTAAAATACGGAATTACCAAGGAACAAAAAAATGAAACAAAGTGAATATTTAGAGCTTGGATATATCAATACACTTAGGGTTGATAGACATACGCCACATGGTGTATTTCTTATGGCTTACGATGGAAAAGATGTCCTTTTACCCCAATCGTATGTAACAGATGCGATGGTGGAAGACTCTCTTGTTGATGTCTTTTTATATACTGATTCAGAAGATAGACTTATAGCCACAACACTTACACCGACGGCGATGCTTGATGAATATGCAGTGTTTGAAGTAGTAGACACCGCTGCGTTTGGAGCGTTTATGAAATGGGGACTTGCGAAAGATCTATTTGTGCCAAATATGTTTCAAAAAACACCTTTTAAAGTAGGAGAGAAAAGATTTCTCAAAGTTATCTACGATGATCGTACCCACCGCCTTGTCGGGACAGAGAAACTAGGTGAGTTTTTTCAGAGACGCGTGAGAGATTTGAAGATAAATGATGAAGTGAAAATTCTGATCATCTCAGAAACGCCACTCGGATTTAAATCTATCGTCAATGGAAAATATGAGGGGCTTATCTACCATAGCGAAATCTTTGAGAGTATAAATCTTTGTGATGAAAAATCAGCCTATGTCAAGACTATACGTAAAGACGGCAATATCGACCTCGTGCTTCGCAAACCAGGAAGTAAAAAAAGCGGCGGCTCAGCTGAGAAAGTCTTTGACCTTTTGCAAGAGAACAAAGGCATCATGCCTTACAACTATAAAAGTGATGCAGAGCTTATCAAAGATATCTTTGGTCTGAGTAAAAAAGATTTTAAACGTGCCCTTACTACGCTTGTAGATGATGGCAAAATAGATGTCAAAGATAGTGGCATCTACTTAAAAGACTAAGCATGGCTGTAAAAAAACCTATCATAGATTTTACAGAACAAAATATCTCTTACAAAGAAAAGAGCTGCGTTTATACGGTCCTACGTTTACATCCTGAGTATATGACGGTCGATGTCAATGTACTTGAAAACGGAGTGAAAAAAGGGATGCAAAAACTCCCTTTTGCACATCTTCCAAAAGAGATAAAGAAACTTGTAAAACCAAATTAACTATAATATTTCAAACAAATAAAAAGGGAGTTATAGTGCCAAAATCTTATCTCGAAACACATCCGGATGCACAAGGTTTTTTTGGAAAATATGGAGGTGCTTTTATACCGCCTGTTTTGGAAAAACCTTTTGCCGACATCACACAAGCCTATCTTGAACTTAAAAATTCACCCCAGTTTATCAATGATCTCAAATACGTCCGTAAACATTATCAGGGACGTCCGACTCCTATCTCCTATGCAAGAAATCTCACAGAGCACTGTGGTGGAGCAAAAATCTATCTCAAACGCGAAGATCTCAACCATACGGGTGCGCACAAACTCAATCACTGTATGGCAGAAGTCATCCTTGCAAAACATCTTGGCAAGAAAAAAGTCATCGCTGAGACGGGTGCGGGACAACACGGCGTTGCCCTTGCAACTGCGGCTGCATATTTTGGTCTAGAGTGTGAGATACATATGGGCGAAGTCGATATCGCAAAAGAGCATCCGAATGTTGTTCGTATGAAGATCTTAGGCGCTAAAGTTATCCCAGCAACACATGGTCTAAAAACACTCAAAGAGGCTGTTGACGCTGCGTTTGAGAGTTATGTGCCTCAGGCTGATGAAGCCATCTATTGTATCGGTTCTGTTGTAGGTCCCCATCCTTTCCCGATGATGGTGCGAGATTTTCAATCTGTTATAGGCATTGAAGCAAAAGAGCAGTTTTTTGAACATGAAGCAAATCTTCCTGACAATATTATCGCTTGTGTCGGCGGCGGATCAAACGCAATGGGTATCTTCTCTGCGTTTATCGATGATGCAGAGGTCAATCTTTATGGTGTCGAGCCTATGGGAAGAGGTGAAAAACTTGGCGATCATGCCGCAACGCTGACGTATGGAAGCGAAGGTGTGATGCATGGATTTAACTCCATCATGCTCAAAGATGCCAACGGCGAACCTGCTCCAGTTTACTCTATCGGTTCGGGGATAGATTATCCTTCCATAGGTCCTGAACATGCTTTTCTAAAAGATATGGGAAGAACAAAAGTTGGTTTATGTAACGATACAGAGGCGGTTGATGCGTTTTATAAGCTCTCGCAACTCGAAGGAATCATTCCAGCACTTGAATCTGCACATGCAGTTGCGTTTGCCATGAAACTCGCAAAAACACTGCCAAAAGATAAAACAATCTTAGTTAATCTTAGTGGACGTGGTGATAAAGATATCGATTTTGTTATAGAAAACTATCCTATTCCAAACGCAAAGTTTTAAAATTTTATGCAGGTAATAGAAAATCTTGGAGGAAAGACAATCTTGTTTTTTCTCTCCCTCTTTGAGGGAGTGAAGCTCACGCTAATCTCGATTTTTTATCTGCTATTACCGACAAGCTACACAGCACAAATGCGCAAAACTCTGACTAAACAGATATATTACACATCAATCCAGCCACTGACTCTGTTTTTGTTTTTGGCGCTTGCGTTTGGAGTCTCTCTCCTTGGTGCACTCATCTCCCTTGCGGTCGAATTTCATCTACAAGATAAGATCGGCCTGCTGAGTATCAAATTTTCTGTCAATGAATTTGCTCCATTCTTCACTGCTTTGTTTATAGCTTTGCATTCGAGTCCTATCATAAATGCAAGGCTTTTGCAAAGCAGAAGTGAAGATAGTCCAAGCACACAAATGTCTCTTGACACACTTATGATCTTTTTGCTTCCAAGAGTTCTTGGCGGCATACTCAGCGCACTCTCTCTTGGCGTGCTCGTAATGGTTCTTGTTCTTAGTAGCAGCTATATTTTTGTACTTTTTTATCTTAAGGGCACCTCTAAAAATTAGTCAATTTTTATAAAATTTATTAATATTCTTAAAATCACTGATGATGTATACTTTGTAATAAAGCGATAGAAACCTTTATATAAGGGCTTTTGTAGGATTTTT
>JAQTZE010000018.1 GCA_028687935.1 Sulfurimonas sp.
CGTATTCCTGATGCGAGAGAACTTTATATACTAGGTACAGGAGGAGTAGCAGGCACGCCAGATTTAGATCAAACAAGAAACCGTGAAATCGATCTTGGATATGAACTCAACAACGATATTATGAAATTTAAAATTAAAGGTTTTTACTCAGAGCTTAGTGATTATATCTACTACAATAAAAACTTACCTGCGAATAACTTTACTAATATAGATGCAACAATATATGGTGGAGAAATATCTGCTTCAATCTATGCAACAGATGATCTCACTGTAGATATGGGTGCTTCGTATAAACGCGGTGAAAAAGATGAAGCGCTGACAGGGCAAAGCGATAAAGACCTTGCGGATATAGCTCCTCTTCGCGCTAATATCGGCGTAAGCTATGAGTACATGAATAACTCTGTCGCGACTCTCGAAACGCAACTCTCAGAAAAATGGAGCGACTATGATGCAGACAACGGCGAGCAAGAACTTGCAGCTTGGGGTATTTTCAATGCAAAAATCAAACATGCGTTTAACAAAAACTTTGACTTTACTTTTGGTGTAAACAACATCCTTGATGCAACGTATGCGCAATCAAATACTTATGCTGATTTGACACTCATCGGTATTATGGGATCTGATAAAATGCTTCTCAATGAACCAGGCCGTTACGTCTACACAAACCTCGATTTCAAATTCTAAAACACTTCATTAGCTATGCCTTCTTGGCATAGTTATCTTCCAACTAACACTTCACTAACACAATCATCATATACTCTAACACTAAATAAGAGGAATTTTTATGACAAAATTATTATACAAAACATTTGCAGTCTCATCTGTGTGTGTTACTTTATTTGTGAGTGGATGTAGTGGTGGCTCTAGCTCTAGTGATTCTGTGTATTCAACCACAAGCGGACAATTAATTGACAGTTATGTTCAAAATGTAGATTATTCATGTGCTGATGGCTCAAGTGGCATCACAAGTGTGAGCGGTAACTTTACATGTAAGGCTATGCCAGTATCATTTAAACTTGGAGGGCTAAAACTCGGTTCAATCAGTATACTTCCAACTGATAAACGCGTCTTTCCTCAAGATATTTTCTCCGTACCAAGAGCAGATGTCAATAACACAAATGTGGTAGCACTAGCAAGACTACTTCAATCAGCAGATGAGAATAACAACTCTGGGGATGGTCTAAATATACGTCAAACAGTAAAAAATGCATTTATAAATGAGGAAAATTTCAATCCAAGCAATCTAAATCTTTATGCATCAGATGCAAATATCTCCTTAATTCCTGAAGCCGATGCTATCGAACATCTTTCAAATACGACACAAGTTGTTGAAGATGCGAATGCAGCAGATATTCCTGCAGAAATAGTTGATGAGATACTTGCACCTAACTCTATTCTAAGCCAAGAACTCAAAAACACTCTTGCATATATGGGAAACGAAGAGAGACTAGCTCATGATCTTTATCTCAAACTGTATGAAACCTATGCACTCAATCAGCTTCAAAATATTGCCACAAACTCTGAAACGCAACACATCAAAGCCGTACAGCTTTTGATCCAAAAATATATAGTAGATATCAGTGAGTTTACAAATATAGATGCGACTGAACTGAACTATAAATATACTGACGTAAATGATATGCAAATGGGTGTATATGATATTCAAGCTATCCAAAATCTCTACGATGCTCTTCTTGCCAAAGGTCTTCAGTCTCCACAAGATGCACTTGAAGTTGGATGTATGGTTGAAGTTACTGACATCAATGATCTCGACGAGGATATCGCTTTGGCACATGCATCAAACGCAACAGATATCGAAAGTACATTTACATTTTTACGTAATGGAAGCTATAACCACTACTGGGCTTTTAACCAAGGACTTATAAGCAAAGGTGTAGCAAACGGATGCTGCGTTTTGGGAACAGACTTCTGCCATCCTGAATACCCTAAAAACTAATTTTGATTTCAAAGTAAATCCACCTACATTTGCTATGTGGATTTACTAAAGCACTCTTTTATCCCAAAAGAGATAAAATCTTTTTTATGATAACAAGAATCCCAACGAAAAAAATATATGTCGGAAATGTAGCTGTGGGTGGTGATGCACCTATCTCTGTGCAGTCAATGACTTACTCCCAAACAGCAGACGTTGCCGAAACTGTAGCGCAGATCAACCGCCTCCATTTTGCAGGCTGTGATATCGTCCGCGTTGCTGTGCCTGATATGGAAGATGCACTAGCGCTCAAAGCCATAAAAGAGCAAATCTCTCTGCCACTCATTGCTGATATCCACTTCAATTATAAACTCGCCCTCATCGCCGCTGAAGTAGTTGATTGTATACGCTTTAATCCTGGAAATATCGGGGACAAATCTCGTATAAATGAGATAGTCAAAGCGTGTCAAGCGAGAAATATTCCCGTGCGTATCGGTGTAAACGCAGGAAGCTTAGAAAAAGAGTTTGAGAACAAATACGGACAAACAGCCGAGGGCATGGTTGCTTCTGCTGAGTACAATATCAAATATCTTGAAGACTTAGGTTTTACAGATATCAAAGTCTCTCTCAAAGCAAGTGATGTGCAAAGAACCGTCGAAGCCTATAGAATGTTGCGTCCAAAAAATAGCTATCCTTTTCACCTTGGCGTAACCGAAGCTGGAACACTTTTCCATGCAACAGTCAAAAGCTCTATCGGTCTTGGCGCACTTTTACTTGATGGTATCGGCGACACAATGCGTGTCTCTATCACAGGCGAACTCGAAGAAGAGATAAACGTCGGTCGCGCTATCCTCAAAGACAGCGGCGCGATGCCTGATGGACTCAACATCATCTCATGTCCTACCTGCGGACGCATAGAAGCAGACTTAGTCACAGCCGTAGCAGAGATAGAAAAACGCACCGCCCACATCAAAACGCCACTCAATGTCTCAGTCATGGGCTGTGTCGTAAACGCAATAGGTGAAGCCGCTCATGCAGATGTCGCTATCGCGTATGGCAAAGGAAAAGGCCTCGTCATGGTCAAAGGTCAAGTCGTAGCCAACCTCGATGAAGCGGAACTTGTAGATAGGTTTGTCTATGAAGTCGAAAAAATGGCTTCAGAGTCTTAAACTCCAAGTGGGATAAGCAAACGCAGTGATATTCTTCTTTATCTCGTCACACTTCTCCTGAGGTGTGCTGCATATAAATATAACTCACTCTTGATATGTTCCACCTCGGGAGAGGATGGAACGAGTGAAAAACCACAGAGAGATTCCAAATCAAGTTTGGAATGACGAACTACCCAATTTTTGTCATCCTATCCAATTTTTGTCATCCTATCCAATTTTTGTCATCCTGAACTTGATTCAGGATCTTCCTCGCTACCACGCTCCAGCTTGGAAGTGTGTGCATATATTTATGATCTTTTAGCAGTTCTCATTGCTATATGCATTCCCATCGAGGACATTGGGGAACGAGTGAAAGATTATTATTTGAGACTGGAAATTGAGTTATTTCACAGTCTCGGGAACTTTGGAACGAGCAAAGCTGGAACATGCAAGCGAGGAAAATTCAATTTTTTTAAGTTTAAGGAAAGATATATATATATATATATATATATAATCCAACTACTAATTTTAAAGGAGAATTTGTGAAATTAAATTTTTTACATATGTTCACTAGTGTTGGAACTGGGGTAATAGGTGGTTTAGTGGTTTACTTTTTTTCTAAACCAAAGTTGGAGGGGGAGGGAGATATCATCATAGGATTGGTTTTCCTGTTTTTTTCAATTGCTCTATTTTATTTAGCGTATAGAGAAGAGAAAGGTTTGAAAAATGATTAAGATATTTACCTTAATGTTATTTCTTTTCATTAGTTTGTTTGGAGAATCACCTGGATCACTTGAAGAGCATAATGAACATATAAAAATAGAAACGGACCCAGTTCTGATGCAATGGATACTATGTGACAGAGAATATCTGTACATTAAAAAAAATCCGCAAGAGTGTATTAAAGCTGCAGAAATGATTTTGAGTTTAGTAGGTAAAAAAACGACTGAACGCCAACAAGGTGCGTTTCTAATAAATGGCGTGTATAAAGAATCATATCAACGCACAGTAAATGAACAAAAGAAGATAAGCACAGAGGAAATAATAAAAATAGTTTTAGAAAAAAAAGCGGCGAGTTTATTTAATAGTGCAGGTGTTATTTATGGTTATATTGGTGATCATAAGAATGAAGTAAAAATGTTTGAAAAATCTTTACAATTTGATGAAAATAATGATTTAGCACTAGGCAATTTGGGTTATGCATATTATGATGGTTCGGGTGTAGTTGAAAATCCGATAAAAGCTTATCAATATCTTCATAAATCTGCTGCTTTAGGTAATGTGCAAGTTCAAGAGAATTTGAATATAATTTGTAGTACAAAACCTTGGGCTTGTAAATAGCTTAATTTTCTCCTCATTTCCATCGTCCCCGATGGGAATGCTTCCACGGTGTAGCATTGACACTAAGCAACATTATTCCTAAGATTTAGCAGCTAAATTCCTCTCTTCCAAGCTCCAGAGACTGTGAAATAACTCAATTTCCAGTCTCAATAATAATCTTTAAAAAATTTCAAAAGTAAGCTATTTTTCTCGTTTCCATACTCTGAGACTGTAACTCGTTACAAAGATCCAGCTTTGTAATGCATACATCAAGCGCACAAGTTTCGATATACGTCACCAATCTGGGGGCTGGGGACGAGGGAAGAAGTGATTGACCCATTAGACTTCTTACATAACAGAGATCCTGAATCAAGTTCAGGATGACAAAAAATTGGATAGTTTAGGATGACAAAACTTGAATAGTCCGTCATTCCAAACTTGATTTGGAATCTAGGTTATGGGCTATGCAAGAAGTCTATTGTGTTTTTACTTTGTTTAAAAGCTATTATGATAAAATCACTTTACTAATAAACAAGGGATTTTTTTGCAAGATAATTTATACAACCTAGCTTTTGAACGCAGCATACTCAGCTCCATCGTTTTTGAACCTCAACAGTTTGATGAGCTCAGTTCAGCGCTGAAAAAAGATGACTTTTATCTGCCTGCGCATCAGGATATTTTTGGCTGTATGCTCGCACTTTTGCAAAAAGATCAGCCAATTGATGAAGAGTTTATCAAAAAAGAGCTCCAGCGTATCAAAAAATTTGATGAGCAGATTATGCTTGAGATCCTCTCTGCAAATCCTATCTCCAACACAAAAGCCTATGTAAATGAGATAAAAGACAAGTCACTCAAACGCCATCTTCTCACACTCACAACTGAGATAAAAAGAGTCACAGTCGAAGAAGAACTCCCAAGTGCGGAGGTCATAGACATCGTAGAAAAAAAACTCTATGAGATCACACAAGATAACCAGACAAGCGACTTCAAAGATTCTCCAAAGATGACCTACGACACGATGGAATACATCAAAGAGATGAAAGCCAGAGGCAACAACGTCCTCGTAGGTGTCGATACAGGTTTCCATGAGCTCAATAAGATGACCACAGGTTTTGGTAAAGGTGACCTCGTTATCATTGCAGCAAGGCCAGCGATGGGGAAAACATCTTTCGTGCTCAACACTGTAAACTCTCTTATCACACAAGGAAAAGGGGTTGCGTTTTTCTCACTAGAGATGCCAGCGGAGCAACTTATGCTCAGATTGCTCTCTATTCAAACCTCTATCCCCCTACAAAAACTCCGCGTAGGTGACATGGATAACGATCAATGGAGTTCACTCAACGGCTCAATTGATAAAATGAACTCTGCAAAACTTTTTGTGGACGATCAGGGAAGTATCAATATCAATCAGCTCCGCTCAAAACTCCGCAAACTCAAAAATCAACATCCAGAGATAGAGATAGCTGTGATCGATTACCTCCAGATTATGATGGGTGTTGGAACACAAGACCGTCACCTTCAGGTCTCCGAGATCTCTCGTGGACTGAAAATGCTCGCTCGTGAGCTTAGTATGCCTATCGTAGCGCTCTCTCAGCTCAACCGTGGGCTTGAATCTCGTAACGATAAACGTCCAATGCTCAGCGATATTCGTGAGTCAGGTTCTATCGAACAAGATGCCGATATCATCCTCTTTGTCTACCGTGATGATGTCTATCTTTACAAAGAAGAAAAAGAGCGTGAGAAAGCTGCCAAAGCAGATGGAAAAGAGTTTATCCCGACTTATGTCGAACGCGAAGAAGAAGAGGCTGAGATCATTATCGGTAAGCAGAGAAATGGTCCGACAGGGCACGTCAAACTTATCTTCCAGAAAAAACTTACCCGCTTTGTGGATGCTCCAAAACATGCACCTGCGTTTGAGACAGTTTTTGAGAATGTGGATACGCGTTCTGCAAGTATTGATATGGGAGAATCTTCCATATCCATGTCGATTCTGTAAAAAATGCTTGAGAGAGTCTCTCTTTTTTCGACAAAAAGGGAACTCTTTATTGCTCTTGGGGTTTTTCTTTTTATCCTCAGTTATACACTCCTTATGGAGTTTCAAAACTATAAAAACCTCGCACGTTTCGACTCAGCTCTCACAAACGCAACCATTCTAAAACAGTATAAAAAAACTAAAGTAACAACAAACAATAAAACAAGAACGTATCATATCCTCAAGCTCCAAAGCGAAGACGGCTACACTTTTTATACAACAACAAAACTCACTTTTGCTCCATCTTTGGGCAAAAAAGTGCGTATTGTTTTATTTCCAAAAGAACTTAACTTTTATACCTATCTCTCAAGTTTTTACGCACATAGCTATATTCTCTCCACACAAAACGCAGTGACTTACAAAGAAGAACTCAACGCCTATTTAGAAGATGTACATGAAAATAAAGATATCTCGAATATCTATCAAGCGCTTTTTAGTGCGACTGCTCTGGAGAAAAATCTACAGCTTGCGTTTGCAAACCTCGGCGTCTCGCATCTTTTAGCTATTAGCGGTTTTCATCTTGGTATTCTCAGCGCCCTGCTCTATTTTTTGCTGCGCTATCCTTATAAATTTTTTCATGAGCGATATTTTCCCTATCGCCATAAAAATCGGGACTTGTTTCTCATAGTTGCGTTTTTACTCTATCTTTATCTTCTTTTTCTAGGTGCGCCGCCTTCTGTTATGCGGGCGTTTGTGATGCTACTTGTGGGATTTTTTCTCTATGATAGAGGTCTGAAAATTATCTCGATGCAGACGCTTCTGCTGAGTGTTTTACTGCTGATTGCGTTTTTCCCAAAACTCTTTTTTGCTCTAGGATTTTGGCTCTCTGTGGCTGGAGTCTTTTATATATTTTTATTCTTGATCTATTTCAAAGAGAAGTCTAAACTATGGCAGTTTCTTCTTTTACCGTTTTGGGTTTATCTGATGATGCTACCCTACTCTTTGGCAATTTTTGGCAACTTCAGTTTTTGGCATCCGCTCTCAATTCTTTGGACATCTCTTTTTACACTTTTTTATCCCTTGAGTATCTTTTTACATTTGATTGGTTTTGGAAATTTATTGGATGGAGTATTGGAAGCTTTCATTGCGTTTGGACAAAACGCAGCTCATATTGTAGTATCACCGCTCATCTTAGCTGCGTTTATTCTACTCTCTCTTGTCGCTATCTTCAAAAGAAGTGTCATGTTTTTCACTCTCTTCTGCGCTGCGTTTTTGTTCATATACGCGGTTTATCATATAGCATAGTTTGAGTCCGTAGATGAAAACTATCCACGAGACATAGATCCACAATATCAAAAAGATGACGATAGAAAAAGAGCCATACATCGTCGCATACGATTTGTTATAAAAAACATAATAGATAAACGCATTTTTCGCAAAAGAAAATGCCAAAGAAGCGATAAAAGAACTTAGCAGAGAAGCTCTTGCGTATATTTTAGTGTTTGCACTTATTTGAAATATTAAAAAGAAAAGTGCCCAGATGATGAGATAAGGAATATAGGGAAGGATATTAATACCTGAGGTGTATTCGTTGCTCGACATCAGATTTGCAACATAACCCGTGATATAAAACGATACTCCAAGCCCTAGAGGTGTGAGTGTAAGCAGTGTCCAAAAAGTAGTGATCGATTGCCAAAGACCTCTTGCAGGTGCATGAAATATTTTGTTGGCAATGTACTCAAAGTTTTGAAAAAACAAAAGCGAAGAGACAATAATCATCGCAAAACTGACCGTTCCCATCTCTACAGAGTTTTGTAAGAACCCGTTGATATGCTCCATGATCACATCAGAATTTCCAGGCATAAGATTTGAAAAAATAAAGAGCTGGATTTTTTCATAATAGTCTGCAAACGCAGGTAAAGAGGTAAAAAGTGTCAAAACGATAAGCAGAAGCGGGATGATAGTAAAGAGGGTATAAAAACTCAGACTTGCCGCATAAAAGGTCAAATCTTTATCGATAAATGAGCCCACAAAGAGCTTGAGATGCCCATAAAGTTTTTTTATCTTTAGTGCATTTTCGCTCATTTGCAAGCCTTTATTTAAAATGTTAATTCAATCCCATTTTAGCAGGGTTAAGGATATTATTTGGATCAAACGCAAGTTTGATTGCTTTGAAAAGAGCCATCTCTTCATCACTAAACGCCATGTGCATATAAGGAGCTTTTGCAAGGCCGATACCGTGTTCACCCGAGAGTGTACCACCGAGATCAATCGTTGCCTGAAAGACCTCTTCTATAGCCTGATAAGCGATTTTTACCTGTTCTGGATCTTTGCCATCAACCATGACGTTTGTATGTACATTTCCATCACCTGTATGCCCAAAACAAGGAATCTTGATATTGTATTTATCCGCGATAGCATAAAATCTCTCAAGCAGTTCAGGAAGCGCTGAACGAGGCACAGTTACATCTTCATTGAGCTTTTTACTTCCATAGACGCTGAGTGATGGAGAAGCATTACGACGGGCAAACCAGATATCTTTTGCCTCTTTATCATCTTTTGCAATTTTGAACTCACTGCATCCATTCTCACGAAATACTTTCTCAATCTGTGCAAGCTGGAAGTTAAGATCCTCTTCAAGATTTCCATCCACATCTGTAACCAATAAAGCACCCGCATCAACAGGAAGACCTTTATGAAAAGTCTCTTCCACTGCACGAATCGTGAGATTGTCCAAAAACTCCATAGCAACAGGCGTAATACCGCTTGCCATTGTCTTATAAACCGCTTCCATCGCCACGCTCACCGTAGGGAAAATCCCCATAGCAGTCTTTGTCATCTTTGGCTTTGGAATGAGTTTGAGCGTTATCTCTGAGAGAACAGCCAAAGTCCCTTCTGAAGCTATCAAAATACCGCTGATGTTATAACCAGCAACATCTTTAATAGTACGTTTTCCAGCTTTGATAATATCACCGTTTGGGAGTACTGCGCGTGTCGCCATAACATAGTCTTTTGTGATACCATATTTTGCCGCGCGCATTCCACCTGCGTTTTCACTTACATTGCCACCGATAGTTGAGTACTCTTGGCTTGCAGGATCTGGCGGATAAAAAAGTCCAAGCTCTTCGACTGTGCGTTGCAAATCCATATTGATAACACCAGGCTGTACAACAGCTACCATGTTTTTCATATCGATCTCAAGGATCTTGTTCATATGTTTTTCCATAGCAAGAACTATCCCGCCCGAACTCGGAAGTGCGCCACCTGTAAAACCACTTCCAGCCCCTCGAGGGACGATAACGATGCGATGCTCGTTACAATATTTCAGAACCTTACTGATATCCTCTTCATCTCTTGGAAAGATAACTGCATCAGGCTCAAAATGCTCACGCGTTGCATCATACGAATAGGCAATAAGATGCGCCTTGTCACTGAAAATATTTTCTTTACCAACGATAGAGGCAAAATGCTCTATATGTTTACTTTCTATCACTTTTTACTCCTCAAAATCAAAATCATTTAATAGGTGATGAAGTTTTTCACCCTGTTGTTTCACAATCGAATAAAGTGCTTTATTTTTAGCGTTGTGTTCTACTAAAAGTTCATAGTAGTGTGGTGCATAGTCACTCATTACAGAACTAGCTCCGCCAAACCATCCCCACCAAGCTTGATCGATTTTTTCTACTCTTGTATAAAAAGGATATACCTCATTATCCTGTACAAGAGGAGCCTCAGCGATATTGAGTATCATAAAACTTTTTGCATCGAGCGTATAGACCTTATTATCAAGATATAAAAATATCAAACCTACAGAAGCGGCCGTTGTAAAAACATCAAAGTCCTCTTTTTGCGGCGTTGGATGTCCTCGAAAAGAGAGAATGGTTGCGAAAATATCGGGATGAATCCACTGTATTTTTACGCTTTTTGTAAGTCTATAAAAGATCTCTTCACTTGGAGCGATCAAGAGCGCTCTATCGTATCCAAACGCAAGAATCGCACTATCTCCGACCTTCACTTCCCACTCTCCTTTTGGAAGTGCATTGTTTTGCAATGCATCATAATCACTCATAAAAAGTGTAGCTTTTTTACTCACGGGATCGTAAGCAGTCACCACAATATTCTTGAGAATACTGTTATGGTTTGGCGCTATTTGATGGATGATAAATCCACTCATCCCAACATCTATTTTATCAACTTCAATCGTAACAGTTGATTCATCTTTATCAATAGCCTTAATGGGTAAGGTAATGATCCCTGCACTTACTTGAAGTGCGACGATAAACATCAAAAATATTTTTTTCATAGCTCTACTTTAATTTAATATTCTGCGATTATATCAAACAAACCTCAGACTAAGCCAAGTTTTGATAGAGTTTGCAAATAATTTATTTCAGGATTATCTTTATGCTACGTTTCTTTATACTTTTTTTATTATGCGCTTCACTTTTTGGCGCTGAAGTTGAACGATATCGCTGGATAAACGGTGAAACTTACCTCGTATTTTTAGAAAAAAATAACCTTCCTACTAAAGAACTTTATTACAACCTCGACACTGAAGACCAAAGACTTACCGAAGAGCTTCTCACGGGCATTAATTATCAAGTCGCAAAAAGTGCCAAAGGGGAGATTGAACAGATCCTTCTCCCACTCAATGATGAACTTCAAATCCATATTTATAAAGAAGAAGATAAATATAAATTTGAAGCTATACCTATCATCGCAACGACGGAAACAGAGACTTTTTCTGTCATTATGCAGCAATCACCTATTGGCGATATAGTCAGAGAAACTGGTTCTAAGAAGCTTGCACAAATCTTTGCAACGAGTTTTAAAAACTCCCTTAACTTCAAAACAGGTATCAAACCAGGTGATACTCTTGTGATGATATATGAACAGAAATATCGCCTTGGCAAGCCTTTTTCAATACCATCACTCAAAGCAGCTATGGTTGAAGTCAGTGGTAAAAAAAACTTCATCTATCTCAACGATGATGAAAAATATTATGATGAAAAAGGTTCACAAGCAGAAGAGTTCTTGCTCGGTCGTCCTATTGCAGGTGCTAGAATGACTTCTCCTTTTACAAAAAAACGTTTTCACCCAGTTCTCAAAAAATGGAAAGCACACCTTGGAATCGACTATGGTGCTCGTCCAGGAACACCAGTTTTTGCTGCAGGTGATGGTTTTATCAACTATGCAGCAAACGCAGGCTCTTATGGAAACCTTATCAGAATATCTCATACAGATGGCTTTGAAACGCGTTACGCACACCTCAAATCGTTTAAAAATGGTGTACGTAAAGGGAAAAATGTAAAAAAAGGTGAAGTGATCGCTTATGTCGGGACAACGGGTCGCTCTACTGGACCACACCTACACTTTGAGCTAAGAAAAAAAGGGGTTGCTATCAATCCACTCAATGTTGTCCAAGTGGCTACAGTCAATCTTCAAGGCAAACAAAAGGCTGCGTTTGATCGTTTGGCAAAAAATTACAATGAGAAAATCGAATCCCATCTTAATAATAAACCTGAGTACCAAAAACCTAGAAAAACACGTGCAAAATGTTATTTTTACAATGAAACGCCTCCTCCAGAAGAAGAGGAAGCTGAAAATTCATAATGGCTAAAATAGATCTCGTTACAAATCTTTCAGACCCCAACTATATCAAACCTGTAAAGATTCACTACACCCAAAAAGAGGTGCAAAAGACATGGGAAGCTGTCATCTCTCATGATAGTGTCGCCATACTTTTGTGGCACAGCGAAAAAGAGGCGTTTATAACCGTCAAACAGCTCCGAGTAACGGTTCTCAATACGCATAAAATAGACGGTTATACCTACGAACTTTGCGCTGGCATAGTTGATAAAGACGCTTCAAAAGTTCAAATCGCCAAAGAAGAGATCCTCGAAGAGTGTGGCTATGACATACCACTTGAATCAATCACAAAAATCACTTCATTTTATACAAGCGTGGGCATCTCAGGTGCACGTCAAACACTCTACTTTGCACAATGTGATAGTTCTATGCAAGTAAGCCAAGGCGGCGGTATCCACGATGAAGATATAGAAGTTGTCTATATTCCACTTCATGAAGCAAAAACTTTTATGTTTGATGAGAGTCGCCATAAAACTCCTGGGATGATGATGGCGTTTTATTGGTTTTTTGATAATCAACACACTCTTTAAAAATTTGAAAAAAGAAAAAGATTTGCATAGATTCTAGGCGCAAATGAGGAAGCATAATCTAGTATGTGAATATTTTTCTTTTTTAACCGAACTCTATCGGATCCATATCGATCTCTGCCAAATCCACTCTACAACTTTGTATCGCTTTAATAATATCCGTGCTTTTATCCGAACGCAGCAGTATCTCAAATCGGTATTTATCCGCAACTCGCTCTATTGCACATTTTCCATAGCCGACTACTTCTATAGTGCTAAAATGCGAGAGCTTTTCTTGCATAATGAACATCTGTTCTTGTGCTTTTATCCCGTTTTTATGGGAAAATAAAACGCGACAGAGTTTCTTATAGGGCGGATACAAAGCTTCACGAAACCTCTTTTCCTCTTCCAAAAAACCCTCATAATTTTCAATATAACGTGAGAAAAAATCTTCATTAAAACTTTGAATGATAACTTTTGCATCTTTTGCTCGCCCACTTCTTCCAGCAACTTGGATGAGTGCCGATAGAGCTTTTTCACGTGCGCGATAATCACTCATACCCAGCACATTGTCCATCCCAAGCACAACCGCTAAAGTCACACCATGATAGTCATGTCCTTTGCTGAGCATCTGCGTTCCGACAAGAATATCTGTCTCGTTTTCATTAAACCTTGTAAGTGCTTTTTTGAGCTTGGCCGAAGTCGTGATAACATCTCTGTCAAACTGCTCTACTCTTGCGTTTGAGAGCTCCTCAGCGATATTTTTGACCGCTTCTGCTGTGCCCAAACGCGAGCTAGTGAGATGTGTGCTGCCACATTCACTACATTTTTGAGGTATTGCCTGCGTGTAGTTACAGTAGTGGCATTTAAGCGCATGTGATTTTTGATGAATGCTCATACCGATACTACAAAAAACACACTCATAAGTATGCCCACAATCTCCACAAATCAGATATTTGAAGTTTGCCCGTGTCGGTAAAAAGACGATACTTTGCTCTTTTTTTTCAAGCGTAAATTTGAGATTTTGGAGTATCAAAGGAGAAAGCGTCTCTGCACTTTTTTCATATATAAACTCTTTTTTAGAGAAGTAGTGTCCGCCTTTGAGCCTGACATGTGGAAACTTTACATAAGAGCTCAGCGAAGGCGTAGCACTTCCAAGTACCACAGGAACATCATATATTTTTCCCATATAGATGGCGATATCTCGGGCGTTGTAACGTGGACGGGAGGAGGATTTGTAGCTGTCATCATGCTCTTCGTCGACTACTATCAGACCAAGATTTTCTATCGGCAAAAAGAGTGCAGAACGTGGACCAGCAATGATTTTTGCTTCACCGCTGTGTATCTTTGCCATCGCTTTTTTCTTTTGCAAAGGGGTGAGTTTTGAGTGCCACATCACGACAGACTCTGCAAAATGTTCCTCAAGACGTTTACTCATTTGTGGTGTGAGAGATATCTCAGGCATCAAAAAAAGGCTGCGTTTACCTTGTGCTATCATCTGCTCAAAATACTTCATATAGATCTCGGTCTTGCCACTTCCCGTGTCTCCAAAGAGCAGAGAAGTTTTGTGTTCTTGTAAAAACGCAAGGGCTTCTTCTTGTTTTTGTGAGAGTTTGAGTTGAGATTTTAACGCAAGTTCATAAGAAGAATTTTGCTTCTCACACTGCGTTTGATGGAGTGTGTCTCTGGTAAACGCAGTCATAATCCCAAGCGCTTCACCTAAAGAAGAAAAATAGTAACTCGAGATAAACTGTGCGAGTTGCATCTGTTTGGCTGAATAGTAAAAATCACTTACTTCTACGATTTCCTGCGTGGCAAACTCCGGTTTCAAAACGCAAGAGAGGATAACCGCTCGCTGCGTTTTCCCCCGCAAAGGGACATGAACTATCTGAGCTATTTGCAACTCTGCAAGATAGCTATAAGTAAGAGGAGCGAGAGGTGAAGAGAGAAGTGCTACTTCGTAATAATGCAAAGAGACCTCTTTATAGTGAATAATTTATTTTGTTAGTTTGTCACAATCATACGAACCTGCTGTACAAGTGAAAGTTCCTGTCGCATTTGAATATGTGAAAGTAGTAGTAACGCCACCCGTTGTAAAAGTATATGTAGTATCGTTAGTCTTAGCCCATTCACCCGCAGCTATTCCATACATCAAAAGTGTTCTATTAGCATCACTTCCTGTAAAAAGAGCACCTGTCCCATTACTAAGTTTTGGTATCCACGTATTGACACCTTTTATCAGCTGACTCTGTCTCTCAGTTACTATTGCTGAGCGGATAGTAGCAATATCAGCTTTACCTTTTGCCAAAGTAGCATCATTTCTTGTTACTGCTAATTTAGGAATAGCCACAGCTGCCAATATACCAAGAACTACGATAACAAATACAAGCTCAATCATTGTAAAAGCATATTTAAATTTTTTCATAGAAATTTCCTTTTAAAAAATAAGGTTTATAGTAGCAGAATTTAGGTTATTTAAGTTTGAAAGTTTGTGATTTGTAAAATGTTGAGATTTTAAAATGTATTTCCAAGCAGGAGCTTGGAAATTGAAAAAAAATTAAAAATTATGTACAACAGCTGTTGTTCCATTAGTTAATTTATTTTTATTTGTTAGTTTGATTGCTTTATCACAAATAGTTACATCTGCAGTACCTGCAACACTTCCAGTAATAGTAAGACTACCATTAGCATCATTTGGCGCTATTGTATAACAAGTAATCGCATCAAGACATGCTGGAGAAAGATTAGTATTACTAGTATTAAATGTACCACTAGTAAAGTTTCCGTCCATCATATATTTTCCACCCTCGTCATTCACACAAGTTGCAGCCGATGTAGCCATTGTTGCAGCAGTAGCATCATTTCTTGTCGCAGCAAGCTTTGGAATAGCAACAGCTGCTAAAATACCTAAAATAACGATAACGAAGATCAATTCGATCATTGTAAAACCAGCTCTTTTCATAAAGAACTCCTTGTAAATAAAAAATTTGGATTACACTAGTAACCTTAAGAAACATTATCAACCATTTATAATAAAAAAGAGCTTAATATGTATTATTAGTGCAACTCTTTGTAAAATAAAAGAAATGGTATAGTAATTGCTTGATATAAATTATAATATTAAAGAAGGAGTTTTTTGTGAGCATTGAGATATCACGTACACATAGCCTTATTAGCGATGCACTGGACTTTAGAGCTGCTCGTCAAGATATGATTGCGTCTAATATCGCAAACGCAGATACTCCTTTTTATAAACCAAGAGATATCGAGTTTGAAGGTGCTCTTCGTGCAAAACGCGCAGAGCTGCTCAATGAAAAATCTCCTCACTTAGAACTTGCACAGACTGATGCAAAGCATATCCCACTTCAAAGTGAGACAAGTAGCCAGAGCGCAAAACTCTTCTACAGAGATGGTCATATGGCTAGAAATGATGGCAACAGCGTGGATCTCGATGTTGAGACAACAGAGATGAGTAAAAACTCAGTCATGTTCAACGCGCTTATTCAAGCAAATAAAAAAGATAGCAACATCTTCAAAAGCGTTATCGACGCATCAAGTAAAGTAAGTTAAGGATAGAAAATGAGTAATTTTATGAGCAGTTTTGATATTAGCGGATATGGTCTCTCGGCTCAGAGAGTACGTGTCAACACGATTTCAAGTAACATCGCAAATGCACAAACAACCCGCACTGAAGAGGGTGGACCATATAGACGTCAATCAGTAGTTTTCAAAGCTGTTGACTTCAATGAGGTCTATAATAAAGCGCTTGGAGAGACCACTGAGAGTGCGCAGTATGAAGATCCACTGAGTGAAGGGACTTTTGGCAAAAAAGTAAATCCTGCTATAATGAGTGTATTAGTCGATAAAATTTCTCGTGATGATTCGCAGCCAAAGCTAAAATTTGAGCCAAATCATCCTGATGCAGATGCAAACGGTTATGTTGCCTATCCAAATATTAATCCAGTCATCGAAATGGCCGATTTGGTAGAAGCAACTCGTTCGTATCAAGCAAATGTCGCTGCGTTTGAGAGTGCAAAAGATATGGCAAACAATGCAATATCACTATTTCAATAAAAGGAGAAGATAAATTATGAATAATATTAACAGCATATCAGGAATATCTTCCTCAGATCTTTTAAAACAAAAGAGTGGTGCCTTGGAAGCGACTGGAAGTGACTTTAGCCAACATCTCAAGTCTGCTATCAATGAAACAAATGAGCTGCAAGTAAACAGTGAAAAAGCCATAGCTGACATGGCAACGGGTCAAGTAAAAGACTTGCATCAAGCAGCACTTGCAATCGGCAAAGCAGAGACGAGTATGAAACTTATGCTTGAAATACGTAATAAAGCACTAAGCGCATATAAAGAGCTTGGTCGTACACAAATATAAAATCTCTTATCTCTTTCTTTGACTGTGTTGCTTTGCATGAAACGCAAAGTGACGTGAAATTAAGTTCATTATCACTATAATCTTTATAAAAAAATAAAAAGTACTCATACACTATGCTAAACCAAAATAAAAGCAAAAAAATACTTCTTCTTTACTCTCTTATAGGGTTTGGCTTTTTTATATTTTTAGCAGTGATGCTGCTTAATGTACTTAAGTCTCGTGATCTGCCATCACTCTATACAAGCGATAGTTCTAAAGCCGCTAGAGGAAGTATCATCAGTGCAGATGGCTTCCACGTTGCTACTACTATAAAACTCTACAAAGCAGTTGTAAACACACACTACATCGATCCTGAAAAAAAGGATCTTTTTATCGAACTCTTTAGTATCTACTCAGGTATCAATGCCCAAGAGATACGAACAAAACTTGATAAACGCAAGGGTATCGTAGTCCTTAGCTATCTTATCCCAGAGATACAGGCGCAGTATCTCAAAAAACTTGCCTATGATCTCCGTGACTATAAAGTATTTATCGAGAGAAAAAATCCTCGTACAGGTGTGAGAATGCTCCAAGGTCTCAGTATCCTAGAGAGCGGGGAGAGTAGAGAGTATCCTTATGGAAACTTATTGACACCTGTTATAGGATATTCACATAAACTCGAAGATAATGGCTACACACGTATACGGGGAGTCAAAGGGCTTGAAAAAAGATTTGATACAGAACTTTCTGCGAGACAAGATGGATCAAGTTTGGGACAGCGCGATGTCAACAGCTATATCATTCTCAATAAAAACAGCTTTACAAAACCTGAAATAAATGGACTCGATATAAAACTCACTATTCCAGTAGCTCTGCAAATCAAAATCGAGAGAATGCTCGACAAAAAGAAAGAAGAACTTGGTGCGACACAGATCATGATCGCAATCATGAATCCAAAAGACGGTAAAGTTCTCTCTCTCGCTAGTTCCAGCAGGTTTATGCCAAAAAACATACAAAAAGAAGATTATGGTGCACTTAACTCAGGTATGACCGAATACTCGTTTGAACCAGGGAGTGTTGTCAAAGTCATCACTTTTGCTATACTCCTAGATAAAGGACGTATCAGCCCTTATGAGATGGTAAATGGCTATGGAGGACGATATAAGCTTGGGAATAAAGTCATCACAGATGAGCATAAATTTGGTATGCTCTCGGCTGAAGACGTTATTATACACTCCTCAAATATTGGTATCTCACAACTTGCACAAAAAATGTCTGGATATGAGTTTAACCAAGGACTTTTAGATTTTGGTTTTTCAAAACGCAGTACACCCGATTTAATATACGAGAGAACAGGTTCTGTGCCAAGTCCAAAGAGACTCGATAGTGAAGTTTATCGTGGAACTTGTTCGTATGGATATGGTATGAAAGCAAACCTCATGCAACTGCTTCGTGCCTATAGTGCTTTTGACAATAATGGCAAGATAGTCATGCCAAAAATGGTCAACAACTTTCTAGATGAACATGGTCGCAGCATCCCAATCGTAGATGAAGAGCCGATTCAAGTCATTAAACCTGCCACAGCACAAAGAGTCAAAGAAATTCTTATCAAAACGGTTAATCAGGGAACAGGTGTAAAAGCAATCACGCCAGGTTTAGAAGTCGGTGGTAAAACAGGTACTGCACACATCGTTGAAGATGGGAAGTACGTACGAAAATATAACACTGCGTTTATGGGTTTTGCAAACGATGATACCAACAAATACACTATTGGAGTCATCGTTATCAAGCCTCAATCAAGCCAGTTTGCTTCTTTAACGTCTGTACCTGTCTTTAAAGCTGCTGTAGATATTCTTATCGAGGACGGATATCTAAAGCCAAATATTATCGAGTAGGCGTGTCTGCCCTACTTTTGCTTCTACTAAAATAATCGTATTTTTGAGCTCTACATTTTTGATAGATTCAAATTCACGGTTGACTATCTCTACGTAAGATATCTCCAAAGGTGCGAGATGTTCGCGCATTGCGTTTGTAATTTCTTTGGCATTTAAAATATTTTTACTCACCATTTTTGAGCCGAGATACAATGATGCAGGAATTTTCAGCGCCTCTTTTTTCTCCGATGTAGTTAAATATGCATTACGACTACTCAAGGCCAAACCATCCGAGTCTCGGTGCGTATCTACTGGAACTATCTCCACATTCATAAATAGTTGCTTGACCATCAGACTTATAAGATTAAGCTGTTGTGCATCTTTTTTTCCGAAATACGCCCGTGTTGGATTTACAATATTTAAGAGTTTCATCACGACCGTTAAAACACCGTTAAAATGCCCTGGTCTACTTGTCCCCTCAAGAACAAAGCCACGTACTTTTGGTGCTAAAAGCGAAACTTCATCACGTCCATACATATCACTTATCTGAGGAAAGAACAAAACATCCACACCACCAAGCTGGCATATTTTTTTATCTGCTTCATCTTTTTTCGGATATTTATCTAAATCCTCATCTTTGAGAAACTGTGTAGGATTTAAAAAAATCGACACAACCAAGAGTTCGTTTTCTCTCTTTGCTTTTTTGATAAGTGAGATATGCCCTTCATGTAGAGCGCCCATAGTTGGGACAAATCCTATTGTTTTATTACTATTTTTTAAATACTCTTTGAGTTCTATAGGGTTAGAAATAATCTTCATTTTAAGTCCAGATATAATATAATCGCAATTATACACTATTGGATAAATTTTATGGACAACTACGAATATACGGAACTTTTAAAAAATACTTCTATTAAAATGGCAAACATTACAGATGTCATAGAGCCTGAAAAAATCAACAAAAGACTCGCTGAAATAATCGAACTAGAAAATGACCAAGAGTTTTGGAATGATGCCGCAAACGCAGCTGTTGTACAAAAAGAGAAAACGCAGCTCCAAAGAAAACTTGACAAATATTTAGTAGCAAAAAATGCGCTTGACGATGCCCTAGAACTCTATGAAATGGCAAAGGAAGAGAGTGATGAAGACTCCATAGAGCTTCTCTATGCAGATGCACCATCACTTCAAGATTCTATCCGCAACATGGAAATCAGCGTACTTCTCAGCGGTGAAACAGATGCAAACAATGCAATCCTTTCAATTCATCCAGGCGCAGGTGGAACCGAGTCTCAAGACTGGGCTTCGATGCTGCTACGAATGTATAAACGTTTTGCAGAGAGACGCGGATTTAGTGTAGAGGTTCTTGACTATCAAAGCGGGGAAGAAGCTGGTATCAAAGATGCCACTATCCTTATCAAAGGCGAGAATGCTTATGGATATCTCAAAGTAGAAAATGGTATCCATAGACTTGTGCGTATCTCACCTTTTGACTCAAACGCAAAACGCCATACATCTTTCAGTTCTGTGATGGTTTCTCCAGAGGTTGATGATGATATTAATATCGTCATAGAAGACAAAGATATCAGGGTAGATACCTACAGATCAAGTGGTGCAGGCGGGCAACACGTCAATAAAACTGAATCAGCTATCCGTCTCACACATATAGCTACAGGTGTAGTTGTCCAGTGTCAAAACGATAGAAGTCAACATAAGAATAAGGCAACTGCAATGAAGATGCTAAAGTCTCGTCTTTATGAACTTGAGCTTGAGCAACAGCAAGCGGAAAAAGATGGAGTAGCCAAAAGTGAAATCGGTTGGGGTCATCAAATCCGTTCTTACGTCATGCAGCCTTATCAGCAGATCAAAGATAGTAGAAGTAATGAAGCATATTCAAACGTTACAGCAATTTTAGATGGTGATATTGACGAAATGATAGAGGGAGTTCTTATTGCTCAGAATAAGCAATAAGAGAAAGAAAATACTACTCTTCTTGTTTTGGTTTTATAAAGCTATATCCCAAAAATCCAGCTCCAAGTATCATAACAAAAATTGTGAGATACTGTAGTTGCGTTTGTTGTGTATTTTTATACTCTTCTAAAAACTTTGAAGTATTCGGCGTTGTAGCTTTACTACTTTTACTACTTCCTCCAGCCACACTGGCTTCCATACGTGCAACATTTGCAGCTGCAATCTCTACTTCACTCACACCCTCTTTTGGACTCATCCAAAAATGTACTATAAACGCAATCAAAAATAAAAGTGAACCACCCAGACGCAGCAAAACTGTTTTATACTTTAAAAAAAACTCCAAAACAAACCCTTCTATGCTACTTATAATACAAATTATGTCAAAATCGCACTATGAATTTACTTAAAGAATTTGCACTTAATGACAAATGTTCCTATCTTAAGGGTAAAGAAACACTCACACACTATAAGATTATTGATAATTGCTCAAGTCAAAATTGTCAGGATTTGATTGAAAGAGGTTATAGAAGATTTGGCAAGATGTATTTTAGACCAATTTGTAGTGACTGCAACGAGTGTCAGAGCATCAAGATAGATGTTGCAAACTTTTCATTTTCAAAATCCCAAAGACGTGTTTTAAAAAAAGCATCTCATATTACAAGCTACATACAGCGTCCGACACTCTCTAAAACGCATCTAGAACTCTTTGAAAAATATCATTTAGAGATGCATAATAAAAAAGGCTGGGATTATCAAGAAACAACGCCACAACACTATCAGAACTCTTTTGTAAGTGGCCATAATGAGTTTGGCTATGAGATACTCTATTTTGATGCTGACAAGCTTATTGGAGTCGATCTTATTGATATATTAGAAGATGGGATCTCTTCTATATATTTTTACTATGACCCAGACTATAACGAGCTCGCACTTGGCAAACTATCCCTCTATAATCAAATTTTGTTTGCAAGACAAAAATCGAAACAATGGATCTATCTTGGTTATTACGTAGAAGAGTGTCCGTCGCTCTCTTATAAATCACACTATAAGCCCTACCTCACACTTGAAGGACGACCTAGTGAGTATGAAGATTTTCAATGGCTATAGTTATTGAGATAACTCTTTAATCTGGTTTTCTCTTATCTCACTCTTTTTCTTCTCTAGCTCTTTTTGCAAGCTTTGCTCAAGTGCTTTTTGCTCAGTTTCATCTTGCTCTCTAATTCTTTGAATTTTCTCTTTTTGACGTTGTTGCTTTGAGATATACACTTTTTTATTTGCAGCTTCTTTATTTTTTAAAGATTTGTCATCATCAATAAATTTTTGAATCACTCCATCTGCGTTTACACTCTCTGGATGCGCAACATAATAGTTAATAATCTCATTTTTATAGCGTGATGTGTCTATTAGTCCACTATTGATAAGTAAAGAGAAGAGTGGACTATTTTGATCACTCATTGAAGCTCTAAATTGGCTCTGGGCACTTCGGATATAGTTATCATTTTCTTTCGAGAGGAGTCTTAATTTCTCAAGATATTGCATGCCATCAATAGAATTATCTCCTTGCTCGATAGCTTTACCAATCTTTTTTGTAGCATAGACGTCAGCAATATAGCGATCAATCTCTTCATGCATTCCTACATATGGCTCCATCTCTTTGAGCTTCACAATATTTCCAACGTTGTTATAAACAGCATCCCCAAGGGTAGAATATATTTTTGGATTTTCTGCAATTAATAGTGTTGCAAAAAGATATAAAGTAAGCAATATTTTCATTTTATTTTCCAGATTATTTTATTTTACCCTATTATATCGGATTATAATGATACAATCTTATATGATTAAAAAAATACGTGTAGAACTTCTTTATTATGTTGTTATTGTATTATTATTGGCCTTTGTACAGCATTCTGATTTACTAACTGCACCAATTGAGCGCTTTGAACAGATGCAAAAACATGCAAACTATTTACATCCATTTTTGTATGCTTTTTTTGTCTATATCATTATTGTATTTATTAGAATTGTAGTTAAGTTTATTTTATTTCTAAAAAATAAATTTAAAGAAAAGTAAAAAAGAGTAAGATTTTTTATATAAGTTTGAGGAGAATAAATACTTCCCGCGGGAAGTATTTAGTTTTTATAGACTAGCCGTTACGTTTTTTGATGATCTCTTCAGAAACGTTTTTAGGAACTTCTTCGTAATGGTGGAATTCCATAGAATACGTTGCACGACCTTGTGTTGCAGAACGAAGGTCAGTTGAATAACCGAACATCTCAGCAAGTGGCACATAAGCATCAACAATTTTGTTACCAGCTCTATCACCCATGTTATTTACTTGTCCACGACGACGGTTAAGGTCACCGATAACATCGCCCATGTAGTCTTCAGGAACTTCAACTTCAACTTTCATAAGTGGCTCTAAGATAGCTGGTTTAGCTTTTCTACAACCCTCTTTGAATCCCATTGCAGCAGCAAGTTTAAATGCCATCTCATTCGAGTCAACATCATGGTATGAACCATCATAAAGTGTAATATCCATATCTTCCATTGGGTAACCAGCAAGAACACCGTTAGCCATAGACTCCTTACAACCTTTTTCAACTGCAGGAATATATTCTTTAGGAACCGTTCCACCTTTGATGTCGTTGTGGAATACAAATCCTGTACCAGCTTCACCCGGCTTGATAGTAAGGTAAACGTGACCAAACGCTCCACGACCACCAGATTGTTTTGCATATTTGTACTCTTGGTTGACAGTCTCTCTAATAGTTTCACGGTATGAAACTTGTGGAGCACCAACTTCAGCTTCAACTTTAAACTCACGTTTCATACGGTCAACAAGGATTTCAAGGTGTAATTCACCCATTCCTGAAATAATAGTTTGACCTGTTTCTTCGTCAGTATTTACACGGAAAGATGGATCTTCAGCTGCAAGTTTTCCGAGTGCGATACCCATTTTTTCTTGGTCAGCTTTTGTTTTTGGTTCGACTGCAACAGAGATAACTGGCTCAGGGAAGACCATTCTTTCAAGTACAACTGTTTCAGATGGATCACATAAAGTATCACCTGTAGTAGAATATTTAAGACCAACAACTGCACCGATTTCACCAGCATAGATCTCTTTTACTTCTTCACGCTTCACAGCATGCATTTTTACGATACGGCCGATACGCTCTCTCTTGTCTTTTGTAGAGTTATGTACAAATGAACCAGCTTCAAGCGAACCACGGTAAACACGAATAAATGTTAATGTTCCAACAAATGGATCTGTCATGATTTTAAATGCTAGGGCTGCGAATTTACCATCATCAGTAGATGGAACAACCACTTCAACAGTCTCATCATCCATCATAGTTCCTGAGATAGGAGCACATTCAGTTGGTGCTGGAAGATATGCAACAACTGCGTCAAGTAAAGTTTGAACACCTTTGTTTTTAAATGCAGTACCTGCAGTCATTGGAACAATATGCATACCAATAGTTGCAGCTTTAATACCAGCAACGATCTCTTCTTCAGTGAGTGCTTCGCCTTCCATGTATTTTTCTAAAAGTGCTTCATTGCCATCAACAGAAGAGATCTCTTCGATCATCTTTTCACGGTATGTTTCAGATTTTTCTAACATGTCTGCAGGAATCTCTTCAACATGGTAGTTTGAACCCATTTCAGCATCAACATCCCAAACAATAGCTTTCATTTTTACAAGGTCAACAACACCTCTAAAGCCATCCTCAGCACCAATTGGAAGTTGTATAGGAACCGGATTCCCTTTAAGACGATCACGAATTTGATCTTCTACTTGATAAAAGTTTGCGCCTGTTCTATCCATTTTGTTAACGAAAACGATAGATGGTACGCCATAACGATTTCTTTGTCTCCAAACAGTTTCTGATTGAGGCTGAACACCACCAACAGCACAGAATACTGAAACAGCACCATCAAGTACACGCATAGAACGTTCAACTTCAATAGTAAAGTCAACGTGGCCCGGAGTATCGATAATATTTATCTGTTTTCCAGCCCATTCACAAGTTGTTGCAGCTGAAGTAATAGTAATACCACGCTCTTGTTCTTGTTCCATCCAGTCCATAGTAGCAGCACCATCATGTACTTCACCGATTTTATGCTCACGACCAGTATAGAAAAGGATTCTTTCTGTTGTTGTTGTTTTTCCTGCATCAATGTGAGCAGCAATACCGATATTTCTTACATCTTCTAGTTTATGAGATCTTGCCATATTTATAGTACCTTGTTTAAGTTAGTTTAGAGATAACCTCTTTCATGAATAAAAATCTATTTTACTTATAAAAGAGGTGTCACCTGTTTGTCATTAGTCATATTCTTGCGTTTTATATTTACAAAACGCAGCATAAACGCAAGCAAGGGAACTAGTTCCCTATGCCTTAGTAAAAATATCTTACCAGCGATAGTGAGCAAATGCTTTATTTGCTTCAGCCATTCTGTAAGTATCTTCTTTTTTCTTAAATGCAGAACCTTTATCAGATGCAGCATCCATTAATTCATTAGCCAATCTCTCAGCCATAGTTCTTTCATTTCTTTTGCGAGAAGCATCAACTAACCATCTAATAGCTAGTGAAAGTTGGCGCACTGGACGTACTTCTACTGGAACTTGATAAGTAGCACCACCAACACGGCGACTTTTAACTTCAATAACAGGCTTAACATTATCAATAGCCTCGTTGAATGTATCTATACCAGATTTTTCACCACGTGAACCGATAATATCGATAGCACTGTAAATGATTTTTTCTGCTGTAGATTTTTTTCCATCATACATTATCTTATTGATAAATTTCGTTAAAATTTTGCTTCCATAAACTGGATCTTGCATAATTTCACGAACGGGAGCTTTTCTTCTTCTCATATTTGAGTTTCCTTATTCTTCAATTTTTTCAAATTTACTCAAAATAAATCACTTAAGATTTATCCTGCAGCTATTGAACTTTATTATTTGTTAAAAAAATAATCTTATGGCTATTTTTTAGGACGTTTTGTTCCGTATTTAGAACGAGCAACTTTACGGTCTTTAACACCAGCTGTATCAAGTGCACCACGAACGATATGGTATTTAACACCAGGTAAATCTTTGATACGACCACCACGTACAAGTACGATTGAGTGCTCTTGAAGGTTGTGACCCTCACCACCGATATAAGAAATAACTTCAAAACCTGAAGTTAAACGAACTTTTGCAACTTTTCTTAAAGCCGAGTTTGGTTTTTTAGGCGTTGTTGTGTAAACACGTGTACAAACGCCACGACGTTGTGGACATGAAACTAGAGCTGGTGATTTTGATTTTTTAACCACACGTTTACGCTCATTACGAATCAGTTGATTGATTGTAGGCATACAATTCCTTTACTTAATTTTCCAGTAGAATTTAATTCCCTAAATTTTAGAGAATTATAGACACGGAATAATACAGAGATAGTAATTAAAGTTTGCTTATTTTAAGTATGAATTAAGAGATTAGGAGATTGAAGGATCTGTATGTGGAAGAAATCCACATACAAAAAAATTAAGAAGCTGTTACTCTTTGTCAGATTCGAACATAACCATTTGATCTTTATAGATACCAGTTCCAACTGGAATCGTACGACCAATGATAACGTTCTCTTTAAGATTGTTGAGATCATCTACTTTTGCCGATACAGCAGCTTCTGTCAATACTTTTGTAGTATCTTGGAATGATGCAGCTGAGATAATACTATCCGCTGAAACTGCTGCACGAGTAATACCAACCAAGAACGGTTCAGCAATCGCAGGACGACCACCAAGACGCATGATTTTTTCATTTTCTTGAGCAAACTTAGCTTTAGAGATAAGGTCACCTTCGATAAACTTCGTATCACCTGATTTGATAATTTTAATCTGGCGTAACATCTGAGTAAAGATTACTTCGATATGTTTGTCAGAGATATTAACACCCTGAGAACGGTAAACTTGTTGTACTTCACTTACTAGGTAATTATAAAGTGCTTTCACACCCATAATTCTAAGTAGCTCATGCGAAGAGATAATACCAGTAGTAAGTCTCTCGCCAGCATGAACAAAATCTCCATCGCTTACAACTGGTACATGAGATTTATCAACAAAATACTCTTTAATAATTCCATTTTCAGATGCAACGATAATTCTTACTTTACCACGTAGTAATTTACCAAAGCTTACTGTACCATCTATTTCTGAGATGATAGCAGTTGCTTTTGGACGACGACCTTCAAAAAGTTCAGATACACGAGGAAGACCCCCAGTAATATCGCTTGATTTTTGAAGCGCTTTTGGCGTTTTAGCAATTGTATCAGCTATTTTAACCGTAGCTCCATCTTTCACAAATACAGATGACTTAGGATTAATAGCATATCTAAGTAATTCACCATCTTCTGTGGCAAGAACTATCGTCGGTTTATAATCAGATGAAACGTGATCATTAATCATAAGACGTGTTTTACCAGTAAGCTCATCGAGTTGCTCACTTGCAGTTGTTCCTACAATAATATCTTCGTATTTTACAACACCATTTGCTTCTGAAATAACAGGATTTGAATATGGATCCCATTCAGCTATTACAACAGATTCATCAGTTGCAGGTTTAGCAATAAGTGTCGTAGGCTCAACAATTTCATCATCAGCGACAACAATTACAGAACCACGTGCGATATAGTGACGTACTGCTTCACGTTTGTTTTCATCAACGACAGTTGCAAAAAGACCTTTTTCTTTTACTGCGTAACCTGCAGTAATCCCTTCAAATCTCTCTAAATAGTCACCTTTTAGAAGGAAGTATTTAACATTTCCGCTCTCTTTAGCATATATTTTCTGCGTAACAGGTGCTCCATTGTTAACAAGCAATTCTGAAGCATAAGGAATACGACTTGGAATATTCCATCCATCTTTAATTGTCTCAACAATAGACTCATGTTCTTTAACTTCTGAACCGCTCTCATATGGAAGATAAAATTTACCTTCTATTTGTCCGCTTACACCTGCGAGTTCATTTGGTTTTGCAATCTCATTTTTACGAAGTGTATAACGTACTGTTTCACTCTCAGAGATAACACTTACAAGAACTTCATCGTGGATAGTTTCCACTTTAAGTTTCCCATTAAATGGTGCTTTAATTTTTGGCTCAACAAGCAATACAGCTGCGTTTCTTCTATTTGCAACTATATTTTTACCCTCTTTAGAAACGTAAGTTTTTAAGTTGTAATAACGAATAAAACCTTCTTTCTCAGCAACAACTTGTCTCTCTTGTGCAGTTGAACTTGCAGTTCCCCCGACGTGGAAAGTACGAAGTGTAAGCTGAGTACCCGGTTCACCGATTGACTGAGCAGCAACGATACCAACAGCCTCACCTGTACGAACTATGTGACCAGTTGCAAGGTTCACACCGTAACATAAAGCACAGATTCCCTCTTCACTTTTACATGTTGTAGGTGTTCTAATATGTGCAGTTTTTATGCCTGCCTCAGAGATAACTTTTGCAGAGATCTCATCAAGAAGAGTTCCCTCAGCGAAAAGAATTTCATTAGAAATAGGGTCAATAACATCTTCTGCTAAAACACGGCCGTTCAATCTGTCTTCAAGTGACTCAATAAGAGTATTTTGATCAGAAATATCTGAAATCTCGATACCTTCATGTGTATGACAATCATGTTCAACAATTTTTACATTTTGTGCAACATCCACAAGTTTACGAGTCAAATAACCCGCATTCGCTGTTTTAAGAGCCGTATCCGCAAGACCTTTTCTCGCACCGTGCGTTGAAATAAAGTACTCTATTACGTTTAGACCCTCTTTAAAGTTCGAAATAATCGGAGTTTCAATAATATCACCACTTGGTTTTGCCATAAGACCACGCATACCAGCAAGCTGACGAATCTGAGCCGCAGAACCACGCGCTCCAGAGTCTGCCATCATGTGAATCGAGTTAAATCCATTTTTGTCAGTTTGAACAAGTTCCATCATTTTGCCCGCAAGCATATTATTTGTGTCTGTCCAAACATCAATGATTTTATTGTATCTTTCTTGTTCTGTTAAAAGACCTGCTTCAAATTGTTTTTGAATCTCCATAACTTTATGTTTGGAATCATTAACTTTTGCTTCTTTTTCTTTTGGAACCCTGATATCATCTGCAGAAATAGATACACCCGCTTTTGTAGCTTGTGAAAAACCTAAATCTTTCAAACGGTCAAGGAAAGATGCTGTAAGGCCGATGCCACCATGTTTTTGTACATAATCAACAACTTCATTAATCGCTTTTTTCTTCATAACTCTATTCCATAGTTCTATAGGAACAAACGCAGGCATAATAGCTTTAAGCAATAAACGACCTGCAGTAGTATGAATAATACGTCCATCAACACGTGTTCTGATTTTCGCATGAATATCAAGTGAATCATGTTCCATTGCTATATTTACTTCATCAACGTTTGCAAAAAGTTTATTTGAACCTTTTACTCCATTTTTTTCTAAAGTAATATAATAGATTCCAAGAACCATATCCTGTGAAGGTGTAGCTATCGCTTTACCCGATGCAGGAAGTAGAATATTCATTGACGCAAGCATCAATACTTTTGCTTCAGCAATTGCTGCTGAAGATAAAGGTACGTGAACAGCCATCTGATCCCCATCGAAGTCGGCATTAAACGCAGCACAGACCAATGGGTGTAATTGAATAGCTTTTCCATCAATAAGTTTCGGGTGAAACGCTTGAATAGAAAGTTTGTGCAGTGTTGGTGCACGGTTAAGCATAATTGGATATCCATCAACGATTTCAGCGAGACATTCCCATACTTCATTCGTTTTATCTTCAATCATTTTCTTAGCAGCTTTTACTGTAGTAGCATAACCCTTATCTTCAAGTTTTGCAATCAAGTGTGGCTTAAAGAGCTCAAGAGCCATTTTCTTTGGTAGTCCACACTGATCCATTCTTAAAGATGGTCCAACAACAATTACAGAACGTCCAGAGAAGTCAACACGCTTACCAAGTAAGTTTTGACGGAATCGTCCTTGCTTCCCTTTAATGATCTCACTTAAAGATTTCAAAGGACGTTTGTTAGCACCTTTTACTGCGTTTGCACGACGACCATTGTCAAAAAGTGCATCTACAGACTCTTGTAACATACGTTTCTCATTACGTACAATAATCTCTGGAGCTTCTAGTTCAACAAGACGCTTGAGACGCTGGTTACGGTTAATAACACGACGATACAAGTCATTTACATCAGAAACAGCAAATTTTCCACCATCAAGTGAAACAAGTGGTCTTAAATCTGGTGGAAGAACTGGAAGTACAGTTAACATCATCCACGCTGGATTGTTACCAGAATTTAAAAATGACTCAATAACTTTAAGTCTTTTTGCAATAGTCTTTGTTTTTGCTTCTGATTTTGTTTGCTCTATATCTTCTTTAAGTTGTGTAAAGAGTTCAACTAGATCGATAGAATCAAGCAAATCACGAACTACTTCACCACCCATACGTGCTTTGAATCCTAATGATCCAAATCTTTGTACAAGGGTTCTGTATTGCTCTTCATTAAGAACATCGTATTGTAATACTGGAGTTTTTGCTTCAGCATCATAATATGCTTCTCCGCCACTCTCAACGATGTATGCTTCATAATAAAGTACGCGTTCAAGGTCTTTCATCTTGATACCTAAAAGAGTACCAATACGAGATGGAAGTGAAGAAACATACCAGATATGTGCTACTGGTGTTACAAGTTCGATGTGTCCCATACGGTGACGGCGAACTTTAGTAGTAGTTACTTCAACACCACATTTTTCACACACTACACCCTTATAACGCATCTTTTTGTATTTACCACAAAGACACTCATAGTCTCGGACAGGACCAAAGATTTTTGCACAAAAAAGACCATCACGCTCAGGTTTGAGTGTACGATAGTTGATAGTTTCTGGTTTTTTTACTTCACCATGACTCCAAGACATCACCTTTTCTGGTGATGCAAGGCGAAATTGCAACTGTTTAATATCTTTTGGTCTGTTATCTTCTGTTATAGTTACAGGTACTAATCTACTCATCGTCATTCACCTCGTCAAGAATATCTACATCAAGAGCCAATGCTTGAAGCTCTTTTGTTAATACAAATAGTGTTTCAGGAATACCAGATTCTGGTACAAGTTCACCTTTAGTAATCGCTTTATAAGCGCGTACACGTCCATCAACATCATCAGATTTAATCGTTAACATCTCTTTAAGAACTGCTGAAGCACCATATGCTTCAAGAGCCCAAACTTCCATCTCACCAAATCTTTGTCCACCGAATAACGCTTTACCACCGACTGGTTGTTGCGTTACAAGAGAGTATGGTCCAGTTGAACGTGCATGTATTTTCTCATCAACCAAGTGGTGAAGTTTCAGCACATACATATATCCAACGTTTACACGTTCTTTGATCTTCTCGCCTGTTAAACCGTTATAAAGAACAGTTTTACCATCAGCATCCATTTTTGCAAGTTCATAAAGTTTTTCAAACTCTATTGCGTTTACACCTTCAAAGATAGGCGTTGCAAATTTGATACCATTTGACCAGTCTCTTGCATATTTGAGGAATTTTTCATCACTCATTTCACTGATAACTTTGACTGCGTTCATCATACCTGCAACATCTGCAATAGTAATCATTTTTGCTCTTAAGTTATCAATAAAGTCTTTTTGTTTTGTATCAAACTGCTCTTGTATTTGGTGTCCAAGCTCACGCCCAGCCATACCAAGGTGCATCTCTAAAATCTGTCCGATATTCATACGAGAAGGTACCCCTAGTGGGTTAAGACATACATCAACACTTCTTCCATCTTCCATATATGGCATATCAACTTCAGGAACTATAATAGAAACGATACCTTTATTTCCGTGACGACCAGCCATTTTATCACCGACTTTAAGTTGGCGTTTTGTAGCTATATATATTTTAACGTATTTGACTACGCCATTTGCAAGGATGTCATCTTTTTCTAAAATATTCAGTTTTTCTTCATGCTCATCTCTGAAAACACGTTTTTGTTTTTGGAAATAATTTTTTGTTTTTGTATACTCATCTTGAATATCTTCAGAGAATGATTTTACAATTGCATTCATAGCAAAACGGTTTACCTCTACTAAGTCTTTGCCATTGATTTTGTCTCCGGCTTTATACTCAGTATCAGCTATTTTGATCGCTGCTTCAAGAGGCTCTTTTGTTAAAAGCTTCGTAACACGCAACATCTCTTCTTTATCTATCATAAGAAGACGGTCATAGTGCTCACGCTCTAAATAATCTCTCTCTTCTTTTTCAAGTTCTAAAGTACGGTGATCTTTGTCATAACCTTTTTTTGTAAAGATTTTAACATCAACAACAACACCTTCCATACTTGGAGCACAATAGAGTGATTTGTTAACAACGTGACCTGCTTTTTCACCGAAGATAGCACGTAATAAACGCTCTTCAGGAGTTGGCTTCACTTCACCTTTTGGAGAAACTTTACCAACGAGGATCATACCACCTTGAACAATCGTACCAATTTTAACGATACCACTTTCATCAAGGTGTGATAACTCATCGTCTCTTACATTTGGTATATCACGAGTAATCTCTTCAACACCATGCTTAAGCTCTCTTGCTTCAACTTCTTTTTCATAAATATGCACAGAAGTAAAGGCATCTTTACGGATAAGTCTCTCAGAAATAACGATCGCATCTTCGAAGTTGTATCCATTCCAAGGCATAAACGCAACCATTGCGTTTACTCCAAGAGCAAGTTCCCCTTGATCCATATTTGGACCATCAGCGATGATTTGATTTTTTTCTACTCTGTCACCAACATTAACGATTGGTTTTTGAGTAAAAGATGTATTTTGATTCGTACGTAGGTTCTTTTGTAATGGATAGTAATCTATATAGATCTCACCATCTTCATCACCCATAATATAGATGTGTTTTGCATCTACTTTTTCAATGACACCAGCGCGCTTTGCTTTTACACATTCCCATGAATCACGTGCAACAAGTTTCTCAACACCTGTTCCAACCATTGGAGCGTTAGACTTGATAAGAGGTACTGCCTGACGTTGCATGTTTGAACCCATGAGTGCACGGTTCGCATCATCGTGTTCCAAGAATGGAATCAATGAAGCAGCAACACCAACAACCATACTAGAAGAGAGGTCAGCGTATTCACATTCAGTCCATTTTCTTGTAAGGATCTCACCATCTTGTCTAATTGTAATTAAGTCTGTAAGGAATTGTCCATTTGCATCAAGTGGATTCGAAGCAGCAGCAATTTTCTTGCCCTCTTCTTGTGTAGCAGTAAGATACACGATCTCATTTGTTACTTTTCCATCTCTGATGATTTTATATGGAGCTTCAATAAAACCATGCTCATTAACTTTTGAATATGTTGCCAAAGTATTGATAAGACCAATATTTTGACCCTCTGGAGTCTCAATAGGACAGATACGACCGTAGTGTGTCGGGTGAACGTCACGTACTTCGAAGCCGGCTCTCTCTTTAACAAGACCACCTTCACCAAGCGCTGATAGACGACGTTTATGTGTTACTTCTGAAAGCGGATTCGTTTGGTCCATAAACTGTGAAAGTTGTCCGCCTGAGAAGAACTCAATAACAGTAGAAGTAATCATTTTCGAGTTAATTAGATCATGTGGCATAAGCTCAGTCATCGGTCCACTCATAGTGGCAAGTTTATCACGAATTGCTTTTTGCATTTTGATAAGACCATTGTGTAGTTCATTACCTAAAAGCTCACCGATAGAACGGATACGACGGTTACCTAAGTGATCTCTATCATCGATATGACCTTGACCATTTTTAACTTTAATAACATATTTTACAGACTCAATAATATCTTCATGTGTTAATACAGTCACATATTCAGGAATATTCATACCAAGTTTATGATTCATCTTCATACGACCAACACGGGTGAGATCATATCTCTCTGGATCAAAGAAAAGTTGGTTAACAAATGCTTTCGCAGCATCTTTAGTAACTGGTTCACCTGGTCTCATAACTTTATAAATACGGATAGCTGAAAGATCATTTTCATCTTCTATATCTTCAGTTTGCTTGAGAAGTTTAAGAGAGTCTGCATCAGCATTAAACGTATTGATGATTGAACTATCTACACCATCTGCAAGGTCGTTTGCAATATTAAATTCTTTTACACCAAGTTCAGAAATCTTTTTAAGTTTTGTCTCATCAATATGAGTCATTGTATCAAAAAGAATTTCTCCTGTCTCAGGATCTATAATAGGTTCTGCCAAATAACGATCAAGTAAAATTTCAAGAGGATATTCAACCGTTTTCACACCGGATTCTACTAATGCTTGTGCTTTTTTCGTTGAGAGTCTTTTTCCAGATGCAATAAGTACTTTGCCATCAACATCACATAAATCATATGTAAGTCTTAGCGCATAGTCTTCAGGGTGAAAGTCTATAGTAAATTTATTTTCACGAATGCTAATTGTTTGAATAGGATAGAAAAGTTTTAACACATCTTGCTTAGAATAACCAAGTGCACGGAACATAATAGTAACAGGTACTTTACGACGCTTATTGATTCTCATATAAAGAATATCTTTAGGATCATACTCGAAATACAACCATGAACCACGGTCTGGAATAATCTGACCAGTATAGATAAGTTTATTTCCAGAAGTAGTTGACTCTTCTTCTTTAAAGATAACACCAGGAGAACGGTGAAGTTGATTTACAACAACTCTTTCAACCCCATTTATAATAAATGACGTTCTATCTGTCATGAGTGGAATATCACGAACAAATATACTTTGTTCTTTGATATCTTTTACACCAAGTTTTTCTTTAGTGTTTTCATCTCTGTCCCATAGAACTAAACGCGTTTTCATTCTTAGAGATACGGCATAAGTAAGGCCTCTCTCCATACACTCTCTCACAGTATATTTTGGTTTTCCAACCTCTGAACCTATATATTCAACAGTAAGTCTATTTTGAGTATCATGAATTGGGAAAACTGATTGAAATACACTTTCAATTCCACTAAGAGTTCTGTCTTTTTCATCTAGCATTAAGAATTTATCATAAGAACTTTGTTGGAGTTGTAGAAGGTTTGGTACTTCAATTTGTTGAGGAGTTTTAGAGAAGTCTACACGAAGACGATTTCCGGAGTATAAAGTATTTAACATAGGCTACCTCGATGAGTTGTTATTTAGGAGCTTAATTTTGATATTAAGCAAATGAATATCTAGACGTCTCTAGATACATTTATTTATAGTGCTTATAAACGACATAAGGGCACTTTTACAACAAGACCTAAATCTTATCGTAAAAGCGCCCAAAATACGGAGGGCCTAAGCCCCCACATAGTCAAAGTGAAATTATTTAACTTCTACTTTAGCACCAGCTTCTTCAAGCTCTTTTTTCGCTGCAGCAGCAGTATCTTTATCAACACCCTCTTTAATTGTAGACGGTAGATTTTCAGTTGCGTCTTTCGCTTCTTTTAGTCCAAGACCAGTAAGAGCACGTACAACTTTAATTACGTTGATTTTTTTGTCGCCAGCATCTGTGATGATAACGTTAAACTCAGTTTGTTCTTCAGCAGCTTCAGCAGCTACAGCGCCACCAGCCATTGCAACTGGTTGAGCAGAAACTTGAAATTTCTCTTCAAATTCTTTTACTAATTCAGAAAGTTCTAATACAGAAAGTCCTGAGATAAATTCTAATACATCTTCTTTAGTTATAGCCATAATATGACTCCTTATTTTTTATAAAATTAAATTTTAAAAGCTATTACGCTTCAGTCTCTTTTTTTTGTCTTAATGCGTCAAGTCCGATTGTAAAGTTTCTGATTGGTGCAACCCAAGTAGCAGCAAGCATAGAAAGTAACTCTTCACGGCCAGGAAGTTTAGAGAATGCTTCAACTCTAGCAGCATCAGCAGCTTCACGATCGATGTATGCAGATTTAACTACAAACTTTTCGCTTTTCTTTGCAAAATCAAATACTACTTTAGAAGTAGAAACAGAATCTTCACCCCAAACAAGAACATTAGTGTCTTTCAACACAACGCCATTAAGGTCAGCTTTAGAAAGTGCTATTGTTGCTAAAGTGTTTTTAACAACTTGAACTTTAGCGTCTTTTGCGCGTGCAAGGATTCTAAGTTCTTCTAATTGAGAAACTGTCAAACCTTTGTAGTCACAAAAAACTACCGCTTGCGCAGCTTTAAATTCATTTGAAAGTACTTCAATAATCTCAGCTTTTTTAGTTTTTGTCATAAAAATATCTCCTTTCCAGACAACACTTCAAACAGGTAGAGGAAATCCTCAATTAAGCAACGCACCCATTATCTTTAGTCCATAAAATGCAGTTACGAAGTAAAATAAGTAACTTTATCATGCCCTACGAATAGGGCACTAAAAATTATTTTAATTATCTTATTTCTAATAATGCAGCTATATCAAGTTTGACAGCTGGACTCATAGTTAATGAAAGTGCTGCGTTTTTAATATAACGACCTTTAGCAGATGCTGGTTTATGTTTATTAATAGCAGCAACGAAAGAGCTCAAGTTTTCAGCGATTTTATCAGCATCAAAACTTACTTTACCGATACCAGCATGAATGTTACCTTTTTTGTCAACACGGAAAGTAACTTGACCACCCTTAACATTTTTAACAGCAGTAGCTACATCTGGAGTAACAGTACCAGTTTTAGGATTTGGCATAAGACCTTTTGGCCCTAAAATACGACCGATTTGTCCTACAAGCCCCATACAATCAGGTGCAGCAACAACAACATCAAAGTTGAAGATACCATCTTTAATTTGTTGTACTAAGTCATCAGTACCAACGATATCAGCACCAGCAGCTTTAGCTTCATCAGCTTTAGCACCTTTAGCAAATACTGCAACACGAACAGTTTTACCTGTACCATGTGGTAATACAACCGCACCACGAACCATTTGGTCAGCATGTCTTGGGTCAACATTCAAGTTTAATGCGATTTCAACTGTTTCGTCAAATTTTGCACTTTTTAAATCTTTTACTACTGTAGCTGCTTCAGAAACAGAATACACTTTAGTGTTATCTATCTTTTCAACTAATTGTTTATATCTTTTGCTCATAATCAAATTCTCCTAAAATTCTTCCACATAGTTTTATATCATTGTGGTTTATGATATTTAAAATTAATCTATAATTTCAATACCCATTGAACGAGCTGAACCAGCAAGTGTATTTGCAGCCATCTCTATATCATTTGTATTTAAATCTTGGATTTTCATAGCAACAACTTCCATAAGTTGAGCACGAGTAATCTTAGCGATTTTATTTTTCAAAGGATTATCAGTACCCTTTTTGATTCCTGCTGCTCTCATAAGAAGTGCAGAAGCTGGTGGTTGTTTCGTTATAAATGAAAAACTTTTATCAGTATAAACTGTAATGATAGTTGGAACTTTGAATCCCATTTTATCTTTTGTTTTTTCATTAAATGCTTTAGTAAATTCCATGATGTTAACACCACGTTGTCCTAAAGCTGGTCCTACTGGAGGTGCCGGTGTTGCTGCACCAGCAGCTATTTGTAACTTGATGTAGCCTGCAACTTTTTTCGCCATTGTCTTTCCTTTTTTAAATTTAAATAATTTTTTCTACTTGAGTATAAGAAATATCTACAGGTGTAGCTCTTCCAAATATCGACACATTAAGTTTTAGAGTACCATGCTCTAAATCATACTCATCCACTGTTCCCGTAAAGTTTGCAAATGGTCCATCTATAATACGCACAGTTTCACCACTATCAAAATATACTTTTGGTTTAGGTGCTGCACGATTATTTACACGATCAAGTATAACATTAATATCATGTTCACTTAATGGTGTTGGAGAATTTGCTTCTCCAATGAAACCAGAAACTTTAGGTATAGATTGAATCATATGCTGCACTTTAGTGGTAAGATCTATTTTAGCAAATACATACCCTGAATATAAAGAACGCTCTGTTACTTTTTTCTTACCATCTTTTACTTCTATAACATCTTCTGTTGGAACTATAACTTCTTCAATAAAATCTTGTAAGCCATACTCTTCTATCATATTAAGGATAGCTGCTTTTACTACTCTGTCACTACCGTATGTTTGGATTGAATACCATTGATGCGCCATAACTTCTCCTTAACCTAAAATTGCAGATACAACTGATGACATAAACAAGTCAACCAGTGCTAAAAACGCAGCTATTACAGAAACAACGATCAGAACAGCAATATATGCCTGTTTCACTTGTCCCTTTGTTGGGAAGATAACTTTAGCTAATTCTGTTCTAGCATTTCTGATATGTTTACTTAAATCCATGATTACATTCCCATAACTACATTTATTATAAATAAAGCCTCTAAGCTGTATTTATAATAAATGATGTGGCAGGCGTGGAGGGATTCGAACCCCCAACACCCGGATTTGGAATCCGGTGCTCT
>JAQTZE010000019.1 GCA_028687935.1 Sulfurimonas sp.
CCACAACGCTCCGCCTATCAAATTATCTCTAGCCATAAGGTATCCTTCTGATTTCTAATATTACAAAAGTGTTTGCAATTAGTGTTCTTGCTATCTTGCAACTTTTTTATGACAAAGGCTAACAGTGGTGACAATTTTGTTAAATTGTCCTCTGCATTACAAAAATGTTGCGTTTATCGAGAAAATTGCATCTTTGAGAATGAAAATTGCATTAGCGTTATTAACTTATATACAAGGATTTATTATGTATTTACTCACGGCTATATTCAACAAAAACTGTTTAGATGATGTGCTCTATGATTTGAGAGAAAGAGAGATAGAAGGTGTGACAATCAGCAGCGTAACGGGAAAAGGCGGACTGAGTTTTATAGGTGAAGATGGCACAGCAAAGCTTGATGGAAATGTCCGCCTTGATATCGTGATATCAAATGAGTTCTATAAAGAGTCCGCCAAAGAAGCGATCCGCTCCAACACAAGAGACCTTGAAACAGGTTCTGGAAAAATGTGGGTGACACCCGTCTTGGAAGTCGAGCGTATCCGCACTGGAGAGACAAACGAATCCGCACTCGCCCACTCTCCAAATAGCAATAAAAAAGCTACTACAGATAACTACTACACAGCGATAGATACGCCATCGAGCTAGTAAAAAAGTATCTAAAAAGGATAGGCTGCGTTTAGACAGCGGCACTATCTTGCACTAAAAATTTACTGCGTTTTTTCTCTCCTGCGTAGTGTTTTCGTGCCTTTTTTGTTCTATCGGTCCCCAACTTTGTAGATTCCAAAACCATGTATTAGTATTCCTATTTTGATGTCCTTTACGAATCCAGTCTTTTGCTTTATCAATATTTTTTGGTACACATTTTCCTTCAAAATATAGATGTCCTAAAGAATCTTGAGCAGGCCAAAAATTCTTGTCAGCTGCCTGCTGATACAAAGCCAATGCTTTTTTACAGTTTTGCTTAACACCTAATCCACGAACATAAAAATTGGCCATATTCACCATGCCACCTAAACTTCCATTATCCATAGCTTTTTCATACCAATACGCAGCTTTCTTATAATCCTTTTTAACCCCGTACCCACCGAAAACGTAAATTTGTCCAAGAGCATGCTGAGAGGGTACATCTCGCACCGATGCTTTTACATACCATTCGACTGCTTTTTGATAATTTTTATAAGATGACGGACCTGCATAGTAGAAATTTGCCAGCCTCTTCATGGCAGATAAATCACTTTGATCAGCATATTGCTGTAGACATTCAACATACTCTTGAGTTTGAGTTGTATTAAACTCTTGACACTTTTGGTTATCCTTTGACTGTAAAAAATTAAAAAGAGCAAGTAGTGCTATAAAAATTTTCATCATGTATTTCCTTATTATCTAACAGCTGAATAGAGTGAATAAGTCGCCGCAAGGTAACTTATTCGCTCCTATGTTTTGTTGTCTCTTTATACACTTTATTATTATTGTTTATTAAAACCGTAAAACAACCTATTATTATTGAAACTATAACCATATAGATTCCAACAATAATCATTTTATCGCCTTCAATAAAATATAGCACTATTAACCACATTACCCATGGTAATAAGCTCAAAAGTATTTTAGTTGATATTGTTCCTTGAAAAAATTTACTAGATTGAAACAAGACTAATGCAGGTAAAATCAGTAAACCACCAATCCATAATAATATTGGGGACATAAAGAATATGATAGATACAATAGTTAAGAGAGCTAGCAACTTAGTAAAATTATTTTTTAATATTGCAGTGCATTTAATTAAATAAAACATAATACCAATTATTAAAGATGCAAGACTGACTTTTAAAGCATAAGGTGCCATTGAACCTTTTAGGTTCATATTAAAATGTATGCTATCAATGTAGAAATATATAAAAAATAACACTTGAGGTAACAAACTGTATAAAAGTTTATTTATTTCTGTATCTTTAAATAATTTTGTTGATTGATAGAATACTACTGCTGGAAAAAGCACAGGCAGTCCAACAAGTATACTTTCTGGTAAGAGTAAAGAATACATGATAAATATTAAAAAAGTCAAAAATATTGCTTTTTGAAGACTTGATAATGCTATAAAATTATAAAAATACTTTTTCAATTTTCACCTTTTATGGTATTGGTGTGGAGACAACGACTGAGGAGAGCAATAGTTTTCCCGCTAGGGTAAATTATTGCTTTCCTCGTATTTGTTATCTTTTTCATTACTACTAGATAAATCTGAATTAACATCAAAACATTGATTTATGCTTTCTGGATATAAAGAGGATATTATAGCTTTCACAATTAGTATTAAAATACCCACAATAGCCCATGCTCCCAATAAAATTAGAAGACTTCCATCATGCATACCAGAGTGAAATCCACTTATAGCTCCAACTGATACAGACATATAACTCCTTGAATAGAATACAGATTAATTGTAAGATAACGTTTGTCGTGAGCAATAATTTGCCCGTTGTCGTAAATTATTGGTCTCCTCGTATTTGTTATGTATCAACTGCAAGATGCTACTTTTAGTATCAATGGTTGTATGACTAAACAATAAATGGTTATAGAAATAATTATAACCATTAAGATTAATGCAAACAATGCACCTTTTTTTGACAAACCATTTAAGCAATAATTCTCTTCTGCTACTTTTAATGTTGCAAAATATTCAGCAGCAAAATGAAGTGTTGTGAAAAATAATATTGAAACACTTAATGCATAAACAAATGATGTTAAATACTCTTCAATTGATATTGTTAATATTAAAACTAAAAATCCTATAATAAATATATCTGCCGTTACGAAATCTAAAATAATATTTTTTTGTTTCCTGATTTTTGTATTACAATTTGAACATTCAAAACAGTACTTAGTATTATGATTAAATTTATTAAATAACAACCATTTTGTATCAATAGTATTTTTACTACAATTTGGGCATTGTCTCATATATTTCCTTGGTGCATAATGGTTGTCATGAGCAATAATTTTTCCGCTAGGATAAATTATTGGTCTCCTCGTTCTTGTTATCATGTAAATAATTTTTTTCACTTTTAATCATTTCTTGTAAGTGATTATACATATCTTCATCATAATTAAAAATAAGTTCACCACCATACCCAGAAGATTCGATATAAGACACAACTAAAGCTTCTCGAGTAGAAAATCTTCCTTCACCAACAAAATACCTATTTTCAATAATAATATCTTTGATATTATTAAAAGGAATTTTATTATTATTTAGTAATTTGTATGCAATAAGATAATCAGCGTAAATATTTATTTTTACAAATACTAGAAAACTAATAACTATAAAATATATACCAAGTATTAAAAAAACTATTCCAAGGAAAACTTGAGTTTTAAACATGATATTACTTATGATGAATAGTGCTGCTGAAATAAGCAAGTGAACAACAATGTTAAATTGGTAATATGTCTTCATTTTTACCTCAGGTTGTATATTGATAACTTTTAAAATGAGCCAATAAATTGCTCGCAGGGTAATTTATTGGCTCCTCTGATTTGTTATCTTTGTATTACTACTCGATAAGTTTTTTCTGCCCAACCATACAAAAAAAGCAAAAACTATAGCAAATAAACTATAAATTATTGTTGGACGCCATACAATATATAAATCATCTATTTGAGCTAAAGATGTATATTTTGAATATACAATAGGAATCTTAGTACCTTTTTCAAAACCCAAAAATGTATAAGTATAAGCGGTAAATGTACGCTTTTCACTACCTGGTCTTTCATATTCAATTGAATACGTGTATCCACCGCCACCCCTAGAATATGTCAATGAACTTTTACAATCAATAATAGTACCTTCTGTTTGAACTGATGTTGATATAAGAAACAATGTTTTAATAATAAAATAAAAAGGTATAAGTAAAACTATCAATAGAATAAAATTATATTTACTAATTAGAAGTTTCATCTTTATTCTCCTTACACTTTAACTTTAATTAAGATAACAGCATCGTGGCGTCCGAGATAACGTTTGACTTGAGAAATAGGATTTGAAAGATTTAATTTCTATCATCATTTACTTAAATAGTATCTTCTTTAATATAAGCATAAACTTTTGTGCCGAAAGCTACAGAGAGATATGTTATGTAAGCTGTCAAAATGACTTTTATTATGAAGAAGGAGCCTATTATCATTAAAGTGTTTCCTGAAATAAAAGGCATTGACGGTAGAACAACACCCATAGTAATTAAACGTGTTAGTATAAAGGGATTGGCTTTTTTCCAATATCCTATAGCCATGCCAAAAGGTAACAATAGAATAAGTGAACTAACAAGTAGGCTAATAGAGAGATTGGTAATAATAGCCATTATTCGGAATCTTTCATTAGGATAGCTTCCTTGTACCAGTTCTTTTATATTAACAAACGATATGTCCAGTAACATTATAGCAACGCCAATGACTATAGATAATATAATTAAGGCTATTTGAAAGTTCCATGAGATTGTATGTGATTCTTTTTTAACATTAGAACCTTCCATTGCACAAAACCACTCTTGTGATGATTTCATGAATAGCATCACATAGGAAGTTGCAATAATGATACTAAAAAGTACTGTTTCAATAATAGTGTAAGTATCAGACATCGGCTTTTGTATCATAGTCACCGACCCAATAGCAAGAATTAAAAGAGTAGGTATGGAAATAATGAAAAAGATATTTCGAACAAGAATTTTCCCTTTAAACATACCAAATAATACAGCGCAATAAACCATCATGTTAATTAGGGTTATAAAATCAAAAGTATTTTTGGTGATTTTAAAAAGAAATCCATAAAGAGCTGTTATGAAAAGTATAAAAAGTGCGTAGTTTACACTCCATGGTCTTTGAAGAATAGTGTCTTTTGAAACAGAACTATTTGGCTTGGCATTTATTTTATTCAATATTAGTGCCCTTAGTGTCTAACTATTAATTAATACATATTATAAGCAGAAGAACCTTAAATACTAAAATTAACACACACTATTATTTTTTAATAATCTGTTAGTTTTAACAAAAGATATGTCAAAAAACCTACAAACCTACACCCCAAACCTAAACCTACAAAACCTACACCAAGCCTACACCCCACAACCTACACCCCAGTGAGTGAATCTCCACTTTTAAACCTACACCCCAGTGAGTGAATCTCCACTTTTGATAAACGCAGTAGGTATTTTTGGCAAGAGAGTATTATCCGTATTTTAATGAATCACTACTCATAAAAGAGTTTGATATAAAAACTTTAGATGAGTTTTTATATGCTTCTCTTTTACAAGATGTACTTGAATTTCTCCAAAATAAAGAGAAACAAAAAGTAGTAAAAAGTGGAGATTCACTCACAGGGGTGTAAATGGCACAGGGGTGTAAATGGGGGTGTAAATGGGTGTAAATCTTACACAGCGATAGATACGCCTTCGAGCTAGTAAAAAAAGTGTCTAAAAAGGATAGGCTGCGTTTAGACAGTGTTTTTGTGCCTTTTTTGAGCAGAGTTCGCATAGAGGGTTTGTTTATGCAGTCAAGTTCTTTTGGAAATACACGGCTATTTTTGGCCGTGGCAATGCAAACGCCCATGGGTAAGAGAGGTAGGAGGTTTAACGGTTGACTTCAGTGACGCTGTGCCTTCACTGCTAGGTTTTGTGAGATCTTCAATAAACTTCTTTTCTGTGAGCAATTCTAATCAAAGTAATAACTAAAATATCATTTTCTTTTAAATAAATGATTCTATAATTACCAGCTCTTTTTCGAAATTTACCTTTGTGTTTACCCTTTAATGCTTTATCTGCTGTAAAAAGACCTTTTTCTAAGTCTTGTATTTTAGAGTAAACAAGCTTTTGATTTTCAGAGTCTATTTTTTCTAACTCTTTAAAAGCTGCTCTTGGAATAATGATTTTAAACATTAATTAAGACCGAGCCTTTGTGCCACTTCTTCAAGAGAATAAACTTCAGTTTTTCCAGCTTTAAGCTCATCTATTCTTTTATCTGAAATCATTTCATCTAAAGTGTCAAAGTAAGTGCTAACAGCTTTTTCAATAATATATGTTCGTGAACGCTCAAGTTCATGCGCATATGCGTCTAAATCTGTTAATAATGTTTCATCTATACGAATGTTGATTGCTTTTTTCATAATGTATCCTTTTGTATCTACATTATACTACAAAGATTGAAAAAATTCAAGTGGTGTCTAACGTTTAAAATGAGCAATCAAGAAGCCGCCTGCGGGGTGTTGATTGGTCTCCACTGATTTGTTAAACATTTATTAATCATCCTTGTAAATAATCCAGTCTTCCCAAACCACCTGTTCCCCATACTTACTGATTAAGTCTTGTATTTCATTACCATTATATTTGACGATTTTTTGAATCTGAGCAATTTCATGATATTCATTTTTTCGTTGAATCCATTCTTCTGATGGTAATGTTAAATCAATTACAATATCCGAATATTCAATCCATGCATGGCCTAATATTTTATTTCCCATTGTGATATTGGCATGAACAAGAGTTCCAAAGATTCCTCGCTCCGCTAAAAATACAAATGTTCCAAATGCTATTTCAAAACATTTGCCTTGATTATCTACATCTTTATAGAATTGATACAACTCTTTGACACAATTCGATAATACTTGAAATGTTTGTTCATTCATAGATTTTTCTTTGTCTGTTTAACGGGGGCGCGGGTGAGTAACTGCCGTTGGTGAACCAGAATGGTTTTCCGACGGTTGCTTGCTCCTCCCGCTTGTTATCTAGCGCTGTGCGACGGATGACCAGTGGGTGTTCAACCCGCGCCCCCGTTATCCGGTCGCGTAGCGAGCGGATAACGGTTGTCGTGAGCGATAATTTCCCGCTAGGGTAAATTATTGGTCTCCTCGTATTTGTTAAGTTTTTAAATTACCTTATTCATATCCACTTTATAACCAGATGTTTTCATTTCTTTAGCGAGTTCTATTTGCCAATGTCCTGAATCCATAGATGTATAAACGATACCTGATATGTCATTTGGTGTTTCAATTTCACCTTTAACTAATGAACAAATATTAGAACGTCCTAGTTTTCCCATAAGAAATCCATGTTCAAATACAACATTTTGTCTAGCTCTATTTTTTAAATTACTAGAGTCTGATTTTTTTGCTCCTACATCACAGGCTGTATAAATCACTATTGCAAATCCTACATTTGAATAGCTTTCTATTTTTTCTATAATTGTTTTACTATCACTTGCTTGTTCATGAAGTATAATAGGTTCAAATCCAATTTTATCAATAAATCTTGCTACTTCTAGTTTAGCTTCACTATCATGTCCATGAACTATAAATACCTTATTGGTATCATGTTTTTCAGAAATATCAGTATCTTTTTTATTGATATTCTTTGATGCATCCTTGAAAATATTTTTAGTTATATCTTTTGAATATCTATCATAAGCAACAACATTTTCTTTATTGCTTGCAAAAAACCATTGATTATTTCTATTCCTATTATCTTCCATCTCAACTAAAATTTGTGATGCTTGTTCCGTTTCATATATTTTTATACTTCTAATATCGTTTTTTGTTAACATCCGTCCATCAAATAAAAATTCTATTTCTTGTAAATATGGAAGCATAGTATCCTTGATAACTTCATCAATATTAGTTTTGTCTAGTTCCGATAAATTAGTATGATAATCTTTTTTATTTTTTTCATTTAATTCAATTTTTATGTGATAGTACAATTTTTTCTCCTGTGAACTTAACGTTTGTCGTGAGCAATATGAAGCCGCGCTATGGCTTCATATTTCGCTCCTCGTATTTGTTAGAAATAATCATATCTATTTTCGAAGTATATAATGATTATTGTCCATAATCCTGCATTTAGAGGTAATGTAACTAATAATAAAAATAATGCTTTTTTTATTGGTTTTTGCTCATTTGGAAGGTAGAAAAACGGTACAAATACTTTACTAAAGCTTTCTACTGCAAGTGCTAAATAAAATACTACTGGAATAATAATTAAGTTCACAATAGGATTTAGTTCGCGAATAACTGCATAAATAAACAGAAATGAAAGGAAGAGAGATAAATTAGCTGTTAATATAACAATTTGAGCAAGAAAACTACATTCTAAATAATCTGTTTGTTCAAGAGAATTAAAAAATTTATTTGTCATTTGTATAAACATATATACAAGGAGTATTGAAAATATAATTCTTTGAAAATTAATGGAATCTTCAAAATAGATAAAAGCTATATTCGTAGTTATTACAATGAGAGAAAAAAGAATAATAGACTGACGTCCACTTTGTTTCGGTAAAGCTACTTGAATTTTTTTATTTATATAATAAATTGAATACTTGATACCTAGATAGAAAGCTCCTAGCATTATTGCATAATATAAGGTGGTTGCAAAAGGTTCAATTATTATACCATTTGCAACCAATAAAGCTTTTGCCAATGAACCAGCAATCAGCCAAAATGTAGGAAATAATGTTGAAGATGATATAACATGAGTTGTCATAACACCAAACGTAGTACGCTTAACTTTTGTCAACATAATCTGGTTCCATAATTGTTTTAACTCATTCATGTATCTTCCTAATTAGTTCTAACTATTTATTAATGAACATTATATATCAAACAGCTTGATATTTACTACATAACCGACACAAAAATTGTTAGTTTAAATGTTAAAAATATGACTAAACGCAGTAGTTTTGTTATTTTTTAGCTAAATCCATTAAAATCCTCAAAATATCGATGTGCATTTAAAAATATTTTTGGCGTTATCTGGACATTTTGTTGTTTAAATAGCTGAAAAAAGTGTTAAATGAATATTGTGTCGTTTAATTATTTCGTACTTTTATATCTTCATAGCATTCACTTTCTCAAGATATATTTTGAGCAATGCGCTACTGCCGAGTGTTGCATCATAGCTTTTCCCAAGTATTCTTTTGAGGATTGGCATATTTTCTTTGACAAACGCAGCATCTGTCTCGTTTTCAAGAGGCAGGACAAATCTTGCAGTGTTAAGAATCGTAGAGAAAAATTGAACTCTTTGCATGATATTGCGTTTGTATGCATCTATAAACTCTTTTTCCTCATGAGCTATTTTCTCGTCAATAAAGCCAAAGTCTCCAAAAGCAGTACCTATTTTTGTGACTAAACTTTTAAACTCTTCAAAATAGCTATTTTTATTGATATTATTGTCGCTAAAAAAATCCTCAAAATCATAACTGCTCAGACTTTCACTATCAAACTCATCACCCGTAGCCATTGCCATCTCTTGCTCATATATCTCTTTGTACATGCTGACATTGACAAGATCATAAAATGGTGCGACTTCCAATCCTTGCGTAGTTACAAAAAAAGATATATTTTTGCCATGAGCATCACTGTTACCAAGAATGAGATTAAGCATATGAAACCTGATGATCTGTTCTTTGAATACAATAGGAACGACTGCGTTTTGTGCCAAAGCAAAGAGCTTTTGAAAAGAGACACCCTCTCTTATATCGCCGTAATTCTTCCCCATATTTCTCTCATATTTGAAAGAGACTCTATACCCTAAGGCTTGCACGCTGTCTATGATATGTTTTCTTTTGATAGAAGTATCACTGATTATTTCTCGATCAAAGCGTTTAACAAAAAGTACACCCTCTTTGGAGAGAGTTTTATACTCGACTTCCGCGACATTAAATCCAAGCTCTTTGGCTAAACGCATGGAGATATATTCATTGAGCGTTACATTTTCTCCATGCTTATTAAATTTCAAAATGTGTGTAGAACAGAGATCCCCTTCTCCTAGACCTATTTTATCGCCAAGGATTGTAACAGGTAGCTTCTCTTGCACACCGGCTATGCTGAGTCTTGGTTTTTGATCCCATATATGGATAGGCACACTCTCTTTGATTGAAATTCGCTCTTTGAGTTCCTCTTCACTGATTTCTCGAAAAGAGGTAGCTGGGAGGAAATTTTTTGAATGTGTAAAAGTTAGTGCCCCTGTTGTCTCCAGCCCTATTGCTCGCAGGAGAGCAAACTTATTGGCTTTGGATATCTGAAAATAGACACTCAGATCCTCTAAACCTTTTCCTTCTGGAAGAAGATTTTCAATAAAGTTCTTCAATGTATTACTTTGAAAATCACCGCTAAAATCCAATGATGGACTCATTGCAAATCCCTCGCTCATCCATTGTGGTGTGTACTCAAGATCATACTTGTCCTCATGCTCATCATAAACGAGTGTTCCGACAAAGTTCTTGTCGCAGTGAATATATAAAAGATGCATCTTTATAAACCTTCTATTTTTATTTTCAAGCCTAACATATTCGCAAGATGCAATACACTGCTCGTCTTGCTATCCTTGCCGTTTTCTATAGATTGAAGCGTTTTATCGCTTATTTGACAGAGTTCAGAAGTTTTTTTAATAGAGAGGCCAAGTGATGTTCGTTTATATTTGATCGCTTCGCCAAGTGTCATTAAATCAACAGAAGAGCTCAAAGATGGTTTTTTGGAAATAACAACTTGTTTACCTTGCTTCACAACAACTCCTTAATAGTATTAAAGTACTATTATACATTTTTGTATTAGCTTTTACAACTAAAATAGTATTTTATTACTATTTTATAATTTTGAGTCAAGTTTTTCTCTAAAATAGTTGTTTAATACTATTTTAGAAAATTATTCCCCCCTCTAGATACTCTCCCAAGCTGGAGCTTGAGAGCAAGGGATATTATATATTCCCAAAAGCCCTACAACATCGAAAGCTTATACAAAAACTTTCTCTCTTTAAACGCAGGGATGTCGAGTTCTTGGCGGTATTTGGCTATGGATCTTCTTACCATTGCCACGCCAAAACGCGCTTCGATACTCTCATGGAGATACTTATCACTAAAAGGATTATCTCTCTCTTCGCTCTCTACGAGTCGTTTGAGAAAGCTTTTTATCTCTGAGGTTGAGACCTCTCCGATAGAGTTTGAGAAAAAGTCTTTGAATGAAAAGACACCGCGTTCGCATTCGAGATACTTGTCGCTGATGGCTCTTGAGATAGTCGATTCGTTAAATCCGAGTTCATCTGCCACATCCTGCAAACGCAGCGGTTTGAGCTCGCTTCCCATGAAAAACGAGTACTGTTTTTCTATCAGTACAAGTGCAATATTGTAGAGTGTTGCTTTACGCAGATCGAGAAGTTTGACAAGCTCGCGTGCTTCTTTAAACTTCTGTTTTGCGAAGTTGTCATACTTGTCTATTTGGCTGACAATGAGGTTTGGATAAAAGTCGTTGTTGATGCGGATAGTCAGCTCATCGCCCTTAAACTCTATATACAGATCGGGTAAAATCTGCATCTCACTTTGCATATAAGCGATTGCGGGAGGGTTGTTGAGATGTTTGAGTATCTCTTTTGCATCATGGAGTCGTGGATGCTTCATAAATTTTTCTATATTTTCAAACTGCGTGATAAGCGCGCTCATGAGGATACTCAGTTCATCATCCATATCAAAATCACCAAGTTGAAACAAAAACGACTCTTTATAATCAACCGCTCCAACACCTACAGGTTTGAGGTAGGCAAAACGCTGTCGCACCTGCTCTACTTTGTAAGCATCTACGTCGCATTGTGTCGCTATCTCTTTTACATCACCCTCAAAATATCCCTCATCATTGATATAAAATATGATCTGTTTTGCTATTTTCTGCGAGATGGGCGTTGGAAAAAGTGGCGCACTTATTTGCGCGTCAAGCACTTCATACAGAGATTCTGTAGCCACACTCATCCACTCTATCTCTTCAGTTGCAGAGTTGGAGACATGGTTTTGATACTCCATAAACGTGTTGTGCGAACCATCTGAAGAGCTCTCTGGCATCTCAAATCCAGATTCTACTTCTAGACACGGATTTTCATTTGTAATGACCTGAATATGCTTATCCAAATCACTCAGTGAACATTGAAGCAATGGCAACCAAGTCTGCATAGAGAGCCTCGGTAACTGCTTTTGTTTATAATTAAATGCTTGTTTCATTGTTTACTTCTTTGACTAAATGTTCCCTAAATAATACGCTTTATTTTTTTCTTTTATGACTCAAAAGTGGGTTATATTTAACCAGCTGCATAATTTGTTCTAGATGAAAAGAAAAAGAAGACATATTTGTAGTTTGAAGTGTTTTTTGCGGAAAATTCACCCCCAAAAGGGGTAAAGAGATTAGTATTTTAGACGTACTAAACCGTTTGGCTCTACGATTTTCATTTGGCATGAAAGGCGTGCTTTTGGGCTTGGCTCATTGAGCATTTTCATAACTGTTTTCTCTTTCGCAGTCATTTCACTCAAAAATTCCATACCAGATTCGATAGTTACGATACAAGTACCACACTCACCGTCACGGCATCCAAAAGGAAGTGCACTTCCTGAAGCTTCTACGATATCTTGGATCGTTTTGCCAGGTTTTACATTGATAGCTAAAAAGTCATTGATGATCTCTACACGTGTTGTCATTATTTTTTCCTTCTCTTTATTTTAGTTTTTTTGATTATTCAAAAGGTTTCACAAGGATAGAACCCTTGATGATACACTGACATGCAAGTCTGACAGGAGTCTGCTGTGCGTATTGCTGCGCTGACTCTGCTTCTTTCTTGCTGATTGCGCCCATCTCTACGAGTGTTGCAAGCTCTTTGTCTTCCATATACGTCGTATATTTGTTTTTGTCCCAGCCATCAGGATCCACTTCGCTTTTCGCTCCAGCTTCACTCATGTCGATAGTCAACTCTTCAACTTTTACAGCACAACTGCCGCACATTCCGTCTTTACAATCTGTTGGAATAACAATACCATTGTTATTTGCCACACGCAAAAGCAAATCCCCTTGCTTCGCGATAACACGTTTGTCCATGCCTTCACCAAAACCGCAAAATATTACATTTACCATTTTTTCTCCTTTTATTTATCACACGCAAGCATTATGGTCGATGCCCTTGTGATTGTCAATTCACAAAAAGTTATTCTCCTTCTTTTTGAGATTGCATCTGTGCAGCTTTTTTGGCTTCTTTTTCGGCTCTGTGTTCTTTGAGCCATCGCAGCTCCTCTGCGACTTCATCATATCCGTCAAGATCATCTATTGCTTCGAGTTCTGCTTCACGGCAACCATAAGTATCGCCCTCTTCTATAAAATGCACTTCATAGATACGAATGACTTGTAGCCAATCGCCAATATGCTTGACATAACCCTCAGCACCAGCTTGAACCAAAATTTCATTGGGTTCGTTAAAAGGGTTTGAGCCGTCGTTGCGTATAGGTTTAGTCATACGCACTCTTTGCCCTAGACGAAAGACCGGAAGAATCTCGTCTTTAGTTGAAGCTGAGACTTGGCTGGCTTGCGCATGCGTGAGTTCCATTTGTCACCTCCTCTATATCATTACAACTAGATGATGTAGAGCAAGAGCCACATGCACTAGGATTGTCGTAGGTATTCCAGACATCTGCGGCAGATGGTGAGTATCCGTTTTCAAAGTTTTTATAGACGCTGATAAGTGCAAACTTATAAAAATCAAGGAGTTTATTCTCATCGAGAATATTTTGCTCTTTTGCTTTGTCTATCATCTCACCGTACTTTTTCATGATATGAAAACGCTTCACATAGACAAGGCGCTCATCATATTCAAGGTCAAAAAAGTCAAAAAAATCTTCTGTATCTTTTAGTAGGGAAAATTCTTCAAATCTGCTCATGTTCAATCCTTTTAAAACTATTTGTAAATAAGGTTGCAATTCTCACTCTCAACCCCTTTGTATAAAAGCAAACAAATGCCACAAAAGCGTACATTTTTGTTTTGCTTTTTAAAGACCCATCTCAGCTTTGACCTGCGTAGCCCATTTCTCAATACGCTCAGCTGTGAGATCTTCTTGGTTGATGTCATCTATAGCAAGCCCACAAAATTTGCCATTGCGCTCTGCAAAAGAGTATTTATATTTATAACTTTCTGTAGGCCAGTATCCATACTCTGTCTCTGCTCCGAGTTTTGTGAAAATATCTTTCATCTTTCCAAGCGCGCTGACAAACTCTTCAGGGTGACTCTCCTGATCTCCTGCACCGAAAAACGCAAGCTTTTTGCCACTCATATCAGGCTCATCGTTTTGCATCTCAAAGAGAGGATCTACCCAGTCACGCTGAAAATCGCCCTGTCCCCATGTGGAAGAGCCGATAAGTAAAACATCAAAGTCATCAAACTGCTCAATACCGTCAAAATCCTCTTCCATATTAATCAGTTCACTTCCTTCAAAAAGCTCATGCAGTGCTTCTGCCGCTTCTTGAGTCACTCCGCCGCTGCTGCCTACAAATATGCCTACGCTTGCCATTATTCGTCTCCCTTGATACATGGTTTGTACTGTTCATACGTTGCGAATGACTGAGCGAGGTATTTATCGCCCTCTTCATAAAGCTTCTCTATCGTTCTAAAACTAAAACGGTGTGCATCTTTAAAGTATTTATCCACAAGAACAATGCGCCCAGCGATAACGATACAGCGACCAAAACCTTCATGGCTCATCTCCATGACGACATTACACATCACACCAGTTTTACGCTCAAACTGCAGTGCTACGGCTTTGAATATCATCTTGATCTGACCGATAAGAATCTCATCAATATCTGCGATAATAGGAATCTCTTTTAAATCCTCTTTTGTCTTAACATAGATCTTTGTAAGTACCTCTTCATCACTGAGTCTTGACCAGTTTCCAAACTGATCTATCGCTCGTATCTGACGAATCAGCTCCTGCGTAAATGGACTTATCTCTTGTATTTCTGTACTCATTCTTATTCCTTATTCTGCTGACCAGCGTGCTATACGCGGGTCTTCATTTGTCTCTATATTCATTATTTTTTTCACCCACGGCGGAGGATTGCCGTTGATCATCTCTACGAGTTCAGAGAGGATATCTTCTATCTTGCGATCTTCCTCAGCTTTCATAGGGTTGATGCCGCCACGGATCACTTTTGCTGCTGCTGTACCGCCGATAGATTCGCAGTACATGATATTGATCCCTGCAAGTGCTTTGACTTTGAAGTCTGTCTTATCATCGCCTTCCATCTCAGATGTATCTGTTTTGACCACTCCGCTTAGAGCAAAGCCATCTTTTGATAGATCATAAACTACGAACTCTTTTGCACCGCCAAAGTGTGCGTTTACTGTTTGCATATCTTTTGTTGCAAAGGCAACTTTCATTGCGTTTTGTAGAGAAGACGCACCCTGTACCGTTATTTTTGTAGATTCACCCATGATCATTTACCTCTTCATCAATTTAATGTTTTTCGTGTTTAACAACTCTAAGCGCATTTGCCACTTCAAAAAGAAAATATGTACTCCCTTCATAAAGTTGGTCGTTCTTGAGCTGATTGCCAAGCTCTTCATAATTTGGAAAACCTCTGAGCATCAATGCCGTATGTTTCTCTTGCATATGCAACAATTGTTCTGCATGAAAATTACTGATGACAAGGTCTGCTTTTGCAAAATATTTCACTGCATCTTCAAGGTCTCCGACAAAAACATTCGCTGCGTTTATGCTCTCTAAAACAGTAGAGTAGTTTGTAGCAATCACCGCATCTACACTCCCTCCGACACTCTGGATAAGCTCGCACATTCCCACGCACATATCAGGCTCACCCGTGATGACAAAGTGTGATGAACCAATCAAAAAGTGACTATCAAGCATCGCATCTTGAAGTCTTCCTCTCCAACGTTTAGTAAGTGCATTTGGCTGCGTTTGTCGTATTTGCATCAGAAGTGCGACAAAATTGTCGTTTGCCTCTTGTCCCATAAGGTGATTAAAGTGTGCGTGTTTGATCGCTGCGTTTTTCTCAAGCAGCGCTTTGGCTGCGATATTCATAGAAGCACCGATAGTGATAACATACTCACAATCTCCAAGTCCCACGATATCTTCTATACTTATTGCACCCGTTCCGAGTTTGCCCTGCCCTTCACTGAGATAGCCATCAAGTGAAGTGGAGAGATCCGGAAGTGCCAAGGTAGTACAGCCAAAACTCTCACAAAGCTCTTTGATCTTCTCCACTTCTATAGGCTGCATACTTACATGCGGCAGCAGAAGGATTTTGGAGGCCTTTGTCTGCGCAGATGGTTTTGTGTGTTGCGCTATAAGTGCCTTTGCAGTCAAAGCCCAGCCGCTCTCCATTCCCCCCTCATAATCAGGAGTATTGACATAACAGTAGGGTATCTCGATATGCATCCCGACACTTCGCACATCATCGCCTTTTGTCTCTGTGAGTCCTGTCGTATGCAGTCCAATGAGTTCAGGCAAAAGTGTTTTGTTCTTTTGCGTAATGTTCTCTATCGCCATCAAAATGGAGTAATCTCCACCATCCAAAACCGCAGTAATATCACTCACCGAAGTGTTGTACATGGCTATAGGCTCGTTGAAGTGGCGTGTATAAAAGACCTTTGTATACGAAGCGCATCCTTGTGAAGCGTGCATAAGCGGAAGGCAGTTTTTTATCCCCATAAACGCAAGCGCCGCACCCATAGGTTGGGAATGTTTGATAGGATTGACCTGAAGTGGTTTATGCTCTTTTTTTGAGAGTTCTATTTTAGTTTGCGTTTGCATTACACCATCTCCCATGGAGCTTTTTTGGAAACATTGGCAAAGACGGGATTTGCAAAGGCGTATTTGAGATCTTCTGCAAGATTGAGCAGTCCATGATAACCGCCGTAGCTCACTTTTTTCTCTTGATTGACATCGATAAAAGATATCTTTTTCTTGATAGCCGTATAGAGACTGCGTCCGCCTGCAAGGAGAATATGCGCGCCGCGTTCATCGATGATTTTTGATTGTTCGGATGCCGGAGCTTTCATGAGTATGCCCGTAGGTCCGAGATACTCTTTGGCTTTTTCTATATCATCTTCGGTTGATTTGCGGATAGAGGTTGCAACTACTTCGATGCCCAAATCTTGCAAGCCTGAAGCTATCGACCAGGCTTTATTTCCGCCTGTGTTGAGGACTGCTTTTTTGCCTGCAAAGAGTTTTTGATAGGGGAGCAGTTTTGCTTGAAGTATCGCTTCTTCTTCTGCGATAACTTTTTTTGCACGCTCGATAAGTTCCCCGTCGCCAAGTGCGTTTACAATCTCCATGATGGCGAAACTCGTGTCGCGTTTGCCATAAAATGAGACAGAAACCCATGGAATATCGTAGCGCTCTTGCATCTTTCTACAAAGCGTCACAAGAGATTTTGCGCAGACGATGACATTGAGCTTGGCTCGATGTGCCGTGCGAATATCGCTCACGCGTCCATCACCGCTCATGGAGCTCAGCACGCGAATGCCTATCTTCTCAAAGATTGGAAGATACTGCCACATATCACCCGTTACATTGTAGTCGCCTATAAGATTGATATCATAAGGCGTTGTAAACGCAGGCTCTTTTGTGCCGATGAGACGCTCTAAAACCGCTTCACCTGCTATGCGTGAACCGAGGTTTTTCCCACCGACAAATCCTGGAGCATGGACGGGAACTATTGGGACTCCATGTTTTTGGCTTGCGAGTTTGCAGGTCATATCGATATCATCGCCGACCATCGCCGTGACACAGGTCGAGTAGACGAAGATGGCTTCTGGTTTGTAATGGAGCATGATATACGCGATGGAGTCATCAAGGCGTTTATCGCCACCAAAGATGACATCATTTGTCGTGATGCCCGTTGTAAAACCCATCACTGTGTGGTTGCGCCCTTTATAGGAAGTAAGCGTCTCTCTCGTCTCCCAAGAAGCACCCAGACAAGTCTGCGGACCATGAACGAGATGCACGGCATCCGCATAAGGAAAAAGCGAGATTTGCGCACCATCAAAGGCGCAGCCTCCCGCCGCCATTCCAGGCTTTGGAGCGTCACAGCCTGCTCCTGGTTTTTTATCTTTTGAGTGTGAACAGGCACTTTCGTTCATCAGCTCTTTTATCTTGGCACGATTGACCATCATCTACTCCTTTGGAGTGTAAGTTAGAAGAACTTTTGCAAGTTTTGTTCTAGAGGAGTAATATAGGTCCATTTTTAGGGCTATAATTGTGTTATGAAAAAATATATACTCTTTGATAATGACGGCGTTTTAGTAGAGACAGAGAAGTGGTACTATCGTGCAAACGTAGAAGTACTCAAACTCCTTGGCATAGAGATAAGTGATGAGCGCTACCGTGAGATCATGATAAACGGGCAAAGTGCGCTTATGCTTGCAGAGGAGATGGGATATGATAAGCAGAGCGTAGAGCACTATCGCGAGAAACGCAACGAACTCTATCAGCACTATATCCGTACAGAAGATGTAGAGATACAAGGGGTTGCAGAGGTGCTTGATGCGCTCAAAGAACGTTATAGAATGGGTATTGTCACCTCAGCGAGACGCGAAGATTTTGAGCTTATCCATGCACAAGGAAGGCTGACAAAACATATGGAGTTTGTACTTTGTTCTAAAGAGTATAAACGCTCCAAACCGCATCCAGATCCTTATCTTGAAGGACTTGCACGTTTTGGAGGTGAAAAAGAAGAGGCTATTATCGTAGAAGATTCTGGTCGGGGACTGCGTTCTGCCCTAAACGCAGGGATAGAGTGTGTCATCGTACACAATGAGTTTACTCTCTCGCATGATTTTAGCGGTGCAACACATCGTATCGGCTCGTTGGCTGAGCTGGAAAAACTCTTGTAAAAGAGTTTTAGCGGCTATCTAGTGTTTTCTGTTACGTCCTACTATCATTCCAGAGACGACCTCTTCTCTAAAAATTTTAGCTACTTTTTCACTCTTTGGTGCAGGCATCACAACATCAAACTCTTTTTCAAGAGTAGCAATTGCCTGTTTGGAGTTGAGACTCATCCAAAGTACCGTATCATTTTTATAACTTACATTTACTGCGTTTTTAAGAGCTGTGTTAAAACTCGGTTTTGAAGCTATCACATGTATATAGACCTTACCAGAAGGCATTGTGCAGGATTGTAGCTTTTGTTCAACTTGCAACTCCCCTGCTTGAATCTTAGAGAGTATAGATGTATAAAGCTCATCCACTTTTTCTTTATCGATCCCTTGGGATGTACGTGAAAAATTATCGAGTTTTTCTCTCACTTGTGCTTGTATCTGTTTTGAGATTTGTATGCGACCATCATCGATAGCCATTTTGATTGCTTGAGCTTTATCAGCTCCAGCGATCTTTGCAATACCTACACTTGCATATGCGTCTGCTACCTCAGGTTTGCAGATCCAAGGAGATACGCTGATACCCTCTTGCATACATTCAGATTGCACTTGTGTCGCTGCTGCAGCAGGAGCAGAAATGCTTGAACAGCCCCCAAACAGAGCGAGCAAAACAGCCGAAGCTGCAAAATAAAAAATGTTCTTATGTATCACAAGAGACTCCTTTAAAATAATATTGGAATTGTATCCAAGAGATTTCAAAATCGCTACAAAAAATCTCACAAAATTTTCTATATAAATAGTTCTCTCTTTTATCTCTAAATTATCAAACTCTTTATAGAATCTCCTATGCATATTGCACTCTAAAGGAAAAGATATGAACCTAGAAATGCCAAAGATCATCTACGGAACTGCGTGGAAGAAAGAAAAAACTGCTGCGTTAGTCGTACAGGCTGTAGAAGCTGGGTTTCGCGCTATCGATACAGCCTGCCAACCCAAGCACTATTTTGAAGCTGGCGTGGGAGATGCTCTGGCTATTTTACAGACAAAAGGGTTCAAACGCAGCGATATCTTTGTGCAGACAAAATTCACTCCCCTTACAGGACAAGACCCAAACGCAATCCCTTATGATAAAAACGCAGCCCTAAAGGTGCAAGTAGCGGAGTCATTTAAAGTGTCAAAGAAAAATCTTCAGACGGATTATGTAGATTCACTTGTGCTTCATTCGCCTCTATTTCCTTTTGCAAAACTGCTAGAAGTCTGGAGAGCAATGGAGCTTTTGCAGATAAACGCAGAGGTTTTGCAGCTTGGTATCAGCAACTGTTATGATCTCAAACTCCTACAAAGACTCTACGAAGAGGCGCAGATAAAACCATCTGTCGTACAAAACAGATTCTACTCAGATACAGAGTACGACAAAGAGATACGAAAATGGTGTTTGGAAAAAAAGATACGCTACCAAAGTTTCTGGACGCTGAGTGCAAATCCACAGCTCTTAGCAAGTAAAACAATAATCAAACTCGCCCTCAAATACAAAAAAAGCGAAGCACAGATACTCTTTAACTATCTCCACAGCCAAGGTGTCACACCCCTTAGCGGCACAACTTCGGCAGAACATATGCAAGAGGATTTATCTGCTTTTGATTTTCTCATGAGTGATGAGGAGAAACGCAGTATAAACGAGCTTTTATAAACGCAAGACTCTCTCGTAGCAGTTACTTTAAAACCTCGTTTTTGAGGGTTTTTAGTAGGACTTTGTAGGTGTAGCGCTTGAAGATATACTCTTTTGCATTGAAGAGTGTTTCAAACATAATCTTCCACAAAGTTGAAAAATTTTCATCCCCTCTGACACTACAAAGTTGCTCTTGCATTTGAGAGTCCAATTCACTGAGTGCTCGCGCATGGCTGACATAGGCTTTGAGTATTGCATAATCGATGCCGACTTCTTGAAAAGATTGTACAAGTCTCACCAAAGAAGCCTCTTTGTCTGTAAAATCATTCTCACTGAGAGGAACTAAAATACCGTCATGTAAAAGTTCATTTAAAAACGCAGCTTCGATATTACAGTGCTGCATAAACGCCTCTTTTGTGTAGTGGATGGCATCTTTTGGGATGGAACTGAGTGTATTCATAAGCGGTTCAAGCATCACAGAAGAGCTTGAAAGAGACTGATTTTTACTGCGCAGGGCATCTTTTATCTGCTCATTTGAGCTCCCGATTTCCTCTTGCATATATCTGATGTACTTTATAAGTTCAATATGTTCATCTCTATATCTATGCACATTTGCTTTGAGTTTTATCGCTTGAGGAAGCAGCCCCTCTCTAATATAATAAAGTATAGTAGACTTCGGTACACCCGTGGCCGCAACAAGCTCTGATATTTTATACTCCACAGCACTCTCTTTTTTAATATTTTTGTAAGAATTGTACCCTATAATTTGAACGTTAAGTTTAACTTAACGTTTTAGAATAAAAAAAATAAGAGAATAAAATGGCATATATACAATCTATACAGATGCATTGAGAGGGTAAATTCATGATACATAAATTCTATCTACTTCTACTCCTCTCTTCTCTCGCTCAAGCGCATGAGTACAAAGCTGTCTTTGATTGCAGTTCAGATGATGCAAAATATATACTGAGTCGTATGATGCTCCTAGAAAAAACCATCACAATGATTGAAAAAGATGAAGAGCGTGCAAAGTTTGCATTAACGCTTCACGGCGGATGTGTTGCGATGGTCTCAAAAAGTTATGAGGATATGACGCCTGATGATGAGTTAGTCTATGTATCAAAAGCTCAAGAGACGATCAAAAGACTCGCAGAAGAGAAAAATGTCACTATAGTTGCCTGCGCTATGTCCCTGAAATCCAATGCAATCGCCAAAGGATGTTGTAGCTTTTGTTAAAATTTCAAAAAACAGTTTTTTAGACACTATAAAATATCAAAACTCTGGCTATGCCTTAATGCCCCTAGAATAGGAATATACAATGATAAAAGAGATTACCACCTACCCGACAACTGCAAGCCTAGAGTTTGGTGCCAATGTCAGACACTTCAATGATGAACTTTTGAGTATCATCCAAGATTTAAAAGATACCATCGAAGCAAATGATTTGAATGCTCTTGCTGCGTTTCAAATAGGCTCGCCTCTAGCTGTTGTTATCATCAAAAATGAAGACGGTAGCTATTTAGAGCTGATAAATCCAAAAGTTTTAAAACGTGAGGGGCAAGCGACACCGAGAGAAACAACTGCGTTTTTCCCAGGGCTGAGTGCTCAGACTATCCGATATGACAAAATCAAAGTGATGTATGAGGATAGAGATGCAAAGCAGCAGTTTATGGAAGCTGAGGGTGATTTATCTATCACAATCCAGAGAAAAATCGACTATCTTTTTGGTTCAAACTTCCGTGTGAGAATGGACAAAGAAGAGAAAAAACTCTTTGACTCAAAACTCGAGTTTGGAACAGACTCCATCACGATCAATGACTGTCCGACTGTTTTTAAAAGAGATAGAATTTTACATACATTTAAGTACGTTTTTGTCGCTTCACTTGTAGCTTTGTTTACAAAGTTTTTCTTAGCACCCGAGGCTCTTGAGACACTCATATCGATAGAAAACTACAGCATGATTTTTTTGAGTTTCCTCATCGTGATCTACTTCTTTTATGCACAGTATGAAGGCAAACAGTACAAACACTGTACCTCTTGCCAGATAGGAAATATCATCGGCACGACACTCTTCTCTTTAGTTAAACTACTCGTTCTCTTTGTAGCAAACTTTTTTATCCTTTGGTAACTCGCTAAACGCAAGGCACTGCTACAAAATCTCTTGTAGCGTGCCACATTTTTTTTTCAAAACCTCCTAGTACACTTTATGCATTCAAACTCTTTATAGCTCTATAAGGAAATAAAAATGCATGATGATCTCTGTTTAAATGTTGGTGTCATGGATGAAAAACATGAGGAATTCTTGAAGATACTATCTAATATCAAGACATGTGAGGCAGAACTTTTTCTGCCACTGTTTGAAGTGATGATACGTCATACCAAAGAGCATTTTGCCTACGAAGAAAATCTTATGCACGCTTATAATTTTTATGATAAAAAAGTACATTTTGATGAGCATGAAACTATGCTCGCTGAGATGAACTACTTCTATGAAAAAGCCAAAAAAATTCCTGCGTTTGGAAAATCCTATATCAACGAATACGCGTATGAAAAGTTCAAACGCCACGTTCTCAATGTCGATTCTCAACTCGCGATGTTTCTCAAGGAGAGATCCATTGCCTAAACTTCACAGACAAAACAAGGACAAAAAATGCTAGAAAAAGATAGATATATCAGCTTTGAGAATATCGACTGCTACAACAATGCGAAGTTGGTTCTTGATGCGATATATGAACTCTTTGTAGATATTCCTGAAGCAAAAAATGAGTTTTGGGAGCGTTTTGAGACAAAACTGCCTGAGGATTATGCAAATACTCCACTCGATGATCTCGGCAGAGATACGCTCTATCAGGTCTGCTCAAATGTATTTTATATCGAAGAACTCTTTGAAAGATTTGAGTTTCAAAAAGGTCTCGACGCACTTCAAGTCACGGAGTTTGATTGCTGCTAAGTAGAAGATAAAGGTTTTATTATGGAGAGTTACACGATCGTTTATCTCAATCGCAAAGAGTACCTCTCTTCTATCGAGGATATCAAAAATGATAAATCCATGGCCTTTGCAAATATGTCGCTGCGATGGTGGGATGACCACTATGGCTGGTATAGCAAAGGGTGTATGGTACTTCGAGACAGCGACGATATGCATCTCGCCTATGTTTTTTATAAAATAGACAAATACAACGAATACATCACCATCCATAATATCTTCACACCCTGTATCAAACGCAGAAACGGCTATGCCCATGAGCTGATGCGCTTACTTTTTGATCTGGCTTTAGAGAAAAATGTCACACGATTTAAACTCACTTCTATCTCAAAATCTCTTGATTTTTATCTCTCGCTTGGTTTTATCTATTGGGGTGTCAACAGTGTTGGGGACTATTATTGTGATATGCCCATGCCCCTCGATGGGCTTCTTGGAGTAAACGCAATGGTGCTCAAGCTCACAACAACCGAGCTTATAGGCAAAAAACGCGAGAGTATCCACAATAAGATACAAGGCAACAGCGCGCAACTAAGCAATGCGCAGACACTTATCCACAATACCGACCTCCTCAAGCTCAAACGCAGCTATAGAGAGCTGCGTTTTGGAGAGATATATGCATCATAAATACAAACGCAAATAAGGAAAAATATGAAAAAGCAAACACTTGAGTGGTTAGAGGCGAATGAATACAGCCAAAAAGATATCAATCTTCAAGGAAACTACGGAAATACAGCGCTTATGAAAGCCTCACGTGAAGGAAACGCAGCGTTTGTAGCAGATCTCCTTGAAGCTGGAGCGGATATTAGTCTCAAAAATGTCGATGGAAATATGGCACTTTGGCTGGGATGTTTTGGAGAAAATCCTGAGGTCATCAAACTACTTATAAACGCAGGGATAGAGATAGACACGGCAAATGTCAACGGAGTCACTCCGCTCATGTACGCCGCATCAAGTGGCAAAGAGACGATGGTTCGCATGCTCTTGGACGCAGGAGCAGATGGAAGTATCAAAAATCCTGATGACTTCACAGCACTTGATCTGGCTGCAACGGCTAAGATCGTCAAGATGTTACGGGCTTAGTCTCTAATCTCGCCATTTTCTTTGACATACTCTATGCCCCATTCAAACATTGCCTGAAGCATAGGTTTGAGTTTCAGACCTATGGGCGTGAGCGAATAGACGACTTTAGGTGGCACTTCTGCGAAGACTTCTCTGTGAATAATCTTTTTTGCTTCTAGCTCTTTGAGTTTTATCGTGAGTGTTTTTTGCGTAATATCGCTGATATCTTCGTGCAGCTCTTTAAATCTTTTATCATTTTCGAGTAGATACCAGATAATAGCCAATTTCCATCTATCATTAAAGATATCCATTGTTATAGATACTGGGCAAGTATACTCTTTATCATCTATGCAATACATTGTAATCCTTTATTTGTTCCGAATTATATCATAACAAACTATAATATCTATTACTTACCTTTAGTAAAGTAAGGGATATTTAAGTTCAGTTACTATACTATTCTCAGTAATTATAAAAATAAAGAGGATACGATGCATAATTTTAGCTATTACAATCCAACAAAAATAGAGTTTGGAAAAGAGAAAGAGAATAATATCGGTCAATATTTACAAGAGGCTGGGATAAAAAAAGTGCTTTTGCTCTATGGTACAGGAAGTATCCAAAAGAGCGGACTCTACGACAAAATTGTAGCCTCACTTCGTAAAAACGCCATTGCGTTTGAGGAGCTCTCAGGAGTTGTGAGCAATCCACTGCTGAGTAAGGTCAACGAAGGTATTCAATTAATAAGAAATAACGATATAGAAGCTGTTTTAGCAGTTGGTGGAGGTTCGGTTGCCGATAGTGCCAAAGCCATCGCCGCTGGAGCAAAATATGATGGGGATGTTTGGGACTTTTTTATCAACAAAGCACAGATTACAGAAGCCCTGCCCGTCTTTACCGTGATGACGCTCTCAGCAACTGCAAGTGAGATGAATGGAAACTCTGTCATCATCAATGACGATACAAAGCAAAAATACTCTATCTCTTCTGTTTTCGTTAATCCTGTACTCTCGGTTATCAATCCTGAACTGATGAAAACTGTCACGCCTGAGTATTTGGCGTACTCTGCTGTAGATATCATCGCGCACTCTATCGAGATATATTTTACAGCGAGCACACATCCACATTTCAACTCACGTATCGTAGAATCCATCATCAAAACAGTGATGGAAACAACGGAGATACTTATCGCAAATCCAGATGATTATGATGCAAGAGCGGAGTTTGCATGGGTCGCTATCCAAGCGCTCAATGGACTCACTCCAGCGGGAACTGAGGGTGGAAGTTTTCCAAACCATATGATAGAGCACTCGCTCTCAGCTCTGTACAATGTAGCCCACGGTGCAGGTCTCTCCATCGTCATACCTGCATGGATGAAATGGTACAAAGAGCAAAATATCGCACAATTTGAAAGATTTTCACACGAGATATTTGGCAGCAAAGATGCAGATGTCGGGATAGAAAAACTACAAAACTGGTTTGCAAAGATAGGCGCACCTGTGACTCTTGCAGATGCTAATATCCCAAGAGAAGGGATTAGAGATTTGGCTCAAAACGCAAACGGCTTGGCTGCTATGTGGGGTATGGGTGATATTTATTCAGTAGAGACCATCACTGAGATACTTGAAAAAGCATAAAGGAAGAAGCAGATGAAAAACATACTTATCATAAACGCACATCAAAAATATGAAGGATTTGCTGAGGGTAATCTCACAAAAGATTATATTAACAAAGCCAAAGAGTTTTTTACGGCCAATGGTTTTAGCATCAAAACGACAGTCGTTGAAGGTGGCTATAATCCAGAAGAAGAGATACAAAAACTCCTCTGGGCAGATGCTATTTTACTGCAATATCCAGTCTATTGGATGACGCTTCCATGGATAGCAAAAAAGTATATTGATGAAGTCTTCACACCAAGTCAAGGGCAACTCTATATCAATGACGGCAGAAGCCGAGATGATCTCTCAAAAAAATATGGCAGTGGTGGTTTGATGGGTGATAAAAAGTATATGCTCTCGCTCACCTATAACTGTCCAGCCTCAGAGTTTAGCAATAAAGAGGGTTTTTTTGAAGGCTTATCTTTAGATGAAGCAAACTTTGTCGTACACAAAACATTTCAATTTTGTGGTGCAGAACCGTTTGAGACCTACTCTGTGCATGATGTCTACAAAGGTGATCTGAACCTTGAAGAAGAGTTAGCACGCTTTGAAGAGACGCTCAAAAGAAATTTTCTCAAGTAAGCAAAAATAATAAAAGGAAAAAAAATGACAAATGAATTTATGAATGCTATGGATTTTAGACACGCGTGTAAGGTTTTTGATGAGACAAAAAAGATCTCAAATGAAGAGATCAGATTTGTTTTAGAAGCTGGGAGAAAATCTCCATCCTCTTTTGGTATGGAAGCGTGGAAGTTTTTAGTTATCACCAATGAAGCGCTCAAAGCGAAGCTAAGACCTGCTTGTTGGGATCAAGTACAAGTGACGAGTTGTTCGCATCTAGTAGTGATCTTGGCGGGAATTGAGAGCGTCAAAGTAGAATACGGTGAAGTTGAAAAAAGATTTGCAAGAAGAGATATGCCAAAAGAGAGTCTAGATTTTTACATGAAACTCTATGCCGAGCATCTCAAAGAGACACTCAGTAACGATGCAAATATCTATGCATGGACTGCAAAACAGACGGCTATTGCTGCGGCAAATATGATGACTGCGGCTGCAAGCATCGGTTTGGATTCCTGTCCGATAGAGGGGTATGATAAACAACAAGTAGAAGAGATTTTAGAACTTGATACTAAAAAATATCAACTCGCAATGGTGCTGCCATTTGGGTACAGACTCAATGAGCAGCCACAACAATTAAGACTCTCATTTGATGAAGTTGTTGCGTTTATAGAGTAAAAATGCTAGTTTATAACTAAATCTAAGATAGGTTTTTCTATCTTTTATTAGTTATAAACAATATAATTTTAACCCCAAATTATCTCCTCAATACATGCAATAGCTATCTCTAAAGAGCTGTATTCTTCGTTAAACAGCAAGTGATCCGCATCACACTCATCAAAGTGATGAATATAGTGGTTAAAGCTAAAATCTTCCATTTCGATTATGTCGTTGTCATACATTATAAATCCTTTGTTTGGCTCTCGCCTGAAGTTATTAACACTAATACATATTGTGTTCTCTCTAAAATGAACCGATGTATGCAATTTTCATACTATTGAAACAAAAACGCGACAAAAATGTCGTTATTTTGAAAATCACAGCATATTTATGACATTAGCCTATGAATTTGCCATTTTTGTAGGATTTTTTTGCCTAATCGAATCATAATTGCATTCACATAGAAAACAATATATACAAAGGCAACTCTATGTATCCACAAAACGCAAAACGCTCCCTAGAATATCTCACACAAAAGAAAGTCCCAGTCTTTTTATGGGGGCCTCCTGGGATTGGGAAATCCTCTATCGTTGCACAGATCGCAAAAGAGGCGGAGATGGGTTTTATAGATTTGCGTCTCTCTTTACTAGATCCGACGGATCTACGCGGTATCCCTTTTTTCAACACTATAAAAGAGACCGCACTTTGGGCACCTCCATCATTTTTGCCAGATGGCAAAGTAGAGCGAGGTATACTCTTCTTAGATGAGCTCAATACTGCAGCACCTATGGTTCAGGCTTCTGCATATCAATTAATATTAGACAGAAAAATAGGTGAGTATACCCTTCCAGATGGCTGGGCGATAGTGGCTGCTGGGAATAGAGAGAGTGACCGCGGTGTCGTCTTTCGTATGGCTGCACCGCTTGCAAATCGTTTTGTCCACCTTGAGATGGAAGTCTCTGTAGAGGACTGGAAAGTATGGGCACTCAAAAGTGAGATACATCCTGCTATCATCGCGTTTATCTCGCATCGTCCTGACACGCTCTTTACTTTTGGCAACGGCAACGACAGCCGCTCATTTGCCACACCAAGAACATGGCAGTATGTCAATCAAGTCCTTGCCTGCAAGCCTGATGCAGACCTGCTTCTGCCAATGCTTGCAGGAGCGATAGGCGAAGATGTAGCGGCTTCTTTTTTGGGCTTTTTATCAGTGGCTGGAGAGTTGCCAGATCTTGACGCTATCCTTGATGGAAGTTGCAAAGATGTCCCAAGTGAGGCACCTGCTTTGCACATACTCTCAGCCGCTTTGAGTATGCGTATAGATCAGGCAACAAGCTCCAAAAAACTCAACAATCTCATAGAGTATACGCTCTCTCTTCCAGGAGAATTTTCTATCATGATAGTCCAAGACCTCAGAGACAGAAAAATAGAGCTCGACCATCTTCAAAGTTGGACACTTTGGATGAAAAAATTTAACACACTGCTACGCTGATGACTCCTGAAAAGATACTCGAAAAAGCCAAAAGCCAGCTGACTATCAAACATCCCTACTTTGGGATGCTCGCTTCAAGACTCAAGCATGAAGCGAGTAGTGAAGTATCAAGCTATGCAAGTAATGGCGTGCGTTTTTTATACAATCCTGAGTTTATACAAAAACGCAGTATGGATGAGTTGCTCTTTATCCTGACAAACTGTGTCATGCACCATATCCTCTCGCATCAGCAGAGAAGACTCAGCCGTAGAGGCTCTTTATGGCAACTCGCAACTGACTACGCTATCAACAATCTCTTGCATGCCAATGGCGTTTTTGTTCCATCTGGTGCGAACTTCAACGAAGAGTACAAAAATATGTACGCAGAAGAGATCTATGAGCTTCTCAAAGAGGAACATTTGAGTGGCGTTGACGCTGCGTTTGATGAAACGCAGCAGGCAAAGAAGAGCCAAAATACTCTTGGCGCAGATGAGCAAAGCGAAGATGGCTCTGCGTTTTCAAATCTTGAGAACATAACAGAAGAGCTTGACCCTCAAAACGAATCCGACTGGGAATATGCTGCCTCAGTCGCCAAAGAGGTAGCCAATAGAAAAAGCGCCCTCCCCGCAGGAATGGAGCGACTGGCAAAAAAGGTCAAAGTCAATGATATCGACTGGAGATTTGAGCTCTATAACGCCATCAACAGACATATGCGCAACAACTACGCCTTTATGCCACCAAATAAAAAACATCTCTACCGAGGCTTTGCCCTGCCATCTTTGACGAGCGACACACTGAGTCTCTGCGTGGCTGTGGATACTTCAGGTTCTATCCATGAGCAGCTTTTGGGTGCGTTTATCGAGGAGTTTAAGAGTATCATGCAAAACTTCCCATCAGTGAAGATAGAGCTTATTTTGGCAGATGCAAGAGTTCAAGCACATCATACCTTCCAAGGTGGGGAGAAGATGGACTTTGCTATCAGAGGTGGTGGTGGAACAGATTATCGTCCCGTGTTTGATTATATCGAAGCAAACCTTCCTATGAATACGATGCTTTTGTATTTTACAGATGGTGATGGCTGGTTTCCGAAATATCCGCCGAGTTATGAGGTCATCTGGGCACTCTCAAGAGCCGCAAAAGTACCTTTTGGCAGACCTCTTGTTATTTTTAACTACTAATCTTTTTATGCTCTTGAAAGTTGAAGCTGTTACCAAAAATTGATGAAAAATCATACATAAAGAGAGCCCAAACTTCTAAGCATTTTATATAAAATTTCATAGAGGAGTTAATACAATGAAATATCTCTATATTATAAAAGTTGGGGAAACATTTCCCGGTACAAAAGAAAAATTGAATGACTTTGAGAGTTGGATTCTTAGATTTTTGCATAATAAAAACAGAAAAATCAAAGTTATTAATATCCTAAAAGATGAAAAATTTCCAAGCTTACGCAGTGCAAAAGGCTTCATCATCACAGGTTCGCATGATATGGTGAGTGATGAACTGCTATGGAGTGTACGCTTGGAAAAAGTTATCAACAAAATAGCACAAACAGATATACCGCTACTTGGAATTTGCTATGGGCATCAACTCATAGCAAAAGCACTTGGTGGAGAGAGTGGTTTTAACAAAAAGGGCAAAGAGATAGGCGTTGTGAAAATCAACCAAGTTCCAACAAGCGCGTCTGATCCTCTTTTAGAAGGCTTCCCTCAAAAGTTTTGTGCCTATGAAACGCACTACCAAACCGTTATAAAGTTACCTTTAGGTGCAAAGGTCTTGGCAAAAAACGCAAAAGATAGCCATCAAGCGGTGCGATATACAAAGAATATCTGGGGAGTACAGTTCCATCCTGAGTTTGACAGAGATATTATGCAAGAGTATATTCTCAAGCAAAAAGATGCTCTAGTAAAACTCAATTTTGATGTAGAGAGACTTCTCTCCAATCTACAAAGATGTGATAGAAGCTCTACAATACTTACAAATTTTGAAAAGATAGTCAATCAAGAAATCAAACGCTAGAGGCTTTGAGTAGTACTTGAAAAAATCTCTATAATTGGACTACCACTCACTACTCTCTATACTCAGTGCTATACCAACAGCTTTGTTATACAAAACGCCATCATAAGTATTGAGTGCACTTATCATGAGCGGTTTTTGTTTGCAGATATCTGCTGCTCCATACTTCGCCAAATCCCTGATATAAGGAAAGCTTGCGTTTGTAAGTGCCTGTGTAGAAGTCCTCGGATAGGCTCCCGGCATATTTGCCACACAATAGTGTATGATGCCCTCTTCTACGAAGGTCGGGTCAGTGTGTGTCGTAGGATGCGAAGTCTCAAAACATCCGCCCTGATCTATCGATACATCCACCATCACAGAGCCTTTTTTCATCACTGAGAGCATCTCTTTTGTGATGAGCTTCGGTGCTTTTGCTCCAGGGATAAGGACTGTGCCGATGACTATATCCACCTCTTTGAGCAGGGTCAAAATTGTCTCATGGCTACTATAGAGCGTTGCTACATTTGCAGGCAAGACATCGCTCAGATAGTGGAGTCTTTGCGTGTTGATATCAAGAATACTCACATCCGCACCCAGACCTGCTGCTACTTCTGCAGCTGCTTTTCCAGCGACACCGCCGCCGAGAATCATCACTTTGGCTCTGTGTGTCCCGACTACGCCGCCGATAAGTAGACCGCTTCCACCGTGATAACGCCCAAGATGCACACTCGCCATAAGTGAGGCCATCTTGCCTGCGACTTCACTCATAGGCTCAAGCAGCGGCAGACGGCCGTTTACTTCAAGTGTCTCATACGAAAACGCACGGATCCCCTTTGCAAGCAAAAACTCCGTCTGCGCTCTATCGGCTGCGAGATGCAGATAGGTAAAGAGTGTCTGATTTGGTTTGAAAAGATCATACTCAGAGGCTATCGGCTCTTTGACTTTGACTATCAGTTCAGCAGCGTCAAAAACCTCTTTGGCACTGCCAAGAAGTGTCGCTCCTGCGTTTTGATACGCTTCATCGCTAAAACCACTCCCCTCGCCCGCACCTTTTTGCACATAAACACTATGAAACGCAGTTACCAACTCTTTGACACCCGCAGGCGTCATCGAGACACGAAACTCATCTTTTTTTATCTCTTTTGGAACTCCGATATGCATATTTTCTCCTTTTTCGAGTAAAGAGAGTTAGTAGCTTCCTTCACTCATCGCGATGACATAGTTATCATCTACTTCTACAACATTAAACTCATGTTTGCCACAAAATGTTTCATTCATCTCTTGAGCCCAAGCACGTGCTATTCTATGAGCATTTTCTTTGTCATCAAGCGTTTTTATCTGAGGCATATTCTTGCGTTTTGCACATCCGCACATTTTCTCTACTACAACATGATATTCCATAATTATATCCTTAAATTTTAATTCATCTTCACAAATGCATTAACTATTCTTACAATGGATAAAATCCCTATATTTAGGGATTTAGAGGAGTTTTATCAAAGTTCGCAAGCTTCCACAAAACCACCAACTTCTACAGTGATGACAAAATTGTCATCTACTTCGACATCTATGGTAATTGAATTTCTATCTGATTGAAACTGCACTGATCTTTAGGGGGTGCAGCTGCCTCGAAATTATCAGTAGCATTAAATTCATATATATTATAAACACGAAATTGCATTTTATTGTCTACCAACTCAATATTACTAATTGGATGATAATCTCTCCCATCTAAAAGAATATTTTTGGGAAGTCCTACATACCATTCTCTAACAAACTGACCTGTTTTTTCAAATTGCAATATTCTTATATTTTTAGCCAATCTAAAAGTGTAAAACACATAAATGTTATTTTCAGTAGAATAAGAAAAAGCATAATCATTCCATAAAGTTTCATTGTATGCTTGCATCTTGTTTGAATAAGTTGATAAAATTTTTGTCGAATAAGTTGTATTATTTGACTCAAATGAAAAAATATGATTGAAACCTATTCTCGCAGACTTATCACTCGATTGATCTTTCCATCTATTAAACATGTAATTTTTGTAATCATTATTTTTATCAGCAGAACAAAATCCCTTTTCTTCATTCTTTATCAAATTTCCTTCAATAAAATAAGTATTTTTACTCCAATCTGCATGTTTTGCATTATATTTTATGCTCTTATCCAAAAACTCATTGATGATACTCGAATTATTTGTCTTTGAGTTTATCGTGGAGAAAAATAATAACGCATTCCAAATATTATGTCGTAATAAATATTCTAACCTTTGGTCAAAATTATCTAGTTCTTCTTTATTTATTGATGATTGATAGGGTAGTTGATCTGTTATTTTTATAGATGATATGAGTTTCGTATTTGATTTAATTTGAATATTTACAATGTGCTTATTATTATTTTTGGAAGAATTAACATCTATTGTATAAGGACTTTTATTTTTATGTGTATAGCTTATCTCTCTTTGTTGTAAAAGATTTAAAAGATTGACCGTTTCAATTTTTGGATACTCCCAAAAGCCGCCGATCCCCTCATTCGCACCAAAAGTAATAAAATCGTATGAATTATAAGAAGATGGGAGTTCTACATTATTTCCTGTAATCTTGACTATATCTTCTCGGTTAAGGCTTATAATAGAATTTATCTTTTCTTCGACTAAGTGTTTTTTTTGAAAAACATCCATGATCTGAGTATTAAATCCTATCAATGTTGATAGCGAAAGAAATACGACCATTTTGCTTATAAAATTCAATTTTATAGGTATAAGGTGAGTTAAAAGTAAAGCAATAAGCAAAACAACATACGTAGGAAAACAATGAATAAACAAAATAAACAATTGTATATAAATGACGAAACCAATAACCAAGACAACTGAAATTATTATGATAGCAATAGCTGTCCAAAAACTTGTCCATGAGAGTAGTTGCTTAAGTGCAAACAATATTAGTAATGGCAAAGTAAAATAAAATGTCAACATTGTTGGCATGAACAATGCCGATGTAAGAGAAATCACCAGTAAGATAGTAAGAAACATTATGGGATATTTTTTATATAAATTGAAAAATTTAAGATTGTTCATGCCTTACCTCTTAACTATTTTTATCTAACAATTATAGTATATTTTAGTTTGATAAATGCGAGATCCCTAAAAATTCGATTACCACGCTTCGATTGCAATAACAAAGTAGTGTCATTAAGTGAATCTCGGGGACTGAAAGCTCTTATCTAAAGTTCGCAAGCTTCCACAAAACCACCAACTTCTACAGTAATGACAAAATTGTCATCTACTTCGAGTACATCAAAACCATGTTTACCACAAAATGTATTGTTGAGGGTATCTGCCCACTCGTAGGCATGTTCCTGCGCTTCTTCTTTTGTCTCAAAGCTTCGTATCTGCTCTGTGTTCTTCTGTTTTGCACACAGACAGAGCTTTTCAAGAACGATATGGTACTGCATCAGGAGAGCTTGGAATTCATGGAGATGAGATATATCTGGTCTTTAAACTTGTTGAGATGTTTGATGATAAAGTCGTGATGATCATCGCTAAGTACATAATGCTGCACCATAAAGTCGTACATCTTGTCTATATCGGTATATATCTCTTTCATCAGTTTGGATTTTATATGTTCTTCTACACTCATGCATCACTCCTTAGGTATGTTTATCTACCTATTGCAAGATGTATGCCAGCGTATATACTCTCTTCCCCCCCCCTCGTTCCCATCGTCCCCGATGGGAATGCATACAAATCACAATAACAAATAAAAATCCTAAATTGATATATACACTCCCAAACTGGAGTATGGGAGCGAGGGCAAATACACACCCAGTAAATATTTCAAAATGCAATAAAATACACAACTTTATAAACAATCTACTACACTTTAAAAAAAGGGTCATAATGGGTAGAAGTAGATATAAAATATACGAACCATCGCATCCGCATTTTATTACATGCACGATACTTCATTGGATACCGATATTTACAAGAACAGAAACGACTGCGATACTTATCGACTCTCTCAAATACCTTCAAAAAAGTGACAATCTCAAAATATTTGCCTATGTCATCCTTGAAAACCATTTGCATTTGGTCGCAAGCAGTGATGATATAGGGATGAGTATGCGAAAATTTAAATCTTTTACCGCAAAAAAAATACTCCATCTCTTGCAAGAAAACAATGCCTCAACGATACTTGAGCAGTTGGCTTTTTATAAAAAAGCGCACAAAACACAGAGTCATTTTCAGCTCTGGCAAGAAAGCATCTAACCAAAACTTATACAAGATGAAAAAATGATGCTACAAAAGATAGACTACATCCATCAAAATCCTGTGAAACGCGGCTATGTAGACGAGGCTGCTCATTGGCGTTACAGCAGCGCTAGGGATTATGAAGATTTGGCTGGGCTTATTGAGATTGAGAGGTTGTTTTGATAGCTATATACATAGCTATATATACTCCCAAGCTGGAGCTTGGTAGCGAGAAAAGTTGGAGTATGCGAGCGAGGAAAGAGTAGGAAATTCAATGTTCTTTAAGTAAGGGGGGGTACAATCCCTTCGCTTGAAATTTGGATTAATTTCAATTTTCATTTATTAAAAAACGGAGAAAATAGAGCTATGAAAAAACTAATTGTTATTCTGAGTGTTTTTGTTAGTTTATTGACAGCGAGTACATACGCTTCTTTTATGACAGGAATTTTTGCTTTTCGTGATAAGGATTACAATAAATCGCTTCCTGCTTTTATAGAAGCTGCAGAGGGAGGAGAGGCAAAGGCATATTCTTACATAGGATTACAATATTTGAAGGGCTATGGTACTAAAAAAGATGTATCAAAAGCTTTAGAATTTTATACAAAAGGTGCAAACTTAGACGATGAATCTTCTATATTTGGAATTGGAGATATGTATTTCAGAGCTGATGGAGTAGCAAAAGATTACGCTAAGGCAGTTTATTGGTATGAAAAAGTTTATAATAGAAATTTAGTTGCTCCACAACTAGGAGCAATATATTTTGACGGTGGACATGGAGTAAAAATGAATAAACTAAAAAGTTATCAATATTGGAATGATTGTGCTAGGTTCAAAAGTACTAATGAATTAGACGACATAGCAATATCGAATTGTCAGACTAATTTAAGTACCTTATGCAAAAACTACTCTTGGGCATGTAAATGAAAACAAATGAACTTGAAAGAATAGCAAAACTAGCTTGGAACAACTTCAAAATAGATTCTTCGAACTTGGAAATATATCAAAATATTAGTTGGTATATAGAAGACTTTAAAATAAAAGTAAATAACAATATCTTTCAAAATACTTTGGAAGGTTTTATTACTTATTTTGTTACGCAAATGACTGATCCTCTTATATATAAGAGTCAATCAATTAGTAAGCAAAGAGCACAAGAATATATTAGAGAAACTGTTAATCTTAATTTATTTTATAAAACGCAAGCGGCTTACCTTTAATCGTTTGTTAAATAGTAAGTTCCCATCGTCCCCCGATGGGAATGAGTCCGTACCACAGCATGAGTGTCAAGCACTATTATTCCTAAGACTTAGCCGCTAGATTATCCGAAACAAACTCCCAGTTTATTAACTTCCACCACCCTTCAAGATACTCAGCTCTTGCGTTTTTATAGTCTATATAGTAGGCATGTTCCCAGACATCACAGGCGAGTAATGGTATTTCATCGTGGCGTAGTGGATTATCTGCGTTTGAGTACTCTGAGATAGCGAGCTTTCCATCTTTACTCAGAACTAGCCAAACCCATCCTGAGCCAAAAAGAGCGAGTGCTTTGGCTAAAAAGAGTTTTTTAAACTCCTCCTCAGAGCCAAAAGCTGCCACAAGCATCTCTGAGAGCTTTCTTGAAGAAGCTGCTGCGTTTGGAGAGAGTCCATGCCAGTAAAAGTCATGATTATAGACCTGTGCGGCGTTGTTGAAGATTCCTCCACTTGCGTTTAGGATAATGTACTCGAGTGATTTATCTACAAACGCAGTCCCCTCGATCAGTGTGTTGAGTTTATCGACATACGCCCTGTGGTGGTTTCCATAATGGTATTTTATGGTCTCGGAGGAAATATAAGGTTCCAATCCTGTA
>JAQTZE010000007.1 GCA_028687935.1 Sulfurimonas sp.
CTCTCAAGCATATGATCTAAAAAACCTACACCACTATTGATATGGCTTACGCCGCTTCCCATAATATCAAGGGAAATTGTAATATCAGTCTCTTTTGTTTTTCTTGTTTTAGTTATCATCATCTTATCAATCCTCTCTTACAATAAATGCATTTTTAAAATAGCCTAGCGCTTTGTACTCTCTTACTTCTTGTTCATTTTTAAAGCCTTTGATCCAAACTTTAAAAATTCTTCCGTTTTCATTCTCTATATCTTTGATCTCTGCTCTATATCCGTTATCATCTTTAAAAGTTTCCTGCGTTTTAATAGCACTTTCTATTTTAGAAAAAGATGCTATTTGTAAAGCATATGAGGTGCCAGGCGGCAGTACTTTTGGAGCACTTGGACGAGGATGAATAGTTGGTTCAGCAAGATCAATTTTTTTATTCTTATTCATAGGTGAACCAATATCATTTCTATCGTAATATTCCGCTTTATAGTAGCCTAAAACTTCGACTTTCACTGGAGCCGTACCGTTTTGTATCATATCGAGTTTTCTTGCTGCAGTGTTAGAGAGATCTATGATTCTGGTTCCTATAAAAGGGCCTCTATCATTGATACGGACAACCGTGCTGAGATCATTTTTGGTATTTGTGACTTTTACAATCGTATTCATTGGTAATGTTTTATGTGCCGCAGTCATATCATACATATTATACGTTTCGCCATTTGATGTCAATTTACCATGAAAGTCAGGTCCATACCAGCTCGCATCACCATTATATTCATCCCCGACAGTAGCTGGAGTTGGTTGGTACTCGATACCATAGACGACATACGATCGCATTGTTGGATGTGCAAAATCTTTTTGATCTAAACTCGTACGATATGCTCCACTATCTTCAGAATATGAAGTCGGGGCTGAAGATGAAGGAGTAGCTGGAGTAGCAGAGCCATTATACGTTCCTACCCCGCGCGTACTACAACCTGTGACAAAGAGCAATGTAGCAGTAAAAAAAAGTGCATTTAGCTTATTCATAAATCTCCAATTTAGTACCTATCTTAAGCATGTCTGTACGTAAATTATTTTTTTCTTTGATATCTGCAATGCTCACTTTATGTGCCTTTGCAATCGAGACTATAGAGTCACCTTTTTGTACTGTATGAAAAAGTTTTTTAGGAACCTTTTTAAAAGCTTGCGTATTTGGAACAGGCATAATAAGTGTTTGTTTGATTTTAAGTGCACTCGTTTTGAGATGATTAAATTCCATAATCTCTTTTGTAGAAACACCATATTTCTTGCTTAAAAACAATAAACTGTCTCCTTTTCCAACTACATGATGCTTATAGCTATTTGCAATAGGCGCCTGAGTATAATTTTGATTAAACTCAGCGAGTTTTTCATAAGGAATATGAATAGCGTAATTATTCATACTCGGTGGAACAAAATCTTGCTTTAGATGTCTATTTAACTTCTGTAAATCTTCTAAAGGAACATCAATTATTTCAGATAATCTCTGTAAAGATTCCCCGTGAGAAACTTTTATCGTCGAAACTGGAAATGCACAGGATCTGTTTAAAAGGTATTCACACTCATTTTTTAGCAAAAACTGTTCATCATTTCCGATTAATGAAAGTGCCACTATTTTTCTTATGTAAAGTCTGCTCTCTTTTGGAATATATTTCTCATCTTGGTCAAGTAAAACAGCTAAATCATCTGTTCCCGCTTTTTCTATCGCTTTACTGAGTCTACCACTTCCGCAATTGTATGCAAGTGCAGCTAAATACCACTTTCCAAACTGACCATACAACTTTGTGAGATATTTTGAAGCTGCTTCTGTAGATTTCACAAAGTCTTGTCTCTCATCTACATATTGATCTATCTTGAGATTAAATTTTTTCGCAGTTGCGGGCATAAACTGCCAAAGTCCTGAAGCACGTTTTGCTGAAGATGCACCATTCTCAAAATTTGACTCCGCCATGGCAAGATATAAAAACTCTTGCGGTATTTTATGTTTTGCTAAAATATCTTTTATTGCTGGAACGAGAAAAGCTGCATCATCCATTTTTTTGATAAAAAATTGCTCTGCACCAGCTTCACTTTTCGTCTCTCTCATTTCATTCATCATAGGATCGTAGATAAAGGAAGGATCGATGTTTAAAGATTCTAATATTGCCAACTCTTTATTATAGTTGGACTCATAAGCTAAGTTTGCGTAGAGAAAAATAGGTAATAACAGTGCTAAAAAATATTTCAAATTATATTGCTCTCTTGTTGGTTTAAGACCAAGATTTTATCCAAATTTAACTAATAGTGAGCTGTTATGAGAGTTTCAGAGGCTTTAGGACTCTCTAATATTATGAAATATTAAAGAGTTTCAGGGCGTTGTGCGTTGTCGTATTTTTTATCTCTTTTAAACTTATTTCTAGTAATTCAGAGATCTTTTGAGCGACTAAAGTTGTATATAAAGGCTCATTTCTCTCTCCACGATGTGGCATTGGAGTGAGATACGGGCCATCTGTTTCGATAAGAAGTTTATCATGAGGAATACGTGGCAAAACATTGACAAGTTTTTTGGCATTTTTAAAGGTTAAAACGCCACCAATTCCGAAATAAAAGCCCTCTTTTGCTAGGCTGAGGAGCTCATCATCTGCATTGTAACAATGTAAAACGCCACCAACTTCTTTGGCATTATATGCAAGCAACAACTCTTTTGAATCTCTTGAAGCATCACGGATATGGACGATAAGAGGCTTTTTATACTTCTTAGCGATCTCTATCTGCGCTACAAAGACCTCTTTTTGTCTGCGTTTTTCAAGCTCTTTTTCTTCCTCACTTCCTTCGAGTCTAAAATAATCAAGTCCACATTCTCCGATTGCCACACATTTTTTATGATGCACATAAGCTTCAAAATCAAGCGCTTCAAACGCAGCCATATCATAAGGATGTACGCCTATAGCAAAATAGACATCATCATATTTTTCGGCAATTTCTACGGCTCTTGGAAGTGTTACAGGGTCTGCACCGGGGATAATAAAACGCTTTACTCCACTCTCACGCGCACGTGCAAGCACTGCATCCAAATCTGCTTCGTATCTTTTATCATCTAAATGTATATGTGTATCAATTATCATTTTTTTTCTCTTTCAATTTTTTAACGTAGAGTATATTTTTCACCATTAAATAGATAAAAAAGCAAGAAACTAAAACGCAGCCGCCAGCTAAAAGTAAGTTGCCTGCCATGAAAAAGTTGTACGCGAGAATAGCAGAAACAATAGAAATTATGAAACACATTTCGCAGCCTCTAAAAGCTCTTTAGCAAATACTTTTGCCTCACTTGATATTTTTTCTCCACTGATGATTCTTGCAATCTCGTCTATCTTCTCTTCAAAATTGAGCTCTTTTGTAAAGGAAACATCTCCTTTTTTGTAGATAAGAAAGTGCTGATCTCCCATAGATGTGAGTTGTGGCTGATGTGAAACTACAAAAATCTGAAAATATTTAGAGAGTTGTCGCAAGACCTTAGCAACGCTCATGGACTCTTCACCACTGAGATTTGCATCGATCTCATCGAGCATTAAAACGCCACCATTTTGTTTCATAAACTCTGATTTGAGCGCCAAAACAGCGAGTCTGAGTCTGTTAAACTCTCCTGTACTTATCTTTTGGAGTGCAGTTCCATTAAGATTTATCTCCACCATATCTTTGCCAAATTCAGTATAAGGCATCTCTTCTATGCTTATCTGTGCTTCACGCAAATAGAGCTCTTTGAGATATCTGTTCAGGTCAGTTGTAAAAGATTTGAGTTCCTTTGTTCTAAGCTCTGTCATCTCTTGAGCTAGTAAACGCAGCTCTTTGTCCAAAAACGCAACTCTTTGTTCTAAATCTTTTTTTTCGATCTCAATATTCTCATATTTGGCAAGTTCAAGCTTTTTCTTTTCTTTGTAGCTGAGTGCTTCTTCTATACTTCCATAGCGTCTTTTTAAAGCGCTGAGCTCTTCTATACGGTTGAGCACCTCTTCTACATCTATCTCATCAAGTGCTGAGAATTTTTCCTGAGCACTATCAAGTGTCGCTCGAAGCTCATTCATCGCATCACTAAAAAAAGAGCTGTTTATATCCAGAGCATCAAGTGCTGATATTGCATGATATTCGCTCTCAAAGATCTTATTTGCTTGGGAGATACTTTGCAAAACTTTTTCTTTTTTTGAGAGCTCTTTTTTTATGAGTAAAAGATCATCATCTTCAGAAACTAAAGGATTAATATCTTCTATCTTTTGTATCTCAAAAGATGCGAACTCTTTGAGTTCTACAATACGGCGCTCTTCATCTTCAATCTTTTGTAGTGCAAATTTTGCCTCTTTATGTTCTAAAAAACAGCTTTTGTAATGCTCTTGCGTTTCATAAATCTTTGTTTTTTTGACATCAAGCCTCTCATCTAAAATGGCAAGGAGATTTTCGTTTTCAAAATCACTATAATCTTTGAGACTCAAATGTCGCAGATATCCAGAAGCGAGTTCATTCATTGACTTTTTTGAAACACTTTGATTATTGACAAAATAGCGCGTTTTATCTTTTTTCGTCTGCTTAAAGACATTGATCTCATCACTCTCTATGCCAATATCATTGAGGTTGATATCCCATGTTACGCTTGATTCACACAGAGCAGCTTCACATGAGCTCGCACCGAGTGACGAGAGTATAGAATTTACTAAGATAGATTTTCCACTGCCACTAGGTCCTGTAAAGACGACTAAACCCGAAGAGAGACCAAGTTCGACCTCTTTGAAACTCAGGTAATCTTTGAGATAAAACCTCTCAATCATTTTCTACTCTCCCCAATTTAACTTCTGTTTGAGAACATCAAAATAGTTAAACTCTTCCCTATGTATAAGTTTTGCCGTCTTATCAGCAAGTTTGATATAGACGCTCTCATCCATCTCTATCTCGATCATATCTTGTCCATCAACGATCATAAGTGCTGGATTTGTCGGTGTTCGCATCTCTATAGAATAGGTTCCAGGTAAAACTACAGGTCTTTGAGTAAGTGAGTGCGGGCAAATAGGCGTCAGGGTAAATACCTGCGTCAAAGGAAATAAAACAGGTCCGCCTGCCGAGAGATTATACGCCGTAGAACCTGTTGGGGTAGAGACAATCACGCCATCTCCATAATAGGTATTAAAGGCTTTACCATCAACAAGAGTCTGGATATTTATCATATTAGAGATGGATGGTCGCGTTAAGACGATATCATTAAATGCAAACATACGAATCTCTTCACCATTTTTTATGAAGTTTGCTTCTAAAACAGAACGCTCGTCTATACGGTATTTTCCAAGGACAAGATTACCTACAAACGCATCAAGTTCATCGACACTAACATCCGCTAAAAATCCAAGTTTTCCAGCATAAACGCCAAAAACGGGAATATCATAGTTAAAACTTCTGCGTACTGCCGAGATGAGCGTGCCATCTCCGCCTACAGTTACCAAAGCATCACACTGCTTGCATAAAAGCTCAAAATTCATACCCATGACATCTATCATACCGCCACTGTTACTATCGATATAGACTTCTATTTCATATTTGTTAAAAATTTTTTCCAGTTTAAAAAAAGTACTTTTAAGCTCAGGCGTTGAAGGCCGTAAAATGACACCAACTTTTTTAATCTCTTTTTTTTGCAAAACTGATCCTTTTTTACTTTAGGGGTTCGAAATATTTTCCCCGATTATACACTTTTGAGGTTTAAATATAAAAAATATTTCAAATTGTCATATAAACGCAGCGTTTTACCACTCATATTTATGTAAGGCTAGTTTGGTTATAATCGCGAAAATTATTTTTAGGACTCACTATTTATGAGAAGCCATTATTGTACAGATGTAAGTGAAGCAAACGTAGGAGAGAGTGTCGTTCTGACTGGTTGGGCTAATAATAGCCGTGATCATGGCGGTATCGTCTTTATAGATTTACGTGACAAAACAGGTTTGGTGCAACTTACCTGTGATCCTGAGCACAACGCAGTTGCTCACAAAGTTGCCAATGAGGTTCGTGATGAGTTTGTTCTTATCGCAAAAGGTATCGTACGTCACCGTGGAGAAGGCTTGGTAAATCCTCGTCTTAAAACGGGAACTATCGAGATCATGGTAACTGAGCTTATCATCGAGAACAGAAGTGCTCCGGTTCCTTTTGTCATCGGAGATAAAAATGTTGGAGAAGAGACGCGTCTGAAGTACCGTTATCTTGAACTGAGAGATCCTGATATGTATGAGACTTTCCGTCTTCGTTCAAAAGCTGCTATTGCTGCGAGAAATATTCTCGATGCAAATGGTTTCTTGGAAGTTGAAACGCCTATCCTTACAAAATCAACTCCAGAGGGTGCAAGAGATTATCTCGTACCATCTCGTGTGCATGCAGGTGAGTTTTATGCACTGCCTCAATCTCCACAGCTTTTTAAACAACTTTTGATGGTTGGCGGATTTGATAGATATTTCCAAATAGCAAAATGTTTCCGTGACGAAGATTTGCGTGCTGATAGACAACCTGAGTTTACTCAGATAGACGTCGAGATGAGTTTTTGTGATCAAGAAGATGTTATCAAGATAGCAGAAGAGCTTCTTGTCGCAATGTTTGGCGCGTGTGGCGTGGATATCAAGCCTCCATTTAACCGTATCACATACAAAAACGCAATGGAATGGTATGGTTCAGATAAACCTGACCTCAGATATGATTTGAAAATGGTTGATGTTATCGATATCTTTAAGAGATGTGACAATGAAATCTTTACAAATATCGCAAAACAGCCACACAAAAACCGTATCAAAGCGCTTAAAGTCCCAGGTGCGGATTTAGTATTCTCAAAACGTGAGATGAAAACTTTTGAAGACTTCGTACGCAAATTCGGCGCGCAGGGCCTTGGCTATTTCCAGATGAAAGAAGACGGGCTTAAAGGTCCACTTATCAAGTTCTTCTCAGAAGCTGATATCGCTCTTTTAGTTGAGAGACTTGGTATGGAACTTGGTGATGTTGTATTTTTCGGTGCAGGTGAGAAAAAAACTGTATGGGATTATATGGGAAGACTGAGAATCTTTATCGCAGAGCATGAGCGCATGAATCTTGTAGACAAAGACGCGTATGAGTTTGTATGGGTTGTTGATTTCCCTATGTTTGAAGTAGAAGACGGACGTGTAAAAGCGCTTCACCATCCATTTACTCAGCCTAAAGATACAGACAAAGATGATATTGAAGAGATAGAATCTATCGCTTACGATATCGTTTTAAACGGTACAGAACTTGGTGGTGGATCTATTCGTATCCACAAACAAGCGATGCAAGAAGAGATCTTTAAACTCCTCGGCATCGACGAAGAAGAAGCACAAGAGAAATTTGGTTTCTTACTTGACGCACTCAAATTTGGTGCACCACCACACGGCGGTTTTGCTATTGGATTTGACAGACTTATGATGCTTCTTTCCAAAAAATCTAGCATCCGTGACGTTATTGCGTTTCCTAAAACACAAAAAGCTTCTTGTATCCTTACAAAAGCTCCAAGTGAAGTGGATGCAACACAGCTTAGAGACTTACATATTCGTCTACGTGACAAAGCAAAAGCGTAATCTTTATGCCTAGTCGTAAAAAACTCTTTTTGATCATCGGAGCGCCCGGTTCGGGCAAAACGACCGATGCTGAGCTTATCGCCGCACAAAACGCAGCGATAACACACTACTCAACTGGCGATATGCTTCGAGCAGAAGTTGCAAGTGCTAGTGTACTTGGATCTGAGATCAACAACTACATCTCAAAAGGTCTTATCGTTCCTATCAAAATAGCGATAGAGACTATCGTAAACGCAATCAAAAACGCACCTACTCCTATCATCATTATTGATGGTTATCCAAGAAGTATGGAGCAATTAGGCGCACTCGATGAGTATCTAAACGCAGACTCCTTTTTAGAGCTTTGTAGCGTGATAGAAGTGAAAGTATGTGAAGAGACTGCAAGAGATAGAGTTCTCGGCCGTGCTCGCGGTGCTGATGACAATACAGAAGTCTTCGATAACCGCATGAGAGTCTACACGGAACCTCTCGCTGAGATACAAGCTTTTTACAGTGCAAAAGATCTTTTAAAAGTGATTTCTGGTGAAGGGAGTATCGAAGAGATAGTTTCTGAGATGGGAAGTTTTCTTAAAAGTAAAATATAGCATTGAACAAACGCAAATATTTCCCTACTTCTCTTTGAAGTAGGGAACGATATTTATGGAAGCAAAGCTACTTTTGCAGGTTCTGTATTTACCCAGTTACCCGCGATATCCATTGCAATCATCATGTAATAATAATCTAAAGGTTTATCATTATCATCAGTGAAGACCAGCTGTTCAAGCTGAAATGTAGGTTCTTTTGTCATCGTTAAAAAATCACCCTCATAAAACCAATGTGCATCAAATGTTGTCATATTGAAGTATTCAGCTAACAATTGAACTTTATCCCCTGCTTTGAGTTTATATGAGGCTTTGTCATATAAAACATTTCCTGTTGTGTCTTCCGCTGATTGATAGACAATTTTATATGGTCGTACATTGTGTTCAACAGAGTCATTATTATCATTGACTATTACAGAAAGCTTCGCATAATCATACTTTTGATCTGCAGGATATTTTGAATAATCCTTATTTACATCGATATATTCTATTTCAGCCGAGTAAGTTGTATAATTTACATCTGCAACTGTATATGCGTTTTCAAAAGCTAAAGAGAGCCAGCTACTATCACTCACATTATCACCAAAATACATAACATACCATTTTTGATCCCATGTAGGTGTAAAGTATTCCCCCGAATTACTTGTCTTTGTAGTTGGCAAAGTAGCTACAGAAGCAAAATATTTTGTGCCATCTGCTTCAGTGATGATATTGCCATATACTGTTGTCACACTTGCAAGATTTGTATCTGTAAAAGTTGCATGAGTACCGATAGTAGAAGCGTTCTGCTCTGTGATAGTCGGTTTAGTTGTATCTTCACTAATAATACCCAACATACTGCGTGTCAAAGCATACCATCCATTACTTGGAGCAACTGCTTGATTGTAGTCATCATAGCCTTGAGTAGGGACAATACTTACACCATTAGAATTAGGACGAGTACCATCATTTTTTGCATAAATAACATAGTTAGCAAATGATGTATTTAAATCAGTTGTTAGAGAAGCTTGTCCTTGTGTCGCAAGTTCTGCTGCTATACCGTCACTAAAACCTTTAAGATCGATAGTTATTGCTGCGTCCCCGCGTCCTGACTTGCCATATTGTTGTGCTTGGACTTCTGACTGAATAACAGATTCTTTAACGCCTGAAGTACCAAGGTTTAGACTCACATATGCTGCCAATGCATTCACTGATGCATTAAGCTCATCATATTGAGTTAAATCAACCATAGAGAGTGTTTTTCCATCAGATTCATAATCGTGTGAGCTAGAATCCACATAGTTATCAATTATTGCTTTTCCATACACTTCTAAATCACTATTATTTGCATAAGCAGGGATTACAGCTTTGTAGTTCCATCCATGACCTGGTTCAAGTTCTTCTGAACCGATATGATAATGGGCATATTTTTTTGTTACAGAAGCTAACTCAAAGTTGGCATTGAGACATGCATCATAACCTATGACATCAAATGTTAAACCTACTGCGCCTAGCGCACTATCTGTTTCAGCCATTGTCAGACCGTCACCATCAAACATACTGTCATTTCCAAAACTTCCGTATGCAGAACCATGATCCCACATCGTCAAGACTTTTTGAGCATCATTGCCATAACCAGCTTTTAAATATTCTAGAAAAAATTCTAGTGAAGAGACATCTCCCATATGAGCGCCTGTAGCGGTATGCTCGTATGTAGCATTTCCAAATACACCATCACTATTATCAGCAATAAGTTGTGCCATAGTAGCAATACGCATCCCACGCCATCCATCTTTATCTGATCCACCAAAGGCAACAATAATATCTAAATTACTTCTGTTAGCGTCAATTGAAGAATCGTTATATCCATCTATTAGTTCTTTGAGATCAGTTGTACCAGCCTCTGCGTTTGTTTCAAGGTCACTTCCGACCATATAGATTGCAAAGAGTTTTCTGTCTGTTCCAACAGAATTAACATAAGCAGAAGCTAGCGTATAATCAGTAGTATTAAGATCACCCTGCTCAATACTATATCCCTTAATGTCAGTAGAAGTTTGTAGCGTTTGGTCTACTTTCCCCTCTGTTGTAGATGCTTGTTGTGTGCTACTATTGGAGCTACATCCATAAAAAAATGTGCTTACCGAAAGAAGCAATGCGCTGAGGATGAGAGTCTGTTTCATATCATTTCCTTGTATTATATAAAAACAGAATAATACAATAAATAGTGCTTTTTTGCTCTAGCAACAGATAATTATTTTTAATATTTATACTATCACTTTTTCTCAGCAATAACTTACTCTTTTATAATCGTAATCACCAATTCCCCTACTTCAAACCCAAATTTTTTCATCTTAGAGTGGTTGATGATAACACCGTCTTCTTGTAGATGTAACCAATCTCTTACATCTATATCAATCGTATCCTCGCCATAAGGCACGCGCATTGTGTAGTCTATCATCACCGTGTTGCCATTGGCGACCATCGGTGCTTCACCTACGATATCACCTGCAGTTCCGATATATTTTTTGCCTTCTTTTGTAGGTTGTAGCGTCCAAACGCGATGTTGTTTTTCGCCATCGTTATAGACAAAATGTTCATCAAGTGTTATTACACCATTCGCATCAGAGCTTCCAAATAAGTCACCCTTGAAACTGCGCGTTATCTTGCCGTTAAAATCTTTGACTATTCCATAGGCACGCATCTTGCCTTGGAAATAATCTTGGGGAATAAACTCAGGTTTTGCATTGTCAAAATCTTCTATCTGCATAGAAGAACATGCTCCCAGAAATAAAGCCAAAAAGAGGCTCGCGAGTGTTTTTAAAATCATGCTATAAGTCCTTTATTGAGATGAATGTTTTGATCACGGGAAAATACCATTTGCACCAAACCGATGTTACGCGTAATAAACGCAGCTTCACAATAGTTGAGATACATTTTCCACATACGGATAAAGTACTCATCAAATCCGAGTGCTCTTACATCATCGAGTTTTGTACTAAAGTTTTCATCCCATAAACGCAGCGTTTTTGCATAGTCTTCAGCAAACTCTTCCATATGAATGAGGTTAAGTCTGGTATGTTTTGTTGTCACTTCAAGAACTCTACTTACACTAGGAAGGTGTCCGCCTGGAAAGATATATTTTTGTATAAAGTCCGTACTTTTACTATAGGCTCTATAACGCTGATCTGGAATCGTGATGACCTGCATAGCCAAAACGCCGCTTGGTTTGAGCAAACTCTCACATTTTGTAAAAAACGCATCAAAGTACTCAGCACCGACTGCTTCAAACATCTCTATAGAGATAATAGCATCAAAGCTTCCTTCAAGGTCACGATAATCTTTGAGTAAAATATCGATCTTCTCTTCTACGTTTTCTAGCTTAAAACGCGCATGACATAGCTCTTTTTGCTCAGAACTGAGAGTAACCGTTGTAACATCACACTGCATCTCTTTTGCCAAGTAGATAGCCATAGCACCCCAGCCAGAACCAATTTCGAGCACTTTAGCACCTAGTTTGATACGGAGCTTTTGTGCAAGATGTTGCATCTTTCTTTTTTGTGCGCTATGCAAGTCGTCTTCAGCGCTCTCAAAGAGTGCACTTGAATACATCATAGTCTCATCAAGCATCAATTTGAAAAAATCATTCGAGAGATCATAGTGCTCTGAAATATTTTTACGAGAACGGGTTTTGGAGTTTTTACGCATAATATGCTTGATACGGTTTGCAAAAGGAAAAAGATTGCCCAGCCTATTTTTAGAATAATCTTCACTTTTTGTTCCAAGTCTATGCGAATTTAAAAGTGCCAACTTCACCAAATCGTGCAACATTGGCGTATCAAAATCGCCGTCCATATAACTCTCAGCAAAACCTATATCTCCATACAAAGCCAAACGCTTGAAAAAATCGCTCGAGTGAATCGTGATATCTACAATTGGCAGACTCTTATTTCCATAGCTGCGTTTCTCTCCCGATGGATAAGTAACATTGAGTGTTCCGACTTCGATTTTACTGAGATATTTTTCACCCATTTTGTTCCAAAAACTTTTCATAATTAATACCTTTTGATTTGATCTTGAGCACTCACGCTATAAAACGCCAAGCCCTTAGTGTAAAGCCGTAGTGACTGCCAGAGTGTGCGAGTAACAACTCTAAAAGTCAAAAAGAGATGCGAAAAAAATATTGCTCGTACATTTTGCTCTGTATACGCTTGCGCTTTTGTACGCAAAGAGGCGATAAGCGTCTTTTGATTCTCTTCATACAGAGTGACAGAGAGATTGAGATACCCACTTGTATAGTCAAGGGCGAACTTATACAAACCATCACGTTTTAAAAAAGGTGAAACATACATATCTTTAAACGCAACGCCGCTGTACTTACTCCCACCATTAGACTCCAAAGTAACAGGATAAACAACTCTTCCGCCGTTATAGTTATGCACCTCAACGAGCATTTGCGTTGGCGTTTTTTCTGCGTTAAAGAGCACTAAAATACTTATAGGGTTAAAGACATAGTTGAGCATTCTTGGTAGCGTCAAAAAACGCATAAACGCAGGTTTTTCTATGCCAAACTTCTCCAAGAGTGCATCGATATTTTGCTCAAAATCATCACTTTCTCCAAAATGATCTTTTGGGGCAAAAGAGAAAAATTTTGATCGTAAACTTTTAAAATCACGCATATCAATGTCTAACAAAAAAAAGGGATAGGTAAACTCATGCGTCTTTGGGATAAAACGCTTGTGATACACCTCTCCCTCATAGAGCATATGACTCATAACTGACATCCAAATTCTTCTGCGATACTATTGGCACTCCAGAGTCCATCTTCATGAAAACCATAACGCCAGTATGCACCTGCATAGTAGGTATTATTGACACCGCTTATCTCGTGGCGCTGCGTTTGGGCATTGATGGCTGCGGTATTAAACTGAGGATGCGAATAGGTGATACGCTCTATCACTTTCTCCAAAGAGTCGATCTCATTGAGTGAGACAAAATACTCTGTATCAGTGGGAATATTTTGCAATCTGTTAATCCAGTAAGAGAGTGTCACTGCGTTTGCCTTGCCACCATTTTTATAATTCCATGCGGCATAAATCTTCTTATCAGGATAGAGTGCGTTTGTATCATTATGCAAAAGAGCATCGTTGCGTTTATATCCAAAACAAGAGAGAATCTCTTTTTCACTCTCGCTTGCATCACCGAGTATCGCTAAGGCTTCTGGCGCATGCATAGCAAGGACTACTTTGTCATAGTGTGAGAGCTTTCCATCTGCATGATGCAACACAACGCCCTCTTCTTCTCGTTTAATATATATGACATCAGAGTTTAAAATGATTTTTCCTGAGATCTGCTTTTGGATTTTATTGACATAGTTCACTGAACCATTACTCACTGTGAGCCACTGGTGCTGGGTTGTGACACCCAAAAGCCCATGATTTTTGAAAAACTGTAAAAATGTGCGTGTAGGAAAATGCTGCATTTCATCACTCGGTGTTGACCAGATAGCCGCTCCCATTGGTAGAAGATATCTCTCTTTAAACGCAGTGCCATAATCACTCAAATATTCGCTGAGTGTTTTATCAAGCTCAGTTGTATTGTTATCAACATCATAATTTGCTTTTTTGTTAAAACGCATAATGTCAAAAATCATTTTGTAGTGCGTAGGCGAGAAGAGATTTTTCTTCTGAAAAAAGACTCCGCCTAGTGTTTGGGCATTGTAAGCGACATTTGTCGCCTTATCCCAAAACCCAAAACTCATATCAGAGTTTTCTATCTTGACACCGAGCCTTTTGAAGAGTTTTGTAAGTAGCGGATAGGTTTCATTATTAAAGACTAAAAATCCAGTATCAACACCAAATTGTTTTCCATCTTCATTTATCTGTGTGGTGCGTGCATGACCACCAAGACGACTCTGCGTTTCATAGAGATCTACTTCGTGTTTTTGACTCAGTAGATAAGCAGAGCCAAGCCCACTGATACCTGCACCTATAACTGCGATTTTCATTTATATCTTCCTTCTTTATCTTGTGGTGTGTAGAGCAATGATTTTGTATCCATACTTTGCGTGAGGTATGCAAGTATCTCACTGAGCTTTTCTTGTGGCATAAATGGTTTTCGCGACATTATCCAGACTTGTTCAAAATCTTTATCTGCAACAACTGCATAACTGTAATCCTCTGCTAAATAGTAAACGCTATACTCTTTAGTGAATACCCAAAAATAGGTCATATCAATTGAGGACATACTTTTGCCCTGCGTTGGTTCTGCAGATCCAATATACTCGATGAGGTCACCACCGATGGCTGTGTCAAAACATCTGTTAAAGACTTTGTACTCAAGCGGTGCAATCAAACGATACTCCACACTTGAAGCGACACACTTCTCTTGATAAGAGTTATAGGTTCTTGCTATCTCATACCAAAGACCGCTGAACTTTTGGGGACTTACAAACGCAACAGGAGTTAATGTTTGCGCTGCAAGATCAAGTGTAATAATGAGGCTTAGGAATAAATATTTCATAAAATGATTTTATGAAATATTCTTATATCTTCGTAGGTGAAAAATGTCAGTTGATAGCGTGATACTCTTTTTCTTTGTGTTTGGAGAGAACAAAAATTGCAAGCAGCTTGAGAATGACAGGCAGTGCCCCATAGAGCAAGGATAAAACCAAAAGGGAACTCTCACTTGGCTGCGTAGTGCTAAAGTCAAAAAGTCCAAGTATCGCGAAACTCACACCCACCCCAACAGCCAAAGAGAGCTTGGTAAGCATCGCAAAGAAACCAAAAAGCGTTCCTCCGAGCTGTTTTTGAGGTGAAGATGCGTTTTGTGCGACATCCGCTTGCATGGAAGCTGGCAGAGCCATATCTGCTCCTAAACTCATCCCTGAAAATATCGTGATGATTAAAAAATAATTGAAATCACCCTCCCCCAAAAATGGGACAAAGGAGAAGAAAAACACTGCGTTTATGATAGATACAATCCACGCTCTTTTCTTTGAAAACTTAGCCGCGAGCATATACCAAAAAGGAAGTGCCAAGATACCTGATACAAAATAAACAATCAAAAGAATGCCTGAACTCTCTTTTGCTCCAATAACTAATGCGACATAGAGTAAAAAAAGTGTCGCAGGAAGCGCATTGGCAAAGCTGTTTAAAAAGAAAGCCCCAAAGAGATACTTTGAGCTTTTAAGTTCACAAACAAAATGAGTATAGACTTCTTTGAGAGAGTGCAGAGAACTTTTCACACGCTGGGCATGGACACTCAGAAAAAAAATGAGAAGTATAATCGGTAGAAGAATTACAATCACACTAAACATCAAAGTAAGTGATTTTGCAGGATTATCAGCGACACCAAGAAAATATGGTAAAAGTAGCGCTAAAAGTACACCAGAGATATTGAAGAGTTCTCTAAAAGAGGCATATCCGCTGTTTTGCTTATAACTCTCTCCCAAGTCAGCACCAAGCGCATAGTAGGGAATACTGATAAGACTCCAGCCAAAATAAACAAGCATCGAAAAACTAAAAAGCCACAAAGAAGTAGCTCCGGCAATGGGATGGCTGAGATAATAAAATCCACCGAGCAAAAAAAACAGGCCTACAAACATCAAAGCTTTACGAGGAAAATATCTGTCACTCCAATACCCAATAAGAGGATCACTAATCATATCAAAAAGACGTGCGACCAAAAGCACTATCCCGACTTCAAAAAGACCAAGCTCAACATCTTGTGCATAATAGCTTGGAAGATAAACATACAGCGGCAGACCCAACAGCGCCAAAGGAAGTGCTGGAAGTGCATATAAGAGATAGTTTTTATAGGTGCTAAGCATGTACCTTTCTTTTGATAAAACGCAGCACAGAACCAAGCAGAGGAATTTTTTCATAAACATGTTGTGCAGCATCCCAATAGTCAATGTGACTCACTACTTTTGCATCTTCAAATGTTACTCTTGAGAGACCTATAAAAGAGTCTCTAGCATGTTTTGGAGAGAGTGAATATCTAAACTCCCAGCGTATATAAGCAACATTGTCTGAGCAAACCACTTCATCAATAATAAACACAGGTTCGTGAAGTTTTTTATACATATCCACAAAAATAGCATAAATATTATCAATTCCATAGACTCTTTGAAAAGGATCTTCAAAATAAGAATACGCATCAAAAAAAGTCTCATATTCTTCTTTGCTTGTAGAAGAGTTCATCTTTGCATAAAAGTTTGCATATGCCTCAGCATAGAGTTTCGTATCCATCAGAGTGCCTTTTTTGTGAGACTAAACGCAAGCGAATACGGCACAATGCGAAGAAAATGTAAAAATCTTGTAAGTGCCCAAGGAAACTTGATTTCAAAAGCTTTAGAGTGCGTTACTCCCTCATAGATTTTGCGTGCTGCTTCTTCTGGCTCTAAGAGTTGCGGCATCTCAAAGGCATTTTTTGCCGTGAGTCTTGTTTTTACAAAACCATGATTGATTACTTGGAGTTTTATTTTTTTAGCTGCAAGTTCAGGCTGAATGGACTCACAAAGATTTAGAAGTGCTGCCTTTGGCGCAGAGTATCCACCTCCATAGGGAAGACCAAAATAGCTCGATATACTAATATTAAAAGCGATATGTCCTTTTTTTTGCTTTTCAAACAGAGGTGTAAGCTGCGTTAAAACGCGAACAGCACCCATATAGTTGACTTGATTCATCGCTTCAAAATGTTCCAAGTTCCACTGCTCTATTTTCATACTTTCATAGACTCCAGCATTATAAATACACATGTCAAGACCTCCGTACGTATTCCAAACTTGCTGCGTTTGCGTGAGTACACTTCGTGTCTGTGAGACATCCATGTCTATAAGATGTAAGGTGGTTTCGTACTCTGCTTTTAACACAGAGAGTGCAACAGAGTGAGCTGTATCGCGTGCTGAGACTATTACTCTGTATTTTTTTTCTAAATATATTTTTGCAAGTTCTAAGCCTATGCCATTGCTAGCACCGATAAGCCATACTATTTGTGACATCTTATCCTCCTATGAGAGCTTTGATAGTTCTCATGATATAGGCGTATTGTATTAGAAGAGTAAATCTGTTTGTACTCTTATTATGTTATTTCATTGTAATGAAACGACAAAAACAACATACAAAGTTAGCATACTTGAGAGTAAAATAGATCATTAAAAAATAATAATGCTCATAAGGAAAACGCAATGAAAATCATCTACGATATTGAAGAAGCAGCAATTGCCTGTGCTTAAGGTCAAGAGCTTACATTTGCCATTACCAAGGAGAATAAATACTCCCTTTGTGCTTTTAGCTACTATCAGATTAAACATAAAACATGCAAAGAGTTCAACCATATCTCTTATCAAAAAGAGAAAGATTTATTCTACTATTTTTTACGCTGCTGCGCGAAGCTCTCGTTTGGAAAATATACACTTAGTTATGATTTTGTAGAAAAATAAAAGTGTTTTAAAAGAAAGGAAGAAAAAAGAAATAGTATCCAGAAAGGCTCTGGATACTGATAAAACTAGCCTAGTTTAGAAACTATAGCTGCTTCAACTTCGTCGATATGAGCCGTACCATCAACAGTAATATATGTCAACGTAGCAACTTTTGCCGCTTGATCTTTATAGTAGCCAATGAGTGGCTGCGTTTGGTCATGATAGACTTTAAGGCGATCAAGAACAACAGACTCTTTATCATCATCACGCTGTACAAGATCTTCACCAGTTGTATCATCTTTACCCTCTACTTTTGGTGGATTGTAAAGTATGTGATATGTTCTACCAGATGCCAAGTGTGCACGACGGCCTGACATACGTTTAACGATTTCAGAATCAGGAACATCAATCTCGATAACTGCGTCAATAGCGATACCTGCGTTTGTAACAGCATCTGCTTGAGGCAATGTGCGAGGAAAACCATCGAGTAAATAACCATTTTTACAGTCATCTTCAGCAATACGGTCTTTTACAAGTCCGATAATGATCTCATCTGTTACAAGTTGACCTGCGTCCATCGCAGCTTTAGCCATTTTACCCATCTCTGTACCAGCTTTAATCGCAGCACGAAGCATATCACCCGTAGAGATTTGAGGGATGTTGTATTTTTTAGTCAAAAATTGAGCTTGAGTACCTTTTCCAGCACCAGGAGCTCCTAGTAATATTATTCTCATATGTGTCCTAATCTATTTTGTTGATGAAATTATATTCAAACGAGGTTAAAACTAACTGTAAGCTTATTTTTCGTCTTCGTCTTTAAAGCCGAAATCTTCATCTTCATCATCATCGCCATTGTGTTCTTGCGCTTCAAGAATATCTTCAATAAGCTCTTGACACTCTTCTTCATCTATTTCATTATTTTTGATATCTGTGAGGACATCTTGAAGGTCCGCTTTAAACTCTTGAAGTTCTTCTATCTCTTCTTTAGCATCTTCTGTTGCTTCTTTACTTCCAGCGATCTCTTCAAAAATCTCATCAAGTCTCTCATTGATATCAGGAATAACAGTTTTAGTTATAAGTTCTTCTAGTTTTTGTGCATAAGACATATCTTACCCTCGTTTATTATTTATGAAATAATACTATAATTTGCCAAAAAGTAGAACAGATGAACTTTTATGCAGTGATTATCGGAACAGAAATTTTAAACGCAAGACGCACTGACAAGCATTTTGAGTTTGTTAAAAATGAACTCGCCAAATATGGCCACGAACTTTTTGCCTCTTTTATCATAAAAGATGATAAAGAGCTCATAAAAAGCTGCTACAGACTCATACAAGCAGACCAAAACGCAGTAATGTTCTCTTTTGGAGGTATTGGTTCTACTCCTGACGATCTCACACGTGAGATTGCTGCTGAGATCTTTACTTCCAAACCACTCTATGCACATGAAAAATTTACACAAGATATATTGGATCGTTTTGGCGAAGAAGCCTATCCTTATCGTATCCATATGGCAGAACTCCCACAAAACGCAGAACTGCTTTTCAATCCAGTCAATAATATGTCAGGTTTTTCTCTGCAGCAGCGTTTTTACTTCGTACCAGGGTTTCCACAGATGGCACATCCTATGATAAGCTCTGTTATTGAGACTGCGTTTAGTGAAGTAAAAGAGAAGTTTAGATGCACACTGCTCGCACAGACAAGCGAAAATACACTCATCTCTTTGATGCTAAAAGTTCCTGATACGATTGAACTTTCATCGCTTCCTATCTTTAGTGATAACAAGGCATCGGTGGAGCTTTCCCTCAGTGGAACAGATAAACGCAGCGTAGAAAAAGAGTTCGAAATATTTTGTAAAGAACTGGAAAATAAAAACATTCAATATAAATTAATCTAATATGTAAAGTATGCCGATAGTACTATATAAACATTATTTGCAGAGAGGTTTAGGATGTTAATTTATTTATTGGCACTTTTATTGCTCATACTTTTCATATATGTTATTTATAGAACTTTTGTACTTCCTTCAAAAAAAGAGTTACAAGAAAAAGAAAAACACCACTACACTTTCAAAATATAAAATAACTGCTTATATACCCAATCAACAAAAACGCAAGGTACACTATGAAACCAAAAGATGAAGTCACAAGAAGTTTACTCGTGGATAGAAAAACATGGGATGATTCTATGAAGTATGCAAGAGACAGATATAAAATGAGTCTCAGTAAAGTTGTAGAATCACTTCTTGGGGAGTGGCTTGAAAAAGAAAAAAGAAAACCACTAGACAATACAAAACAAGGAAAGTTTTTCGACTAAACCTTATCTCGCATAGGTTGTATTTTTTGGACTTTTCGGATCATATTCCAAGAGTGCAAGAATACTTTTTTTGTTCATCTTTCTCGCAAAATCAGCAGCACAAAATCCCTTCGCATCAATAGCGTTTTGATCAACACCATTGGCAATCAAAATCTTTGCAATCTCTACTCTTCCATAACATGCAGCCGCCATAAGTGGAGTAAAACCACTTCTTCTGCTTGTTTTACTGACATCAATCTTTTTATTTATAAGATAATTTACCATCTCTACATTGTCATAGGTAATAGCCATATCAAAGATGCTCACCCCTTCATCATCAAAATCGAAGATATCTGCACCACTATCCATCAAAAGTTCTAAAAGATCAAAATCGCATCTACTACGAAGTGCACAAGCTAAAACAGATTCACCACTATCATTTGTAGCAGCAAGATCAGCGCCACTTTTTATATACTGCTTGACACCTATAAAATCATTTTTTCGTAAAAGCTCTAACCATTTATCCATTATCTGCGTCCTCAAATTGATTTTTTAGTGTACACAAAAAGTCATTAGCATTCTTTAAGTATAATTCCACAAATAAATTATTTAAGCGAGAATTCAATGCAAATTATAGAAACAGAAGATGCCTTTAAAGCACTCATACAAGAGATAAAATCGACAATACCTGGGTATAGAGATCCTTTGGCGTTTGGTATTTGTAGAGTTGATTTAGGACAACTAAATGTTGATAAAACACTTCAGGCTACATATCCGATCATTAACTGGAATGAAAACTTTGGAAGTGCTGCAATTTTCATTAAAGCACTCGCAGAACAAGGTATCAATGTAGATTTTACACAGAGCGAAGTTGTTTGCGATATCAACCTTGCGTTTTTAAAAAGCACTCTCAATGCATTCACTCCATACGCTGATGAAGCACACGGCACTGCACATAGAAATATCCAAGTCGTCTCTTCACTTTACTCTCAAATCATCAGTAATGGAAGCTTTGAAGGTGAGTTCAAAGTAACTTTCATTTTTGATGATATGCCACTCATAAGCGTAGAAGCAACATATCTTAAACTCTATGCGATGAGTCAGGCAAAAGTAGCCCTAAGAGGAATCAATCTCAATGGTGCGTTTGGAGCTCTTCCAAATGTTGCATGGTCAGCAGGACAACCCATAGAGCTTGATTATTTAAGAGAGTTTGAAATTGAACTCAAGCTTGCAAATGAATATCCTCATATCGATTTTGTAGATAAATTCCCTCGCTTTTTACAACACATCATTCCAGCGGATAATACAAGAATTCTTGATACTTCAAAAGTAAGATTTGGTGCACAACTCGCAGCTGGAACAACAGTAATGCCAGGTGCTTCATACATCAACTTTAATGCAGGAACAACGGGACCAGTTATGGTTGAGGGACGTATCTCATCTTCTGCTATTGTTGGCGCAGGCAGTGATGTCGGTGGAGGTGCTTCTATCCTTGGCGTACTCAGTGGTACAGATGGAAACCCTGTTTCGATAGGTAAAAATACACTTCTTGGAGCGAACTCAACTTGTGGTATTCCTCTAGGTGATGCGTGTATCATCGATGCGGGTCTTGCTATTCTTGAGGGTACAAAAGTTAGTATTGAGCCTTCTGAACTAATAAAAATCAAAGAAGCAAACGCAGATGCACTTCTTGAGGGCACTATCTTTAAAGCAAAACAATTAGCTGCCTTAAACGGTCTTCACTTTAGACGTAACTCTATGAATGGTGAGACCACAGTTTCACGGTCAAAAAGAGAGATTAAACTCAATTCTGATTTACATTAGAATATTTGCTAATATGAAAGCATAAAGATACTTTTATGCTCTTCGTATTATAATGGCATAAGACTCAAGGAGTATATTATGAATATATCAAGTAACATTTCGTCTATGCAGGCACATCAAACAATGATGAACGCGAGTGCAAGTAATATAGCTAATGCTAATACAGATGGCTATATTCCTAAAGATACTAAAATTTCAGAAGCTGGGAATGGCGTAAAAGCTGATGTTCGTATGTCGAGTGACACTGGATCAGCAAAAAGCCAAACAGATCTTGCAAAAGAGATTACAGATCAAATTGTTGCAAGTAAGGGAAGTGCTGCCAATGTGACAGCTATCAAAGCCCAAGATGATATTATGGGTTCTATGCTAGACATAAAAGCTTAAAAAAGTATATTCATACTTTTGAAGCTTTTTAGCATCGTTGCGTTTGTATCAAAATATTTTTGCTCTTCGCCTAAATAGAGTGAACTAAATATTGCTCTACCGATAACTACTCTTCCCTCAACTCCATCTTTTAGAGTTCTAATACCCCAGGTATCATGAAAAATTACGATTTCATCAGCAACAGTGCCAACATATAAAACTATATGCCCTTTTCTATAAAGAAGTGTTTTAAAGGGTATCCCTTTTTCTTTAATAGTTTGTATCTTCTCTTCATCGCTCATCCCTTCAAAGCTGATAACTTGACCTACCCTGCTTTGGCTATAGGAGTTTCTTGGAAGCCACACACCAAAAGGGGCAAAGAGATCTCTCATCATAGAAGAACAATCTCTTTGCTCATGCATACCACCCCAGCCATAATGTGATAAAGCGAGTTGTCCTACAATTTTATTGAGATTTTCACTTGTAAAATCAAGTTTTTCTTTATGTGCAAAAGCTTTGGAAATCTTTGTTTTTACAAACTGCGGTTCAGATATTTTATACGAAGATACAGCCAAAAGTGTATAGTTTTCGTCATCCTCGTCAATAAGTGCTAACATCATTCCAATTTTAGATTTAAAAAGAAAGTTTCCCTCTTCATCATGAAGGGCAATGTTATCTTCTGTCAAAAATACTTGCTGTGCATTTTGCCATAAGTCAGTATATATTTTGTCCAAAAACGCAATCTGATTCGTTTTTACCCAGCCTGACGCAAAACTACTAAAGACATAGACCCACTCTTTGTCTTTTGAATAATGCGATACAAAAAGAGGTTTGTTTGCATGAACCGAGCTGTTTTGAAGATAATCAAAAGGAAAACCTTCTCCAGCTAAAGAAGGATCATGAAGAAGCGGTGTATTTGTAGGGAAGAGTCTTAAATCTAGACGATATAAAGTAACGGCTCTTTTATTGAGAGTGGAAAAATCATCAAAATTTGAGTTTTCATACATCAAATCAAAAAAACTTTGTGTATGCGGCTGAAGATTTTCTCCATAACTATTTTTTGGTGTATACGATCGAAACGGCCACTTTACTTCTTCAAGAAATGTACTCTGTTTTTCAATATTCCAAACTCTAAAATAAGCACGTTCGAATCTCTCTTGTATCTCCAAAGGAGAAGCTGTAAAATTGATATCTTTTGTATACACCTCAGGAGTTTGAGCGAGGCGTACCAAATCATAGATAGGAATATTCTGCTCTACTATTATCTCTACTTTTGGCTCTAACTTTTGATTAGAACATCCAAAAAATAAAAACGCAACTACAAATAGATAGCTAAACTTCAATAAAAACCCTTCTAATCAACATTTCCAAATCTGCTTACAACACGCCCTACAACCTCAAGCTCACTAGGATGAAGTGTTTGCGTATCATAGACTTTATTGTCAGATATTATATCTATTTTTCCATCGATTCTGCGTACTACTCTTTTGATGAAAAGCCCTGCTTCGGTTCTTATTGTAAAGATACCGCCACGTCCAAGATCTGTTTTAGTTCTGTTGATAAACACAATATCATTATATGAAAATGTTGGCTCCATCGAGTCACCCGAAACATTGATCGCTTCTATATTTTTAAGCTCTCTCTCACCACCGAGCATCGGGATAAAAGCTTCAGGTATCTCAAGCTCCTCGATTGCTTCACACGCACTCTCTGCTCCACCACCTGCACTTGCGTTTACATCGTTAAAATATTTCACTATATAGAACTTGTTTGTAGATTCAACAAGACTCTCAGGAGATTGTCCGTAAAGCATCCAGTTGATTGAGATTGATTTTGTTGCACAAAAATCTAAAAGTTCTGCAAAAGGAACTTTATCTCTTTTTTTCATCGTCGCAAAATTCATCTGGCTAATCCCAAGAACATCTGCAACATCTTTGTCAAAAATCTTTCTCGATCCAAAATCATTTGAGATGATACTTTTTATCTCTTCTACTATTTCTGAAAAACTATTCATAATACACTCCCTGATTTTCTATTTATAAAGATTATTATACAAGTAATTTGCAATAAAGTCAAAATAATTATGACAATTTGCCATAAAATTTATTTAAAGTGTCAAAATTACATATTATGATAAAAAGTAAAGGGGTTACAAATGTCACTTATTATGAAAAACGCAGAGAGTCTATTTGAGAAATTTGAGAATAAGATGGAGCTATGGGCAAATAAGATCTTTTAAATCTGTGCGTCACGCTCATCTTCGATTTTTTTTGCATCTGCTTCACGTTTAGCAGATTTTGTTTTATGGTAACCACCAAATATAAAGACCATAAATAAAACAAAGAGAATAACCATGATAATATCAAGAAGTGTACTCATTGAATCTCCTTTTTTCTATTGTTTATTTTGAAAATGTAGCAAAATTTTGTCTAATAGCGTCATAAAGAACTATCCCTGTACTTATTGCAAGATTCAGGCTTCTGCCCTCTTTTGTCATCGGTATCGTGATATTTTGCTCTTTATATTTATTGAGAATATCCTCAGGAATTCCAGCCGTTTCACTGCCAAAAAATATATAATCACCCTCTTGAAACGCAGCCTCAAAATAAGGTCTGTCTGTTTTTGTAGTAGCAAAATAGGCATTATGAGTGATAGAATTGTGAGCAAAAAAATCATCTAGATTTTCCCAAACATGCAAATCAAGCTTATGCCAATAATCAAGCCCAGCGCGTCTAACTGCTTTTTCATCTATATCAAAACCAATCGGTTTGATAAGATGTAACGACGCCCCTGCGTTTACGCAAAGTCGCCCTATTGCTCCAGTATTGTTTGGGATCTGCGGATGTACAAGTACTAAGTTAAACACATCTTCTCCAATAAATCAAATGATTAAAATATAACTGTTTTATTTGCGTAGACGAAAATTCTGTCTTCAAGTGCAAGTTTCAGGGCGCGTGAGAGTACTATCTTCTCAACATCTTTACCTTTTCTTTGCATATCTTTCCAGCCATACGCATGATCAACATGGATGACTTCCTGTGCTATAATCGGACCTTCATCAAGGTTATTATTGACAAAATGTGAAGTAGCACCGATAATTTTTACACCTCTATCATAGGCTTGTTTATAAGGATTTGCACCTATAAACGCAGGTAAGAAAGAGTGGTGAATATTGATGATTTTATCTTCATATGCTTCCACAAAACGCGCTGTGAGAATACGCATATATTTTGCAAGAACAATATAATCCACATCTTTAAATGTTGCCAAACACTCAAGTATCTTCGTTTCATGCTCTGCACGATCGAGACCTTCATGTGAGATGGTAATAAAAGGAATATCAAACTTCTCGACCAAAGATTGCAGTGTGTCGTAGTTTGAAACTACTGCAAGGATATTTGCTTCAAGTTCACCTGCTTCATGACGGATCAGGATATCACCAAGTGCGTGCATCTCTTTTGTGGCCATGATGATGATATTTTTTTTACTTGGTTCGATCACCTCTATGTTCGTGCCTTTAGGCAAAATTTCTTCAAGCGCATTGCGAAGATCTTCTAAATTTACATCACCATCCACAACACTTCGCATAAAAAATTTATTATTTTCTTTATCAACAAACTCACTATTTGTCAGGATATTGAGATCTAATTTGTAAAAAACAGAAGATACCTTATGAACTAAACCTTTTTCATCATTTGTATCTATAAGAACTCTAAATTGACTCACTTTTTATTTCCTTTTTCCAACATCTCTACGCGAGAGTCTATTGTTGCTAGTACATATTCTAAGAAGTTGAGTGTCATATCAACTTTTGCTTCAATATTTGCATTGTTTGGTGCTTGAAAACCTTCAAAAAGAACTAAAAGACGCTCACGTATCGAGCTTAAATATTTCACTTCACTCTCAGTTGAAGAGTGTTCGTCCTCTTCATCGTCATCATAATTTTCTTCTACACTTTTTTGCATAGGTTTTGGGGAAGAAATTTCTTTTTTCTCTATAAAACCTGAAGTCTGTTTTTCGATGATATGGTCATCTTCCATCTCTGCTAGGGTAGAGAGTATTACATCTTTTAATTCCATAATTTTAACAACCACCTTTCAAACTCTTTAAACTCAACATCTGTATCCATTTTCAAAAAGAAATCTTTCATCTGTGTATTTACGTTGAGATATTTCTTACGCATACCAGAGAGTCTGCGTATCGCGATTTTTGCTTCGCTATTTTGTGGATTTTTCTTCAAAATTTCTTTGTAAATTTCCAAGGCCTCTTCTTTGAGACCTTGAAGTTCATAGATATTCGCGAGTGTTAGTGTTTGCATTTTGCAACATAATTAGCGATGATAGAACCCATTTCGCTTGTTGAACAAACTTCTTTTGCATCATATTGTGCAAGATCTTGTGTTCTATAGCCTTCGCTAAGTGCTCTTTTGATCGCTTCATCTATCTTATTTGCAGCTTCAACTTCACCAAGTGCATAACGAAGCATCATAGAAGCAGAAGAGATAGTTGCGATAGGATTTGCGATACCTTGACCAGCGATATCTGGAGCAGAACCATGAATCGGCTCATAAACACCTATCTTCGCACCTACAGAAGCAGATGGTAAAAGACCGATAGAGCCTGAGAGCATACTTGCCTCATCACTTAAGATATCTCCAAAAATATTTCCAGTTAGCATAACGTCAAACTGTTTTGGATCACGGATAAGTTGCATAGCTGCATTGTCTACATACATGTGTGAGAGTTTTACAGCTGGATACTCTTTTGCTACCTCTTCTACCACTTCTCTCCAAAGCTGAGAAACATCAAGAACGTTTGCTTTATCGATAGAACAAACTTTTTTATCTCTCTCCATCGCTATATCAAACGCAACACGAGCAATACGCTCAATCTCCATGCGTGTATAGACCATAGTATTCCAGCCTTTGTTCTCATCACGACCTTTAGGCTCACCAAAATAGATACCGCCGATAAGTTCACGTACAACCATTAAATCAACGCCTTTAACGACTTCAGCTTTGAGTGAAGATGCGTTTACAAGTTCGTCATAAACCACAGCAGGACGAAGATTTGCGTAAACGCCAAGCTCTTTACGAAATCTTAAAAGTCCACTCTCAGGACGTTTTTCACGAGGAAGATTGTCCCATTTTTCACCGCCGATAGCTCCAAAAAGTACCGCATCACTCTCAAGTGCTATACGGATTGTCTCATCAGGTAGAGGATCGCCCGTAATATCGTACGCGCATCCACCCATAAGTGCTTCTTGGTATGAAAACTCTATATCACAGCAAGATGCAACTGCATCTAAAACTTTAACAGCCTCATCAATTATCTCCGGACCTATACCATCACCTTTTATAAGTGCTATATTGTATTGTTTCATTATTTTCCCTCTATCTCTTTACTTGCAAAATTCATCAGTCCACCTGCATCTATCAGTTCTTGCATAAACGCAGGAATCGGTATAAATTTATATGTTTTTGAAGTTGTTTTATTTGTGATTGTACCTGCATTCATGTCGATGCTTATAACATCGCCTTCGCTTATCTCAGCACTCTCATCAAGTTCAAATATAGGAAGTCCCATATTAAACGCATTGCGATAAAAAATTCTTGCAAAAGTTGGTGCTATAACAGCAGCAACGCCCGCGGCTTTGAGTGCTATTGGTGCATGTTCGCGTGAGCTTCCGCAACCGAAGTTTTCACCAGCTACGATGATATCTCCCGGAGTCATTTTTTTGACAAATTCAGGGTCAGCATCTTCCATAACGTGAAGTGCCAATTTTTCAGGAACAGAAGTGTTGAGATAGCGCGCAGCTATAATCAAATCCGTATCTACATCTTTGCCAAATGTCCAAACTTTGCCGTCAATATTTGCTTTTTGCATACAAAATTCCTCATAGTAATTTTTAAATTAATTCCGCGATTATAACCAAAATGAGATTGTAAATTTCTAAAGTCTGTAAAATTAATAAGAAAGCAGAAGAAGTAAAAGAGTGAAACGCAGCTTAATATGAAATAGTATTAGGCTGTGTTTAGGAGGTTTTATCTTTTAAGGCTATTGACTGTTTGGAGCATTTCATCACTTGTTGTGATTACTTTTGAGTTAGAGTCATATGCACGTTGTCCTGTAATAAGATCGGTAAGTTCAACCACAAGCTCCACATTACTTAGCTCCACAAAACCCTGTCTTAAAACGCCAAGACCATCAACGCCAGGAGTTCCCTCGACAGGTTGTCCTGAACTATCCGTTTCTATATAAAGATTATCACCCATAGAGTGAAGACCTGCTGGATTGATGAAGTTTGTTGTAGAGATCTGACCGATTTGTGTAGCCTGCGTTTGACCAGCTTGGACAACTGAAACGGTTCCGTCAGTACCGATACTTACATTTGTAGCATCAGGCGGAATGACGAGTTCAGGCACCATTTTATAGCCATCACTGTTTACCATAGTACCATTGTCGTCTATCTTGAAAGCACCGTTTCGGGAGTAAACTTCAGTTCCATCAGGAAGCTCCATTTTAAAAAAGCCTTTCCCTGTGATTGCGATATCAAGTTCATTGTCTGTCTGCTTGAGACTTCCCTCTGAAAATATCTTATTGATAGCCGTCGGACGCACACCAAGACCAACTTCAATACCTGTAGGACTCTTTGTCACATCACTTGTAGATGTTCCAGCGTACTCCATAACATGGTACATAAGGTCCGCAAACTCTGCACGGGATTTTTTAAAGCCTATGGTGTTAACGTTGGCGATATTATTGGCTGTTGTATCGATCTGAGTCTGCATCCCGAGCATTCCGGTTGAAGCAGTATAGAGTGATTGCATCATGAGTTATCCTTTAAGTTTTCTATATTTTATGCACGTTTAGCAAGTTTTTCAATTGCATCACGGTTCATATCATTCATCTGTGTATCCATAGCTTTTTGATACATCCCAACAAGACGATTTGTTTCAATCATCTCTGTCATCATCTTTACTGCGTTTACATTACTCTTTTCTACAAAACCCTGAATAACGCCACCGCTTTGTGGAACACTTTGCGCTTGTTCGATATCATCGTAGATATAAAGGTTGTCCCCTTCTTTTTTTATCATAGCAAGATTATCTGGTTGCACCACAAAAAGTTTTCCCGCAAGTGCCATAGTGGCTGCGTTTGGTACATTTTTATACATTTGACCATCTTTGTCCACTTCTATTACATTATCTTCTACATTAAACGCAATGCTTCCTTGTGTCTCAAAATAATCACTTGGAAGGACTTCATAGCCTTGCTTTGTTACAAGTTTTCCTTCATCATTGAGAGAAAAAGAACCATCACGTGTGAGTCTCACCCCATTTGGAGTCTTGACTGCGAAAAAGAGTCCCTCTTTTGAGAGAGCAAAATCCAAAGGATTGTCGGTTTTTTGCATACTGCCGACTGAGTGATCAGTAAAACTATCAACAATCTGCGGCGCACGCGTCATAGCTCTATTGATATATTTAGCAGCATCTTCACTATGATTTGCGTTTGGAAGCTCATCACGACTCTCTTTATAGAGGCGCATAAAGTCACCTATAACAAGATTATCTTCCTTATAACCGGCAGTATTGATATTTGCAAGGTTGTTCGAGATAGTGTCAAGACGGTTGAACTGAGTCACCATTCCTGCAGCTGAACTGTAATAGCCTGTTTGCATATGTCATCCTTGTTTTGGATATTTTCTGTTTAAGAGCAAAGAGTGTTCCAAAAAATAATCTCTTTTTTTAAATATAAAAATCTTTAATAAAAAAAGCTTACTTTAATATCATTTGGGTATAATCCACTCTTTAAAAATCCTTAAAACCTATGGAGCAACCACCCTAATATGACTGCAAAAGAACTTAACCAAGCCATAGAAACATTTTTCACAAGTAAAAAATCTAAAGATTGTTCTACTTATGAATCTCTTATTGAACTTTTCGATAAACAACCGACATCTGCTCAAGCAAAAGCAATTCACAAACTTGTAGTAAAACATAAAGCATGTCTCTATACATCTTCTGAACATGCAAAACTTCTCAATGATAGAGAAGCTCAAGCACAACGTGATGCACAAAGAAAAATGATCGCTGATAATGATTCAGATAGTTTTGACATTCTCAAAGAGCATGAACTTCTTGAGTGGTCTCGCTCAGACTCTCCCGTTCGTATGTATCTTCGTGAGATGGGACAGATCCCTCTTTTAACTAAAGAAGAGGAGATCGAGATCTCAAAAACAATCGAACGTGGTGAAGGCATTATTATTGATGCTATCTGTTCTGTTCCTTATCTTATAGACTTTATACTTGACTATAAAGATCCTCTTATCAACCGTGAAAGACGCGTAAAAGAACTTTTCAAAAGCTTTGAAGATGATAATGAAAGCGACAATGATGATGAGAGCGAAGAAGAGAATGATGATGAGGGCGAAGAGAAAGAAGCTGGAGAGAAAAATCTTTCTGCAAAAGATAAAACAAGAGTAGAGAAAGTATCTACAAGCTTTAAAGCACTTGAAAAAGCAAAAAAAGATTGGACTAAATCAACTGAAAAAGCTCCAGAAGACCTAGAAGGTGGCGAGATAACTGAAGAGATAGTAAACTATTTCTTGAATCTCACATTCAAAAAAAGTATCCTTAAAGAGAAACTTCTTGAACTAGGGCCAACTTCAAAACTTATCAACGAACTTGTAAAAGCTATGGAAACTGCACTTAAAAGTGATGACGGTTATGATAGGGAGCTTAAGCGCCTTGAGTACAAACTGCCACTCTTTAACGCAACACTCAAAGCAAATCACAAAGTCCTTGTTGCAAAAATCAGTGAACTCAACAAAGAAGATATCGCCAACATGGTTCCTGAAGCGACTATGGTTAGTACATATATGGAGATCAAAAAACTTGTTCAGACAAAAGAAGCTTCAAAAAACAGCTTTGATATGGAACCTGAAAAACTTGCAGATATCTTAGAGCAGATCAAACGCGGTAAAAATATTTCAGAGATTTCAAAAACAAGAATGGCAAAATCAAACCTCAGACTTGTTGTATCTATCGCAAAACGCTACACAAATAGAGGGCTTCCTTTCCTTGACCTTATCCAAGAAGGAAACATCGGTCTTATGAAAGCCGTTGACAAGTTTGAATACCAAAAAGGATATAAGTTCTCTACCTATGCAACGTGGTGGATTCGTCAGGCTATCTCACGCGCTATCGCTGATCAGGCTAGAACAATCCGTATTCCTATACATATGATAGAGACGATCAACCGTATCAACAAAATCATGCGTAAACACCTCCAAGAGCATGGAAAAGAGCCAGATGTTGAAACAATTGCAGAAGAAGTCGGTCTCTCAGTTGAAAAGGTCAAAAACGTTATCAAAATCACAAAAGAGCCAATCTCTCTTGAAGCACCTATCGGGAGTGAAGAGGATGGTAGATTTGGTGATTTTATCGAAGATAAAACATCAATATCTCCATCAGATGCAATCCTCAAAGATGACTTACGTGTACAAATCGAGCACGTTTTAGAGCAACTCAATGAAAGAGAAAAAGCGGTAATCAAGCTGCGTTTTGGAATCATGGATGATGAAAGTGATAGAACACTCGAAGAGATAGGAAAAGAGCTTAACGTGACACGTGAACGCGTTCGCCAAATCGAATCAAGTGCTATTAAAAAACTTAAACACCCTAAAGTCGGACGTAAACTTAAAAATTATATAGAAGAATAATATGACATTTGAACAACAGTGGCTAGAGTATGACTACAACCCTTTCATACTCTTCAACACAAATGGAAAAATAGACTCACTCAACGCAGAAGCCCAGTTCCTTTTGGGCTTTGCTTCAACACATGAACTCTTTGAACTTGCTACCTCTTATGCCAGTGTCAACTTTGGCTTTAAAACAAGTTTTATGGAGATTGAGTTTGGAAGATACAAGTTTTTTGGTATCACAGTAGGCTATGAAAATGAAGAACAGATTGGTCTCAAACTCTATCAAGCACCTGTTTTCAAGATAACGAATCCTAAAACAAATGACGGAGAGCTTACAAATATCTATACACTTATAGATCTCTGTATCGCTACAAACTCTATCAGTTCAAAGATAAACTTTGTTAAAGATTTCGACCCGACAATACCGAGCGTATTACTTAACTCTAACAAAATTATCAAAATTCTCAATAAGATGTATGATTGTTTCAAAGAGAACGAGAAAATTCTTACAAAAGTTTACTACCGTGTAGGTGAACATATCAAATTTGAAGAGAAAAAATACTCTATATTTTCTATAGAAATTGCATCTGATATTATGAATAAAAGTAAACTTCAAGAGCTAAAGCACTTCGTAGAAGAGAGCGGTTACTATATCGAAGTAAAAAATGGGATTACCCTCAATATTCCTATGATTCTCTCCAAAGATTAAGCGGAAATTTTTTCCGCTTCTCTATTTCAAAATCTCTTTTGCACTCAAATATCCAATAATCATACCAGGTAATAACGACACAAGATATACAGGTATATCTAAAAGATTGTTGTTTTTAAGCGCTATAAAGCCAAGCACTAAAAAAACATACGGTATAAGTCGAAACGCAGAGACACTGCCTCTTGCCCCATGTTTCGCACTACTGAGTGAAAATGTTTTTATCTTTTTCTTCTCTTCTTTGACTATCTCTCGCAGATTCAACTCTTCATAAGGTGCTTCATTTAAAGGTGTCTCATCATACAGTTCATAGGGATCTTCAATCTCATCAAGCAGATCTCTTTTTTCTTCTATCTGATTAGTATCTATCTGCGTTTGTATCATCTTTTTATAGGCAAACATAGAACCAAACATGATAAACGCAGCGGTGATAAACGCGACTTGAAGGTTCATATAAAACGTGAAGGAGTAAAAATAGGTCAGCAGAATTATGAGCTGCGAGACTCCAAGAAGACTAATAGCTTTTTTCACCATAGTCCTCATCGTCATCATTCTCTTGAAGCTGTTTTTTTATTGCATAACGAGGCTCTTTTGCAAGTTCTTGCATCGCTTTATATTGTTTTGAGTAGGCTTTATAGACATTTAATACTGCCGCAGCAATACCTATAAATACACCCACCCACAAGAGCCAGCCTATACCTGTGAGATTACGAAGTAAAAAACCTATTCCCACACCCATAAGGATAGCCACAACCATAGATATACCCAAAGAGAGGCTATCAGCCGCTTCTATAATAGGTTTAATTCTTGGCTTTTTTTCTTCTTGCGTTTGCTGCTTATCAGCCATTTGTGATCTCTTTAAATACTTTTTCACTTGCGCTAATCGTATCTTCTATCATCATATCTGTCGTAGCCGTAGAGATAAAACCTGTTTCATAGAGTGAACATGCGAAGTAAAAACCTTCGCGAAGCATTTTGGAGTGAAACTTTGCAAAAAGTGCTGCATCAGAGTTGCATGCATCAGCAAAGTTTTTGACCGGTTTTTCATTGAAGAAAAAGCCAAACATACTGCCTCTTACATCTATCTGCATTGTGATGCCGTATTTTTTCGCAGCAGCTTGCATCCCCTCAACAAGTCTTCTTCCTCGTGCTTCAAGCACTGCCATCACTCTTGCGTTTGCTTTTAGCTTTGTAAGTGCTGCAAGACCTGCCGCCATTGCAACAGGATTACCACTGAGTGTTCCTGCTTGATATACTGGACCCTCAGGAGAGAGCATAGACATGATCTCTTTTCTTGCGCCAAACGCACCTACAGGCATACCGCCACCGATAACTTTTCCAAGTGTCACGATATCAGGCTTTGTCCCTGTGATAGACTCTGCCCCATTGATAGATGCACGAAAACCACTCATAACTTCATCAAAGATAAGAAGCGTGCCGTGCGCATCACAAAGCTTGCGTAATTCCGCCAAAAACTCTTTATCTGCAGGAACAAGTCCCATATTTCCTGCAATCGGCTCGATGATAACACAGGCAATATCTTTTGAATCAGCAAAACATTTTTTGACACTCTCGATATTGTTATACTCCGCTAAAAGCGTATGTTTTGTAAAGTCAGCTGGAACACCAGGAGAGCTTGGATTGCCAAAAGTCGCCGCACCGCTTCCTGCTTGGACTAAAAGTGCATCACTATGTCCATGGTAACAACCCGTAAATTTTACAATATCATCACGTCCAGTAAATCCACGAGCAAGGCGAATAGCACTCATAACTGCTTCTGTGCCACTGCTGACGAAACGTACTTTTTCTATAGAATCAAAGAAAGAGATGACAAGTTTTGCAAGCTGCGTTTCTGCTTCTGTCGGTGTTCCAAAGCTTAGACCATGTTTGACTGCGTTTATCACTGCATTTTCTATACTTTCATCTCTGTGGCCAAAAATTAAAGGGCCCCAACTTTGAACGAAATCTACATATTTGTTTCCATCAATGTCTGTCAAATATGCACCCTCACCTTCTGCTATAAAAAGAGGTGTGCCTCCAACGCTTTTAAATGCTCTTACAGGAGAGTTCACTCCGCCTGGGATGAGACTCTGTGCTTCTTCAAATGCTTTTACTGACGCTTCTGTACTCATGAATAAACCTTATAAATATTTTTCTTATTATAGCGAAGTAGGATTAATTTATATTCGCTATACTTCCGAAAATATACACTATGGAAAATACTTGAGCAGATCCTCCTTCGCACTTTTTGTTGCACTCCTTATTCATTTGGTCTTATTGCTTCTTTTCTGGATTTTAGGAACGACTGCTGCAAATATGAAAAAAGAGCCGCCTAAAGAGGAAGAGAAAAAGATAAAAATCTCGCTCAAAGAGATGCCAAAAAAACACAAAGAATCAGGCCTGCCAAAAGAGCAGCCAAAAAAAGAGCCGATGCCTATTGCTCCGCCGATGCCAAAAGGTTCTCAGCTCAAAGAAGTGACCCAACAAACACCTATAAAATATGAGCCAAAAAAAGAGCCAATCAAGCCAAAACTCAACCAAGAATCTAAACCTAGCAAAGCAAAACCAGTTGAGACGCCAAAAGTAGAACCGCTGCCACCTGAAAAACCCTATATTCCTCTCCAAGAGACAAAGCCGAAAAAAGAGATGCCGAAAAAAGAAAAAACAAAAGAGGACTCTCTTTTTGATATCCTCTCACAAGATAAATCTGCACAGGAAGCACCACAAAAAGAGGAAAAAACAGCTTCAGGCGGCAATATCTCCCAAAATATCAAAGAGCTTTATGGCGATGAATTTGGGAAGATGACTCCAGGCCAACAGCAGTATCTCATAGACAATCAAGAGGTTATGCGAAGAATAACGCAACAAGTCCTCACCCGTGTCGCACGTGTCAATATCAAAGAGAACTTGAACGTGAACAAAACAAATATCATCGAGTTTCATCTCCATCCAAATGGAGATATGACAGATTTTAGATTTATCAAAAAAACGGGGTATTATGTACTCGATGATACGACAAAAGAGACGATAGAGTACGCTTACAGCAGATATCCAAGACCAAAAGAGACGATACTTATACGATACAACGTTTTTTACAATCTTGCAAACTATTAAGATAGTTTGAGGCTGACTTAAAGTTCATCCGATACTATAACGTACTAAAAGTGCCCTTTATTGCCGGCCAAAGGAGTACCATGCTACATACTCTTTCTATAAGATCAAAAGAACATCTCTTGCAACTTTTAGTTTTTGCCATCGGTGTTGCAATATGGTTTGCCCCAGTCCCAGAAGGCCTAAAACCTCAGGCTTGGCATCTTTTTGCTATTTTTATCACTGCGATTTTGGCAGTGATAGTAAACGCAACTTCTATTCTCACCTCTTCAATCATCGCTTCATCACTCGCTGTTTTGACGGGTACACTTACTCCACAGCAGGCATATAGCGGATTTGCAGAAGATTTTATCTTACTCATTATCGTTGCGTTTCTTATCGCCAGGGGTGTTATCAAATCAGGTCTTGGTAAACGCATCGCCTTTCTTATCATCAAAAAATTTGGTAAATCAACTCTGGGACTCTCCTACTCCATTATCGCAGCAGATATGTTTATCTCTCCTGCGTTTCCAAGTAATACAGCCCGCTCAGGCGTACTCTTTCCTATCGTAAATGCACTCGCCATAGACAGCGGTTCAAAGATAGCTGATGGAACAAGAAAAAAACTCGGTTCATATCTCATGATGTCTTCTATGGCAGGACTTACACTCTCCTCAACACTTTGGCTTACAGCGATGGCTGCAAATCCTGCAGGAGCAAAAATGGCGCAAAGTTATGGGGTAGAGATAAGCTACGGCTCATGGGCTTTGGCTGCTTCTTTACCAATATTACTACTCTTTTTTCTCGTGCCTTGGATACTTTTTAAGATCTATCCGCCAGAAATTACTAAAACACCTAATGCACCAAAAATAGCACAAGAAGCTCTCACAAAAATGGGAAAAGTAAGCAAAAATGAGTGGACCATGGCGGCAACATTTATTGGTATGGTCTTTTTGTGGGTGATGGCTGAATCTTTTGGATTTAACAAAACAGCCGTTGCGTTTATGGGTCTTGGAGTTTTGATGCTGAGTAATATCTTTACTTTAGAAGATATGAAAGAAGAAGGCAATGCCCTTGGAACGCTCATCTGGTTTGCTATACTCTTTTCTCTGAGTGTCAATCTCGATGCACTTGGCTTTATGTCTTGGATAGGGTCTAATATATCAGCGATGCTAGTTGGGCTCTCTTGGCCTTTTGTCTATCTCTCTTTGATACTCTCTTATGTGTTTATCCACTATTTCTTTGTTTCACAAACAGCGCAGATGCTGGCTCTTTTTTCTGTCTTTTTGGGGGTTGGGATAAACACAGGAGTTCCTAGTGAGCTTATGGCTTTGATGCTTCTTTTTGCGACCAACTTCAACGCTATCATCACACCGCAAGGCTCTTCAGCAAATGTTATCTATGTGGGAAGCGGCTATATTGAAGCTGGGGAAATTTATAAAGTAGGCGGTATTATCACGCTTGTCAATACCCTTGTATTTTTAAGTGTGGGAAGTGCGTGGATACTTTTTATCAGCTAAACGCAACTCTTGCGTTTAATCCACTAAATCATGTAAAAGCGCCAAAGCACCTTTATAAATAGGCTCATCAATAAAACCATACTCTTCATCCACAAAGCCGCTCACACCCATCTCCTGATGCATTTCAAAGAGTTTGATGATGATCTTGGCTCTGTTTATCTGTGCTTCTTCATTGACAAATATGAGATTGACCATCTCTACTTGCTTGGGTGAGATGCACCCTTTTGCGTCATATCCCATTCCTTTTTCCAAAGAGAGCCATTTGCCAAATTCTACGAGATTTGTAAACTCCTGATAGACAAAAGAGACAGGTTTTATACCCATAGATTTACACGTCACAAGAAAATGTGAAAGCATATAAAGCATAGTCGGATTGTGGCGCTCGATGAGGTGATGTGAGAGTCTCATATCTGCAAAAAGATCAAAAATCCCCAGATAAAAAGTAGTGATTTTTTGACTTATTGCAAGTGAAGAGAGATTATGCCACGCCTCAGCGGTCTCTATAGAGAGGTGCAACTCCGTATCCTCGTTTAAAAGTGCCAAAACATTTCTCACCTGTTGCACACTTCGTATCTTTGGAACACGAATCGCATCTGGCATAAACTGGTTGAGATAGGTAATCTCTTCATAACCGCCCTCATCGAGTGCATTGACACGCACGACCAGTTTTTTGTCTGATTTTTGATGCAAAGACAAGAAAATAGCGCATAATACAAGGGCGAAAGGCTTCTCCTCTTTACTGACACCATCTTCGAGATTGAGCATAATACAATCTGCTTCTAGACTCTCTATTTTTGAGAGATGTTTGATATTGTTACAAGAGAGCATAAGCACTGAAGAGAAGTTTTTATTGGCATTGAGTGTTCTTACTCTTGGAGTGGCTAAGGCATCAAGAGCCGCTAAATCTCTATTGGCGTACGCTTCTTCTATTTTTTCAAAAAAATTATTTTGCATTTTTGGCCTCGGTTGCTTCTCTAAATAATGCGTTGATATCGATTGCTTCTGCAGGTTTCGTGTTTTCCTTTGGTTCTTCCACGACTTCTTTTGTCTCTTGCGTTTCGTTCACTTCTTTTGTTTCATGGACTTCTTTAATCTCTTTTGTTTCGTTGACTTCTTTTGTTTCACTCACTTTTTTTGCTTCTTGTGCTTTTTTGACTTTTTCTGCTTCTTGTGCTTTTTTCTTCTCTTGTGCTTCTTTGAGTTCTTGTGCTTTTTTCAACTCTTCTTGATTGAGATAAAAATAGAGTGCACTGATCTCTTTTGGAGTTAAAAAGTAACGAGGCATGCTATCAATTCTGCTGTTGAGCGCTTTATAAAACGCAGCATAATCAAGCTTATCTATAGCTGGTCCGCCAAAACTTTTTTGTATTTTTTTATGCGTATAGTTCGCTACAATCTTCCCTTTGCCTTGATCTCCATGGCAGTGCTGACACCCAATCCCCCGTGGGTTTTTATAGAGTTGTGCTGCGTACTCTTCTTGTGTAATAAAGCTAGTTTTTGCATACAAAAAAAGTGGTAAAGTTAAAAAAAGTATATATTTCATCTCAAAGCGACCTTTTATCATTTAGACGGTATTATAATAGAAAATTTATTTATGGGGTTTAAATGACACTTCTTGATGGAAAAGCACTCTCACAAAAGATAGAACTCGGCGTTCATGCTGGCGTAAAAGAACTCAAAAGCAAAACAGGTTCAGTTCCTGGACTCGCTGTTATTTTAGTTGGGCAAGACCCAGCAAGTGCTGCGTATGTAAACATGAAAAAGAAAGCATGTGACCGTGTAGGATTTTATTCCGTGACACACGAAATGCCTGAAGATATCTCACAAGATGCAATAGAAAATACAATTAAAATGATGAATAACAATCCAAATATCGATGGAATACTTATCCAACTTCCTCTTCCAAAACAGATAGATACAACAAAAATATTAGAACTTGTAGACCCAAGTAAAGACGTTGACGGCTTTCATCCATACAATGTAGGAAGACTCGCAACTGGACTTGATGGCTTCGTTCCATGTACACCGCTTGGTGTTATGAAACTTTTAGAAGAGTACAATATCGATCCAAAAGGAAAAAACTGTTGTGTTGTCGGTGCTTCAAATATCGTTGGAAAACCTATGGCTGCCCTACTTCTCAACGCAAACGCAACGGTTGAAATCTGTCATATCTTCACAGATGATCTGAAAAAACATACCCTAAACGCAGATATCATTCTCGTGGGTGTTGGTGTTATCAATCTTATCAAAGAAGATATGGTAAAAGATGGTGCGATTATCATCGATATCGGTATCAACAGAGCAGACAACGGTAAACTTGTGGGCGATGTTGATTATGAAAACGTAAGTACAAAATGCTCTTATATCACGCCTGTTCCAGGTGGTGTCGGCCCGATGACTATCGCCATGCTTCTAAGCAACACACTCAAAGCTGCACAAATAAATTACAAAGAAAAGAACTAAATGAAAAAAGCCCTACACAAAGCGTATAAATTTTCAAACTCATGGACCGGAACTGTTATCATAGTTCTTTTTGTTATATTTTTTATAGCACAAGCCTTTAGAATCCCTTCTGGTTCGATGAAAGACTCACTCCTTATTGGTGATCATCTTTTTGCCAAAAAATTTGCATACGGTATCTCTATGCCACATATTCCTTTTCTTGAACTCTCTATCATGCCGTGGAGCGACAAGCTGCGTTTGATAGATGGGGACAAACCAGAACGTGGAGATATTATCATCTTCCGCTATCCTGGTAATGTCAAACAACACTTTGTCAAGCGCTGTGTCGGACTTCCTGGAGATGAGCTTTTTATAGACAACAAAGACCTCTATCTACACCATGCAGAGGGCAATGAATGGATTTTAGAACACTTTAAAGGTTATGAAACTATCACGCTTGCGGACAAAATCTGGGTAAAAAATCCTTATATGAAAGAGCATCCAGGTATCCACCATGATGAGAAAATCATCAACAACGGTATCTACCCGACACCTCTGTTTTATTTTTCTCCTATCAAAGTTCCAGAGGGCGAATATTTTATGATGGGTGACAACCGTGATCACTCTAATGATAGCCGTTTTTGGGGTTCTGTTCCTTATGATAATATCGAAGGGACACCTTGGTTTATCTACTTCTCTATCAGTGAGGATTGGGAAATCAGATGGGATCGTATAGGGAAAACACCGACAGACCTTGAAGCTCCCGAACATTTGGACCTAGCTATCAAAGATCGCCGTAAAACAGAAAAAGATGATCATGGAATCTATTGATATTCTCAAAATCGCAGCCGCTGTACTAGCCCTTGCAATAGCAATTATCGGGCATGAAATCATGCATGGCTGGGTTGCATACAAGTATGGAGATTTTACTGCAAAAAACGCAGGCAGGCTCTCTATAAATCCACTTATCCATGTGGACTTGGTTGGGACTATTATCGTTCCTGCTACGATGTATTTTTTGCCTATGCTCTTGGGGGCTGATAGCGGATTTTTATTTGGCTGGGCAAAACCCGTGCCTATAAATACTGCTACCGTTATACGAAACGCAGGCTATAATGGAGCGATGCAAGTGGATCTAGCAGGTATCGTTTACAACTTTACCTTAGCAGTTTTTGCTTCTATCTTTCTAGTAGCGATGAGTGCACCGACTTCTGTGGATGGTTTGGCATATATATTTTTATATCTGCTTGTCTATCAATTGCTTATTATCAATGTGGTTCTTGGAGTTTTCAATCTTCTCCCTATTCCACAGTTTGATGGAGCGCATTTTTTGATGCACCTTTCACTCAAATACAAGATAAACGCAGTCGCTGAATTTTTTTATAAAAATGAGCGTTATGGCATCATTATCGTACTTATTGTACTGATGACACCGCTCAAAGATTATCTGTTGCTACTTCCAGTACGCACGATATTGCAACTACTCACAACATAAATAAAGGAACAAAAATGAAATTTTATATAGCTACAGACCACGCAGGAATTGACTTAAAAGATTACACAGTAGAACTTTTAAAACAAAAAGGACATGAGGTTATCGATCTTGGACCTTTTTCTAAAGAGAGAGTTGACTATCCTGATTATGCCCACAAAGTCGCTATAAGTGTTTTAGAAGATGCAGGCACACAAGGTATACTTATCTGCGGTTCTGGTATTGGAATGAGCGTTGCTGCAAATCGTCATGCGGGTATCCGTGCGGCACTCTGCCACGATGCATACACGGCAAGCGTAGCACGTGGACACAATGATGCGAATATTTTATGTTTTGGTGAGCGTATTATCGGAAAAGGTGTCGCAGAATCTATTATAGATGCGTGGCTTGCAGGTAGTTTTGAAGGTGGTCGTCACTGTGGTAGAGTTGAAAAAATAGAAATTTTATAGAGTCAAAAAAGGATACGCTATGTTTTGGGAATGGTCACTTTTAACAATACTTTCGATGCTCTCTGTCTATCTCTTTGTGAAGATGTTTTATTTTAAAAGCATTACAAACAAAGAGCAAAGAGGTAATGATCTTATGAAACTTACGCTCAAAGAGGCGGAAATACTCATACGAAAATATCAGATACAACTCCAACGAGCACTCGGAAATGTTGATATATTAAGTGAGGAGCTCGCTAAACTCAGAAATGAGCTCAAAGTCCTCAAACAAAGAAACTCTAAACATAGACAAGAAACAGATCGTCTCAATGGCAAAATAAAAGCACTTGAGAGTAGAATAGACGCATTACTCTAGGAGATAATATGACATTAAGTAATACTGAGAGAAAAATCATTGAAAACTCTATCCGAGATATCAAAGATTTTCCAAAACCGGGAATAGTATTTAAGGATATCACAACACTTTTGAGCGACAAAGAAGCGTATGGCGTTTTGATGAACCATCTCTACCAGAAATACAAAGACTATAATCTAGACTTTGTCGCAGGTATCGATGCACGAGGATTTATCTTTGGAGCGGCTCTTGCGCAGATGTTGGGTGTAGGTTTTGTCCCTATTAGAAAAAAAGGCAAACTTCCCTATACAACTATCAGCGAAAAATATTCTCTAGAATATGGTGTGGATGAAGTCGAGATCCACCTTGATGCTTTTAGAGATATCAAAAACGCAAGAGTCCTTCTTATAGATGATCTTATCGCGACAGGCGGAACTGCAAACGCAGCGGCAAAACTTATCAACAAAGCCGGAGCGCAGTGTATCGAAGCATGTTTTATCATCGCTCTCGCTTTTTTAGAGGGGCAAAAAATTTTACAAGAGCAGACTGAAGTCTACTCGCTTATAGAGGTTCATTAATGTATATTCCTAGTAAATCAAAATTTGATCCGGATGAAGATGGACATTTTGGCATCTTTGGCGGTAGATATGTGCCTGAGACACTTATGCCAGCACTCAAGCAACTCAAAGAAGAGTATGAAGCAATTCGTTTTGACAAAAACTTTTGGCAAGAAGTTGACTACTATCTCAAAGATTATGTAGGTCGTCCTTCTCCTTTGTACTTTGCAGAGAATATCTCTAAAGAGCTTGGAGCAAAAGTTTACTTCAAACGCGAAGATCTGAACCATACAGGTGCACATAAAGTCAATAACGTTATCGCTCAAGGCCTTATGGCAAAGCGTCTAGGCTATACTAAAGTTATCGCTGAAACAGGGGCCGGACAGCACGGTGTAGCAACGGCTACGATAGCTGCCCTGCTCGGACTTGAATGTGAGATATTTATGGGTGCAAAAGATGTAAAACGTCAAGAGCTCAATGTCTTTCGTATGAAACTCCTCGGGGCAAAGGTAAACGCAGTCGAGAGTGGAAGTAAAACACTCAAAGACGCGATGAACGATGCCATCCGCCACTGGGTAACAAACGCAAGAGATACTTTTTATATCATAGGAACCGTCGCAGGACCGCACCCTTACCCAATGATGGTTCGTGACTTTCAAGCCATCATAGGCTACGAAGCACGTGCACAGATACTTGAAAAAGAGAACCGTCTTCCTGATCATGTTATCGCATGTATCGGTGGCGGCTCAAACGCAATCGGAATCTTCCAGCACTTTTTAGAAGACAAAGAGGTGGAGTGTATCGGCATCGAAGCTGGTGGACTTGGCGTAGAGACCGACAAGCACGGCTGTTCTTTAGAAAAAGGACGTCCTGGCGTACTTCATGGGCAGATGACCTATCTACTACAAGATGAAGATGGTCAGATTCAAGAGGCTCACTCTATCTCTGCGGGACTTGATTATCCAGGTATTGGACCTGAGCATGCGTTTCACAAAGAAAATCTCTCTGTGAGTTATGATAATATCACAGATCAAGAGGCGCTTGATGCTTTTGTATGGCTCTCACGAAAAGAGGGAATTATTCCTGCATTTGAGAGCTCACATGCAGTTGCATATCTCAAAAAACTGCCAAACATCAAAAACAAACTCATCATCGTCAATATGTCAGGACGCGGTGATAAAGATATGATTCAAGCAAAAGATTTGCTTCATTTTGACTAAAAGAGGAAACTATGAATATCAAACTGTCTAAAAAAAATATTAACGAGCTCGATGCAGATATCTTTCTTGCGTTTGTAAGTGAAAAAGATCTCAAAGCACATGAGCAAGGAAAGCTTTTAACGCAAGCAGGCTTCAAAGGCGAGCAAGATACACTCTGTTTTTTACATGAGCAAGGTCTGCTTGTTTGTGGTGTTGAAAGTGAAACAAAAGATGAGCTCAGAAGTGCGGCTTCTGTCGCCATCAAAGCGCTCAAAGCATCTAATTATAAGAGTGTGAAAGTACTCTGCGAATCGACTACGCTTATAAGCGCTCTTGTTGAGGGTTTTGTTCTTGGCGGTTATGAGTATACAAAATACAAATCCCAGCCAAAAAAAGCTGCACTGAAGAAGATAAGTATCTCTTGCGGTGAGGCTGACTTTGCCTCTTTAGAAGCTGCGTTTGATGCAGCAATCATTGTTGCAAACGCAACAAACTTTACACGAGATATCGTCAATGAAATTCCAGAAGATCTTAATCCACCTTCGTTTGCAAAACTTGCAAAAGAGCTTGCAAAAACAAATAATCTCGGCTGTGAAATCCTCGGCGAAAAAGAGCTTGATGCCCAGAATATGCACTCAATGCTAGCAGTTGGGCGTGCTTCAAGACATGAGAGCCAACTTATTCATCTCAGCTACAAACCAAAAAATGCTAAAAAGATCATCTCTCTTGTCGGCAAAGGTTTGACATACGATAGTGGTGGGCTTAGCCTCAAAGCTGCAACATCTATGGTAACTATGAAGATGGATAAAGCAGGTGGATGTGCTGTTCTTGGAATGATGAAAGTAGCAAGTGAACTCAAACTCGATATCGAAATTCATGTCTTTATCGGCGCAGTTGAAAACATGATAGGCGGCGATGCATATAAACCTGATGATGTTCTTGTCTCACGTAGCGGCACAACTATCGAAGTGAGAAATACAGATGCAGAGGGTCGTTTAGTGCTTGCTGACGTACTTGATTATGCACAGGAGAAAGTAAAAGCAGATTATCTCTTTGACTTTGCAACACTTACGGGTGCATGTATGGTTGCTCTTGGGCAATATACAACTGGAATCATGGGACACTCAAGCGCACTCAAACACACTATCTTTGAATCGGCAAACAACTCTGGAGAGCTTGTTGGTTCTCTTCCTTTTAATCAACACCTCAAAAAGCTACTCAAAAGTGAGATAGCTGACATCTCAAATACCTCTTCAAAACCTTACGGCGGAGCGATAACTGCAGGACTTTTCCTCGATAAGTTTATCAAAGAAGAGAACAAAGAGAAGTGGCTACACTTTGACATCGCAGGTTCTGCTTATACAGAGACTCCTTGGGATTGTAATGGTTATGGCGCTACGGGTGCGGCAGTACGTATGATAAGTGACTTTTTGAAAAATATTAAATAATCTCTATGCTCAGCAAAAATAATCGTAACAAACTCCTAGGACTCGTTGTTCTCCTAGGGTTTGGACTTTTTAACTATCTCAGTACAAACACTCCCCACTCTCCTCCAACACACGAACCCTCTAAAACGCATGAACTCTCTACAAAAAGTTCTATCTCAGAAGCTTTTAAACGCAAGCAAAGTGATCTTCAAGTTCAAGGCGAAGGCATTGTAATACGTCTTCTCAAAGATGATCTACAAGGGCTAAAACACCAAAAATTTCTACTGCGTTTAAAATCAGGAGAGACTATTCTCATCGCACATAATATCGATCTAGCTCCAAGAATTAATGACTTAAAAAAAGGCGATAGCGTTGCGTTTTATGGAGAGTATGAGTACAACGAAAAAGGCGGAGTCCTCCACTGGACACATCATGATCCAAAACAACGCCATGAAAATGGATGGCTCAAACATAATAATAAAATCTACCAGTAGACTCTTTCAAGAACGCTTTGGGCTCTTCGTTACTCACAATTTCATCCCCTATAAGGTAGTGTATTTTAGCTCTGCATTTGACATTTACTTCAAAAAATACTCTTGTTCAAGAGTCCTTCCTATGCACTTAACAGTTTCAATAAGAGATGCAATACTGGGAGTATTTCCGATAAGAGTTTGATATTTCTCATCATGCGTCTTGGACAGGTCTTTTATACCTTTTCTCTTTAAAAGACTTTCTATGTTATTAGGTATAAAGAAAGAGCCTCGGGTACCCACTATCGGCTCGTACTCTGTTTGATAGATAAATATTCCTGCCAAATCTATATCTCCAAAGTGTAGATAATCATTACTGATTTTAGATAGTAAGTGTCGTAGACTCTTACTTCTTTCAATAAAAAGTATTTTCTTATCTGGAAAAATAGTTCTGTCTTTTAACTTCCCGCTAATGTTTTCAAAGTTTTCAACACCAACAATTAAAATATCTTCATCGAAAGTAATATGGTTCTCCTTATGAACAAACAATGCACATCCTTTAGGAAAGCCTAGTTTTACTTCTTCTCCATTAATTTTCACACTTATATTGTCAGGACTATCCATATGAAGACCACTTTTAGGATTTACACTCTTTAACTTTGTATTGATGCCAAGCTCTGAAAGCTCTGACCTAGATAGTCCATCAGCAGTAAGAGCTAAGATGTAATTACGAAGATTATCTATGAATAAATAGTTTGCTAAATAGTTAGTAAATGCATCTTGATTGCCCATAGAAATGTTAAATGAGTTTCTAGTTACTTTGACTTCCATAAGCGAACCTATTTCAATCATTTCGTCTAATGTTTTTATAAAGGATTTTCCAAAAGAACTTCTCTTGACAGTCTCGCCCTGCTCTATTAAAAGCAAGACTCTAACATCTCTAAGATTTACACTCATTGTCTCATTGCACCCTGTATTATCTTTGTTTTTCCATTGATTATTTTATAGTGATATATGCATTTATAAAAAGCAGGGATCTTTACATCAGGAGCAGCATTGAGAAATAGTATTCCTGCATTGTTGGCAAACTTGATAACCTCTCGCATGTTTCTTTGGTCAATCTTTCCGATTTCGTCTAGCAGTACATGAACATTCGCCTCTGTGTTTTTACGAGTCATTGATAGAACTGTATCAAGCATTGCAACATAGAGTAGAGTTTTAACAATAACAGAAGTACCCTCAGAACCAATTTGTTTTCGAGCCATAATCCACCCAGTAGATTTACCATTTTCAACAGCCATCATCTCAACACTAAATGTGTCAGCGACAGTAATCTCTTTCTCTTTTTCAGTTTTTAGATAATCCAATAACTTATCAAACCTATCTAGAATAAGATGAGTGGATTTTGAACTCTTAGCGGGTTCTGCGAATAAAGATTTAGCGTCACCATAAGGAATATCAATTTCGCTTATCGCCTGAAGCTCTGAAAGTATTCTATTTTCGCTTTTTACATACCTTAATCCTATATCATCTAGTACTGGAATTTCTCTAACGGCGGAAGAGAGGCGTTTGCTTATTTTATCAATGCTTGATTTGATCTTCTCACTTTGGGTATTAAGATTGCCATACCTTTGCGATATATTACTCTGTATCCCTTTGATAGATTTTGCAACAAGTTCTTTTGTTTGAGAGATACCACCACCCTGCATAAACATCTTCAAACTTTCAATTGAGGAGATTGTTTCAGAAGTAGTTTTGTTCTTATAAGTAAACCACACATGCTTATCATTACCTATCTTGCCTACTAGCCTTGTAAGAGCACTATCTAGTGAAAAATATAACTCTCTATTAGAGTTTAATAGCGATGATATTTTAGAAAATACTGCATATATGTTTTCAGCTTCAATCGCGTTTGTATTTTCCAATAGTTTATTCTCAACTAGGTATTTTTTATAGTCTGGAGTATCGAACACTTCTTTTGTTCTCTCTATAGCTTTTTTTGTGCTATCAAATTTCTCTTGTGCTACTCTCACCTTTTTCTCTAGTGCTTGAAGTTCTCCATAAATGAGAAGTTTTTGTGTCTTACTTTCTTCATCAGCCTTTGTAAATTTAGCTTGATTTATAGACAGTTCTTCTGATAGTTGTGGGATTTTATCAAAAAACTTTTTGTCTTCTCTCCAGACTGCTACCTCATTAATATACTGCTTCACTTTATCTAAAACTTTTAACGATTCGTCAAGGGCTGTCCTAGCCTTATGAAGCTCTTCTTTACTAACGCCACCATCCAAAAGTGCTTTAGTTTTGTTTTCTTCTATTTCTAAGACTTTGGCTTTAAGTGCTGTATCGAGTTTTAGTATTTCATCTTTTAGTTTTTCTTTGAGTGATGATATCTCAGCAGTTGAATTCTTTTTATACTCGTGAAACTCATCTTTTGTTTTTTGAATACGAATAGAGATAATATTATTTAGCTCATCTTTAGTGTTCTCGGACTCCTGTAACTCTTTTACTTTCTCGGTTAACTCTTGTTCTGCTTTTTTAATTGCATCTTTCCATGCTTGAAGAGAATTTGTTACTTCAAAGTGCAACTCATCCTTAGAAGAGACAATAAGTGTTTTTAATTTTAGGATTTTACCTTCAAGCTCCTCAATGTCATTGTTTGCAAAGAAACTATCTTTTTGGAGTTTAGCCTCAGCTTTAGTGAGCTCTTCTTTTTTCTCAGAGAGTTGTTTGTCAACATCTAGTCTTAGCTTTATAATTAGATTTTTTTGTTCATTAATCTTTGCAGAGATGTTAGCATGAGAGTACTCCGACTCTTCAAGGTTCTGAGTATTGATTTGAAGTCCGTACATGCTCTCTATCTGTTGTGAACTTGAAGGCTCTAACACCTTGCTGTATAAAACTTGATCCTTAAGGAGTGATGTAAGTGTGAACTCAACATCTGCATGATTTTCCCTGATGTAGTGAAGTAGAGTGTCTTCTGATACATTAAGTAGTTTTTGGAGTGTCGCAATTTCTTGTTCATGAGGCTTTATCATTAAGCGATAGCGCTCCTGCGCAGAAATGTCAGCATCCTCTATTCTTCTTTCAATGCCTTTTCTTTGCTCAAGTAGTGATTGTTGTTTCTCTTGTGTTTGACTAATCTGTGCTTCTAAAGCCAAAAGTTCAGCCTCAAGCTTGCTAATATGTGCAATTAACGCATCTACTTTTTTACTAAATGGGTTATTTGCCTTTATTAGTGCAAGAGATATATTGGCCTTTGACTTTAGCTCCTGGTACTCTTTTATTTTTTGATTAGCCTCTCTTAATTTGGCATCAAATAGATCGGTAATACTTTTAATATCAGATTCTACTTTAGACTCTTTTTCTTCTAGTTGATCTCTAATTTCTTTAATCTTATTCTCTGTTATTTCAGAAAGTGCTTGCTTATTAGATGATGCATGTGTTTGTGCCTGCAGTAACTGATTGTCGTATAGCTGCGTAACATTATGCTGTTCGCCAACAAGAGCCGTGTATGTTACATTAGCATCCTTATGATTAGATTCAAATATAGACAAGCTATCAACAAGAATTACTTTTTGCATAAAGCTGTCATCGTATTTTGCTTTTAAACTCTCAGCTCTTTGTAATTCTCTTTTAGAAAATTCGTAATTACTCTTAGCCTCATCCCTACTTGCGTTTAGTGATGCCATTATTTCATCAAATTGTTCTTTTTTAACTTGCTGCTCTTTGTTTGAATTATGTAACTTTTCTTCAAAGTTTGCTAGGTTTGATGTGTTAAATTTATGATTCGCAACTGCTAGTTTCATTTTCGATACAAGCTCATCTTGTTCTTGAGTAAACTGTGTATATTCTTTAAATATACTAGCTATTAAACTCTTTTGTGTTTCATAAACCTTAATTGCATAATAGTCACTCATAGAATCGTATAGCTGCTCTTTTATATTGGCAATATCTATTGTTTCATCACTACCAAAACTATTAGAGATTGCTTTTTCAAATGAACCTGTTTCAACACGAGAGCTTAAAAATATACTTGATTGTACATCATGTATTAAATCATAATTCCCCTCTGCTTTCATAAGTGCAAAATCTCTAAACTCTTTAAATGTTTTGTCATTTTTAAGTGAATCTCCGCCGTAGAGTATTTCTCTATATTTACTTGATGAAATAACTTGAGAACTTGGCTTAAATCCTTTGGCAATAAAACTTGAGAGTATTTCCTCTCTTTCTTTAATTGTTTTTCCATCTTCCAAAACAAGCGATTTTAAATCCAAATCCATATCAAGAGACATAAATCTATAAGCTATCTGATTACCATTTGCATAGGTCATCAGAAGAGTATTTCCATAAATTCCCTCATACTCGTAGAATGCATATGAGTTCATAAATGGATATGTATATTTAAGCCAGTTGTCTTTTCCTTCTCCTCGATGAATACCTAATTTATCACTCTTGCTTGAGCCATAGAAAAAGAGTACCGCCTGCATAGTAGTTGTTTTGCCGGCTCCATTTGTACCAGTAAAAAGAGTGTTTCCTGAAACATCAACCTCTCCATAAAGAAATCTACCTGTATTTACAAATGTTATTTTTTTAAGCCCTATCATTACTCTTCATCCTCTATCTCATTCTTTTTTGCAACTTCATTATTTATTCTCTGTACTGATTCATAAAACTCTGTTAGGTAATTATATGAAGAACCAACGAGATAGTTATTGAATATGTCGTCAAGCGGTATCATGCATCCGAATTTACTAAGTGTATCAAATATGCTCACGCATCTTTCTGTGAGCGTTTTACCTTTAATACTACGCATATTTTCAAGTTCTTCCCTTCGTAAAGTATCTCCCTTGAGAGCTATTTCGAGTTCTGAGGGTGAACCTTTCCATCCTACATTGAAGTTAGGAAAAACACCTAAGACTAGAGTTATAATGTCTAGCATGCTAATCATCTGATTCATCCTGTGCTCTTTTGCTGAATCAACAAGGTCTTTAATATAAAAAAGAAAGAAACCATCGCCCTCTTCCAAATCGTAACCAAGAGGCTCAAAGTAAGCTCTAAGAGTAGGAAGATAACTCTCACAATCTATAAACATCTTTCTTTGCTCTGGTTCAGGATGATTATCAATAATAAAGTTTCCACCTCTTAGAGTGTCAAAGATAGCTTTTGTTGTGCTTGGAAGTCTATTGGTATCTATCATCATAATATTGAGTCCTGTAATGTTTTAGCTGTGTTAGAAATTGAATAAGCACTCATGCACCTATAACCATAAACCATCTCATCCTCTTGTGTAAAAACAAGTTCTTGCGAGTTAGTGATAATTGTGTCCAGATAAGCTGCAAGTAGCTCTTCTCCATCAAGCTCTGGTTCTTTATGCTGTAAGTATGTTAAAAAACTACCCTCTTGCTCTTTTGCATCTATATATTCATAAAGAATATCACTATAATCAACTGTCACAATAATGGCTTCTTCCAAGAAATCATCTTCAATAGGTTCATTTAAGTTCGCTTTTTTCTCAATCATATTTGGCTTATTTAAACTGGCCAAATACCTTAGCTCAAACTCTTCTTCGTTGGCATAGTCTGGATAAAATTTAATCTGGACATTTCTTTTCTCAACAACGGACAAACCAGAAAGCAAGGGTTCGCGTTTGGCGTTAAAAATAAGCTCATACATATTTGTTTTGCTACGGATCTCTTTTCTGTCACTCAGCTCTTTTAGCTCAACAAGATGTTTATGAAAATGAATACTTCTCTCTGTATCCCTAATATAATCAATAACAATTTGTGTCGTTTTAATAAGAGTATCTCTTATGGTGAGTATATATTCTCCTACTCGGAACCTTTGGAGGTCTAGAGCATTATCATTTATCTGTTCAAAGAACTCCAGATGAACTCTCATGTTCCTGCTTATAAATTCAAGAGTTTCATAGAATTCATCAAGCATTTCATTATAACCTTTGAGTTCTTGAAGTTTTTCTCTATTCGTAGCAGCGGAACGATATGTAAATTCAACATGATGTTGCATACTCTTGAGCGAATCTAAAAGATTATTGGGAATTCTTCTAAGATATCTATGTATATTTCTTGTGTGCTTGTGTGCATCTCCACTGACCTCAAACGAAGTGCGATAAAGCTCTATTGATTTTGATATCTTAAGAAAAATGTTTTTATAGTCAAAAAGCTCTTCATCATAATTATCAACCAACTGAGCCTCTAAAAACCTTGTAAGATGTTCCCCTAGTAAAACTTCATTGTTGAAAATTTCAATAAGATTATTTGCTTCTAATTCTTCAATAGAAATATCATCAATCAAATTTCTCGCATTGGAAAGACTCATCTGCCTATTTTTACTCTCAAAAACAGCATTGAGAAAATCCTTTTTAGTTCTAAGCACAGAAATTAGCTCTAAAAAGTTTCTAGCTCTAGTCATTTGATATACCTTTTGTGTTGCAGAGTGTTAAATTATTAAATTTTATCAAAATATCTATTGTTTTCAAAATAAGCTTAAAAAAAATACCTTATTTTTCTATTTATCTATATATGTACAGTGCATGACTTTAATTCAGTTTTCAACTTTTGAAAGCAAGTCGTTCTTTTTGCTATTACGTCATAAATTGCTTCTATTAAAATGTCTTATTACTCTATGAATTTTTTTCTTTTTACCATTAAATTTTGCAATACTGTAATTTGTAGTTTATAAGGTTTATTAAGTATAATCCCATTTATCTTAACTGTTTAATCATCTGTCAGAATTCTCTTTTGAGTAGACTATGGATGAATGAACTTGATATTTGATGTTATTTTTTTATTTTATACTTACTATTTCCTCAAATACTCCCTATCAAACGTAAGGGGTGGTGCTTTTAGTGAGATTAGAAGTGTTAAAATATACCTAAAATACATTAAAAAAAAGCTATAAAAGCCTAAGATAAGGGCTATAAATACAAAAAATATTAATATATATCGGAGAAATAATGGGTTTAGCAATAGGTCTAGTCGGACTTCCAAACGTAGGTAAATCAACAACTTTCAATGCACTCACAAAAGCACAAAACGCAGAAGCGGCAAACTATCCATTTTGTACTATCGAGCCAAATAAAGCAATCGTTCCGGTTCCGGATAAAAGATTAAACGCACTTGCAAAAATCGTAAATCCTGAGAGAATTCAATACTCTACACTCGACTTCGTAGATATTGCAGGTCTTGTCAAAGGTGCGAGCAAGGGTGAAGGTCTTGGAAACAAGTTCTTATCAAATATCCGTGAAACAGAAGTTATCCTTCAAATCGTTCGTTGTTTTGATGATGACAATATTGTACACAATGAAGGAAATATCGATCCGCTTCGTGATGTCGATATCATCGAAGGTGAACTTATTCTTGCAGATATCGAAGTACTTTCTAACCGCACAGAGAGACTCAAGAAACAAGCAAAAACAGACAAAACTGCAAAAATCATGCTTGAAATTGGTGAAGAACTTTTAGAATTCTTAGGTGATGGAAATCTTGCGATCAACTTTACTAATAATCAAAGTGAGGAATTTAAGCTCCTTATGCATGAAACAAGACTTCTTACATACAAAGAGATTATGTACGGGGCAAATGTCGATGAAGATGGTCTTCTTGAAGATAATGCATACGTTGTAGCACTCAAAGAACACGCGGCAAAACACAACTGCGAAATCATCAAACTTTGTGCAAAAATCGAAGAAGAGCTTATTGGTCTTACAGAAGAAGAAGCGAATGAATTTTTGACAGATTTAGGTGTTGAAGAGTCTGGTCTTGAACAGATTATCCACAAAGGCTTTGATAAACTTGGACTTATGAGCTACTTTACAGCTGGTGTCAAAGAAGTACGTGCTTGGACTATTCGTAAAAACACAACTGCTCCACGCGCAGCAGCAGTTATACACAACGATTTTGAAAAAGGCTTTATCCGTGCAGAAGTTATCGCATATAATGACTTTGTAGAACTTGGCGGCGAAGCAAAAGCAAAAGAGGCTGGCAAGATGAGACTTGAGGGGAAAGAGTATATCGTGCAAGACGGAGACATCATGCACTTTAGATTTAACCTCTAAAATATATAGAAGATATTGAGGAGTAAAAAATGAAGCTAGCATATGCTGGGCCAAAGCCTATTATCTCTCATACAGGTGTTGCCTTTGATAAGAACAAAGAGGATAAGTACAGCTATCTCAGCGTACTTATCACTCTTTTAAATGCTTTTAATCATGAATATATTAAAGATAAAACCTACATATGTGATGCAAATGCACATGAGTTAAAAGCTGATGATATCTACAGTGAATTGAAAAAATATTGTCCAAACATTGATACGATAATTCAGTCTCAAAATCATGACATAGAAGCTGCAATCGAACATGATTTACATAGAGTGGAAGAAAATAGAATATTAAACGAATTTGAAAAAGAAGCGCTTCATAATAACATTGAATTAATGCACGATTATAAAATACAAAGATCTATCAATAAAAGTATTTATTATTGTGGGATTCATGCCTTAGCAGAACTAATTGAAAGAGAAAAAATCGAGCATATTACTGTACCTATGTTTATAAAATACACACATATACTACACTCAGTCCAAGGAGTTCTCCAAACAGAGAAAAGACCTCTTGAGAGTAGCTTGAGTATTTTTGAAGAAGATGAGAAGCTTATGGCAAAACTTCAGATATCTTATATCTGAAGCTTCGCTATTACCTCTCCAAACTTTACATGCTCTCCCGTACTAACAGTGAGTTCCAGCATCTCTTTTTGCGCTAGAATAACTATCGTAGAGCCCATCTCAAAACATCCAAAATCAGCACCTTTATCAAGATAAAGATTTTCAAATGTATATGCGTTTGGTCTCGTTGCTACTGCGTTTGTTTGGATGCGTGGCTCAAAACTCACTTGCATAACTCCAACATTTAACGCACTTACCAAAACCATGTAAAATCTTTGCTTCGCCGTTGTTTCACAAAGCAAGACAACACGCTCATTCTCTATAAACAGATTGATTCTTTTTTTAAGAGAAGGCACATTTACTGGGTAAAACTTTCCTGGAATATGTACCGCTTTTAAAACTTTTGTATTTGTAGGCATATGATAACGGTGATAATCTTTTGGTGAAAGATAAAAGTTGATAAACGTTCCATCACTGATAATATTCTTCTCATCAGCACTAAATTCACTGCCTAAAAGCTCTTCACACTTATAACGCATCCCTTTGATTTGGAGCGCATAATCTTCTTGGATGACGCCACACTCAGAGATAAATGAATCACATGGAGAGATAAAATCTTCTGCCGCTAGAGAGTAAATTCTCTCTTCTCTCAGTCTTCTTGTAAAGAGTGCATTTAAGCTTTTGTATGTACTTGGAGCATGAAATTCTCTCATATCTAGACCCATCAAAGAGACGTAACTCCCGTTGACTACTTTTTGAAACCATGTTGGAAATTTCTTAGAAGCAAACTTTCCAAAACTTTGTGAAATCGCTGATGTTATATGTCTTTTTTCCATTCTTATCCTTTTTGTATTATTCTTTAATCTTGCGTTTAGCTATCTCTTCGATTAAAACTGTTGCGTAAGAGCCTTTTGGAAGGGTAAAATTCATCTCATACTGCGCGTCCTGTGAGAGATATCGTCCTTCTACCTGCGTCGCATAGATCCAAGCATATCTTCTTGCCCCATCTTCTTGTATCTCAGAATCAAAATCTTTTTCTATCTCGCCAGCTGTGCCACTCGAAGTTTTCACTTTTTTTCCACAAAGCAGACCTGTAACAGAGATATCGCGTTTGTCAAATCTTTCAAGATCATGCGCATCCCCTTCATAGTCGAATAATCTTCCATACGGATAGTGCTCCATAATATCTCCGGTGATGAGTTTAAATGGATGCTTTTGTGCTTTCATCTTCGTTACTTCATCATTTGGAAAATTTAAAATCGGTTCAAGTTCTTTGACGCTAAAGCTGTTTACAAGAGAGTTGATCTCAAGACGACGACTCAGCCAAAGATTGAAAAGATGACTTTGATACGCAGAGATAAGAAGTTTTTTTATCTTCGGATTTCTCTCTTTTTTCTCACCTTTTGCAATCTGTTCACCTAAAATATGGTTGTCTCCATCATTTCCAAAACGCTGGTATCCAAAATAGTTTGGCATACCAAAATCAGCTATGTTTTTGAGTGCTTCGTCTATCTTTTTAGCAGAGGTTGGATTAACTTTTTTAAGCTTAATATAAAATCTGTTTCCCTGAAGATGCCCAATACGAATCTTATTATTATGATACGTTTTAGTGAGTATTTTGATACTTTCATGCTCAAATTTATCCAACGCTTCTTCATGTTTTCTATGCAAAGAGATATACTGTTTTGTCATCGCGTGTTTGTCTTTAAGACCTGCATAACCTATCTCTTTTTGCTGTATACCGAGATATCTTGCAAGTGCGCTTACAAGTTCTAAAGTAGATAAACTCTTTTTTCTTACAAAAAGGATAAGATGCTCACCCTCGCCTGAAAACTCATATAAAGGTATCTCTTCGACTACGAAATCTCTTGGAGTCTGTCTAAAGTGAAAATCGATACTTGCGTGAGCAAGAGAATAAAATCTATCCATAATGTGCCTTTTAAAAATGATGCGATTTGCACCTATTTGTGTATTTCATCCTTGCCGATTTGGCGAAGATATTCAACTTTACCCTACTTTGTGCCGCGCGTTTAAGAACTGTTTTTTTCTCTCTTTTATCAAACGCCACCAACATTTCATACTCTTCTCCGCTACAGCCAACTGTTTTTTTTATTTTTTTAAAAAATTTAAAACCAATATTGTTGACTTCAGAGAGTTTATTTAAATCACTAAAGAGTCCATCCGAGATATCCATTCCAGAACTCAAAAATCTGCTTGCGTTTTGTATAAATTTTTGTCTCAAAGTGATATTAACAAACTTTGATTGTCTATGAATAGAGCCCAAATTTGATAATTTTTTCAAATCTCTTATCGAGCGTCCCAAACTGCCTGTATACGCTAAAAGATAATCTTTTCGAAGACCACTGCGGAGCAGAGGTTTTGTAACCTCAGAGATAATCGTAATCGTGATATCAAGTTTTGTGTTACTTATCGTATCACCACCGATAATCTCTACACCATAAAACGCAGCACTCTCTTGAAATCCTCTTGCAAGAGAACGCATCTGCTCTTTTGTGATACTCTTAGGCATCGCAACACTCAAAAGTGCATAACGAGGCTTTGCATTCATTGCTATTGCATCTGAAATATTTACAAGCATTGATTTTTTTGCAATCTGATAGTGCGTCATCCAGCTTGTTTTAAAGTGTACATTCTCAAAAAATGCATCTTTTGAATAAACATAACCTCCAACTACGGCACCATCATCACCAATGCGCTTACTGTTAAATTGTGCGATAAAATAATTTTCTAAATTCATCAAAATTCTTAACTTTAAGTTTTTCTTAATCGCTATCTCTATAAAATAGTGATGGATTATACCATTTATTAGGAAAACATTATGAAACACTCTATCGCTAAAATATTTAGCAATCTTAACACTTATTTACTTTTTATACTTTTTATTGCTCTTGTTGGGACTTTTTTGATTATTGAACAAAAAATATCTTTTAGCAAGGTCAACAATCTTGAAAATCAAAAAAAAGTACTTACTTCTTTACTTACATTAAATATAGATGATATCAATCTTGCTCTTATCCAACTCAATGGCAAAGATGTTCTTTTAACAAGTGAAATTGAAAAACTTTATTCTATCAATCAATACAACTTTACAGAGAAATTTTTTCTTGGACATGAAGAAGAATACCTTGTAGATTTAAATGATTTAGAAAACGCAACAAAGGTTTTTCTAAAAGATGCCAATTTTTACTACACAATGCACGTAAACGCAGTACTTTTTGGGAATATTGAGACACTTGAAGTTCAAGCAAAAGCGAAAATGCAAGCTTCTTTTGATCTTCTCAATAATCATATAAATACCATGCTTATCAAAAATATAAACTATGATGTACAAAAGTTCAATATAATCGAAAATCTGGCTCTTGTATCATTAGTGATTATTTTAATTGCTACACTTTGGTACAGAAAGAGGCTCAATAGCATCTACGAAGATATCAGTTTTTTATACACTATAAAAACACAAAAAAGTGATCATGTTATCTTTACGCAAGAGATGGATGCCATTGCCCTCAGAATGAATAGAAAAGTATCCGTTAGTAGCAATCCTGAATTTACAGATCAACTCACAGGTATCAATAACTTCAAAGGTATGCTCACATCGTATCGACAAAAAAAAGGTATCAAAGATCAGAACTATCTCTCAGTTACGCTATTATCAATAGATAACATTTCACAGACAGATACAATATATTCGCAAGATCTTATTCACTCTATCCTGAAAAAAGTAGCCTTTTCTCTCTCGTTATATGAGCAACCAACTGATGTTATCGCCAGAATTGACGAGAATCTGTTTGTATTAATTTTCTCACGTAGTAGCAAAGAACTCTGTTTTAAAGATATTGAAAAAGTACATCAAAGTCTCTCTGAGATAAAAATCAGTACTCCAGATCAAGGTATTGTCCATATCTCTGTTAGTGCTGGTTTTGCAGTAAAACAAAACAAAGCACATCTTGAAGAGACTATAAAAGTTTCTAAAGGTATCCTAGAATTTGCTCAATCAAGCGGCGGAAATAAAATATATCAGATAAAAGATGTAGCGAATCGTAATCTATAATCTTAGATTACGACAACTTCCCCTCCAATCAAAGGCACATAAACATCTCGATGTGTCTCAAATTGTAACAAAGTATAAGTTCCCAAAAACAAAGCTTCCATTTAATATTCAATAAGTCTACTCACGATATAATCAGCATTATTTTAGTTCTTTATTGAAGGAAAGTTAATGAGTATTCCTATTTATACATATGATGCGATTGTCGTTGGTGCAGGTCTTGCGGGATGTGCAGCAGCGAGAGAGTTACAAAACGCAGGAAAAAAAGTTGCTGTAATCACAAAGCTTCACCCACTTAGAAGTCATTCTGGTGCAGCACAAGGTGGCATAAACGCAGCGTTTAGTGACAAAGACAGTGTAGAGTTACACGAATTTGATACGGTAAAAGGTTCAGACTATCTTGCTGATCAAGATGCAGTTGAATTTATGTGTCAAAAAGCACCTGAGACTATCAGATGGATAGAAAGAATGGGAGCTGCGTTTAGCAGAACTCCAGATGGAAAGATTGCACAACGCCCTTTTGGTGGTCAATCTTCTCCTCGTGCATGTTTTGCAAAAGATAGAACAGGTTTGACGCTTTTACAAACTATCTACGAACAAGCACACCGTGCAGGTGTAAAGTTTTGGGATGAGTGGTATGCTGCGGATATCATCTATAAAGATGGAAAAGTATCGGGTGTCGTTGCGTTTAATATCCGTGATATGCAAACAGTTATCTTCAATGCAAAATCTGTAATGTTCGCAACAGGCGGATATGCACGTTCATACAAGATTAACTCTAACGCACACGCAAACACAGGTGATGGTCTCTCTATCGTAGCACGTCATGGTCTTCCACTCGAAGATATGGAGTTTGTTCAGTTTCACCCATCTGGTTTATCAGGTAATGGTGTTTTGATCTCTGAAGCTGCTCGTGGTGAAGGTGGAAGACTTTTCAACTCACTTGGCGAGAGATTTATGGAAAAATACGCTCCAAACGCAATGGAACTCGCTTCACGCGACGTTGTTGCTCGCGCTATTTTAAATGAGATCAGAGAAGGACGCGGTGTCGGTCCAAGAAAAGATGCTGTGTTTATCGATGTAACACACCTTGGAAAAGATCTCATTATGCAAAAGCTTCCAGAGCTTCGTGAACTAGCTATCACATTTTTAGGTCTTGATATGATCAAAGAGCCTATCCTTATCTCTGCAACTGCACACTACTCTATGGGTGGTATTCCGGTTAATATCGCAGGAAATGTCCGCAAAAACAATGAAGAGTTTGTAGAAGGTTTCTATGCTGCAGGTGAATGTTCATGTGTATCCGTGCATGGTGCAAACCGTCTTGGTGCAAACTCTGTGCTTGAAGCACTCCTCTTTGGTCGTTTTGTTGGTAAGACAATGGTCAAAGAGATTGATACTATCGAACTCCGTCCCGCAACTGTTTCTGATGCTGATACTGCTCTCGCTGAGATGCAGTTTATCCTTCAAAATAATGGGGATGAAAGCATTACAGTGCTTCGTGAAGAGTTACAACAATGTATGACAGCAAACGCAGGTGCGTTTAGAACAAAAGAGACACTTGAAATTGCTATTGCTACAATAAAAGATTTACGTGCAAGATTTCAGCATATTCGTATCAAAGACAAATCAACAGTTTTCAATACTGAACTGCAAGAAGCTATCGAATTTGGCCACATGCTTGACTACTCTGCGTTTATCGTAGAGAGTGCTGTTGCAAGAAATGAGAGCCGTGGTGCACACTATAGAGAAGATTTTGAAACACGTGATGATGAAAACTTCTTAAAACACACAATGGCTTATATGGATAACAACGGAAATATCGAACTTGATTACATGGATGTTGTTCTAGGCAAACATGAGCTTAAAGCTAGAAACTACTAAGGGGAAGTTATGAGTACACATACAATTACCACACAAAAAGTAAACTTCAAAGTATTCCGTTTCAATGCTGATGAAGATTACCTTCCATACTATGATGACTATACTATGGAAGTGACTTCAGAAGAAGTTGTGCTAGATATTTTAAATAGAATCAAATGGGATCATGATGGTAGTTTTTCTTATCGTCGTAGCTGCCGCCACGGTATTTGTGGAGCTTGTGCTATCAAGGTAAATGGTCGATCTACTCTCGCATGTAAAGAGAGTATGAATAAGATGGTTGAGCTTTTTGGAAGCGATCTTGTATTTGAGCCACTGAGCATCAAACGCGCTGTTAAAGATATGATCATCGACAAAAAAGATTTCTGGGAAAAACATGATGCAATCCATCCGTATCTCATCTCTGATGTTGATGAACATCCTGAACATGAGCACTTAGTAACACCTGAAGAAGCAGAAGAACTCAACGAAGCAGATTTATGTATCCAGTGTGGTGCATGTCACTATGCTTGTCCAGTTGTAGAGATCAATGAAGACTTCTTTGGTCCTGCTGCGTTTGCTAAGGCATACCGTTTTGAAGCGGATGTTCGTGATGATGCACATACTCTCAGACTTTTAGAGCTTCATGAAGAAAAACAAGGCGTTTGGGACTGTGTCAAATGTATGGAGTGTGCTGAAGTATGTCCAAAAGATGTTAATCCAATAGAAAAAATTACAAAACTACACAATATGCTCTTTAGAGAAGGTGTAGCGACGTCAAATGTCGCTACACGTCACGCAGTTGGATTCAAGCACTCAATTGCCAAAAATGGTGTCCTTGATGAGGGTGGACTTGTTCTTTATTCTGAAGGTCTAGGTATTGTCAAACATATCCCTGTAGCACTCAGAATGTTTGTAAAAGGTAAAATAGTTCCACCATGGGGCATTACAAAATCAGACAACCTTGATGAGATCCAAAAACTTGTAAAATCTTCATCTACAGCTAAGTTCTAGGAGTAAAGATATGAAAAAATTAAAATATGCACTTTTTACGGGTTGTACAGCAAAACAAAGTACTCCTGAGCAAATGATGTCAACTCTCGCCGTAGCAGATAAGCTCGGAATCGAACTTGTAGAACTCACAGAGGCTTCTTGTTGTGGAGCTTCTCACCTTCAGGATTATGATGACTTTTTGTCTTTAGTTCTCAATGCAAGAAATATCGCGTATGCTGAAAAGCATGGTCTCACAATGGTCACTATTTGTAACACATGTCAACTCAACACTGCCATGACTAAACACCGTTTAGATAAAGATGCTGCATTAAAAGCACGTGTTAATGAAAAGCTTGGAGAAGTTGGTTTGGAGTACAAAGGTACTTCTATGGTAACACATTTCTTGTATGCTATTATTGATGATTTTGGTCTTGATAAAATCAAGGAGATGGTTGTCACACCACTGAGCCAATTTAACATTGCACCATTTTATGGTTGTCACAATATCCGTCCTTCTGAACTTCAGAATGAAACGCATAAAAAACCTGAAAGCGCATATCGCCCTACTTCACTAGATGATCTTATCATCGCATGTGGCGGTATGAATGTTGATTATGAAGAGAAAAATAAATGCTGTGGTTTCCATGTTGAGCTTCAGGCACCTCGTACAGCTGCAATCCTTACAGGAAACGCAATTGCAGGGGCTATGGATAACAATGCAGACTGGATGGTCACACCTTGCCCTCTTTGTCACTTAAAACTTGATACACAAACAGGCCATGCTTCTGAAGCAATCGGCCGTGAAGTAGCACTTCCTGTACTTCATATGCAACAGATGCTAGGTCTTGCTCTTGGCTGTTCTGCTGAGCAACTTGGATTGAAACATCACCTTACAAAAGTAAACTTTATCTAGCTATCACATCAAAGGAAGTAATTCCTTTGATTAGACTACATTTAGGGCTCACAAACCTAAGTATTTTTTATAAAACTTCACAAACTACAATCATATGGAAATCTTATGTCAAACTCAATAGAAATCATCTCATGGAACGTCAATGGCATACGTGCTGTAGCGAACAAAGAAGCGCTTAAATGGATAGATGAGCGACAGACTGATATCTTATGTCTCCAAGAGATAAAAGCGCTTGAGGAGCAGATACCGCAAGACCTTTTTGCTAAAGAGTATCAAGAGAGCTTTGTAAACTCCGCAACCAAAAAAGGCTACAGCGGCACGATGACATGGAGTACACTTCAAAGTGATTATCACTCAACATGTGATCATGTAGATACCACGGCAGAAGGTCGAATCGTTGAGACCCATTATGGCGATATCGCCCTTTTTAATGTCTATTTTCCCAATGGACAAAAAGATGAAGAGCGCTTGGCGCATAAGATGAAGTTTTATGATAACTTTTTAGCCCACTGTGAAGCCTTACGCAAAGAGGGAAAATCTATCATCATCTGTGGAGATGTCAATACAGCTCATAAAGAGATAGACCTCAAAAACCCAAAAGCAAACTCGAAAACTTCGGGCTTTTTACCAATAGAGCGAGAGTGGATAGACAAACTGCTTGACCATGGATATATTGATACCTTTCGATACGTCAACGGAGACGAAGCTGATCGATATAGTTGGTGGTCGTATCGTGCCTCTGCTAGAGTTAACAATGTCGGCTGGAGAATAGATTATTTCTTCATCTCAGAAGATTTAGCAGAAAACCTTGAAGATGCGTTTATCCTTGATTATATTGAAGGCTCAGACCATTGCCCAGTCGGAATTAGGCTCAGTATTTAACTACTTTGCCTTTGGTCTGAAAGCTTTTATTACATCTTCATTTGTCTCTATAAACGGTCCTTCAATAAGGTCTATACAGTAAGGAACAGCTGGAAAAACCGCATCCAAACATTCCCGAATAGATTTTGGTTTACCAGGAAGATTAATAATGAGAGATTTTCCTCGTATACCAGCAGTCTGACGTGATAAAATGGCTGTAGGGACATATTGCAGACTCACCTGACGCATAAGTTCACCAAAACCAGGCATCATCTTTTGACATACATTTTCAGTTGCCTCAGGCGTTACATCTCGAAGCGCCGGACCAGTTCCACCCGTTGTCACGACCAAACAACATCCTGCCTCATCACACAGCTCTTTCATAGTCGCTTCAAGTATATCTTGCTCATCAGGAATACATCTATAGACTATCTCAAACTCACTTTTGAGATAATCTTTCATAGTTTCTTGAATAGCAACTCCAGAAATATCTTCATAGATACCTTTACTAGCTCTGTCACTCGCGGTTATTACACCTATTTTAATTTCACTCATTTTCTCTCCTAATCTCTTTGTAAAAAATGATTTGCATCTTTCATATATGTCACTGTCGCATTACTTAAAAAAAATACTCGCGCTGCGTTTACATCGATAATCTGATCCTCACCGCCAAGATAAACTTCTATCTTGACACCTTTATGATGGAGCCATGCAAGATCTGAGAGAAGCCATTTATACTCCAAAAGCTCTTCAAGTTCTTGAGGTGATGTCTCTTTATGCAATATCTCACTGCGTTTATAAGGCAAAAAGGATGTTGCTATAAACTGATCGAGATACGCTTCTTTACTTTTTGTATAGGCGAGTCTTTGCAGCCGTTTAAACTTCTCTGTTTTTGTCTGAAAAAACGCAGGAGAGAAAAGTTGCAATGTATCCACTCTTTGCGCTCTTTCAAGCTCTTCTTTTACATATTTCAAGGCTTTGATAGCACCATAACTAAAACCACAAACGCAGTAATCAGAGTCTATAATAAAATTCTCAAAAAAATGAGACTCATCTGTAAGAGAAAATCCGCTATAAAACTTCATCTAATAACTTTCGAACCTCGTCCTTTGTGATACTCTCACGTTCATAAAGAACTTTTTCTACAAGATTTACAACAACAATCATCGACTCAAGCAGATCTTTTGTCTCCATATACAGCCTTTGTAGATAGACCTCTTCTTCTTTTTGATGTGCAATAAGAGAAATGCCCATACCGTACTCTTCGAGCATTTTTATCGTCAGCTCTTTGGCTTCATCGAGGTCATCTTTTGCGCTGCTTCCATGTTCATCATATTTGATTGCACACGCCGCTACTCCAGCAAGAAGCATCTTTATTCGCGATTCAAGCTCATGTTTGATAAGAGGCTCATTTGTCGTCGGTGTAAGCTTTTCGTTGGAGAGCATAAGCTTCTCAAACGCAAGGTCAAAATAGGTAGCACAGACAGCTTTTGCAGCCTGATATGTGATACGGTATTTCTTCTGCTCATCACTCAAAATAGAGAGTTTTTTCTTCCCAAACATCACCTTATCTTTGACCTGATGGAAATGCTCAATCGTGACTTTAAAATCTTTTTGTCTTAAAGAAAGAAGTGCTGCTTCATTGACCAAAGCAGCAAGTGCAGCTCCGTTAAAGCCAACCGTCATATTTGCAAGCGTTTTTACCTCAAGCTCATGTGGTACTTTCTCCAGATATTTTGAGAGTATCGCTTCACGCTCGCTCTTTGTAGGAAGCTCTACAAAAACTCTTCTATCAAATCTACCTGCACGCAGAAGTGCTGAGTCGAGGACTTCTATCTTGTTTGTCGCAGCAAGGACTATAACACCGCTTGAACCCTCAAATCCATCCATCTCTGTTAGGAGCTGATTGAGTGTTGCTTCTCTCTCATCGTTTCTCTGTCCATCGCGTTTCTTGCCTACTGCATCTATCTCATCGATAAAGATAATAGCCGGTGCATTTTTCTTTGCAGCCGCAAAGAGTTCATGGACACGTTTTGCTCCCATCCCCACATATATTTGCACAAATGAAGCCCCACTTTGATAATAAAATGGCACACCACACTCATATGCTACAGCTTTTGCTATCATTGTTTTACCCACACCAGGAGGGCCTACGAGTAAAACGCCACGAGGTAATCTCGCTCCAAAACTTTTATAGCGTTTTGGGTTGCGCATAAAGTCAATGATCTCTTCAAGCTCCATCTTCACATCTGCGATACCGCCGATATCACTAAAGGTAACATCGCTTTTAATAGCTTCTATCGGACCGCTTGGTTCTGTACTTTGAGAAGAAGATGTGCTGACGCTACCTGCATTTATACTAAAAATTGCAAAACCTCTTTTTTCAAACCATTTCACTCCAAGAGAGCCCAAGCCTAAAATAAGGACGAGATACAAAGCATAAAGAAGAAAATTTGAATCACTGCCCACTTCCACCTTATAGTCGACAAACATCTTTGGAGTGACTTGGGAAGAGGCAATTTTATAAAAATCTTTTTGCGTTTTGAGATAAACATACTCTTTGGTTACAACAACTTTTTCGACGCTTTTATTGCCTAAAATTTTCACAGCATCACGAAGCGTGATTGAACTTGCGTTGTCCCTAAAGATAGCAAAAAGAATAAGTGCAATAACAAAAAACGCAGAGACTACAAGAATAATCCTGTTTGTCTTAGAATTTAGCATAATTAAACTCCTCTCTTACTTCATAATCACGCACATTTATCCAGTTGCCAAGGAGGTCATCATCAGACTCTACAAGGATTTTATTGAAGTTCTGATCAAAGCCTTGATAGAGTCCATCTTTAAAACTCTCAATCAAAACATCAAGCTCTTGCGTGGAGTTTTTTCTAAACGCAAAGTTTTTCTCTTTGATAAGCGCTTCAAGCTCATGCAGACGTTCTTTGGCAAGAGAACCACTCACTTCTGGCTTCATTGTAGCTGATGGAGTCGTATCGCGTTTTGAGTAACTAAACGCATGCAAGTGTGTCAATGGAAGAGCATCTGCGTTTATCATCGCTTCTCTCCAGAGCAGCTCACTCTCACCAGGATGTCCTGTGATAAAATCTGTACCTATCGCATAGCCTTTATCACTTAAAAACTCAAAAAGTTCTCTGTCTTGCTTATAAACATTTCTTCTGTTCATAAGTTTGAGCATCGCGGGTGAAGTATGCTGCAAAGCGATATGAAGGTGTTTTTCTAGCCATGTCTCATCAAGTATCTCTTTAAACTCATCGCTCATCTGAATAGGCTCTATGCTTCCAACACGGATACGTCGCACGCCACGAATCTGAGAAATCTTTTTCATAAGTTTAGCGAGTGAAGTTTTCGTATCTTGACCATAGCTTCCGACATTTGTTCCCGTGAGAATAAACTCTCCAAAACCATTGAGTGCAAGACGTGAGATTTGTTCAAGTATTTTGCCCTCGTCCATACTTCTCGCATCCCCACGGACAAAAGGGATGATACAGTAAGAACAACGAAAGTTGCATCCCTCTTGGATCTTGATAAAAGCCCTGCTCTTGCCGATAAAATCATCTACTATCACATCATCGATATGATTGAGATCTCCCGGATCATAAAAGGGCTGCTCTTTTTTGAGCATAAAATCTATCTTTTGTTTTTCACTCTGTCCAAAAACGCCATGAACGCGCTTCTCACTGAGAAGTTTTTCACCCTTTGTATGTGCCCCACAACCAGTTAAAAATATTTTGGCTTCAGAACTTTTCTCAAGTCCTGAGATATAGGAGCGCACATGTGTATCCGCACCGTTTGTGACAGTACACGAGTTGATAACGACCACATCTGCTTCAGATTCATCTTGCGTGATATCATACTCTTGGAGTGAACTCATCATGACTTGAGAGTCATAAAGATTTGTTCTACAACCAAAAGTTTTGAAATAGACTTTTTTTCTCATCTAGATTACCTCATTTTCATCAGAAGGTTTTTCTCTTTTTTGCTCATTTTGAAGATGAAGTCTTTGTGTTGGGTAGGCAATAGTAATATCATCTTCAACATTAAACGCATCGATAATTTCTGTACTAATAATACTTCGCAGAGTCAAAGTAGCATAGGCATTTGTAAGATACCAAGAGCTGATAGCAAGACCGTTTGGCTCAATAAAAGAAAAAATACGAGGTTCTACATTCGTATTTTTCAGGCTGTAGTGACTTCGTATTTTGTTGAGTTGTTTTCTTGTGATATCTGTATAACCTTTGGAGTATTTTTTTGTAATTACTTTACAAATATGCATCGCTTTTTTATGATTTGACTCAAATGTTATCGTGATATCGATACCATCCCAGACAGTTTTGAGCGAAGAGTGCGAGTAGTTTGCAATCATTCTAGTGAAAACATAGTTGTTTGGTATAAAGATGATACGCCCAGCACGTCTGTTTGTTACGTAAGTCGTCAGTGTCACATCTTCAAGGAGTGTTATACGCAAGAGTGAAATATCCATCACATCTCCTACATACTCCGTACCTTCCATGATGACACGGATTCTATCTCCAACATGAATACTGCCACCAAAGACGATCACAAGCCAGCCAAGGATACTCATAAACCAATCTTTCATCGCAATAGCGATACCCGCAGAAGCAAATCCGAGGATGGTTACAAGATAATTTACATTTTCTATATAATTAAAAAAGAGAATTAAAATAATAAGTGTCACGTTAACAAAATTTATAATTTTATTCGCCATATAAAATCTGTCATTATCGGTTATGTATTTTTTGATAACAAACTTTAAAAGAGAGAAAATAATAAGAACAATCAGAATAACAATACCGATATTTCCCAGTCTATACATCTGTTTTTCTATATCTCTGTTGATATTGAGCTCAATGACTTCAAGTCTTTTTTCATAGACTTCAGCAGTGACCATCATAGTATCTAGCGCTATTTCAAATCTATCAAGCTGTTTAGATTTCTCTTTCGCAGCTTCAGAATATTTTTCATCACTATCAATTTCCATGATCAGATCATAGAGCTCTTTTTCTTTGAGGATAAGCGATATCAGTTCTGTCAACTGCTCTTTTTTTTGCTTAAAATCATTAAAGTCTGTATTGAAAGTCTTGATAACAGAGATCCCTGTAAAAATATCAAAAGGGTTGGTGATTGCAGGAATCTCTTCAATCTCTGGAGGCGTTAAAAGTTTGGAAAAAAGTGCACCATCTTTATCTTTGAGCTGATCTATCTGTGAAGATAAGATTTTTTCTTTTGAAACCAAAGAGTTCAATTCATCCTTGTCAATGAGAGAGTTTCCTCTATTTTTAAGATAGGAGATTCTCTCTCGAATCTTTTTAAGACCATCTTTGACATCGATAGAGGCGAGATAAGAAGAGTAGCTTTTCATCCAAACTTTTTCTTCAGATATTTTTTTCTCGAGTTCAGATAACTTTGATAAGTATTCCCAGACTTTAGCCTTACGCTCTTCTTCTTGTTTTTCTAGCTCTTGCGTTTGGTTATGCTCAGCTACTTTATTGGTTGCCAAGTTATCCTGCGCTTGGGCAGAAAGAAAAAAGAGACTACAAGCGAGCAGTAAAAAGATTATTTTCATGCTTTTTTACCAAAGCCTTGAAGTACTTCTATAATCATTTCTTTACTACACTCATCAGTGATCTCAACGCCTCCAATTGAAACGGGTAAGATAAACTTTATAGAGGAATCACTGCTCTTTTTATCAAGATAAAATGTCTCATAAAAGCTCTCTACATCAGCGATTACATAAGAAGTTTCAAGATTATATTTCTCAAGAAGCAACTTCACCCTTTGTGCTTCTTCATCACTCATCAGTCCCATTTTTACAGCAGTTTGATTTGCCATAACCATTCCAATAGCTACGGCTTCGCCGTGAAGATACTTTTTATACTGTGTTTCATTCTCGATTACATGTCCAAAAGTATGTCCATAGTTGAGTGCTGCACGAAGACCATGCTCTTTTTCATCTTCAGCGACGACAGAAGCTTTTGTTTGCACAGCCTGCATGATTGATTCTTGCAAAACAAGCGGATTTTTCAAATCAGCACTCTCTAAAAACTCAAAAAAGTCTTTGTTAAATGTTACTGCCATCTTCACAACTTCTGCGATACCTGCGCCAAATTCTCGTTCAGGCAAAGTAGTTAAAAAATAAGGATCGATATAAACAGCTCGAGGTTGATGAAATGCACCAACAAGGTTTTTACCATAGCTATTATTCATGCCCGTTTTTCCGCCAACACTTGCGTCAACCTGCGATAATAGTGTCGTAGGAATCTGAATAAAATCGATCCCTCTTTGATAAATACTTGAAACATAGCCACACATATCACCAATTACGCCGCCGCCAAACGCAATGAGCATAGATTTTCTGTTAAAACGGTGATTAAAGAGGGATTCTAAAATAGTATCTATACTGGCTTGATTTTTGTACTCTTCTCCATCAGCAACTGTGATGATATAGAGTTCTTTTGCGGAGATTTTACTCAGAAGATATCCAAGATGCAAACCTGCAACTTTTGGATTTGTAACAATAGCTACTTTTGTATCAAAATGTAATTTTGGAAGTGTATCGATTGAGATGTCATAAGAGTCGTCAACAACTCTTTTCAGCGGAATATTTACTAGCATTTTTTATCCAATTTATAAAGTGTATAAGAGGATATATAATACTTAAATAAGTGTAAATATAAGCTAAATTAGAGCTGCATAGGGATGAAAATCTGATGATAATCATCGAGTTTATGATAAAGTTTCTCACTATCAGTGGAGAAAATAGAGTAGACTCTTCGCTTGGTTAACTTACTCGTAAACGGTAAGATTTGCACAAAATTATCTTTTTTCTTCAAAACTCGAATAGGATTGTCATTATCTTTGATCACTTTAATAGACTTAGAAAAAATAGCCGAAAGGTTATTATAATGTTCAACTACCTGCTCAATAATCTCTTGATGTTCATTTTCGTAGTTGTAAAGTTCTATATTAAAGCCCATCTGTACAGAGATATCAAAGATAGTCGTCGATACTTTTTCAAGATCTCTGTTATCCGCTAAAATAAGTGCAACATCTTTGACAGATGCAAAAGGACGGTCAGAAATCTTGAGTACAGGTACATGTGCGTCATAAAGTAGTTTTCTTATTTTATAGCTTGAGAACATCTCTTTAGAGACGATTACAAGACCAATATGATAAGTTTTCACATCGCTGTAAAAGAGAGATTGCAGCTCTTTTTGTTCATATTCTATATCGATGATAACATTGTCATCTCTACAATTTTTAATATAGCGAAGAACAGATATATTGCCTGGATTGACTACTTTAATAATAAGATTATGTTTAAACTTTTTATGCGCAAAAACAGCGCGTCTGACGAGCTCTTTAATGGTTGCATGGTTGACAACATTCATATCTATCAGGAGATAAAGATTCGATCCAAATGGCTCTGGAAACTGCCCAAGTTCACGTTTAATAGCACGATAAACTGACTTTAAAACATCAGGATCACCAACTAGGAGCAAGAGATCATTGGGTTGGATCATTCTGCGTCTAGAAGGCATCACAAGCTTTCTATCTCTATATATTGCAACAATACGCCAATTTTTTTGCTCGATTACTCCTATATGTCTGTAGACAAAAGAGCTTCCAAATGGCACTAAAACTTCCATAATCTCGCCAGCACCTATACCGACGTTTTGAGCGATTACTGGAACATTAGGTAGATAATCCAAAAGTCGTGAAGAGAGGATCTCTTTTGTATTAACCATAACAACATTGGCGTCTTCGTTTTCTAGGCTCCATTTGTTAAGAACCACAATACGGAGTTGCTTTTTGACTGCTCTAATATTTTTAATAGTCATCTCGGCATCACTTTGGATATCCATTGCAATGAGAACCTGCACAAACTCCATCTTAAGGAGATTGGCTAATTTATGAAAACTAGTCGGATCAAACTCATAAAATTTAAACCTAGCAGGATTTGCATCTTCAAATTCAACAGCTTTAGGTTGTACAACATAATAGATATTTTCACTTGTATATGTCTTTATTACACGTCTAATAAAATGTGAACCGACATTTCCATCACTGATAATCAAAATCTTTTTCATAACAATCTTTATTCTAAAATTTTTCAGCCATTATAGCACTATTCATAATAGATTAACTTATAATAACTATAATACCACATAAAAAATAAGGATAAAAAGATATGAAATACCTCCTATCACTATTAATGTTCCTCTCTTTTGCAAACGCATACGAGGGAGATTTAACAGCTAAAGAAGCATTTGAAATGCAAAAAGAAGGCAAAGCTATCATCGTAGATGTCAGAACTACTGTCGAGTTTTTATATACAGGTCATGGTGAAGGTTTTATTAACATTCCAGCTTACTATTGGACATACGATCCAAAGTCAATTGAGACGCGTGTTCAGAGTGCTGATTATGAAGTAAAAAATGAGAAAATCAAAGATCATAAGTCAACTATGAAGCTCTATAACGCAAAAGAACTTATCAATAAAAACTTTGTAAACGAAGTAATGCAAGCGATGAAGATGCAAGGGGTTGAGAGTGTTATCCTTGTATGCCGTAGCGGACCACGTTCAAGCGCAGCAGCTGAAATACTTGCAAAAGAAGGCATCACTGCATATAATATGGAAGATGGATTTATCAATGGATGGACGAAAGAGAGCCTTCCATGGGGCGGTCAATAATTTTTAAATAAGCCTAGCTTTTACTCCAACAAAGATTCCAAAAAGGATTTTTCTTTTTTGGAATCATCCTCTTTTTTCACTCTCTCATCAACAAAATCTGGATCACCGTTTTCGTACTCTTTTTTGAAGACTTTCTTGATATGCTTTTTAGGCTTTATCTCAATATAACCACTATCTACTTTTCTACTAGCACCTTGAGGAACACACATAATATCTCCTTATGAAGCTTTTACTCATGGTACAACTTAAAAACTTAACGCTTGCTAAAAATATTTTTTATGATTTATTTTTTTACTTCTTTCATTATCAGTTTTGGAAAAGGATTTCTCTCTTGACATACGATACTTTTAGGAGCTACAAAAGTTTTCCTAACAACTTCTTTTGTAGCTATATTCATGGGCTTTGATGGCTCTTTTACTGCTTGCGTTTTAAAGATATTTTTTTGTTTTAGAGAGAGGATTTTTTCTTCTTGGAGTTTGAGGAGCGTCTCTTTTTCTTCAAGTATCTGTTGCAATTCTTGATTTTTTTCTGCAAATATATTTGGAGTCTGTACAGATACATCTGCGACTATAGAATCTTTTCTTTGCGTTTGCAGTTGTTTATTACATGATTCATAGTCGCTACGCAGAGTTTGAATCTCTTGTACAACTGCTTCTACTCTTTCTATATCATCACCAAAAATGGGCAAAGAAAATAGTAGAAAAAGCCAAGATTTCACGCTAATCTTTACGTACAAGTTTTACACCCATCTCTACATGATGTGTATAGGGAAACTGATCAAAGAGCGCCATATCTACGACTTTATGCGTTTTACAAAGCAGTTCTAGATCTCTTTGGAGTGTTTCAGGATTGCACGATATATATAGGATATGATCATGTCTTGCGGCAAAGTGACATGATTTATCATCCATACCACTTCGTGGCGGATCCACGAAGATACTTTTCATATTATATGCATTGATATCTATATCACCCATACGTCTAAACTCTCTCACCCCATCAAGCGCTTCGACAAACTCTTCAACACTCATTCTTACAAACTCTATATTATGCACATCATTGAGTGCCATATTTGTTTTGGCTGCGTTTATTGAGGATTTTGATATCTCTGTAGCGAGTACTTTATGAAACTTTTTTGCAAAAGGTATAGTAAAATTCCCTGCCCCACAGTAAAGCTCAAGCAGATCACCTTCTATATCAGAGAGATTCTTCAAAGCCCAGCTAATCATCTGCTCATTTACTCTTGCGTTTGGCTGCGTAAAGCTATTTTCTATATAGTTAAATTTATAAATTTTCCCATCAACAGATAAAGACTCTGTTACAAAATCCTGCCCGATGACGACTTTTTGCTTTCTTGAGCGACCGATAATATATATACCAAGGGTTGCAGCTATTTTTGTAGCTTTTTCCTGCCAAGAAGCATCTAAGGCTCTATGATATATAAGGGAAACAACCATTTCACCGCTGCTAGCACTTAAAAAATCTGCACCAAAGAGCTTAAAACCTATCGTTTCTTCTTCTATTGCTTTTAAAAGTCGAGGCATAATGTTTGCTATATGTTCATTAACCTGAGGGCACTCTTCGACGATGACAACACCTTTGTGTTCAAGGTGATTCATCGCATAATGTATCTCTTCATCGAGATGCCAAATCTTAAACTCACTCCGTGAACGGTAATGAGACTCTGGAGATTTAAAAAGAGCTATTTCCCCTTCATAAAAGGATTTAAAACGTTCTTGATTTAGTTTTTTCTTTGTATCTAGCTGCGTTTCATAACCATCCTCATACAGACGGCATGCACCACATTGACCAAAATATTTACATTCCACACTATTTCCTATTTGATTGAAGCTATAAGGTTACCGATAAGAAGGTTCCATCCATCAATGAGGACAAAGATAAGTATCTTAAAGGGCAGAGATATCATAACTGGAGGAAGCATCATCATACCCATTGACATAAGGATAGAAGCAACTACCATGTCGATAACCAAAAATGGTAAGAAGAGTAAAAATCCTATCTCAAAAGAAGTTTTAAGCTCACTGATAATAAACGCAGGGATTACAACAGATAAAGGAACATCTGCAACACTCTTTGGATTTTCCATCTTACGTATTCTAAAGAAAAGTGCCAAATCTTTTTCTCTAGTATTTCGTATCATAAAGTTTTTAAAAGGAAGCGTTGTCTTATCAAATGCCTCTTCATAACCAATTTTTTCTTCCATATATGGCTTAATACCGCTTTCGTATGCTTGTGTTCCAACTGGTTCCATCACAAAAAAAGTAAGTATCATCGCAAGCATGACCAAAAGTTGTGTTGGAGGGACTTGCTGTGTTCCAAGTGCCTGACGTAAAAATCCAAAAACAATAACAAAACGGGTAAAAGTTGTCATAACAAGGACGAGACTCGGTGCTAAAAAAAGAAGTGTTAAGACAACAAGAACATTTAATGAAGAGACAAGCTGTTGTGGTGTTTGAGGTGAAGCGAGCTGAAAATTCATCGTAGGAATTGCAGCACTCTCAGCAGCCACAGCAGTTACCAATCCAATAAGGACTAAAAGTATTCTAAACATTATTCAGCTGCAGCTTGATCAAGTATTGATGTTTTTGCTTTAGATTCTTGATCTGATTTTTTACCAAAAAAATGTATCTCAACGCGACGATTTTTCTCTCTTCCGCTCTCAGTTGCGTTTGTTGCCAAAGGTCTAAACTCTGCAAAACCTGCTGCGTTTATCCTATCAGGAGCCACACCGTCTAAAAGAAGTTCTTGAAGTACTGAAATAGCCCTTGCCGAGGAGAGTTCCCAGTTGTCTTTAAATGGTCCCATTGAAGCAGGACCACCACTATCTGTGTGACCTTGCACACTTACTTCCATATTATTTGGTAATTCTTGGATGATAAGTGCTACACGTTTTAAAAATAGAAGTGAATCTTCATTATCTATCGTTGCACTGCCTGATTTGAACAAAAGTGATGCAGGAAGTTGGATAACAAAACCTTCTTGCGCCTCTTCTAAAGAGATAGCAGAACCTTTGCCTTTTTCCATCATCTCATTAGCATCCGTAACGGCTTGTTGGACTTTATTTACAGATTCTGTACTCTCATCCTGTGCCTCAATCGGCGTTGATTCTTGAATACGGCGGTTGGAGATTTCTGTCTTAGTTCCACCTTCAAGAACACTCATAGCACCAGAGAGAGAACCTATCGCTTCAGATATTTTTTTTGCATCCATACTTGACATCGAAAGAAGAAGTACGAAAAAGCACAGGAGCAGAGACATCAAGTCCCCAAACGCAGCCAGCCAAGCAGGCAGACATTCAGGACAATCGGGACATTTTTTCTTAGCCATTATTCAAACTGACTTACACGCTGATTTGGTGCGAGATAACTGAGGAGTTTTGCTTCCAAAACTCTTGGAGCATCACCAGATTGGATGGACATAATCCCTGCTAAAATCATCTCTTTAACCAAAGTCTCTTCATCATTTCTGATTGATAAAATATTATAAATTGGTGTTCCAAAAACGTTCCCGATAATAGCCCCGTACATAGTCGTAAGGAGTGCAACGGCCATTGAAGGCCCGATCGCCGAAGGGTCAGCCATATTCAGAAGCATCGCAACGAGACCGATAAGCGTACCAACCATACCCATCGCACCTGCGAGACCTGCCCACTGATTGAAGATAGAACCGTTTATTTTATGACGTGTACTTGTTTGATCCATCTCTATCTCTAGTAGTTCACGGATTGTATCTGGTTCGCTTCCATCTATTGCCATAGAGAGACCTTTTTTCAAAAAGAGGTTCTCTTCATTGTTGACTTCAGATTCAAGTGCCAAAATCCCATCTTTTCTTGCTTTTGTAGCAAACTCAACAAGTTTTTTGATAAGTGCAGCCACATCCTCTTCAGGAGGCTTGATAGCAATCATGAAGATTTTTGTAAAGGCCTTCATTTGTGCTGGCTTGAAAGAGATCATGAGCGCACCGATACTACCACCGACAACGATCAAAACAGATGGAATATCGATGTATGCGCCAACACCAACACCCATGGCCATAGCACCTAAAAGAAGTGCCATAATTAAAACTATACCAATAACTGTACCTAAATCCATTCTAAACCTTAGCAATTAATAATTGGCTTATAATACCACAAAAAATATTAGGTCAAACACTAAAAAGAATTTTTTTCGTCACTTTTCTTCATCTACTCTCACTAAAAGGGTATAATTCATCCTCAAAACAATCATGCGGACACCCTAATATGTATAATTACCTAACTCAAAAACCAAAACAAAGTGCCTACTTAATCATTCTCTTTTTAGCACTTTTCAGTACACTTTATAATGCTTTTTTACCTCTGCACGGAGATGAGGCCTATTATTGGATGTGGAGTCATCATCTGCAAACTGGCTACTACGACCATCCGCCTATGATTGCTTATCTTATCTCTCTTACAAACTTTATCTCAGAATCCGAGTGGGGCGTGAGACTTGTTAATGTTTTCTCTTTTTCTATTGCTGCTGTTTACATCTTTAAACTCAGCTCTGAGATATTTAATGAACACATTGCCCTAAACGCAGTCATTATTTTTTCAAGTGTTATCCTTGTCCATGCCGGATATATTATTACAACACCCGATTCTCCGCTTATTTTATTTTGGACTTTAAGCCTTTATTATAGCTACAAAGCGCTCTTTCATAAGAAGTGGAGTGACTTTATTTTAGCCGGCTGTATGCTTGGTTTTATGATGCTCAGCAAATATACTTCTATACTTTTTATCTTTAGTATTATTTTATTTATTCTCCTTAAACGCAGGGACATACTATTTAATATAAAATTCTATATTGCTATTATAATTGCCGTTGCAGTCGTATCTCCTATGCTGCTTTGGAACTATCAACATGAATGGATAAGTTTTAACTTTCAACTTGACCATGGCTCATCTGAGAGCTTTACTATTTCTCTCTCAAGTGCTTTAGAGTATATCCTCGGGCAGTTTATAGTTTTTTCTCCTGTGTTTGCTGCTGTGCTTTTTTTCTATCTCGCGAAAGAGAAACTTTATATAAAAGAAGAGAAACTTTTTTTTCTAGCACTTGTTACTGCAACTACCCTACTCTTTTTTCTCTATAAAAGTCTTTTCAAATCCATGGCACTCAATTATGCAGCTCCAGCGTATGTCAGTGCCGTCATCTTACTCGCATATATCATTGCACAGTATAATCTCCAAAAAGCTTTTAAAATCGGTCTTTATATAGCTCTATTTTTTACTATAATTGGGCGTTTTGGCCTACTTTTTTATCTGGAAATTTTTCAAGACAGAATGTATGGAAATAAAGAAGCTGTAGCGCTTGTGCAAAAACACGCACAAATTGGTGATAAATTTTACGGTGACCATCTTACCATTGCAGCACTTTTAAACTTTTATCTCCAAGGACATCCCCAAACAGACCTCGCGGTATCATCACGATTTTCCCAGTATGATATGTGGAGAGAAAAAGAGTATCTCAAAGATGGTCTTGTCCTCACAACAGACCCCGAAGAACTCTCTCTTACAAAGCGCTATAAAAGTGTAGAACTTTTAGAAACACTCACGGTACAAAAAGGTCCCAAGGGGAGTAAAACTTTTTATATCTATCGTGTTCATGATGCTATAAACTGATATTTAATAACTTTTGGATAAAATACAAACCAATTTAGAATATGGTAGCTGATGAAAAATATTATTAAACTCTTAATTACGATTGCTCTGTTTTACTCCTTATTTCAGTATATAGACTTCGAAGAACTCTACACAATACTCTACAAAAGCCATGGTGGCTGGATACTTTTAGCGCTTATCTTACAGCTTGGAAGTACCTATCTTGCCGCATATAGATGGTTTAAGATCTCGCAACTTCTGGTCTTCAAAGAGAAGCTTTCTTTTTATGTACAAAGTTACTTCAAAGGCTCTTTTTTCAATCAGGTTCTGCCAAGCAGTATCGGTGGCGACGCTGTAAAGATAGTTGATTTGGTACAAAAAGGCTATGATAAAAAAGACTCATTTTATGACGTTTTTGTCGATAGAGTTGTCGGTCTTGTAGGACTTTTGGTTCTCAACCTTCTAGCAACGATTATATTTTTTGGAACTTTTGACAAAGATTTTTCTCTGCTTATTATCTTGATTACTCTTGGCGGAATAATCGGATTTATCGCACTTTTTCATCTTGAAAAGATCAAGTTTCTTGGAAAATATAAATTTTTAGACCTTTTTCATAGACTCGCACGCAGACTCAATGCGCTCTATCCCGATAGAGCGACACTTATAAAACATATAGCCATATCTGTTCTTGTACACCTTTTCTCAGTTCTGACTATGTATGCTCTTTCTCTGAGCATCGATTTACACCTGAGTTTTCAGATCTTTTTAATAGCCGTACCTCCTGTATTTTTACTCACGATTGTGCCTATCTCATTAGCTGGATGGGGTATTCGTGAGGGAGCTATGATAGGGATCTTTTTGCTTATCGGGGCAGATCAGACAAAAGTTTTGGCTATGAGTATCATCTATGGATTACTCCTTATTATTAGTTCGCTTCCAGGTTCATATTTCTGGATTAAAAGTAAAAAAGTTACATAAAACGCAACAAAGGAAAGAAGAAAAATGAATGTAGATACAATGAGAAATATTGACCATTATGCGGGTGTTCCACTCACATTTTTAGGGACTTTGGTTAAAAAAGCAGTCAATCTCATCTCTCCAGAGCAAAGAGTCAAACCTAAAAATGTTCTCTTGATTGAACTCTCAGAGATGGGAAGCGCTATCATCGTTGACCCTGCTATGAGAAAACTTCAAGCAAATATCGATGGAGAACTCTTTTTTGTCATCTTTTCAAAAAACAAAGTTTCACTCCAGCTTTTGGGCACTGTTGCTGAAGAAAATATCTTTACAATTGATGAAAGCTCTATTGTCAATCTCATCAAAAGTTCTCTAGAATTCCTAAAATGGTGTCGTGAAAACGAGATAGATTCTGTAATAGATTTGGAACTCTTCTCGCGTTTTACTGCACTTTTGACTGCTACATGTGGTGCTGTAAACCGTGTGGGTTTTCATGCTTTTCACAACGAAGGGCTTTACAGAGGGGACTTTTTAACACGTAAAGTTGCGTATAATCCACATCAGCACATCGCAAAAAACTTCATCTCTCTTGTAGATGCACTCTTAAATGACAAAGAGGAGTTGCCTCATACAAAAAGAGTCATCCCTGATTCGGAGATAGTTATCGCAAAAGCCAAGATAGAAGAGGATGATAAACTTGATGTTTTAGATGTTATTGCTACTATGTATGAAGGTTTTGATAGAGAGAAAAATCCTATCATCCTCGTCAATTCAAATGCTTCAGATCTTTTACCACAACGACGTTGGAAAAGAGAAAACTATGGTGATGTTATCAAAAAAATCTTGGCATACAATGAAAACGCAATAGTTCTTCTCACAGGTGCTCCAGCGGAAAAAGATGGTGCAGGGCTTTTAGCGAACTATGTCAATGATAAACGCTGTATCAACTTCGCAGGCGGAGTAAAATTTTTACAACTTCCTGCACTTTACAGTGTGAGTGCGTTTATGCTTACAAATGACTCAGGTCCAGCACACTTTGCATCTATCACAGATATGCATACCTTTGTTATCTTTGGACCTGAAACACCTGCTCTTTATGGTTCTCTTGGACCTACAACACCTATTTATGCGGGTATGGCATGTAGTCCATGCGTAAGCGCATCAAACCATAGAAAAACGCCATGTTCTGATAACCAATGTATTCAGATCATCACACCTGACTGGGTATTTAACACGCTTCAATTTAAACTCGATGAACTTAACATTTCCAGAGTATAGACTTTTTTTATATTTCATCACTTTAGTAGCTATTCTTCGAATAGTTATTGCTCCTTTTGTGAGCCTTGGAGTCGATGAAGCACACTATGTTTTATATGGCTTGCACCTTGATCTGAGCTATTTTGACCATCCGCCTATGGTTGGATGGATGCAATATGGGGCTATCTATCTTCTTGGCGTGAGTGAACTCTCAGCACGTGTTTGGGCGATTCTCATCGGCTTGATCGTACCTTTTTTCATCTATAAACTTATCTATGATGCCTCAAAAAATGCCTCTTTTGCGCTTATGGGTGTCTTGGCTTTGCACGCTTCGTTTATATTTAATGCACTTTTTTTAATGCTTTTACCTGATACGCTTCTCTTCTTGCTTGTCTTACCTATTATCTTTACAGTTATAGCAATAGAAAAAAACAACTCTTTGTGGATGTGGCTGCTTTTGGGCTTACTTCTTGGCTTTGCAGGTTTGTCAAAATATACTGCCATCTTATTTATCGTGCCTATAGCCTTATACTTTTTTATCAAACAAAGATATGATCTTTTAACAAGCCCTGCAATTATTCCTGCCGCTATGATTGCACTTATCATGATCTCACCCGTCATCCTTTGGAATATCCAAAATGACTGGGCAAGTTTTGCCTATCAGAGCGATCATGTCGTCGGTGAGAGCGGGATAAACGCAACTGCGTTTATAAGCTCTTTGGCTGCACAGTTTGGAGCATACAATCCTTTCTTGTTTCCGCTTGCGTTTTTTGGGCTCTATAAGGCTCTACACAGCGAAGATGATACGCTATTTTTAACGGCTCTCTTTGGTCTGGTTCTTTTTATGTTCTTTAGCTTTGCATCGCTCTATAAAACTGCCCTACCACATTGGACTGCTCTATTTTATATGCTCTTTATCCCTATTGGAAGCTACTATATTCTGCTTGCATCGAGAAAACCTGCGCGTGTCTATCTGAAGTTTGTCATAGGCTTTGGTATTTTTATTTCACTCTATCTTTATGGAGAACTTGTCTTTAAATTTACACCTATGCCGGCATATAAATCGGTACACCGTGATATATACGGTTGGAGTGAGATTATGACAAAAGCAAACGCACATATACACAACACAAAAACCCAAGCCCTTGCCGTAACCAACTGGACAGTGGCATCACGCGCGATTTATTATAATTTGCACAACAAAAGCAGCGTCTATCTTATAGATGATCGAAGAGATCAGTTTGACTTTTGGGAAAAAAGCTCTCCAATTGGAAAAGATTTGATATTTATCAACACACATTTTTACCACAAGACTATCTATGAACTCGCTAAATGCGATAAAACTACAAAAATAGAGAACTTTGATATCGTACTCAACTCTAAAAAAGTAAACTCTATCGAGCTTGTAAAATGTAGCAATTTTCAAGGTCTGCGATGATCCTCTCAAAACGCAGCCTTTTTCTCTTTTTGGGCATTATGGTTACGCTCATACTTACGAGCTACTTTTTTGCAGATAAAGCGATTGCCAAATATTTTTTAGCTAACATCCCTACTTATGAGCATATTGGAGATATGATAAGTATCGCCGGTGAGTCACACTGGTACATCGCTACTGGAATTTTGGGTTTCGTGTTTTTCAAATACTATAAAAAAAACAGACTCCTTGAGCAAAGATTTCTTTTTCTGCTCTACGTCAACCTTTTTTCAGGAATCATCAATCTTCTTTTAAAATGGCTCTTTTCACGTATCAGACCATGGGGTCTTCGAGAAGGACATAATGAGTATGGTTTTTTACTCTTTCAAAACTTTGACATGGGTTTTATAGAGAAGATGAAGTATCATTTTCTCACGCTTTTTGAGTCTCCAACCACCTACTCTTCTTTTCCCTCGGGACATACAACGACAGTCGTTGCAGTGGCAATATATCTCAGTTTACTTTTTCCAAAATATAAAGTTCTTTGGTTTACTTTTGCCATTATCATGGCTCTGAGCAGAGTTTTGGCTAACGATCATTTTCTCAGTGATATATTCGCAGGTATCATCGTCGGTTCACTCTCTACGCTCTTTTTATATTCTAAAATGAAGGACAAATTTGAAAAAACTATTTAAAAAATCACTCCTATTTTTACTCCTTATCGTTTTCGTTTACGGCCTTGCTAGACTTATTGACGTTGCGTATGGCAGTTATATTTTTGTAGAACGTCAGCCTTATATGGTGATGCAAACACCAAACGCGGTGACACTCAAATGGCAAACACCAGAAGAAGAGATAGGGATGCTCTCGTATGGTCTTGCAGCAGATGCACTTGATACAAAACTCACAGAAAACGCAGCTACACAAAAACATAGCCTCACACTCTCAAATCTACAAGAGTGTAGCCGCTATTTTTATGCTGTAGATGCGAACTCTTTGAAGATTGACAATGTAGGCAGAAGCTTCACCACACCTTGTCAAAACGCAGCCTCACAAAGAGTCTGGGTCATAGGTGACAGCGGAAAAAGAGGCAAAGACCAACAAGATGTCTATCAAAGCATGCTCTCCTACATCGATCATAATCTCTCAAATCTTGATATGTGGCTTTTACTCGGAGACAATGCTTACAAAAGCGGCACACAGCATGACTACAACGAGGGTTTCTTTGAAGCATATCCAGAACTTCTCAAACGCTTTGCTCCATGGGCACTGATGGGCAACCACGATGCAAGACGCTGGGCTTTTTATGATATCTTCGACTTTGCAGTTGATGGCCAAAACGGAGGAGTTCCAAGTAAAGATGAGCGTTTTTACAGCGTCAATAATGGCAATCTTCATCTTGTTATGCTTGATAGTGAAACAGCCGATAGAGACGCTGATGGTGCAATGGCTTCATGGCTGAAAAAAGATCTAGAAGCCAACACAAAACCGTGGGTTGTCGTTGCGTTTCATACACCTCCCTACTCAGATGGCGGACATCATTCTGATAGTGACTATGACAGTGGCGGTCGACTCAAAGATATGCGCGAAAACTTTGTGCCGATTTTTGATGCATATGGCGTAGACTTAGTTCTCAGCGGACATTCACATGACTATGAACGTTCAAAACTGATGCTCGGCCATCTTGGTAAAGGTGAGAGTTTTGATGCAAAACAACATCTCGTTCAAGATACAGACACTTGCTACACAAAACCTTTGGAGAAAACAAAAAATAGCGGGACAATCTATCAGGTTTGTGGCTCTTCTTCAAAAGTCGATAAAGCAAAATTAAATCACCCTGCACTCCCTTTTAGTCTGCAGGAGATGGGTTCACTTATCTTAGAGATAACACCTACAACACTCAGCTCAAAATTTCTAAACAAAGATGGTAAGATAACAGACCAATTTATCATCAAAAAAAATAATACACTTTGCACGGAGAAATAAATGAACAAAGATAAAATAAGTATAGTAATCCTCGCAGCCGGAAAAGGCAGCCGTATGAAATCATCCAAAGCAAAAGTGCTCCACTCTATCAGCGGCAAGCCTATGCTCTATCATATCATCAAAGCTTCCCGTGAGCTCTCAAACGATATCACAGTGGTCATAGCGCACCAAAAAGAAGCAGTGCAAAAACAGATGCAAAGCTATTTTGATGATATCAATTTTGTCATCCAAGATGCAGAAAACTTTCCAGGAACGGGTGGTGCGATGAAAAACATAGCACCAAAAAATGAAAAAGTTTTGGTCTTAAACGGTGATATGCCGCTTATCACTGCAAAAGCTCTTGAAGGCTTTTTGCACAATGATGCAGATATCATCATGTCTATCTTTGATTTGCAAAATCCAGACGGATACGGCAGAGTCATCATCGAGAAAAATCATGTGCAAAAGATTGTCGAACAAAAAGATGCAACCGAACTAGAACTCCAAGTGAGCACGGTAAACGCAGGTATCTATGCTTTTTCAAAAGAAGTGATAGAAAAATATATCCCACTACTCAAAAATAACAATGCACAAAAAGAGTACTACCTTACAGACGTCATTTCTATGGCACGTATGGATGGCTTGAAAATTTCTCCTCTGCTCGTAGATGAAGAGCATTTCAAAGGTGTCAACTCCAAAAAAGATTTGGCTGATGCAGAAGAGATCATGCAAAATCGTATCAAAACAGAGTGGATGAACGCAGGTGTCATTATGCAACTGCCACAAACGACCTATATCGAAGAGAGTGTTGCGTTTGAGGGTGAATGTATCGTTGAAAACGGCTGCCGTATCACGGGTAAATCTTGCATCATAAACTCCCACATCAAAGCAGGAAGTGTGATAGAAGAGAGCATCGTCAAAAACTCAGATGTGGGACCAATGGCGCACCTTCGTCCCGCTTCAGAGATAGAAGATACCCATATTGGCAACTTCGTAGAGATCAAAAAAAGCACACTCAAAGGGGTGAAAGCAGGACATCTCAGCTATATCGGTGATGCAGAAGTCGGCGAAGGTACGAACATTGGTGCAGGAACAATTACTTGTAACTATGACGGTATCAAAAAGTATAAGACCATCATCGGAAAAAATGTTTTTATCGGAAGCGACTCTCAGCTCGTAGCCCCTGTGATAATAGAAGATGATGTGATGATAGCCGCAGGAACAACTGTCTCAAGCGGTACAGTTGCAAAAGGTTCACTGGCAATTAGCAGAACTAAACTCAGAATAGTCCAAGATTTTTATTATAAATTTTTTAATAAAAATAACACAAAAATTTAGCCAAAAAGATTGAAGAATGAATATTCCATCAGATTTACTCAAAAATAAAAAAATACTCCTCGGTGTAACGGGCTCTATCGCTGTGTATAAGTCTATAGAACTCGCGCGTCTTTTTGTCAAAGCCGGTGCGGATGTCAAAGTGGTCATGAGCGAAGCGGCCAAAAAATTTGTCACACCCCTTACCTTTGAGACGATCACATCCAATCAAGTCCTTGATGACACGAACGAATCTTGGGTAAATGATCATAACCATATCAAAGCAACGCAGTGGGCGGATCTTTTTGTTATCGCTCCTGCGACTGCAAATACCCTTGCAAAGCTCGCGAACGCAATCGCTGATACGATGCTGCTTCAGTGTGCCCTTGCCTATCCTGATAAAAAAGTAGTCGCGCCCTCCGCTAACACACATATGCTCAAAAATCCTATCACGCAGGCAAACCTGAAGATGCTTGCCATCGCAAACTATGCTGTAGTCGATACGCAGACAAAAGAGCTCGCATGTAAAACAACGGGTGATGGCGCTATGGCAGAGCCTTTGGATATCTTTTTCGCCTGTGCCAAAGAGCTTTTAGTCGATGAATTTTGGAGAGATCGCATGGTTATCGTCACAGGTGGCGGGACACTTGAAAAGATAGATGATGTGCGTTATATCTCCAATTTCTCAAGCGGAAAAATGGCCTCTTCTTTAGCAACAGCACTCTACTGTAGAGGTGCGGATGTCAATCTCATCGCTACACGCTTTGAGCCAAATCTTCCAAAAGAGATGCACACCATCGATGTCTCAAGCAGTGCAGAGATGATGGAGTATCTTGTCGATTCGATACGTATCGCAAAAAAAGGAAAACTCTCCAAAGCTACGCTTATGAGAGATGAGCAGATACATCTTATCCAGAAAAAACCCTATCTCTTTATGGCGGCAGCGGTGAGCGACTATGTGCCTGCGTTTACCCAAAGCGGCAAGCTCAAAAAAGAACTTTTGGGAGAGAGTTTTGCACTCACGCTCAAAGAGAACGTTGATATTTTAAGCGCAATTGACAAAGAAGGTATCACAACTGTTGCGTTTAAAGCGGAGATGGATCCGATAAACGCAGTGCAAAACGCAACAAATCTCTTAGAAAGAAAGCATGTTGATGCCGTTTGTCTAAATCTTTTAGTCAATTCTGATAGCTTTGGCACGGATACAAACGCAGTCGATTTCATCACCAAAGAGAAGCGCGAAACGCTCAAAGAAGCCGATAAATTCACCCTCTCATTTGATATCTTAGAACACGCAAAGAGCTTATGAATATAAGCCAACTCAGCGCGCTCACAAAGCTTTTAAGCACAAACCCCAATGAGGCAAAAGCGCTGATAAAACTTGTCAGCGTCGATGTACTCAAATCCTTGGGAGAGTCGAAGTACACGATAGCGCTCGAGAACAAAACACTCACAGCCCAAAGTGATAAGCCACTCAGCGAAGGGGCAAAGTACTGGTCACAACTGAGCCAAACTAAAGACGCCACACCAAAACTCTCCAATCTCTTCAAGATGCCAGAACTGCTGGGTACCTTTAAAGGCGCAGGGATAGAGTATTCACTCAAAGAGCTGCACACACTCCTAAGCTCCAAAAAACCCGAAGCGCTTTTAAAACAAAATATACTCGAACACTTAAGCACCGCGGCGACAAAAGAGGAGTTTTCTTCTGCTTCAACGCTCTTGCTCTCTTTGCAAAACCATACTTTTACGATTCCACTTGCGTTTCATAACTATTTTTCTTTAGTGCAATTTAAAAAAAGGTACAATACGAAAACAAAAAAAAGACATATAGATTTTTATGCAGCCTTAGAACTTCTAGGCCCGATTTCTGGGATGATCACGCTTGATGAGAGTACGATTGAGATAGATTTGAGTGTTGCGTTTGTACAAACAAAAATATTTTTGGAAAATGATTTGAAGAACCTCTCATACAATAGCGTCACCATAACACTCGTAGAAAATATAGAACCACTTTATGAGACAAAACTCACCTCTCTTTTGGACATCAGCATATGAATGAAGTCAAACATATCGCCATCATCATGGACGGAAATGGCCGTTGGGCAGAATTGCAAGGCAAAAAAAGAGTCAAAGGCCATGAAGCTGGGGCTAAAGTCGTCAAAGAGATTACAAAATTTTGTTCCAAAGCTAAAGATATAGAGAGACTCACGCTCTATGCGTTTTCCACAGAAAACTGGAAACGACCGCGTTTGGAAGTAGAATTTTTGATGAAACTTCTTGAACAATATCTCAAAAGCGAGTTGCAGGATTATCTTGATAATAATGTCCGTTTTGAACCTATTGGAGATATCCGTGCATTTTCAAAATCTCTGCAAAAAACCATCAAAGAGATCGAAGAAAAAACAGCACATTGTGATGGACTTGTCCAATCTCTTGCCCTTAATTACGGTGCGCAAGATGAAATCCTGAGAACTGTGAATAGACTCAAAAATACAGAGGGTGAGATAACGCAGGAGATGTTTAGCAATGCACTTGATTGTAAAAGTGATGTCGATTTGCTTATCCGCACAGGCGGCGATCATAGACTCTCCAACTTTTTGCTTTGGCAAGTAGCATATGCGGAACTTTTCTTTACTGATACGCTTTGGCCAGACTTTACAACAACAGAACTTGAAAAAATCATCCAAGATTTCACAGGTATCGAACGCCGTTTTGGAGGCCTCAAATGATAGAATCCATCCTCGCCCTACTCTTTGGTATTCTCTTTGGCTCTTTTTTAAATGTCGTCATCTTGCGTATTCCAAAGGATGAGAGTATCGTTTTTGGGGCTTCACACTGCTACAGTTGTAACAATGCGCTCAAACCATGGCACAATATCCCACTCTTTTCATGGATTTTTCTCGGGGGAAAATGTGCTTTTTGTAAGTGCAAGATATCTGCACAATATCCAATTATAGAGCTCTTAACTGGTCTTTTATTTCTCGTTCTCGCAAATAAATATGCTTTGAGTTTTCCTCTGCTGATGTTGGCTCTTAGTTTTTCTATGCTTTTAGCGCTTTCTATGATAGATTTTAAGTACAAGATGGTTCCAGATAGCCTCAATCTTTTAGCAATATTTTTTGCTATCTTTGGAGCATGGAGCATTCAAGGTGTGTTGCTGAATTTTCAAAACGCCCTTCTTTTAGCAGGTGGATTTACGCTGCTGCGTTTTACACTCTCATACCTGCTCACATCCTCAGCACAGCGCGCTGCAAAGAAAACGCAGACTTCATGGACGAAAAACTACCATACCTATCCCTATATCGAAGCGATGGGAGAAGGCGATATCATGGTTGCAGCGACCATGGGCGCACTTTTAGGTGTCAAGCTTGCCCTTGTCGCTATCTTTTTATCTGCCTTGCTTGCACTGCCTATTATGCTTGCGCTGCTGGGTCGTTCAAAAGAAGAACAACGCGTTCCTTTTGTACCATTTCTAGCGCTTGCAACTTTTATAGTTTTCATCTACGATACGCCTATCATGGCTTATATTGAGGCTAATTACTAAAATGCATAGACTAAAAAAATATATCCTTAGTAATCTCTCTATTTTATTTATCTCTATATTTTTGCCGCTTTTTTCCATCGCATCGGTGATTTTTCTCATCAAACTTGCGACCTATACGGCAGTTATTCAGCTCTCACTCTGGGAGATGAGTAAGCTTTACTTTTTTATTCTCCCAGAGATCTTGTTTTACACCCTACCTGTGACATTTTTCGTAGCAGCGGCGCTTTCACTCTTCAAGCTCTCCAATGAAAATGAGGTCGTCGTCATCTTCTCACTCGGCATCCATCCCAAGTTTATACTTCGAACGCTTTTTATTCCTGCGTTTTTACTCTCAGCTTTACTTACTTTTAATTTTCTCATTCTTTTTCCCCATACAACAGTGCTCTCAAGCAACTTTGTCTCTTATAAAAAAAGTGAGGCGCAATTCAATCTCTCAGCTTCTGAATTTGGCCATAGTTTTGGAGAATGGCTTTTGTATCTTGGCAAAAAAAATGCAGATGGTACTTTTGGAGATGTCTTTTTGTTTAACAAAAACAAAAAAGAAGAGATACTCATCGGTTCACGTACAGCAGAAGTTATAAATGATGGAGGAATACTGCGCTTGAAGCTCACTGATGGTGAAGGCTACAGCTACTCTAAAAAAACTTTTTCTCAGATAAACTTCAAAACAATGTTTATTAATGACACCATGAAAACGGACTTGACAAAATATAGAACACCTCTTGCCTACTGGCTCTCAAGTGAGCGCAAAGAGAGTAAAAAGCATATGCTTATCACAGATACTCTTTTGAGCCTTTTCCCAGTTCTGAGCCTCTTTCTCGTTGCAAGTATCGGCATCGTCCATATGCGACACCAAAAAGCACGTATCTATCTCTATCTCTTCTTGGGCATACTTATCTACTATGGCGCGACACTACTACTTCAAAAATTCTTTGGATACTACACTATCCCTCTCGTTGCGTTTACATGGTTGATATTGACTTATATTCTTTATAGAAGAACTATCGTCGCGAGATTTTAGATGCGCGTGGCTCTTACTCTTGCCTACAATGGCACTTCGTTTTTAGGCTCACAAACGCAGAGTGAGACTTCTAATACTATACTTGGCAAGCTTGAGAGTGTTCTACGTGCTCTGGGTATTGATGAGAGAGCCATTGCAAGCGGACGTACAGACAAAGGTGTTCATGCGACTGGACAGGTGTGTCACATCGATTTGCCTGCGTTTTGGTCGGATTTAGACAAACTCCAAGATGTTCTCAATCAAAAACTCCCAAAGAGTATTCGTGTAAGCAAGATAAACGCAGTAGACGCTGCGTTTCATGCACGCTACAGCGCAAAGAGAAGAGTCTACCGCTACATCATCAAACAAGCAGAGTCAAATCCATTTGAAGATGATTTTATCACTTTTGACAAAAATATTGATTTTGAAAATGTTGCAAAAAATATCAAACTTTTTGTAGGGGAACATGATTTTGTAGGTTTTATGAAAACAGGAAGCGATGTTGGCTCTACAATACGAGTTATCTACAAAGCATTTTGCTACAGACACAAAGGCAGTATCGTTCTCAATTTTGAAGCAAATGGATTTTTACGAAGTCAGATTCGGCTCATGGTAGGAGCACTTTTGAAGTTAAACGCAAGAGAGATAGAAGAACAGCTCATGTACAAAGAAAAACATAAATTCAAGCCAGCACCCTCAAACGGGCTTTATCTGGCTCGGATAAAGTATTGATATAAAGATTACGGAGCCACTGGGACTGGCGTAGTATCGAAATCTTGTGGAGCATTATGAAGTGCCTGATCAACAATCATTTTCAAGTCCGCAAATACTTTGTCAGCGAGAGTGCTGTATAAAATAGCATCATCTTTTGTAAGAACACCACTTCCAAGTGCTTTTTCAACCGCACCTTCAAACATCGTATTAAACATAAAGTTAGGGTTCAAGAAACTGATACTGAGTGTCTGATTTGTATCATCGTTTTCATCCACATAGACGGTTATCTCACAAGGAAGTGCCGTTATATATTCATTTCCAAGTTTTGTCGCCATTGATGCATATTTTGGAGAACACGCTTCTACCACAAAAACGCCAGGAATAGCTAGAGGACTAAGTCTTCCACTTCTCCAAGCAGAACCATCTGACAATAATCCCTGCTGAATATTAGTATCTGCTGTAGCAGTAGCAGTTCCAAGGACATCAATAATCTCCTGTGCAAGTGCTTTATCGTCCGTTCCTTTGATAAATGCACCACTTGACTTTGTATATGAATAGACAATATAAGGATTTTTATACGAGAGTCTTTCTATATCAGCCGCTGTCCACTTTGGTCCCATTGCCAATGTTGATGGAGTATAAACTTCACTGTTGTCATTCAAGGCTGCTATAACCATTCCTCGAATCTCACTCTTCACTTTACTTGCCACACTTTGAAGTCCCGCTTTTTGCGTATCATTCAAATCAGCAAAAAAAACGGAGAAGATGGCATCTGCATCGAGCATATCTACATAGATATTTGTCCCATCACTATGTACTGAGACTTCACACGGAAGTGCTGAACCATGAAAACGACCTGTATTTGTAGCTTGCGTAGCATATGCTCCATTACACAACTCGATTACACGGCTTGTTCCCGTACTTGTTGCTACTCCCATCCCTGGAATAGGCAATAAGTCTGCCTCCTCATATGCTTCAGGAAGACCTGTCACAGAATCTGTTGATGCAGGATTTGCACCTGCAACTACCCAGTTTGTAGGATACCCAAGTGTTACATTTTCATCTGTTGTCACAACATATGTAGCAATAGTATTTGCCAAAGCAGGTACATCTGTCCAAGTACCTGAGAGTACCGCGATTCTCTCATAGGGAGAAATCGTAGCCTCAGCAGCGGCAGGTGCTGCAGTAGCTGTACTATCATCCCCGCATCCCATAAAACCAACCAAAAATATAGAGCTTAACACCAACGAACCTAAAAGTTTTGTCTGTAATTTCATAAAGAACTTCCTCTGTTTTTAAATATTGAGGACAGTTTACAGAACTAAAATGAAAAAATCATGAAAATAAAAAAAACTTATACTTAGCAGCTTTGCAAAAGCTGATCTTTAAAGATTATCGTCGTGCAGAAAAAGCCATCTGTCTCTTTTACACTGTAGGAGTATTCAAGTTGTTCTGCAAGTCTTTCTATCAGTTTGGAGCCGATGTGTGAACTAAAGAGTATCTCATCACTATGTTCTCCTATCTCATTGATAATCTCAAGTTTACGTGCGTCTGCATCGACATACGTATAAATAGTTGTACCGTTTTTAGTGTGCATAAAGATATTTTCAAATACAGCTTGCATTACACGTCCCATTGCTTCTTTATGGATATAGAGCATAAAATCTTTTTGTAGATTGGAGACCATCTTAAGCTCCTTTTTTTCCAATACTGGGCGAAAAAGCTGTTGCATCATGTCACATTGATTTTGCATCTGTACGTACTCTTTTGCCTGTTTTATATCCCACTCTATAGCTTTTAAAAAGATAAGTTCGCGTAGTTTATTGCTGATGGTTGCGATATCTTTGAAGCTCTCTTTGACAAATGTCTCTTTTGGCATCTCACTTTTATCAAAAAGAGAGAGTCTTGCTTTTAAGATAGCAATAGGCGTTTTTATCTCATGCGCTGCTTCTTTGAAGATATCTTGCTTTTCTTTACAAAGGATCTTGTTGTTTTGCTGGAGTTCGAGTATCGCCTCTTTGAGTGCATTGACTTCATAACTACCGCTACACTTTGGCTCTAAAGAGCTTTGTGAAGAGGCATTGTGGCAGTAGTTTACTAGACATTTCAAAGGATGGAGAAGCTTTGTTAGAAGAAGGTACAAAAGACCAACAATAAACGCAAATCCCATGAGTAGAGCTATCCCAAGCTCCACAAGAAGATTATATACTTTCTTATCTATGATCTCAGAAGAAGATACTATTATCAAATAGCAACCATCTGGAAGCTTTTTAGAGACTTGCAACTCAGAGATATTGACATCCAAAGAATCAGAAAAATGAAACTCTAAATCTCTCATATAGTTTACAAAATTTGCTTCATGGTAGTGATCGCCCGAAAGAAATATCTCTTTTATCATCTGTGGAGACTCAGCATAGAGCCCATGTTGCACCACATCATCTGCGATGATATGCATCGTATTGAGTAGATCATCTTCCAGAGACTTTTTGTATTCTGCAAGGAGAAAAAACGCCAGTACAGATACAAGCAAGGCTGTGCTTATGCTCATATAGATGAGGATAGTAGCTTGTATGGAGTATCTATTCAATGATGTATCCTCGCGTTTTGACTGTTTTGATAAGAGCAAGAGGTAATTTTTTTCTTATATGCCCTATCGTGACATCAAGTGTATTGGAAGAGATATTTTGCGGGTTGAGATAGAGTGCGTCAAGGAGTTCATCTTTGGAGAGTATCTGCCCTCGTTTTTGCAGAAGATAAAAGAGAAGCTCACTCTCTTTTTTACTCAGTGCTATCGGCTCGCCTTGATACTCGAGAGTTTTGAGATTTGTGTCACATACCAGTCCCCCTATCTCAAAACGCGGCAAAGGCTGATTTCTTCGGCTAAGAGCGTAAATACGTGCGAGGAGTTCTTCATTGTCAAAAGGTTTATCAAGATAATCATCAGCACCAAGGTTAAGCCCTTCTATCTTGTCTGAGATACTGTCATAAGCACTGATGACAATCACTCCGCTTGCAGAGTTTTTGCTTTTTATCTCTGTTATGAGTTTTAGACCTACATCATCCCCCTGGATATTTCTATCCAAAAGTATTACATCATAATGAAATCTACCAATAAAATCTCTAGCTTCTTGCATCGTACTTACTGTATCCACACATAGATGCAGACTCAGATAAGCACTTACAAGCTCTGCAAGTAATACATCATCTTCAAGCATTAGTATACGCATAAACGCACCTCCTTAAGCTACTTCTTCACATCTTCTCTTTTGTTAAAGTGAGGGATATATTTACTCGTCTCATAGATACCATACATCAGATCTTTCATCTTTTGTGTAAGTTCTGGCTCTTCTTTGGAGTGGTCTGCAAGCGGATCTTGACTATGAATATCAAAGAGTCCTGCCCCGCTTCCATCTGCACGCGTTCTGTAGTAGTATTTTTCACCTACAAGCCCTATGATAGGGTTAGACGAGTGAGTGATAGTAAAGGCGTATCTATTGTCATCAAAACGCGTATCAAACATATCACGTCCAAGTGTTGTAGCTGTGTATGGAATATTTGCCATCGACGCAATAGTTGGCATCGCGTCTACTTCTGAGACCACTTTTTCATATACTTTTGGCTCTTTGATAAGCGGTGAGTAGATGATAAAAGGAACACGCAGCGCACCTAAATCGAGTCTGCTGCTTCCCTCGCCTGGAGTCACATGTTGTCCTGTACTTCCAGAGATACCGTGATCGCCCCAAAATACAAAGATAGTATTTTTGTAGTAGTCACTCTCACGCGCTAGTTTCATAAAATGTCCTACAGAGTAGTCCATAAATCTAAATGAGTTAAACTCTTTGACTGAACCAAAACCATACTTTTGAACCTCTGCGTCTGTTACATCGTCACGGACTTCAAAGCCATAACTCTCATCAGGAATAGTATAAGGTCTATGGTTTCCAGAAGTCTGGATGATGGCAAAAAACGGCTCTTTTGCCTCTTTGAGTGATTTATCCGCTTCACGGAAAAGATCGATGTCGGAGATACCCCAAACATCTGTGCGAGGAGCTTCATAGCTCTCTTCTTCATGGAGGTTCAGATCATCCATTGACTGATTGAGCATACCACGGATATTTCCCCATGAAGCTGAACCGCCTATGAAATAGTGCTTCTCATACCCTTTAAAATCTTCGATGATACTGTGTTGATTGACTATGAGCGGGTTACGGCTTGAAGTTCCTTGGAGTTCCACATCAGGGAGACTCGTGATCGTACAGTAGATAGAGCGCGCCGTTCCTGTTGCAGGTGTGAAATAGTTTTTGAAATACAAACCATTATCTGCAAGCTCTTTGACATGAGGAGAAGGATTGATTGGATTGCCTGAAACACTTGATTTGTAAGCAGCAAAAGACTCCATGATGACGATAACGACATTTGGTTTTTCACCAACTGCATGCAGAGGCTTGATATCACGCTTAAAATTCATACTCGTTGCGTTTGCATCATCTACTTGTAAAAAGTCTGCCAAAATCGGATAATACGCACCTACTTTTTCTTTATCATAACTCACACGACCATTTTTCCATGTATCAAAAAAGTAGTGTAGCGGGTTGTATGCAAGCTGAGTAGCAAAAGGATGTTTTGAAAACGCAGCCTCACTCCAACGCAGTGGGTATTGATCTAACTTGCCATAGCCTGCGATGAACATCACAACAAAACCGACAAGACCAAAGGCAGCAGCTTTACCGATACTAAGTTGCACATCTTCTTGTTTGGCAATTTTTTGAAAAAGTTTGTGTGTCAAATAGATAAACGCAAGGTTTGCTCCAAGCATTCCAAACGCGATAGTGAAAACAGGATAGCTCTCCCACACCATCTCAGCCGATATCGCTGCGTTTTCTAAGAATCTGAGCACTGTAAAATCAATACGAGTATTAAGATAGGCATAGTGCCCGAAGTCAAAAACATAAAACGCAACAAAAACGCTAAAAAGCAAACTCAAATACGTTAGCCAAAAATAGCGCATAGCTTTGTATGCAAAAGGACTCAACCACTTGATCCATCCAAGAAAGAAAAGCGGTGCGACCATGATGACAACCATACGCAAATCAAAACGCAGTCCAAGCCACAGTGACTTGAGCAGATCAGAAAATATCAACGGTGATTCAGGATCATTAAACGCAAGATAAAAGGCAAAACGCATCAGGGTAAAAAGCAGTGTAAGTGACACTAAAAACAGAAGGATAAATCTAAAAATTTTGGGGAGTTTTAAAAATAGGTGCATTCGTTCTCTTTGTTGGTAAAATATTTGGAATTTTACACTCTTTTTAGTTACCCTTATATTAATAATTTAAAATGAAAGAATGACCATGTTTGAAAACACAAAAATGCCAGAAGGCATGAACGCCGAAACACTTGAACACCTGATGGATCCAAAAAACTACGGCAAGCTGGATAACCCTAGCTGTGTCGGTGTTGCTGTAGATGAAAAAACGGGTGAGTATGTCATCTTTTACACACTCTTAGAGGGTGATGCCATAAAAGATGCAAAATTTGCGACAAACGGCTGCCAAGACACTGTTGTTATCGGTTCTATGTTTAGTGAGATGATCATAGGGAACAATACTGCTTACGCGCAAGGCGCTATCAAAAAGATGCATGAAAAACTTGGTGTCATGTCCCAGCAGCAACAGGTCTGTGCAGATATCGTCTTCTCCGCCTTTGTCGCTTCGATGATAAACTACGAACATAAACAAGAAGGAAAGGAAGAAGAGATGCACGTACTGAAGATGAAAGAGAGCTGTGAGGGAGAAAATATCCATGAATAAGCTTTATAAAAAGAAACACGAACTATGGTTGCATATCACTTTTGCCTCTTTTGCTATCAACGATGAGGAGATCAAATCACGACTCTATGACTTTTCTCTCATTGCGTTTCGCCATATGAAGTGGCTTGGGACGGATATTTTATGTAACGCTCAAGACTACAACTACGACAGAGATATGAAGCTCTTCAAACGCCACAGTGTTTTTGAGATTTTGCATGCGCTTGTTACAGAGATAAAAGAGACCTCTGCACTCTATCCACAGAGTATTTTAGGTGAGAGAATGGGAACAGATGATGCCTATCTGCTTGAATACCTTGCACAGATACTACACAATGAGACAAACAACAAAGAAGTGACTGCGTTTAATATGAAACGCAAGTGGCTGGATAAAAATCTCGCTCAAGAGCAGATAGATGCACTGACGATGTTTTTGTTTGAAGAGTCCTACAAAGAGTATGAACTTATCCTAGTGTATGCCTTTATGCAGGCACGAACGGATGAGGCTTTAGAGTTTAATATTTTTCAAGATCTCATAGATGAGTCACATTTTCACCTCAAATCTTTTGGAAATATGATGGCAAAAATGGGTATCTTGGCACTGCCGAGAGAACTGCATCCAATGACTTATATCATCAAAGATCTCGAGAAGTTTGTCACAGATGGCATAGCCGAAGAAGAAGCGGCAAAAGTAATGTGTAAAGAGCTCAGCGACGCCATCAAAGACGAAGAACTCTCAAAGTTTTTTGACTTTATCAACTTTCAAGAGAGCTATCATATCGAACTTATGAAGAAGCTCCTCTAAAAAACTTTTTATAGATCCAATAGGCAGCGATGCCTATGGCGATACCTAGACTATCCGCAAAAACATCCAAAAATGAGAAATATCTTCCAGGGATAAAGTACTGCACGGTCTCTATCAAGACTCCAAACGCAAGTAAAACAATGATTTTAAACCAAATTGAAAGCTTTTTATAGCTAAAACTGAGTAAAAGGTAGAGAACAAAAAACGCAGCAAAATGGTTTGCTTTATCCCAAACGTTTTCTACCATCTCTATCTTTGCAGTCGTTGTTGCAAGAAAGATAATAACTGCCAATGTAAAATAAAATAGCAGTCGAAAAAAAATTTGTATCAATGTAACGCTCCGTTTATTGTGTTGATAACTTCTGTGTCCCAAAGTAGTTCTTTGTGACTTAACTTCTCAAACTCTCTATAGTGTGTGAGATTTTTAATATGATTTTTAAGATTTCTTGCGTTTTTGATAAAGGTCGTCTCATCATCTTTACTCACAAAAAGATAGGTTTGCGCGTCGATATCTTTGACAAATGCTCTATTATCAAACTTATAGCGCAAGAACCATGCTGGAACAATTGCGTATTTTTCTTTGGCTAAAAGAGCCAAAGAGTCAAATGAACCGACCAGAAAAACTCCCTTGACTTTTTGTTTGCTTGCTATATATGAAGTGACCAAAGAGCCAAGAGAAAAGCCTAAAAGATAAAAATCTCCATAATTTTCTTGGACTTTTCTTGCTATCAAAAGTCCGTCTGAGAGAATATTTTTCTCACTCACCACTCCGCCGCTTCTACCGTAGGAGCGATAGTTGAAGGTGATGATACGCGCATGAGGAAAAGAGAGTGAAAGCTTTTTAATAAGCCCTACACTATCATGCGAGCGCCCTCCAAAGAAAAGCAGTGTGGCGTCAATAGAGCTGCGTTTTACATCGAACTCTTTTGGCTCATACACGACACCTTCGAGCTCCACTCCATCATCTGTCATAATACTCAACATCTCAAACGCATCATCAAGCACTTCCTCTCGATAATACAGAGGCGAAAAAACCATAAAATACTGCCATTGATAAAAAGCAATCATCAAAACAATAAAAGTAAAAAGGAAAAAAGCAAGGTATATCATAATGACGATTATACTCTATATAAACTTTCTTCTTAGAATTATCAGTGTATAATTCGCCCCTAAAAAGAACTATCAATAGGACAAAAAATGCAAACATTCGGAAAATTTTCAACTAATTTTGATTCAGAATTTTTAATCGAACACTTTATCTATATAAATGAGAGAGATGAAGAAAACCAAGATATAAAAATCACCCTCGAAGAGTTTAAAGCACTTCTTGAGAAAAAACGCAAAACAGTTGCTGGAACGATATTTTTGTACAATCCCACTATCGCACCTATTGGATACAAAACAACTTCAAAACTCTCGCTTCAAGGCTATGAGTTTGATGAAAAATACTGTGAACTCGAAGCAAACGAGATCGTAAATCTCTGCTCTCAATCTATCCGTGAAGGCTACAGAGGCAAGCTTATAGAGATGAAATATCTCTTCAATCTCAACAAGCCAAATATCGAACCTACTTTTGTCCTCGAAGAGTTTGAGTCTGATTTAGATAGATACTCTTCAAACCAACTCACGCGTTTTGATAAAAATCTCAACTATCAAGATTATCTCAATATCCGCCTGAGTGGAAAATTTGTCTTTTTTGCCTGTGGAAGCAAGCATGACAGACACCACAAAGAGATTATTAAGTATGTTAAAAACATCGCTGCACAAGCTGTAAAACTTGGTAAAGATGTCTCATTTATCCACGACAACAACCATCCTGCACAAGATTGTGTAGAAGAGATCTACTTCCTCGAGCCGCTTATCCCTGGAAAAATGCGTGACAAACGCATCTATGCTTTTAAGGGTGCGTTTAAGACAAATCCCCCAACTATCAAAAAAATAGACTAAATCTCCCTGCCACTTAAACGGACGCGTTCGTGCAAGTGAACAATATAGTTAGAGCTTTTTCGCCCATCTGGCAAAAAATCTCGCCGGAAGAAGTCTCGGGCTTATCTTCTTTTCACTCAAAATATACTCAGACAATATCTTCGCCAAATAGGGCGCAAGAACAAATCCATATCCTCCATTGCCATTTATCATCGTAAGATTTGGATAGTAGCTATAGCTCTCATAATCAGGTGTTTTTGTATGTAAACGCAGGCTTTTATTTTGCAGGGTTGCGTTTGAGAGGACTAAGGGCCCAACGATAGGAATATAATCGAACGAGCCTGAGCGCAAACCTGTGTAATCTCTGATGATTTCCACATCTTCAAGTTTTAAAGTGCGTGCAGCCTTGGCTAAAAGTTCTGCTCTTCCCTCTTCTAGGTCATAAGGTTCTGTGGACGTTTGCGGATGATAGTGAACGTTGTGTGTCGCACCGATAGCCACAACACCCTCTTTGCTCGGTGATATAGAGACAAACTGATGGAGTGAATAGGGATTTTGCGTAGTCGTTTTGATATCGATACGATGTCCCCAAATACCGCGAAGCTGGATGTAGGGTTCATCTAGCAGACTCTCATACGCTCCAGTTGCCAAAACGACCTCTTTTGCACAGTACTCTTCATTGATATTCCACATTCCTTCATCATAAACAAGCGACTCAACTTTCTCTTTGACGAATTTTGCAGATTTTGCCAAGGCTTGACACATCGCTTCTGCGTTTACAAGGCCTGCGTTTATTGAGATATTCTCCTGCGTTTGTGCCTCTTGCGTGATTGCATTTATTATCTCTTTGGATGGAGTGAGAAGTTCGAGCTGCGTTTGTTCTTTGTAAGTGCGTAACGACTCAGCATCTTCGTCATTTTGTGCAATATGTAGCAGCGCTCTTTTGCTAAGCAGATGAGGAAAATTTGTCTCATAAAAATCCATACTGTAGAGGAATGCCTCATGTAAAAGCTCTTTGAGCTCCCCTGCTTTTGAAAACTTTGGAGAGATAAAAGCTCCTGCCGCACCGCTACCTCCGCCAGCCACAGAACACATATCAATTAATATCACTTTTTTTCCAGCTTGTGTCAATTCAAAGGCAATACTGCATCCATTTATTCCCGCACCGATTATCGCTACATCATACACATGGCATCCATTCTCTCTTTTTTAGAAGCTTACTATATCTTTTTCTTTCTTATTGTTGCGTTTATGTACATCTTTTACGAGTATAATAACAAAGAGAAAAAAGGATACCTATGAGCGAAGAAGAAAAAAATAAAAACAACCCACTTCACGGCGTAAAGCTTCAAGAGATATTAGAACAGCTTGTAAAAAGATACGGATATAAAGAACTTGGGAAGCAAGTAGAAGTACGATGTTTTTTGTTTGATCCGACAATCAATTCGTGTTTGAAGTTTTTACGCAAAACACCTTGGGCAAGGACAAAAATAGAGTCGCTTTATATCGCGACCTTTAAAAGAGAGAGTTAAATACTCACCTCTTTTATATCTGCGATTTTGAGGATGCTTTTGTAGATTGAAGCTACCAAAGATTTTCTATTATTTTTGACAGCCGCGTCTTCTGCGTTTACCATGACATCACTAAAGAACTGATCAAGCTCAGGCTTAAGCCCTAAAAGTGCATCAAGTTCCTCTTCATAACTGACATATGATTTTACGCTCACTTCATTATAACGTGCGAAGAGTGCACTTTCCGCTGCGTTTTCAAAGAGTTTTGTATCTACACTAAGTACTGCGCCGAGGTCGATATCTTTTGTAATATTTGCCACACGTTTGAATGTTGAAGAGACCTCTGCAAAACCTTCAGAATCAACAAGCGTATTCAAGGCTTCTATCTTTTTACCAAGATTTAAAAGTTCACGCTCACCTGAAGCAAGAACTGCCTCTACGATAGAAGGATTTACTTTGAAGTATTGTTTTACACGCTCAAGGAAGAAGCTCTCAAGTTTTTGCATATCTATCTTCTCATAGCCTGCGCTCAGCATTTTGAGAGTTTCTACAATATCAAACGCAAGATTATGCTCTTTGGTAATACGGACAAGTCCATTGACCGCGCGACGAAGGGCAAACGGATCACGAGAACCTGTTGGTATCTGGTTGACACTAAAGAGCGCTAAAAGCGTATCAAGCTTGATACTCATCGCCACAATCGCACTCAGAGGCGTTGAAGGAAGCGCACTCTCTTCCCCATCTGGTAAATACTGCTCACGGATAGCCGTTGCTACTGCTGCGTTTTCACCTTGCGCCACTGCATAGTACGCACCCATAAGTCCTTGAAGTTCTGTAAATTCATAGACCATCTCAGAGCTTAAATCTGCTTTTGCTAAAGCGATAGCACGCAAAAGATCTTCTTTGCTCGCAGCAGGTTTATAGGTATCAAAAAGTGCCAAAGCAATCTTCTCTTCGCGTTTTATCTTATCCGCAACACTTCCAAGACCTTTGAAAAACGCAACCTTCTCAAGCGCAGTTGTGCTGAGACCATTTTTGAGGTCATTATCATAAAAGAAGAGTCCATCAGCCAAACGCGGGCGCAGTACTCTCTCGTTTCCTTCTACAACTTTTGAGAAATCATTTGTGAGTGCGTTTGAAACAACCACAAATTTATTGATAAGTTTGCCCTCTTGAAAAACAGGGAAATATCTCTGGTGCTCTTTCATTGAGACGATGATAACTTCTGGAGGGAGTCTCAAAAATGCTTCGTCAAAAGAGCCTAAAAGTGGCGTAGGATTTTCTGTGATAGCTACGACTTCATCAAGCAGGTCAGCATCGACTTCGATTGTGATGCCATTTTCTTTTTCAAGTCTACTAAACGCAGCCAAAATATCTTCACGTCTTTGCTCTGGATAGAGTGTCACCCCACCCTTTTTGAGTATCTCAAAATACTCTTTTGCTCCAGCAACAGGAGTCGCTTCAAAGTTGCTGATACGGTGTACAAAAGTATGTTTTGCTGAGCGAACTCCAAAAAGTTCTACAGCAACAAGCTCATCGTCAAAAAGGACATTGACCCATCTGATAGGACGAATAAAGCTTTCACTCATACTTCCCCATCGCATAGATTTACCAAAGTCAAGTGAAGTGATCCACGCTTGTAATATCTCAGCTAAAAGCTCAGTTGAAGGTCGTCCTTTGAGATCTTTTTTATAGTAAAGCACCTCTTTGCCATCTTTTTCTGCTGAGCCTATCTCTTCAAGTGAAACGCCGCATTTTCTTGCAAAACCTTCAGCCGCAGGAGTCACTTTACCGTCTTTAAACGCAACACTCAAAGGAGCACCAAAGAACTCTTCTACGCTGTCCTCTTGCGAAGTTTTAAACTCATTGTGCCAAATCACCAAACGTCTTGGAGTATAGTAAAACTCAAACTCGCCAAAAAGAGAGTAACTCTCTAAAATAGCAGCATATTTTTTCTCAATATTTTTTAATTCTTTTAAAAGGGGAACCGCAGGAAGCTCTTCAACGCCTATCTCAATCAGTAATGGTTTCAACATATCATAATCTCTTTGTATTGTAATTGCCGCGATTTTATCTATTTTTTGGTTAAAAAGTGCTGTTTAATCCTTTTTATATTATCATTATCCATCAATGAATTGGACATCACTTTTGTATAAAATACTTTTATTTCTTCTACTCACAAACTTTCTCTATGCTATTCCAACAATTACTATTGATACTCAAGAGCTAAAAATAGATAATTTTACACTCGAATATTTTACCGATAATGCAGAAAACTTGACTATTACAGATCTCAAAAACAGTTATTTTACAAATATTGCTCATAGTAATATCTCTTTTAAAATTAGTAATCCAGTAGCATGGTTACGATTTAATATTCACAATAACACAAATAAAAGCAGAATATTTTATCTGCATAACCATTTTGGATATCTCTCCACTCAATTGGATTTTTATGAAATAGATTCAAAAAAAATCTCGCAAGAATTAAATATAGACTTTAATAATGTTGCAGATTCTCAAAAAAAAATGTATGCAGCAGATGCGATTTTTAACATTTATTTAGAAGCAAATCAAACCAAAACCATCTATATAAAAAGTAAAATGAACGATATCCATATCATGCACTATGTACTCTATGATTTACAATCATCAAGAAAAAATCTCAGCAGCAAAAACACCTATGAACTCATATTTGTTGGGATATTCATAGGATTAACACTCTATTATTTGATACTTGCTATTGCTACTAGATACAAAGAGTATATATATTTCATACTCTTTTTATTAAGTGTTACATCTTGGGAGCTCCAAATATCAGGTTCCTTAGCGCGGAGTATAGGCTTTTACTATAATACAGACACTATCTATTTCGCTCTTATATTATTAGCAGTGCCCGTTTTTTTGATGCAGTTTTTCAAAACAATTCTCATCACAAAAGTCAAATATCCTTTACTAGAAAAACTTTTTAACTCTGTTATTTTTCTCTTTTTAGCTCTTTTATTACTAGGTATTTTCTCTCCTCAAATCGCCATAAGTCTTGGCACATATCTCTTCATCTACATGTTTATTATTTTATTTATAGCAAGCTATATCTTGATAAAAAAAGCCGATCCATTGGCTCTATACTTTTTGATAGGAAATAGTTTATTTTCCATTTTAGCCTTTATCAGTGATCTCTTTTATCTGGGTTATTTGAGATACAATATTTTCATCTTTCACGCTGTCAATGTGGGCTTGCTAATAGAATTTGTCGCGCTTGGATTTATGCTTTCTTGGAAAGTGCGCCAATATCAAAGTGATGAAACAGAACTATCAATACAAAAAGAACTCCGAATAATCAATGAAGCACTTGAAGTAAAAATTGAGCAAGAGCTCAAACTCTCTCAAGAAAAAGATAAAGCGATGTTCGCACAAAGAAAGATGGCAAGTATGGGCGAGATGATAGAAAATATCGCACATCAATGGAGACAACCACTCTCAGAAGTAAATGCCTGCGTTTTGGCAATAGACACAATCGTCTATCAACAATATAAAAGTGATGATGCAATAGAAAAAGAACTTAAAAATATAGAAAATCTTACAAAATACATGTCTGATACTATTGATCATTTCAAAAACTTTTTTGACAATAATAAAACAAAAAAATATTTCAAACTTGAAGATTTACTGAACAGTTCTCTTTTGCTTTTACAAAATGAGTTTAACAAAAATTCTATAGAAGTCATCAAAGACATTCGAACGAATATTCAGTATAAGGGGTATATGGACGAGCTGCAACAAGTACTGCTTATCCTCTTCAATAATGCCCGTGATGTCTTTCTTGCAAGAAATATCCAAAATCCTACACTTGTCATAACTATCAGCACGACAGCCAAAGATATTTTGATTTCTATTTGGGATAATGGGAAAGGGATTGATGAAGATATTATCGACAAAATCTTTGATCCTTATTTTAGTACCAAGCATAAAGCCAAAGGAACTGGCTTAGGTTTATATATGTCAAAAGTTATTATTGAAGATAGTATGCGAGGAAAAATAAGTGTCAAAAATTCAAAAGTCGGGGCATGTTTTTCTATTTTACTCCCCATTGAAAAGGAACTTTAATGGAAGAAGCAAAAAATTACAGCGTTTTATATGTAGAAGATGAAGTTGATATCAGAGCAAAATATTCACTCTATCTCAAGCGTTTTTTTAAAAATGTTTATGAAGCCGGTGATGGGAAAGAAGCCTACAAAATATATAAAGAGAAAAAGCCTGACATCATGGTTATTGATATCCATTTACCGCTTATGAGTGGTTTGGAACTTTTGAGAATGATTAGAGTAAACGACCACAATACAAAAGCCATCATGCTCACTGCTCACTCAGATACCAAATATTTACTGGATTCTATAGAACTACGATTGACAAAATATCTTATCAAGCCTGTGGATAGAGAGACCTTACATGGTGCGCTCATGTTAGCCACAGAAGAGCTTACAAAATTTAATAGTTATTCAAGACAATTGCTTAACTTCCATGATGGGTATCGTTGGGATTGTAATTCAAGAGAACTTTTTTGCGAGAATGAGCTTGTCTCTTTGACAAAAAATGAGACAGAATTTTTCTCACTCCTTGCACTCAGACCAAACCAAACAATCTCTTATGACAATATTTGCTATACAATTTGGCCTGATGATATTAACGATAAGCACTCAGCGCTTAAGACACTTGTCAAAGGCTTACGTAAAAAACTCCCCGAGGAGACGCTTGAGAATATCCGCTCCTCTGGCTATAAACTCAATATCGTTTAAAATAAAAAAAAACTTAAATAAGACAAATATACTCTTGTTTATGTTAATCTAAAAGTTTTACGAGTTACAATGCTGCAAATTAAATAAACCAAAAGGAATCCATATGCCAAAGATTAACAAATATGTTGATATCGACACTGTAGAAAGAGAAGCTAAAAAAGACTTAATTGACCGTCACTCTCCATTTATTCACTGTGCAGAGACTGCAAAAGCTGGTGAGCCATTTGAAGTAACTGTAAAAATGGGTAACGAATATACGCATCCAGATGATTTTGATCACTATATCGAATCAGTAACTCTTTTCAACGGTGAGACTAAGTTAGCACAAGCTACTTATGTTCCTGGAACTCTTGGAAATGTTAAAGCACACAACACTACAACTTTTACTATCATACCAACTGGTAAAAAACTTACTCTTATCGCTCATGGTTACTGTACTAAACACGGTGTTTGGGAAGGTACTCCTGTTGAAGTAACTGTAGAAGGTTAATTTTTATCATTATAAAACCCTCCAATGGGGTTTTATAACTTTTAATACTTACTCTATTTCTTCTTTAAATAAATCGAAGGTTCATCAATATAGTAACCTTGTGAATAATCAATCCCTAATTCTCTCACCTTATCCATTACCATACTTGAATGGACATACTCTGCTACCGTTTTTATACCTAATTTTTTGGCAAATTCAACAATAGTCTCCACTACAATGTAAGCAGTATTATCTACATCGATATCTCTTATGATCGCTCCATCTATTTTAATATAGTCTGGGTTCATCTTTGTAAGGTAAGAGAAATTTGAATAGCCGTTTCCAAAATCATCTATCGCTATTTTGGCTCCAAAACGTCTCACTTCACTAATAAAACGCGTAACTTTTTGGAAATCTTGTATAGCTTCTGATTCTAAAATCTCAAAAGTCACACGTGATGATGCAGAAGATGTTTTTAACTTCTCCATAATATAATAATAGATCTCTTCATTCATAATATCATCGATAGAGAGGTTGATACTAAACTCAAAATTATTCTCTTCAAACATCTCAAAAGATTTATCGATGATTATTCTTGTGACCGTACTGTAAACTTTAATATTTTTTGCCACAGGTATAAAGAGTAAAGGAGAGAGAATTTTTTCGTTTGCATCAAGCAGTCTTGCCAAGCATTCATATTTGACAATCTTCTGCGTTTTAGTATCCATTATCGCTTGGAAATAAGGGAAAATTTTCGATTTATGCACAGCATCTCGTACGATTCCTGAGAGATAAAGATTACGTTCATATTCGAGTTCAAAATTCATTCTGTTTTCATAAATCCAAAAAGGAGCACCGATCTGTTTTGCATATTTTAAAGCCATAGATACTTTTGAAAATATATTGTTTATTTGACTATTGACACATGAAGCCATCGTCAAATCTAGATAAATATCTGTCCCTTGATAGACAATTTTGATATCTTGTATTTTTTTATACAGTTCTGAGAGATGCTCTTTGAGTTCATAAAATCCGAGACTATGATTGAGTACAACAGCGAATTCATCGCCTGTGAGTCTATAGATATTCTCTTGTGTTATCACTTCATTGAGATATTTACCACATGCTTCGATGACATAATCTCCGACGATAAAACCATAAAAGTTATTGATAGTTCTGAAGTTATCTATGTTGATAATAATGAGACTAAAATCATCATACTCATCCAAATCTTTTCTGAGTTTGTACATATTTGGGAGGTTTGTAAGGTGATCCGTAAAATATCTGTTAAAAAGTTTGTCTCTATATTCTTCAAGCGTTGCGTTTTGATTTTTATTTTGGAGATAAAGTTTATGTACTATTGCATCACTCATCTCTTGCGCATCGTGTTCTGTTTCTACTACAAAGAGTTCTAATGCAGTTATAAGTTTGTCATCGTGGTGGAGTAAAACTATTTTAGCTTTTGGAAGAGACTTCATAAGCTGCGTTTTAAGGTTCTGAACCAAGACTGTGTTGTGTAAAAACGAAGATATGTGGACAAGTATCCGCTCCTCATACAGCTCCTCAATTTGAGCTATAACATCAGGAACTTCACTTGAAGAAGTGAGAGAAAAACTTTTAACCATAAAAACATCCTTTTTCACCATACGATTAACCTTAAAACAATAATTGCTTTATTCTATCACATTTTTTTTATAAACCATATTTTATCTGTTGCCTTGGGAAGGAAGATTACCATAGTCAGCCAGATTGAAACAAGGATTTTTAATTTTGATATAATGGCGTACATTTCAAACATATCACCCTCATTTATGAGGGTAAAAAGAGCATAGATGGGTATAGTAATAATCGATTCTCTCATAGTCTTATATATATTTGTTCTATACAAATCATTTAATACAAAAGTTTCTCAAATCACATCAATGAGATATTTCAAGCTAGCAAATTTCAACGGAAAAGTTATTCTGGCTGTATCACTTCTTGTATTGGCTGCACTGCTTATCATTCATGGTGGCGTTTATTGGGGCATTTCACTCTTTGCTACTGTATTTTCTTTTCTTGGCTTTCTCTCTCATGTCCCACTTGATGAACGTATAGAGACCTATATAGAACAAGTTGTCGTGATAAGTATATTTATACTTTTGCCCTATGCAAAATATTCGTATTCAGTGGTTCAAAAATTCAAAGTGCTTTTATTTGATCATTTACTTGAAAAATATAATGCCAATATAGAGATTATAAAAGATAAATCATTCCCAGTACTCAATAATTTTATATTTACTAACAATGATTTTTTACATCAGGTAGAGCGAAACCTTGCAAGTACTGACCTAAAGTATTTTTCCCAAAATAATATTGATGATACATTTTATTTTCCAGAGAAAAATATCTATGTCACAGAATGTACACTCGATATAATAGAAAAGAGATATAAAATTGACAGCAAAGGCAAGGGAAGATGGAAACGTACCCAGCAAGAGAGCCTCTTTAATGGTTTGGTAATCATCCTCCCAAAAGAGAAATACAATCCAGACTCAAAGGTTTCTGAACCTACATTTTTTAGAGTAGACAACACTTCTGCATCCATATCTACTGAGGCAAATCGTGCTTTGAAAAAGCATAATATTATTTTAGAACTTTTTTATACATATTATTTTAGAAAAAGTAATGATGTTACCTATGATAATGATAATTTCACTCAAGAACTATTTGAACATTTTGATAAAGAATTACAAAACTATGCTCAACAAAATGAGAGTATCAATGCTATAGCTCAAAAAATGAATATCAATTATATTATGGAAGATGGGACAAATATTTATCTTTTTCATAAGGAAAATAGTATAGATTTATTTACACTCTATCAAAATCAAAGCGTAGATGGCTCCCTAGAGACTTTTGAAAATGATTTTAAGCTCTTGCTTGAAATCACGCAAGAGTTTTAGTTTATAAAGCCAAAAATTGCAAGAAAATAGATTTATAGAGCTGCTATTTTCTTTATTCTCTTGCATCTATATTAGAACACTTTAAGCCGAAAACAACCACACTTTAAATATACTCTCAGATATTTTCTTGATTAAAGGCATCGCTGTTGAAATCATTTCAAAACCTTATTCTCTTGCAAAATCTTTATCGTCTTAAGGCGCTTGGGTTTGAGTATGTGGATCATTTCAATATAAATGAAAAGACAACTTTTGATATTCCAAAGAGTCTCAGAGAACTCAATTCAAATATCAGCACCTGCCATCTCTGTGACCTAAGCAAAGCACGCACACAAAGTATGAGCGGTTTTGGAAATCAAAACGCAGATGTAATGTTTATCGATTTTTCTGTCTCTCAAACGCAGGATGAGCAGAACAATCATTATGCAGGCAGATCTGGAGAGACCTTAAAAAATATGATTGAAAATGTACTTTTGCTGCGTTTAGAGGATGTTTTCATAACGCATGCCATCAAATGCAAACCACTTAAATCCAATGTTCCCTCTTCGTCAGAATGGAACTCTTGTAAAAATTATATTTTTTCACAAATCGATTTCATCAAGCCAAAAGTTATTGTGACTTTAGGTAATGAAGCCTATGCAAAACTCAACTCTGATGAAGAGAATTTTGAGAGCGTGCGTGGACATGTGATAGATTTTATGGGTGCCAAACTTATCCCAATCTATCACCCGCAGCATTTACTTAGAAATCCAGAACTAAAAAAAGTGACCTTAAACGACTTAAAAACCATAAAGAGCTTCCTATGAAAAAACTACTACTAATCGCCCTACTACCTCTATTGCTTGACGCAAAAAGTTCTCTGATATCTAGTATTCCTCTACCAAAAACATATATCCAAAATACTGACCCATACGAGTGTGATGAAGATTGTATGCAAGCTTATTTGGATAAAGGAATGATCTTCTCATTTCTTGCTCATGCACAGAGTAAACTTTCAGATGAAAAACTCGATGAGATGCGTGTGATGAATATGGCTACCTTAAATGTGGGATCACAACAGATAAGTAATGAAAAAGTTCGTATAGCACTGCTTCTTCCTTATAAAAAAATAGGAAAATATGCATCATCTACGACAAACGCAGCCTTTGCTTATCTCATGACTAAAACGCAGCCTTTTGAGCTTAAAAGTTATAAGGTCGAGAGCGAAAGTGAAGATGATCTCAAAAGAGCGCTCAACAAGATAGAAGATGACGGATTCACTTTTGTCGTAGCGCCTCTTACGCAAAACGGTGCAGATAGTATCGCAGCCATTAACCCTGATATCTATGTCTACATCCCCACAGTAAACAAAAAAGATGCAAAAAGTGCATCTTCATATATCTATTATGGCGGTATTGACTACAAAGAACAGACAAATAAACTCTTGCAAGAAGCTGCCTCACCTTTGGCTATATTTTATGATGACTCGCTTATTAGTACAAAACTAGCAAATTATGAAGAGAGTGCCTTTAGCGGAGGAAGAAGTGTCAAATACTCCGTACCTGCGAGAACAACAAATCTCAAAAACTATCTTGATAAAAATTACAAAATCGCAAACGGTTCTATCTTTATCAATACACCAATTGTAAAAACAGGGATGATTATGTCACAGATCACCCTCTATGACGTAAAATACAAAAATATCCTCTCAACACAGATCAACTACGATCCGCTTCTGCTCTCTATGACACAGATTCATGACAGAAAAAAGATGCTAGTTGCAAATTCGATTATCGGTAATACCAATGTTCTGATAGAGACAAACTCGATTTTAAGTAATGATATCGTTTATGACTGGATCAACTACACAACTACCGTAGGAATTGACTACTTTTTTAACCGTATGACAAATGAAGATAGAGAGTATAACTTACCGATGGTAGGCAACCAACTCATCTACCAAATAGAGCTCCTTAGACCTTCTGTTTCGAAATTTGTACCTATGGATAGTCAACTCTAAGATTATTCAAAAAGTCCTAAAAGAAGCTCTTTCGTTTTCATATCTATCTTTTGAGCTTTGCCTTCAAAAGAGATATGCGCAAGCGTAATAAAAAGTTCAAAAATCTTTTTCTCTCCTTTGTAAATACTCTGCTTGAGTCTAAAAGAAGCCGCTCGCATCTCCAGTAAATCCGTTGTTATCTCAAGCATATCACCAAGTTTGGCACTTGCCATATACTCCGCTTCAATCTTTTTTGCCACAAAATGCCCATTTTCTAAAACAGGACTTAAATCCCGACTAAAAAAAGCCTCACTCCGCGCTCTTTCACAAAAATTGAGATAGACAGAATGATACACTACCCCACCTGTATCTGTATCTTCGTAATAAACTCGTATTTGCACTCTATAAACCCCTATATTAAAGCACTTTGATGGCTAAGAATTAGCCAATGTGTCAAAAATTGTGCCAAATTTCTCTAATTTCTGAAACCTTGTTGCTTCATCTTCTTGGATAAACTTTGTGTATGTTGAAAGTGTAATTGAGACATCTTTATGACCTAAAGTTTTTGATACCCAAACTATATCAACACCTTGACTTATCATCTGTGAAGCAAATGTATGTCTAAGATTATACAGAACTCTCTCTTTGATATTGTTTCGAGTGAGCAATCTTTTAAATGAAGCAGCAAGGGTATCGTGTGAAAAATATCTTTTGCCACTTCTTGTATAAAATAGATACTCTTTATCTCCAGTGAGCTTTTGTTGACTTAGTAACACTTCTAAAGTTTGAGGCAAGATATCCACATATCGCATAGATGACATCGTTTTTGGTGTGCCATCTTTTCCAGCAACTCTTGTTTGCATTATTTTGATTTGCTTTTTATCAAAGAGTATATCTTGCCATCTAAGAGCAACTGCTTCACCTGGTCTCATTCCTGTAAAAAGCATCAGTTTATAGAAGTTTTTATTGTGTTCAAAAAGTTGATTATCTTCTAAAATAAGCTTAATCTCTGCATTGTTAAAAGGCATCACATCCTCTTCTTCATCAAATAAAGAGTTTTGCTTTGATTTTTGTTTTGGTGCTTTTACTAATTGCATAGGATTTTTAACGATTATTTCATTGATAAAAGCATCTTGCAAAATGTTGTAAAAGATTGAACGATACTTTTGAGCACTTGATGGTGTGAGAGTTGTAAGTAATCTATTTTGCCAATCTTGTATATCCATCGGTTTTATAGCACTAATTTTTGTTTTACCAAAATATGGAACCACATAGTTTTTAAAAGCTGCCATTTTTCGCTCATAAACATGAGGTTTAATATTTGGTTTATTAGCATTTATGCTTTTTATTCCAAACTCTTCAACTGTCATATCTTTTGGATCATCAAACTCCTCTTCTAAAGCAATATTTGCACCTGTAAGTCCAAGCATTAGCTCTGGAATAATCTCTTTTTTAATGATAAGTAAATTATCACTATTTGCTTTTAACGAAGTACTTCTTCGTTGTCTTTTATTATCGATGAAAAAATCCAAATTCCAATGACCACTTCGCTCAATAATCCTAAATCTAACATCTTGATAGATATATTTGACTGATTTTTGCTTTTTCATCATCCTGCCCTCTTCATTTTCTCAAACATCTTTTTTGCATTTGGATTTGACAAAATCACCGGTTTTTCTTCTATCTCAACTTTGATAGGTTTTTTCATCTCCACTTGTCTTTTGATACCTGATTTTTTAAATGCAATAATTGCTTCAGGAATAAATCGAAGTTTATTTTTACCAACCTTTTCATAATGTAACCCATCTTCCAAAACGCCATTTCTGATGTAGTGGTTGAGTGTAGGCTCTGTAATATCTAAAAATGTCAAAACATTTCGCTTGAGCTGTAGATTTGGCATAAACATCTGTAAAGTATCTTGTATATCTTCAAATTTTTCAAGTAATAAATCTAATTTTTGTCCGTCATACATAATCTTCCTCCTATTCCTACAATACATTCATATTTTTTGAGTTATCGTAAGCTATCTTATAAATCTCATTCATTACAAACCCCTATTTATGGAGTTATCTTGGCTATCTGGGTTATCTAGTAGCTCAAAGACCAATTTATTGTTTTGTCGTGGAATTCTTGTAGCTTTCCAGTATTTATCTTTACCACTTTGAATGATTTTATTGGCTTTATCTTTGTTGTAACCAGCATCAATTAGAGTGCTTAAAATATCACTGTATTTTGGTTTTTCATTGCATGAAGCAATAAACCTTATGATCTCTTCTTTGATTTCCAAATCTTCATTTGTCTCCATTGCATAATCCACATCAACTTTTGTAAGTGTATTGTCTTGATTGTATTTAAAGGCTATGTAGTCTGATGTGTTATTTCTATCTTTTATGGGGATGAGGATATAGGTCTGCTTATCTTCATTTTTTCTAAGCTCGAATGCTAAAGCAACATCTTCAGCAAATGCACTACTGCCTGCAAATTCTGAGTTAAACTCTTTTTGAAGTTTGTTTTGGTGATGCAAAAAGATAATCGTAGCACCATTTTTTCTTAGTTTTTTTAGCATTTTCATAAGTTTTGTTACATCCTTATGGCTATTCCTATCACCTACAATGAAATTTTTAATTGAGTCAAAAACAATCAAACAATCAGTTAAATCTTTTTTCATCAATTCATTAATAATTTCAGTAAGTTTTGTTTGCGTAAGCTCTACAAAATAATTAAGTCTATTGCCAAATTTTTCTTTTAAAAGATGAATATTTCTTGTTTTTATTGTAAGTTCTGAGTTGTCGCCATCAAGATAAAAAACTCGTTTTATTTTCTCTTCACTTAAAAACATATTACATAAAGCAACTGATAACAATGATTTACCAGTGCCAGGACGTGCAACTATCATAACGATATCATTTTTAACTATGAAATTATCATAAAGATACTCAACTTTTTTGTTCTTAATTCTCTCAACATCCAAATCTAAAGAACTGATATAGGCTTCAAATTTTTCATCAAATGCCTTTAAATCTCTTATCTCTCCATTTACATCTTGTTCCTCTTTTAAAGACTGTAAATGTCCAATAAGGGTAAAATCTCCCTCCTTGATTTTCGCAGCTGTGATTAACATTTGTCTATCTAAACTATGATGTTTCACTATTTGTGCCATATCAACGATATTTGCTATTGGACTTTTTGCTAATACCTCAATAACCGCCTGTTCTGTGATTTCTTTATTCTGCAATAAAATAAAATTCTCATCAATAGGTTTATCATCATTAAACAATTTGATAATCGCTTTAAAAATAGCTCCATTTTGTTTATGTATAAAATCTTTTTCATCTAAAATTTTTACAACTTTCCCGATATTTTCAGCACTTGCGAATTGCATCATAGAGCTTAAAAGCCCTTGCTCTATTGCAAGTAAGAAACTATAATCATTGTCTTGGGTATAATTCATCTGTTTGTTTCCTTATGCAACTTCGGATTCAAATACAAAAACAAGCTGAGAGTGGCCGCTTTCAGTTTGTTCTTTTTTCAAATTTAGCTTTACTAAATCATTAGTCCCAAAAACATCTTTGATACTCAAATCAAACTTTTTACAAAGCTCTTCAATGTCCTCTTTATCAAGCGAATTATCAAAATATCCATCTTCCCAGATAAATTTCAAAGCTTTTATAATTTGCTTTTTTGGATGCTTTTGTAGTTTTTCAAACTCCAAAACATCTTCTATGTTGCTATAAGTAGTGCTAATCTCATCATTAAAAGCGATTTTGATTTTTGAGATATCTATGTACTCTTTATAAGCTGGATTTGAAGTAAGATTGATAAAAGTGTTTATCCATCTATCAATAATCCAAGCAACGGTTTTTTGACTTGAACATAGATTGCTAAAGAGTTTGTTTTGAGATTTAATCGCTTTTTCATACATCTTTGTAGCTCTATTTGTAAGATATTCATCCACAATAGGTGCTACATCATCAACATATGAAGTTAAAAACATTTTAGATGTTTGTGTTTCAAAAAACTCTTTGGCACTATCTTTTGCCCAAGGTAGAATTGATTTAAAAATATTTATATCTTTGAATATCATTGCAGGATTGCTAATCTTTGGTGCAAGATATTCGACGGCTATCTGTTTTGAGTGCATTTTTTCTCCTTTCTATATCGTTTACGATATTATTAGTATTTGAAACTTTATCATCTATAAATTTAAATATACCTTAAGCTATCACTTATATACTTTAAGATATTATTAGAAATTGATTGAATATTGTTTATTTAGGAAAGAATATGTATTTAAAAGAATTTAGAGAGCAGACTGGCTTATCACAAAAAGAATTTGCTGAGAAACTAGAATTAACACAAGTTACAATTGCCCGATATGAAACAGATAAAATGAATCCTACAAGTGCAGTAATTCAAAAATATATTGATGTTTTTGCTGCAAATCCAAGTTATCTTTTTTTAGGCTTAGAGCCAAAATTTTTAACTTTTGAAGACAATAATTTGACTCAAGAAAACCATGAAGTATTGAAAGATTTAAATTTACTTTTGTCTCAAGATGAATTAAATCTTGAATTAAACAGTATTCTGATTAACAAAGTACTTGATAAATTTATTCACAATAAAGAAGAAAGCTCAACAGTTGAAAAATTACTCAAAGCTTTGAAACTCGAAGGACATATTCCAGTAAGACCATTTTTATTTTTATACTATATTTTCAGATATATTGCTGAAAATAAGGCTGAATTAGAAAATATTGAATCTTATAAAAAGTATATTGTTGATCTTGTAAGTAGATATAAAGTTTTTACGATTAAAAACAATCCAGCATTCACGAATAAAATCAAACAAGAATTTGAAGCAAATATTGAATTGAACTTTACCGAGAAGGAGTGTAAACTGTTGATTACTCATCCTGAGGAAACCATTAAAAAATTGGAATCAAAAATGACTCCAATGATAGTGTTAGCACATCGTAAAATTGATGTTAAAACTCTATTTCCTCCATTTGAAAAATAACTCTTAGTTAATATTTTTCTTTACAAAATGATAAAAAGCTGTATAGCTAATTTTTGTACCGGAATTTATTTTCGAGTTAATAATTTTCCATGTTGATGTTATTGAAGCTCCGCAATCAATTAACTCTCTGATTTCTCTTCTATACTTTTCCATTCTACTTTTTGCTGCCATTTGTTGCTCCTATATTGAATCTTTACCCATATTCATAATTTCAGATTTACCAAAATTATGAATACCTTGTAAATAAAATCAAACGAGGTGAATATGGAACAAAAAAACAACATTGTTGACAGTGGAACTCTCTCAAGTTTAGAGTTTCACACTAAGCTCTCCAAAGAGCAGAGAAAAACACTTATAAACTGGTTCAATAAACAAAACATCGAATTTCAAATACTGATATTTGATGAGCAAAAAAATCAGTTTTTTAAACTTAAAAATGAGGGAATTGATAAAAAGCTTTTATCTTTGGCTTCATATTTACTTGCTATTAGGCACTTTTACGACAAAGAGCAGCTTTTAAAATCAAAGAATAAATCTCAGACTTTAAGTGAGCTTGGAGGTATCGCTAAAATAGAGCGAATAAAGCTTAAAAAAGAGAAACCAAAACAAAAGCTTCAAATGCTTTTATCGATGCATTCTGTTATTTTAGGACTGCATGATGATGGGTATAGCTTAAGAGATATAAAACAACATTTACAAAGTAAATATAAAAAAACTATCTCACATACTTATCTATCCCAATACATAAACGAGCACATCATAAAAAAGGATGAGAAAAATGTATAACGAAACAACCTTTATAATGATGCAAATAGTTGTATTTTTTAGTGGAGTGATTGCTGGAGCTGGAATATTTTACTTTCTACAAGATAGATTTGCTCTTGGTATTCAAAAGCTTCTTATGAACTACTCATTAGAGTTTCAAACCCAATTAGCTCAAAATGTTGATGAGATTGAGGAGCAATTTGCTGAGTATAAAAAATATCTCTTGAAAATGGCTAGTGAAAATGCAAAGGAGCAAAAAGATATTCAAGATAGTTTCAAACTTATAGATAATAGCCTCTCAAAGTTTCATACAGAGATAAAGTCAACTCATTATGTGAGACAATCTTTAGAAGATGAAATTACAAAACTAAAAAATATTATCAAACGACAAAACAAACACAATAAACAAAAGGAGCAATAAATGGCATTTTTATTCGATAAATTTAAAAATATGTTCAAAGAGAAAACTGGTGAGGAATTCACAAAAAATGAAAAAGAGTATGTGATAATTTATTTTGCAAATAGCAATCCAAAGTCATCTTCTAAAACAATATTCTATAGTGCAATGCGTTGCTTAAGAGCATTTTATCCATTACCTGCAATTAAAGCTATGGTACAAAGTGAAGTAAAAGAAGCATTCAAAAAAGAGCAAGCACCAAAGCGTATTAAAAAGCTTTATAAAGAATTTGCGGAAATAATTTTTAACGCAGCTATGGAAAAAAATATTAGCAATACTATAAAGCGAAATGAAAAATCTAAAAGTCTATAAATCTTTCAACAATCCTAATGCGAATAAGCAATCTTTAGTTAAGCTTATTCGTTTTGGGGCATCATTTGCACCTTTCATATCGATATTTAAAGCAAAAATATAACTGCCCTCAGCATTTTCAACCCATCCTACAAACCAACCTATTCCACTATCCGGGGCATTTTGCCAACCAGTTTTTGCATAGAGTTTATAATCATCAGCACTTTCAAGCAGTAAAATCTGTTTTACATCTCTTTGAGTCTCTTTGGAGATAGGAAGTTGTTCCCCGACTAATTTTTTCAAAAACTCCACCTGCTCAAGAGCACTAATTTTAAGCGGACCATCGAGCCAAAAACGATCTACTACCTCTCCAGTATCAGCGTTTCCATACTCAAAAATTTTTAAATAATGTTTCATTCTTTCTAAGCCGATTCTTCTAGCGAGCTCTTGATAAATTGGTACATTTGAAATCGCTATTGCTTTTCGTAGTCCCATATCTTCTTTCCAGCTTGCAATAAATGGATTTTTTGGTCCAAGATAAGGGAGATGTTCATCTACACTTTTGACTGCTTTTGTCTCTAATCCTATGAGTGAATTTGCGATTTTAAAAGTCGATGCAGGTGTATATCTTCTTTGTGCTCTTGCTTGATCATGGATGATTAGCTTCTCTTTTTGCATATCATAAAGCACAAAGGTTGCGTTAGTATCTGCTTTGCTAAAAACCTCTTCTATCTTTTGACTGAGCTCATTTGCAAAAAGAGTTGTCGTGGTGGAGATTATAAATATAAATGAGAAAATAAGACTATGCATAAATGGTTTCATTTGAAAATTCCTTACTATTATGATAAATTTTATCAGAAAAATACAAAGCTTTACTATAAATGGCTGTCAATTCTTTTGTAAAGCTTTGTAAAAAAAGGTGTAAAATCAAGCTCTCCTCTTTTTGTAAATTATCCCTTCAAAATCCCCTAAAATAAAGTATTTTTCTTACCATCTAAAAAAACAAGGAAACGGGGAGCAAAAAATCTTATCGCAAATCTTTTTTTCTACTAACGGTTATACTTGACAAATTTGGTGTTAGAATTTTCTTTTTTATAACCCTTACCAAAAGTAAGCATTGATTCAAACAATGACTAAAGTTGAGCTAGGTGGAGGAGTTTGCCAGAATCTTTTTTTTCTAGACTATTTAAAAACTGTGAAGCAAAATGTAAAGTTTTCAGATACTTTTCAAAACTGTATAGCCACCTTGGTGGTAGGAGAAATGCCTAAATTTAGTTTTATTAGATCTATGAAAAATCTAATCTTTGTTTGATGCTTTCAAAGTGAAAAAAAGTAGAAGGACTCAACACATACCTGTAAATAGAGGCAGGAAAATTATAGATAAATGGAAAAAACAAAAATGAGAGGAAGTGTATATTATCAAACAGCAGTACTTACAAAGCTCATATTCTTTGAAGGTGCAAAAAAATCTGATAGAGTAAATCCAAATCATGAGCATTATGGATGTGTATCATCTTTTAAAACGATGGAGAGTTATAGAAATGTTTGGAATAACTTTTTTAACTACATCAAAGAGCATTTTAAACTAAAAAACTGTGAACTTATAACTGATGAGCATATCAAAAGCTATATTGAGTATAAGATAGAATACTATCCTTCTAAACAGTATTTAGAAAAAATCACATCTGCTCTTGGAAAGCTAGAGATTGCACTTAATCGCTACTCAAAAGAGAAATATCAATTTCCAATTATCTATGATTTTAAAATAAGACAAGAACTTTTAAACAATGCTAGAGATTTAAAACTTGTGGCAAACAACTATCATAACAGGGTTTATGATAATCCATATCTTATCATAGAAAATCTATCCAATCAAAAACACCAACTAGCTGCAACCATACAGCTTGAAGGTGGTGCACGAAGTGAAGGAGTGACACTTATCAAAGAGGAGCAACTAAATGCTATAAAAATTGATGAGATAACGAGCAAAAGTATTGGAGTACTTGAGACTAAAGAAAAAGGTGGAAAAGTTGGCGATGTATTTGTATCAATCAAAACTTATGAAACTTTGCAAAACTTCTTTTTACAAAATGACACTTCATATTTTAAAATCTCTTACCAAGAGTACATTGATGATATTAAAACAACTTGCCAAAAGCTCAACACTCCTCATCATGGCTCACATGGTTTTAGATGGACTTTTGCACAAAATCGTGTAAGGGAGTATCAAAATCATGGCTATACTTATGAACAAGCCTTACAAGGTGTTAGCTGGGAGATGAAACACTATAGAGCAAGTATAACCGAGCACTATCTTGGACACTAAAAAATAAACCATTACAAAGGAAAAACAAACATGCAACCACTGATTATCAAAGAGTATTTAACGGCTATCAAACTAGATGAAGAAAACAACCTTCTATTTGCATATGACATCAAAGATAACATCATAGATGAGCAAAGTGAAGGGATTTTAAGTGAAGTAAATGAGCTAATGTACCAAAAAATTGCATCATATTTTCATATTAAGCCTGAGGATTATGGTGTTTCGATTGGCAATAAAGTAACCAAAGAAGATGAAATTCAGGAATTTTTGGAAATTGCCAAAATCATAAAAGAAAGAGTTCTTGATAAAAAAGAACCTATCAAAATGGTAACAGAGGCTGAAATGTTGGAATATTTAGAGAAAAGATTGAAGTGATTTTTTTGCTAAAACAGTGATATTTGAGCTAAATTTTGGTAAAATTTTTCTTGAATATCAAGCCCTAAGACGGGAGCGACTCTGCTAGTTCTTGAGGGCTGAAAAAATTTATCCTACTATATCATTCGCTATCATCTCGGCTTGTTTTAGTACTGTTTCTGTAGCAAGAGCCTGCATATCTGGTGGATAGCCAAATTGTCTAAGCACTCTTTTTACTGCAATTTTTAGTTTTGCTCGTACACTCTCTTTTATTGTCCAGTCAATACTTGCATTTTCTCGCACTTTTTGAGTAAGCACCACGGCAAGTTCCCGCAACACCTCTTTACTCATAAGCTCTTTTGCGCTTTCATTGTTTGCAACTGCTGTGTAAAAAGCATACTCAAAATCAGTAAGTCCCAACTCTTTTGGCTCTTTATCCATCGATTTTATGTCTTTACTTATATTAATAAGCTCATCTATCACTTCAACAGCTGTAATAATTTTGTTGTGGTATTTTTTGATAGAGTTTTCAAGCATCTCCATCAAAGACTTACTTTGTATTAGATTTGTTTTTGATCTTGTTTTTATCTCATCATTTAAAAGCTTTTTAAGTACTTCAAGAGCTATATTTTTATGCTTCATATTTTTTACTTCAAGTAAAAATTCTTCTGAAAGTATTGAAATATCAGGCTTTTTAATACCGCTTGCATCAAATATATCTATCACTTGCTCTGTTACGAGAGCTTGGTCGATTACCTGTCGTATGGTTGTTTCTATCTCTTCATCACTTCTCGTTTCTTTACTTTCAAATTTTACAAGTCTTGCTTTTACTGCTTGGAAAAATGCGATTTCATCTTTTGCATCCATAGCCTGATCGTGAGGTATGGCAATAGCAAATGCCTGTGAAAGTGCCGTTACTTCCTCAATATATCTTTTTTTACCATCTTCAAGCCCCAAAATATGTTCTTCTGCTTCAAGTATCAAAGATAGCTTTCCTCTTGTATCAAGCTCAAAGTATTGCTCATAGGCAAATCCATGATACATTTGAGAAACCACTTCTAACTTTTCAAGCATAAGCGCTACTGCTTGCTCTTGAGCAAGTGCAGGATCTCCTTTCCCTCCACTATCACTATAAAAAGAAAGAGCTTTTTTCAAGTCACTCGCAATCCCTAGATAATCAACTACAAGACCACCTGGTTTATCTTTGTAAACCCTATTTACCCTTGCAATCGCTTGCATAAGGTTGTGTCCTTTCATGGGCTTATCTATGTAAAGTGTATGCATAGATGGAGCATCAAATCCTGTAAGCCACATATCCCTTACGATTACAAGTTTTAGCTCATCATTTACATCTTTCATACGATTTGCTAAATCACGACGCTGTTGCTTAGAGGTATGATGTTTTGCCATAAGAGCTCCATCGGAACTGCTTGCCGTCATGATCACTTTTATAACGCCTTTATCCAAATCATCACTATGCCAAGCTGGTCTTAAAGCGATTATTTCATTATAAAGCTCTACTGCGATTCTTCTACTCATAGAGACAATCATCCCTTTACCGTCAAACACCTCTTGACGATTTTCAAAGTGAGCTACTATATCAGCGGCTACCTCTTTTATTCTGTTCTTGCTTCCAATGAGAGCTTCAAGTTTTGTCCATTTTGATTTGGCTTTTTGCGTTTGATCCATCTCTTCATAAGACAAATCATCGTCAAGCTCTTTAACTAATTCTTTTCCCTCATCACTTAGGTTGATTTTTGCAAGTCGGCTTTCATAGTAGATTTTTACCGTCGCACCGTCTTCCACTGCTTGAGAAATATCATAAATATCTACATACTCCCCAAATACTGCTGGTGTGTTGACATCTGTACTCTCAATTGGTGTTCCTGTAAATCCTAGATAAGTAGCATTTGGTAAAGCATCTCTTAAATATTTTGCAAAACCATACACTACTTTTTTTCCTATGACATTGCCATTTTCGTCTTTGTCATCTACTGTTTTAGGTTTAAATCCATACTGTGTACGATGTGCTTCATCGGCTATTACTACAATATTTCTTCTGTCTGAGAGCATATCATAGACATTTCCCTCCTCAGGCTGAAACTTTTGAATAGTCGTAAATATCACTCCACCGCTTGCAACTTTGAGCTTTTGTTTTAAATCTTCTCTATCTTCTATTTGCATCGGTTCTTGTCTTAGCAGATTGCCACAGCTTGCAAAGGTATCAAAAAGCTGATCGTCCAAATCATTTCTATCAGTGATGACAAGAACGGTAGGATTATTGAGTGCTAGGACTATTTTACCTGTATAAAAGACCATTGAGAGTGATTTTCCGCTTCCTTGTGTATGCCAAACAACACCACCTTTTTTATCTCCGCCCTCACTACTTGCGATTAAGGTTCTTTGGACTGCTTTATTTACTGCGTAGTATTGGTGATACGCTGCTAATTTTTTAACCGTTTCAATAGTTACGATGCCGTTTTTATCCTCTTTTTTTGATTTCTCAAAAACTATAAAACTTCGCACCAAATCAAGTAATACAAGAGGATTTAACATACCTTTTATAAGTGTTTCTATCTGAGGAATGAGCCTTGAAGCTTCACTTTCCCCATCGCTTGTCTTCCAAGCCATATAACGACTAAGTCCAGCTGAGATAGTTCCAGCTTTTGCCTCTATACCGTCACTTATCACACAAAAAGCATTGTAAGTAAAAAGCGATGGGATGAGCGATTTGTAAGTGCCGATTTGATTGTGGGCTGATTTTATCGTAGCATTTTCATCAACTGCATTTTTTAGCTCAATCACCACCAAAGGTAAGCCATTTACAAAAATGATGATATCTGGTCGTTTGTTATGTCCGTTTTCAATGATAGTAAATTGATTTGCCACTACAAAATCATTATTACTAATATCTTCAAAATCCACTAGATGCACTATCTCCCCACGAGTGATGCCATCTCTTTGCACATCAACTTTTACACCCTCTACTAAAAGCTTGTGAAAGGTTTCATTGTCGCTTAAGAGTTCACTTGATTTGATTCGCTCAATCTGTTTAATAGCATCTTCTATAGCACTCTGTGGTAAAGATGGATTGATTTTCTCTACAGCATTTATAAGTCTACCTTTGAGCAATACCTCTTCATGGTTTCTCTCAAGTTCTGGAGCATAGATGTAGTTGTAACCGAGCTTTTCAAAAAGCTCTATCGCAAAAAGTTCTATTTCATTTTCTGTAATTTTTGTCATTGTGAATATCCTCCATTACAATACCATTGATTTTGTGACAATGCTTGATACATTGCAGTTTCCCAAGAATTTTTATGCCTACTTGCAAAACTTACAAATTTTTTATGTAATTCTTGTTGTATTTGTACAGTAGTTGAATTGAATAAAATAAACTCTTCCCTCAAATCTGCTATTGCATTTGCAGCCTCTATAGAAAATCTTCTAGCTAGTTTATAGTTATTAAAATGCGACTCTATCCTATCTTTGTCCACTGAACTCAAGCTTACAGGGCAATTTATATAGAATTCTATTGATACTGGAGAAGTTTGTAATACTCTTGCAAACAACCATTGTACAGTTGTAAAATTATCGTAATAAGGATGTAGAGTCTGTGCATTTTGTGTAGTTGCATAACTTGCCAATTTTCCAGTATTACAATCTTTACAACTTGCTACTAAATTGTAAGGCAATACTGTAAATGCAGGGAATTCAGCTTTAGGTAAATAATGATCTAGTGTTGAGACTTGACCAATACCACAAAATGGGCATCTGCCTAATGGAGCCAAAGATAATAGTTTATTATAAATTTTTCTACCTCTTTTATTTTTAACCATATTATTTTCATACAATGTTTTCATATCACCTTTTAGGATACTACCATATACTGTCATATGAGTTGAAGCTGGTAATAAATATAAATTAGCGATGTTCGCATTTGCATCATAACCTACAGATTGAGTATTTATGAAATTTGCAATTGATTTAAAATTATTTCTTTTAACTCTATCGTTAAAACTAGAATAACATGCTACATAAGTTTTAATTGGTAAAAGGTTTGGTTTTGGAATCACTTTCATTACAACGATTCTCCAGAATTATTTAATAACGCTCTTAATAATAACTTTGCTTCAATTCCTAACTGATCATTATATTTTTGAATAATCTGTTCATAACTTTTTCCACTTACTACATCTTCATTAAGCAACTTATAAAAACCAGATTCATTAACCTCCAAACCGAATACTTCACGAGTCAACTTTCCAATAGTTTCACCAAAAGTTTCACTTTCAAATCGTTCTGCGTTTGCTTCTAATCCAAATCTACTAAGTTTCCATATACAACTTTTAGGTATTTCTTGAGCTATTACGGGAGAATGTGTCGCTATGATTGCTACAGCATTTCTATTTATCAATAAATCAGATAAAGCTCTAATAAATGCAGATAAAAGAGGAGGATGAAGATGAGCCTCAGGCTCATCTAATAATACCAACGTCTTTTCTTCAATTTTTTCTACCAACCTTGTTATTGTAAGTAAAACAATGGAATGACCTGAACTTAATCTTTTATACAATTGTTTAGTTCTTCGTTCATTTAAAGTACTTTCTATTAATTGAGTAATATTTATTTCATTGAAAAGAGGATCTGACTCTAAACTTCTTACTGCATTTAGCCATTTTTCTTTTTTCCCAACACTAAAACAATGATTTATACTATTAAAAAACTCCTGTGCTAATTCATCATGATTTTTTATTGTCTCTACATCTTCTTTTTTCAAACCTATATATGAATAACTAGGATATTCTCTTTCCTTATAAGGTTTAAATGGATCAAATGCACTGTAAGATACAGACATTACTTTTGAAAAAAATTCTACAGAATTTCCAAATACATCAACTACCTGCTGAAATTCTCCTTGAGCATCTTGAGAACTAATAAAACTTTTAACCATATTATTTAATAAATGTGTTTTTCCTACACCATTTCTACCTATTAACACATGTACATTTGTTGGTGGATTAGATTCTGGTTCTACATTAAATGATAGTTGATAACCTGCCTCTGTTGCTGTTTGAATAGTTCTATAAGAAAAATTATACTGTGTTAATATTGCACCACCATCTAAAATTCTTCTATACTGCCCATTTAAGGTAACCAAACTTGTATCCCTTAATAACGATGTTTGTGTTACAGATTCTTGTAATGCCCTTGATTGAAGTTCTTGGTCAAATACAATATCTTTAATTTTTATCAAAAACAATTCTTTTAATTGTGGATTCAAATCCTGAATAATTGAATAATATTCATCACTTTGTCCTAAAGAAAAATATCTATCATCCAACTGTTCAAATTCTTCTTCTAATTCAATTCTTTCATCTGTTGTCTGTCCAAAATTCGCAATTTTCACATATCCCAAATCATGTTTAATTCCATTTTCATCAAAAAGTGTTATTTGATATAATGTACGATAACTAAAATCATTCCAGTTATCTAGTATCAAGTAAACTGAAAGTCTGCAACTTTCTGGAATTCTAAAGCCTCTTTGTTTTTTATAAAAAATTAACTGCATTTTCATTTTCCATATATTTATATTCTCTGCATAATCTACACATCATTTTAAAGAGATTCATTTATTTTTTCAATTTCATATAACAATAAATCATTGCCTTTTTTATTCATATACTCAATAGTTTTTTTAATTACAGACTGTTCATCTAAACCATCATCAATATTTTTTTGTAGTTTTTCAATGGCAGACTTAGGAATTCCATATTCTGATAATATTGTTAAATTATCTTGTATAAAATCATTTTCAAGTTGACTTGCATACCAAGTATAGTTACCTGGCGTTATATTATTTTGCTTACACACATATAATTGTAATTCATGAACTACACTAAGCCATTTTGGAACTTTATATTGAAACCAGTGCCTTAGTATTTGAAAAGATTCTCTAATAGCTTCATTTAATATATCAGTGTCATTTAATTTTGGAAATCTATCTTTTTCTTTAAAAAAAATATAAGTTGAATCGATCAAGTACTTAACACTTTTTTTAATTCCATAGTCAAATGTAACTTTAGTAATTCTCTTTTTTGTCATTGGAGATGTTGTTTCTCCTTCTTTTAGAAGATTATCCCAACATAATTCTAAAACATATTTAAGTTGTTCATAATTTGGAGAACCATTCCATACTACTAAATTTCTTTTCTTATGAATATCAAATTTTAGTTGATTTAAAATATTTATTTGGCCATTTACTAAAACACCATTCTTTTTAAAAATTTCTTTTTCTGCAAATGGAAGTTGCTTTAATTTTTTATATTGCTCTCGATTTTTATTTTTTATATCAGATTCATCTATTGCTATTTCTATTTCAGGAGAAAATTCCTTAGGATTTTCACTTTGTTCAAAGAATGGAATATCAATAATAATTCTTTCTTGCTCGGGAGGTGCTTTAAAATTATAAATCTTTCCAACATAATGAATCATCATCCTTCCAGATCTACCTTTGATGTTTGAATAATCAAAAAAATCTATAGGCTTTCCACCTTTTGTTGAGTCAAAAACAATAATATTTTTTGCACTAGTATTTACTCCTTCAATAATTGTTGAAGTACAAAATAAATATTTTAATTTTTCATCATTAAAATACTTAATCATAGATGAGTTTATATGTTTTTGGAGAGCACCATCGTTGATTCCAATGTGATATTCCAAAAAGTTAATTAAATTCCATTTTTCATCAACATATAACTTAATCCATTCAATAAGTGAAATATTGTTGTTTTTCTGAAAATCCATCCTTGCTAAATATTTAGTAAATTTATAAGCCAAATCTCTCACTCTATTTGGTGAAGAACAATAAATAATACTTTGTTCATCTTTTAGCTCATACAGTAGATTAAATAATACATTTTCCTTATATTCTTTATATTTACGAGGTTGTGAAAATTTATCTTGATGTTCTGGATAAATATCGATAATTTTATTATCTATCAATGAGTAATCAGTTTTATAAAATAGAGCATTAAATTGTTCTTCAAAACCAATAGATATTCCTTCAATATTTGGTCCAAGTAAATAGAATTGAGGATTATAATTTTTCAATAGGTAATAAAAAGCATTATTTAAATGATCTGCTCTTTCATCGTCTCTAGCTGTACTTAGCTTATAAAATTCATCAATAACTAAAAAATCAATTTGAGGAAACTCTTTATACTCTAGAACTCTCTCTGCAGTTAATAAAAACAGATTAGTCTTATTTGTTAATGCTTTTTGAGAAGTTCGTACAATAATATTATAACTTTCTTTATATTTTTTTAGTTTTTTTCTAGTTTCATCCAATAATGCTAAAGTTGGTTGAATTACAACAATATTCTTATATTTATTGCTAGAAACTATATCTTCAATTAAAAGACTTTTTCCGAAACTTGTTGGTGCACTAACAATTAAATTTTTTCCACTTCTCAAAATATTTTTTAATATTTTTTGCTCTTCATGAAAATATATTTTTTTATCATTAATCAATTCATTAGCAAAATGAAGTTCTTTTCTTATTTCACCAGATAGATTTGAAAATTTTATATTTTTCTTTTCTTTTTCAAGGTACGGATAAAAACCTGCTGCTTCAATTAAATCTGTCCACATTTCATGTGTTTCAATAGGTATTTTCTCCCAATTATTTAAAATATGAACAATTATTTTTCTTCCATTATTAGCGGAATCTTTGTCTTTTAAAAATATGGAAGATTGTCTTGCAATATCAAAACTATCAATTACAGACATATTTAATTCTGTTTGAATTTTTTGTTTTATAATTTCAACTATCATTTACAAATTTGCTCTATGATATAATTTTTCATGTAATAGTTTTACTAGTTCTTTTTTATTAGGAATTGGAAATAGCAAAAGAACAATGTTTAAGTTCGTTCTAATTGGTTCACCTAATTCAACTTCAATTAGTTTTAAGTTATTTTTAAAAATAGTTTGTAAATCTTTTATTTGTTCATTATATTCTCGAAGAAAATCAGGATTATTAGTATCATTATATTTTGTTAATAGAGCAGATTCATAAGTACACAATAAAGGAATGGTAACTGAATTTAAAAAACTATCTAATGTTATAGTACCTTTTTCAGCATCACTAATCTTTTGGTACCAATATTTTTTTTGCTTTATAAAATTTTCATAGCTTTCAATTGTATTTTTATCTTCATAGTCATCGAGAGGTAAATAAGCATACTTTTTCTTGCCTATTAAAGAGAACTCTCTCTTTAAAAAATCCCGCTTAAAATGTTCTTTTACATCATCAATCAAGTCCTTTACTCCAGCTTCGCCAGCTTTATCATTTGCTCTTGCATAAAATTTAGTTTCTCCAAAATATAAACTATCTCCAGTGCCAAAGGCATTCTTTCCAATATGAACGCTGTCAAAACCATGAACAGTTACACCATCAGTATCTTTAAAATATATTTTAGACAATAATGGGATTGTATTTATAAAGTCTCTAAGAAGTACATGTAAAATAAGTTCACCAAATTCTCCACGTTTTAAATATTTTTTTTCATTTTTTAAATCTTCATCAGATAAAGAAGAATTATTATCAACATATATCCATTTAACTTCTGAAAAATCTTTTATATTGTAAATTGATTGTGCAGCTTCTTTTAGAATTTCATCTGTATATTTTTCTAGTATTCCCGCATGGAAACCAAATGCAAAATCAACAACTGCTTTCATTAAGACTTTAGTTAAATCATCATATCGATATTTACCAAAATCAAAACCAACAAAATATGCTCGTAAATCAGCTTCAGAAATATGTTCAGTTATTACCGACTGTGAACTAAAAATACTCATATTTTAACCCTAATTTCTCCACTTAAAAGCTTTGGTAAAAGAGTATCTCTCATTTTCTCTAAACTTTTAATTTGTCTTGAGTTAGTTTCTATTTTTTCAAATATAGGAGAAATCTCATCATCCATTTTTACAAGTTCTTCATTAGATGGGATAACACACATAGCTTCATCCAAATCACCTCTTTTGATATGCCCCATAGTCGTAGCATGTGCTGATGAAATAGCTATAAAATTATCAAGATGATATTTGCACCAATGATAATAAAACCATTTAGGAAAATCTTTTGATGTTACTTTGAAAAGATGTTGATTAAGAACACATTGCTCACCATCCCAAATTTTCACCATCAATGAAGCTGACCAAGCAAATATTACATCGCCATTATTTACTATGTATTCAGGTTTTACATCAGATGTTGCATAGTCTGAATTTTCACTAATGCCATCTTTTAAATCTTTGATTTTTAGTACTGGCAATTTTTCAATATCATTTTGTGGTGGGAATTTCTGACATGCCAAACCATTTAAAAAATCTGCTATTTTACTAAGCGGTTTTTCTTCCCACTCCTCTTTTGCTTCTTCGATAAACCATTGTCTAAAAAGAGTTTGGGCGAGGGATTCTAGTGTTTGGTTTTGGCGGTGGAGAAGGTCTATTTTGTCATCAAGGCTACTTAATACCTCTGCTATTGCTTTTTGTTCTTCAAGGGGTGGGAGAGAAATTGGCATATTTTCAATATCACTTTTAGAAATATTTGCTTGATTTGCACTTCCTGAAGATTGACTTGCTAAATAGTCATGACTAGCATCATCTTTCAAAAAATAGTAAAGAAAATCATTAGACATATTTTCTTTAGCTTTTATGTTTGCAACTCTTTGATTTAAAAATGCCAAATCATTAAGTTTATATTTAGAAGCCTCTCCTACAACTTGTGTTATTGCTTGAGGATGATTACCTGTTAAAGCAATTAAAACATCATTTTTTTGTATTAGATATTTTTCTAAACTTTTATCAAATAAATGAAATTGAACAGCTTTTAGATTCACATCCCCATTGGCTACATTTTTAATTTTGACAACTGGCAACGAGTTTTCAATTTGTTCTTCAAGAAAATTTTGTGATTTAAAAGCATATCCATTAATTACTTCTATACATTCCCCTAACTTACACTCTCTCCAACTACTCATTACCCACCGCCTTTGAACTATTTTTTGCACTCTTTGACACAAACGATACAGAAATCTTATAACTACAAAGCCCATAATATAAGGTTTTTAGACTATCTATTAAGCTATCTTTCAAGCAAAATGACGAAAGCACTACAGAAGATTTTTTCATTTTACATCTACCATTAGCTTATAATATGTACTTCTACCTTGCCCATCTCTTACTATGATATTTTTATCTACTAAGGTACCAAGTATCTCTTTTGTTTTTGTTTCTCCATATCCTGTGAGGTTTAGTGCATCTTTTTTTGTGATTTTTCCATTATCAAGAATATAGTTTAAAATCTTTTTCTCTTCTATTTGTAATTGGTCGTAATCAGGCACAATCGGTCGTAATCGGTCGTAATCGGTCGCTGTATCTTCATTATTGTCTGTATCTGATACTTTTTCCTCTGTTTTTTCGATTTGTGGTCGCACAAATTCTATATCAAAAAAATCTCCCGACTCTTTTGTTTTTGGTTCTTGTATGTTTGCTTCTCGGCATAGCTCATTCATACGAGATAGCCCGCTTCCCCATTGCTCTATGTAGCCAAGCTCTTTAAATACCCTAGCTACTACTTTGTTTCGTATCTCTGAGCGACCTAAAAGCACTTCATCTATCGTTACACCGTTTGGTAAGCCTCCAGGTGATACGATGTTTAGTATGTCATCATAGATGCCTACTTTTATATCTCGCCCGAAGTTGCTGTAATCTCTGTGTACTATGGCGTTTACAAGAGCTTCTCTTATGGCTGGGATGGGTATCTCGTAGGTCTCTGTTCTTTGGAGTCCTAAGATTTCAGCTTTTAGGTGCAGATGGTTTTTGATAAAAAGCTCTGTATTTTCAAGCTGAGTAAACAGATCTCCCGTGTATTCTTTTTTGTCAAGAAAAACTGCCATGGAAGTACCCTTGAATCTTGCACATTTTATCTCTACATGCTCATAAAGCCCAAGAAGTATAAGTAGTCCGTGTGTCGGGTGATAAGTACCTTGCTCTTGTTTGATGAGTTTTAGGCTTAGTAGTTTGGCATGGTCAAGAGTTTTGCCTATTTTGTTAAAAGCATTTTGAAGTGGGCTAAGCTCTAGTGAGTCAAGCTGTGTATCCCAAGCTATTTGCTCATCGAAGCTTTGATGCACTCTTTGTCTCTCAAGCTCTTGTATCATCTCTACACTTGCCTGCCTATTTGTAGCACCTAGACGAACATATACTCCGCCATCTTTTCCGTGATGCTTTAGATAATACGGAAGTAGATTTCCCCTTGAAACCTCTATAACCAAAACTATTTTGCCGTGAATATTGAGTGTGTAGATCTCAGGCAAAATATTTGGATGACAACTATCAGAGATGATTGAAGCTATACGGTCTTGAAGCTCGAAAATCTCTTTATCATCTATTCCTATTACTTCTCTTTGGTCATTTATACCAACTATAAGCTTTCCACCGCTTGTGTTTGAAAAAGCGATTACTGTTTTGGCTATAGAGTCGTTTTTTGGCAATATCTCTTTAAACTCTAGGGTTTTGCTTTCACCTTCTTTTATAAGCTCTTGTAGAGTCATTTGATAGCTTCCATATCTATTTTGGCTAGGTTTGAAAGTATTCTATCGTTTAGTGCTTTTTCTTCGTTCATTTGCTCTACAAGTTCATTTTGAAGTGTGGTAAATCTCTCTTTGAAATCAAACTCATCTTCGCTCTCTTCAAGTCCTACATATCGCCCTGGAGTTAAGACATAGTTTAAGTCTCGCACCTCTTGAAGTTTTGCACTTTTGCAATACCCTTTTATATCCTCATAGTTTGCACTTTGTATTTTCCAGTCATGGTAAGTTTGGGCGATTTTGTTTGTATCATCATCACTTAACTCTTTTGTTCTTCTATTTATCAAGTGCCCTAAGTTTCTGGCATCTATGAAAAGTATATCTTGTGTTGTTCTTCCTCGTTTCATAAACCATAATGATGCTGGGATTTGAGTATTTAAAAACAGTTTTGCAGGGAGATTTACGACGCAATCAACCAAGTTAGCTTCAATGAGAGCTTTTCTTATATCTCCCTCACCGCTTGTGTTAGATGTAAGGCTTCCTTTTGCTAAGACAAATCCAGCCGTTCCAGTAGGTGCGAGGTGGTAAAGGAAGTGTTGTATCCAAGCATAGTTGGCATTACCCTCTGGTGGAGTTCCATATTTCCATCTTCCATCATTTCTTAAAAGGTCTCCACTCCAATCACTCACATTGAAAGGTGGATTTGCGATGATGAAGTCTGCTTTTAAATCTTTATGTGCATCGTTTAAAAATGAACCTTCATTGTTCCATTTTACTTGGCTAGAGTCGATTCCTCTTATGGCTAAGTTCATCTTTGCTAGTCGCCATGTAGTTTGATTTGACTCTTGACCATAGATAGAGATGTCGTTGATTTTTCCTTGATGTTCTACTACAAATTTTTCACTTTGTACAAACATCCCACCGCTTCCACAACACGGATCAAAAACCCTTCCTTTGTAAGGCTCTAGCATCTTTACAAGAAGCTCCACTACACTCTTTGGAGTATAGAACTGTCCACCTTGTTTACCCTCAGCAAGTGCAAACTCACCTAAAAAATACTCAAACACATGTCCAAGCACATCGGCACTTCTTGCTTTTGCATCACCTAAAGCTATATTTCCGATTAAGTCTATGAGTCCTCCAAGAGCTTTTGCGTCTAAGTTATCTCTTGCATATACTTTTGGCAAAACCCCTTTTAAAGATGGATTTTCTCTCTCAATTTCATCCATAGCCTCATCTACAAGCTTTCCTATGTTTGGCAGCTTTGCATTGTCTTGTAGGTAGCTCCATCTAGCAGTTGGAGGTACAAAGAAGATATTTTCTGCTTTGTACTCATCTTTATCTTCTGGATCTGCTCCATCATCAATTTGCGAGAGTAAAGAGTTGTAAAGTTCTAAAAAACTATCAGAAATATATTTTAAAAACACAAGTCCAAGTACAACATGTTTGTACTCTGCGGCATCGATGTTTTTTCTAAGTTTATCAGCACTCTTCCAAAGTGCAATTTCTAGTGATTCTTCCGTGTTTTTTTGCTTTGCCATATTTTACTTTCCAATGATTTTTTTGATTATCCATAGTTATTTATTATAGCTTAAATGAAATAAATAAATTGATAGGATAGCTTTTCTTAAATGATAAATTCAGTTATTTTATCCAAAAATAAACATTGACTCCAATTGCAATAAGCATTAAAACAACATCTACTTTCCAGCTCCAGTAGTTAGCAATATTATTGAAACCATCATAGCTTGATTCGCTAGCGTCATCATCATAACTATTTGAGCTATTTCCATACGGTGTGCCACCTGCATCAAGTCCTCCACCTAACATCGGTAAGCCTGTAGTTGGGTTTATATCGTTCATTGTTTTCTTCCTTTTTATAAATATCTTTATAGGTATTCATAATTTTGGAAAATCAAATACCCCCTCTAAAAAATAAATAGTAAATAGAAGCCTATTTTATGGGATAAAATGGCTATTTATAGAAAATATTTTTCTAGAAAAAAGTATATGTTTTTCTGGATTTTATTATCAAAATTCAATAAGATAAGTCAGATAACTAAGATAACTCTATTTTATGGGGAATACAAACAAGATGATAAAAAAGATAGACAAAGATAGCTCTAAGAAGAAATGCAAAATTTGAGTGTCAAAAAGTAGATTTGATGTGTCATTTCTTGTGACAAAAAGATTTTCTTAAAGGGTAAATTTTGAGGAGTTATAAAAATAAAAAACCCTTTATTTATGGGCTTTATAGGGGTTTTTACTAAAAGTTTCCTTTCTCGTAATAAACTCGTATTTGCACCTTCTAAACCCCTATTTATCGGTATTTTTGTTATCACTACTATCAAACTTGACCATAAACTTGTCCATTTGAGCAATTTTTTTCAATCTCGTTTCATCATCTTCTTGAATAAATTTCGTATAAATTTTGAGTGTGATTGAAACATCTTTGTGACCAAGCATTTTAGAAACCCAAGTTATATCTGCACCTTTGCTAATCATCTGAGAGGCAAAAGTATGTCTTAAATTATACAGGGGTCTGGCTTTTACACCGCTTTGCTTTAAGATTTTTCTAAAGTTTACACCGATGATATCATGATTATAAAATGGCATGTTTGATTGATTTAAAAAGATATATTCACTCTCATTAGTAAGTTTAGATTGTGCTATCAATGCATCATAAGTTGCATTTAGCATATCAACAAAACGGTTACTTGACATTGTTTTTGTTAGCCCATCAACTATATCCTCTCCTTTTTTGGCTCGAAGTCTCGTTCTTTCTACTTTTATGCTTCTTTTCTCAAAGTCTATATCGCTCCATTTTAAAGCGATAATCTCCCCTGGTCTCATACCTGTTGCAGCCATAAGTTTTATAAAATTTTTCATGTATCCATTGGCATGCTCTATAATTTGATTGAGTTCTTTTTCGGTGAATGGATTAATCTCTTCAATTTTGACATTATTTTGCACTTTTGGTGCAGTTACTTTTTCTAGCGGATTTTTTAATACAAGATCATTATGAAGTGCTTTATCATAGATAGAAAACAAAATAGATCGAAACTTTTGAACCGTTAGGTGTTTGTACTTTTGTAAAAGTTGGTTTTGCCATCTTTCTATCTCTAAAGGTGTAATGCTTCCAAGTTCTCTTTTGCTAAAATATGGTGCAATATGATTGTTATAGTGCATAATATTTCGCTCCAAAGTGTGTGGTCTGATTTGTGTTTTTTGTAACTCAAAAAACTCTTCAGCAAAATCTTGTAGTGTCCAAGTTTTAGCTTCTTCTTCTATACCTATAGGCTCTTTACCTAATCCTTCGTAAATATCAGGAATTACTTGTCGTTTGATGACTTTGAGATTTTCAGCAGTTGCTCGTAGCTTAGTCGTACCTCTTTGCCTTTCTCCAGATGGCAAATAAAAATCCAAATACCAATGTCCAAATTGTTCTTTGATAGTAAATTTTAGTTCACCGTAAACATATTTGATACTTTTAGTCATTTGAAACAACCTTTCGATTATTTAAAAATTTTGAGGCAATTGGATTTAAAGTTTTTTCTACTTTTTTAACCTCATATTTACGATGCTTTAACTCTTGCTTGAATTTTATAATTCCTTCTGGGATAAACTCTTCCTTGCCATCATGGTTATAAAAATAGTGTATCTCCTCTGTAAAACGACCATCTTCAATATATTTTGATACTGTTGATGTAGATACACCCAAAAATTTAGCAACTTGCTTTTTTGTGCTCAATGTTGTCATACTTAATGCAAAAAGTTGTCTATAAAGGCTTAGTTCACTTCTGATGTCTTTTAATGTATTTTCAAGATCTTCAAACATATTTTTCCTCCAATTCTTTGTATATATTCATAATTTAAAAAAGTTTTAGATCTTCCACAGGTCTTGGTTCGTACTTTGGCAGTTTGGCAAGTTTTTCAGCTTCGCTCTCTAGTCGATAGAAAATTGCATTTTTTTCACTTGGTCTTTGTTCATAGATCCATTTGCCTTTATCTCCCCATATTTGAAGCCATTTGATAGCTTTTTTCTGACCTACTTTATAATCACTAAAAAACTTCACTTTCTCAAGATATGCTAAAACCTCACTTTGATTCATCTCTCCATCTTCCAGTGCATCAAGTACATACATCACAAATTTTGATTCTCTGTGGCTGATATTGAAACTATCATAATCAACCTCTTTGTCAATTTTTCTATTACTTGTGAGATATGCTCTTCCTGCGATATCATAACGACTTGCTTTTTGAGGATGTAGCAAAATACATGAGTTAAATTCATTTCGCTCAATCATGTAGGTATAATCTGCATAATTTTCAATCTGTTGGCTATCTGCAAATACCCCAGCTTTGTTTGTATGGTGTATCAAAAGTGATTCACCGCCTACATCACGGAGCATTTTTTCATACTTGTACAGATATTCTGTATCGATAAAACCTCGTTTCTTTTTGGCAGTTAAAGTAAGTGAATCCTCTATTACAAAATAAGTTCTCTCAGGATGATTTTTTTGCTCTATCACTGTATCTCGCAGTAGATTTTGTGATGCCTCTGAAAAATAATCTGCATTTTTTCCAGCATACATAAATCTATTGTCATACCGGTACATCATCTTATCTATGCCAAGCTCTTTGATTTTACTCACACTCATATCCCCATCGATATAGATGATATAAGCATATTTATAGCTATCTAAAATAATTGAGCATAAATGTAAAACCAAAGTTGTTTTACCGCTACCACTTGGTCCTATAAGCACACCAATGCTTCGTTGCGGTATGAGGTTTTGTATTAGCCACTTTGTTCTTGGTGCTGATTGAACATCATTGTATGTATAAAAAAAGTTTTTATGTTTCTCTTCTAGTGTTAAATTCACTTGCATAAGACTATTTTCTAATCTGAGTCTCTCATTCTCCAAAGCTTCTTTATCACTGTCACTCAGATAGTGATACTTGTTTAAAAGAATTGAATCAATTTTTTCAATGAGCTCTGGAATCCTTTGTTGTTTTTTGATTTTTTCTTCTATTTTTGTTAGTATGTCATCCATTTTGGTCTCCTGCGAGGTTATCAAAATACAAAAACAAGCTGAGAGTGGCCGCTTTCAGTTTGTTCTTTTTTTAAATTTAGCTTCACTAAATCTTCAGTTCCAAAAACATCTTTGATATTCAAATCAAACTTTTTACAAAGTTCTTCAATATCATCTTTATCAAGTGAACTGTCAAAATATCCATCATCCCAGATAAATTTCAAAGCTTTTATGATTTGCTCTTTTGGAAGTTTTTGCAGTTTTTCAAACTCCAAAATATCTTCTATATTGCTATACGTAGTACTTATCTCATCATTAAAAGCAATTTTGATTTTTGAGATATCGATGTAGTCTTTATAGGCTGGATTTGAAGTCAGATTGACAAAAGTATTAATCCATCTATCAATTATCCAAGCAACTGTTTTTTGACTTGAGCAAAGCTTGCTAAATAATTTGTTTTGAGATTTGATCGCTTTTTCATACATCTTAGTAGCTCTATTTGTGAGATATTCATCCACAATAGGTGCTACCTTCATCACCATTTTATCCATACCAACCGTAAAATAGATATTGCCATGACTGAATATTGGAGTGGCGCTTCCCTGCTCAATTGTTTCCTCACCGTTATAATAATCTTTATTGACATACTTTATTTTATAGGAAGTCCCTGCAACTATATTGAAACTTTTTAGCTCCGCTTGCGTATGGGGCACAAATTTCATCTTTTCCTCTCTTTATTTATGAATGGATATTGTAATATGTGTACGCGCGCATCCCATTTGGCCACCCCGCGCATTTGTACTTGGCCAGCTGACGCATCAACACTTGGCCGGCCTGCGCATCGATTATTTGGCCAGCTGAGTGGGTGTGATGCGCGGCTAAGTTTGA
>JAQTZE010000024.1 GCA_028687935.1 Sulfurimonas sp.
GCTGCGTTTGGTGACGCACTTCGTGCAAACGAAATTAAGTTCTAGGGGTTATGATGGAAATCAATAGAGAAGAATTTGAAGAATCAATAGTTAATATTGGTCGTGTTACTAAAGTTGTTAAAGGTGGTCGTCGTTTTCGTTTCACTGCTCTTATAGTAGTTGGAAACAAAAATGGTACTGTTGGATATGGCGTTGGTAAAGCTAAAGAGGTTCCGGATGCTATTAAAAAAGCTGTTGATAGTGCTTTCAAAAATTTAACAACTGTTAAAATTAAAGGTTCTACAATAGCTCACGATATTGAGCATAAATACAATGCAAGCCGCATTTTATTGAAGCCAGCATCAGAGGGTACAGGGGTTATCGCCGGTGGAGCTGCTCGTCCAGTTCTTGAGCTTGCAGGTATTCAAGATATACTTACAAAATCAATCGGTTCAAACAATCCAAACACTCTAGTTCGTGCTACTGTTGAAGCACTTTCTCGTATAAAAGGATAGATGATGGGTATTGAAAATTTAACACCTGCAGAAGGTTCAACGGCTACGCGTAAACGCGTTGGTCGCGGACAAGGTTCTGGTACTGGTAAGACTGCAGCTCGTGGTCAAAAAGGTCAGAAATCTCGTACAGGTTACAAAAGAAAAAGAAACTTTGAGGGTGGACAACAACCACTTGCAAAGCGTTTACCAAAAATTGGTTTTACTGTGAATAACATCAAACCATATGTAGTCAATGTAGAAAGAATTACAGCTGTTGCTGAGTTGGCTGAGATCACTATGGAATCAATCCGTGGTGTTCATAAAGTTGCTGCATCAGTGAAGATGATAAAACTAGTAGGTGCATCTGCGAAAGATCTTGCATCGAAAATTAAAGACGAAAACGTTATTACTACAGGTAAATAATTGTGAATAAAAATCTAGTTAATAAGATACTTATTACAATAGGGTTTTTATTCGTCTACCGCCTACTGGCTTATGTGCCAGTTCCAGGCGTAGATACTGCTGTTATAGCTTCATTTTTTGATTCACACCAATCAGACGCACTCGGTCTATTCAATATGTTCAGCGGAAATGCTGTTGAGAGACTTTCAATCATCTCCCTCGGCATCATGCCATATATCACTGCCTCAATTATTATGGAGCTTTTAGCTGCAACATTTCCTACACTAGGTCAAATGAAAAAAGAGCGTGATGGAATGGTGAAATATATGCAGATAATTCGTTATGCGACTATTGTTATAACAATTATTCAGGCTATAGGCGTAAGTGTTGGGCTTCAAAGTTTAACAGGACCTAGTGGCAATAGCGCTATCTTGGCTGATCATAATACATTTATACTCCTAGCTGCTATCTCAATGTTAGCAGGAACAATGTTGCTTATGTGGATAGGTGAACAGATTACACAAAGCGGTATAGGTAATGGTATTTCACTTATCATCTTCGCTGGTATCGTATCTGCAATTCCTTCTGCAATAGGACAAACTGTTACTATGGTAAATACTGGAGCTATGGGTTTCATTACTGTTATTGCTATCCTTGCTTTAATATTTGCTACTGTTGCTGTGATTATATATGTTGAACTTGGTGAGCGTCGTATTCCTATTACATATGCTAAGAAGACTATGATGCAAAATCAAAATAAAAGAGTAATGAACTACATCCCTATCAAAGTAAACTTAGCTGGTGTTATTCCAGTTATCTTTGCATCTGCGATATTGATGTTTCCTATGACTGTTTTATCAAGTAGTACAAACCCTACCGTTCAGGCAATTGCTGACTTATTAAACCCAAATAGTTATTTCTTTAACTTTTTGACATTTGCTTTTGTTGTTTTCTTTGCGTTTTTCTATGCATCGATCACATTTAATGCAAAAGATATCTCAGACAATCTCAAACGCCAAGGTGGATTTATTCCTGGTATCCGTACTGGTGATGCTACAAGAGAGTTCTTAAATGAAACTGCTAGTAGATTAACCTTTACAGGTGCTCTTTATCTTGGTCTTGTCGCTACTCTTCCTTTTATGATTATAAAAGGAATGGGAGTACCATTCTTCTTTGGTGGTACAGCAGTACTTATCGTAGTGCAGGTTGCACTTGATACGATGAGAAAAATAGAGGCTCAGATCTACATGAGCAAATATGAAACACTAAGCGCGGTTGGTCTATAAAAATGGCCATTGCGCTTAGAAAACCTGACGAAATAGAAAAATTAAGGGCTGCTAACAAAATTGTTGGTGGCACACTAGAACTTCTTCGTGCAAATACAAAAGTCGGGGCTTCTTTAAAAGAGCTTGATGCTATGGGTGAGGCTTATATCCGATCTCATGGTGCTAAGCCCTCTTTTAAGGGTCTCTACGGCTTCCCAAACAGTGTTTGTACTTCACTTAATCAAGTTATCATTCACGGTATTCCAACGGACTACAAACTTCAAGAGGGCGATATCATAGGTTATGATGTTGGTACAGAGCTTGAGGGTTATTTCGGCGATGCTGCGATTACAGTTGCTGTTGGCAAGGTAAGCGATGCAGATGAGGCTTTGATAGCATGTGCTAAAGATACTCTTTATCATGCGATTAGTGAAATAAAAGATGGGATGCGATTTAAAGAGCTTTCATTAATCATGGAAAACTTTATAAAATCACGTGGCTTTGTTCCACTTCACAATTTTTGTGGACACGGAATAGGCAAAAAACCCCATGAAGAACCTGAAATACCAAACTATCTCAACGGTCAAAATGCAAAATCAGGGCCAAAGATAAAAAACGGAATGGTTTTTTGTCTTGAACCAATGATTTGCCAAAAAAATTCCAAACCTGTTATTTTAGAAAACAAGTGGGATGTTGTTAGTGCCGATGGTTTACGCGGTTCACATTATGAGCATACTGTTGCAGTTATCAACGGTAAAGCTGAAATTTTATCTCTTGCTTAAGAGTTATTTGAAGGACTAAGAATGGCTAAATCAGATGTTATCGAAGTAGATGGTAAGATTATTGAAGCTTTACCAAACGCAACATTTCGTGTAGAGTTAGAAAATGGACATATTATTTTATGTCATATCGCTGGTAAGATGCGTATGAACTATATTAAAATACTTCCAGGTGACAAAGTAAAACTTGAGCTAACACCATACTCACTTGACAAAGGTCGTATCACTTATAGATACAAATAGACTCAAAAAGGCTAAGGCCTTTTTGAACTTACTGCGTTTTTAAAATTTACCTGAGTTTCTAAACTCGGCAATCTCCAACTCAACCATATCATTAATCATAATTGTAAAGAGCTCTGATATCATATTTGGTGAAACACCAAGCTCAATAGCTTTGTGACGAACTTTTTGAACAATAAAATCGAGTCTATCATGCGCTTTTACTTCATCTATACTGTTTTTGAAGCTTGCTGCTTGACGTACAAGATGACTTCTCTCTGCAATCAACTCAACAAGTTGTGAATCAATCTTATCTATCTCTTGTCTGACTTCTATTAGTGAATTACATTTTTTCATATTGACTCCTTAAAGTGCTTGTGCCAAGAATGGGTTGTCCGCTATCTCTATAGCTTTTCTTCCTGCTTCTGATACTATTGCATATTGATGCAACAAATGTGCTGAGTGTTTGAGCTTCTCTGCTATATCTTTATCGACGGCTTGTAAATCGTAATTGTATGCTAATCCTAAAGCATCTTCGTTCAACTCAAATAGGCTCTTTAAGTCTCTATGAATGCTTACTATCTGCTCCATGATAGAGAGACTTTTATTGCGGGCATCTAAAAACGCAGGAGATTTTTGAGCATAGATACGCATATCATCAGGCGCAATAGAAGACATCTGATTAAAGAGCTCATCATACTCTTCACAGCGAGCAGTGAAATTTTGAGATAAAACAAAATTTGCAATTTTTGCTTGAAACTTTGGGTATTCGTTTGAGAATTTTTCTTTCATAATCTACCTATGTTTATATATAATTTGTATGGTAACTAAAAAGAGATAATAAATCTGTTAACACTTTTGTAACTATTGGAATATATAATACTACTCACGATTCTCCTGTATATGCTTATGCTGATTCCATGAGCAAATGCTAACTTTTCTCGGCGCAAGCTGAGAGAAGTTTATCTCTCAATATCTTTATTCATCCACGCTAAATATCCTACTCCGACAACAAGAATAGTAAACATAACTACCCATATAAAAAAATCACCACCGCTTGCTGCTTTATCTATTACTTCGTTCATTTTTCCCTCTAGTGCGTCGTTTGTTTTAGGATAGATATTTTTTTATCCAAAAGTTCGAGTTCTTTTTTATTTTTTGTCTGTTTTTTTGTCTCTTCAAGCCAAAAGAGTACAACTTTCTTATATCCGTAGTATGAACCGAGTTCTATCATTCTCTCTCGCGTTTTGGTGTCAAGATTCTCTTTCATGAGTGTAGAAGCCAAAAGTTTTGAACTTACTTTCGTCATATATGCAATATCTTGCTGTGCTTTAGTAAACTCGTTATAGCGTATATGCCAAACGTAGTTTTGATAGATTGAAGGTAAGAGAGGAATCTCCTCTTTTGTAAGTGTTGCGTTTATGAAATGGTAATAGGCCTCAAGTGCTGGGTCATTGACGATCTCTTTAAGATCAAGATATTTTTGACAATTATCTTCATTTCCAACGGAGATATGAAGTGCACACTCTCCGAGATATATTGTTGCGAGCATTTTAAAATCAGAGCCTGATTTTGCATGAGCTACAGCTCTCTCAAGATCATTTTTTGCAAGGTTGTCCTGTCCACGTAAAAAGTTTTTACTATAAGACTCAAACGCAGCGGCAGAATCATATTCCCATTTATTTGGTTTGGCTGTAAATGAACATGCTGAAAATAACAAACTTACTAGAAGTAAGAAAAGGGTGCTTTTCATGGTAATGGTACCTCCGATGATCTTTCACTTTGCATCAGTGAATCTACTTTATCCATAATCTGATTTGATTTTTCAAGGCCGACAGAAATCTGTTCTTTTAATTGAATCAAATCTTTATCATAACTCCCTACAGCGTTCACAGTTGCATCGAGAACAGAGAGTTTTTTCTTTATATCTTTGAGTATAGCATCAAGTTCATATATCGCTGATGAAGAGGGGCTAATAATCTCCTTATGAAGCGTCGCTGTAATCTTTTGGATATCTTGCATGATTTTATCAGTTTGCTTCAGGGAGTTTACGATACTTTTTGTTGCTCGTTTATCTCCAGTGAGGGTTGTAAGGAGCGCGCCATCGTGTGCCAGTTTATCACTGAGTATACGAATATTTTGCAGGGTGAGCATAAGATCCGAGTCTCCTTTTGCGAGAGTTGTTGTGATAGTATCAATATTGTTGATGATGTTGATCACTTTATCAACAGCAGGTTCTAGTTTGGAGATCATATCGTCTATATCATCGCTCATGATAAGGGTTAAGCGTGAGCCATCTTCAAGAAGGGGATTTCCAAGAGCTGTAAAGAGCTCTATATGTGGTGCACCTATGAGAGGTTTTCTGAGAAAAAGTATGCTCTCTTTTGTGATCCATTTATTGTTTTTTTCATTGACAGAAAAGTTTATATTTACAGAACCATCATCCAAAAGTTCGATCTCATCTATCGTTCCTATATTAAAACCTGAGAACTTCAGAGGCATCCCAATATAAAAAGTGCTGGCGGTGTATGCACGAAAATGGTAGCTACTGCGTTCATCAAAGCTTCCTTTTTCTTTGAGTAGCATATATAAAAATAGTATGATACTTGCGAAAAGGGTGATGACAAAGATGCCGACAGCAAGTTTCATTTTATTGTATGTCACGAAAATCCTTTAGAGTAATGGAATGAGCAATGATAGCACCTCTACGAAAAATAGTGCAAGCAAGAGCTTGAGGATGCTCTTAAGCAAGAGATTGGCCATATTTTGGGAGCTAATTTGACTTTGATATGCATGAAAGATCGGGATGAACATAGTCAAAAATCCAAACACGACACTTTTAATAATAAAAATAACTATATCTATAGGCTCCAGAGCACTCTTAAGCGTATAGATATAACCAGGAATATCCATATTAAGGGAACCTCTAAAAATACCTTTTAAAGCTTCCAACTTTTACTTTTCTTGATTTTTTTAAAATCTTAGCTCAATACTAATCAAACTTTCTTAAAAATTTTGTTAAATCCCCCCCAAATTTTT
>JAQTZE010000008.1 GCA_028687935.1 Sulfurimonas sp.
AAAAATCCTACAAAAGCCCTTATATAAAGGTTTCTATCGCTTTATTACAAAGTATACATCATCAGTGATTTTAAGAATATTAATAAATTTTATAAAAATTGACTAATTTTTAGAGGTGCCCTTAAGTTCGGGAGGTAAAATAAGTTTGTTAAATTGGTAGTATAAAATATATAAGATAGCAGTTAAAGCAGTAACAGCGGTGATTTGTTCTTGTCTATTGTGTTTGGAATAGTCATGATAATTTCTTGAAATTTCTTGATCTTTAAAATTAAAAAAATCACTATTTCCGAAAAAAAAATTCTCTACATTAAACATATTTTGCTTACCTCTATAGGTTTCGTTACCGAAAAGTTAAAATCTTGAAAAACATTTTAACATTTTCGAGCAAAATATGTTCTTTATATTTTCTACTTACATGATTCCTGATTCATATTGATCACGCATTCTCTGTTTTTCAGCTTCACGTTTTGCTTTTTCTGCAAGTTTTGCATGATAGTTTTTGACATCAAAGCCAAACCATAACAGAATCGGAGAAGCAACAAAAATCGATGAATACGTCCCGATAACAATACCCACAAGCAGTGTAAATGCGAATGCATGAATAATCTCACCACCATATATAAAGAGTGTAAAGACCACAAAGAGCGTTGTAAGTGATGTTAACGTCGTTCTTGAGAGCGTTTTAGTCACTGACTCGTTGATACTCTCTGCAAGTTCTGTCCCTCTATTTTCCACAACACCTTCACGGATACGGTCAAAGACGATAATCGTATCATTGAGAGAATAGCCAAGGAGCGTCAAAAGTGCTGCTAAAACATCAAGATTTACATCGATACCAAAGAGTGCAAGTGCACCCATCGCGATTGAGACGTCATGAATAAGGGCTACAACTGAAGCCACAGCGAAACGCCACTCAAAGCGAAACGCAACATAGATAAGAATCCCTAAAACAGCTAAAAGAAGAGACATTACCCCTTTTTCTTTAAGCTCTTTTCCAACTGTAGGACCGACTATATCCACACGGCGGATTTCATACTCTCCTGTGCCTTTAAGTGCTTCTCTAGTCACGTCGCCAATATCTACTGTGACACTCGCCGAAGTCGTTTTCATACGAATAACCACTTCATCAGCAGAGCCAAATTCAGTAATACTCGCACCCTCAAACATTGCATCAGATTTGAGTTTTTCTCGCATCTCATCAATTGGAGCTGCTGTCGTATATTTCACTTGGATAATAGTACCACCAGCGAAATCAACACCATAATTAAGACCCTTTGTTGCAAGGAGAACATAAGAACAAAGGACTAGGATAATGGATATTATAAGAGCAAATTTTGATTTGCCCATAAAGTTTACGTTGTCTGTATATTTAAATAATTCCATAGTTATGCCTTAATCCCGAACCAAAAAAGGTTGTTTTTGCTTTTTTGCATTGTTTTCTCAAGCATCTCATAAATTCCGTGCGTACCTAAAATAGCAGTAAGCATAGAAGCAAGAATACCGATACTAATCGTAATCGCAAAACCTTTAATAGCACCTGTTCCATATGCATACAAAACAACTGCCGCGATAAGCGTTGTGATGTTTGCATCCAAAATCGCTCGCATTGCGTTTGAGTAGCCCTCTTCAATAGCTTTATGCATCGATTTGCCCTCACGTAAAAGCTCGCGTATCCTCTCAGAGATGATAACGTTCGCATCCACCGCCATACCAACAGTCAAAACGATACCTGCCATACCAGGAAGTGTCAAAGTTGCTCCAAAGAGACTCATAACTGCCAATATAATAAAGAGGTTAGCTATAAGTGCTATATTTGCAATAACGCCTGCCATTCTGTAATATGCAATCATGAAAAAGATAACAAGAATGAAACCGCCTGAGAGTGCAATCATACTCGCTTTGATACTATCAGCACCCAAACTAGGACCGACTGAGCGTTTTTCCATTAAATAGATAGGCGCTAAAAGGGCACCTGAACGCAGTGCAATCGCTAAATCCTGTGCTTCCATAACAGTATAGTCACCAGAAATCTGTCCGCTTCCGCCACCAATACGTTCGTTGATATTTGGAGCAGAATAAACCTTGCCATCTAGTACAATAGCCAAACGTTTGCCTACACTTTTGCCAGTGAAGTCGCCAAATATCTCAGCACCCTCTGCGTTTAAAGTAAAGTGAATAACAGGACGATTGTTCTGATCAAATCCTACAGAAGCATCTGTAAGCATACCACCATCTAAAATAGGGATTTCACTTACTAAATGTTTGAGTTGAGGATTTTTTGCATCTTCAAGGATAACATCGCCATACGCTGCAGCATCCGCATTACTCATATTGTAAACGCGAGCAGATCTGCTCTCATCTACAGCCATAAGCTCAAGTTTTGCAGCACGAGAGATAAGCTCACGTGCTCGTTGCTCTTCTTCTTGCGTTTTGATACCTGCAAGCTGAACCAAAATCTTCTCTTCACCTTGACGTGCTACAACAGGCTCAGAGAGACCAAATTGGTCAAGTCTGTTACGAATTGTCTCGATTGCTTGAGAGATTGCTTGTTGCTTTGTCTTTTCGATTTCTGCTTCTGTAAGGCTCAGTGAAATCTCTTCACCGTTGACTACAATATTTGCACCTTCAACAGCAGATAAAAACTCCTGTGTCACTTTCAAATCATCACTATCTAAGAGTTTAAAAGAGACAGAAGATTCATCAAAACTAAGAGAGTCAATAAGGATATCTTTTCTCTCAGAAAAATGTTTGATACTTGCTGCAAGAGATTTGATGCGTGACTTGGTCGCTTCTTCTGTTTTGACACCCAAAAGCATATGAAGTCCACCCTGAAGGTCAAGACCAAGCGCTACTTTTTTCCCATCTTGCGTTTGAAGCAAAGATGGAACTGAAAATACAACGCCAAAGAGTATCGCTATTGCGAATATGGCTATACGAAAATTAAATTTCATCCTGAAACTTCTTAGCAACAGAATCTTTCGTTATTTTTGCGATTACATCGTCATTCATTTTTACACTTAAAAATTCTTCTTCAACTTTATGTATAACTACGATAAATCCGCCGCTTGTGATTACTTTGTCACCTTTTTTAAGTGCCGCTATCATTGCTACTTTTGCTTTTGCCTCTTTTTGCTGTGGACGAATGATTACAAAGTACATAATTGCGATTAAAAATACGAAGGGTAATAGTTGAGAAATGATTTCCATGATGAAAATTCCTTTTTATGTTTGAATTGGCGCGATTATACAAAAACTATATTAACATAGGACTGAATATGTGTATAATTGCATATGATTACACGCTTACACAATTCACTCCATACAAATAAATCTCTCGCGTTTAGCCTCTTTTTAGGTACGCTTACAGCTCTTTTAATGAGTACATTTCTCTATCTTGAACATTACGGCCTTACGCTTAAAATCCTCAATACTCTCTTTGGTTTGGCTGCGTTTACTCTTTTACTCTATATGCCAAAACGCGCAATCCTCATAGCAGGTTTTTTGATTGGACTTGCATGGTTTTATTGGATAGGCTACAGTTTTAAATATCAGGGTGTTGCTTGGATGACACCGCTTATTACTTTTGGATTTGCTCTAGTTTATACGCTCTTCTTTGGTACTTTAGCACTGACAAACAAAGTTTATATCCGCGCACTTTTACTTTTTGCTCTGAGCTTTATAGAACCTTTTGACTTTAACTGGATGCAGCTTGAAGTTGTTTTTGTAGATAGCTATATAGGCGTTTTCAAGTACCAATTTGCTCTGGTTTTACTGGCACTCAGCCTTCCAAACTATCTCAAAGAGAAGTGGCAATATGCCCCTCTTTTACTTCTACTTGTTGCGTTTAACTACGGCTATCCCGAGCAAAAAGATGCACCACTGAAGATAAAACTCGTAGAAACGAAGATCCCACAAGAGAGCAAATGGCAAAGTGAAAATCTCAACGCAACCATTCTCATGGTCTATCGCGAGATAGAGTCTGCGGTAGAGCAAGGCTATGATCTTGTCGTACTTCCCGAGTCTGTCTTTCCTCTTTATATGAATAAAACGCCAATTGTTATGGATGTACTTTTGAACTTTTCACAAAAAATAAGCATAGTAACGGGCGCACTTTTGTACGAAGATAAACGCAACTACAATGTCAGTTATATGTTTCAAAATGGAGAGTATCAAATCGCCAAGAAAATGGTTCTTGTCCCATTTGGAGAGTATATCCCGCTCCCTGCGTTTGCAAAAAAGATTATCAACGATACCTTCTTCGCTGGTGCTTCAGACTTTACTGGAGCTGATGCGCCCACTGATTTTGAGATAAAAGGTGTGAAATTTAGAAACGCAGTCTGTTATGAAGCAAGCTGCGCGGAACTTTACGAAGGAGAGGTGAAATATATGGTAGCCATCAGCAATAACGCTTGGTTTGCTCCTTCTATTGAGCCAACCCTGCAAAAACTACTTATGCGCTACTACGCAAGAAAAAATGGAGTCACCATCTACCACTCAGCAAATTCGAGTGGTACTGGAGTTATTAAATAATAGGCGCTTTCTCTTCGCTTTTTTCGCTTCTAATAAATTGTAGAAAAAAGACGAAAAAGATACCTAAAATAATACTTGTCACAAACGAGACAACCAAAATAAGCCCGCGTTTTGGTTTTGTTTTGTCTTTGATGTATGCAACCGATGGCGTAGTGAGGGGATCACATTCATAATACTCTTTTGACTTCAAAACAACTTTTTGCTCTAAGATCTTGGAGATAGTGGCAGAGAGACTTTGGCGAATCTCTATAGAGTCTGCTCTAGCAAACTCTGACTCAAAATATTTGAGTTTTCCGTCAATATTTTTCAAAGAGTTGCTTACTAAATAACTGCTTGCATCTTTAAGAAACATATTTATCATCTCTGGTGGATAATTTCTGTCAAAATCGCTATAAGTGATTGTTACAAGCGATGTTTTTTTATCACTTGAAATAGAGAAGTTTTTGACAATCATATTTACAGTATTGTAAATTTTTGCTTCCATATCTTGATTCTCTTCTGCTTCCTCTGACTTAAATGTCAATAAGTCATATATCCCGCGAAATCCAAGCGCAAAGACATAATTTTTATCTAAATTTTCATCTTCATAGTGTGCGACAATATCATGTCTCACTACAAAGCTTTTAATAAAGTCATAGTTGTTTAAGAGTGCATCAAACGCGACATCCGGCGTCATGGAACCACCGCCGATGCTTACTCCCGCCATAGCTGCAAGACCACCCAAGCCACCAAGACCACTAAGCGAAGACTCATTTTGTGTCGGGATCAAAGTCATCTCTGACTGATATACATTTGGCTGCTTAAGTGCATAAACAAGGGTCAAGCTGACAACTAGCGCAACAACAGCAAAAATAATTTTTTTGCCATTTTTTATACTCTGCCACAACTCTCTTAAATCAATCTCATCTTCTTCAATGTAATGATTATTTTGTTCACCTACTTGACTCATTTTGTAATACCTAAACTATTGATAGCTGCCGCTGTAAGTGCAAAATTTGAGAGTATTTTCGATACACTATCCCAAATCTCAAGATTGCTATATTCTTGAATATAAATCGGAACAACAATCGTATCCCCTTTTTTAATAGTGATTTCACTTCCAAAAAGACCATTGTTAATTGGCTCACTTGTTCCATCAGCATGGATCACATAGACTCTGTCCATATCAGCTGCACGAGAGTATCCACTTGCTAAGTTTATATAGTCCTCTGTATCAAGCTCTGATGAATAGATAAATGAACTTGGATTGAAAACTTCTCCAAATACTGTAACTGTATCGATCATCTCAGGTATTACTATAGTATCTTTATCCTGAAGCACTAGATCAAATTCACTCTCTTGGAATTTTGTCAGGTTTGCATCAAGATCAATACTTATCCTCCCTATAGGCTGATATTTTTTCGCCTCTTCTATAACTTCATTAAGAGCACTTGAGCCTTGAACGGCTGAGGCAGAAGTTTTTGCGTTTGCAGGCATCGCATTAAAGATTGCAAGTTGCTGCTTAACTCTTGCAAGAGAACTGTTGTACTGTTCGATTTGATTTTGTCTAATACTCTCTCTCGTAAAAACAGCCCCGTCAACAAATGCATCTTTCGTAAATCCACCTGCTCTTTCCATCACTTGTGATAATTTTTCACCGGATTGAAATACATAGGTTCCAGGAAACTTCACTGCACCTTTGAGTGTAACTTTTCTTTTATCGTTCCAGTTTGGAATTCTAAAAATTTTGACTTCATCATTTGGATAGAGTATGAGTTTGTCAAGATTATTGGCTTCTAGGTCGACCTTAATCACTTCGCTTTGGCGTTCTTGATTTTCGTTGACAAAATATCTGACAATCTCTGCTTCTCTTGTATAGGCTCTATTTGTGAAGCCACCTGAAATTTCAAGCAGCATCTTCAGACTCATACCTTTTTCATAATAGAACTCATTTGGGTTAATAACTTCACCGCTAATACTTATATACTCTATCACATTAAGCGCATAAAAATTATATACCTCTATCTCATCATAAGGATTTATTACTACATTTTTTGCATCTTTTTCTAAAGAGTAAAAAGTTGTTTTTGGCATGTAGTCATCTGTATTGTATGTTGTCACTCTTATCTTGTCATCTATTGTAGATGTAGCTCCAGAAGCAATTCCAGATGCATTAATGGCATCTTGTATGGTCATTCCTTCATAATATTGAAGTTTTCCAGGCTTGCTTAGTGCTGAGCCTTTTGTTGTGATATACGCATTTGAAAAAATATCATTTCTACTAAAGATAAAGAGCTGATCTTGAGGTTTTAGTTCCACTTTTTTACTGCCATCAAGTACATCTAAAAGATTAAAAGACAAAGTTTTATAAGTCAGCTTATCTGAATATCTTTTGATGACACCGTACTCAAAGTATGTATTTGGAAGGAAAAACTTTTTCAGACCATGCTCTACCTCTTTTGTGAGTAAAGAGTTGAGTGTCAAGTCATCCTGAATTCTATAATTACCTGGTCGAATAATATTTCCATAGATATTTACACTGTTTTGAGCACTTGCATCAAGAGGATAGATATAGACCTTATCCCCATCCATCAAATCAAATTTATTGGAATCTTTATAAGAGATATTATAAGTCTCCAGCTTACTGTTGTTAGAAAATCTGTCTATTTTAATGTTCTCTTTAGAAGCGTTTGGTCTCATGCCTCCAGCATATTCGATGAGTTTATCCAGCTTCTCATTATTTGAGAGCTCAAATATCGCACTATCGCCAACATATCCATCTATACTAACGAGTTTTTCTGCTTTATTGATGATTACTATGTCACCGTGCTTGAGCAAGACTTTACCTAACTCATTGCCGCCAAAAAGTAGTTTATAAAAATCCAGCTGAGCAATAATCTTGGAGTTGCGTTTTACAATAATTTCTCGAACAGAAGCATCTTGTTCCACACCCTTTGCCACAATCAACAGATCTTTTACCGTAGCGAATGATGAGAGGTTGTAAAGGCCAGGATGTTTTACTTTCCCGATTAGAGTCACTTGTATCGTGCTGTATTTACTCATATTGATGTTAAATTCACTCGTTGTGTAATGCGCCTTAAGACTGCTACGAAGATACTCTTTTGCAGATTTAAAATCCATACCGCCGATTTTTACAGGACCAACAAATGCGAGGTTGATAGTTCCGTCATTTTTAACCTCAAGAGAGTAATCTTGATTTTTATCACCATAGACCTGGACACCAACTACATCACCTGTAGAGATGATATAATCATCAGGTGTTGGAAGGGAAGCCGAATCAATCTCATTTTTATTTGAGAAAAATCGCATTGAATAACGGGAGAGCTTACTCTGTTCTAGATTTTGCTGTCTCTCTTTAAAGCTTACATCTTTTTGATATGTAAAAGGGCTGATATCTTTTCTAAACTCTCCCTTTTTCAAAGCCTCAGAATTCGATGTCTCACCGCTCTCTTCTATATTATTCTCAGCCGTTGATGTTTCAGTTTTGGAACTCTCCGTTGAAGAACTCTCCTGTGCCAACTTCTCTTTAACTTCACTCGCTGAAATTCCCTTTTCAGCCATAAGAGCTTTGGCTTGAGGCGTCTCCAGTAATGCAGGATTACTCTCTACTGCCGCCTGAATTGAACTGATACTTGGGTCACCCAACACAAGTGCCGGCAAGAACATTAAAAATATAAAAAAACTTTTTATCACAATATACGCCTTTGAATTCATTTTTAGAATTTTATCTAAAACTCACTTATTTTAACTTTATCATTCCCCTTGCAGCTTCACTTTTGTCCAGTTAATCAGCTATAATCACCCTTACATTTTAGTGTTCTCTATTCGAAGGAAAATAAATATGATACATACATTTAAAAATATTATCCCAACACTTAAAAAAGGAACTTGGATTGCTCCGTCTGCGGATGTTATCGGGGATGTGACTTGTGGTGAGGATTGTTCTATCTGGTTTGGCTGTGTCGTACGTGGAGATGTGCATTACATCACAATAGGTGACCGTGTCAATATCCAAGACCTCTCTATGGTCCATGTCACCCACTACAAAAAAGCAGACAAAAGCGATGGCAATCCGACTATCATTGGAGATGACGTGACTATCGGGCATCGTGTTATGCTTCATGGCTGTACTGTAGAAAATGCCTGTCTGATTGGTATGAGTGCGACGATACTCGATGGGGCTGTTATAGGAAAAGAGAGTATCGTGGGCGCTGGCTCACTGGTTACAAAAGGAAAAGTTTTTCCACCGCGTTCACTTATCATGGGAAGTCCAGCAAAAGTTGTAAGAGAATTAAATGATGCAGAAGTCGCTGAGCTCTATGCCTCAGCTTCACGCTATGTTGCGTTTAAGAGAGAGTACGAATAAAATATCTTGCTGCGTTTGTTGAGTGTAACAAAACGCAGCTCTAAAAAAATGTTAAAAACTAAGTTCTATAGTCTGCGTTTACCTTGACATACTCATATCCAAGGTCACAGCCATACGCTTCAAAGACTCCATCAGCAATACCTAAATCACAAGCAATAGTAAAACGCGGAAGTTTCATCACAGCCGCTGCTTTATCTTCCATCGCTGCGTTAAAAAGGAGTTCCCCTTTGTCATAAACGCAGAGCTCGTTAAAATGAATACTGAGCGTCTCTTCATACGCCTCAGCTCCGCTTGCTCCAACTGTTGAAGCGATTCTTCCCCAGTTTGGATCTTCGCCAAAAAGTGCTGTTTTGACTAAAAGAGAATTTGAGAGTGCTTTTGCAACTATCTCTGCCTCTTTATCATCTTTTGCGCCGCCTACTTTGTAAGTCACCAATTTTGTAGCACCTTCACCATCACGCACCATCTCAAGCGCTAGAAAATGCATGATTTTATGAAGAGCTTCTTTAAACGCAGCCGCATGAAACGCAGTACTTTTTTTATTACTCAAAAGCAAAACCGTATCATTAGTAGAGGTATCACCATCGACACTCGCAGCATTAAAAGTAGTCACAGTCACTTCATTGAGAATCTCCTGCATCTGTGCTGCGTTTGCGTTTGCATCGGTAGTGATAAAACAAAGCATCGTAGCCATCGCAGGATTTATCATCCCAGCACCTTTTGCCATCGCTCCGATATGAAACGCAGAACCATCTTCAAGCTCTATACGAAACGCCATTTGCTTAGAAAAAGTATCTGTTGTCATGATAGCTTTTGCTGCGTTTTGTGGCTCTTTTTTTGTCAAATCAAAAAGCTTTGCACCTGCGATAATTTTCTCTTTTGGAAGACGCACACCGATAACACCGGTAGAACTCATAAGAGGATTTGTAACATTTGGTATCGTTGCTAGAACTTCATCGATATCACGTACACCAGCTGCACCCGTCATTGCGTTTGCGTTTTTGGAATTGATGATGATAAAGTTTGTCTCAAACAGACCTTTTGCACGGAAGTGTTTTATCGGTGCGGCAAACATCTTGTTTGTTGTAAAAACTGACGCCACTTCACACAGAGACTCGCTATAGATAAACGCCATATCAAGCGCTGCGTTTGCTTTTAAGCCCGCACTTATGCCATCCGCGTAAAAACCGCTACTTGCACATACACCACCATCAATCTGAACTAACTTATACAAATCTAAGCTCCTTAGGTTTTTCTCTTTTATTCATTAACTCTTTTGTCATGTTCATACCGCTTTGTGTACCAATGACAAGAAGTTTACACTCACTTGTGATAAGGACATCACCCTTTGGCATAGTCATAAACTTGCCATCTTTTTTTGTAATTCCGATAACTGAGCAGTTTGTTATCTCGCGAATATGCGTCTCTTTGAGTTTTTTGAGCACTGCCCAGCTGTATTTTGGAACATCTATCTCTTGCATATTGAGAGGATTGTCACTCTTATATAAAAACTCTTCAAGCAGATTTTCCATATCTGGACGCGCTGCCATGGCACTTACTCGCTGAGCCGTCAGTTTTGTTGGAGAGACAACTGTATCCGAACCCAATTTTTTGAGCTTTTCAACATCACTTAAATTTTCTGCTGCCGCGATAATATAGTAAGGTCTTGGAAGAAAATGCTCTTTTTCAAAAAGTCTCACAGATGCTATAAGTGCGATATTGTCTGCAATTGAATCCGAGAGCGTTATGAGACCTTTTGCTGAAGCCAAATGCGCTTTGAGCATCGTTAGCTCTGCGTGTGGTTCTGCTTGTAAATAGGTCGGATATTTATGCTCTATCGCCCATTCATGGATTTCTGGTCTTGGATCTATCACAACGAAAGGGATGTGATTTTTTCTGAGTTGCTTTGTCACTTCGATGGTATAGTTGTTATGATAACAGACAACAAAATGTTTCTTGAGACGTACAATTTTATACAACATTCTTCTCTCCTTTAAGATTGCAAGAATATTTCCCCGTTTTAACTCTGATATCATGATACCCAAAGCACTTGTAAACACAGCAAAACCGGCAATAATAAGTGTAATTGTGAAGATTCTTCCTGCGTTTGATATAGGAGCAATCTCTCCAAATCCAACCGTTGTAAATGTAATACCTGTCTGATAAATAGCATCCATAACTGTAAAGTCATCGATAATAACATAGCCAAGAGTACCGACCATCATGGTAATTACGGTTAAATTTAAAGGTAAACGGAAAGCTTTTAAGTGTGGATAAATTTCTGGCAGAAGTTTTTTGTCAGGTTTGGGAGCAGTCTCCCAGTGTAGAAAAATACGAATCTTGGTTAAAAGATTCATTCGTATTTCTTACGTAGCTTAAGAATTTTTCTTAAGTGTACGTAATTCTCTCGCAGAGATCTTGATCTTTTGAGTTGTACCATCTTCTAAAGTGATACGAACTGTTCTTAGGTTTAATAAAAAACGACGTTTTGTTCTGTTTTTTGCATGAGAAACATTGTTCCCACTCATAGGGCCTTTGCCGCTAATAGCACATTTTCTTGCCATTTTAGGTTCCTTATTTAGGTTTTAAAGTTGCGAATTGTATCTAATCAAATCAAAACTGCAACTTAAGCGGAGAAAAAATTTGCACTATTTTGAAATTTATATTGTTCTTATCATTATAGGGATAAAATATATGAAATCTAATACAACAAGTGCAGCCAAGTGATAACAACTGAAAAATTAAACTCTTATATAGAAAAAGTTCCACCTGCTCCTCAGGCACTGCGAGATACTTTGCATTTACTCAATCTCGGTGATCTTACAAAAGCAGCAAAAGTTGCCGCTGGTGATTTGGCATTAAGTAGCTATTTGAAAACTTTGATGAATAAATCCATTTATGGTTTCAGAAATGAAGTGAGTGATATCTCACAAATTTTTGGCATACTCGGAGTTTCAGGCTCACAGCAAGCAGTTTATAACTATATGATCTCGCTCTTGTCTCCTACGAAATGGTCACTTTTTAAATTAAACGCAACTGCGTTTCATAATCTTCAAGCAGAACTCTCAGTAAACTGGAAAAAAATACTGACGCATTTGGCTATCAATGACAAAGATATCGAAAGCGCTGTAACACTTTTGCCAGCAAGCATCATCATATCAGAAGCTCTCTTTAGTGAAAAGATAGAAGATGTCAAACTCTTGCGCTCTGCAAGTGCGATTGATCTCAATACAGTGCTCAAAAGATTATGCGGCATGGATCTCTTTGATATTTGTGAAAAAATCTCACAAAAGTGGGAGATGCAAGAGAGTATTGCTAAAATAATTCAGGCATCATCAGGTATTAAACCTCAAGAAGATAAACAGATTGATACACTAGGGAAATGGATGCATCTACTTTTGTTTTATACACTCAGTCAACCAAGTTTTGTTGAAGCTGGGCTCAACGACTTCATTGATTTTCAAGTGGAAAATGTCATGGATATTTATGATGATTTTAGTAGCGTAATAGGAGTCTCATGAGAGCAATGGTCAAAGACGGTATGGGTATATTTTCACCTCAAGGCTTTTTAGATGGCAATAACGGAAACTTCTTTTTAAGTATCGAAGATATAGATGCGACAACAAAACTCAAAGTAGACATGGTGCTTGTCTCTCTTAAAAAGGTTGTATTTTTCAATAGAAATGGACTAGATGCTTTTGTAAAGATGCTTCTTAAAGTCCGTGCAGCCAATCATGCAACTGTAGGTTTTTGCGACTTTGATCATAAAAAGTTTGAAGCTATTTCAAAATTTTATACAAATGATTTAAATTTCTCTCTTTTCAAAACACAAGAAATTGCTTCACTTTTTGCTGCAAGTTTTAAAAACCAAAATAAAAACGTGCTTCTCTATAGCGAAGACAAATCCCAGCGTGCAGCGATGGCCATAGAACTTCATGATAATGGGCATAATCCGATAGTAGCACAAAGCGAAGCAGAGTATCTAGAAAAATCAAAAGCAACAAGCGCGTATGATATTATGATAGACAATACCTATCTTGGGATGATGGGACAAAAAGTTGCGACCAGAGTTACTGGCAATGCCATTATCTATACTGTCTCTTCTTTTCTAGACGCAGAAATTGGCAATACTTTTAACATCTCTTATCACAACAACTCTTTAAACGTAGGTTTCAGACTCTTTATTTTTGATGCTTACAAAGTTGTCTCGATGAATGTCCATGCTCTGAACTTTTTCTCAAAACTTGCAAGCTCGGGTGCTGAATATAATGCAACTATCTGTTTTGTTGGACTAACCTTTGAAAAAACTCCTATTGCGTTTAAAGAGACACTTGAAGATGCTGGAATAATGTTTTTTGACCATATGGATGATATCCTAAAAAACAAAGAGCTTCTCGAAGAACTTGGAGCTAGTAGTGCTGCAGCGGTGAAAAACAAAAGAGCAATCAACAAAGCTATCGTGACTGAGCTTCCAAACTTTATCGATGCAACTGTTGCAACCATAGAGATGATGACAAACGCAACGGCGAACAAAGAGACTGCAAAAGTATCTACAATTGAGATAGTTGAAAAAGAGGATAAAATCGCTAGTTCTATAGGTTTTTATGGAGATATAGACGGCATGGTTGTTCTTGTTTTTCCTCTTGCTATCGCAAAAAAAGCTTGTGCATTGCTCATTGGTGAAGAAACAGATGACAAAGAGCTAGTTCTTGACACACTCGCAGAGCTTGTCAATATTGTTGGTGGCAAGATAAAAACACTCCTTGCAGATGTAAAGATCTCTGTAAATATCACCTTGCCAAGAACTTATACCGAAGTAGACGCTTTACTTGAAGTGGTGAATGATAAAAAGGGTGTACAGCTAGATTTAAAATTTGATGATGATAAATTTTTATTTTTTCTTACAAGATAAAAAAATAAGTAAGAGACACTAAATAACCTCATAGCTAACAATATTTAAAAGGTTTAGATTCAAGGCGAACTTTACTTGGCGATACAAGTATCGTTAAGTAAGGTGCAACGCAGAAGATGAATCTTTTAAATGTTGCCCTTTGGGTGAAAAGAGAAGCTGCAATATACTGCGTTAAAAACCCTTGAAGCTATCCATAGCTCCCGCGGATTTTCGCCTTGTATCTTATAGTTTCTCTTCTCATTAGCTGCGAGATTATTTAGAGTCTCTTACTTAAAGCCTATTCTAACTACTTGGCTTGTATAATTTCAAAAATATTACTGCTCCACACAAAAGGGAAGATATGAAAGTTGCTCCAAGTGTTTTATCTGCTGACTTTGGAAATTTGCAAAGAGATGTAGAAGAGATTTGCTCTGCCGGCTGTGATTTCGTCCATGTAGATGTTATGGATGGACATTTTGTGCCAAATCTCACTATCGGGCCTGTTGTCGTCTCCGCCATTGCCAAAGCAGCTACGAAGCCTCTTGACATCCACCTCATGGTGCAAAACAATACATTTTTTGTAGAACTGTTTGCTCCTCTCAAGCCTGAATATATCTCTTTTCATATTGAAGAAGAGAAACATCCCCATAGACTTATTCAAAAAATTCGCTCTCTTGGCATCAAACCAGCCATCGTTTTAAATCCACACACTCCGCCGGAGAGTATTGAGTTTTTACTCGCTGATTTGGATATGGTTTTACTTATGAGTGTCAATCCTGGTTTTGGCGGGCAGAGTTTTATTGACTCTGTTATCCCAAAAGCAAAAAGACTTAGTGTTATGAGAGATAAGATCAATCCAAACTGTCTTATAGAAGTAGATGGTGGTGTAAGCGATAAAAACATACAACTTCTCAAAGATGCAGGTGTAGATATCGTTGTTGCAGGAAGCTATGTTTTCAATCACGAAGATAGAAAAAAAGCAATACAAAGCTTACAAATATAATTATGGAGCTTCTCTTTGATGCGTTGTAAAATTTGTGGCATAACTTCTCTTCATGACGCGATGATGGCAATTAATGCAGGTGCAGATGCACTCGGATTTGTATTTTATGAAAAATCACCGCGCTACATCACTCCAGAAAATGCTCAAAAAATTATCCAAGAACTTCCTCCTTTTGTAGAAAAAGTCGCCCTTTTTGTCAACGTAGATGCCGCCTCTATAAACGCAATGTGCAAAAAAAGCGGTGCAACTTTGGCACAGATACATTTTGATGCTGAGGCAGAACTCTTCGAAGCACTTAGTATCCCCTATATCAAAGTTATCCGTGCGCAAAACAAAGAAGATATTCTCAAATATGCAGATAGCTACAGACTTGTCGATGCCTACTGTGAAGCCTATGGCGGAGCGGGTAAACGCATCAATAGTGAGTGGTTTGAGGGCGTTGACTGCTCTAAAATCATCTTAGCGGGTGGTCTGAATCCAGAAAATGTGAATGCTCTCAAATCCTACGGTTTTTATGGAGTCGATGTCAGTAGCGGAGTTGAGCGAGAACACGGCTTCAAAGAAGAGTCCAAAGTAAAGGCTTTTATCAATAATGCTAAGCAATAACTTTGTTCTCGATGCCAAAAGTATCTCCAGACTCTCTTCTCGTGGGCTCTGCTTTGAATCCATCAAAAAACAAGTAGAGGATAATGTCGATTTTTCATTGGAACTGTGGAGAGCACAAGGGTTAAATATTATCAAACACAAAGGCTATTTCTATTTTGATACAAAATTTATTCCAGTCGAAGAAGCAGAATTTTGTATAGTCGATATAGAAACGAATGGCTCAAAGCTCGATAAGCACCAAATCATAGAGATAGCAGCTCTTAAAGTGAAAAATGGAAAGGTTATTGATAGATTTGAGTCTCTTGTGCAGTGCGATAGAATCAATGATCATATCAGTAATATTACTGGCATTAGAGTCAAAGACACGATTGATGCTCCGCCACTCAAAGATGTACTTTATAGTTTCAAAAACTTTTTGGGCAATGCTATCTTTGTAGCCCATGATGTAAAATTTGACTATATGTTTATATCCGGTTCACTCAGTAAAATTGGTCTAGAACCTCTACTCAACAGAAGCTTATGCTCTCTTGGGCTTGCAGAGAGAACTATAGTCTCCTACAGATATGCTCTCTCTTATCTCAATGAATCCTTGGATCTGCATAGTGCTGCTACACATCACAGAGCTATGAGTGATGTCATTACGACGTATGAGCTTTTTAAGGTATCGCTTGAAAAATGTAAGGAAGAGGTAAATAATGTGGAAGATTTGATTCGATTTTCAAAAGAAGCTCCGAGACTTAAAAGACCGAAGTTTGATCCGCTTCTCCAGAGTGAAGAAGAGCCAGCAAAAGAGATATCTGAGTAAGATTACTCTGCAAATGCACCTGGTTTTACCAGCTTTTCATATCTTTTATCCATTCTCTCTTCTGAAGACATTGCACGAAGTTTTTTAAGTTCAGCTAGAAAATAATCTGCAACAACTGTAGCAGCACCTTCTTTATCTCTGTGTGCCCCGATTAATGGCTCATCGATTACATCATCAATCAAATCTAAATCTTTGAGATCTGAACTCGTAATTTTCATTGCGTTTGTAGCCGCTTCTACTTTTGTAGGATCATTCCATAAAATCGCAGAACAGCCTTCTGGTGAGATAACACTAAAGACAGAGTAGCGCATCATTGCAAATTTATCTGCAACACCGATAGCTAAAGCACCACCACTTCCACCTTCGCCAATAACGATAGAGATCGTTGGAGTGTTGAGTTGTGAGAGTTCTAAAAGGTTTCTTGCGATTGCTTCACTTTGATTTCTCTCTTCTGCACCAAGACCGGGGTATGCGCCCGGAGTGTCCACAAGCATCAATACAGGAACGTTAAATTTCTCTGCAAGTTTTGCAGCACGAAGTGCTTTTCTGTACCCTTCAGGATGCGGCATACCAAAGTTGCGTTTGAGCTTATTTTTAGTCCCACGTCCCTTTTGTTCACCGATAACTACAACTTTTTCATCACCTATATAACCAAGATAACATACTATCGCTGCATCATCACGGAAGTGTCTATCTCCATGAATCTCATAATGATCATGCATGATCAGATTGATATAATCAAGCGCATATGGTCTATCTATGTGACGCGCAAGTTGCAATTTTTGAAAGTCGGAGAGATTTTTATATATTTTTGAAACTTCTTTGTCGAGTGCTTTTGTAAGCGTCTCCACTGCGCCAAGATCATGACGCACTTGTGCAGAGATAAGATCTTCTTGAATAATTTTTATTTTTTGTTCAAAATCTAAATATGTAGCCACATTAAGTCCTTAAATAGTTAGATTTTTTTAAAAATGAGAACACCGTTTGTACCGCCAAAACCAAATGAGTTACTCATAACTACATTTAGTTCTGCTTTACGTGCTTGATTTGGAACGATGTCTAAGTCGCAGTTTTCGTCTGGATTTTCATAATTTATTGTTGGAGGAAGTATTCCGTCTCTCATAGCCATAAGACACACAACCGCTTCAATACCGCCAGCAGCACCTAAACAGTGACCTATTTGACCTTTGATAGAACTCATTGGAGGACAGTTTTCTTTGCCACCGAGCATATCTTTGAGTGCTGCAGTTTCATTTTTATCATTAATTGGTGTAGATGTACCATGTGCATTGACATAGTCAAGCTTAGGTTTACCAGCCATATTGTATGCAGCTTTCATTGCGCGTGCTGGACCATCAAGACTTGGAGTAGTGATATGACTTGCATCACCGCTCTCTCCAAAGCCTATGATCTCACCATAGATATGTGCACCACGTGCTATTGCATCTTCGTATACTTCAAGTACAAGTGCTGCAGCTCCCTCACCCATAACAAAACCATCACGTTCTGCATCAAATGGACGAGAAGCTTTTTTTGGATCTTCATTTCTTGTAGAGAGTGCTTTCATCGCAGCAAACCCACCAACACCTGCACCTGTCACTGCTGATTCTGCAGAGACAACGAGCATTTTATCTGCGCCGCCACATATAATTGTTTTTACAGCTTCACTGATTGAGTGTGTTCCAGCTGCACATGCTGTAACACTTGAGAGGTTTGGGCCTTTTGTACCATGCGCGATAGAGACAAATCCACCGAGCATATTTACAAGCGCTGAGGGAATAAAAAATGGCGAAATTCTACGCGGACCTTTTGTTTCGATGATGATTGAACTTTTCTCAATCGCGGGAAGACCACCGATACCTGAACCTGAACTGATACCAAATCTTTCCATGTCAGTATCTTCAGGAATCCTTGCATCTGCCATTGCTTCTTGAGCTGCTTTGAGCCCAAGATGGATAAATCTGTCTGCTTTTTTCACTTCTTTAGCATCCATTACAGAAGCAGGATCAAAATCTTTTACTTCACCAGCAATTCTTACTGCATATTCTGTTGGGTCAAAAAGAGTAATAGTATCGATACCGCATGCACCTTCGCATATAGCTTTAAAAGAACTCTCTTTATCATTGCCAACTGAGTTGATCATACCCATACCAGTTACTACTACTCTTTTCATATAAAACTCCAAAATCATAAAATACTTTTAATAACTAACAAAAATTGGCTATGAAAAATATTTTACTCCAAGGCTAAGCTCGGAGTAAAACCAGTTGCGTTTAAAGATTATTTGCTTTCGATATAAGCTACTACGTCAGCAACAGTTTGAATTTTCTCTGCTTCATCATCAGGAATTTCAATATCAAATTTCTCTTCAAGAGCCATAACAAGTTCAACAACATCAAGACTGTCAGCGCCTAAATCTTCAACGAATTTTGAATCCTCTTTAACCTCATCAGCGCTCACGCTTAATTGCTCAACTACTACTTCTTTAATATCATCTATAAGTGCCATTATAGCTCCTGTTTTTTTAATTTAATCGTGTAATTATAACAAATTTAGCTTAATTAAGCCATATTCATCCCGCCATTTACCTTGAGCGTCTCTCCCGTAATATAGCTTGCATGGTCAGAAAGTAAAAACGCAGTAGCCTCTGCAACTTCACTTGGATTGCCAAAACGAGCCATTGGTATCTTAGAGGTAAAGCTTCCTTTTACCTCATCACTGAGTATCTCTGTCATCTCTGTTGCGATAAAACCTGGAGTTACTGTATTGTAACGGATACCGCTTGTAGCCGCTTCAATAGCGAAACTTTTTGTCATTGCAATAACACCGCCTTTACTTGCAGCATAGTTTGTCTGTCCTGCGTTTCCTGTTTCACCAACGATAGATGCGATATTGACAACTGCACCGAATTTTTTCTTACGCATCGCTTTCATAGACTCTCTACAGCCAATAAAACAAGAAATGAGATTTGCGTTTATTACCGACATAAAATCTTCTGTTTTCATGCGAAGTGCAAGTTTATCATTTGTGATTCCTGCGTTGTTTACAAGGTAAGAAAATTCACCATCGCAATCTACTATAGTTTTGATAGCATCCATAAACGCAGCTTCATCACTAACGTCAAAACCAATAACAGCAGCACTTCCGCCTGCCGCTTCAATAGCCTCTTTTACAGCGTCCGCTTCAGCAGCTCCACTTCTATAATTAATCCAAACTTTTAAACCAAATCCAGCCAAAGTTTTTGCGATTTCTGCACCGATTCCACGGCTTGATCCTGTAACTAAAACATTTTTTCCACTAAATTTCATACTTTTTCCTCTTTCAAATAAACTAAAACTTCAATATTAAGAACAATAGCAAAGATTAACTTTGCATAAAATATATAGCACTTAGATAAGTGCGTGATCCATCTCAGCAGGAATCTCTATATCCATTAGTTTTAAAACTGTCGGTGCGATGTTGTTAAGTCCGCCTGATTCTACTTTACTCACACCCTCAGCTATAACAAAACACCAAACTTTGCCAACTGTATGGTTTGTGAGAATGTTATCTTCATCATCACGCATCTCTTCACAGTTTCCGTGGTCTGAAGTAATCACGACTGCGTAGCCTTTTTCTTTGGCTTTCTCGATGATAAGTCCAAGCTCAGAATCGACTGCGTTTACAGCCTTTTTCGCTGCTTCAAAGTCTCCTGTGTGTCCTACCATATCGCCATTTGCAAAGTTTACTACGACAAAGTCATACGCATCATCCATTGCGTTTAGTACAGCTTTTCCAACTTCACGCGCACTCATTTCAGGTTTTTCATCGTATGTTTTCACATTTGGAGAAGGAATCAGCACTCTTGTTTCATTCGCATACGGCTCATCAATGCCACCATTTAAAAAAAATGTAACATGCGCATATTTCTCCGTCTCAGCCGTGTGAAGCTGTCTAAGACCTTGGCTTGAGATCACCTCAGCCAAAGTGTTTTTTGGAGAGTCTTTTCTAAAAAGAACAGGATATGGAAAACTTTTATCATACTCTGTAATCGTGGCAAGATGCAACTCAAGTGGTCTCTGCTCAAAGCCACTAAAACTTTTGTCTGCGATTGCCGTAACTAGCTCACGCATCCTGTCACTTCTATAGTTGATAGTCAAAACGCTATCCCCGTTTTGCATACCATCATAGCCTTCAAACGCAGCTGGTGCAACAAACTCATCTGTTTCTCCAAGCGCATATGAATGACCTATGTAAGACTCTGGTGTAAAGTCTGTTTTTGGCTCTGCGTTTACAATAGCATCATAGGCACGTTTCACTCTCTCCCAACGATTATCTCTATCCATCGTGTAAAAACGTCCTGAAATAGTTGCAATTTTTATCTTCTCACTGAGATGTGCTTCAACTTGCTTAAGATACTTTTGCGCTGAAGTCGGAGAGACATCTCTTCCATCTGTGATGAGATGCAAGAAAACTTCTTTGCCATTTTGTGCTGCAATATCCGCTATACCCATAAAGTGATCTATATGCGAGTGTACGCCGCCATCACTCATAAGACCGATAAGATGAAGTCTCTGAGAAGTGGAAAAAAGTTTTTGTAGCTCTGGATTGGATTCTAAAGTATGCTCAGACAAAGCGAGTGAAATTTTTACCAAATCTTGATATAAAACCCTTCCGCTTCCTATGCTCATATGCCCAACTTCAGAGTTGCCCATTTGTCCCTCAGGAAGTCCTACGCTGAGTCCAAATGTATCAATTAGAGCGTGCGGAACTTCCTGAAAAAGTTTGTCATATGTCGGCTTGGTAGCATTGTAAAACGCATTGTATTTTGTTTTAGCACAATAACCTATACCATCGGTAATTATTAAAATAGCTTTTTTGCTCATTTTATTCCTTTAGTCCAAATATTTATGTGATTATACTATAATGCCACTTTTATTTTAAACATATGGATACGCTTTGCTTTACTGGTTACATGAAATACTACATATAAATATACTCGGATATATTACTATTAGAGCTGGAGTTGCGTTTTTTCTCGCACTTCTTTTTACACTTTTTCTTATGCCTGTTTTTATTCGCTGGGCGCAGAGAACTTCCTCGCATCAGCCTATAAACAACTGGGCACCTGATAGACATCAAGCCAAAGCAAAAACTCCTACGATGGGCGGCATCGTTTTTATTGGTGCAACCATTCTGGCTTCACTTTTGACAATAAAATTTTCCAACTTTTTTGCACTTGGAGCGATAGGAACACTTGTTCTTTTCGCACTTATTGGCTTTCAAGATGACTACGCAAAGATACGCAAAAACGAAAATCTTGCAGGGCTCAAAGCTCGTACAAAACTCGCACTACAAGTTGGCTCGGCACTTCTTATTGCTGCGTTTTTATATGCCTTTGTTGATTTTAATACAGAACTTTATGTCCCTTTTGTTAAAACGGCCGTCATCGATATGGGTATTTTTGCCTTAGTATTGTGGGTCTTGGTCATCGTATCTACATCAAACGCAGTCAATCTTACAGATGGACTTGATGGTCTAGCAACTGTCCCTTCTATCGCTGCTTTAGGATCTTTTAGTATCATCATCTACATCATAGGAAACGCAAAAATCAGCGAATATCTTTTGATGCCAAACTTTGACATAGGTGAAGTTGTTATCGTAGCAGCCGCGCTTATCGGGGCACTTAGCGGATTTCTTTGGTATAACTGCCATCCTGCAGAAGTCTTCATGGGAGATAGCGGATCTTTAACTATCGGTGCATTTTTGGGTTATCTTGCAATCATCTCTAAAAGTGAGATTCTTTTGCTCCTCATCGGCTCTATCTTTGTCATCGAAACACTCTCTGTCATCTTGCAAGTAGGAAGTTACAAACTACGCAAAAAAAGAGTCTTTCTCATGGCCCCTATCCACCATCATTTTGAGATGAAAAACTGGGCGGAAAACAAAATCATCGTGCGTTTTTGGATTATCGCTATCATCTCCAACCTCATAGCACTCATCACGCTCAAGATACGCTAATGCAACGCGTCTCTTTCTTTGGCTACGGCGGGACAACAAAAGCACTTGCTAAACATGTAACAAACGCAACGTTTTACGATGATAAATGTGTCAAACCTTTTCATGACGAAGAGGGTTATAGTGTCAAACCTGCGAGTGATTTCAATCCTGAATACTCAGATCTAGAGATTCCCTCACCTGGTATCCCGCCATCAAATGCACTCATCCAAAAAGCAAAAAATCTTATCAGCGAATATGACTTTTTTGCAGACGCAAAGCCTCTTTCTGTCTGGATAAGCGGCACTAACGGCAAAACAACGACAACACAGATGATGCAACATCTTCTCAAAGATAAAGCAAGTCAGGAAGGCGGTAATATCGGGACACCTTTGGCGAAACTCGATCAAAACGCAGCTATCTGGATACTCGAAACCAGCTCTTTTACAATGCACTACACAAACAAAGCCAGACCAAATATCTACGTCTTACTTCCACTCAGCCCCGATCACCTCAGCTGGCATGGAAATATGGAGGAGTATGTCAAAGCCAAACTCAAACCGCTCTCTATGATGCGAGAAGGTGAAATAGCCATCATCCCTGAGGCCTATAAAGATATCCAAACAAACGCACATCTCATCACTTACAAGGATGAAGAAGATCTCGCTGCACACTTTGGCATAGAGATAGAAAAAATCAAGTTTAAAGGGGCATTTTTAGCTGATGCACTTTTGGCTATGGCAGTAGATAAGATCCTTTTTGATCGTATCAGCTATGAAAATATAAACGCTTTCGTAATCGATCCACACCGCCAAGAGGAGCTGCATGATGCGCAAGGCAGATTGTGGATTAATGACACAAAAGCTACAAATCTTGACGCGACTATCGCTGCACTCAAACGCTATAAAGATGCACACATCCACCTTATTCTCGGCGGGGATGACAAAGGTGTGGATCTCTCCGAGCTTTTTGAATTTCTCAAAGCAATGGATCTGCAAATCTATACAATCGGCTCCAACAAAGAAAAGCTCTGCACACTTGCACAAAAATACGGCGTTGCGTTTACCCTGTGCAAAAATCTTGCAAACGCAGTCCAAGAGATAGATAAAAATCTCCAAAAAGAGCAAGTTGCCCTCCTCTCTCCAGCGGCTGCAAGTCTTGATGAGTTTACTTCTTACGCACAGCGAGGCGATCAGTTCAAAGAGGCTGTAAGAGCGCTCTTATGAGAAATGTAGCCATTCTCGCTTCTCACAACGGAAGCGGTTTCAACGCTCTGTATGAAGCACAACAAAGTAAACTTCTTGATATAAACATCAATCTTCTCATCTCAAATAATACAAACGCAGCCGCCTTGCAAAACGCAGCAAAACGCAACATAGAGAGTTTTCTCATCAATGCCAAAACGCAGAGTGATCCAGATGAGGCTATCTATGATTTGCTCAAAAAACATCAATGCGAGTTTGTTCTTCTCTCTGGCTATATGAAAAAACTCCCAGCAAAAATCACTCGAGAGTTTAAAGTCCTCAACTCACACCCAGCACTCCTTCCAAACTACGGCGGAGCAGGCATGTACGGCAGATATGTCCATGAAGCGGTTATCCAAAACAAAGAAGAAAAAAGTGGTGTCACTTTCCACGTAGTCAATGAAGTCTATGATGATGGAGAGATTATCTTGCAAAAAGAGCTTTTACTCGCAGAAGATGAGAGCGTAGAGAGTCTCGAGGAGAAGATAAAAACACTCGAAGCCCTTGCTATCGTCGAAGGTTTTGCTAAGTGTTTGAAGTAGCTGAGTATATAGGCATCATTGCCTTTGCTATGAGTGGTTTTTTTGTAGCTACGAGAAACCATCTTGACCTCCTTGGCATCCTTATTTCTACTTTTCTCACAGCCCTCGGTGGCGGTATCCTGCGTGATATTGCCGTAGATAAAGTCCCTTTTACATTCTCTCACGATTATCCAGCGCTCATCGTCACAAGCGTTTTAATACTTCTTATAGTTTTTAAGTTTCACCGTAAAAACTCTCTCGAGAACAAACCACTTTTTATCCTCAGCGACTCTATTGGACTCATCTCTTTTAGTATCTCTGGTGCACTAATTGGGATAGAACACGATTTCAACCTCACAGGCGTTGTAACCATGGCTTTCATCACGGCAGTTGGTGGCGGAATAGCCCGAGATGTGATCATCAATGAAGTGCCTTTTGTTTTTAAAACAGGCTTTTATGGGACTATTTCGCTTATCGTCGGCTGCGTTTTATACTATTTACATCAGGCAGACCTCATCTCACTTTTGAGCATCACACTGCTCTTCTTTGCCGGTCTGAGCCTTCGTATACTTGCCTATTATAAGAAGTGGTCGATTCCACTGCGATAATATAGTTCCACGTAAGCTTACTTTCAGTCCTTCAAAGATATAATTTCGCTCTTAAAAGATGGCCAATTAGCTCAGTCGGTAGAGCAGTAGATTGAAAATCTGCGTGTCCTTGGTTCGATTCCGAGATTGGCCACCACCTTTTTTAAGACAAATACTTTTTATTATGGCCAATTAGCTCAGTCGGTAGAGCAGTAGATTGAAAATCTGCGTGTCCTTGGTTCGATTCCGAGATTGGCCACCACCTCATTTATATCAAAATCATTTATTTATTTTTTATTATAAACGCAAAATTTGATATAATTTCTAAACCCTAAATGGGGACGATATGGCTTCGACTGGAGCTATTCTCCTGTAATTGCATGTCGGACTGAGCACTTCCGTTACGCGGCTCACTTTGCTTAAATGCAAACAATACAAATTACCGCCCAGCTTACGCAGTAGCATAAGTTTTACCCCCTCGCAAGAGGACGGGCTGCTTCACCTATGGACTCTAGATAAGTAGGATTCGAAGTATAACCCCCTATGTAGATATACTTTGCGTTTGTCTCGAACGTGAAACGAATCCCAGAGGCTCGTCTTGTGTAGCTTTGCAAGTTGCGTGAAGCAAGATCAAACTTTAGCAACTTTTCTAAACATGTAGACGTTGCAGGTAGCTAGCTTTAGGACTCCGGTTCAATCCCGGACGTCTCCACCAATACTCAATCTAAACCAATCTAATAAATCCCTAAAATAGATCAAAAAAAATACTACAGTATAATTTTTACTCCATCTACTCTTTTATAAATTTCATAATACTATCTGTCGGTCTTCCAATAATTGCTCTGTCACCTTTAAAAATCACAGGTCGTTCAATAAGCTTTGGATTTGCAACCATGGCATCTACGAGTATGTCATAGTCATATTCTTCTTTGAGATGTAGCTCTTTATAGAGATCCTCTTTCGTTCTCATAAGCTCTTTGGGATTCATTCCGAGCATTGTAAGGGCTGTTGTAATCTCATCTTTCGTTGGGCTTGTTTCTAAATATTTAATGACTTCGATTTCACAGTCATTTTGCTCTAAAATACTCATGGCTTCGCGAGACTTTGAACATTTTGGGTTATGCCATATAGTTATTGTATTCATATTTGTTTCCTCTATATTTTTTGAAACTTTACACTATTATTCTATGCTATAACTTTAATTGGCGTTTTGAATACAATTTAACAGCAAAAACTCTAGCGAAGGAATCCATCCATCACATGATTCATTTTTCTTTTTCACTCAGCTATATACAAATATATATCATCACAATAAGTATCATATCCTTTGGAATCTATAGTTTTGACAAGGCACAAGCACTCTCAAACAATAGAAATATTTCAAGAATCTCAGAGTTTCATCTTTTGTTATCATCGTTTTTGGGAGGTTCTTTTGGCTCATTAGCAGCAATGTTTCTTTTTAGACATAAGATCAAGAAGCTCTCTTTTCTTACTAAATTTACCCTCGTCTGCATTGTGCAGCTTGCTCTAGTATTTGTATATCTTCGCAAGGACTCTCTCCTATGAATACGCAAGAAAAAACTTTTTATTTATTTGATTGACGATAATGCAGTATGAATTTGAAGAAGATGTAGAGCCAACTTGGCTTGTTAAGCAAAGAGAAGATGCTTTATTAGTGGCAGAAGCATATGCTAAAAATGAAAAGATTATCTATAAAACAGGAGATCAGTTAGGGAATTTTTTGTTTGAAAACTATAACAAAGCTAAAAATAGAGCAACTTTTAAATGCCAAGAGTGCGGCAGAAAGTTCAGCTATAACATCTACAGTATCAAAAATAAAAAAAGATGTAAATGGGTCAAATACCATGAATAGCTCTCAATGAGAAGCTCTTCTTTAGACTCTTTTTTCTCTTGTGCTTATACCCTTGAAAGCATTATCCGAGTATACTGTCGCTCATGAAAACAGATATGAATAAAATAGCCATCGTCAGACTCTCAGCTCTTGGCGACATTGTCAACTCTGCACTTGTGTTGCAATTTATTCATAAACACTATCCAAACGCAGAGATAGAGTGGATCACAGAAGAGCTGTTTGCTCCGCTTTTGCAGGGACATCCACTTTTGCATAAAGTCCACACCATCAATCTCAAACGTCTCAAAAAAGAAAAATCACTTACTCTTCTTAAAGAGACGATATCCAAGCTTCGCTCACTTGGAGAGTTTGACCTTATCATCGATATGCAGGGACTTTTAAAGTCTGCAATCGTTGCGCGACTTATCGGAAAAAATACCCATGGTTTTGACAAAGACTCTTCAAGAGAAGCCCTGAGTTCACTTTTCTACAAGACAAGCTCACACATCGCGTACACTCAAAATGTGATCAAACGCAACTGTTTTTTGGTGGCTGACGCGCTTGGATTTCTCATAGATGATGCGATGATTCTTGCAAAAGAGCCTCTTTTTGAAATCGGACAACAATTTAGCTTCAATCAAGAGAGAAAAAACATCGCCATAGTTATCGGCGCCTCTTGGGAATCCAAAAAATATCCAAAAGAGCGTGTCGTAGAACTCTCAAATGCTTTGAAAGAGAATATCCTTCTTATATGGGGTAATGAGACAGAGAGAGAAGAGGCTGCGTTTATAGCCGAACATAGCGAATATGCTATCTTGGCTCCAAAGCTCTCACTTCCTGAGCTTGTCTCGTTTATATCACAAGTCGATCTGCTTATCGGCAACGATACAGGACCTACCCATATGGCGTGGGCACAAAACATTCCTTCTATCACACTCTTAGGGCCGACAACGACACGTATGATCTATGAGACACCCAAAAATAGAGGAATAAAATCTCCCTCATCAGTCAACCTGAACAAAATAGACAAAAATGATTTTTCTCTGCAAGAGATAGAAGTCGAGCGTATCGCACAAAACGCAAGGGAGCTTTTGAGCGATGGGATTTAAACTTTTTTTACTGCTAGAAAAATTTCTTATGCTCCTGCCAAAAGAGAGCCGTAAGAACTTTTTTATCTTTCTTGGAAAACTTGCCTATAGACTCTCAGCAAGATCACGCAAAATAGTCAGACAAAACCTCAACTTTGCGTTTGATAATACGATGAGCGAATCCGAAATAGATGAGATAACGCGCTATAGTTTTAAAAATCTTCTGCTGAATTTTTTACATCTCATGGAAATCCGTCACATGAGCGTAGAAGAGCTCCAAAAAAAAGTCAAAGTTCATAACAAAGAAGCCGTCTTAAAAGTTCACGAACAAGGACGTGGTATCGTCTATATCGCTACACATTACTGTTCGTGGGAACTTGGAAATGTCGCTATAAGTGCACTTATAGAGCCAGTTGGTTCTGTCTATAAAAAGATGAAAAACGAGCCCTATGAAGCTTGGGTTTTGGAGTCACGTGCAAAGTTTGGCAATAGCAATCTTGAAAAAACAAATGTCATCAAACCACTTATCAAACGCATAAAAAGTAAAATGGCGTGTGGTATTCTCATCGATACAAATATCAACAAAAGAGAGGGTTTGGAGATCATGTTTATGGGCAAAAGCCTCAGACAAACTTCAACACCTGCCTATCTTGCACGAAAATTTGATGCTGCTATTATTCCTGTGAGTATCCGCACGGATGATGAAGAGAACTATACTTTGACTTTTTATGATGAGATGAAAGTACAAAAGACAGAAGATGAAGCCGCAGATATCCAAAACGCAACCCAAGCACAAGCACAGTGGCTTGAGTCACTCATAAGAAAAGAGCCAAAGTTTTGGTTTTGGCTCCATCGTCGATGGAAAAACGACCACAGCTATATTTATAAAAGCTAGTTTGTACACTCTTTCGTTCTTGCCTCAAAGAGCTTGAGAATAGTGAGAAAAAACGAAGTGATTGCAGGTCCGAGTATCATCCCCCAAAAGCCAAAAGTCGCAAGTCCAGCAATGATAGAGAAGAAAATCACAAGCTCATTCATACGGGCATCGTCTTCTTTAAGCAATCGTTTGTTGATCTCTTTGATGATAAGCGGTTTGACAAAAGTATCTGCAACCAAAGAGATAACTACCACCGAATAAACTGCTATAAATATCGCTCCAGAATCATTCCCTCTTGAGAACTCAAAAAGCATAAACGGCAGCCACATCAAAGCCCCACCGACAACTGGTATCAGTGATGCAAAGCCGTACATCACACCAAAGAGAAGCCCGTTATAGCCCATGGAAGAGATAGCAAAACCAAAAAGTACACCCTGAAGCATTGCGTTTACGATGATAGAGTAAAAGACGACACTCATGACTGAAGTAAGTTCTTTGATGAGCGTCGTTGTCTCAGCTACAGACATCTGTACGACACGTTTAAGTAGCTCGACTACAAAAGAGCCATTGTACTGAGCAAAGAAATAAAAGATAATCACTAAAAATGCATTCTTGAGATAGCTCGCACTAAACGCACCTATTTTTCCCGTAAGTGAGAGTGCGTTTGTAGCGATGGAGCTTACATTGAGATCTTTTATCATATCAAGCGCGTATGGCTTTAAAAAAAGAAGATATTCTGGCGGCGTTTCAATGAAAGAGCGTACCATCAATTCAATATCCACAAATACCTGCGGATCAAGTCTGTTGAGCTTCATCGTAAGTGCTGCCAAGAAATAACCAAGCGGGACAAAGAACAAAACAGCCAATAAGAAGCTCGAAGCAAGCGCTCCTACAAATTTAGACTTAAATATCTTTTCAAAAAAGTTCTGGATATTTGCCGTCGAAATCGCCAAAAGAGCCGCTATTGTGATACCAAGTAAAAATGGAGCGTATAAAAGATACATCCAATAGAGTGAGGTCGCAAAAAGGATGGCAACAAAATATTGTGGTTTCATTAAAAAAGTTTCCCCTCTTCTATAGGAAGTGTGATATTGAGCACGTCATAAGTCGCGCGTGTTGCTCTGCGACCTTTTGCTGTTCTCTCAAGATAACCGTTGGCAAGCAGATAGGGTTCCAGTACATCTTCAACTGTTCCCTCATCCTCACTCAGTGCCGCGGCGATAGTACTCAAGCCCATCGCTCTGCCCTTGGCTGATGCCAAAAGGCTTAGTAAACGCAAGTCCATCTCATCAAAACCGTGAGAGTTGATACCGAGCTCATCGAGTGCATATTGTGTGCGATGCTGCTTGATGTCATTTTCATTTGCTACTTCTGCAAAATCCCGTACACGACGGAGTAAACGCAGCGCTATACGCGGTGTGCCACGACTGCGTTTTGCTATCTCTGTTGCAGCTTGATGGATGATCTCTTTGCCTAATTTCAATGAAGCTTGAGAGATAATCTTCGCAAGTTCATCTGAGGAGTAAAACTGCATACGAAAACTCATACCAAATCTATCACGCAGAGGATTTGAGAGCATCCCCGCACGAGTCGTAGCCCCGATAAGTGTAAAACGCGGCAAATCTATCTTGACAGTTTGCGCAGCGGGTCCGCTACCTATAATAATATCGATACGAAAATCTTCCATGGACGAATAAAGTATCTCTTCAACGGCAGGCGAGAGACGGTGAATCTCATCAATAAAGAGGATATCGCCCTCTTCTAGATTTGTAAGAATTGCCGCCAAATCTCCGCTTTTTTCTATCATCGGCGCGGCTGTGACTTTGATATTTGCACGCATCTCATTGGCGATAATAAGTGCCAAAGTCGTTTTCCCAAGGCCTGGAGGGCCATAGAAGAGAACATGGTCAAGTGCTTCAGAGCGTTTTTTACTCGCTTCTATAAAGACACCGAGATTTTTTTTGATCTGTTCTTGACCTATGTATTCGTTCCAAGCATCAGGACGAAGAGTTACTTCGCTGCTCTCATCCTCAGAACTAAATCGCTCTATCTCTACTAATCTTTCCATTTTTTTCCTAAACGTAACTTCATATTAATATGTGTGAATTTCCTGAGGAAATTCTCTGGATTTTACTTCATCTGCATAGTTTTGTACCGCTTCTTTGACAAGCGCTGCACCATCGAGATATTTCTTAACAAACTTCGGCGTAAAAGCTTCAAAGAGTCCAAGCATATCTGAAAAAACTAAAACTTGTCCATCTACTCCGTTGCCAGCACCAATACCGACCACAGGAACACTCACAGCCTGTGCAACAGCAGTCGCGACTTCTGCTTTAACACCCTCAATGACGATACAAAACGCACCCGCAGCTTCTATAGCTTGTGCATCTTTGATAAGTTGTTCTGCCTCTTGCTGCGTTTTGCCTTTGACCTTATAGCCGCCTTCGCTGCGAACAGACTGAGGTAAAAGTCCGATATGTCCACAAACCGCTATTGCGTTTGCAGTGAGATATTGCACGATCTCTGCTTTATCTGCTCCGCCTTCTATTTTTACACAGTCTGCTGGCGTTTCACGAAAAACGCGGATTGCGTTTTGCAGAGCGATCTCTTTAGTTGTATACGTTCCAAAAGGCATATCACAGATCACAAAACTGTTTTTAGCTCCGTTGCAGACTGCGTTTGTATGATAGAGCATCTGATCCATAGTAGCACTGAGTGTATCAGGTTTTCCTGCGAAGCTCATATTGAGACTATCTCCAACAAGCAAGATGTCTGCACTTGCTTCAAAAAGAGAAGCAAAGAGTGCATCGTAGGCTGTTATCATAACCAAAGGTCTTACCCCTTTGGTCTTAGCAATAGCTGATAGAGTCATTTTTTTTGTCATGAACGGGCTCTTTATATGGAATAATATTTAGTGAAAAAGAATTTTAACTAAAAACTGCTATAATCCAAACCATTATAGGAGAATTATTTTATGGGCGTAAGAAGTGACTTAGATGCTTCCTTTGATTTTGAAATAGTTGATGAGTTTTATGACCATTATACTATGATGATTGAGAGCATGGAGGTTATGATTATCGATCTTTCAAAACCTGCTATGCAAAAAAGAAGTATAGACGAACTTTTTCGAGTCTTTCACAACATCAAATCTGCCTCTGGATATCTTCAGATTGCTTCTATGAATAAACTTGCCTCTTTTGTTGAAGATGCTCTTGACGAGCTGCGATCATCTGATAATCCTATTACACAGGAGACTATCGATTGGCTCTTAAACATAAGCGATATGTTTGCTGCATGGCAAGAGGATATAAAATTAGACAATGAGCTCAGTAAAATAAATTTCTCTCTACTAAAATTACCCGATTTGGAACAACAGACTTTATGAAAAAATTAGTAGCATATATCACTTCCGGATATCCGGACAAATCTTTCAGTATTGACTTAGCACTTGCCCTTGGGCAAAACGGCGTTGATAGCATCGAACTCGGTGTACCATTTTCTGACCCTGTAGCAGATGGACCGCTTATAGAAAAAGCAAACCACAAAGCCCTTGAGCTTGGTTTTAAATTTTCTCATCTCTTAGAGATATCAAAAGCCGTCGCACCTCATGTAGATACACTCTGGATGGGTTACTTCAACAGTTTTTATCAGCAAAATATGGACAAACTCATTCCACTTGCAAAAGAGATAGGAGTAAATGGTCTTATCATCCCTGATCTTCCCTATGAAGAGTCCCTGCGCTATAAATCACTCTTTGAGAATAACAATGTTGCCAATATCAGCTTCGTAGCACCAACAGACAGCGAAGAGCGTATCCAAGAGATCATCGCCGCTTCTCAAAAGTTTATCTATATGGTTGCGTATGCTGGTATCACGGGTGCCGGTGTTGCTGAAGATCTGCAGCCGTTTTTGGACTCAATTAGAAAATATACGCAGACACCTGTCTATGTAGGTTTTGGAGTCAATGAAAAAACTGCGAAAGATAAAGTAAAAGGTGCTGATGGCGTTATCGTAGGAAGTGCGTTTGTCAATATTCTTCTCAATGAGTCTCTCTCTTCTACGCAAAAGATCACCCAGTGTTCAGAACTTGCAAAAATTATCAAAAATGAGATAAATAACTAAATCTACAAACGCAGCTCTTGCGTTTGTAAAGATACGAGATTGCCCAAAGGGCAAAAATCAAGTTAAAAGTTATACCTGATTCCAACACCTACAGAAGATTTATCTTCATACTGCACTTCTGCTTTTGCAGGACTTGAGATAAGCTCTGTAGTGAGGTCAAGCTTCTGATAGGAGAGGATAGAGTAAAGACTCCAATGCTCATCTATCATATACTCCGCTCCTGCTTGAATACCGTACATCAAGGAGGAGAGTTTATTATCTTTTATACTTGAGTTTACCAATGGATCATTCAGCCATTCTAGGTAGCTTATCCCCACAGAAGCTCCTATAAAAGGGTGTAAGATATTGTCAAACTGATAATCAAAACTCAAATATAAAGACTGCATCTTCATAGCATCAAGATTTACCTTTTCGTAGTTTAGAGATGCTACATAGTTCTGCGCTATCCTTGTTCCTACTTGCACGCCAAGTGATGTTGCTGCATCATCGAGAGAGTTATTGAGCAGTATCTCACCTACTTGATCTTTCTTAGTGACTTCTAGCTTATTATAGTTCAAAGAAGCGCCTACAAAGAAGTTGTAATTTTTTTCTTTTTGCATATCGGCACTAAGAGTACAAAGAGTACCACCTATCACAAGAAGATTGATAAATTTTTTCATCTTAATTTACCTCTCTAATAATATGTGCACTTCCGCTGAGGACGCATACTGTTTTGGTGCCATTAATATCATGCACTACTTTGATGGTTGTAGCCGCATCATCTTTGACAAGAAGATCATTCTCTTGCACTGTTGTATACGTCTCACAATTTGTTACAGCTATACTGTTCGCACCTGATTCAAACTTGCTTCCTCCTTCCCCGCTACATGCAGCAAAGAAGAATACGGCGCTTATTGCCGTTGTTATCAAATATATATTTTTCATCATCCTCTCCTTAGAATCTTAAGTTATCACTCACAGGAGTGATAATGATTATTTGCATAGTGCCATTACTCAATTCGATTGTGATTTTATTATCTCTTTCAAATGATAGTGTTGGCTCAATTGTATTGAGTTCTTCTGTCTCTGCATCACTCGTACAATCATATTTAGCAAATCTCGTTTTACTACGTCCATCTTTTGCAGTAATTGCGATTGCTTTTATATACTCACTTGCAGTTGAACAGGTTGCATCTTTATCATCCACATCTGTCTCTATATCTGCGTTTAGCTTGATAATTGTTTGTGCTCCAGGGATTGTGACAGTGACTAGAGTATCAAAGCCAATTCCGATTACTTCATGGATTGCACTTGCATCTGCGTTTGCTCTCACAGAGATATTAGTATTCGCATCCACAGCTACTGAAGTGACTATTTGGATTGTTCCACCATCATTATTTACAAGCGTTTGTGCTCCTACTATTTCTGAAATTGCTCTTGTTGTTTTTCCATTTGCGCTAAGCACATGAAACGCTTGCCCTGTAACAGTTGCGTTTACTTCGAGCGAGACACCTCCACCACTATAAATAATATGTGTACCGTCTTGCGTAAACGCAACCGACGAGCCAGTAAGTTCTGAAGTTGCTTTGATAACTTTCCCTGCTACTGTTAGCGTGTAAGAGACAGTTCCATTTGTGTCATTTCTTGTTTGCAGCGTTAAGTCTGGAGCTACTCCAAGTGTAGTACTTGTCCCATTTTCATCAGAGTCTACCTCGATTTGGTTGAGAAGGATATCATCTCCATCTTCTAGAGGTAAGACATAAAGATTGAAGACTCTTGAGCTGTTTAAGTCACCATCACTCACTGTTACATTGATATCTGTACTGCCTTCTTGACCAGAAACTGAAGTGATAGTCATATTATTATCACTAAAAGAGATTCCATTTATCAATGAAGAATCTGTAGCAACTGCACTATAGCTGAGCATATTACTATCAACATCGCTTACACTGAGTGTGATATTTTTATCTGTAAAGTTTTTGTAAACGATTACATCGCCTATAGTTCCAAGAACTGGCGCATCATTGACTGCGTTTACATTTACTGTAAATGTTTTAGTAGCATTCAGATCACCATCATTGACTTTTACAGTGATAGTTGCACTACCGTTTGCGTTTGCTACAGTTGTGAGGTTAAAATCAAGAATTTGAGAATATGCAGCTTGGTTTAAAACTCCACTCCAGTTTGGTGTAACTTGGATGAGATTTTCATCACTTGATGTCACGGTGACGTTAAGCTCATCTCCCTCTACATCGCTGACATTAAGATCATAGTTTGTTGTTCCATTGTCTTCGTTCATCGTTACAGTTGCAAAGTTTGTACTTATGAGAGGTGCATCGTTTACGGCTGTAATATTAAGATCAAAGCTTTGGATTGCGCTTTGTCCGTTTGCACTTGCGTTTACTTCGATATTTACAAGACCAAAGGCATTGACTACTTGGCTCACGACTACTTTCCCTGCAACCATAGCGACTGTAGCTATATTTATGTTCGATGATTTCACTGTGTAGTTGATAGTATCGCCATCAACATCGACTGCGTTTAGAGTGATATTGAAGTCATTTGCATCTTCTACGCTTGTTATATTACCAAGTGCGTCAAGTACTGGTGCGTCATCGACTGCGTTTACATTTATAGTAATAGTATGTTCAGTTGAGTTTGCATCTCCATCGCTTACTTTGAACTTGAAGCTATCATAAGGAGTTCCATGTTCATTTGCGAGAGGTGTGTATGTAAGCGCACCCAATGCTGAAGTTAGAAGTCCTTGATTGAGCGTTACATTTGTAGCACCTAGAGTAAGTGTTCCTTTTGTTGGAAGTGCTGTAACATAAAAAGTTTCTAAGGCATCAGCTGTATCTACATCTTGAAAATCTACAAGAGCTAGTTCAGCTACTCCAAATGTTTTGTTTGTATCTTCATTTATAGTGATATTGAAGTCACTTGCTGTTGGAGCATCGTTTACATTTGCGACTGTGATTTGGAAGTTCTGTATTGCAGTGCCTCCGTTACCATCACTTACAGTGAGATTGATATCTTTTACACCTACATCTGCGTTTGCTGGTGTTCCCTGCAAAGATGGCATACCAGTACTCACTGAATTAAGCGTACCTGTATTAAAAGTATCCCCACTTTTTATATTGAGCACATCACTCAGCTCAGTCCCATTTGCCTGCAATATAATTTGTGTTCCAGCATAAGCGTTATTTGAATCATTTAAGTAAAGAGGTCCTCCTGTAAATACTTCAGTAAGATTTAACGTCGGAAGATGCAATACCAATTTACTTGCTATCCAAGTTTCAAAGGCATTTGGATGTGTAGCATCTATAGTCATATCAGATGTTGTAGTATACGTAGTACCAGCTATAGTAAGACTAAAGCCAGCACTAATGACGCCTCCAATCACACTCGCCCCTGCATAGATTCGAGCATCAGTAAAAGAGTCTGCAAATGTCATAGTCGCTTTTTGAGATGAGCCTACTACAGCCAGCCAAGTAGGAAGAGTTGTACCACCTGTAGCACTCCAGTTTAAATCATCCCCATCTGCATCAGTTGCGTTTAGTTCATAAGAGTAGAAAATATCTTGCGTTGCGTTTGTCTCTGGAGTACTTGTGATAATTGGATTATCATTTATAGAGGTACTTACAACAGTTGTAGTGGTGTTTGGAGTTGAATCTACCTTGCCATCATTGAGTGTAATAGTAAACGTTGTTGTCTCCGTAGTTGTTGGGGCTACACGATTATCAGTAGGATTAAAAGTGATAGCTCTGAGTGCTGTTTGTGCAGCTGCGACACTCGTACTTGCTATGCTAGTACTTGAGAGAGTTCCTTTGGCGTTATTGTCCAAAGTAATCGTTACAGAGATATTATCTCCATCTGTATCAGCTAAAGTGATAGCACTAAACGGTGCTATAGTCGCTGTGTCATTTACTGCTTGACCTGCGGACGCACCTGTGATGGTTGGCGTTGCGTTTTGAACACCGACCAAGACACCCGCTGTAGAACCAACTGAATTTAATGTTGTAGTTAAATCATTTCCAGCTGCATCTTTGAGTGTTGCCCCGACAAGAGACAAAGCTCCAACTGCTATTCCATCACTATCACTATCCAAAGCTTCGACTGTATAACTAAATACTAAAGCCGATGTGCCACTGCCACTCACATATCGAGCATATCTTGTAGTTGCACCTATAGTAATTGCTATTCGTGGAGTTCCGTTTGTTGTATCTACAGCTACATTTTCACTTGCGTTTAGCGTGAACTCTAGATTTTCACCTGCTATATACACTCCGTTTGCTGGGACAGTTACTGAACTAATTGTTGGTGCTGCGGTATCTACCAACACACTTGCTGTAGAACCAACTGAATTTAATGTTGCAGTTAAACTATTTCCAGCTGCATCTTTGAGTGTCCCACCATTTGCAGAGAGTGCTCCAACTGCTATTCCATCACTATCACTATCTCCTGCTTGGACTGTGTATCTAAAGTTTAGAGCAGATGTGCCACTTCCACTTATATATGTAGCTTGTCTTGTAGTTGCACCTATTGTAATTGCTATTTGTGGTGTTCCGTTTGTTGTATCTACAGTTACATTTTCACTTGCGTTTAGCGTGAAGTCTAGGTTTTGACCTGTTGTATAGGTTGCGTTTGCTGGTACAGTTACTGAACTGATGATTGGTGCTGTTGTATCGGTGGGCGCAATATCACAAGCAGCGATAAGGTTAGCTTTATTCTTTCCCCCTGCTATCCCAAAAGGACTTGAATAGTAAGCTGTTGCAGCTGCCCCATAAGTATATATACTCCTTAGATGTTTTCCATTATATGTTGCACCAGCAACACAATCTCTAGTAGTCCATGCAAATATTTTTCTATCTCCACTATTTTTATCTTTTTCCCCAGAAATGTAATTGTTCTTAAGAGTTTCAGTACTCAGCAATCCCTCTTGTTTTAAAAACGACAGAGCATCTCCTGTGTTGCTAGAACTTTTATTTATTGATGTTTTTGAATTCCCAAAAACTGCAAAAGGATTTTTCAATCCTTTATTTTGTGTTATCTCAGCTTTTGCTTTTACGTTATTTTGCACAACTGTTTTTTTTACTTTAAACCTCGAGCCTGAGCGAACAGAACTTCCTAGTGCAAACGCAGGAGCTCCTAAAAGCATAAAAGGCAGTACTACTTTTGCTATATTATTTTTTTTCATTTTATATCCTCTGTAAAATCAAATATGTGTCTAGTAAGTGAACTATTCACATTAAGTATCTCTGGCATACTAGCGTCAGGAATGATAGCGATATCATATATCTGATCCACATCTCCATCAAACTGTATATGTCCTATTTCGCTGTTATCCTCAAGATTTATCATCCATACTCCTGCATACGTTTCATCATACATTGTAGTGATTGGTGAGGGATTTTTTATCTCACTTGCTCTTACTTGAGAAAGCCCTACAAACATCACTCCTCCATAAAAGTAAAGACCTCTAGTAAAACCTTGGAGCTTGACTACTTGCGTTTTTTCTTTTGTTTTTGGATTGTATTTCCAAACGACTCCAAGACCAGATTCACACACATAAACTTCATCTTTATAGACTTTTGGGGAATGTGGCATTTTCATACCCTCTATAAGTATCTCATCAGTATCGACGTCTATAAGCGTCCCATAGTCTATGCGTCCCGCACTCCATGAATCTCGTGAATCCTCCATGTTAAAAGTTGTCACATATTTTGGTTTGCCATTTAACATCGCCATACCATTGAGGTGGCATCTATCTTCTGGAACAAGCTCTGAGATAAACTTCGGTTTCCATCGAGCGATAAAGCTACTATCTGGACTGAGAGTACAAAGACATGAAAAAGTAGAGTTTACAACCCAAAGTCCCTCATCTCCCCAAGCAATATCGTGGATATTTATCATACCTGTTGTAAGAGCGGCACGATGAAGATACAGAGCATCCGCTTTTTTTATCTCACTTATCTCTTTGTCTCTTTGTTCTTTGAGCTCTTGCATCTGTTCTTTCTCTTTTTCAAGAACTTTTTTTGAGAAGTTTTCAGTGTTATCAAGCGAACCATTTTGGATACTTTTCAAAATAGCATCATTTCTTTTGAACTCTAACACTTGGTTAAAAGTTCCTAAAGTGAGATGATTTTCATCTGCATAAATACCCATAGGTCGAGGAAATGCTTTTAGGTTTGTATCAATATTTTCCCCATCACTTCGTATCAAAATCAATCTCGCACTTTGATAACTCGTTACTGCCAAAGAGATATTTAAAGCTTTTAATATCTTGGCAAAATTGTCTGTACTCGTACTGGAAAAGTCAAACTCTATCTCTTTGAGTTCTTCTTTATTTTCAGTTTCCATCTATCTCCTTTTTTAAGTTTTGTACTATTTCTTGTAGAGACTTATCTCTGTTTTGCGCTATCTTCAATGCTAGAAGTCCACTTATTACTGGAGCTGTAGCAGAAGTACCGCCAAAGTTTTTGTAACTGCCATCTGCTGTTGTGGAGATTGCACCACTTGGGATTTTGAAATCTACCATATCACCATAGTTGCTGTACTTTTGTGTAGCACCCACCGTGATAACTTCGGGAATACTTGCTTCTACAGAATAAGGCATTATCTCCGTATGCGAATTTCCCGCTGCAAATACTATGGCTGTATCTTTTGCTATATGTTTGATGACGTCATAAACAGGTTCTAAAAGAAGTGGTGAATTCCATGAACAGTTGATGATATCCGCGCCTGCTTTTTTTGCCACAGTAAATGAGACAATAGTATCGGAGGTCGTATTTGTAGTCTGTCTTATAGCGATAAAGTTTGCTTGTGCGGCAATACCATCAATACCTATTGCATTATGTTGTGCAAAAATGATTCCTGCTACTTGCGTTCCATGACTGTCTATCTTTAGTTTAGGATTTGCGTTTAAGTTTTTGTTATCTGCGTCATATGAAAATAAAACATTCACCCCTTTAAGATCTTTATGTTCTAGATTAAAACCATCGTCTATGATAGCTATATTCACACCTTCACCTTGGGTGCTTTTCCATATCATTTCTAAGTTATATTTTTTTGTTATATCTTGAGAAATCTGAAAATTATTATCTCTTTGTTGAGAAATATTTGGTTGTGCATAGATGATATACTCTTTTTTTGCAAGTTCTTTTGAGTAATTGAGAGCATCAGTTGAATCGATTAAATAAAGATTTGAAGTTTCTAAAAATGCTATCTGTTGTATAGGTTTATTGAGTTTTTTGATGAGTTCATTTTTTGAAAGTGGGGATTTGATTATAACGCTCTCCAAGATATCAAAATTTTTGCATACTGTTTTATTGAAGTTTTTTATACATGTTTCATTTGAAAATAGTGACAAAGATATGAGTAAACTTAGAAAAATTACTTTCATTAAATCATCTATTCCTTCAATTGGTTTTATAATATTTAGTTATGTATACAGCCAAAAAATTAGCTTATTTAAATTGAATAGATAATACCTAAACTTTGTTAGTTTGCATAATTTATTTGATAGACAAGTATTGATTAACCAAGTTAATAATTTTGTAGCGGTTTAATCGGGTGTTGCACTTAGTATTTAAATTGGCGAAATGCGTAAAAAATAGCTAGTTGATTGTTAAATTGGCGATGGGAATTGCACTTGATATTAGAATTGGTGTTGTAATTCGTAATAATTATTGGGAATCTGTTGTATGGGGAGTTTATGAGTGGTGCGCTCGAAGGAATTCGAATCCCTGACCGCCGGTACCGCAAACCGGTGCTCTATCCAGCTGAGCTACGAACGCACATTGTCTCTCATACTTGAGAGGACGAAATTATAGCAGCTTTAACTTACATTTTCCTAAAATTAAAGCTCTTTTTCTATTTTCTGTAAAATATCTCGATGTAGCCTCTCTTGCAAGAAAAGCTCATGGTTCTTTCTTACATATGCTTGAAGCAATAGTTTGAGATCATTATTGCCGTCAATATTGAAATCTTTTGCCATTTGCTCAGTAAGAAACGCAGCAAAATGATCTTCTACATCAACATCAAATCTGCGGCCACCAATATGTAATCCTATTTTTTTGCTCATCTTTGATTAGCCTAAAATTGTCTCTATTTTACTGACTATCTCTTCGATTTCGATATCTTTTTTGAGGTTTTCTTCTATCAGTCTGTCAATTTCTGCGTTTTTGAGTTCTCTTTCTGCTTTGAGCGTTACAAGTTCCATACGAATAGCATCAACTTCTTCTTTGAGAGAGCTGTTTACTTCCAATATTTGAGAGACTTTGCCCGCGAGTATTTCTATGCTAGTTCTGTTATCCATAAATGTTCCTAAATCTTAATATATTCCTAATTCTATCACAAATTTCATAACCACAAAGAGGATTGATAAAATAATTTATATTACATTTTTGTAGGTATTAATAAAAAATTATGCGATTTATCTTTTATGTATCACAAAAAGATGTAGATATCCATAATATTTTAGCAACTGCATGTTTTTTTCAACATCCATACTGCTCTGAACATCCAAAAAAAATGCTTTGAGTTCGTTGTCATCCAAATCACCAAAATATCTGTAATCGCTATGCTCTTCACAATGTATTTTGACAAGGCGATGCGTTGGGGTTTGTGTGTCATGTATCCATATTTTCATAACGGCATTATATACTTTTTCAAGCAAAGCTGACATGAAAATAATCACTGCTGCGTTTCATAAATAACTAACACTTCATTCACACTTTATAGTTATACTGTTGTTTATAAAAGAATAAGGTTGAATAATGAAAAAAATAATAAGTATCGCATTTCTTACAACAGCTCTCTACACTTCTCTTGCAGCAGATTTTAGCTTTGGCGTCTCTGGTTCAGATGAAGGAGTAAACAGCTTTAGTCTCTCTATTGGTGATTATTACCGCGTTCCAGTACGAGAAGTCGTCTATCTTGAGCGTTCTATTCCTCAAGATGATTTGAGTGTTGTCTACTACTTGGCCAACCAATCTCGTCATAGTGCACGTTATGTTTCTGAGCTACGTCTTCGTGGACAAAGTTGGTGGGATATCAGCTTGCGTTTAGGGCTTGATCCTTATGTAGTATATGGGGATAGCTACAGCCGCCCACATCATAAAAAAGGTCGTTGGCATGATGACCAGATCGTTGATTTTGTCAATACTCGATTTATAACAAACTACCATCGTATCAGCCGAGATGAAGTCCTCTCACGAAGACATAATGGAGAGCATTTTAGACAGATAGACAAGCACTATCGCTACCAAAAACCTCAGCATCATGAAGAACGTTATGTAGAACGCGGATCAAGAAACGATAAATACTCTGACAAACGTAATGACCAAAGAAACGATAAATATTCTGACAAACGTAATGACCAAAGAAATAGTAAATCTAATGATAAACGCAGCGATAATTCTAAAAACAAAGAAAATTCAAAGTCACACGGACGTGAAGGTAACTAGATAATCATATTTTTTGAGCTTGAGAGGATTTCTTGATGGCTCTTAAAATATCTTTGGAACCAAACGAACAAGAGCAAGTTTTTAAAGAGTCTTTGCGCTCAAGATAAGACAAGTGCCAACTTCCTCAGCTTAGATTTTAAAACTTTGGCTACAATGCCGTTATTACTTGAACTTCTTACCAAACTATTATAAAATAGTTCTCTGATCTAACTTCACTTAATCACTCAACAATGTCGCGGAATAGAGCAGTTCGGTAGCTCGTCGGGCTCATAACCCGAAGGTCACAGGTTCAAATCCTGTTTCCGCAACCAATTTTAAATCCTTTATTTATAGGTTTTATAACAACATTTTTTAAACATTTTAACTAGACTTATATCTTCGTATCACTAAGCCACATTAAACACCTTTAGAACCTCTCAATTTGTTATCTCCCTATTGTTAAAACGATTTAATGAAATTTAAACAAAAGGAATATACATGTCAATTACAAATATAAAACAGACAGAAAAACTCAAAGTACTTCTAAGATTATTAGCTAATAGCGAGAAGATCGAAATAGCTTGCAGTAAAGCGGGGCTTAACCTTGCAATCACAAAAAAATTCTTATCTTTATAAGAAGGGTTGAGAGAGCCATGTCATAGTCGGTGGCTACGACTTGATCATAGTTCTTACTCTGAGTACGATTCTTTTAGTCACTGTCTATTTGCTACCGACAATCAACTATGTTGACCCTGCGGATGAGAAAAAATAATTCTTAGCACAAAAAGAGTTGTTTCATTGAGTGAATTAGCTCCTTTATTTAGGAGCTAAAACCCATAATTCAACTTTTTCAGTATCTCTCGAATCTCTGCGTTTAGTGTTTTTTGATGCAGCTTTGACTCCACGTCTGAGGTGCAACTCTTTTCTAAAACGATTATTCTTTTGCAGCTCTTCTATGATTGGATGGATACTCTCTTCATCAACAATTCCCGCTAGGTTGGAGAATATAAGCACTATTTTTCCATGTGGGGCGAGGTATTTTATGGCTTGTTCAAAAAATCTTGGGAAGAGTTCCTCTTCATAATAAATCGCTTTATCAATTCCCTCTTCGAGTCTATGTTTTGCGAGCAACCAAGGAGGATTAAAAACAATCAAATCAGCTTGAACATCACAATTTTCAAATAAATCACCATGACTCAGTGTTATTTTATCTTCACATCCCAATCGCTTACTCTCTTCCAAAACACCAATAATTGCATTTTTATTCGTGTCCGTTGCGAAGAGATTTTTAAAGCCATTTTGGATCAATTGGAATGATAAAACACCGCTTCCGACACCAATGTCTATTGCGTTTTCTTTTGCTCCTTTGTATCCCTGCAACCATTTCTCAAATAGCTCAATATGATCAAATCGTGTTGGGAAATATGTTCCATAAAAGGGGTGAAGCCTTAGGTTCAAAGGTTTAATTTCAATTCCATTTTTATACCACTGCCATGAGCTATTGAGTCCTTGGACCTCAACAAATGAGAGGTAAAACTCTGAAATCTCTGGGTATAACAATTTCAGCCAACCAATATCAGGAGATTTTCTAACACTCAGCTTATTATCTTTTACTTTGAGTAATAATCTATGAGAAATCTCTCTAAACGCAGAGCGATAATCACGTTGTCCTTGAAAACTTTTGTCTTGGTATTGCACCAAAAGCTCTCTTTTAAGCTCAGCTAAAATTTCCAAACCATTGCTAAAAAATCCCTCAACAAGAACGTACTTTCCTGCAATCATTTGCTCAACAGTCGCCTTGCTGTCCATTTTGTGATTGAAGCGTATGGTTTCAATCTCTGTAGTGATACTATTTGGTCTCTGTGCTTGCAGAGGTTTTAAATCTTTATTCATATATGTATGCCCTTTTTCTTATGCCGCAGTTTAATCTATAGAGGCTTTGTTCTGGTTTGATTTTTACAATATTGATGATTTATACTCAAAAATAAAAGTGATTTTGTTCACTTCTGCTCAACTTTCTTGGCAGTTTAAATTTTCCCCTGAAGATACTTTTGACGCAGCTCTTCATCAAATTTTTCTATTGCATAGCGAAGCATAGTGCGAGGCATCGCCTTGTAGTACTTGTTTAAAAACGCAAGCTCAACATCTAAATCCCGCTTGCCAACTTCTCGCAGCATCCACCCAACGGCTTTGTGAATCAAATCATGTCTATCAAAAAGGAGTATCTCAGCGATAGCCAGTGTATCTTCAAACTGATCTTGCTTGATAAACGCAAAGCTCGCGACAATAGCGATACGCCTTTGCCACAAAGAATCTGATCTCGCATATCCGTAGAGCAACTCTTTCTCACGAGAAAGTAAATAATCTCCAACAATATGAGGCGCAGACGAATCGACTAAATCCCAATTATTGACACGATCGCTATGCTCGATATAAGTGAGAAAAATAGCTTTTTGCAAGGCTTCATCTGCGTTTTTGTCACTATACTGAGCAACCATAATCAATAATGCCAGTAAACGCTCTTCATGAACCCCAGAGTAAAGCAGTGCACTCACTTCACTCAGCGGCATCATTTGAAAAAGTTTGACCACTTTGCGTATCTCAGGCGTTGTGACTCCGATAAACTCATCACCATATCCATAACTACCTTGATCAGTTTTGAAAAAACGCAAGCTCTTTTGAATTTGCTCGGGCTTTGCCATGGAGTGTAAATATTTAAGGGCTTTTTCTTTCATAACGCAAATCCTATCATTTATTTCCAGCAGCTTCGAGTGGATACCAATTTTTCTCATCTTCTTTGTCTTCATCTTTTGAAGTACCCTCAAGCAAGCCTCTCATGATCGCTACTTTGTTTAACATCGTATTTATAGATTCTTTTTGCGTTGCGTTTAGATCTTTTTGCGGTATTTTTTTGGAAGGTTCATTCATATTGAGTGGTTCTATAGCTATCCAATTCTTATCTGCATAAAGAGTGATTGTTAGAAATACTAAAACGAGTAAAGGAAGTTTGATTTTCATGATGACATCATATCAAGATAGAGCAAAATAAGTTGCGCTTCACTCCTAATTGGTGAAGTAGCGCTACAACGAGGGGTTTTTTCTATAAAACAGAGATAGATATATCCCAAACGCAATAAAAACAGCACCTAATAGATGATAGATTTCTAAGGTTTCTTGTAAAAATATTGAGGCCAACACAATGCCAAAAAGTGGCATAAGATGCGTGAACTGGGCTGTTTTTGATGCGCCGATTTTTTCTATCCCATAATGCCATAAATAGTATGATGTGATAGATGCGAAAATAGATACATAGAGAAAAATCAAATAGTTATTTTTTAAAACTGCAAGTTCTTTTTGCATTGAGTAGCCTTGAGCGAGATAAAAAGGCAATAATAGTAAAAGACCAATAGTCACAATCGTAGCAAAATATTCAAAATCATTGAGATCTTTTGGTTTGAATTTTACTAAAACCGAATACAATGCCCAAGCTGTGGAAGATATAATAATCAAAATATCTCCCTGATTAAATTCCAAACGCAACATATTTGAAATATCAGCTTTGAGTATTAAAAACACCACCCCAAAAGTCGATAAGACAATACCTGTAAATTGATATAAATGTATTTTTTGTTTTAGAATAAAGTATGAGAGTATAAGTACTAAAATTGGTACAGTAGAGTTTAGAATTAACGCATTTGTAGAGGTTGTGGCTGTGAGTGCAAAATACAACAGCGTATTAAATGTTGTAATTCCAAGAATTGCTAATAGAGTGAGTATTTTAAAATTTTCTCTAAAGGAGTTGAGTATATTTTTATGTCTAATGATGAGGATTGGAGATATTATTAAAAAAACAAAGAACCATCTAAAAAAAGATAATTCCAAAGCTGTAATATCATCTTTTATAAATCTCCCAATGACGAAATTTCCAGACCAAAACAATACACACAGCGTTATTAAAAAATAAACTTTTAGATTGAACATCTGTGTCTGTTTCCTTCTCTTAACTCTACTAAGCTTGCAGAGACATAGAAAAATCTTCTATAAGTTTTTCAGGTTCTAGTTCTAGTCTTTGTTTCACCATTTGTGAAAATCCATCAGGATATATCTCAAACTCTTTATTTTTTATTGCTGCTAAGACTGCGTTTACTATATCTTCTGGGCTTGTCTTTGGCATAGGTGAACCTTCCGTCATTCTTGTCTCTATCGGTCCAGGAAGTACTTCATAGACTTCACCACCAAAGAGTCCAAATTCGGCTCGCAGGGCTTGTGTAAAAGAGTGTAATGCACTTTTAGATATACAATAATTTGCTAATATTGGAAGATTGATGAGAGCTAAAATTGACGTTATATTTACGACGCTACCTTTTGAGTTCTTGAGTTTTTCAAAAAGTGCTTGTGTGAGATTCATCGTTCCTTTGAGATTGACTTCTATATCCATAAAGCTATCATCAAATAATTTTGAATTAGAGTTTACCCCAGCATTATTGATTAAAACATCGAGTTTTTCTATCTGTGCTACTGCTGCGTTTATAGAGTCTTTTGAAGTAATATCCATCTCGATTACTTCGATGAGACTACTCATAGCTTTGAGTGTTTCTAAACTTTTACTATCTCTTGCAGTACAATAAATTTTACTTGGCTTTAGCTCCAATATTTTCTTTACAAAAACAGTTCCCAAGCCACCGTTTGCACCTGTTATTACTACAATTTTATTTTCCATTTTCAATCCTTTTGAATATTATTATAAACTTTATTGAGAAGCTCTATGAGCTTCAGCTTTTCATCATCACTAAAATCTTTTGTAAGTTTTTCATTATACCGATTTGATATTGGGATGACGTCTACAACTAAAGATTTTGCTTTATCGCTTGCAAAAAGCCCAACAGCCCTTCTATCTACCTCATCTAGTTTTCTATATAAATAGTCTTTTGCAACAAGCTTATCGATCATTCTTGTTAAATTACCTTGATCTTTATAAGTTGAGTCAGCCAACTCTTTTTGAGAAATTCCATCTTTTTCTACAACTCTAAATATGACAGACCATTGCTCAGGTGATATTCCATAACTTTTAATACCTTGATTAAAACCCATTTTTGTGGCGATTGCTGTTCTATTCAAAATAAATCCTAGCGACGCATCCATATTGAATTTCATGATGTCTTCCTCTTGAGAAATAAACTAGAAAAATTATACTTGTTTTAACAATAGTTGTCAAGACAAGTATAATTTTTTAGGTAGATTTGTCAACAACCCTTGCATTGATAAATCTTTTATAACAAAATTAAATATCCAATTTCTGCTCGTATTATCCCCATTTAGCTATAATTCCGTCAATGAAAAACAAACCAAATTTTAAAGTAGCATCACCGTATCAACCCGCTGGAGATCAGCCTACAGCTATCAAAGAACTCACAGAAAGTATTCTAAAAGGCAACCGTTACCAAGCACTTGAAGGTGTAACAGGAAGCGGTAAAACGCACACTATGGCGCGTGTTATAGAAAATGTAAAGATGCCTACCATCATCATGACGCATAACAAGACTTTAGCAGCACAGTTGTATTCAGAGTTTAGACAATTCTTTCCAAATAATCATGTTGAGTATTTCGTCTCTTACTATGATTATTATCAGCCCGAGGCGTACATTCCGCGTCAGGATCTCTTTATTGAAAAAGATAGTGCGATCAACGATGAACTAGAAAGGCTGCGTTTATCTTCTACGGCAAATCTTCTCTCTTATGATGATGTCATTGTTGTCGCTTCAGTCTCAGCCAACTATGGTCTTGGAGACCCTGAAGAGTATGAAAATATGGTGCAGTCTGTGGCAGTTGGAGATGAGATACCCCAAAAGAAACTGCTGTTGCGTTTAGTCGAGATGGGCTACAGCAGAAATGACACTGCGTTTGACAGCGGACACATCCGCGTCAATGGCGAAAGCATGGATATCTATCCACCATACTTTGAGCAAGAAGCCATCCGCATAGAGTTTTTTGGAGATGAGATAGAGTCCATCTATACTTTTGATATCATCGACAACAAACGTCTTGAAGATCATAAACAATTTACGATTTACGCGACTTCACAGTTTAGCGTGAGTCAAGAAAAAATGGCAGTAGCCATCAAACGCATCGAAGAAGAGCTTGATGAGCGCCTTGCCTATTTTCAAGAGAATGGAAAACTTCTTGAACATCAGCGCCTCAAACAAAGAGTCGAATTCGACCTTGAGATGCTCCAAACAACGGGAATGTGCAAGGGTGTCGAGAACTACTCGCGTCTGCTCACAAACAAAAAACCAGGCGAAGCGCCCTATACACTTCTGGACTACTTTGAGCTCCACCACAAAGAGTATCTTGTCATCGTTGATGAGTCCCATGTTTCTCTTCCGCAGTATCGCGGAATGTATGCAGGCGATAGAGCTAGAAAAGAGGTGCTTGTTGAGTATGGTTTTCGTCTTCCAAGTGCGCTTGATAATCGCCCGCTTATGATAGATGAGTATATCAACAAAGCACCACATTATCTTTTCGTCTCTGCAACTCCCTCTGTTTACGAACTAGAGCTCTCAAGTGTCACAGCGCATCAGATCATCCGTCCAACAGGTCTGCTTGATCCAATCATCGAGATAAAACCTTCTGATAATCAGGTTGAAGATATCTTTGATGAGATCAAAAAGATCACAGTAAAAGACGAGAGAGTACTTATTACCGTTTTAACAAAAAAGATGGCAGAAGCACTGACAAAATATCTCGCAGATTTAGGAATAAAAGTACAATACATGCACTCTGACATCGACACAATAGAACGTAACCAGATCATTCGTTCACTGCGTTTAGGTGAGTTTGATGTACTTATTGGGATAAACCTACTCCGCGAAGGGCTTGACTTGCCTGAGGTGAGTTTAGTGGCTATTTTAGATGCAGACAAAGAAGGCTTTTTACGAAGTGAGACAGCCCTAATCCAGACCATAGGGCGAGGGGCTAGAAATGAAAATGGCCGTGTCATCCTCTACGCAAATAGAATAACAGGCTCTATGCAAAGAGCAATAGAGAAGACAAACGCAAGACGTGAAATCCAAGATAATTTCAATAAAGAACACGGCATCACCCCAACAACCACAAAACGCAGCTTGGATGAAAATCTCAAAGTAGAAGATTATGGTGACCTCTACCAAAAACATAAAAAAATGGATAAAATGCCGGCGTCTGAGCGCAAAGCACTGACAACAGAACTCATGTTGAAGATGAAACAGGCGGCAAAAGAGCTCAACTTTGAAGAAGCAGCACGTCTACGCGATGAGATCGCAAAGATAAAACAACTATAGGAATAACATGGAAGATACATTTAGTAATTTAGCGACGTATGGCTATATAGGACTTTTTCTCTACTCTTTAGGCGGTGGCTTCGTGGCACTTATCGCTGCAGGAGTACTCTCATATATGGGAAAAATGGATTTAACTTTGGTTCTTCTCGTTGCGTTTGTAGCCAATGCTCTAGGGGATGTGTTGCTCTTTTATATGGCACGCTACCAAAAGGGTGTGATGATGGAAGGTCTGCGTAAACACAGAAGAAAACTTGCACTTTCGCATATTATGATGAAAAGATACGGCTCTTGGATCATTTTATTTCAAAAGTTTATCTACGGTATCAAAACATTGATCCCAATAGCAATCGGTCTAACAAAGTATGATTTCAAAAAATTTGCTATATTAAATGTGTTGAGTGCGGGGGTTTGGGCTTTGGTGTTTGGACTTGGCAGTTATTACTCTGGAGATGCTTTGATGAAAGTAGCACAAACTATAGGTGAAAAACCTTGGATTGCACCAATAATACTAATAATATTTGGAAGTTTACTCTGGGCCTACTTAACGCAGGCTACAAAGAAGAAGAAGATAAAGTAGAAAATTAATTTTCTACTTTTGGTCCTGCTGCTGAGTAATTAAACTCACTATTTGCGCTCTCGTACTTTTTAAAGTTCTCAATAAACATCGCTGCTAATTTATCTCTCGTCTTATCAAAGAGATCTTTGTCTTCCCATGCATCACGAGGATTCAAAACAGACGGGCTGATCTCACCAAGAGATTTTGGCACCTGAAGTCTAAATGTTTTTGTCGTATTAAACTCACAGTTGTTAATGCTGCCATCAAGAATAGAGTTGATACAAGCACGTGTATTTTTTATGCTCATACGTTTTCCAACACCATAAACGCCACCGCTCCAACCTGTATTCACAAGATAAACATTTACCTTATGTCCATCAATCTTTTCACCAAGAAGCTTTGCATACACCGTAGGATGAAGCGGTAAGAAAGCCTCTCCAAAACATGAACTAAATGTCGCAACAGGTTCAGTAATACCGCGTTCTGTTCCAGCTACTTTTGCAGTGTACCCGCTCAAGAAGTAGTACATTGCTTGTTCTTTTGAAAGTTTTGAAACCGGAGGAAGAACACCAAATGCATCTGCAGTTAGAAAGATAATGTTTTCAGGATGACCAGCCATTAAGCTTGGTTGGTGGTTCTCAATATGTTCTATTGGATAAGAAACGCGAGTGTTTTCTGTTTTTGACGCATCTTCATAAGCAACTTCGCCATCTGCTGAAATAACCACGTTTTCAAGAAGTGCACCTTTTCTGATTGCACCATATATCTCTGGCTCAGAACTTGGGTCAAGATTGATAACCTTTGCATAACATCCGCCTTCAAAATTGAAAACACCATGCTCATCCCAACCATGTTCATCATCACCTATAAGAGCGCGATGAGGATCTGTAGAAAGCGTAGTTTTCCCTGTTCCACTAAGTCCGAAGAAAAGTGCAGTATCACCATTTTTGCCAACATTTGCAGAACAGTGCATTGGAAGTCTTCCTTCAAGAGGAAGCCAGTAGTTCATCATTGAAAAAATTCCTTTTTTCATTTCACCACCGTACCATGTGCCACCGATGATAGCAAGGTTGTTTTCGATATCAAAAAGAACAAAAACTTCAGAGTGAAGTCCATGCTCTTTCCATTTTGTGTTTACCGTTTTACATGCATTTAAAACCGTAAAATCAGATTTAAAAACTTCAAGCTCTGACGCATTAGGACGGATAAACATATTTTTTACAAAGTGTGACTGCCATGCTATTTCAGAGACAAAACGCACAGATTTTTTCGAAGCTGCACTTGAGCCACAAAATACATCAGTGATGTAGAGATCTTTGCCTGAAAGTTCTTCTTGAGCGACAAGTAAAAGTTCGTTAAAAACTTTCGCATCTACTTTCTGATTTACATCACCCCAAGCTATATATTTGTTCGATGGATCACGATCAACAAAATATTTATCTTTTGGACTACGCCCAGTAAAAATACCTGTGTCAACAGTTGTAGCGCCCTTATTTGTAAGAACGCATTCACCGTTGTCAAGCTCATGTTGAATCAGCGCATCATAGTCTAGATTATGATAAACATTCCCAACATTTTTTAGTCCTAACTCTTCAAAATCAGTTAAATTCATAGTTTGCCTTGTGGTGCTTTTTGAATAATTAAATTAAGCATTTAATGCTGGAATTATACACTTAGTACACCTAAATTATATATAAAAATATGGAGGTATTTCTCAAATAAAGAAACAAAAATTCGTTTAAGTTTTTTTGGGTAGAATTCTTCTCTTATTTATTGGTCGCGTAACTCAGTGGTAGAGTGCTTCCTCGACAAGGAAGTGGTCGACAGTTCGAATCTGTCCGTGACCACCACTACTTCAAACATCAAAATCACTTATTCTTTTATTAACTTATTTCCAAAGCTTTTCGCACGCAAGACTCCAGTGATGTCTTTTCAGCTATATATGGCGTGATATACGCAGGAAAACTTTTTGCTGTTGTATCCCCAATAGCAACCGCTTTATAACTCTCATCCCAATGGGCATTTTGGAAAAAACATTTGATAGTCGATGGAGAAGAAAATATAATAGTCGCATTTTTTGGCAGTACAACTTTTTGCGCATAACTTTTACAAACCGTCTCATATATCGGCTCTTCATCACAAATCACGCCATTTGCATTGAGTATCGGAATCAAATCCGATGCAACTTCCAGAGCACCGAGATAAAGCACCTTTTTTCCTTGAAGTAAGGGAGCTATCTCTAGCGCAAAACTATTTCCATAGTTACTTTTGCCTGTAAAACGCAACTGTCCTTTGTGCTCTTTAAGTGCTTTTGCTGTTTGAGCAGAGAGAACATATGCAGGTTTGTTTCTCCACTCATGATTGAGTTGATCAACTGCCCAAAGTGCATTTTTTGAGGTAAAAATAAGTGCGTCATATAAAGTATAATCAATCTCTTTGTATATAAGCTTGATCTCAAGCATTGGGAGATTTTTAGCAAACTTTACTTTTTTATCACTCAAGATGTAAATATTTTTGTTTTTGTTTTTGAAGTTCGTATAGAGTGAGTACATTGAGCGCTTTAACCTTGCTATAAAAGAAACATCCGATGTTAGGATGACATTTTTATCAACATCAATAATATAATCTATTTTATGAAGCTGTAAAAGATTTGTAATACTGACCAACTCCATACTATAGTAGGATGAAAGATGTTTTGTATCAACATAAAGTGTATTTGTCCTCATGTCATATTCATAATAAATAAGATTGAGAGGTGCTAACAAGTCTGTGTATTTTTTCATGGATACAATAGTAACATTTTATTTTAAATCAACGCTATCGCGTTTGCACAGACAACTGCGCTGCTAAATGCCCACTGGAAGTTGTATCCGCCGAGTTCTCCTGTGACATCTACGACTTCACCTATAAAGTGAAGATTTGGTACATCAAGCGATTCGAGTGTGTATCTGTTGAGTTCTGAGGATAAAACGCCGCCGCGGCTTGCTTCTGCTTTTGTGAAACCGAAATTCCCTGCTGGTGCAAAACTATAGTCGTGAATTTTTGCAAGTTTTTCTAAGGCTTTTTTATCGAGCTTACGACATTCGATATCTTCCACATCCAAGGCTTTAAGAAGCTCTTTTGAGAGACGTTTTGGAAGCGGGATTGCTGAACTGAGTAGTTTTTTGCTTCCCTCTGTGAGTTTGAAGATATTTTGTTCTGGCAAAAAGTCGATGCTCATATTTCCCTTTTGCCAATAGAGCGAAGCCGACAAAACAGCGGGTCCGCTGATACCTTTATGGGCAAAGAGCATCTCTTCTTTGAGGATTTTTTCACCCACTCTGATATGCACATAACAACTCAGACCACTGAGCTCTTTCATCCAAAACTGCTCTTTTTGCAGGGTCATACCGACAAGTGCCGGGCTAAACTCTTTGACTCTCAGAGCAAAACTCTTTGCAATATCCAGACCTATCTCACTCGCCCCAATGCTGACATAGCTTTTGCCACCCGTTGCGATAACTACTTTTTTCGCCTGAAACACTCCGCGAGAGCTTTGAAGTTCAAAGAGCTCATCCACTTTTTTGACGCTTTGTATCTCTGTGTTTAGCAGAAGTGCGCAGTGCTGCGTTTTGGCTTTGAGCAGATCGATAATCTCGTCTGCACTGCGTTTACAGAAGTAATAGCGCTCTTTTCGTAGCTCAGGCTCGATTGCGTTTTGTTCTAAAAACGCAAGCAGATCCTCTTTTGAAAAAACACTCAAAGCGTACTCGACGAGTTCGCTATCTCCATCAAAATTGGCTTCACTCACCTCAACATTGGTGATATTACACTTACCACCGCCTGAGATTTTGAGCTTTTTGCACACTTTTTCATTGCCATCAACGATAGCGACACGCAGTTTCTTATCCAGATGCGCCGCACACATAAGTCCGCTAGCACCTGCTCCAAGTATTAAAACATCATATATTTTCATGGTGCAATTATACTATGTATTTCCGAGACTCTATCCCACTAAAGCTTCGTTCTTCGAGCGAGAAATTGGATATAATGCCACTCAAATTTAGATTCCAATTAAGTTTGGGATAACAAAGCAGTAAACTATGAACAATAAACTCCATATCGTATCCCTCGGATGCACGAAAAATCTCGTTGACACTGAAGTGATGATGGGCAAACTCAAGAACTTTGAGCTCACAGATGACAGCGAAAACGCAGACGTCATCATCGTAAATACTTGCGGCTTTATCGATGCCGCAAAACAAGAATCTATCAACACAATCTTAAACCTCCATGATGCGAGAAAAGAAGACTCCCTTCTCGTTATGGCAGGATGTCTCAGTGAACGCTACAAAGAAGAGCTCATGCTTGATATGCCAGAGGTAGATATTTTTACAGGTGTGGGCGATTATGACCATATCGACGAACTCCTCGCTGAGAAAAAAAGCCGCTTTTCTGAGCAGGTCTTTCTTATAGATGGAGCGGAGCGCGTTGTGACGGGTTCTAGCTATCATGCTTACATCAAACTCTCAGAAGGATGTAACCAGACTTGTAGTTTTTGTGCTATCCCCTCTTTCAAGGGCAAGCTCAACTCAAGAAGCCTTGATTCGATTGCCAAAGAGGTCGAAGGGCTTGTTAAAAAAGGCTATTATGACTTTAGTTTTGTTTCTCAGGATAGTTCATCGTATCTTCGTGACCAAAATGTCAAAGACGGTCTGAGTCTGCTTATTCAGCGTATCGAGCTTATTGATGGCGTGAAATCTGCGAGAATTCTCTATCTTTATCCTTCGACAACAAGCATGGCACTTTTGAAAAATATCGCAAAAAGTACTATCTTTCACAACTACTTTGATATGCCTATCCAGCATATCAACGATGAGATGTTGCGTTTAATGAAACGCGGCTTTGGCAAAGATAAAACTTTAGAGCTTTTAAACTTTATGCGTTCACTTCCGAACTCTTTTGTGAGAACCAGCTTCATCGTAGGCCATCCAAATGAAACGCAAGAGATGTTTGATGAGATGTGTGAATTTGCCGCATCTTTTGGTTTTGACCGCATCAATGTCTTCTCGTATTCAGATGAAGAGACGACACCTGCGTATGACATGAGCGACAAGATATCTGCAAAAATCATAGCAAAACGTGCAAAAATCCTTGGCGCTATCGCTTCGGAATGCACACAAAAATCTCTTGAAGCTGAAGTAGGTGAAACGATAGAACTTGTCATCGACGGTGAGAGTGATGAGCATGAGTATCTTCTGAGCGCACGTAAACTTCTTTGGGCTCCAGATATTGACGGTGAGATCTATGTCAATGACAGAAATGGCGCAGATGAGCTGCGTTTTGGCGTTATCTACAAAGCAAAAGTAACAGAACTTATCGGCAATATTTTGACGGCTACTGTGGATAATGCTTAAAGCTGCAAATCTCGAAAAACTACGCAATAAAAAAAACCTCCTTGCATTTTCTGCGGGAGTAGATTCTACTGCATTACTTTTTTTACTCTTAGAAAACAATATCAAATTTGACATCGCTATCGTGGATTATGGAGTGCGTTCGCAAAGTAAAAAAGAAGTGGCTTATGCCAAAGAACTCTCTCAAGAATATAACTTCCTTTGTCATATTCATCAAGCCAAACAAATCGAGAAAAACTTTGAAGCCAAAGCACGTGAAATTCGCTATGAGTTTTTTCATACTTTAGTGCAAAAGCATGGCTACGAAAATCTCCTCACAGCGCATCATCTTGGTGACAGATTCGAGTGGATGCTTATGCAGTTTTGCAAAGGTGCGGGCTGTGCTGAACTCTCTGGAATGCAAGAGATTGAAGAACGCGAAGGATACACGCTTGTGCGACCTCTTTTGCATCTTGACAAACAAGAGTTGCTCCTCTACCTTCAAACAAATAACAAAAAATATTTCTTTGATGCGAGCAATAGTGATGCAGCCATTAAACGCAACCATTTCAGAATAAACCATGCTGTGCCCCTTTTGCAAGAGTATCTTCAAGGTATTAAAAAAAGTTTTGCTTATCTGGATGAAGATTTCGCTTCACTCATACAAACAGTTACTCTAGAGAAGTTTGAAGAACTTATATATTTTAAATCAAGTGAAGATAAACGCAGCGATATCTACGCCATAGACAAATATCTCAAAACGCAGGGGTATATGCCTAGTGCGAGTGAGAGAGCTCTACTCAAAGAGGAAAAAAGTCTTGTACTAGGAAGAAAATATCTTGTGAGTAAATGTCAAGGGTTTATCTTTATCACTGCCTTTAAACGCAGTGAAGTGCTCTTGCCAAAAGAGTTTAAAGAGGCGTGCAGAAAAATGCAGATAGATCCAAAGCTACGCCCTTTTCTTTATCAAAACGCAGCTGCATTTGCGCACGTCAAAGAGTTACTCTTCACCCTCTAATTCACTCATATTGAGATCTTCTCTAGGTGGTTTTTTCTCTGCAGCATAGACACGCATAGTAAAAGAAGATTTGATAAGATCTCCATCACGTACAAAGTTTATAGGGAAGTTGATCCCAATAATCCATTCACTTTTGTTGATGGCATCCAAAAAGTCATAAAAACTTTGTGGTGAGTTGATATGTGAAGTCGTATTCACCTCATAGACACAAAACGGATCTTCATCTGCAATTTTCTCTTTTTCAGCGATAATCAAAGATCTAAAGTGCTCTTTATGCAGTTTTTCAAAACGCTCTACATTGAAAGGCGTTGCGAGTGCTTCGATAACATGACGATTATCTGCTTGAAGTTGTTTATAGACTTCAAGTGTTTCATCGTGGAAATTTTGGTACTTTCTGAGCTCTTTACTCTCTTTTTGGAGTTCGACTCTCTGCTCTCTATATTTTTTCCCCTCAGGAATCAAAACTAAAAAGGAAAAAAGCAGCACAAAAATCAAAAGAATACTCGAGAGTACGATAAGATAGATACTTTGACGTGAGATCTTAATTTTCATCTTCGCTCTCTTGTGCTATTTTTTCCTGTCCAACATCTCTCATGCTAGTTTCCAAATGATCATCTTCAATGTAATTTGTTGAGACAAAACGCAACCATCCATTGGAAAGCGGATAAAAACTACTATAGGTCTTATGAAAGATTGAACGTAGCGGTGCTTGCAGCATAAAATTGTAAACATCTTTATTTGGAGTAATCCCATGAAGAATAAGTCCATTCTCAAGTAAAGAGGCTTCTGAGAGCGTAATTCTTTGTGGGATAAGATCAAAAAGATTTGCAATCGAATCCTTGAGCACACTGTTTTGCGTCATAACACGCTCCCCCAAAAGAGACTCTTTATTGATAAACGCAATCTCTGTTTTCATATCTTCAATAGCCTCGCCCAGATCAAATCTTTTTTGTATCATCTCAGCTTTTTGACTTTGAAAGCTAAAATCTTTAAAAAATAAAAAGGTATAGGTCAAAAAAAGCATCGCGAGTGTCATCATAAAAAAAGTTATTGCGAGTTTGAGCTCTGGCGTGAAAGCAGATTTCTTTCGAGGCTTTGTATAGCTGTATTTCATAGGTTAAGCTCCGCTTTTGCTAGCTCACACACCTGCATACCTAAGTCAATTTTTCTCACATAGACACTCAGAAACATCTCCTCTTCAAGGTAGCGCTTGAGATCGAGAGTTATACCAAAACCATCAGCGATGTAGACATTCTCTATAAAAGTGCTCTTATATTTATCTTCACCATAAAAATGTTTTACTGAATTCTGGATCAACAAAAATCTCTGAAAATCTTCACTAAAATTTTCGCTTGCGTTTGTGCTTTCTTCTTGGATCTGATCTTGATGAAACTCTTCTTCTAAGTCTCTTGAATCAGCAAATTCATTGATCTCTTCGAGTGTGTCAAGGTCTTCTATATCTCCAAAATCATCCAAAGAATCTATCTCATCAGCATTTATATCTTCAAGATCAATACCCTCATCCAGATCAAAGTCCAGCTCATCTGCACTCTCTTCATAGACTAATACAGCTTCTTCATCTGTGCGTTTTTGTACATCAAGGTGCTTGGCGAAGAGTAGTTCAGAGTTACCAAAAATAGCCAAAGAGAGATAATTTTCTTCCACTAAGACAAACATTGCCAAATGCGAATCAATCTTGTCTTTAAAAAATTCAGCCAATAAAACAAAAGGAGAGAATACAAAATCTATCCCGATTGGCTTGTAGTGTCTCTCAAGGGAGTAGAGATCGGCCTGCGACGTAAAATAGCTCCATTTTTCTTTAAAACATCGATGTTCTGAAGAGGTAACATCATGAAAATGCCCGATTTGATTTTTTGAACAGGTAGGTATTGCGCCTTGGGCAGAAGATGTATCAAGAATCGAAACATAATAATATGGAGACTCACTCGTGTATCCGAGGATGAAGTCAAGCATTTTTTCATTGATTGATCTTGTGGCAAAAGTTTTTTCAATACTTTCAATTACATTTTTTTTTGAGAGGAGTTCAATATATACTGTAGACTCAGAACGTTTGAGAATAATATTTACAAGTACTTTAAGATATAAAGAGCCAAACACTACTCACCCGCTCCACAAAGAGGATGTGCTTTATTGTAATTTTGTTGTTTCAATGCACTGCCTAATTTTGTATATATTTGCGTTGTCGCCATAGATGAGTGACCAAGTAACTCGCTTACGTCCACTATAGGTGCACCGCTGTTGAGAAGTGCAGTAGCATACGAATGACGCAATTGGTGGGGAGTAACTTTAAGGGCAACCCTCTCAAAGACTTTAGTAACTATATATCTTAGACTATTTTCGCTTAATTTTCCTCTATTTTTTTCAAAAAGGAATTTTTTTGGAGCGCTGCCTTGCAAATAGCTCTCTATCAGAGCTTTAGTAGTGCCGAGAAGTGGAATATCTCTTTGCTTGTTTCCTTTCCCAAGAACTCGTACCCATTCATCTGATATATCGCTGAGCTTGATGCTCGAGAGCTCTGAGATACGCACCCCTAAAGTATAAAGCATCACAACTATCAGACGCTCTTCAAGCTCTGCATGCTCCAATGCTTCCATGATGTGTTTATGCGAGATAGGTTTTGGCAATGTTTTGGCAATCTTTACGCTCTCATCTGCTTTGAGTACAACAAGAAATCCATTTTCATTAAGATACTCTGTAAAGCTTCGTATTGCACTGAGTTTTTTTGAAATTGTCTTTGCGTTTAGGTGTGCTATTTTGATGCGATAGGGCATAAGATTCAAGAGGATTTGCTTCTCTTCTTGGACTGTTTCTATACAGGCCAGAGCCTCTTTTATAGAAGCATCATAACTCTCAATCGTGAGATCCGAATACCCCTTAAAGCTTTCTAGGAACTCTAGAAAAGCTACTCGTTGCTTATCGAGTAACTTTTTCAAGAAGTTTCTCAAACTTTTCATGATATTGGGAAGCTTCTTGAACTAAACTATCATCTGTTATCACGCTTGGAGCAAGCTTGACATATTCTGTTACCATGATTTCACACATCGTTCGTATCTTTGCTTTATCCGCATCGGAGACATTTTCGTGGGTCGCTATCTTATTGATATCAGCCATATATTTGTTGCCCATCTCAATATAGGATGTATATTTCAGTGCTGTGATCGTCTGTGCCATAATCGTCGAAGCCATTCTATTATAAACGTCGAGACTAAAGGCCTCTTTGGCTAGAATAAGTGCTTCTTTATAGTTACCTGTTTCAAAAAAATACTTCGCTTGTAGAGACTTTTGGTAAGAAGGATTGACTAAAACATATATCCCCATCACAGAGATCAAAGCCAGAGCAACAAGAGTGAGCAGTGTTTTAGTGTTCATGTTTTAATAAGCCCTCTTTTATAACTATTCTCGCCTCTTCAAGCTCCATTTCACCTACATCGAGCATCTCTGAAGCATAATAATGAAGCGTACCAAAAGGTTTAGGAATAGTAAATTTATCCCAACTACTCAGACGCCAAAACTTTGTCGGTTTGATCTCCACGAGAACAATTTTCGCCTCTGTTTTTTGCGCCATCACTATTATACCATCTGCGACTTCATGACGTGGCCCTTTTGGTCCATCGGGAGTAATTCCAATATCATAGCCCTCTTTTATGCTTTTGATGCCTTCGATCAAAACGCGGACTGCGTTTCTATTTGTAGAACCTGCTATCGTTCCAAGACCAAAATATTTGATAGTCTTAGAGATAAGAGCACCATCAAAATGGCTTGAGATAAGGACTTTTGCATGAGGCGTTTTACGGTAATGTGAGTAGAGATAGGGAAGCATCAGAAGCTCTCCATGCCAACAAGCAAAGATGATAGGTTCATCTGCTATCTCTTTGGGAACATGGAACTCTTTTTTGTTTGTCAGATATAAAAAACGGATAAGGAGTGCGCCTATAAAAGGCAAGAGAAAAAGAGCAGCAAAACGGCTGAAATTCTTAAGCAAGAATCTCACCTGTTAAGATAGTTCGAGCAACAGAGATGATCTTCACATCTCTAAACTCTCCCAAAAGTTCATCCGAACCTTTGACTTTGATGAGAATGTTATTATCACTTCTTCCTGCGACGAAACCGCCTTGATTAAGCACTTCAAAATAGACTCTGAAGGTTTTTCCAAGTTGCAGGTCGTTTTTTGCATCTATTATCCCATTATGAAGAGTCTGGAGATAGTTTAATCTCTCTGAAGCCACTATGTCATCCACAGTATTTGTAAAATGTTCTGCTTCAGTTTCTGGACGCGGTGAGTATTTGAAAGAGAAGATCTGATCGAATTTCACTTCTTCTACTATACTAACACTCTCTTCAAAATCTTCATCGCTCTCGCCAGGAAAACCAACAATAATATCTGTACTGATAGTTGCTTCAGGGCACTCTTGTCTCAGTTTTGCAACGCGGTTTAAAAACCACTCTCTCGTATAGCCGCGTTTCATATCTTTGAGCACTTTGGACGAGCCGCTTTGTAGAGGCATATGCATAGATTTACAGATTTTTGGATTGGACGCAAACTCTTCTATAAACTCATCATCCATATGAAAAGGGTGTGGAGAGGTAAAACGTATACGCTCAAGGTCTTCTATTTTACTGAGGCGACGAAGCAGTTCTGTAAAGTTTACTTTTTCATGTTCACCCGAAAAACGACGACCGTAATTATTGACATTTTGTCCCAAAAGAAAGATCTCTTTAGCACCTGTATTTACAATTTTTTGCGCCTCTTGGATGATTAGGGCATCTGGAATAGAGACCTCTTCACCCCGCGTTTTTGGGACGATACAAAAGGTACAGCTCTTATCACATCCGATAGAGATATTGATAAAACCTTTGTAAGGGGAAGTTCTAAAGTCTTCAAACGCAAACTCACTCTCATCATAATTAATATCTATCTCTACGGCTCTTTCTTTATGGAGGACTTCCGTAATTTTTGAGACATTTCGAGCACCAAGTACAAAACTGACATAAGGAGCGCGTTTGATGATTTCAGCACCAAGATGCGAAGCGGTACAACCGCACACACCTATTTTAGCACCCTCTTTTTTCTTTTTGTAAAAGACACCGAGTTCAGAAAAAAGCTTCTGCACAGGTTTGTCTCTCACGGAACAGGTATTTATAAGAATCAAGTCGGCATCTTTAAAATCGTCGGTCGTCTCATAACCTTCTTTTTCTCTAAGTTCCGCAATCATGTGCTCCGAATCACGAGAATTCATCGCACATCCGAGAGTCTCTATAAATAACTTTTTGCTCATAAGACTCTCTCTAGCTTACGATATGCACTTGATACATATACTCATTGTCTGAAAGACCATATTTCACTTCATTCATATAAAAACTTTTACCTTTTGCTTCAAAATAGTCTTGAAGTTCTAGTAAATCTTTGTGAGAGTTCTCTCTGTCAAAATAAAAAATGATACTCTTCTCTTTTTCAACACTTGCCTCTATTTTTGCTAATTCAGCTTTCTTCGGCTTTGTATTTATCTCTGTTCTTGCAAATTTTAAATCCATTTTCGATCCTTGTCTCTAATATAAAAAGTTTTGCATTATAGTAAAAATGTACTAAAAGATGCATTAAAGATGTTTTTAGCACTTTTTGCGTATAATTTGCAACTTCATAAGAAATCCCCAAACAACAGATCTTATTTTTTGTGAAAAAGCGATAACTCTGCCTCTAAGAAGGCTAGCTTTAGTCACCCCAGCGGTGTTAGCGTAGAGAAAGTGACTTTGTCGCTTTCTCGTATAATTAGATGGAAGGTTTCTTTCATTTTATGAAATAAAATTAAGGAATATTATAATGGAAAAAATTTTAGATATTGCAGAAGCAATCGCACACGAAAAAGGGCTAAGCCAAGAGAGTGTTTTAACTGCACTTAAAACCGCTTTTGTACAAACAGCAAAAAGAGTCATCAATCATAGATTTGCCTTCGAGGCACAGATAGACAAGCAGAGTAAAAAAGTAAAAATAATTCAAATTATCACAGTTGTTGCTGATGATGATGCAAGACTTCTTGATGAAGAGAGTGCACCCGCATATATGTCTATTACAGAAGCCAGAGAATACGATGATCAAGTAGATCTTGATGACCAACTCCAAATCGACCATAACATCGAAGACTACGGCAGAACTGCAGCTTCACAACTCCACCGTGAGATCGAATATCATATCCAAAGACTTGTAGAAGATGAGCTTTTCAACAAATACAAATCAAAAATCGGTGTCCTTGTATCAGGACGTGTCACACGTGTTGACAACCAAAACGCAACCTATATCGAAGTCGATGAAGTACGCGCAGTATTACCGATGAAAAACCGTATCAAAGGTGAAACATTTAAAGTTGGTGACCACATCAAAGCGGTTGTACGTCGTGTTGGCATGGACAAAGAAAACGGTATCCAAATAGAACTCTCACGTACTTCTCCTAAATTTCTAGAAGAGCTTTTAGCGCTTGAAGTTCCTGAGATCGCTGATGGTGCTGTTATCATCGAAAAATCAGCACGTATCCCTGGTGAGCGAGCAAAAGTTGCCCTTATCAGCACGCACCCACAAGTAGATGCAGTTGGTGCTACTGTCGGTGTCAGAGGTGTTCGTATAAACGCAGTAAGCCAAGAGCTTATCGGTGAAAACATCGACTGTATCGAGTACTCAAGCATAGCGGAGTTGTTTGTCTCACGTGTTATGAGCCCTGCAATTATCTCGCATGTTGAGATTGTGAAAAACGAACAAGGTGAAAATGAAAAAGCCATCATCACCCTTCCGGCGGATCAAAAGTCAAAAGCAATTGGGAAGAGCGGTATAAATATTCGTCTTGCTTCAATGCTTACAGGTCTTCAGATAGAGCTTAATGAGACAAATGAAAAAACGAATGAGAACGGACAGATAGAAGAAGCAAAAGACGGTGTTGACGCACTTCAGGCGCTCTTCAACTAATTAGTCCGCATAAGGAATAAAGTCCCTTATGCTTCGATCACGTTCCTGTGGCGACTAAACCTTGCCTCTTTCGAGGCAGAGATTTTTTCTCGTTCCCAAGTTGTACTTGGGAATGCATACTCCAACTCTACTTTTAGCTGCGTTTCATATATGGGTTTAAACGCAGCAGTATCAAATCCGCAAACATATTTCCAATCAGTGTCAAAAACGCAGTGATCATCAATGTCCCCATAATAATCGGGTAATCTCTACTCAGAGCGCTCATAAAGAAAAGTTGTCCCATTCCCTCGATACCAAAAATAGACTCCAAAATAACACTTCCACCAATAAGTCCTGGCAATGAAAGACCCAAGAGCGTGACTATTGGCGGCAGAAGATTTGGCAAAATATAAAAACGCAGCAGTTCTTTTCGCTCAAGTCCACGAGAGAGTGCAAAATAGTAATAATCACTTTTGAGTATTTCTAAAGTGAGCGAGCGAATATAGATAATCATACTCCCAAGTCCAACAAAAATCATTACACTTATAGGCAGAGTCAAGTGCCAAGCCATATCGACATAGTTCATAAAACCTGTTTTTTCCTCTATGGAGTGTAAGCCGGAGATAGGAAAAAGAGTGAGATTGACGCTTAATAGGATGATAAAAATAAGTGCCAAATAAAAAGAAGGCATAGAAAAAGAGACCAAAGATATCTGACGGATGATATAGTCAGTTTTCTTTTCATAATTTAAAGCCGCTTTAATACCTAAATACAGAGAAAGAGCAAAAACACTCACAAGAGCAATAAGATTCATCGCTAAAGTCACAGGCAATCGTTTGAGTATTTCACTACTTACATCCTGCCCTGAAACAAAAGAGATGCCAAAATTTAGTGTTACAATATTTATAACCCAGTCAAAATACTGCTGCGGGAGAGATTTATCAAGTCCGTAGACAGCTTTAAGTTGTTCTATCGCCTCTTTTGTCATATTTGGATTGAGTTCACCTGCTCCAAAGAAGCTGTTGGGCGCAGCATGTATCGCCAAAAAAGATATAAGAGATATAAGAAACAACATAAAGAGTATGTAAAAAAGTTTTTTGAGTATTTGTGTCATAAGTGGATTATAGCAAAAAAGAGAATAATGTTCATTCTCGTAAAAAGATTTTTTAGGTCAGTAAAAAGCCTCAAAACAGGAATGAGAATGAACAAAGAGGAATGAAAAAAACATGCCCTAGCTAGCTAGAGCATGGACGAAATTAGAAGTTGTAAGTTAAATATGCTTGTAAATAATTAACTGCATCTGTATCAGTAACACCACTGTCATAGTTAATATAAGCTAATGTAGTATCTAAAGGACCAAATGATTTAGATAATGTAACAGTGACTTCTTTTGCTGTTGCATCTGGATTCACAGAAGAGTCGTTACCATGATCAGCAGATGAATAGCTTGCATACAGATCTACTAAGCCATTTACTGGACTTTCAATAACTATATTATAAGCCTTTGTATCTGTTGCACTCACATTTCCAAATGCCCACCACATTTCAGTATATAGTTTTGAAGAAGCTGCCGAGTATGAACCTAATGTTGCATAATTTGCACCAACTGTTGTAATTGATCCACCTACATTGTCATTAGACGTACTTGAATATGCAGCAGATAAAGTAGCTATATCTTTAATTTCATAGCCTGCTTTTAGTGCATATGCAGATTGTTTAGAATCTGTTACTGCTGTTTGATCATCTTGAGCTGTATATTGTGCACCAAGAATAAATCCAGACATACTTAAATCAGCTTGTAGCCAAGAAGAGTTTACAATACGAGTAGCATCATAATACCAAGCTTGCACGTTTAATGGTTTAAATGAATTATTCACTGCACCAACTGCATAAGCACCATTGTAAAATTGATTAAACGTTGTATTTGAAACATTATCATTATCAACAGTCACACCACCACCAGCACCAAGAGTACCTGATGGATGAAGTAATGTAGCGCCATTACTTGAGCCAACATATGCACCAACCAATGTAGTATCAGGAATATCTTGATTTATTAAAACACCTGCTTCAAATGTATTTGTAGCCATTGACCATTTTTCAGTATATACCAATGGAGTGTCTAACTCCATACGTCCAACTTTTGCAGTTGTTTTACCAAGAGTTCCCGCAATCCAAGCCTCATCAAACCAATATGAGTCTTTTGGACTCCCCTCCCAAACTTTAGCTACCATTTGATTTTCTAAACCTAAACTAGATAATCCTTGAACAGATACGCCAGCACTAACACCTTCAGTTAAATCAGCAGTAAGACCAACATTGATTCCAGCTTGTGCCATTGAATTTTCATAATCAGTTAAAGAGTACTGACCCTCATCACTTGTACTATAGAACAATTTAGCATCACCAGCCACTTTTACATTTTCAATTGCGAATGCACTTGAACCTATTAGTAGCGCAGCTACTAAACTCATTTTTGTTAATTTCATTAATTCTCCTTTTTGTTACAACACAAAATTTATCTTGTATCATATTTTGTGCAAGAATTGTAACACAGGAGTGAATTAGAGTTGGGCATTAAAGTGATTAAATTTTAATCAATTGATTTGTGTATACTTTTGCCATGAAAAAAATAATCACAGCAACAACAGTAACATTCACTGCGTTTCTACTCTGTGCATGTAGCACAGACAAAGTAGTCAACCCATCACAAAACAGTGCGCTCAACAGTGTCACAAATTCTACAAAAGAAAAACCAGGTGCTATGCAATCGTCTTTGGATAATTGGATGGAGACAAAATGGACACCAAGTGTGGAAAACAATCCTGAGATAAAAGAGAAGTATTCAGATAAAGAGAGAGATTTTAAATTGCAAGAGTATGTTGAAAAAGCGGAACTCTATGCAAAAGAGAATAATGAATCAGATGGTGATTCGCATGTAGAAAAAATAAATTCGCTTCCTGTTATTGGGAAAACAAAATAACTAAAAGCGTGCAATCGTAGATTGCCACGCTATGCTCGCGATGACAGAGACTGTCGTCTAGCGAAATTTTTAGACAAACCCGTGGCAGTCTAAAATAGACTCTTATTTCTCTCTCAAATCCCAAGAGAGAACTGTCTTACCATCTTCAGTAGTCTCAGCTGCAGCCATTCCCATTATGTTATATCCAGCGTCTACATAGTGAATCTCACCAGTCACAGCAGAAGAGAGGTCACTCAAAAGATACATAGCTGAATTTCCAACTTGTTCAATCGTGACATTTTTCTTGAGTGGTGCATTTGCTTCATTCCAGTTAAGAATCTGTTTAAAGTCGCCTATCCCTGCTGCTGCAAGTGTTCTGATCGGTCCTGCTGAGATTGCGTTTACACGTTGTCCTTTTTTACCAAGATCTACTGCCATATAACGTACAGTTGATTCAAGTGCTGCTTTTGCCACACCCATAACGTTGTAGTTTACGATGTATTTTGGTCCGCCAAGATATGAAAGCGTAAGGATTGACGCATCATCAGCCAATACAGACTCCAAACGGTTTGTAAGGTCGATTAATGAATATACTGAGATATCCATAGCTATTTGAAATGCTTGCTTCGTCGTTTTGATAAATGGTTCACTTAAAGCCTCTTTTGGAGCAAACGCAACCGAGTGAACTAAAAAGTCAATCTTCCCAAAATCTTTTGCAACTAGTTCTGCGATACCAGCCATATGCTCTTCATTAGAAACATCTAACTCATATACATATTCACTTCCAAACTCTGCAGCTATTGGCTCAACTCTCTTTTTAAGTGCATCATTTAAATATGTAAACGCCATCTCGGCACCCTGATCCGCACATGCTTTTGCTATACCGTACGCGATTGACTTATTGTTTGCAAGTCCTACGATCAGACCTTTTTTACCCTTCATTACCATCTTTTACTTTTCTCCTGCTATTTTTTCTATTTGATCTGCATACGATACCATTGAACAAAAATGTTCAAGATACAGCGCAGCACTTCCAACCAAAATGCCATCTACGTTTTGAAGTTCTAAAACCTCTTTGGCATTGGTAACTTTCACACTTCCACCATAAAGCATAGGTGCGGGTGATTTTCTCTTGAGCTCTTTGTGGATATTTTCTATCTCTTCAAGCGTCGGAGTAAGTCCCGTACCAATAGCCCAAACAGGCTCATACGCAATGATAAGATCTTTATACTCTGTATCTATTCCCTCATATTGGGCAGATATATACTCCATCATCTTCTCATGACCCGCTTCGCGCACAGTAAGTGGCTCGCCAATACAATAGATGATTTTAAATCCTTGACTCTTGTAAAACGCGAACTTCTTCACTAAAGACTCTTGCGTTTCACCTAAGATATGACGACGTTCGCTATGTCCTATAAGAATCGTTTTTATACCGAACTCTTCTAAATGTTCAAGCCCTATTTCTCCGGTAAACGCACCGTTTTGCACAGGATATGCATTTTGAGCTCCGACAACGACAGAAGACTTCTCATGATAGTCTAAGCTCGAAGTTGCCGGAAAGACAAAGACCTCTTGCCCTGACTTGCTCTCATTTAAAAACTTCTCCAATCCCTTAATATACTTATTTGTCTTATCGCGAGTCAGATTTGTTTTTAAATTCGCAGCTAATATCATTTTTTACTCTTCTTCTTTTTTTATAAGTGGCAAAACACCAGGTAGTACTTTACCCTCAAGCAGTTCAAGCGAAGCTCCGCCACCTGTAGATATAAAAGTCATCTCTTCATCTAGTCCAATACGCTGCACAAGGTCTGCTGTATCTCCCCCACCAACGACTGTAGTCGCATAGCTATCAGCTACAAAGTGTGCTATTTTAGACGATCCGCGAGCGAATTTATCCATCTCATAGACACCCATAGGGCCATTCCAGAGAACTGTTTGCACATCATTGAGACCTTCACGATACAATCTTACAGTTGCGGGCCCGATATCAAGACCCATCCATCCGTTTGGTATCTCTTGCGCTGTAACAATTTTACTGACTGCGTCTTCAGAAAATCTATCTGCCGCGATAACATCGACAGGAAGATAAAATCTCACTCCAAGTCTTTTCGCTTCATCCATAATATGTTGCGCATCTTCAAGAAGGTCATCTTCAACAAGTGAAGCGCCAATGTGGTAGCCCATTTGTTTTAAAAATGTAAACGCCATACCGCCACCGATAAAGATTTTATCAACACGTGGAAGAAGGTTCACAAGTGCTTCAAGTTTACCTGATACTTTTGAACCACCGACGATAGCAGCAAAAGGACGCACTGGATTTTCTATAAGTTTTCCAAAAAACTGGATCTCTTTTTGAAGTAAATATCCTGCCGCCTTGTGATCATCATCAAAAAAGTGTGTGATACCTTCAACAGATGCATGCGCACGATGTGAAACGCCAAAAGCATCATTGATATAAAACTCAGCCATTTGCGCCAATTGTTCTGCAAATTCTTTATTATTTTTAGTCTCGCCAGCTTCAAAACGGATATTTTCTAAAAGCAAGATTTGTGCGCCTTTAAGTGCAGCAACTTTTTGCTTTGCATCTTCACCGATAACATCATTTGCCATGATAATATCTTTTTTTAGCAGCTGATTCAGTCTTCTTGCCACTGGTGCAAGTGAATATTTCATATCCACTTCGCCATCTGGACGACCTAAATGTGAAGCTAAAATAACTGCACAATTTTGATCAAGACAATGGCTAATAGTAGCAAGTGCAGAACGGATACGTCTATCATCTGAGATATTTCCAAAATCATCCATTGGGACGTTGAAGTCACATCTGATAAATACTTTTTTATCTGCTAAATCTAAATGTTTAATATTTAATAATTCCAAACTTTATCCTATTTACTGATATGTATTGCCATGTCGATAAGTCTCATGGAGTAACCCCACTCATTATCATACCACGCCATGATTTTTACCATATTACCGCCAATAACTTGTGTCAAATCTTCGGCAACGATAGAGCTATAAGGAGAGCCTACAAAATCTTGAGATACACGCATCTCTTTATCCATAAGTAAAAGACCTTTGAGTCTATTGTTTGCTGCTTCGTTAAATACTGCTGTCACCTCTTCTTTTGTAGTATCTTTTGAGACAAGTACATTCAAGTCCACCATAGAAACGTCAGGTGTCGGAACACGGACACTTTGGCCATGAAGTTTTCCTAGAAGCTGAGGCATAACAAGAGAGATAGCTTTTGCAGCACCCGTTGTAGTCGGGATCATATTGATAGCGCCAGCACGAGCACGACGCTTATCTTTTGAGTGTTTAACATCTAAAATATTTTGATCATTTGTATACGAGTGGATAGTCGTCATAAGACCTTTTTCTATACCAAAAGCATCATCAAGAACTTTAGCAACAGGACCTAGACAGTTTGTTGTACATGAAGCGTTTGAGACGATTTTTTGACCAGCATAAGTCTCTTCATTGACACCCATAACAAAAGTAGGAGTCTCTTTGTCTTTTGCAGGAGCTGAAAAAAGAACTTTTTCAACACCATTATCAATATGTACCTGAGCACTCTCTTGCGTTAAGAAAACACCTGTACACTCAAGAACCATATCAGCACCACAATCAGCAAACTTCAAGTTTTTAGGATCACGGTCTGAGAAAACTTTTACTTTTTGACCATCAATACTAATGTAATGTTCATCTATCTGAATAACTTCACTTTTAAAAGTTCCATGCACAGAATCATTTTTGAGAAGGTACAACATCATATCCATGCTTGCCATATCATTGATAGCTACTATCTCTACATCGTCTCTTTTAGCAGCTATACGAGCTACACAACGACCAATTCTACCAAATCCGTTAATTGCTATTTTAAGTGCCATTATATATCCTATATAAAATTAATTCGATTATTTTATCTAAAATAAGTTATAATTCTTATTAAATATGGAATCTGTTGCACTTTTTGGTGGTTCTTTTGACCCACCGCACATCGGTCATGTAGCGGTTGTAAACTCTTTACAAAAGCTAAATATTATTGATAAAATTATTGTCATGCCTGCTTTTTTAAATCCATTTAAAACTCTTTCTCATGCTTCACCCGAGCAAAGACTGCGATGGTTAAGAGATATTTTTTTATCTTATAAAAATGTAATCATTGATGATTTTGAGATCAAGCAAAAGTACAAAGTACCTTCCATAGAAAGTGTAAAACACCTTCTTAAAACGTATAAAAAAGTTTATCTTGTTATCGGTGCAGACAACTTGGCGGATTTTCCAAAATGGAAAGAGTACGACGAGTTGTCCAAATTGATAACTTTGATTGTCGCCCCTCGTGGTGAAATCAAAATACCTGAGAACTTTCTCATACTTGAAGTTGATGAAAAAATATCCTCTTCAGAGCTTAGAGAGAAGATGGATAGTACAATGTTACCTGCGTGCAGTGCACAAGAGATTATAAAATACTACAAGGAAAAAAATGCAAAATAGAATAGAGAGAATTACAAGCGTACTCGACAACAATAAAGCTGAGGCTATAGAAGTCTTCGACTTAAGAGAAAAGAACTACTTTGTGGATTATGCCATCATCGCATCATCTCTTGGTACAAAACATACTTATGCTCTATTAGATCACCTCAGAAAAGATATCAAACCTGCTGAAAAATTCAATAATATTGATGAAAGCGGAGACTGGATCGTTATCGATTTAGGAGATATCCTCATCCACATCATGACTCCTGAATATAGAGTTAAATATGATATGGAAGCTTTTTTAACATCACTTACAAATGGAAGAGAAGGAGAGTAAAAACTCTTCTTACTTCATAAGTTTCGTACTCTCCGCGTTTACATTCACGCGGGAAGACTCCTCAAACGCATTCTCTAAAATATCTTTATAGTTATATATAGACTCCACATACTTCACTGGTTCATCCCCTCGAGCATATCCATACTTTAAATCTTTATAATATTTTTTTTGAGCCAAAAGCGGCAGTACTTTTTTCAACTCACTCCATACATTTTCATTGAGATTGAGTTTTTTTGCTAAGAGCATCGCGTCTTCTATATGTGCCATACCTACATTATATGCAGCAAGAGCAAATTTCAACCTATTTTCACCCTCGACTTCTGGAGGAACAAGCTTCAGCATCTCAACAATATGTCTTGTACCGCCATCGATACTTTGAGAAGGGTCTACTCTATCTGCTACTCCGAGCATTTTAGCTGTATTATTGGTAAGCATCATCAAACCACGGACCCCTGTAAAACTTTTTGCATTTGGATTCCAATGAGATTCTTGATATCCAATAGCTGCCAAGAGCGTCCATGAGACGTTGTGATCACTTGAAGCTTTAGAAAAAAGTTCTTGAAACTTTGGAAGACGAGTCTTGATACGATTATAAAACATCTTTGTATTGTAATAATCAAAGAACATGATATAGCCACTATGGTGATCTTTAAGTGCCGCCATAGCACCACTTTGGTTGAAACTGTTCAGCCATTCGTACATACTCGATGCAAGTCCCTTGGAGTTTGGCGCGAGTACCCAGGCAAGTTGTTCTCTTCCGCTGATAGTAAACGCCATTGCAATTTCAGGGAAATAACGAAGATTTATCGAATAGACATTGGAATCCGCGATAGTACAATCAATCTCATTTTGCGAGACTTTTTGTAAAAGTTCTTCTGTTGAATATTCGGCTGTTAAGGTTACATTGAGATCAAAACCTTCGTTCTGTAAAGCCTGTATTGTTTCACTGTAGCTCGTATCCTCACCTATCATGATTCTAAGTCCAGCAAGACCTTCAACGTCATTTGGGAAGTTTTTCGTATTGAGCATACCGCGGTAACAAATTACCTGCTGCTGCACTTCAAGGTAGGCTGGACCGAAATTAAATGTATCTTCTCTGAGTGGAGTCTTTGCAAGTGCTGCAGAAGTGATATGGATATCTGGATTTTTACTCAGTTCTATTGCTTCTTTTGTTGTATGAGCGACTGTAATATTTAATCCAACACCCAAATAATCTGCATACGCCTTGAGAAGGTCATACTCAAATCCCTGCTCTCCATCTGTACCTATATAAAACGTTGAAGGAGAGTTTAAAAGGACAACATTGAGAAGTTTATCTTTTTTAATTTTTTCTAAAATGCTTGGATACTGTATTTCATGTATAGGCAGGTACGCAGAGTGGCTAAGCCATCCAAATACGAAAAATGAGAGTGCAAAAAGCACCAAAGAAAAGCTATTGGGAGTTTTTTTCATTCTAAAAGTTTACTTATATAAACTTACGCAAATATAAATCTATTTACGCCATTATGGTACTCATGTGCAAGTACCTTTGAGTGGGCTTTTAAGATAGAATCTACAAGATAAAGTCCAAGCCCAAAACTATTTTTAGATGGGTTCTCTTTTGTAAAGGGTTCTATATAATATTTCAAAGGATGCGCAATACAAGCACCCTTACTTTCAAAACAGAGTTCATTATTTATGATGCAAATCTTTGCATGCGCATCAGTCGAATATTTAATACCATTGTCTATCATATTTTTTATAGCGGTAGTATAGAGTCTATAATTTGCCATTATTTTGACATCTGCTTGTACCTCAATAGTCACACTCTCGGGTTCTATCATTGCCATATCAATAGCACCATCGATGATATCTACAAGTCTGTACTCTTTGAAACTCTCTTTTGAATTGAGACTCGTCACCTCTTCAATCATCGCAAACTCCGTCACGAGTGCTTCAAGTCTACCAAAAATAGAGACAAATCTATCTTTTTGCTTTACTGAATCAAGCATTTGTGTGGCGATAGTCCCTTTTGCTATTGGTGTTTTAAGTTCATGCATCAGATTTCTCAAAAAGAGTGTACGAGATTCAAGGATGGTATTTATCTTACGTCTTGCGGCTTCAAGTTCATTGGAAACCAAACCTATCTCATCACATGATTTTGTCTTAAAAGAGATCTTCATATTGCCATCACCAAAAGAGGCGATTTTACGTCTAAGTCTGATCAGTGGACGTAATTTGTGCAAGATGAGAAAGTAAGATATTGCGATGATTGCTAAGATAGTTGAATATGTATAGAGGACACTCCAGTCGCTATAAGGCTCAAGCTCTTCATCTTGGATAAGTATAGAACTTGATGGAGTTTGCATAAAGAAAAAGATATCTCTCTTGCGTTCTAACATAGTGACACGCAGGTCGCTAATATTATTTTGTGTATACATCCCCTGATCATTAAGCATGATAGCCGAGTCTACATTTTTAAAACCCTCGCGTTTTAGTATCGTTCCCGACTCTAAGACATCTTTTTGCAGTTTGGAATCTTTAGTGATATGAAGTTTATAGACGGCAAGGTTTGCTTCGAGCATAATATCTGAGCTTTTACTCAGACTATGCGCTCTATATATCTGAGTGATAACAGAGTGTTTTGTAAAAATATGCGCAACATATTGTTCTCTATTGAGTTTATAAAACTCCCAAAAAACAGCACTCACACTCACAACCGTTACAACAAAAGCAAAAAGTATCGTGAGTAATACTGCGTGTTTTTTCATAGACTGCGTTTTATTTAAGTAGCTTGTAGCCAACGCCTCTTACAGATTCTATAAGGGTTTTGTCTCCAAGTTTATTACGGATACGTCCCACCATAACATCGATACTCTTATTTGAAGAGTCTTCATTGATTGCGTTTACGTTATGGATGAGATCTTCTCTTGAGACGACTAGACCTTGCTTTGATATCATATATGAGAGTATCCCGAACTCTGCGTTTGTGAGATCGATATTTCTGCTTTTATAGGTGATTTGCATCGTTGATTTATCGCATTTGAAGTCGCTTTTTGACTCCTCTTTTGCTTCACTTTTCGCTGCATATCTACGAAGAACTGAGTGAATACGTGCTTCAAGTTCTCTTGGGTCATACGGCTTTGGAAGATAATCATCCGCACCAAGTTCAAGTGCTTTGATCTTATCTGTCACATCGCTTCTTGCAGAAGAGATAATTATGGGAATATCCTGACGCTCACGAATCGCTTCACAAACCTCTAGTCCATCCATACCAGGAAGTGTCAAGTCAAGTATCACCAGATCAAAAGGCTCCAACTTAAGAATACTCACTGCCTTAAAAGGGTCATCTTCTGTAACGACCTCAAACTCAAACTGATGGAGATACTCTGTGAGTATTTCCGCTAACTCTAAATCATCTTCAATCATTAATATTTTTTTCATAGACAAAGTGTAACCAATATCGACTAATAAGTAGTTAACGTAGAAAGTGGATTAATATTTTACAGCTTCGAGCTCTGTCGATGTCTCAATAGTTAGTTCTTGATATACATTTTCTACGGGTTTGATATGAGTGTCTCTTCCATAGATATAACTTTGCTCTTCAACTATTATTTTATATGCCTTATTTAATTCTTTTGCGCTGCTAGCCGACGGGTACAAGAGATATGCAATATCCATTTTTATTTTTTCCGCTTCAGCTTCTTTGATTGTGCCATCACTATTAAAAAACTTATCTATCACCTCGGTATTAGCTCTAAACTCATCTCCTGCATGATTTTCTTTGAGATAGAGTTCATACTCATATCTCCCGTCTTTGGTCTGGGGCTCTTTTATATTTTTGAGTCCTTGTATATCTTGTGTCCAATGATACCAGCCCCGCTGAAAAGAAGAATCCTCAAACTTACGCCCAAATACAAATGTACTATCCGCAATAGCACCAATCCCACTGTGGCATCCTATACAATACTGCGTTTCTTCATAATTTTGAGGTCGAAGTTCTCCTTTTGCATCTTCAATAAAACCTTGATATACCCAGCCAATATTGTTCGATGCCCCATATTCCGTATTGCCTATAATGGTTCTGAGCCTGTCTGGGAAAGCATTTTTTTCTTTAATATCCCTCAGCACTGCGTTTGAGAGTTGAGCATATGTTAGCCAAAACAATTTTTTTGCATATCGAAGTTCTTTCATTCTTGGAGCCATTTTGATTGTAGCTGCGTTTTCATCGATATCTATATATCTTACACTATGTAAAAATTCTGTATTTTTAGGATACAGTCCTGGAGCGATGAGATATTCATTTGATTCTAAAAGTTTTTTTGCCGTTCCAACGTAGCTCATACTAAAATTTGTAATTTTTCCAGTTGATGTATCATAAAGAGGTTTTTCCCATTTAAATACTATTTCATTTGCTTTGTCTAAAATACCATTTTGATTAAAGTCGACACCATATATATTTTCATCTACTTCTTCAATAGTAATATTCTTTTGTTTAATGAGTGATTCTATAATAGATAAATTCAACTTGTATACTTCCAGATCAACATTTCCCTCTTTATCAAGCATAAACTCTCTTGAGAGTCGGATCAGTACATCATCAGTACTTCCGTTTGTAGGCCAAAAAGTTCCTAAAAAAGGATAGTAGCCAAAAGCTCTCCAGCCTGTAATATTTCCATCCGCTGCCCTATCAAATCCCTCGGCATCAAAATCAAAATAACAGTCTGGCATATATCCGCTCCAAATACCATCTGCGTTTATATCCCACTCAGCAGGAATATTTTTAAGTCTGTTTGCCAATAAAATCTGCCCTTTTTGCATGTAGTTATCTTCTCTCACATAAGCTAAAATCTCCTCATCACTTATCTGTGCGACGAGATCTGTTCTATCTTTAAATAGATTTGTAAAACGATTCTTCTTTGTGTATTCGCCAAAAGCATAACTCTCTTGTAAATCTGCATCATCTACATAATTTGGAGCGAGAGAATTAATATGGCAAGCAAAACACGGATTGTAAATACTTCCATTTCTATCTACTGTTTTTGTATAGCACTGACTTGTAACATAAGCAGCTTTGTTATTTTGCGAAATTGTTGAGTGAAAATCAAGCATCAGCGGGGCAAGATTTCTTGTATTGTAAAGTGAGTTATTGCTTTCATAAACAGCTAGTTCTGTAGCTAAAGTAACATTTTGTTCCACAGGGCTTGATGTATTTGCCGTTTCACTTAAACCTTCACCACAAGCGATAAGGAAAAAACTTATACAAAAACTAATCAATAAAAAAATATATTTCATGTGAATCCTTCTATCTTCTCTTTTTTTAAAGATATTGCTTATCCCTAAAAAAAGAGAAGGATAAATCCTTCTCTTTTTGTTGGCAAGTACTTACTCATATTTAAACGGGCCTACTACACCAACTGAAGATTGTTTTTGTGTCTCAGTAGCAGTACCGACTAAACTAAAGTCAACATCTCCTGAGTTCACTTCACCAAAAGGGTGTTGTGTAACAAGACTTAAATATCCAAAACCGTTGATTTCATACCAATATGGTGATGTTGTTTCGGAACCGTATGGAGTTGAAGCTATTCTCGTCAGCTCTTTTGTATTTAAGTCATACGACCAAACAAAGTCATTCGGATGCTCACTCGTGTCTTCTCCAATAATAAGTGAATTTTGTCCAGATATATAAGTGAGATTATCAGGTGATGCGATACCATCTACAGAACATGAGTAGGCTTCATATGTAGATCCCGCAGGATACGATACCTCAGAACCAACAACTTCTGCACGTGTATTTTTAACGACGTAAGCACTATTGATAGCATTACTTTTACTATCATATGCAATTTCATTGTTATCTAATAGTTCCATACCATAGACTGCACCACAGGCATTTGAAATATTTTGAATGTCGCCCACTGAATCACTCATTAAACTTCCAACAACACTCATAGCAACGTAAAGTTTTTTATTCTGCGGATTAAATGTAATCCCCTCTTCTTTTTTCCATTCAGTTGTAGCACCAAGCATAGCTGCATATCTTCTTGTTTCTAAAAATGCTGCTTGGGTTTCTTTTCCACTCTTAAGCTGTAGACACTCTTTACCTGTTGCCGTATTAGTAAATGTAAATCCAGTATTACAAGTATCACCTGCTTGAACGGTATCTGTAGTAAATATATCACTGAATTTTGGCTCAGTTGCTACAATCGCTTTAAGCGCTGTATCTGTAGCATGCCCAAGTTTGATCCAGATAAGATCAGCTGCTCCGCCGTTTTCAGCAGATTTTTGTATCCATTTTGCTGCATAAAGTGTACCAGCACTCAAATCTTTTGCTGTGTCTGCAACATACATAAAGAAACCGACATTTGAACCATCATCTGAGAGATATGCAGTTTTTTCATCTGGCATTACGTAAGCGAGTTCCCATGCAGCACGCCCCATACTAAAGTGTTTTGTGTAGTTGTACGTAGGCGCGGCTGTAGATGCATCTACAGTTACTTCAGGAATATACCCATAGTAGTATGGGTTATTGTTTGCACCTGCGTTTGTGTTGTTTGCATCTTGCCAATAGTATTTAGTTACTTCATCCATATTTTTGTCACCACTGAGCATGGTAGTAGTATTTAAATCTCTCTCAAAATTTCTAGCATTTGGCTCATACTCTTCACTCCCTAAGTGTGACTGCCAAGGTGTCGTAATACCTGCACAGTGAACCCAGCCACCAAAGCCTTCTGCTTGAGAGATATATTTAAGTGTGTTTGGTTTTACGGCTAAAGTACCAGCTGTATCTTGAGTGAGTTCCATACCATACATCGCACCTACTTCACACTCAAACTGGCTTACCATAAAGATACGACCATCTTTTTGTACTATAGAAGAGTGATCGAGTCCTGAACCTCTTGCGTTTCCATTTGCGCCATCACAGATAAATGGATTTCCATCTGAAAAAGTAATTGCTTGATCATTATGATCTTTCAATAAACCAAAAGTCTCATTGTTATCAACAGAACTTGCTGCTATCAGTTTTGTAAAACTTAGTGTAGAGTTTTGCCCTTGTGCATTTCGGACACTTGGAGATGTACGAATTTCCATCTTTTCGATATCAGTCACTGGAGCACTTACCTCAGCAAAACTGAGTTTTGCCACAGCACTGCTCTGAGCACCATCTACACCATTTGTACCATCCACACCGTCCGTGCCGTTACATCCATTCATTGATACTACTAAAACTGCAGCAGCAGCCAAACTTAACCATTGTTTCATACTCTATCCTTCTTAAAATTTAAAGAATAGTATTGGATATACATTACCCACTTGTTACAATAAAACTACAAATTGGAAGCAATATAGAGATGAAATATAGAAGAAAAAAAGCTTTGAGAGTATCTTAAATAGAAGAAAAAAACTATTTAAGATACAAAAAAGTTATGTGAAAAACAGAGTGACGTTATATGTTACAAACGCAAGAGAATATGCAACAATAGAGGTAAACGCAAGGAGATAAAAGAAGTATTTTATTCCTCCTGCTTCACGGGTAAAGACAACAGAAGCTGCCAAACATGGAAGATAAACCATGATAACGACGATAAACGCCATCGCTGAAGCAAAAGATATATTTTTACTTATTGCGTTTATGAGGGAATTATTCTCCTCATCCACATCACTTCCAAGTGCGTATAAAACGCCAAGTGTCGAGACAACGACCTCTTTTGCTGCTAGACCTGTTTGTAGCGCTACACTCATTTTCCAGTCAAAACCAAGAGGAGCAAAAATAGGCTCTGAGAACTTTCCGATAGTTCCAAGATAACTCTGTTCTAGTTTCTCTTCTGCTAACTGATTGCTTAAAGAGACTTTTTGTTCTTCATCGATTGTATTTTCTATCTGCGTTTGATACTGTGTATCAAGGGCTGCGTTTTTAGGGTAGTTGCTTAAAAACCATATAAGCATCGAAGCTGCTGCGATAAATGTTCCCGCTTTTTTAAGATACATCATCGTTTTTGTCAAAACCGTGTGCCAGATAAGCTTCACAGAGGGAAGTCTATACTTTGGCATCTCCATAACAAAAGGCTCATCAACACCTTTAAACGCAGTGAGTTTGAGTACTTTTGCCGCGATTAGTCCTAGCATAGCGCCTGAGATATAGATAATAAAGAGCACATTTCCTGCCATCTCTGGGCTAAAGAATGCTCCAGCAAAAAGAACATAAACCGGCAGTCTCGCCCCACAACTCATAAAGCCAATAATAAAGAGTGTGAGCAGTCTGTCTCTATCGTTTTTGAGGATTCTTGCACTCATATAGGCAGGAATAGAACATCCAAAACCTGTCACAAGAGGGATAAACGACTGTCCATGAAGCCCAAACTTATGAAAGAAACCATCGAGTAAAAACGCAACTCTTGACATATATCCAGTACTCTCCAAAAGAGCGATACCGACAAAGAGAATAATAATATTTGGAACAAATAAAACAACAGCTCCCACACCTGCAATAACTCCATCCACTATCAAAGAACGGATATCTTCGTTGGCAATCGTCGCTCCTATCGTCTCTCCAAACCAGCCAAAAAACGCATCGATCCACTCCATAGGAATAGAGCCAATCTCAAAAGTAAGCTGAAATAGTGACCACATAAAAAAGAGGAATATTGGAATTCCAAGCAGTGGATGGATCAAAACGCTGTCTATCTTTTCTGTAAGTGTTTTTTTCTCTTCTTGTTTTTCTTGTTTGAGCACTTCGGCTGTGATACCACGGTTGAAAGAGGCGTACTCTTCTGCAAAGCACTCTTTGATATCATCGCTGTCATGGTGGAGTTCTATATGTTTTGAAGCATCAATAAGTAGAGGTTGTAGCTCCGTCCAGATAGGATTATCATGGAGTTTCATATAGGTTCTTTGATTGTTTTTCAAAAGATTGATAGCGATATTTCTATAAGAGTTTATCGCTTCATACTTGTGTTTTTGAAGATATCCGCTGATGATTTTTATCTCTTCTTCTACTGCTTCACTAAAAATAAGTTTTGGCTCTTGTATCTCATCTTTTTGTGTTTTAATCAGGGCTTCTAAGAGAGCTTCAATGCCCTCTTTTGTCTGCGCTGAGACTTTCACACACTCAATACCGAGAAGTTCAGACATATATGTCGCATCTATCTCGATGCCCTCTTTTGTCGCCTCGTCACTCATATTAAGCGCTATGACGATCTTTTTGCTCATGCTCATAAGCTCGGCCGTGAGTTGCAAGTTTTTTTCTAAATTCGTCGAGTCTACTACATTGATAATCAAATCATAATTTTCTGCACAAAGATAGTTGTGCGTGACTCTCTCTTCTATGGTGTAGTCTGTAAACGCATATGTTCCAGGTAAATCTACAACAGTAAAGTGATAATCCTTATAGTCAAAAAGCACTTCTGATTTTTCAACCGTAACACCCGTAAAGTTCCCAACATGCAAGTGTGCGTTTGAGATAGAGTTTATAAGCATACTTTTACCGACATTTGGTTGCCCAACAAGCGCTATTTTGATATGGCTAGCGATTACTGGACACGCTTTTCCTGTCATAGTATTCATACTGTTTGTACCTCTATAAGTTCTGCTTCTTTGGAGCGAAGAGCGATTTTCATCTTCCCGACTCTTATCTCCATAGTATTTTTGGAAGCTGAGTGTTCCAAGACTTCAACCTCTGCCTCTTTCATAATCCCAAACGAGATAAGTCTCTGTTTGAGGTCATGGTCAGCATGAAGCTTTATTATTTTTACTCTGTCACCTATTTTGCACATTGAAAGATTATTCATAGTTGTTTCTTTATATCGCTTTTATTTTTATAATGATAATAGATATCATATTAATAAGGAATTAATCAAAATGAATAATTCGCTCTCAGAAGTGTTCTGTCAAACTTATTATCTTCATAGGCTGCATGAAAGTTTGTATAAATACCCTCGACATACCAATGTTCACCCATTTCATACGTGAGTATGACATCCTTTTCTATCACGCTTTTGGTCTCACTCTCTAGTTTTCCATACGCGAGCTCAAGCATAAAGCCGTTCAAATATCCTGAACCGATTTGTTTAAGATCATATCCGCCACCAATTCTATACGCTTCTATATGTTGCCCCGCGGAAGCTTCTGACATAGCTGCGATTGTCGCCTCATCCAAAGATGTATAGTAGGGTCCGCCACCAAAGCCATCCGTGATTGTATTGTCCTCTTCCACAAAAGCCTTGTTAAACGCAGCACCCAAAAAGAGACCATTATAATGGAGTATCGACATCACTCCATAAACATCTCCCGCTATATTAGAATCCTCTAACTCATTTATAGAGCTATATTGCACTCCATAATCAAGATGAAAATCATCTCCGTCTATAAAATAGATCCCTACAACTTCAGCATATGCCATGGTACTCAGAGCATCAGCATGTGAATACCAAAAAGAGAGTTCAGAGTTTTTTGCATATGTATAACTCAAAGATGCAATTCCCATGCCTTGCGAATCTTCAGAGAGCTCTTTAAAAACATCTTGTGACTCTGTATCCTGCGAATCATATCCAGCCCATCTTTGAAGATAGATAAACTGTGAACTCAGCGCATCACTATAGTTGACTTTTGCAAAAGTACCTTCAAAACTATTCGCTACCATCCTGATATTATCGCTGTTTGCATACGGTGTTTCTACTTGAAAACGCCCCAATTTCACCTCAAACATCTCATCTTCATAGTTGAGACTTGCTTCACCGAGATAGGCAAAAGAGTCTTGATCAAGATTGACAAAGTCACCGTTGAGTTTTTCTTTGTCAGGATTTAAAAAACCTATACTTTGTGAGATATATGCTGCTGCATTAAAGCTAAAACCTTTGTACTCAGCACTCTTCACCCCCATAATCCCGCCTATTGCACTTGCACGCTTCTCTTCTTTTGATACAGAAGCTGATGCTTGATGCACATCACTCAGGTAGGCGAACCTGACATTACCATAGGCATCGGCGTATTGAAATAGTTCATCAAATGTGCCAGCTTCTTTTGGTAAAACTTGCACTGTCTCATATTTGCCTGCTACTTTTGTATGTAACAGACCATGTTGCTGTATCTCGGCTTGTTGTGCTTCTGCGAGATAAAGTCCTTCTAACATATTTATTCCTTCTATTGCTTTGTTTTAATTTACGAAATGATAATCAATATCAACTTAGAATACTCTTAATAATGATACTGTTTATCATTTTCATTATTAACTCTTATCTTCTAGGATAACTTAGCTATAATTTCAAAAAAATAAAGGTCATATATGAAATTTCTCTTTTCACCGGCTTCACACTTCAACCTCGCTAATCTCTTTACTTTTGTAAATATCTCTGCGGGGCTTATGGCAATGTATTTCATAACGCATAACAACTTTTTTATTGCCATTATTTTAGCTTGGATCGGTGGTGCCTTTGATATCTTTGATGGCAAGATAGCAAGAAAATACAAACTTTCTAATGAATTTGGTGTACAACTTGACAGTTTTGCAGACTTTTTGAGTTTTGTGGTCGTTCCTGTATTTTTGATATTTCAGGCTGTTTATGCACAAAATCTTGATGGAATTTTATTTATCATCGCGGGTGTGGTGAGTATCTATTATGTTATCTCGGGGCTTAGACGTCTTATCCAGTTCAATATAAACGCAGAAGTTGGTGAAGTGTCAAAATATTTCGTAGGAGTACCTACACCACTTGGTGCAATACTTTTGTGGCTTGTCTATCTTGCAAACGCATATGAGTTTTTACCTGCGTTTGCTGTGCTTGGCTTTATGATCCTTGTCGGATGGACACTCAATTCAACACTTAAAGTGCCCCATCCTTAAGCGATTATTTACTGTTCACTCCGTACTTTCCTGTGCCTAGCAAAAATATTGCGATAGAGGCAAAGAGATAAAAAAGCGCAAGCTCTGCGTTTGGTCCACCATGCTTTGAGAGTGCAAAGAAAGAGTCTCCATAGGCAAGATAGATTGCGACAAGCATATTAAACGCAAGTACTAAAGAAGCTACTCTCGCATAGAGTCCCAAGATAATCAGCAGAGGCATCAGCACCTCACCAACATAGACTCCATACGCCAAAAACTCGGGCAAACCTGCGTTTACTGTCATACTTTTAACACCACTTATCCCATGGATAATCTTATGCATCCCATGAAAAAGCATCATCACACCCACACTCAAACGCAAGAGAAGTTTGGCTATATCTGCATTATAAAACATCGCTACGCTCCTGCTTTTTTGACTCTAAATTTACAAGTACCCACAGTAATAACCTTACCGCCTTTGATGGCTCCTTGTATATAGAGTAGCGTTCCCTTAGGGTCAGCGTCGCCGACTTCTTCAGCAATTATGCGAAGCAGATCATCCTCTTTTGTGTCACTCCATGTTTTTTCGTAGGAGTACTGCGTTTGTATATTCATTGTTTTATCCAAAGTCAAAGCTTATCTAGCTCTTTTGTATTTTGTGTATAATATCCAAAAATAGAGGAGTCAAAGCTTATGAGAGATATGTTACAAAACTTGACTCTTTTATATGTAGAAGATGACACAAAAGTACGTCAAAACGCAGTCGAGTATCTCAAAAGAGTTGCCAAAGAAGTCTATGAAGCGGGGGATGGAAAAGAGGCAATAGCCCTCTGGAAGCAATATAAACCTGACATTATCATCACGGATATCAATATGCCCCGCATGAATGGTCTAGATATGGCGAGTTTTATCCGCACTCAAGACAAAGAGGTACAAATCATCATCGCAACTGCCTATTCTGATACAGAGCACCTGCTTCGAGCTGTTGAGTTGCAACTTGTGAAGTACATCATCAAACCCATCACCAAAGAAAAACTTGTAGATGCCCTACAGAGATCTATGGAGTTTATAGAAGATAAAAGTAAGTTCAATCTGCATCTTTCACAAGAGTGTAGCTACAACGCTTTTGAAAAAAATATTGTTTGTGATGAAGAGGAGATAAAACTCACTAAAAATGAGATGCTTTTTGTAGATCTTTTAGCGCGCAACTACAACAGAGTAGTCAGCTACGTAGAGATAGAAAACGCTATCTGGCCCGATGATGGAATGAGCCAAGATGCGATACGTTCTCTTGTTCGCGGCTTGCGCAAGAAGATACCACAAGACGTGATAGAGAATATTTCAGGAGTCGGATACAAGCTGCATATTTTCAAACGCTAAGCTTGTATCTCTTTTTTTATTTTTGTTTTAAAACAAACTTTGCGTACAAGATAGGTAAAAGTACCAAGGTCAAGAAAGTCGATGAAACCAGACCATTGATGATAACTATCGCAAGCGGTCTTTGTATCTCTGAACCTGGACCCGTTGCAAAAAGCATAGGGATAAGTCCCAAAGCCGCTATAAACGCAGTCATAAGAACAGGTCGCAGACGACGAAGCGCACCCGTAATGACGAGCTCTTTTGCTTCAAATATCTCATGTTTGAGATCGTTAAAGTAGTTGAGCATCACGACGCCATTGAGTACCGCAATCCCCATAAGGGCTATAAATCCTACGGTTGCAGGAACACTCATATACTCTCCAGTAATATACAATCCAAAGACCCCACCGATAAGTGCAAATGGGATATTGATAAGCACTAAAGAAGCCTGCAGAGTTGATTTAAATGTCATCACCAAAAGGATAAATATAAGGACAATACTCAAAGGCACAATGAACGAAAGACGCTTCGATGCACGTTGTTGGTTTTGGTATTCACCTGCATAATCTAGGAAATAACCCTGAGGCAATTTTATCTCTTGTTCGAGTTTTGCTGAGAGTTCATTGACAAAACCTACGAGGTCACGCCCTTCGACATTGGTCTGAACCAGTGTTTTTCTCATACCATTTTCATGCCCTATCTGCACAGGACCTTGGGTCATATCAAAACTAACAAGCTCATCAAGTGCGATGCTCACTCCGTTTTCTAAGACATAGTGGAGATTTTTGATCTTACTCATCGAACCTTGAAATTCTCCATCACCCTTTATCATAAGCGGTATACGACGTAACTCTTCTTGGATGATGCCCTCTTGCGAACCATTGACAGCAGTTTGCATATACAAAGAGAGTTCTTCTCTGCTTACGCCATAACGCGCCATTACTTCGTCTTTAAAGCTGATCTCCCAATAGGCTACACCGTCGTTTGCCTTTTTGTAAACATCGCTGCTGCCTTTGATGCCTTGTGTGATTCTAAAGACCTCTTTGGCAATATCATCGAGTTTTTTGGAATCTTCTCCATAGATATTAACGACGATATCTCCACGAGAACCACTGATCATCTCAGATATCCGCATAGCGATAGGCTGAGTAAATCCGTATTCGACACCGACAAAGCCATCGAGGACTTTTCTAAACTCACCATGTATCCATTCATTTGAAGGAACGCGCCACTCACTCTTTGGTTTGAGCACCAAAAAAGTATCCGTGTCATTGAGCCCCATCGGATCAAGTCCTATCTCATCACTTCCCCCACGTGCTACAATGGAGAGCACTTCTGGGACTTCTCTCATAAGTGCCTGCTGGATTTTAAGGTCAAGATCGCGACTAGCATCAAGAGAGATAGAAGGATTTTTTTCTATACCGATGATGATATTTCCCTCATCAAGTTCAGGCATAAAGGTCTTTCCGACCTGCATAAAAGCACCCACAGCCAAGAACCATAAAAGTCCAGCCATAATAAAAACCATCTTTTGACGAGCAAGGACGAATGTCAGCAGAGTTTTATAGTGTTTTTCCAAAAAAAGCATAAGCGCAGGCGTTTTATGCGTCTCTTGTTTGAGAATATAAAAACTCACAACAGGGATGAAAGTCAGAGCAAGTATCAATGAAGATGTCAGAGCAAAAACAATGCTCAGGGCGACAGGAACAAAGAGTTTTCCCTCCAAACCTTCAAGTGTCAAAAGTGGTAAAAAGACGATGATAATAATCAAAATACCTGTAAATACAGGTGTCGCAACCTCTTTGGCAGAACGTAAAACAAGCTGAAGCTTCGGCTCTGCTTTGTATTTTTCATCATGCAGATACGAAGCTATATTTTCAACCATAACAACGCCAGCATCCACGAGCATCCCCACGGCGATGGCAAGTCCACCAAGGCTCATCAAGTTCGCAGTCACTCCAAAGTAGTTCATAGCAATAAAGGTCATCATCGCTGCAAAAGGTAAGATGATAGCGACACTAAACGCAGAAGCGAAATTGCCTAAAAATAAAAAGAGAATAATGACGATCAAAATACTCGCTTCTATAAGTGCTTTTGTAACTGTGTTGATAGCCTTTGAGACGAGTTCAGATCTATCATAAAAGACATTGATTGTCGTGCCTTCAGGAAGATCTTTTGCTATCTTTTTGAGCTCTTCTTTGACACCTTGGACCACGGCAGAAGTATTTTCGCCTTTTCGAGAGAGAACAAGTCCCTCAACAGCTTCATCTTTACCGTCTTTTGTTACAAAACCTGCACGGGTAAGTGAGCCGATACGAACCTCTGAGACATCCGCTATGGAGATATTTACTGAGTCATACTTGAGGATGAGTTTTTTGATATCTTCGATATCTTTGAGTCTCCCTTCCGAACGTACAAAAAGGCTCTGCTCACCCAAAGATAAGCGCCCTATTCCGTCATTTTGGCTATTTTTTGCAAGTGTCTCTTGAATCATTCCAAGCGAAATACCATAGAGTTTCATCTTTGCATAATCAGGAACAATCTCATAGGTCTTGACATAACCACCCAAAGCGTTTGTATCGGCTACCCCAGGAACTGAACGTATGCGTTTATTGATTACCCAGTCAAGCAGGGTTCTTTTTTGCATCAGATCTAGTGTGTCCGACTCGATAGTAAACATAAGCACTTCACCAAGCGGTGTCGTGATAGGAGCCAGACCGCCTGAGAGATTTGCCGGAAGATCGCCTTTGACTTCGCCGAGTCTTTGGGCTACCTGCTGTCTTGCCCAATAGATATCTACCCCGTCATTAAAATCTATCGTGATATCACACAAGCCGTACTTCGAGATAGAACGTACTATCTTTTGATAGGGAATACTTTGGAGATTTTGCTCCACTGGGATTGTGACACGAGACTCCATCTCGGCGGGTGTCATACCTGAAGCCTTGAGGATGATTTTTACCTGAACAGGTGCGACATCAGGATAGGCATCTATAGGGAGTTTCATCATGGAATAGAGACCATAAAGAAGTACTCCAAACGCAAGGAAAAGGATTAAAAAGCGCTGAGAAAGTGCATACGCGACAAGTTTCTCACTCATCTAATGCCTCCATTGCACTCAAAAGTGCCGCTGTAGAAGTCGCAGCTACACTCTCACCCGCATGGAGCTCTGCGTTTATAATATAACACTGCGTTCTCTCGCTGATGATAGTGACACTTAGCACTTCAAATCCTGCAGCCGTTTTTTTGAAGATGTAGGGTTTGTTTTCACTAAAGACTAAAGAGCTTTTTTTGACTTTAAACGCAGCCGATACATTTTTGAAGATAGTTGCGCTGTAGACTTTGTTGATAAAAACACCATTAGCATCTTCTATGCGTGCACGAATTTTGACACTTTGGTTTTGTGGGTCGACCATATTTGATATCGCAACGATAGAAGCTTCTTTGGACGCAAATACTACTGTGTCACCTAGAACAAGGTTTTGTGCAACATCGACAGGAATATCGAGTTCTAGATATCTCGTCCCATCTCCATAGAGAAGCATCAGGTTTTTATCCGCCTGAACATACTCCCCAACATTAACATTAATCTCAGAAACTGTCGCGTTCATACTACTATAGAGAGTCACTTCTTCAATTGTTCTATGTGTTTGAGAGAGCTTTAAGAGCATCGCTTTTGTAAATCCGTTTGCCAAAAGCTGTGATGCACTCAGTTCTACTCTCAGATCTGAGCTGCGTCGCAGCTGCTCTGAGGCTAAAAATACTTTGTTGGAGATGATGCCCTCTTTTTCGAGTTTGGTATTTCTCTCAAAGTCACGCACACTGTTTTGATTTTCAATAAGGGCATCTATATACTCTCGCTGCACCTCAAGTAAAGCGTTGCTTTTGAGTGTGATGAGCTTTTGCCCTTTTTTAACTGCGGCAAATTTTCCTACATGAATCTCTTTGACTACAGCGTCCACATTTGCACCAAGAGAGAGGATATCTTTTCTATCTAAGACTGCCAAAGCGTTAAATGGACCATACTCGACCTTATCTATAACCATAATCTCTTGGACTTTGATACCAAGATCACTCTGCTGTTTTTGTGAAATTTCTATGTTTTGTGATGCAAACGCAGTCGCACCCACTAATAATAAACTAATAAATATTCGCATAATTTTCTCCTAGTTCTAAATCTGCTGTTTTATAAAGCTCAAAAAGCTCGTCATAATATTTTTGTTTGATCTCTAGCATCTCAAGGACGCTTTGTGTATACGAACGAGAGCTGTCAAGATGTTCCATAAGTGTGCCCTCGCCAGAACGCTGTGCAAGTTTTGAGAGTTCTTTGAGTTCTAGACTCATCGGGACTATCTCATCTTTATAAAGTATAAACTCATTGAAAAGCGTTTCTATTTTAAGAACTCTGGAGTGCGACTCTTGCTGGATCTGCGCATGCATCGCATTTTTTTGTTCCTGCATTGCGCTTGAGAGTGCAAGGTATTTTTTTCTATGGAGTTCTTGCTCTGAAGTAGTAAAATCCAAAGGAATACTCACCCCAAATGTGTAGCGCGTCGTGTCAAGCTCTTTGTGATACATCAGATCATATCCAAGTGAGCTCAGTGGAGTCTGCTCCACATGTAAGCGCGCATCTGTTGCGTTTTGTATCGATGCCATCTCTTGCATCTCACCATGTTCATCTATATTTCCAAGTGTGACATCTTTTTTTATGCGTGCAAGATCATTACATGCGAGCGTATCTATAGTAAGATTATCGACACTTTCATTAAGATAAGAGCGTTTTTCCATTTCGCTGCGTTTGTAGAAACTCATTTTCTGACCCAGTTTTGAGAGGTCAAGTTTGTGAAAAAGAAGGTTTTGTCTGGATATTTCGCCCAAATCATAGGCTTTTTGAAGTTGCCCAACACGTGTGCTTTGCTCATTAAAAAGTACTTGAGAGAGTTCACTCATCTCTTTAGCAACACAGGCATTGTGGTAGCGAGACGTCACTTCAAGATTGAGGAGGTGAAGCTCATGTTCGACTCTTTGTTTGATTGCTCTTGTTGCATATTTACTTGCGTTTTGCTTTTGCTCTGAAGCAAAAGGTTTGGAAATATTTTGAGAGAATGAAACGCCATATTCCATCCCATCTTGTTCAGTATTTCTCGCATGAGCACTGCTAAGCCCAAGCTTTGGAGCTTCATAACTACTAACAAGTTCTTCATCAGCGATCTTTGAAGATGCAAGTTCTTTAATAGTATTAGCACTATGGCTGCGTTTTGTTGCATCTAAAACCTCAGTGAGATTGTAAGCATTTGCAGAAAGTGCGACACATAGAAGTAAAGATAATGTTTTTATCATAAGGGTACCTTTTTAATAATATTTTTTGTATTAGTAAAAGTTTATGCTAGCGGTGGTCTTTGGGGAACAATTCCTATATGGGATATAAATGTAGTTTTTAGAAGTAAAGGTTTAGAGTTTGCGACGCACAAAGTGATGCTTTGTGCTGGTTGCAGAGGTACGTCAAGTGCTGTATGCATACTATCATGTACTTTAGAAGCAAGATCGAGAGCACTTTTATCATATTTAAGATAGCACAACTCATACTGCGTATCTTTATCTATCGTTTCAAGCACATAGTCATGAAAGGTAAAGAAAGTAAAGGCGAACAATAAAGCCGATAATATCAAAGTCTTATATTTTTTCATTTGTGCGCAATTATAGTGAAATAATTATTATCTAAAGATAGAAATATATAATTAGATCTCTATCTTAAAGCAAGCACCATATTTCGTGTTGTAGACACTGAGCCTGCCCCCTAAATGTTCGTCAATAATCATCTTGGACATATAGAGTCCCAGACCCGTCCCTTGTTTTGGATCTTTAGTGGAAAAGTAGGGATCAAAGACCTTCCCAATAATTGTCGCATCTATCCCACCGCCGTTATCACATACGAGTACTTCAAGACTCTCTTTTGTCGTTTTAGATTTTATAACTATTTTTGGATTTTTTATTTTATTATCCACAAGAGCATCTTTTGCGTTTTTGATAAGATTGAGAAGGACCTGCATAAACTCATTTTTATAAAGAGTGCTTAAATCATCTCCCTCAACTCTCTGCTCTATCTCTATTTCACTCATATCGAGTGAGTTTTGCATCAGTGCAATACATTTTTTGATAGCATCTGAGACATAGAGCGTCTCTTTTTCTTTGTCGGGTCTGAAATAATTTTTAAAGTCATCAATAGTAGCCGACATAAATTCCAGCTGCTCATTGGCCTCTTTTATTTTTTGATCCAGATACTCTTTACTGAGTTCCTTGTATTCGTAAGCAGAATCAATATTCATAAAGACATAAGAGATCTGGTTGAGTGGCTGTCTCCACTGATGTGCTATCATGCTGAGCATATCTCCCATCTCAGCCATCTTCGACTGCTGTATCAGCATTTTGTCTTTTTGTCTGTGTGCATCTATCTCATTTGCAACTCTCTGTTCTAGCGATCTATTGAGTTCTTGAAGCTCTTCTCTTCTTTTTTGTACTTCATTTTGATACTGATTAAAAATCTTGTTGATTTTTCTTGAGAGCAAAAGGGAAAGAACCATAACAAAGATGACAATCAAGGCAGAGACTTTTAGAATAAGGTCAAACTCTTCATCCAAAACTTTTGCCAAATTCTTTTGCTTTTGCAACTCTTGTGCGCTCATAGAGGATGTATCAAAACCATACACAAGATGCCAATCAAGCTCTTTGGAGTAGGTCGTATAGTATTGATATCCGGCGATGACACTATCTTGCCACTGAGCAGCTTCATGTAAGTTTTCTTGCAAAGCGGCAATCTGACTTGCCTTAAGATTCTTTGCACCTGAAGAGATATAGAGCTCTTTTTTAGCATCAAAAATAGCGATGAAGTCACCCTTGTCTACTGGAATACTCTTCACCATCTCAAGCAGAGAACTCTTGAGCTCTTGTTGTTTGTCCACTTCTCTGATACTTGAACCATAGATAAGTTTATACGCTTCGAGATTCTTTACTAAAATACTCTCTCGCTCAAGCGTATCAACATCACGAGATTGCAACATTGCCTCGCCTTTTTTACGTGCCAACTGTAGCTCTTCAAGAATTATAGAACGGGCATCTGCATCCATATAGTTGATTAAATTCTTTTTATCTCTTCTTTGACTTCCAAGCAACAAAGAGTCTCCATTATAATCTGTTACAAATATATATCCTCGTCCTTCGCTATCTGTAATATTACTTAAGGTATCGATGATTCTACTTTGTATCTCTGCGAAAGATTTTTTGTTTTTATACTTTTCATCTATCTGCTGAATGTTTCTTGTTGCAAGATTCACTCTTGTTCTGAGCTCTTGGTTGATCTCATCTTCAACTCTATTGGAGCGATAATCAAAGAGAAGCCCCAGCTGTTTTGTCCACATAATACTCTTCGCTTTTTTTGCAGCAAGATGCTCTTTAAGAGCTTGTTCTTTTGTGAAATTAAAATGTTTTGCCACCTTTTCAAGATAAAAAGAACCTATAAAAAAACTCGCAAGTAAAACAAGCGCCAAAGGAATAATAACTATTAGGTAAGGGATAAGTCTATTTTCTTTCATCTTCATTCTCCTCATTATCAGAGCTGATTGGCAACTCTTTTTTAGGTCGTAGCCCCAACTCTTTCATATTTTCTGCTCTTTTGATGATATTACCGCGTCCTGAGCGTAAACGTTTCATTGCGTTTTCATGTGCGCCTTGCGCTTTTTGTAAATAGGAGCCGATATTTTGCATCTCTTCTACAAAGCCGACAAGCTTTTCATACATCGCTTCTGCTTCTTGGGCTATTTTTTGTGCATGCTCTTCTTGTCTTTGTGTGCGCCAAATATGTTCTATCGTACGGAGCGTTACTAAGAGCGTCGAGGGAGAGACTACTAAGATATTATTCTCATAAGCACGTTTAAAGAACTCTCCATCTTCACGCAGAGCCAACATAAACGCACCTTCTATAGGCATAAAAAGAAGGACATAATCAAGCGTATGCACCCCTTCAAGTTTCTCATACTTTTTGGCGCTGAGCTCTTTAATATGTGTTGCGATGCTCAAAAGATGCTCTTTGAGTGCAATTGCTTTTAAGGTTTCGTTCTCCTCACTCATAAATCGCTCATACGCATTTAACGAGACTTTAGAGTCGATAATGATGTCGCGTTCTTGAGGCATCTTGAGAATAACATCAGGGCGGTAGAGTTTGCCTTCTGCGTTTTGGAGTGTATTTTGCGTGATATATTCAATCCCTTTACGAAGACCAGACTGCTCCAAAATCCGCTCAAGAACGATTTCCCCCCAATTCCCTTGCGTTTTATTCTCACCTTTGAGTGCTTTTGTCAGATTGAGCGCATCAAGTGAGAGCTGTTCATTCATCTCCTTTAAACGCAGCAGCTCATCTTTTAGAAGGTGTCTCTCTTTTATCTCGTAAGTAAACTGCTCTTTTGATTGCACAGAAAAGTTCGTAATTTGCTCGCGAAAAGGCTTAAGTAACATCTCAAACTGCTCTTTATGTGCACTATCAAACTGCTTTGTCTTATCTTCAAAGATCTGGTTTGCTAAAAGCTTAAACTCTTTAGAGAGTTCATCCTTTGCGTTTTGCATCACACTGAGCTTTTCACTAGAGTTTTTTATCTCCTCTTCATAGCGTGTATTCAAAACCGCTAAACGCAGCTTGAGCTCATTTTTTTCTTCTATGAGCTCTTTGAGTGACGACGTGAGAGAATCATTTTCTATACTGAGATTCCCTGATTTCTCTTTTTGTTTTAAATAGAGTGCGAGTAAAAGCAATATAATGATAAACGCAACAACAGTAGTGAAAAGGTATAAATCAAATTGCAAATAAATTCCTTGAATAATATTTGTAGATTATACTATTTTGAGAACTCTCTTTCGTAAATATTGCAAATTGCCGCTTTTCTACTAATACACAAAATAATGAATTCCAACAAAAGTGTCTTAATGACGCATTATAAACTTAAGTAATTAGAAATATATAGAACTTTAATTATTCTTTATAAAAAATTGGGTATAATTCGGCAAATATTTTGAGGGGAAGATGCTTTAGTTTTAAGCGATCTTGTATCATCTCCTTGAATTAAAGGATTACGATGCAAGAAAATGCACAAAACAACTCTTCTGTAGAAGAACTCACATTCGATGACTTAGGTTTAAAAAACGAGGTACTACGTAGTATCAAAGATGCTGGATTTGTAGTACCAAGTCCAATTCAGGCACAGGCTATTCCATTTGTTTTAGCTGGTCGTGATATGGTTGGTCAAGCACACACAGGTACAGGTAAAACTGCTGCATTTGGTCTTCCTGCTATCAACAACATGCACCTCAAAGGTGGCGTTGAAGTTTTAGTTATCACTCCGACACGTGAACTCGCAACTCAAGTTTCTGACGAACTTTTCAAGTACGGAAGAAACATGGGCGTAAAAACTGTTACTATTTATGGCGGTAGTTCATATAAACGTCAAATCGACCTAGTAGAAAGAGGTGCAAACATTGTTGTTGCAACTCCAGGTCGTCTTTTAGACATCCTCAAGAAAAACATGATAGACAACTTTGCTCCTAGCATTGTTGTTCTTGATGAAGCGGATGAGATGCTTGACATGGGCTTCTTGGATGATATTAACGAGATTTTTTCATATCTTCCAACAAACCGTCAAACACTTCTTTTCTCAGCAACTATGCCTCAGCCGATCAAAACTTTGGCGAGCAGAATTTTACAAAATCCTGAGTTTGTATCTATCACTAAAGGTGAAACTACAAACACAGATATCGAGCAGCTTTACTATGTTATCGAAGAATCTGAGAGAGATGATGCGATCATCCGTCTTATGGACTCTGAAATCACTAAAAAATCAGTGGTTTTCTGTAGAACAAAAAGCGAAGTAGATCGCCTTTCAAATGTTCTCTCAAACGCAGGTTACCTTGCAAATGGTCTTCATGGAGATATGGAGCAACGTCAACGTGAAACAGTTATCAAAGGTTTCAAAAGCAATTCAGTGAAAGTTCTCGTTGCAACAGACGTTGCAGCACGTGGTATCCACGTTGACAACATCTCTCACGTTTTCAACTACCATATCCCGTTTGATCCTGAGTCTTATGTTCACCGTATCGGTAGAACTGGACGTGCAGGTACAAAAGGTAAAGCAATTACACTTTTAACTCCACTTGAGTTCAAGGAGCTACAACGTATCAAGCAAAAAGTTGGAACTTCTATGGCTCACGCTTATGTTCCAAGTAAAAACGACCTTCGCTCAACTACTATTGACAATATGGTAAAAGTTATCGAAGATCAACATATCTATGATGAAGCACACAAAGTTCTTGATAAACTCAAAGAAGATATAGATGAAGAGACGATTATGTTCAAACTCATCTCTATGATTCTGGACAAACAAGATATCAAAGGCCCAAATAATATTGGTATTCCAGCTGATAGAATCGAAGCAATCCTTGAGCGTGCAAACAACAGAGGCGGCAGTAGAGATAGTAGAGGTCGCAGTCGTAACAGAAGCGGCGGCAGCAGCTCACGCGATGGCGGCGGTTACCGTGGTAATAAAAGTACAAGCGGCGGCGGAAGTCGTGAAGGCAATAGCGGTTCACGTGAGCGTGGAAGTCGTGAAAGCAGCGGTGGCTACCGTGGTAATAGCAACTCATCAGGCTCAAGAGGTCGTTCAGGTTCAGGCGCAAGCAGAAGCAGAGATTAATTCTCTGCTTTACACCTAATATATATATTCTCACTATAAAAAACTCTTTTCTCCTCAGACAACTTTTACTCCAAACATTATTTCATCAGAGAATTCGCTATAATTTTCAAAAAAAGAAGAAGCAATGCATATCATATTTGAAAATCATGAATTTTATGTCGAAAAAGAAGATGCACAAATCCCTTGGCTAAAGATATTCACTAAAGAGCCTTTTAAAGAACTCGGCGATATGCCAAAAGAGCTTCGTACAAAACTTTGGGATATTTATGACATTATAGAACACGAGATGAAATTTTTCTACTCTCCAAAGAAAATAAATATGGCATCCTTTGCAAATATGCTTCCACGAGTACATATCCATGTCATGGCTCGATTTGAAGATGATAGCCATTTTCCCAATCCAATGTGGGGTGAAAAACTTCGAGAAAGCACACTCGATTTTAAAAATAAACAAGAAGAGTTTCATAAACGTATTTTTCACGCACTACAGGGCATTTAAAGATTAAGTTCACATACTTCACTTAAACCGTCAATTGGGTTCTATAATAAAGAGCAAGAGCCATCAAAGTCAAAAAATTCTCTATTTTGTTCTAGTTCAAGGCGTAGTTGCGTTTATTTGAGGAGCTTACTAAAGTAAGTGACGAAAAGAAACTCAACTGCAACGAAGAAATCGAGCAAAAGAGTTATTTTTAAAGAAGTTTATTTTTTGAGAGGTGAGAATGGGACTAACGCCGATCCCCAAGTAAGTCCGCCACCAAAAGCGTCAAGAAGCAGAAGCTCACCAGCTCTGAGCTCTCCACTTTCGTAGATATCATTGATAGCCATTGGAATAGATGCACCTGAAGTATTACCATATTTGTGAACAGTAAGAACAACCTGTTCTTCTTTCATCTTTAATGCATCACCAACTGCTTTGATAATTCTATAGTTTGCCTGATGTGGTACAAAGTGCTTGATATCTTCACTTTTGATATTATTGTTTTCTAAAATCTCTACAACATCTTTTGTAAGGGTACGAACAGCAACTTTAAAAGTCTCATTCCCCTTCATCTGCATAAAACAGCCAGCAGCTTCCACTTCAAGTGAATCATGAGGAGAACCTGTTCCACCGTTTGGCGTCATCAGTAAGTCTGCAAAAGTACCATCAGCACCTGTTTGGATATCAATAATTGCTTCAGCTTTATTATCAGTAGCACTTACAATAGCAGCACCAGCTCCATCACCAAAAAGGATACAAGTTCCTCTGTCACTATAGTCAGTGATTGCTGAAAGTCTTTCTGCACCTATAATAAGTACATTTTTTTTCATCCCAGCTTCGATAAATGCTTTTGCAATAGAGAGAATATATACAAACCCTGTACATGCTGCAGAGATATCAAACGCAGTGACATTAGCTAGGCCAAGTTTATTGGAGATAATAGTAGCAGTTGATGGCATACAGAAGTAATCAGGTGAGATAGTTGCACAAACAACCATATCTATATCTTCTTTAGCAATACCGCTACGTTCAATAGCCTTTATTGCAGCTGCGACACCCATATCACTTGTGGTCTCATTAGCAGCAGCAATATGACGCTCTTTTATTCCTGTTCTTTGAAGAATCCACTCATCCGTAGTGTCTACCATTTTGGATAAATCTTCATTCGTCAAGATTTTATTTGGAACATAAGCGCCAATAGAACGTAGAGCTGCATAAGCCATTAATCTTCCTTTTGTTTTAACTGTTGCAATCTAGAAATTATACTTTCATTGACACCCGTATCAACATAATTGATAGCTTGATAAATAGCATTTTCCATAGCTCTAGGATTACTTTTTCCGTGACTCACGATAACGCAGCCTTTAATACCAATAAGTGGAGCGCCGCCTACTTCTGCATAGTCAATCTGTTTTTTGAGCAACTTAAATACTTTTCTCATAAGAAGTGCGCCGGTAATGGCAATAGGTGATTTACGGATATAATCCTTGATAAGGCCACTGATTGTAGAAGCGACACCTTCACTTGCTTTGAGAACAAGATTGCCCACGAAGCCATCGCATGTGATAACATCACATGTTCCGTTGAAAATATCACTGCCTTCTACATTTCCCTTAAAGCCTCTATAGCCTTTAAGTATTTTAAATGCAGCTTTCGTTACTTCATTGCCTTTTGAATCTTCTTCACCATTGGCAAGAATACCGATGCTTGGAGTCTCAATTTTAAACATATCCTCAGCATAACAACCGCCCATGATGGCAAATTGCGCTAAATGTTCTGGTTTTGAATCGACATTTGCACCAACATCCAAGATTATAGAACGACGACCAGTTTTAGTAGGCATGAGTGCTACAAGCGCAGGACGTAGAACACCTTCAAGGCGACCTAGTCTTAGCGTTGCGAGTGTCATAGTCGCTCCACTGTGTCCAGCAGAGACTACGCCATCAGCTTCACCATTTTTTACAAGCTCAATTGCTTTGTATATAGTGCTTTCTTTGCGTTTGACAGCATCAGTCGCAGCATCACTCATAGAGATTACATCGTCTGACTCAACAATTAAAATCTTATCTCTATAACGTTTTGGTAACAGAGGTAAAATTTCAGACTTTTTACCTACTAAAATAAGTTCAAACGATTTTCTCTTGAGTGCTTCTACACAACCTTTTACAATTGGCTCAGGACCGAAGTCCCCGCCCATTGCATCAACTGCAATCTTAACCATTAATTATTTATACTCACCAGTCGTTGGGTTAACGTGGTGTGGTAATCTATAAGTTCCATCTTTATCTTTAACTGGTTTAGCTAAAGTAATTTTGTAGTGAGTTCTTCTTTTAGCTGAACGAGAGTGTGATACTCTTCTCTTAGGTACTGCCATAGTTTTAATTCCTTTCTTATTTTAATTAATACAGTAAAAGGAATAGATCCCTTTTACTTCGCTTAGGCCGCTGTGGCCACTAAAGCTATGCCTCTTTGAGACAAGAATTGCCTCTTGTTTAATTCACAGTAAAAAGAACAAGTTCCTCTTACCTCTACTCATAATTCATATTAAGAGTTTTGACAATTTTCGCAACTGTAATAGTCACTTTTGATAAGCTCAAGCTCAGAGTGCAATATTTCATCAATATCAGCATACCCGTCAAAAGATTCTACAACATCGAGCTCTATGCGCTCATCTCCATTAAAAAGACCATCCGAGATAAAAAGTTCAATATTTTCATCTACTGGTAATTTAATCTCTTGAGCACACTGACTACATTCTGTATTTACAAAACCATTGAGTTCTGCTTTGAGTAAAATCAAATTGCCAGAATGGTACTGTAAATAACCTTTAAAATTTACCTCTTCATATTCAAGTTCGAAATCTAAAGGAGTCTTTGTGACTTTTCTGAGTAAAAACTTCACAATTATTACTTAAGAAATTTCTCTCTCAGAGAAAAAGAATGCGATTTCTATAGCTGCGTTTTCAACAGAATCACTACCGTGAACTGCGTTTGCATCTATATTTTCAGCGAAATCAGCACGGATAGTACCAGCTTCAGCTTCTTTAGGGTTAGTAGCACCCATCAAATCACGGTTTCTTTGCATAGCATTTTCGCCTACAAGAACAGAAACAACTACTGGACCACTGATCATGAAATCAACTAAGTCGTTGAAAAAAGGTCTTTCAGAGTGTACTGCGTAAAATGCTTCTGCATCAGCGCGTGAAAGTTGGATTTTTCTTGTTGCCGCTATCTTAAGGCCATCAGTCTCAAAACGATCTAAGATTTTGCCAATAACACCTTTAGCAACTGCATCTGGTTTGATTATGGATAAAGTTCTTTCCATCAAATCTCCTGTTAATATAAAATTAGAGTGGAATTGTATCCAAAAAATAATGTGTTTTCATTGAAGTTTATAAATTTACAGGGGATTTTTTGTTTCAATGGGTAAAAGACCCATTGATTTAGAGATACTCGGGAGAGTACCTCTTGAGACTATTCTACAACAGGCTCTTTGCTTGAACGTTGATCTTCTGTGATGTCATCACGGTGTGATGGGCTATCACCGATAGCATCCCAAGTGATACAACCCTCAGTAGGACATGCAGTAGCACATGCTGGTTCATCATGATGTCCAACACACTCTACACATTTATCACCATATACATAGTAAATTTCTTCACCAGTTGGATTATCATCCTCATCTACGATTGCTTCTACTGGACATTCGTCAATACAAGCGCCACAGTTAATACAAGTGTCATTAATATATACAGCCATTATTTTCTCCTAATTTTAGTTGGGGTAACTATACACAGAAGATTTTTAAATGTAGCTAAAATTAGTTTCTAACTACTTAAAATTCAGGTATTCGTTACATATACAGAACACGCACTATGACGGATTTATCCGCCATTTTGAGCATATTTTTATTTAAAGAGCTAAATACTCTTTAATTGCGTCTACTTTATCTGTTACTTCCCAAGTGAAACCCTCTTCTTCACGGCCAAAGTGACCATAAGCAGCAGTTTTTCTATAGATAGGTCGTAAAAGGTCAAGTGAAGTGATGATACCTTTTGGAGATAAATCAAAAATATGTTTTACACACTCTTCGATCTTCTCTTCAGGAACAACACCTGTACCATGAGTATCTACCATGATAGATACAGGTTTAGCAACACCGATTGCGTATGCTACTTGGATAGTTGCTTTATCACATGCGCCCGAAGCAACAAGGTTTTTAGCAACCCATCTCGCAGCGTATGCCGCACTTCTATCTACCTTGGTTGGATCCTTACCACTAAACGCACCACCACCATGAGGACAGCTTCCACCGTATGTATCTACGATGATTTTTCGCCCAGTAAGCCCAGCATCACCTTGCGGTCCGCCGATTACAAATTTTCCCGTCGGATTGATATGAAAAACAGTGCTTTCACTGAGTAGTTCGGCAGGAATAACTTTTCGTATGACTTCATTAATAACATCTTCGTGAATTTTCTCTTGAGAAACATCAGGAGCATGCTGCGTAGAGACAACAACTGTCTCAACAGAAACAGGCTTATCTCCTACATATTTCACACTTATTTGCGCTTTTCCATCAGGGCGAAGATAAGGAATAATCCCTTCTTTTCGTACTTCTGCAAGCTTTTGTGTCAAACGATGTGCCAAATAAATAGGCAGAGGCATCAAAACATCTGTTTCACGACATGCGTAACCAAACATCAAACCTTGGTCACCTGCACCGATTTCACCGTCTGCTTGATCAACACCTTGGTTGATGTCAGGAGACTGCTCGCCTATTCCGTTTAAAACTGCAGCAGAGCGATAGTCAAAACCGTACGTTGCATCTGTATATCCAATCTCTTGGATAACTTTACGTGCAATCTCTTGCATTGGCGCATACGCCGTTGTTTTCAGTTCGCCTGCAATTACACAAAAACCATTTGATACCAAAGTTTCACACGCAACACGTGCCTTTGGATCATGTTCAATAATATAATCCAGAATTGCATCACTGATCTGATCTGCCATCTTATCAGGGTGCCCTTCTGTTACAGACTCTGAGGTAAAAATATACTCTTTCGTCATCGATTTTCCTTATTGAGATATAGAGTCTAGCTCCATAAATCGAGAGAATTGTAACCGATTAATCTAAAGAAAAAGTTTATGCATACAACTAATATTCTAAAAGTTGTTTCAGAAGTTCATCATAACTGTGTAGCGTTTGTTCTATCGTCTGAATATCAAACGCATCGATGGCTCCATGCAACTTTGAAACATACTCATCCAGCAATGCGACATCAAATTCTAAAGCCAATGTTTCAACTTCCTGCGTAAAATCTTTAATATCTGACATGCTGTTTGTCTCTATTGCTTTGAGCTGTGCTTGTTTGATTTCACCAGAGAGCAGTTGCAAAATATTTGAGAGGTTGGGCTTTGTCTTCTCGCTCATCACGATTTTTGTTTTTTGCTCCTTGAGCTCATCGCCAATAATCTCAAACGCCAAGAATTTACTCAGCTCTTCAAAAAGCTCATATTGAAGCACTGGTTTTCTTAAAAAACCATCAAAATATTTTCTTTTGGATGATTCATCTCTATCTTGCATAACTGAAGCAGTCAAGGCGATTATAGGGATTTGAGATATTTTTTTGATTTGCATCGCCGCTTCATATCCATTCATGATAGGCATTCTAATATCCATTAAAATCAAATCTGGATTTTCTGTATGAAATTTTTCAATAGCATCAGCTCCATTTACCGCGGTTATGACTTCAATATTGCTGTTTTCAAAGTTCTTTACTATTAACTGGCGATTATCTTCTATATCATCAGCGATCAATATTTTTGCTTTTTTGAAACGTATCTTTCTCTTTTCTCTGGATAACTTTTCATCTGCGTTTTGTGCAACAGCCAAAGATGAAATATCTACCCCAAACAGTACGACAGTAAATGTACTTCCTTTGCCCTCTTCACTTTGTAGAGATATTTTTCCGTTCATCATCCTAGTTAAACGCTTTGATATCGACAAACCGAGTCCCGTACCGCCATACTTTCGATTATCTTGCCCTTCATGCTGCTCAAACTCTTCAAATATCATCTGACTCTGTGAAGATTCGATGCCTATGCCCGTATCTTCTACCAATATCTCTAAATCCAATTTTGATAAATGCTCATCTACATTTAAGCCATGCACACGCAACTTCACATATCCGCTTTGCGTGAACTTCACTGCGTTTCCTATAAGATTCAATAAAATCTGGCGTAGTCGTATCTCATCAAGCAACAAACTTTTTGGTATATTTTCATCGATTTCTAAATAGAAATCCAATCCTTTACTTTTGACATTCAAAGTAAAAATCGATGCTATCTCATTACATAGCTTACTTATATCTGTAGGATTTTTATGTATCTGCAGCTTTCCTGCTTCGATTTTTGAGAGATCAAGGATATCATTGATTAGTGTGAGGAGTGTTCTACTTGCTGATTGGATGGTCTTCACATACGATTTCAAACGCGGCTCTACAATCTGTTCATTTAAAAGTTCCGTAAATCCTATGATAGCGTTCATCGGCGTTCGTATCTCATGACTCATGTTGGCTAAAAATTCTGATTTGGATCTGTTTGCTTGTTCTGCAATCTCTTTTGCCTCGCTCAAGGATTTCTCTAACTCAAGGCGCTTAGTCATATCATAGCTTATAGACAAGAGCATCTCTTTTTTAGCGTATCTGATAGGCGAGACAGAAAGCATCCTAAAAACTTCTGCGTTTGCTCCTTTAAACTTGAGCAGTTTTTTATCTACAAAACCTTTTGCTTTGAGTTCCAAGAGGACCTCTTCTCTCTCCTTTGGATCAACATAATAATCAGCTGCGTTTATAGTCTCTAAATCTACTTCTTGAATTTCGTAGTCATCTAGAACGCGCTTATTTACAAGATGTACTTTACCATCATAAGAACTTACGATAACATGCAGAGGGATAGTATCGATCAGCGTTCGCATCTGCAACACACTCTCTTTTAGCTCTTCTTCTATTGTCTGACGTCTATTCATTTCGAGCGATAATTTTCTATTCAAATAAAGTGTTCCGACTATCATCAGAAGAAGAACAATTCCTGTTTGATAAAAAAGAGAGTAGTCATGGGCTTGTTTCACTGTGACATGAATCCATTTATTGTTAATTTTTTCTCGCTCGGCTTCACTTATCGTTTGCAATACTTTATTAATAATCCCCAATAAGATTGTATGCTCCTATTGTAACAATATCTTATGGTTGAAGTTATAGTTTACTTTTCCTGCTATCTGCTTTTTGTTGATGCATTGAGTCTATCTTTTAAAAGATAAAAATTTTCCTTAAATAATATTACTTATTCGTTCCATCAGATTTGTATTAATATTTTTTTGTTACACTACCGCACATTAAATTTAAACCCCCAAAGGAATATATATGTTAGTAACAAATCCAGCTCCAGACTTCACAGCAACTACAGTTTTAGCAGACGGCTCAATCGTAGAAAACTTCAAATTATCAGAAAACTTAGGTGAAAAAGGTACAGTACTTTTCTTCTACCCACTTGACTTTACATTTGTTTGTCCTTCAGAAATCATTGCGTTTTCACACAGAATCGAAGATTTCAAAAGCCGTGGTGTGAATGTTATCGGTGTATCAGTTGATAGCCAATTCTCACACTTTGCATGGAGAGAAACTCCAGTAAATAGCGGTGGTATCGGTCGTATCAAATACCCACTCGTAGCAGACCTTACAAAACAAATCTCTAAAGATTATGATGTACTTTTCGGTGAAGCAGTTGCTCTTCGTGGTTCATTCCTTATCGATGGTAAAGGTATTGTTCGTCACGCAGTTATCAATGATTTACCACTTGGCCGTAACATCGATGAGATGATCCGTATGGTTGACGCAATGCAGTTTACTGATGAGCATGGTGAAGTTTGTGCTGCTGGTTGGCAAAAAGGTGACGAAGGTATGAAAGCATCTACTGAGGGTGTTGCTGAGTACTTAGCGAAGCACGAGAACGACCTCTAGTCATTCTCTTTTGACTCTCACATCTTCGTGAGGGTCTTTTTTTAATTTTACTTCTTTTTACTCATTATCCAGACTTTGTATCGCCTCATTTGACGAATTTGTAGCCCTGTCGTAATAGTGATCTTTAGGTGTACTTGCACATGCGGTGAAGCCTATTGCTATCATTACATATAAAATTACTGCTATTTTATTCATTGCGTTTCTCCATATTGATTTATTTTCACATTATAGCAAACGCAGTGTTTATATTAACTCGAGCGTAAAATCTATTGCCTTTTTATTGACAAAAATAAGGGCATGCCACTGCATCTTTGGCGCGATGAGGGTGAGTCTTTTGGGGTTGGAACTTCTTGAGAGTGCCACATAAAACTGAGAAGGGGCAAATATTTCGTTTGTCTCGATGATAAGATCTTCGATGCTCATGCCCTGTGATTTATGAATTGTAATCGCAAACGCAAGCTTGATGGGAAACTGATAGATGGTAAACGCAGGCTCTTCAACAAGTTCTTTCTTTCCATCTATCGTTTTTTCCTTCCAGAGCGTCTTACTTTGAGCGACTGCTTCAAGTTTGACTACTTTTGCGTCCGCTTTTTGTACATAGACATAGCCCGTTTCGACATTGATAACAACTCCGCGCTCACCGTTAAAATAGTTCCACGAATTTCGGGTAAAGAGTACAGGCGCGCCGACTTTGAGAGAGAGCTCTTTTTCGATACGTGCATCATCCATAAAACGCAGCACCTCTTTGTCGCTTGAAGATTGCAGGTGTTTGATAATCTGTGCTTCTTTGATAAAAAGCTCATTTTCTATCGATGCGAGCTGCGTTTTGTTATGAAACGCAGCGCTTGCGTTTTTGCCAAATAAAAAGGTAAATTTATCCAGCTCATGTGGCAAAGGCTTGATAAACTCATTGAGTTCATTATGAATAGTTTCATCAATATGCCCAAAACGAATCTCATTTAAAAGCTCTATAAATTGCTTATCATCCGTTCTGTAAACATGAGTGAGTTCAATTCTGGAAAATTCAAAGCTCTCCCACACACTTGACTCAAAGGCAAAAGAGACTTCGCTACTGCCTCGCACAACGGGAGGAAGCTGCAAAAAATCCCCAACAATAAGAAGAACACCCCGAAAATCAGCTTGCTTGAGCCTAAGCTGTATCATCTCAAAGAGTTTATCACTCACCATCGATATCTCATCTATGACGATAAGATCCATCAAAGATATGAGCTTTTTTATCTTGTTTTTTATCTCAAATTTACCGTTTAGCTCCAGTTCTTTGACGTCACTAGCGATACCAAGATCCAAAAAACTGTGCAGAGTCTGTCCTCCGATAAGTGTTGCTGCCATCCCAGTTGAAGCGAGCTTTGCCACTTTTTTGGCTTCGGATTCAAAGGCTTTGATGACCTCTTTGGTGATGGTTGTCTTGCCGACTCCTGCACCTCCCGTCAAGAAGACACTTTGTTTTTGTTTGAGTGTAGTGATAATTGTATTGAGAGTATCCATGGGGGAATTATATTCTAATTTTCAAAGAAGAATAAGCTCCCCAAAAGGAACTTCTTTTTCTTGTGCGCTTATCCATTTGACATCATAACTCGGCGCTGCGTTTGGAAAAATGCCCTCAAGATCACTAAAATATAAGAGCAACTTCACATCATCAAAGTTTTGTTCTACAAACGCAAACACGGGTCTAAAATCCGTTCCCGCGCCGCCCGTAATATCACACTCCAAAGTATCTCCACTATAAAAAGTCTGATGCGAGTTTATCTTCTCATCACAGACAAGCAGCTCTATCTCATAGCGCGCGACGAGGCTCATCAAAAAATTGACCTCACTCAAAAACTGACCCAAAAGCACATCATCGATAGAACCAGAAGAGTCGATCACCACGACAAGGCGAAAGGTTTGACTCACATTTGATGGGAGATAAATGCCTTGAGAGAGGAGTTTTTTACTCGGAGGAAGCAGCGTGTAGTCATCGCGAAAATGTCTGTCAATGGCGGATTTGAGTTCATCTTGCCAGTTGATCTTTCCGATAAAATCGATACTAAAAAACCGCTCAATTGCAGCAGGCGCTTCTCTTTTTTTGAATTCACGTTCTAAAAGTGAGATAGCCTCTTCTGCTAAGAGTTGCTCTTGTAAAAGCTCTTCTTGGAGTATTTGTTCACGCTCTAGCTGCGTTTGAGGCTCTTGCTGCGTTTTGTTCTCTTTCTCTTTTTTATTTTCTTGCACATCTGCCGCGTCGTCTGCTTCGTATTCGAGATTGTCCTCTTCACGGATCATATCAGATTTGAGTTCGGCGTAGATTTCCTCAGCATACATCCCAGCAAATCGCACTCGATACTGCGCGCCGTAGGGTAAATCCAGACCATTTTGCACCAGCATATCATTGATCGCCATATCCGTCGCCATCTGCCACAACCAACCGCTGCGACCATTTTTACGCTGCTCATGTGCCAGTGAAATATGCATCGCCCCATTTGCCAAAACAAACTCCAACTCACTCACACTCGCCTCTTCCAAAAATGCAGTGCTATACTCTACTTTTTTTCCATCACTCCGAAATGCCTGAATATCATCATTGCAAACCAACTCCAGCCGCGAAGCCAGCGTGCCAAAATAAGGATAATCGACCAAAAGTTTCGCTTTTGCCTGAGAGATTTTGTTGTGTAGGTTTTGCAATTGAGAAGCCTTGCGTTTAGTTTATGCTCAATTATAACAAATAAATATTTGCGTGCACTTTGTTTCTTCTCTCCGCTATAATTCCAAAAAAAATCAAAGGATACAGATGCGCTACTTTTACAGTTCGTTTATCATCATGGCTTTAGGGCTTTTACTCTCGTTTTATCTTGGCGGTCTCACAGCGATCTACATCACATTTTTGTTGATTATCCTTGAGATTTCACTCTCCTTTGACAATGCCGTTGTAAACGCAAAGGTACTTGCAAAAATGGATCCTATCTGGCAGAGACGCTTTATCATTTTTGGTATTCCTATAGCTGTTTTTGGGATGCGTTTGCTTTTTCCTTTGGCAATTGTTGCTATCGTCACGGGCATGGGACTTTTGGAGACACTTGATGTCGCTATGAATGATGCCGCGCGTTATGAGAGTATCCTCAAAAGTACCGAAGGGACTATCTTTGCCTTTGGTGGGGCTTTTTTACTTATGGTCTTTTTGGATTTCTTTTTTGAAGAGAGAGAAATCAAGTGGCTTGGTGTTATAGAAAACTCTCGTATTCTCAAAAGATTTAGCGGAGTGAGCAATATTGAGCTTATCATCGCTATTATCGTAGGTCTGACACTTGGAGAGGTCACGCAGAGTTTTAGCGTTGTGATGGCGTTTATGTTTGGTGTACTACTGCACTCACTCCTTGGAATGGTCGATCATTTTCTCTCGAGCGACACGGTAAAAAGCGGTATTGCGGGCTTTATCTATCTTGAGGTTTTGGATGCGAGTTTCTCATTTGATGGGGTTATCGGTGCGTTTGCGCTGACTAGCAATATTTTCATCATCATGATAGGTCTGGGTGTCGGAGCGATGTTTGTGCGTAGTCTCACTATCTACTTTGTGGAGCACAAAACGCTCTCAGAGTTTCACTATCTTGAGCACGGCGCGCATTATGCTATCGGGATTTTGGCGGTTATTATGCTCATGAAGATCACGATGCATATCAGCGAACTTGTGACGGGAACTATCGGGATAGGTCTTATCCTTATTGCGTTTTTACACTCTGTGTATGAAAACAAAAAAGCACTCAAGTCCTAAGGGCTTGAGACTAATCCAAAAGATACAAAAACTTCTTCACCCAGCTTTTATATGCTTCTGAGTGTTCCATCGACACACCGTTTCTCTGCAAATCTTGCACTATCATCACGGCAAATTCTGGTTTGAGTTCAAGCGAATAGAGAAGTAGATTATCAAGCGTAGAACTATCACGCAAAACGCCACTTACAAGTCCACTGCTCAGAGCATACAAAACATCCACAGCCTCAGGGTATTCGCCCTTGCCGTTTTGAAGGATTGCGTTTATATCAGGCAATTTATCAATTACTTTTGCAAAGCTCAAAAAGCTCACAGCGACCTCTTTGCCTACCGCACCGCTGATTGCGTTTAGCACTAAGTTTGCAGGCATACTCGATTTGAGGATGCTATCTACATATTCCCAACTTCTAGGCGTTGCAAAGCTCTTCGCCTCGCTCTTTGCATCAAATGTGAACAGATGTTCACTCTTGTAAGTGATGTAAGAGATGATGCGTATATCAAGCGCTTTTTTGTACGCCCACAAACGCCAATCCTCCACATCTACTTCCATTTCAAAGTGTACAAATCTGTTTGCCAAAGGTGCGGGCATACGGTACGTCACACCACGATCACCTTCACGATTTCCCGCAGCGACTATCGCCCAACCCTCAGGCAGAGTATATTCACCGACTTTACGGTCAAGTATGAGCTGATACGCCGAAGCCTGAACCGAAGGTGCTGCGGAGTTGAGCTCATCGAGAAAAAGTATCCCCTCGCCACTGCTTGGCAAAAACGCAGGTGGTGCCCAGAGTGCGGTATGACTCTCTTTGTCATAAAAAGGAATACCTTTAAGGTCGGTCGGATCCATGAGCGATAAACGCAGGTCGATAAAACCTATTTCTTGTGCATTCGCAATTTGTTTTACAATGGAAGATTTTCCTATTCCTGGTGCGCCCCAAAGAAATGTAGGGACTTTTTGCACAACGAGTGCACTTATCGTTTGTGTCAGTTCTGATGCTCTCATTTGTATCCTCTTAGACCATCCAGCCTATATTTTGGGTTTGTATATGCACGCCAAAGGCTGCGTTTTCTTTCACCATACGCTCAAATCTGCTGTCGAGTTGCAACTGATACAAAATGGCGACTGGTGTCTTCTCATTTTTAGCCAAAGCGCCAAGTATCTCGGCATCACTACTCTCTCCAAGCAAGAGCAATATATCCGAGGGAGTGTTTGTGTTTTGTGCTAAAGCGAAATGGTTGGCTGCGTTTTTGTAGGCTTCTTTGAGTAGCTGTTGTGGTGTGACTGCGTTTGCGTAAAGCAGCCCTAAAACAGCCTCATTTTTGAGTGCAAAAAGCTTTAAGAACACTTGTTCACTAAGTGCGCTATTTGCCGCGAGGGCTGCGTTTACCTCATTATCAGCTCTCTCAAAAAGTTGCTCTTGCATCGCTTGTGTGAGCGAGCTATTGGTTGCAAGTTCTTTACTAAAACTCTCCAAAAACATTCCAAACAAAGCATCAGTGAGCTTGATATGCTGTGCGATATTGACTGCATACTGCGTTTGTCCACTCAGCTCTTTTGCGATATCTGCATCAAGATTTGTATTAAATGAGAGAGCTTCACGCAGGATTGACTCACCCGTGTCCAAGAGCTGTTTTTGCATGAGTGCATCGCAATTATCTCGAAGTGCTACGAGCATTTTTATGCGTGTATCTGCTTTTTTGATAAAGATCTTCAAAACACTTTTGGGTGTATTTGGATGTTTGGCTATGGAGTTGATTATCGCTCTATTTGCGTTATTTGTGTCACGTAAGAGATATTTTTGCAGAGGTTCGAGTGAGGCGATGACTTCGATAAGTTCTGCGTTTTTGCACTGCGCTATAAGATGCATCAGCCCAAGTGTCGCATACTGGACGTTGTGGTTGCGTTCTATATTTTCATAAAAGCGTCCGATAAGTGCGGCTGTGACATCACGGTTTTCATCATTTTCAAAGAAATCTTCGTCATTCCAGTCGTACATTTTGAGGAGTCTGAAAAAAAGTACGTCACTTATCATGGAGTTTTTGATAAAAGAGAGTAAGCGTTCTTTGTCGTGTGAGAGTTTGAGGCTCATCAGCAGAGTATCGGCGTCGATATCTTTTGCAAGAGCACGCTCGAGTTCATCTATGGAGATGGTTTTTATCTTTTTATTTTCATACAGATCATCACTTGCGTTTTGCTCATAAGGCGTCATCATCTTGCCCTCGACTATGAGGAGGACATCTTCATCGAACTCTTTGCGCACTTCTATCTTGTGATGCAACATCTGCGCATCAAACTCAGCGGAGCTAAACGCACGGCTTTTTCCAAAGAGGAGTATGGTTTTATTTTTGATTGTCTCTAAATTCATGAGTAGATTATACTTATTTTTTTTGAGTCTGCCATCACACTTGTAACTGCGCTGAGATTTTAAGCCCTTTTACAACTAAAATCTATGCACATAACTCAAGAACCAGTTACGCCCTTCTCTTTGATTTCCTCCATCAGCCGTCTCATAATAATATGCAGGCATGCGCACATCTTCATTGAAGATATTTTTTACCGTACCACGCAATTCATCTGTTGCAGAAAATCTATAGGTAATTGTCTCATCAAAAATACTTGCAGCTTTTGTCGTAGACGAATATTCACCATCTGCAACTGATTCTTCTACCCATCCCAATTCAGTAGCTGTGGTCTCAGAGAAATATCTCCAAGTCGTACCAAAAGAGAGTTTATTTGTCGGTTTATAGATATATATCGCTTTGAACATCACCGTCGAGATATCAGGCATAGCTGCATTAAACGCAGGTTCATCATCTCCTTCCGCAGGAAAAGTATAACCGGCATCTATATATGAGGCATTAAGATAGAAGTTATGTTCGAGTTTGGTTTTAAAGTTGTACTCAAATTCGATACCACGACTAAGTCTTTTGTCAAAATTCTGATATCCCGCATCTGTTCCAGAGAGTTCTTCGAGGTCTATAACATTTGTAAGTTCTGAGTAGTAAACATTCACAGAAAATCTGTTATAAAAGTTTGGAGAATATATTACGACAGCTTCGTAAGTGTTTGTCTCTTCAGGCTCTATATTTTCACCTCTTGCGCGAAAATTAATATGACCTAATTGATACGCTTCTATAAAAGTGGGCGCACGAAACGCAGAACCATAAAGAAGTTTAAATATCCATTCATCAGAGGCTCTATAAACTATACCAGCTTGCTTACTAAGTTCTGCTCCGAAGTCTGAATAGTTATCTACACGTAGTCCCAGTGTCACATCCACAGCATCACTAAGTGCAATCAAATCTTGTGCATAGGCATAGATATTGGTTCTGCTTACGTCATGTTTTAAAAGAGTAGTTGCCTGATTATCATTCCAATATGCGGTCTCTTTTGCATATCTGTATCTAAAATTACTATTATTACGCAGATCTGCATCATTATGAAGAAAGATTGCATCTTCTAAACTACTATAAAATTCATCCTTACGTACGATTGCATAGTGTAGACCGACTCCAAGGAGAATATCATTGGAGATTATTTCAGGAAGTCTTACATTTGACTCAAGTTCATAGTTTTGCTCTGCTGACTTTTCATTGTAGAAAAAGCCATCTTCCACATCATATATTCCAACCCCAGTGAATCTTCCTACCATGCTTTCGACGCTGTAAATATTTGCACTTGCATCAAACTCTCTGTGCGAAAAGTTTGCTTTTGTCTCAAATTTATAATCATTGTAAGAATTTTTATACGCAAGCTGTGTAAAAAAATAACTATTGATATGTTCTTCACCCTTTTCTGGGATAGGATTAAGATTGTTTTCAAAACCATAAAAATTTCCAGAGACGTTGCGTTTAAAGCGTGCCAAAAACTCCAAACCATCTTTTTGTGCTTTAAATCCAAGAGAGAAATCTTTAAGTGATTCATCTGTGTAGTGTTGGTTGAGTGCTTCATCTCCACCTATATTCTCAAAATAAAGCGACTTATCATTTTTCTGATAGTACCCATCTGTGAAGATATTCCATCCATTGGCCGTTGCAAAGAGATTTCCCCCGACCGTACGGTAACCATACTCTCCTACTCCGACAAAAACTTGGTTTTCTTGTTTGGAGCCTCCGAGTTTTGTGATGATATTGACCGTCGCGTAAAACGCACCTGCACCATAGACTGTCGAAGCAGGACCGCGTAGAACCTCTATCTTCTCGATGAGCTGCATCGGAAAGTCCATATAAAAGCTGCTGCTTCCCTGCACTGCATTATTTATAGCGACACCATCAACAAGTATCTTTATCTTGTCCGAGAGATAAGCATTTGGATTTTTAAATCCTCGTACCGTAGTCATCGTATAACCCATCGGGCTGAGCTGTATCTGAATACCAGGTAACATTCCCAGAGCTTCACCGAGATTTTGAATACCGCCATCGATAAACGTCTGCGCATCGACAACTGTTACAACAGAAGGAAGATAATCCACATTGAGCGATTTTTTTGTAGCGATTGCACTCATTTCACCCAGAAGTGATTCAAACTCACTTGCATCAATTGCAGGTGAGTCCGCCATCAAACTTGAAACTGCCAACAAAGCAGCCACGGTATATAATTTTTTCTTCACGACTCATTCCCTTTAGCGCCCAATAAATAGGCTTTGTTACATAAAATTATATTCCATAGAATCACAAAATAACACTATTTGATATTTCAAACTATGTTATACTATCGAAGGTTTGTTTTAGCTTTAAGAGCTTTTTTTAAACAAAAAAATGGAGGAACAGGTGTATTTTAGAAAGATTTGTCTACTGCTTTGCATAACATTTATCTTTTATTCTCCATCTATCTATGCCATTAGCTATGATGATGACACCCTAGACATCTTTGCCAAGATAACGCCGCGCTTCGTTTTGCTAAGTGACCTCAAAAGTAAGCTTCAAAAAGATATAACACTATGTATCCTTCATGATCCTGTTGAGCAGATGGCGGCGAACTCTTTTGCCAATAAAATCGCGCAAAGTTATCCCAAAGGTATCAAAGACTATACACTCAAAACAATTGTCTCCAGTTACCCTACTCTAGATAAATGTTCCGATGCTCAGCTTCTTTTTCTCTTTAATACAGATGAAGCAACTCTCATGCGCACACTTCAATTTGCACAGAAGAAGAGAATGCTTACAGTCGCCTACGATGCAGCTCTACTTACATTTGGAGTGGATTTTTCTCTATTTTTGGGACGTAATATCACCCCCTATATCAATATGAAATCTATTTTTATCAAAGATATACAACTCGACAATCTCTTATTTCGTATCTCAAAAATTTACACAGCGGGGGAAAAGTGATGCTTAAAGCCAGCTTTTCGACAAAAATTATTCTTGCTATCATATTTTTCACTCTCTTTGTGACTGCGTTTGAGCGTTATCTTCTCTCTGAAAATATAACTTCTCAGTTCAAAAAGTCCAAGGAGTCAAAGAACACCCTGCTTATCAACACTATCTCTCCAATACTCAGCTTAAATATTACACTAGGACTTGATACATCCAACGTAGAGTATCTTAAGACCATCATCAATCAAAACAGCGATATAGAGTTTGTAGAACTTCTTGATCAAAATGGAAAAGCACTTTTTCATTTTGTAAAAAATCCAGATGCACACCTCAATGTAATTGATAAATGTATTAATATCTCTTCAAAAATACTCTACGACAGCATCACGCAACAGAAGGTTGGAACAGTTCTCATCCATTATTCAAATGAAGATTTGAACCAGCTAATCAAAAAAAACAAAACCACAACCTTGCAAATTTTTGCCTTGATTACTGTTTTACTTTTACTTTTCATCTTCTTTGTTCGTAGATCTTTTAGAGACTTGCGTGCTTTAAGCGAGTATGTTTTGTCTTATAATCCAAAACTCAAAAATGTAACACTTGTCCCTTCAAGTAGAAATGATGAGATCGGCGTTATTCAAAACGCCATCGTCTCTTTGCTGCGTAAAATCGATAATAATGCAAAAGAACTCGATGCTATCAATCACACACTTGAAGAAAAAGTACTACTAAGAACAGCGGAAATAGAAATCGTCAACAGAAAACTGCAACTGCTCTCCACAACAGACCCACTTACAGAAATCTCAAATAGAAGACACTTTGAGCAAATATTTCGTGAGATGTGGGAACTCGCCAGACGTAAAGAGACGCAGATAGCTCTTATCATGTGTGATATTGACCATTTTAAACATGTCAATGATACCTATGGACACCAGATAGGAGATGAAGTTTTGATAAGCGTAGCGCAGAACATTAAAAAGTCACTCAAAAGAAGTACCGACCTTGTTGCAAGATATGGAGGAGAAGAGTTTATCATTGTTCTCTATGATACGGGAGCGAAGGGAGCTTTTGATATCGCAGCAGGGATCCAAAATAATCTCAAAAATCTCAAATTTGAAACGATGAAAAACCGCTCTATCACCCTAAGCTTTGGAGTCAGTGCTTGTCCTATCACGCAAGAGTTTAATGGCGATACACTTATAAATAATGCAGACAAGGCACTCTATAGTGCCAAAGAAAAAGGTAGAGATCGTATCATAGTTCATATTTGAGATTTTTAGGTTAAAATATCTTCAGAGATCAAAATATGTATCACTGAAAGGGAGTAGAAATATTTATGACATTTGAACAACTTTTCACCACTCTGAGTTACGGCTTGCTCTTTTTGCCGTTTTTATCGGCCTTTACACTGCTTATTAGTTTGAAGTTTTTTGGTAAGGCAGCTTATAAAATATCTATCTTTTTCTCACTGCTCACTCTTTTGACTGCGGCGAGTTTAGCCTTGCTTTTTTACAAAAACTCCCTACATGAAGAGCTTCTCTTTGCAAATACACTCTACACACTCAATATCACATCACTCACTATCGTCATGAGTGTTTTTGTGAGTCTTGTCGGACTTGTCGTGCATAAATTCTCTATCAAATATATGTATGATGAAGAGGGATATATACGCTTTTTTATCCTCATTGATATGATGATAGGTGTCATTCTCTCGCTTTTATTTGCAGGAAATATCATCGTTATCCTTGCGTTTTGGCATCTTATCGGGCTTAATCTTTACTTTATTTTGGTGCACAACTATACAAGAGAGAAGAGTTACAAATATGGTTTTTACACCTATTTCACGCATCTTCTTGCAGATATTCCTCTCTTTTTTGCTATCTATCTTATCTTCAAATACTACGGCACGCTCGATCTTCATACATTTTTAAGCATTCTCGATACGACTGTTGTACAAAACATCAGCTTCTTAGGTTTTTCCATCCCTATACTGCAGATTATTGGCTTGCTTATCATGCTCGCGGCACTCATCAAATCCACACAGTTTCCTTTTCATATCTGGCTTGCCTACACGCTTGAGGGGCCAAACCCTGCTTCAGCACTGATGCACGCAGGTATTGTAAACGCAGGGGCCTTTCTCATCAACCGCTTTGCACCGCTCTTTGTTCATGCTGATTTTGCTCTGCATCTTGCGTTTTTTGTTGGCTTTCTTACTGCTGTTATCGGTTCAGCTCTTATGCTTGTCCAAAATGATGTCAAAAAATCTTTGGCCTACTCTACAATCGGACAAATGGGCTATATGATGCTTGAAATCGGTGTAGGTGCATTTGCACTTGCGGTCTATCACCTCATCGTCCATGGGCTTTTCAAAGCAACACTTTTCTTAGGTTCAGGCGATGTCATCCACAATGCCCGTAAAGCATCCAATATCAGCGGCAAATCTTCCTTCGGCTTCTTTTTTGGCGAAGAGGACACAGATAGAACGCCTTGGTTTATCCATGCAATCCTTACAACCGTCGCACCTATGGCTATCGTTGTCGGTATCTATTTCTGGCTCAGCGGCGGACTTATGCACTTTCAGGGTGATGTCATCCTTCTCTTTTTCGCATGGCTCACAGGTGCTCAGGCTATCTTCTCGGTCTATCGTTCGGTACTGAGCAAAATGTGGGTGATGCTCTTTTTGACGACACTTCTTTTCTCTATCGCTATCGTCTCGTATTTGAGTATTGAACACTGGTTTGGGGGACTCATCTATACCAACCAAGAGCTCAGCGCTGCTATCTTTGCAGCAGCAGCAATCCCTGAGCTGCTCTTTTATGCTATCGTCTCTATCGCCCTGTTTTTGGTCGTTATGGGGTGGATTTTTGCCTACTATTCCGAAGAGAAACGCAAGATCAAAATCAATGAGCTTACAGGTTTTTACCACTTTATCTATAAAACACTCTCAAGAGAGCTCTATATACTTGACATGATTACGATAGTTTCCTCAAAATTAAAAGCGCTTTCGCTCGCACTTAACACACGATTTAAATACTAGGAACCATGATGCTAGAAGAGATTTTTATAAGCCTGATTGTGTTGTTTTTGCTTCCTATTTTTCCTATGAGCCTTGCAACAAATTTTCTACTCTCCAAGCTCAAAGGGCTCACACTCCTTTTTGTACTCACCACGATCTTCTTTCTCGGAGCTCTTCTTTTAAATAGCTTTGAAAATAAGACACTCATCGAAGTTATCTCTATTTTGGCGCTCTTTAGCACGCTTTTTTATGCACTGCGTTTAGTCAGTGTGAGTAATGCCTATAATTATCTTCTCTTTTACTACAGCACAATCGCAGGGTTTGCTTGGTTATGGAAGTCCATCAATGGAGAAATGTTGATGTTTTTCATCGCTTTCATCTTGCCTATTGTAGGCTTTGGACTCTTGATAAACTTTTTAGACAAACAGTTTGGCACTACCTACTTCAAAGCTTTTAAGGGTTTAGGAACAGTTATGCCAAGATTTTCTATCTTGTTTATCATCTCTGTAGTCGCACTCATACTCACTCCCTATTTTCCAGGATTTCGTATCTTTGTAGAAGAGATTGTTCACTTTGATATCTACTACCTCATCGTCATCGCTATCTCTTGGCTCTTTATAAGCTGGTCGGGCATCACGATGATAGAAAAGCTCATCTACGGCGTAACACAGAGAAAAGTACACTATAGAGATCTCTCTGGCGGATTGACTGCGTTTATCATCCTCATCTATCTTATTGGGGCTGCTATTGGAATCTTATTTATGGAGGTAAATCTAGGATGATAGTCAAAGAAAAAGATATTTTACACATAGACTCTCTCGTAGAGAGCGCCATTGAGCGTATTCCAAATTTTTGGCCTATCAAATCCTTTATCGCACGCAACCCTCTGCATGGATTTGAAAATATGCATTTTGAAGATGCAGTCAATAAAGCACATACACTCTTTCACTCAAATAAATCACTCCCTCGTGAGGAGTATCAAAGATTTTATCAAGAGGGAAAAATCGCTGATAGATATCTAGGTGAAGAGATAGAACACTTTTTGAGCAGACAAGAGTCGGCACATCCTCTTATGGAAAAGATTTTATTAGCGCTTATGCGAGACTCCAAAGAGTGTTACCACTATGATGCACTCACTGAGTACAACAGTACTATCAAAAATATGGCCAAGAAACTTGATGAGGGCGCTATAGAATCACCCGAAGAGTTCAGCGCAAACCTCGTGAAACAAATCGCAAAAGAGAAGAGTATCTATGAAGTCGTAGATACTCTTTTTGCAAGCGATATCCAAGAGTCTCTCAATGATATCATGTCGCAAATCGCAATGCGCTACCTTGGCGAAGGGCAAGCAGTATGGAATATGCCAAAACGCAGTAAGGGAATGTTTTTATCGTGGAAAGAGATTGTCATGCAAGACAAAATCTTCTTTGATGAGAGTCAAACACTCTGTAGACTTTTGCGTGAGACCAAGCTTGCTGAGGATATTATCTTTTTGGTTTTAAAAGAGCTCAAGATTCCCCGTTCATTTTGGGAAGAGTACTTTACCCTTGAGCTGACAAAGCTTCTGGGTTGGAGTGGTTTTTTAAAATACAGAAGTAAAAGCTCCAGTGAATTCCATAAAAAATACCCTGCGTACATGGAAGAGTTTCTAGCCATCAGACTCTACTACTCCTATATGCTCCTCAAAAAATGTGAAAACACACTTGGCTTCTTCCCGAGTATGAAAGAGCTTGCAAGCTATATCATGAACCACAAAGAAGAGGTCTATCTACGCCATGAGTACCACAGCGGTAAGCTTTTGATGAACTATTATGAGCGCGTCGAAGCATTTTTGCAAGCAAAGAGAAAAGAAAACGCAAAAGAGATCTACGATAGATATGTGTATGATAAAAAGATACACGACTACAACAGAGTCGCTAGCTATCTTCATACGACGCTCTCTTTGGTGAGTGATGAGTCTCAGATAGAGATGCTTGAGACACAAGAGCTCAATACTATCAATACTATTCTTGAAAACTTTAGTACTCAAGAAGGTTTTATCTGGCTCAAAGCGATGGAAAAAACAACTATGATGCAACTTATGCAAGAGTATGTCACAAGTAAAGAACCTCAAAAAGAAAAGATCGCTGCGTTTGATGCGCAACTCTTTTTTTGTATCGATACACGTTCTGAGCGTATCCGCCGACATATAGAGGCACAAGGAGCGTACGAGACTTTTGGAATGGCGGGCTTTTTTGGTATCCCGTTTAAATCCATCGATGTGAGCAATAAATGTGAACTCGACCTTTGTCCTGCTATTGTGACACCAAAACATATTGTCTATAGCTTCCATGAAAAAGAGAGTATTAAGGGAACCTCTAAAAATACCTTTTAAAGCTTCCAACTTTTACTTTTCTTGATTTTTTTAAAATCTTAGCTCAATACTAATCAAACTTTCTTAAAAATTTTGTTAAATCCCCCCCAAATTTTT
>JAQTZE010000020.1 GCA_028687935.1 Sulfurimonas sp.
TTGAAGCGATACCTTTTGTATCTTCATCAAGCTTGTCAAGAACTTTGTTCGTGATCCAAGTAAGCAAATTGAGCGCTCCATCGTATCCGCTAATACTATAACGGTGTAGGTGGTGACGGTCAAATATCGGGAATCCGATATAGATCAACGGAATATCCGTATCTCTCATAAGCTCTTTACCGTACGAGTTACCGATCATGAAATCAACCGGTTGTGTAAAGAGAAGTGAACGCATGTGCCATAAATCTTTACCAGCCCAGATATGACAATCAGCACCAGCAGCAGATGTATCAAGAATAGATCTGATCTCATCTTCCCATCCACGAACCGGGTTGTTACAAAGTACGTGAGTTGGCTCAGCGCCCATCTCTACCAAGAAAGAAACCATTCCAACTAAGAAGTCAGGATCTCCCCAGATAGCGAATTTTTTGCCGTGCATATATGGGTAAGAATCTTGCATCGCATCAACAAGACGACCACGCTCAGTTTTGAGTTTAGCAGGAATTTCCATTCCAGTTAACTCAGCGAGTTTCATAACAAACTCATCAGTCCCTTTGAGACCGATTGGGTTAGAAGTACCGCCAGCATGTTTCCATTTTTTAGCCATTTTCATAGTTTTAATAGTTGCATACTTTTGTAAAGATATAGTTGCGTTTGCATTAATACAATCTCTAGCGTCAGCTATCGGAGTGCCACCAGCAAACATACTGTATTCACCAGCTGGCATATCCCACTGATCAGAGTGGTCGCCTAACATTGTGTACTCTGCACCAAAAGCTTCAACAATAGCTTTCACAGAACGGATTGAACCTATATAAGTTTCAAATCCAGGGATAATGTTAATTTTGCCATTTTTTTCTTCTTTTTTATTACCCTCAGTAAGCTGAGAGATAATACCGTGCATCATGTTGTCATAGCCAGTAATATGGCTACCTGTAAATGAAGGAGTATGTGCATAAGTAATAGGGAAATCTTCCGCTAAAAACTCACCAGCATCTTCTTCTTTTGCAGCGATAGAAAACGCATACAAGTCATCACCGATAACTTCAGCCATACATGTAGTAGAAACTGCAATCATCTCAGGCTTATAGACTGCAGCACAGTTTTTAAGACCATCTTTCATGTTTACAAGACCACCAAATACCGCAGCATCTTCAGTCATAGAGTCAGATACACAAGGTGTCGGCTCTTTGAAGTGACGCGTAAAGTATGAACGGAAATATGCAACACATCCATGAGAACCATGCACATACGGCATAGTATTCTCAAAACCAAGTGCTACCATTACGGCACCAAGTGGTTGACATGCTTTTGCAGGGTTGATCGTGATAGCTTCACGAGCAAGGTTTTTCTCACGATAATCCCAGCCCTTTGTCCACTCTACAATCTCTGCAGTTTTAGCAGGATTAACTGCACCATATCCACCTTCGAACTCTTTTTTATTTTTAAGTACTTCTTGGTACTCAGGCTTTTTAAAGAGGTCTTTCCCGTTTACTATGTTATCTATATCTTGCATTACGCTTCTCCTTCTTTATCCCATGGTGCTTTTGTGTGAGCCCATACTGGAGAGTTTATTGCAAGATCCATATCTGCTGCGAATATTGCAAAACCGTCATACCCGTGGTAAGGACCGCTATAATCCCAAGAGTGCATCTGTCTGTATGGAAGACCCATTTTTTGGAATACATATTTCTCTTTGATACCTGATGCAACTAAATCTGGCTGAAGTTTTTTCACGAAAGCTTCAAGTTCATACTCGTTAACATCATCATAGATTACAGTTGATCTGAAAATCTCATCTTTTGTTCTTTTGTAGTCATCATCATGAGCGAACTCATAACCTGTACCAATTACTTCCATACCTAGATCTTCATAAGCACCGATAACGTGACGAGGGCGTAGTCCACCAACGAACAACATTACTTGTTTGCCTTCTAGGCGAGGACGGAATTTATTTGTTACTGCATCAACCATTGGTTGGTATTTTGCGATAACTTCTTCACATTTTGCCTGTATAGTCTCGTCAAAGAATGCAGCAATCTTGCGGAGAGATTTAACAGTTTGGCTTGGACCAAAAAAGTTATACTCTACCCAAGGAATCCCATACTCTTTCTCCATATGGCGAGAGATATAGTTCATAGAACGGTAGCAGTGAAGTAAGTTTAGTTTTACTTTTGTCGTAGCGACCATCTCTTTAAGAGTAGCATCGCCTGACCACTGAGCAACAACGCGTAGACCCATCTCTTCAAGAAGGATACGGCTTGACCATGCATCACCACCGATGTTGTAGTCACCAATGATAGCAACATCATAGTCAGTCACTGCGATCTCTTCACCCAAAGTATTTACCTGCGCGTCAAAAACATAATCACGAACTGTATCATTTGCGATGTGGTGACCAAGTGATTGAGAAACCCCACGGAAACCTTCACAGTTTACAGGAACGATTACATTCCCTGTTTTCTTTGCGTACATTTTTGAAGTTGCGTTTATATCATCACCGATAAGACCGATTGGACACTCTGATTGAACTGTAATACCGTTATTGAGAGGGAAAAGCTCATCAATCTCATGTAAACATTTCTCAAGTTTTTTATCACCACCAAAAACGATGTCTTTTTCTTGAAAATCAGAAGTAAAGTTCATGGTCACGAAAGTATCAACACCTGTAGTTCCGATATAGTAGTTACGACGACCAGCACGAGAGTACTGACCACAACCAACTGGACCATGAGAGATATGAACCATATCTTTTACTGGACCCCATACAACGCCTTTTGAACCTGCGTATGCACATCCACGTTGACTCATAACACCTGGAACAGTTTTCTTATTCGAACGAACATTTCCACATGTTTTTTGACTTTCGTCTTCAGGACCGCCTACACCTAAGTGTTTTGCACGGTTTTTTGCAGCTTTTTCAGGATATGCTTTTAACACTTCCTCAATAGCCGCCTTTTGTCTTGCTTCTAATGATTCTGGACCCATAGGATTCTCCTTAAATTATTTTTTTCTCAATTAGTTTTTCAGACACAGCTTATGCAGCTGTGATCTTGAAGTGAGCCATTGAGTCAAATTTTTTACAAAGAGCTAGAGTTTCATCATCAGTGTCTACTCTTTTCGAGATTTCAGCAATCTGATAACGGTTTGTGTAGATCATATAATCTGTCTCAGCAGTTTTTACATAATGTACAAGTGCTTTGAACATAAACGTATCTTTGTTCGTATAAGAAAGCTCTTCTTTTTGGCCATGGTATTCTGTTACCATTTTAATTTCATTGATACCTGTAGCATCTACATTTGCTTCATTTAACTTAGCTATTACAGCCTCATCTGGAACGTTGTTACCCATATCAGCTGGGAAGTGGAAACCTAAAATAAACATAAAATTCTCCTTCTTTATCTATTATTTTCTTTTCATTATGAGAATACGCTTCTGGAGCAAAGCCCCATAAGCTGCGTTAACACTTCGTTCTCTTCGGCAGAGTGCCCTCGCACCTAAGTGCTCTTATGGCTCTGAGTCAAAAAACTTGTGTACTCTTTTGTTACCTTTGGCGCAGTGACTATTCTGCTTCTGCTTTACCGATGTTATCTTCGTCAGCTTCTAAGTCAAGACCAAATTTCATGATCAAGTCTTCGAGGTCATCCATCTCTAACGGAGTTGGAATGATTTTGAAGTCATTTGCGATGATTTTACGAGCAAGCTCTTTATATTCGATCGCTTGGTCAGCTTTTGGGCTATACTCAACAACTGTCATACGACGAATCTCAGCACGCTGAACGATATTGTTACGTGGCACGAAGTGAATCATGTGTGTACCAAGATCAGTTGCAAGAGCTTTTGCAAGATCGTATTCAAAGTCAGTCATACGAGCGTTACAGATAAGACCGGCAAGACGAACTCCACCAGTGTTAGCGTATTTTAAGATACCTTTAGAGATGTTATTTGCAGCATACATTGCCATCATCTCACCAGACATTACGATGTAGATTTCTTGTGCTTTACCTTCACGAATAGGCATAGCAAATCCACCACAAACAACGTCACCAAGAACGTCATAAGAAACGAAGTCAAGACCTTCAGCTTCATAAGCACCCTCTTCTTCAAGAAAGTTAATCGCTGTAATAACACCACGACCTGCACAACCAACTCCTGGCTCTGGTCCACCAGATTCAGTACATTGGATCCAACCATGTGGGTTTTCAGGAGCGAATATACCTGCACCCGGTTTAAGTGCATCTTCTAATTCTAAGTCTTCAACTGTACCCATTTCTGCAGCTAGTTGTAGAATAGTATTTTGTGCTTTTTCATGTAAGATCAAACGAGTTGAATCCGCTTTTGGATCACAACCAACGATCATGATATTTTTATCAAAGTAATAAGCCATCGAAGCTAGCGTATTTTGAGATGTAGTAGATTTACCAATCCCACCTTTTCCGTAAAATGCAATTTGACGTAATGCAGCCATATTTTTCTCCTTAATATTTCAATAACTCTCAAAACTAACTTTGGGTTGTGTTTCAAAAGCCACCTTCGTACTTCGCTTTAGTTAATGCATCCATCATTCTCAACTTTTTCTACAAAAATCCAGACAAAAACACTCTTTGGTACTATAAAGTACATAAACGCAGACAAATTTGTAGGAATGTTTTATGCAGAAAATGGCTTTGTCGTATTTTTGCGAGATATATGGGGTTGATGGTAAGACTTGCCCTCGTTCCAAAGCTCCAGCTTTGGAATGCAGACTTATGTTGTTATGGCTGTAATATATATAAGAAACATTCCCATCGAGGACGATGGGAACGAGAAAATTAGGATTTGGGTGTTTTAGTTTTGGGTCATTGATTGCTTCCTTTTTTTATTCTTCAAGCAAATTCTTAGGTATTAATCCATCACCATCTTCTCTCCATTCCTCAACTCGATGATAATGTTTAAAATCATCAGAATGTAATTTTTTCCACTCAAGTATATCTTTCCACTCAATATGTTCTAAAACTATAATCTGAAAATCTTTTTTCAACACATCATTAAAATATTCAATCTGATTATCTAAAATTTTCAATGCCTTAAAAAAGACTTCTTTTTCATTAATATCTTCAGTGGCATAATATGGGGTATTTGGTTGATCTAAAATTAAAAATTGTGGAATAAATGGTATTTTTTGTTTTATAAACAGTCTATGTATCGCTGTAAAAAATGCTAAGTGTAAGAATAGATGATTTGAAGAGCTACCAATTTTTTTGACAAATTTATTTTCATCAATTATTGCTTGATTAACATATTCATCAATCTTTTTCAAAAAAACCAATTTAGCTTTAATGTCAAAGAATGGTCTATATTCTTCATATCCACCTAACTTAAATCCTTGGTTTTCAAAAATATCAAACATATAGTCATTTAGTAATGTAATAGCTTTACTTCTATCAATTTCATCTATATTCTTTTTTAACTTCTCTATTTCACTTGCTAATGCCTTTATCTCTTTTTCATAGTTTTGTTCTTCTGCTTTAGAACCATATAAATCTAGTTTTGTTTTTATTTCTCCTAAAAATAGTAACTGTTCTTGTTGTGTTAAATGTTCTACTTTTGCATTTTCATCTAAATTTGTTATTTTTTTATCTATCTCTTTTAAATCTATTTTGTACTTTTTCACAACTTCTTTGAGTTCTACACCCGCAGGATTTTCACCAGAATTTATAAATTCTTGAATTCTCAAAAACTCTCTATTTAGATTATGTATAACCTTGTCAACACCATCATCATTTAGCAATTCATCAAAATTTTCTTTTAAATATTCAATTGGTTTCAAACTATCAAAATCATTTTTAATCAATGTTTTATACTCTTTGTATTGTCTTTCATATTTCTGGAATTTTGAAATTTTTAATTTTAAAGCAAATTGCTCTTTTTCATATTGTTCAAGTAAATCATTACTATTACTAAACCCAGCCTTTAAATTTTCAATTTGTTGTTTTAAATTTTTTATACATTGCTCATCACTATTTTTTAAATCAATCAATTTGAGTTGCTTAGCTCTATCGCAGAGATTAGACAACTCTCCATCAAAATCACCTTTTTTTTTCGAATATAATTCTTGTTTTGTCTGCAATTTTGTTAATTCTATTTCTTTTTCTTTGAGTTTTTCAATTTTTACTAAATTTTCAATAGTTGAAACACCTAAAGCAATATCAAATATTCTTTGTAGTGCTTCTATATATCTAAGATTTTTCGGTCCACTTTGCTTATCAAATAGAGTATCTTGATGAGATAAAGTATCTCTTCTTTGAGTATTAAATAGCATAAAATATCGAGGAGAAATTTTGCTATCTTTTTTTATCTCTTTCCCGCCATAAGGAAATACAACATTTGCATCTATAGAAAATTCCGTATCAATAATATTTTTGAGATTTTCTTCTTTGAAGTTATCTATTGGAGTTTCTGGGATAGTACCATAAGAAGAAAAGTAATATTTTTTTAAATCTATATTTTGATGTCTTGCTATTGTGAATTTTTTATCATTTATACCAAAATTGATACCATACCATTCCACATTTTTATCTATTATTTCACCTTCAGGCATATTTTTATTACTTGCAAAAAAACAATAATCTATAATTTCTATAATTGTAGATTTACCAGTAGACTGTTTGCCTGTAATAATATTAACTTTATTATTTTCAAAATCAAGAGTTCTTTTTTTTCCATTTTTTAACCATAAAATAATATGTTTTAAATCAAATTTCATATCTCTATCCTTAGTTTAAAATATAAGTTCTCTGTATTTTCTTGTTTGAGAATAACGGAAAGTTTTTTAGAAGCTTGAATCATATTTGTTGCTCTATCTCCTAAACTTGTATTAGAAAAATCAAATTTTTCAATTTCTTCTTTGCTAACAACTATCTTATTTTCTTCCAATATAATAAACTTCATTTTTTGAGCCAATATAATCGTATTGATGGAAAGTCCTAAAAATTCGTAATAGCGTTTATTGAAATCTAAAAATAGTTCAATTTTTGAAGATATTAAATCTTCTATACCTTTTGGTTTTGTGTTGTTGCTTTTTAAATATGTAACTGATTGTTTATGTAATAATATGGGGTTTACCAATAAACATTTTGTATATTCTATTTCTTCAAAATTTTTCACAATAGATAAAAAACCAACTAATGCTATGCCTATATTGTTATATGTATCATTCATTTATATAATCTTCTTTCCAACTAGATTTCCAACCTATTTTAGGGATATTAGACATTTTTATAAATTGTCCATTTGAAATAGCTCTGAGTGATATTTTTTGCCCTGCTAAATCTAAGTCTATCTGTTTTGTTTTTAGTAAAACTAGTTTTGCATTGTTATTCTGATTATCTTGAGACAAATGAATTTCTTCAAAGACTGGTTGCCAAGTATCTTCAGTATTTTTATCTAAAATATTTATATCTTCTTGAGTTATTTCATTATTTTGATGTAACTCTTTCAAATTTGTAATTGCAAGAATTCTATTATAATCATACTCATATATGTCTTCACTACTTATAGCAATATCTTTTAGTTGTTTAGCAAATGTCATATCGAGTATTTTTTGATTTTTGGAATATGGGACTTCTGACATAAAAGGTATTACTTCACTTCTCATTTTTTCAAAAATTGGACTGACTTTTAGTGCAAATTCTTCTCGTGAATATTGTACATAATCTTTATTTCTTACTTTTTCATAAAAATCATCTTTTAATAAACCTATTAATTGTAAATAACCTTGTTCAATTCGGAAATTGCTTCTTATTTTCATCCCATCTCTTATCTCATTTTTTATATCTTGTCGTATGTTGTTAAAATTTAATAAAAACTCCATATTTAAAAAGAAAACATTTAAAAGTTCATCATTCAAAGATAAAATATTAGTTAGATACTTTATCTTTTCGTCTTTTTTTTGTTTTTCTTTTTTCTTTTGAATTTTTTCATTTGTTTTTTTTCGATAAGTAGTCAAAAAAGATTTTAAATTATCTATATTTTTATCACTTTGAAAAGATTTTAAATGAGTTAAAAACTCATTATTATCATTATCGCTCTTATTTGAGACAAAAACGAATCTTGTGTTTTGTAGAAATATATTTTTGTCACTTTCTTTCTTAATAATATCTATCCATAAAGACAATGTTTTCCATAAGTCTATATCTGAAGTTGTTAAATTTTTAGGTTTGTTTTGTGAACTGGTTTGGATAGTATGTTTTAATTGACAAAAAGTGATTTTTCTATCATTTTCAATATGGACATCTTCTTTTACTTCAAAACCAACAATATCACCTTGTTGCATTTTTAATAGTGATAGTAAAAAATAAAAAAATTGGTATTCATAGCCTATTAATTTATCATCTGCATTTGTATTACTCATTTTAACATTTCCTTTTGCAATTCCAAAACATCCCCTTCAACCTCTCGTATAAGCTCCTCTTCCGTTGGTAAAACCATCTGATACTTTGATACAAAAAGATTATCTTTACTGTTTATGTGGGAGTATTTTACGACCGTTTCATCTTTGTCTGTACAGAGAATCATCCCGATGGTCGGGTTATCGCTTGCATCTTTTTCCAAATCATCATACATATTGACATACATGTCTATTTGCCCTATGTCTTGATGAGTGAGTTTGCCTATTTTGAGGTCTATCAGCACGAAACATTTTAAAAGATAGTTGTAAAAAACTAAGTCAATGTAGAAATCACTCGTCTGGGTTTTGATTCGCTTTTGTCGTGCCACAAAGGCGAAACCTCGCCCAAGCTCTAGTAAAAACTCTTGTATTTTTTCTAGCAATGCACTCTCAAGGTCATTTTCTCTAAAGGATTTGTTATCTCCCAGCTCCAAAAATTCTAGTACATAAGGGTCTTTGATGATCTCTTTTGGTGTGAGTTGGAGATTTCTTGTATTTTCTTTGGCTTCTTCTATAACGGGCTGTTTTTCTTTGCTTGAGAGAAGTCTTTCATAATACAGACTGTTTATCTGTCGCTCCAAGGCTCTTACACTCCAGTTTGAAGCGATAGATTCTTTTATATACCACTCTCTTGCGTTTTGATTTTCTACTCTCATGATAAGTCGATAATGACTCCAACTCAATTGGTCACACAGTGTGTGGCTATTTGAAAAAGCATTATAAAATTGTCGCATCATTTTTAGATTTGTAGAGGTAAACCCCTTTCCAAACTCCGTAGTAAGCTGGGCTGAAAGCTCTTTGATAAGATAAGTGCCATACTCGGCTCTATCTTTGCCGTTTTGTTCCTCTTGGACTATCTTTTTGCCAATATTCCAATACGCTTCCACCATGATAAAATTTACAGATTTATAAGCATTGTCTCGTGCAGTTTGTAGAATAGATTTTATATTCTGAAAAAATTCATTTTTAGCATTTTCTATATGTTTTTCACTCATCCACAAATTTCCTTAATGTTAAGAGTAGTTCAATAAATTTTATTTTCATAGATTATAACTTGAAATCGCAGGAATGAGGTTTAAAATATTGAAGATTTAACTTGCAGGGCCGTGACCTAAGTGAAAATTGTGACTACTTTATGTTCTCATCTAAATCAAACTATCGGTTTCTTCTCCTCATATACTATGCTTGAAAAAAATTAATACTTCTTACTTGCTCGGTATCAAATCCGGCATCAAATACGATGCAAATTCTGCATTTAATTTGAGTTTTATCGCACTCTTTGGCGTATCTGATTCTAGATAATTCATCTCACTGAGTGTTTTGATAAGTGTAGTAGCTGTTCTGTCACCTTTGTTGATGATATCTTTTACTTTGCCTCTAGCTACTTCGCCCTCTATTAGCAGTTCTTTAAAAAGTGCAGATGAGTATTTTGGCAGAGGTTTCGTATGTAGCATCCCCTGCTGGGATAAGAACACAAATTTATCTATCTTATGACCAAGTGAACTTAACTCCAAGTTTTTACTCATAAATGCTATCTGATCCAAAGAGGTCTCAAGCATATATCTAAGATAATAGCTAAGCCCTCTGAGCGAAAGAGGCCCTCTTCCATCTGTTGCACCTTGTAGCTTCATGTCGGCAAGCGATAGATGTTTTTTGTAGGCATCACTCTCTCTTGCCAAGCCTCTTGATATATTCCAAAGACCATAACCTTCGAGTTTCATATCCATAAAGGATGCATCCAAAAATAATCTTGATACTCTGCCGTTTCCATCCAAAAATGGATGTATCCAAACAAGTCTATGGTGTGCAGACAATACATACAGAAGTTTTAAAGCTTTTGTAGATGCAGTATAGATTTTAGAATATTCACTCTCAAAACTCCTAAGCATTGTGTCAAGCTCGCTAAATTTTGGTGCTACATGACTGCCGATATATACATCATCTTCTCGCACTCTTCCAGGTAGCATCCTTACATCTTTATCTTCATAGTGAATATCTAAAAAGTTATCCATCCCCTCTTTCGTATAAAACTCTTTATGAAGTTCCAGCAGAAACTCTTTTGAGTAAATATTTGAAGTTGCACCCTTTAAAAAAAGTGCTTCGATATATTTTTGTACATCTATATGCGCCAAAGATAGTAGCTGTAATTTTTTCTCATGCTTATCCGAAGAAAAATCTTTTCGCATAGCTTTTTCAATATCCAAAGGGTGTGTACCTTCGGATTCTATTTTATTTGAGTAGTAGCTATTTGTTTTTCTGAGTAGATCTTTTATAGAGTGAAGAATATGCATATTATGAGAACCGCTTAGTGCTGCACTTTTTATACAGACCTCTTCCGCAAGTGACAAAAGCTCTTGGTCTAAGTTGCCTTTGATATCAATCGGTAAAATAGGTGTAAAATACATAATCTCTCCTGTTGAAAAAATTATAGCATAATTGCGGATATTTTTGCATATAAAATATTCATACAAATCCCTTAATTAAAGGAGTATTAATATAATATTTAAAATAATAGTTTTTAAATTGCGGATATATTTACGGATTAATTTTTACTCGCTCCATATTCCTCGTTACAAAGCTCCTACTTTGTAACGCATACATGCGACGCATGAACTTCAATATGCATCCCCAATCTGGAGATTGGGGACGAGAAAACGAGTTGAAAATTGTATGAAGTCAAAATATATTTTAATGCATATCAACGGTAAAAAAAGCTAAAATCATAAAGAATAACTCAATGATGAAATGAGCTATTTTTGAGTTGATGAATTTGAAAGCAGTTGTGGTATGAATTTTCTAAAATTTTTTTTTGTATTTCTTTTTTTTGGCATCTTGGCGTATGCAGACGGAAAGTTTTATACTCTCTCCATGTGTTTAACAAAAGATTATGACGGTGCGGCCTATTTTTTGAACCGTTATCTTGATGAGCCTGAAGCGGATATATTTATAGTCAAACTTGAGGATGGGCGCTATCTCACGACATACGGCTCATTTACTTCAAAAGAAGATGCAGCGGCATTTATGGCGACACTCCCACAGAACCTAAAACAACATAAGCCCTTCATTAAAGCGTTTGACTACAACTTAGCAGATGACAGCAATACACAAAAATATCTATTTCACAAAGGTAGTTTGAACTACTCCATCTCTGTTTGTTCATCCAAAGAGTACAAAAATGCACTTGGATGCGTCGAGGAATTTATACCAAATCAAAAAAGTGATGTGTATATTATTCAAGATGATGATGGGCTTTATAAAACACTTTATGGTGCTTTTGAGACATATGAAAAAGCACAAAGATTTATGAATACTCTCGCTGCAGTGACAAAATCCCAAGAACCTTTTGTAAAAAAATTGCCATACAGTCTCAAAGACAAACGCTACTACTTAGAGAGGATTCACAAAAGAAAATTAAACCAACCCAAATCCATAGATCCTGATCAGTTTATTAAATTTGAAAAAATTGTCATCAAAGTTGATTATAAAACAAACAGGATGTCGCTTCATGGCATCTTGGACGGCAAAGTAGTAGAGGTCAAAAAGTACAAGGTCTCTACAGCCAGAAAAGATATGCCAAAGCCCTTGGGCGAAGGGAGTATAACTTCCATATCGATACAACCTCATTGGTACCCTACACAAGAGACCATTAAAAATTTTAAAAAGACAAAAAATATCACTCTGCCTTCGGTTGTACCTTACGGACATCCATACAACTACATGGGAGAAGCAAAAATAAATCTGACACATGAAGTTAATGGTAAAAATGTATTTAGAATACACGGAACTTTAAACGAATCGAGCATAGGCAAAAGTGAATCAGGAGGCTGCATAAGAATGAAAAACTTCGAAGTACTCGAACTAGCGACTATGCTTAAGAAATACTCTGAGAAAAAAAGTATAAAAAATATTAGAGTGATTTTGAACTGATTATGTGGAATGTACCAAATAAAATGAACAAATCTTTATGTATCTCCAATCTGAAGATTGGGGACGAGAAAAAGGTGAGCAAAGCAAAGAAGAGAAAAACCTACGAAACAATATAATGATAGATACTCAGATGCGTTTTGTGAAAGCCTCGTCTGTTGTAGAACTGGAGTGCGTTTGCGTTGTCTACGTCGGCTGCGAGTTGGATGCGTTTGTAGTCGTACTCTTGAGCGATGCTTCGCATTTTGTTGATGAGGCGGCTGCCTACTCCCATTTTTCTGTACGCTTCTTTTACGACGAGGTCTTCTATCTGACCGATAAATCCGCCTTCGGCACTTGAGATGAGTCTTTGCATCGTTATCATTCCCACGACAATATTCTCATCTTTTGCCACAAGCAGATCCGCCCCTTCGTAGGCGTGAAGCTGTTTTATAGCCCTGTGTTGTTTCTCAAAGTCGATACTAAAATCCGTCTCTATCGCAAAGAGCACACTCAAAAGCTCCGCCATTTGTGAGAGGTCCTCTTCTGAAGCTCTCACTATCTTTATCCCTGTTTTCATATTCATATCACATATCTCCGGGTTTCGTATAGCTATTATTTTTTTGGACGCTTCACTGAGTGGATTTCCATTGACATAGAGCGTGTTGAGATACGAGAGATTTGCCAATGAGTCTGGAAGCTCTTCTATCTCGTTGTCGTCTATATCAAGTTCTTTGAGATTGGTATAGCGTTCTATTGCGTTTGGGACTATTTTGATTGCGTTTGAGGAGTAACACAAAAGTTCCAAAGCGCTTGATGAGGGAAGCAAAAACTCTTCTAAAGCACATCCATCGCAAGAAAACTCTCTGAGATGCGGAGCAAAACTCTCATCCATACTTAAAGATACAAATTCATTGTTATCTAAAATCATCTCCTCCAAAGAGTCCAAATCATGCAGATGCAGTGTAGTGATTGCGTTTGAAGAGAGGTTGAGCTTTTCTATATCCAGAGCAAAAAAAGCCTCATCTATCTTTTGAAGCTGATTATCTGAACACTCAAACTCCTCAAGACTCTCCAGTCTAGCGATACTTGCAGGCAGTTCGGTGAGAAGATTGCTGTTGAGATTGAGTCTCACAAGCGTAGATAAGTTCTCAAACGCAGATGCGACATCTTTGATATAGTTGGATGAGATATTGAGTGTTTGCAGATCATTTTCATCGGCAAACGCAGTATCAATATTTTCAAGCAGATTGCCGCTGAGATCCAAAACGCGGATATGCGGACATTTTTGTAAAACAGAAATATCGCCTAGTTTGTTGCCGCTTGCATTGAGTGAACGCAGCTCAAGTTCTGCAAGTGAGTGCGGCAAAACTTCAAAACTGTTACGACGAATATCAAGATTACTCAGATGTGTAAGATTTTTGAGAGATTCAGGCAAGCTGGAGAGCTTATTGTTTGAGAGATTGAGTGCGATGAGCTTGGATAGTACACCGATACTCTCAGGCAAATTTTTAAGAGAATGTCCGCTGAGATCGAGTCGCGTCACTTGTTCTGGCGAGATAATAGTCTCATCAAGCGCTCCATACTGGTCAAGCCATGTTTTGAGTCTGTCCCATTCATAGTTGTACATCGCTAATCCTCCTCACCCAGTCTTTTGAGTCGCTCAAGTCGCTGCTCTATCACATACGCGATCTCATCATAATCAAATCTTCCAAACTGCTGCATATCATAGAGCTTCATGAGCGCTACTCTACAGCAGCTTTTATTGCACTCAGTGACAAGTTTTTTGGCTTTTTTAAAGGGCAAAGAGGTATCTTGAAATATCTCTATAGCATCTGCGACACTCTTTTGTCCGCATTCGCATATCTCCATCGCAAGAATTTCCTGTTTCTCTTTCATCACCCCTATCCTTTGCTGTTGTAAAAAAAAGTGATACGCTCACATCTTTTTACAACAGCACTACAGCCCGAAGCTGTAATACTTAAAGATTGTTTTTTTCTTTAAAGTCGTTCGCTGCGTTTACTGCTATTTTGAGCTTTTCACTGAGTTCTGGCATCTTGACATGATCAGTCCAGAGCGTATCTTCGACGATATCATGGATCTCTGATGCGATCTCAACAGCCAAGCGTTTGAGCTTTGCCAACTCGCGTTTTGCATCTTTTTCTTCTTCTGACATTTTTTCCTCCTCTTTAGATTTTGTGTACTTCGATCAAGCTCGCTTCGCTTTTGCGAAGTGCTATAAATGAGCGGTTTATCATCACTTGAACCGTACTTTTGAAGAGTCCAAATCTTTTGATGCACAAAGGGGTATCACGGATAAATCCAAGTGCGTTAAGACGCTTTTTAAGCTCACTATCCACATTGATGGCATCAATAGACACCATCTCACCGACTTTCATATGCAACAAACACATAGCTCGCTCCTAAAGGGAAAACGCATAGATATTTTCAAAACAAACCTTGCGGTCAACGCCATACGACATATGGACAAAACTCTGTTTGCTTTGAAAATGGTAGCGTTTGTAAAGATCAACAACATGCTCCACGCCAAGCGGAACATCTGCAACAACTTTTTTGAGACCGCGAAAATATAAAACGCCACGCATCATCTTCTCAGCCTCATCTTCATGACCTGCTCTCACCTGCCAAGGACCGAGATAGACATGTCTTGCGTTTACGATGCTTGAGTGCTGAAAACCATTTGGAAGTGTGAGCTTCAAAGAGCTTGTTCTATCCATCTCATCTATCAAAAAAGAGGTGCGATTTTCATGAAAAGTCTCTTGGTCTATTTTTGAGATAGCGGCTTCAAAATTTGAACCATCCAGCTCTTTTGCATGTGCGTTTGTAAAGTTAAAAGGAGGCACTTTTCCGACATTGACAAATCTTCCGACTTCCATTTTGGACTCAAAGCCGTAAGCGTTGAAAAACGCAACCATATCAGGATTTGCATGGAGATAAACACTCTCATACTCCGCTTTGAGTGCATGAAAAAGTGTCTCAAAAAGTCTTTTGCCTATCCCCTGCTTTTGATAGCTTTTTTCTACCATAAAGTATTTTATCATCGCTGATTTTTCAAACTCGACTGCCATAACAGCGCCGATAAGTTTGCCCTCATCATACGCACCATAACAAAGATGCATCGAGTGCATCATCATGAGTTTGACATGATAGCCATCAAGAAGCCAGCCGACCTCATCTGCTATCTTGACAAGATTGTTCACATCTGAGAACTTGAGCCATCCTATGAACATAAACTCTCCTTGTAAAGAGCTACAAGCTCATGGCTATCCAAGACGCGTTTACGGGAAGTGACTATCTCGCGAATACGAGGCAAAAGTATCTGTAAAGTGTGTTTTTCAGCCGTGATGCCAAGCTGTGTAAGATGGTACATGATAGTACTCGCACCTGAGTGTTTTCCTATAGGATAGGCACGTCTACACCCCACTTCATCTGCATCAAAAGGCTCATACGCCAGAGAGTTTTTCATCATACCATCGGCATGTATCCCGCTCTCATGGGAGAAAATACGCTCACCTACGATAGGAGCGCTTGGAGAGAGCGTTATACCGGCTGCGTTTGCAACACAAGTGGCAAGATTGTGCATCTCAAAAGCATCAATTCTGCGCTTTTGACCATAGAGATGTTTCAGTGCCATAGATATCTGTTCAAACGAAGCGTTTCCAGCACGCTCACCAAGACCGATAACTGTCGTATTGATACTCAGAGCACCTGCATCAACGCCGCTGAGGGCATTTGCGTTTGCAAGACCAAAATCATTATGAGTATGCATTTCTATTGGAAGGAGATTCAATGAAGTCAATGCTTTGATATCCTCATAGGTCTGCATCGGTGTCATGATGCCGATAGTGTCACAGTATCTAAAACGATCAGCGCCGAGCTCATGCCCAAGGTACATCACCTCAGCCATAAAATCGAGTGAACCGCGAGAGCTGTCTTCGCCGCCTATACAGACAAAAAGACCTTCTCTTTTGGCCGCGCGTATAGTTGCTTCTAGTTCTTTGAGCATGGCGGATTTCTTCCCGCCAAACTTCACATCTATCAAAATATCGGAGATAGGGATAGAGAGATCAACAGCTTTGACACCACACGCTAAAGAGGCTTCTAAGTCGCTCATCTTTGCACGGTTCCAAGTCATCATCTGTACGTCAAGTCCTAAAGCCAGTAACTCTTTGATGTCTTCTTGCTCTTTGACACCCATTGCAGGAATGCCAATCTCAAGTTCATCTGCACCACAGGCAACAAGCCCTTGTGCGATGGAGAGTTTTTCTTTAGTATTAAACGCTACATAAGGAGCCTGTTCGCCATCTCGTAGTGTTGTGTCGTTAATCAGTGCCAAAACATATTCCTTTTTCTGCCCAAAATGGGCAAGCTTTAGTGCCATAGCGGCTAGCGAAAATCACTTGGACTTTGTTCAAGTGATGGCAAAATCATTAGTTTACTTCTAAATCTTCTGAAAGGTTGAAATATTTTCTCGTTGCTTTTAAAACTGAGATTTCAATTGGCTCATACGCATAACTTTGGTCTGCAATCAAACCTGCTGCTTTTAAATCATCCTGTGGACATCCACCGATTTTTGCTGTAAGAATGAGCTTACAATCTTTGAGTTTTTCCAAAATTGGCTCCATTGGATTTGCTCCATCTGGACCTGCACAGTACTCATAATCAAGTTTTCTGTGGTGGATAAAACGGATACCTCTATCGCCTGCTTCGTAGATTAAGAACTCTTTGACTGAGCCAAAGTGTTGGTTAATCATCCCCTCGCCTGCAGTTGTTACAGCGACTAAAATAGTCTGTCCATCAGATGCTAGTTCTGCTTTTTCTTTTACAACACGCTCATTTGCACGGTCAAGGAAAAATCTAAACTCTTCGATCTTCGCTTGAGCATCCTGACGCGCAGTGATGTTATAGTGCTCTTCAAGCGCATCAAAACTCATCTCTGAAAATACATTTTTTGTAAACTCAGCTCCACGGTCTTCACCGATAAGCCCGACTGCATCCGCACGACACTGACGGCAGTGTTGCATCAGTTTCATATCCATACCGCACGCTTCTTGAACTTCCATCTGTTCTTGATCTGTTGCACTTGGCACACCGCCAAGACCAAACGCAGTCCCATGTTCAGGCTCAGAGATGATCGGCATAATGTTGTGTAAAAAGACACCTATCTCTTTGAGTTTTTTTGCTACTTCTGGAAGATGTTTGTCATTGACACCAGGGATCAAAACAGAGTTCGCTTTGATAAGGATTCCCTTCTCAACACACATTTTCATACCTTCTATCTGACGCTCCAAAAGAATTTTAGAAGCCTCTTTTCCGTAGATGCGTTTGTTGTTGTAAAAAATCCAAGGATAGATAAGAGAACCTATCTCGCCCGTTTCATCAACACTGTTGATAGTTACGGTGATATGGTCAATGTCGTATTTCACCATTTCATCTACAAACGCAGGAAGTTCCAGACCATTTGTTGAGAGGCAGAGTTTCAAGTCTGAGGCTCTCTCTCTTACAAGCTCAAATGTTTTAAATGTCTTCTCGGGATTTGCAAGGGCATCACCAGGACCTGCAATTCCAAGAACGCTGAGGCGTTGGACTTCTCCGCCTACATACATCACTTTTTTTGCAGACTCTTCTGGAGTCAATCGCTCACTTGTGACACCGGGACGACTCTCGTTTGAGCAGTCATATTTTCTATTACAGTAGTTACACTGGATATTACACGCAGGAGCAACGGCAACATGAATACGTGCATAGTGGTGGTGTGCACCTTCTGAATAACATGGGTGATTGTGGATTTTGTCTTGGATATCTTGAGGCATCATCGCCTCTGCTGGATTGCTTGAACTACAGCTCATTTTAGTTTCCTTTTTATTATTTGTACGTAAAAGAAAGAAATTCCTTTAGCCAAGCTCTCGCAGAGGCGGAGTACAAAATATTTTTATTTAATTGGAATTCAAATGATCTCGCATCATGTAGCTACAATCATTATTGCTGTAATTAATGCAATTGACGTTCTAGGGATTTTTTTGTGTTATGGGAGAAAGTGTGACAATTTTGTATTTTTTGGGGGAAATGGTAGTGTTAGAGAGTTCAAGGAGCATAGCAACAAAAATTCTGCATCTATTTAAAAAGAGAAGATGTTTGTTGCTACACTCGAAAAAATGTTTATTTTTTAACTTTTTTCTTAGCCGCTTTTATCGCTTTGGCTTTTGCCTTTGCCTTGGCTTTTGTTTTGGCAACATTGACACCTTTTCTTGCATTGACAATTTGTTTTTCCACCGTAGTATCTTTCGTAAACTCTTTGAGAGTTGCGTTTCTATTTTCATTGCTACGAGCTGCTATCATTTGCATTTTTTCACTTTTAACACTATTTGCATTTTGACTTTTTGGCATATTTGACCCTTTTTTGTAATGTTGGCATTATATTGAAATCTACTTTAGAAGCGAGTAAAGTGGCTCTGTTGTGAGTGTTCCCTTATGTACTTGGAACCCATTTAGATTTAATGTTTGCTTTTCTTTTTGCTTTTTGAAGTACTTTTTTGTGACGCGGTTTTTTTGTTTTGTCTTTTTGGGCTGTGCCTGCATGATTTGTATGTTCAAACCCTTGCATCTCGACCTCAGTTATCTCACACTTGAGCGTTAGCTCCAAAGTGCTAAGCATCCCCTCATCTTCGGGGTCTATCAGTGCGATAGATTTTCCTACCTCATCTACCAAACGCAGAGCTTTAGAATAATCCGCCGCTTCATTTGGAAGATCGTAATAGACGACTATCCCAACATCTTGGAGCTTGAGTGCTTCTAAAATTCTACTCGTCGTGATAAGGATTGCTGTCTCTTTGGCATTAAACGCAGCGTTTGCATCTTCTATTTGTGCAGCTCTATGATTTCCATGAATAGCGATGGAGCTAATCTCTTTTTCTTGTAAGTACTCCATCAGCCCATCAGCACTGCGTTTACTCTTTACCAGAACAAGGATTTGCTTCTCACCAAGTGTTTTGAGTAGCTCTTCAAACATCCTGTTTTTATCATGCTGTTGCACAAAATAGGCTAATTGCTGCGTTCGATTGGCAACGCTGATATTGTCATAATATTTTTTAGTAGTTTGAATATTCTCTTTGCTCATGATGATGGTATCCTTTAATATATGGGCGAATTATAGCGAAATGGGATGCAGTAACTCTTGCATTTGCATCTCTGGGAGAGGTTTTGTGTAGTAATATCCTTGGATAGAGTCAATCTTGTTGTTTATCAAAAAGTCCAACTCCTCTTGCGTTTCTACCCCTTCAGCCAAAATATGAAATTTGAGCTCTTTTGCGAGAAAAATGATCGTCTTGACGATAATCTGATTTTTTGGTTCTTTTGCAATGTCTGTGATAAAAGATTTATCGATTTTGAGTTTATCGATAGGAAGATTTTTGAGATAAGATAGAGAAGAGTAGCCCGCCCCAAAATCATCCATAGAGATATGAAAGCCAAGCTCTTTGAGTTGCTCTAGTATCCTGATAGTCAGCGCAGGATTTTCAAGCACACAACTCTCCGTAATCTCAAGCTCAACCCAAGAAGCCAAACATTGCGTTTGTGCTAAAAGAGACTTGAGTGTTTGGATAAAATCAATATGCATCAAATGGCGCGCGGATATATTGATAGCCATACGTTGTCTCAGAAGCTGCAGTTTTCTCCATCTAACTATCGTCTCAAATCCTCTTTGTAACACAAAATTTCCTATATCTATGATAAGTGTTGTTTGCTCTGCCAAGGGAATAAAAACATCCGGCGGTATCATCTCTCCCTCAGACTTCCATCGTAAAAGAGCTTCAAGACCTACTATTTCATTGGTATTGGCATCATTTTGTGATTGGAAATAGAGTTCGAGTTGATTTGTATCGAGTGCTTGTTTGAGCCGCGTGATGATTTGCGTCTGAAAAAGAGTCTCTTTTGTAAATTGTTTATCATAAAAACTAAAGATATTTTTACCTATTTTTTTCGCATTGTACATCGCTACATCAGCTTCTTGATACATCTCTTCCATCGTCACAGCATCCTCCGGAAAACGGCAGATACCTGCACTAGCGGTGGCATAAACATGGATAAAGTCCAACTCAAAAGGATTGTTAAAACGCGCATAAAGCCTATCCATCACTTTTTGTACTGCGTTTATCTCTTTTTCTTCATAGATCACCCCAAACTCATCACCGCCCATACGCGCGATAAATGTATCCGTACCAAAAACATCTTGAAGAATATGTGTGATTTCTAGGAGTATTTTATCCCCAAACCTGTGCCCATAAGAATCATTCATCATCTTAAACTCATCCAAATCAAAGAGTATCAAAACAAAGGGTTTGTTCTCTTCTATCTTTTGTTTGATTGCTTCAGAAATAAAGAGTCTGTTGGGGAGATTGGTTAGCTGATCGATATGCGAAAGCTTGTAAAACTTCTCTTTTGATTCAAGCAGGTATTGCTCATGTTTTTGTATCTCACTGATGATTTGTAGATATTGCTGATGCATCATTTTAAAATAGTGTTGTGTAAGAAAAAACAAAATCACCGTAGTAGCCAAAATATAAAACCAACCTTTGTATGTCTGAAAAAGAGTGATTTTATGTGAATCGTCCACAAAAAATGAGAGGAGCAAATCTGAAAGCATAATCCACAAAACACCAGCCGCAAAATAAATAAAAGCAATTTTAAAACTGTTTTTTATATTCTGTAACTTTTTTGTATTCATAATGAAATCCTTGAACTCTCTTACATGAATGATACCACATCAATGAGATTTTGTAGAAACTGAAAAACGAATGAAGTTATCTACTATTTTTATTTAGGTAAAATAAACTCTTTTAAAAAATAGGACACACTTAGATGCCCTCATGAGGCATACGCTGACTTCACCGCTCCGCAGTCGTTTAGGTATGTGGTTTGAGGGAAGTGGGTGATGGGTTGGATAATTTTTATTAAAAAATATACAATCTTGATGAGTTCATATCGTTATACATGATATAATATTCAAAATTATTAAAAAGAGATTAATTTGAAAAACACATTGTCTGTAATATCAAAAGGTAAACTAACTAAAAATGATGGTTCAAAACAACAGTATGAAATTGTTCATGGATGGAATTTAGAATTATCAAAAAATTGCGATACTCAATGGGCTGAACACAATCTAAATTTTTTTCAATTTATTCAAGATAATGTTAAAGAAGAAGACCTAAATGAAGTATTAGAAAGCTTACAATTAGAAGATAAACATTGGAGTTGGTTTAACAAGTCCATGCATTTTTATACAGATGCATATAAGTGGTTTTATTTGCTTGCAGAAAATAAGATACAAGGTACTTGTGTAATATATCAGCCAAAAGAAAGTGTCCTTAGTAGTGGTAATATATTTTATATAGAGTTTATTGCTGCTGCTCCTTGGAATCGAAAAACTTTGATTAGCGAAAAAGAATACCAAGGCATTGGCACTACTCTCATAATATCTATTCTAAAATATATGCCTAGTGCATTTTCTCTAAAACCTGCTTTTTCATTACATTCTCTTCCACAAGCTACAGGCTATTACGAAAAATTAGGCATGATTAATTGTGCTAAAGAAGATAAAGATAGATTAAAGTACTATGAAATTCCGACAGCAGAAGCTGAACTTTTAATAAAGAGTTACCAATGATAAAAAAAACTTTCGATTTAAACTCATGGGAAGACTTTACTGTAAATAATAAGACTTCTGATACTAAATCTTATTATAATAATTACCTTTCTTTTTTAGAAACAGTAAAAAAATTACCTACAAATGAACTAATAAAAAAAGGTTGGATTACTGACAAAAATGATTTAACATCTTTAGTGCCATTATTCCAAAATATGATTGATGGAAATTTTCAAGTTTTATTTAGAAAATCAAGAACATCAAATGAGGCTTTATATGCACTATGGCTATCAAGAGTATCTAATGTGGCTAAAGAAAGAATTCTTAAACAAGAAATATCAAAGTTTAAAGGGTTAACAAAAGAAAATTTGAAAGATATTGCTAAGCTCAGTCCTGATGAGTCATTGATATTAGAGCTTCCGTCAATATTAGCTAAACATGGAATAGTTTTAGTTTATGAGCAAGGTATAAAATCTATGAAACTTGACGGAGCAGTATTTAAACTTTTCACAGGGCATCCTGTCATTGGTTTAAGTTTTAGATATTCAAGAATAGACAATTTTTGGTTTACTTTAATGCATGAGTTATCTCATATAGTTCTTCATTATGAACAATTAGATACTCCGATTTTTGATGACCTAGATGAAGAGTCACCAGATTTAATTGAAAAACAAGCTAATAGACTTGCAAAAAGTTCATTTGTAGAAAAAGCTGTATGGAGAAGTTGTAAAGCAAATTATCAAACAGGCGATGATGTTGTATGCGAATTTGCAAAAGAAGTAGGTATTCATCCTGCTATCATCGCAGGATTACTTCAATATGAAAAAAAATCGTACAAAATTTATAGCAAAATTGTGAATAAAACAAATCTTCGAAACAAGGTATTTTTAAATGAATAATTACACACCATTTTTAAAATTAAAAACAAATGAAGTTACTGCTCTTAGTGAAGTTGATAAATCCTTACAATCTGAATTAACTCCTTTCTTTGATTTTCCAAGAGATAATGAAGATATGAGTGAGGAAAAATTTATTATCAAGGCTGGTAAAGCAAAAAAAAGTGTTGCAAAACATTTGAAAAATATTCCAAGTTTTTACTTGGATAATTTTGATATAGATTCAAGTCTCACCATAGATGGAGATTCGAATTATAAGTATTTACTTGAATTATTTTCTAATCTTCCAATAATACCTGTAGTCGGCATTGACCGTAATGATGCACATATAAATTCTGTTATTGACGCCAAAGAAACAGGTGTTTTGAATAGTAATCAAATCGCAGTAAGATTTACACCTGAAGATTTTGAAGATTTTGAGCTTGTTGCTGATGATATAGAAGATATGTTAGATGAAGTTATAGGAATGTTTGAAAAGGTAGATATTATTTTTGATTGTAGAGTTTGTATTGAAGAAGATACAAATGCAATATCTTCAAATATTATTGTATTTGTAACAAACTTTATAGAAGAATATAAAATTAACAAAATTATAGTGACGGGGTCATCAATTCCTTCATCAATTGGCGATGTAGCAGATAAAAAAGATGAAACAGAAATTCAAAGAAAAGAGTCCAATATTCATTCTAAAGTTGCTGAGCATTTTGAAATATTTTTTGGGGATTACACGATAGTATCACCATACTATGCGGACATTAATATACCTGGAAGTATTATGCCTAACATCATGATTCCAAAAACAATTTATAGCTATGACACAAAACACTTCATTATTAGAGGCGGATCGATTAAAAAGCACCCTAGAAGTTATAATCAATTTAATGACCAAGCCCAAATAATAATTAGAAAACCATTTTACAGAGGTATTAGTTATTCCTTTGGTGACAAATTCATAGAAGAAAAAAGTAGAAATATTGGCAAAAATGTTATGCCTGGAACAATTTTAAAACCAACAATAAATGCACATATTACTTATATGCTAAAGAATTATATTTATTAAAATGTTGTCTATCGAGAAGAGTGAGCGTTATATCTTGGCTTAGTTCCATTTTACGCTTACTACCTGCAATTAATTCGGCTAAAATAGCTCTACTTTTTTTGGTATCCTGTTTAGTTTTTGTTTGAACTAAATTTAGCATTTCATCTTTCCATAAAGTTAACAATGCAACACTCTTATCAAAATCAGGATTGTTTTTAGCTTTTCGTATATATTTTAAAATAATTTTATTTTCCACTTCTTCTGCAACCATAATTCCCCAAAAAACTGGAGCTAGCTTAATTGCTCTTTGTAAATGTTTATTAGTAGTTACAAGGGTGATTTTTCTGAATGATAAATTATAATATTCACCCTGAGTTAAAATTCTTTCAATCTTATCTCCATCGCCTTTAATTTCATAACAATGTGCTTCATTATGTAAAGTGACGACATCAGCTATAGCGTTTCCATTGTGGACGCTTAACTCTTCTATTATCGCTTTTGGTTTTATTGACTGATTATTGAGTTTTTCAATTAAGCTAAATCTTATTTCTTTATCATTCAAACGCAACATATATTCTAGCCTCCTACTCAATATTTATAATGTTTATTGTACTAAAAGTTGGTAGAATAGTTGTTGAATTTGCAACTTTTTATGTAACAATAAAAAGATTGTAGATTTCCTCTAATCAGTGCATAATGAAACATTAACTATAATATTTTCTTTATAACAAGGTATAAAATATGAAGCTTCAACAAAACGCAATCGAAGAACAAAGCATAAACGACATAAACTACGAACAGCTTAAAAAACTATTTCCTCATGCGGTGAGTGTGGATGAGGATGGTAAATACATTATTGACAAAGAAAAACTACAGATGAGTTTAGACCCTTCAAAAGCGGAGATAAAAGAGGATGGGTATGGGCTTAACTGGGTGGGGAAGAAGGAGGCTTATCATAGTGCTTTTTCTAAGAACTATAAGGTTTTGAAGCCTTTGAATGATGAGGCGAACTCTAAGGAGTGGGATACTACGGATAATATTCTCATCAAAGGGGATAATCTTGATGCTTTGAAGATATTGCGTCACAACTATTTTGAAGCTATCAAGATGATATACATCGACCCGCCTTACAATACTAAAAATGATGGTTTTGTTTATAATGACAACTTTACAAGCAGCACGGAGCAGACGCTTGAAGAGTTGGGGTATGACAAAGAGTACATCGACTACATAGAAAACATCCAAGGGGCGAAAACACATAGTGGGTGGCTGTCGTTTATGTATCCACGGCTTTTACTTGCCCGCGATCTGCTCAAAGATGATGGGGTGATATTTATCTCTATCGACGATAATGAAGTGGCACAGTTGCGTTTGCTTTGTGATGAGGTTTTTGGGGAGGAAAGTTTTTTAGCAGAATTTATTTGGAAAAAAAGAAGTGGTACAAATGATGCAAAAAATTTAGTTTCATCTGACCA
>JAQTZE010000001.1 GCA_028687935.1 Sulfurimonas sp.
GGAGTTGTGGGGATGCTGTGCGTCTTTACTGGCTTATTGATCCAAAAAGTGACACTATCAAGTCAAGCAAGTTCAAGAGTTTTGGTTGTGGGACTGCGATAGCCTCTTCGGATATGATGGCTGAGCTGTGTATGAACAAAACAGTCGATGAAGCGCTTAAAATAACCAATATCGATGTGGAAAAAGCACTGCGCGATGAGCCGGATATTCCCGCTGTTCCTGGTCAAAAGATGCACTGTTCGGTTATGGCGTATGATGTTATCAAAAAAGCTGCATCTATGTATAAGGGTGTGGATATGGAGTCTCTTGAGAGTGAGTTTATCATCTGTGAATGTGCTCGCGTTTCCCAAGATACGCTTATGCAGGTCATCAAACTCAACAAACTTAAATCCATCGAAGAGATCACAGACTACACAAAAGCAGGTGGTTTTTGTAAGTCATGTATCAAACCAGGCGGTCATGAGAAAAAAGATGTTTATCTCTTAGATATCCTCTCTGAAATGCTCGGCGAACTCGAAGCAGAAGAGAAATCTCGCAAGATTATCGAAGCCAAAGGCGATGGGACATTTGCCTCTATGGGACTTGTACAAAAGATCAAAGCAGTTGAGTCTATCCTCGAAGAGTATATCCGTCCAACGCTCAAAGCTGATGGCGGCAATGTAGAGCTTGTGGACATCAAAGATATAGATGGCGAGTTTGAAATCCTTATCAAATATATGGGTGAGTGTATGAGCTGTTCTATGAACACGACGACTACACTTGCAGGTATCCAAGATATGCTCAGTTTCAAACTCAAAGCAAAAATCAGAGTTATCGTTACATAATGAACTACGCAACAAAAGAGGGTACCTTCGGGTATCTCAAACAATTCTCAAAATACTCAAAAGAGTTCTTCAGATTTAACGGGGAGTTTTTCATCTCCTCACTTGGTCTTGGTACTTTTCGCAAAGAGCCATACCGTGAAGAGAACTATATAGTCAATTACAAAGACTCTGTAAAAATGGCTATTTTGAATGGTATCAACCACATAGACACGGCGATAAATTATCGTTATCAGATAAGTGAGCAGGAGATTGGTGAGGCACTCGAAGAGCTTTTTAGCGAAGGAAGAGCTTCAAGAGATCAAATAGTCGTCGCTTCAAAGGCTGGTTTTTTGCCTCTTGAATTTCCATTTCCCCAAAATCCTTATGCATGGATAGAGAAAAATGTCATCAAAAAAGGGCTTGCTACAAAAGAAGAGATTGTTATAGATCAACACTGTCTCTCCCCGAAATATCTTCGTTGGAGTGTAGAGCGCTCTTTGGAAAATCTCAAGCTTGAAACCCTTGATATTCTCTATCTGCACAACCCAGAAACGCAGCTTGGATATGTAGATTATGAGACACTTTTGGGACGCATCAAAGAGGCTTTTGTGCTCTTTGAAACACTCGTAAGTGAGGGCAAAATCCGTGCTTACGGCATCGCTGCATGGAACGGATTTTTGTATGAAGAGGGACACACTGAGTATGTGAGTCTCAAAGATATTATGCGCATTGCGTTTGAGGTTGGGGGTAAAGAGCATCACTTCAAATATGTGCAGTCTCCCTTTAATCTTGGAAAACCTGAAGCCTATAACTTCAGCAATCAACAGGGTCCTGATGGGCGTTATTATACGCTGATGCAGGCTGTGGCGGGATATGGATTGCAGCTTATGGCATCTTCATCATTGTTACAGCTCAACCTCTTTAAACGCAAGTTTTCCCCAGAATTGGGTGAGCTTTTGGGAACATCTGATTTCAATGATGTTACAAGTGCTCTGCAATTTGCGCGCTCAGGAAACGCAACGAGTGCTCTTTTTGGGGCGGTGCATCCAGAACATGTAGAAGAAAATCTCACACTTGCCTATCTTCCAGCAGTCAAAGTGCAGAGTATGAACCAGATTCTAAAGGATACGCATGTTATATGATGTCGTTGTTGTGGGCAGTGGTATCGCAGGACTTTTTTCTGCGCTGTATGCAAAAAAAAGTGGTGCTTCCGTCGCAATACTTACAAAAAGCAATCCTTTTCGCTCCAACTCAGCAGTCGCATCAGGTGGTATAAACGCAGTCATAAACCTCAGTGAATATGACTCTGTTTTGCATCATATCAACGACACGATAGACGGTTCAGACGGTTTGACAAACAGAAGAAATATAGAAGATATGTGTCATGAAGCGCCAGAGATCATCAAAGAACTCGGGAAGCTGGGCGTCAACTTTGATGCAGACGAAGAGGGCAATATCATGCAACGTCCTTTTGGTGGGACAAAAGCGACGCGTACCTGTTATATCGCGGACAAAACAGGAAGTACTATCGTGCAGGCACTTTTATTAGAGTGCCGCAATCAAGGCATCCATATCCTCAGCAACCATCAGTTACTTAGTATCGCAAAATACAAAGAGAGACTCTCAGGCGTGACGCTTTTGCGCCGAAGAGACTCTCAAGTTATTGCCCTTGGATGTAAAGCGCTTGTGCTTGCTGGCGGTGGTTATGCAGGTATCTTTCGCGGACACTCTACAAACGCACAAGAGAGCTCAGGCGATATTATCGCCGCAGCACTTCGGGCCAATATGAAACTCTCCAACATGGAGTTTGTCCAGTTTCACCCGACAACACTCAAAACCAATGGAGCCCTTGTGACAGAAGCCGCGCGCGCTGAGGGGGCATATATTGTAGATGAGAGTGGTGAGCGTTTTACAGATGAGCTGCAAACGCGGGATAAACTTGCTCGCGATATCACCACACATATGATAAATGGGCATCATGTTTATCTTGATTTTAGGCATCTTCCCCTAGAAGTGATAGAGAAAAAGCTCCCATCCACACAAAAAAGTGCGCTCAACAGTGCTGGGGTAGATATCACCACAGAACTCTTGGAGATAACTCCCTCGGCACACTATACGATAGGCGGGATATGGACACGGGGAGATACATCCACGGAGATAGCGGGTATCTTTGCCTGTGGCGAGTGCGCGGTCACTGGAGTCCATGGTGCGAACAGACTTGGTGGCAACTCTTTACTTGAGGGGATACACTTTGGACGGCTTGCGGGTGCTGAGTCTGGCAAATATGTCAAACGCAGAGATTTTTTGCCTATAGACTATGCAGATATCAACAAAGAGTTACGCCGTATTGATCTTATCATCGAGGGAGAGAGCCACTTCAACATAAACGCAATGCGAAAGAACCTTGGAAATGTTTTGTTTAAAAACGCAGGGGTATTTCGTGATGAATCATCCCTTGTAGACGCCTATGACTATGTAGAATATCTGATAGAAAAGGAGTATGGCCTTCACTGTGTAAGTAAGGACAGAGAAAACAATGTCGAACTCTCATCCATCTTAGAGTTTAAAAATGCGCTCTACATCTCTGAGGCGATGTTACTCTCAGCACTCAAGAGAGAAGAGAGCAGAGGGGTGCATTACCGTCATGATTTTCCACAGCGAAATGATAAACGTTTTGCTACTCCTTCGTATGTAAGTCTGTTGGATGCAAATCTATTTTATATAACTTTTGAAAATATTGTCTTTGATACACTCTGGCATAAAATCAAAAAATTTTTAACTTCAATCAAAGGATAAACAATGGCAAAAATAATGATACGAGAAAACGACGCGGGGCAGATACTTTTTTATCTTGCAAAAAGAGATATGGAAGAGATCATCAAGACTCTTGAGTTCGACACAGATGAAAAATGGGGTGGCAAAGTGGATCTGACTAACGGTGATGTGTGGTTTATAGAACCTCAGGTCAAAAAAATGCCTGATGAAGTCGTAGCAAAAATAGTGACGCGTGGAGATCGTGACTAAGAGAGATTTCTCTCTTACTCTTCTTAGAGATCAATCTCATATTTTCTGATCTTATAGCCTATTTGTCGTGCAGTCATTCCAAGTTCCGTTGCTGCTTTTGTTTGTATGCCGCGGTGTTTGATGAGTGACTTGATGATAGAATCTTTTTCCATCTCCTGCAGACTCATCTTTGTAATCATCACTTTTGGCGCACTCTCTTCATATGCCTCTTTTTTATAAGGTGTCAGCGGCGTGATTTGGGGCATATTGAGTGACTCTTTTGACGTATTTTCATAGCTCATATACATCTTCTGATAGTTAAAAGGAAGTACATGGTTGAGCATCTCAGGGATGATAAGTCCGTTTGGACAGATAAGAACGATACGCTCCATCGTGTTTTGGAGCTCACGGATATTCCCCGGCCATGGATAATCAAGTAGTATTTCCAGTGCCTCTTTAGAAAAACTCATCTCTTTTCTGTGCTCTTTCATAAACTTTTTGAGATAGTGTTCTATAAGCAGTTTGACATCCTCGTAACGCTCTCGAAGAGGCGGCAGATTGATCGGGATGACATTGAGTCTATAAAAAAGATCTTCACGAAACTCGCCTTTTGCGACCATCTCCTCAAGGTTTCTGTTTGTCGCGGCTACAAGTCTGACATCGGTTTTGATAGTCTTTGTCCCACCGACACGCTCAAACTCCTGCTCTTGGAGGATACGCAAAAGTTTGACTTGGAGTGAAGAGCTGATATCTCCGATTTCATCGAGAAAAAGTGTCCCTCCATCTGCAAGCTCAAATCTTCCTTTTCGCATCTCTTTTGCATCAGTAAACGCACCTTTTTCATGTCCAAAAAGCTCACTCTCAAGTAGCGTTTCCGAGATAGCGGCACAGTTGAGTTTGATGTAGGGTGCGTTTTTGCGGTTGCTGAGATTGTGCACGGCTGTCGCGATAAGCTCTTTTCCCGTTCCTGTCTCACCGCGCACCAAGATAGTCGCTTTTGAAGGCGAAACAGTCTCAAGGATGCTAAATATCTGCTGCATTTTTGTACTGCGTCCGATGATACTCTCAAATTTGTACTCGCTGAGAACCTCTTCTTTATAGTAAGTTTTGAGCTCTGTAAGGTTCTCTTTTTCTTTGGCAAATCTATTTTGTGTTGCAAGTGTGCCGCCAAAGAGAGAGCCTACTATGGTAAGCATACGGACGATATCATTAAAACTCAGCAGAGAATTTTTGTTGATATTTGCCGAGATTACACCAAAAAGCGTCTCATCTTGGATGATAGGAACGGCTATATAAGAGACTGAATTTGTCGTGATATTGCCGAGTTTGTTGAGATAGTTGACATTATTATGGACATTTTCGATGACGACTGGCTCACAGCTTTGTGCCGCCAAGCCTGTCGCTCCCTCTCCGAGTTTATATTTTGCTATTTTTTTCTGATGTGAAGAGAGATCGATAGAAGCATAAATCTCTACACTGTTTGCGTCTTCTGCGAGTGTGAAGAGGGTACATCTATCAAGATAGGAGTTGCGTTTGAGAATGCGCATCGCTTGTTCGATACTTCCAAGAACGTCAGAAGTGTTGGATAGCATGATGGCGATATCATAAAGTAGTTTGATTTCATTATATGCAAACGTAAGCGCGCAAGTGCTGCACTCTTCGTTGTTTGGTATCTTTAATTCTTTATACATAGAGATGCCTTTTATATATATTTTCTATATTATATATAAGTTTTTGTGTCTATTGTACCAATGAAGTGTATAAATAATAATCATTGTTTTGTTTATTATTAGAACAAAATATGCATAAAAATCAATAAAAATAAGTGAGGCTAGAATGCAAATAACAGTACACGGAACACCGGTAGAACTAAGCGGCAAAGAGATATTTGTCGGCAAAGAAGCGCCTGCTGCAAGGATAACGAAGCTTGATGGAACACAAAATGTCATAGGGATGATAGCACCAAATATACAACTTCTCATCGCTATCCCTTCACTCAAAACAGAGGTATGTTCTCTGGGTGCAAAAAAGTTTAATGAGCTTGTCAAAGAGTTCAAAAAACTCGACACTATTATGATAACGACAGATGATTTGGAGTTTGTCAAAGAGTATGCGGCAAAAGAGGCTATTGATAGTGCGGAGCTGGTGATCGATACAGATAGAAATTTTGCCAAAAAATTTGGTCTGCTCATCAGTGAAGGAAAACTCAAAGACCGCCTTGCACGCGCCGTATATATCATAGATAGAGAGGGTGTTATCGCCTATAAAGAACTTGTCGGTGAGATAGTGGATGAAGTCAACTATGATGCCTGTATAGAGGCGATAACAGCTCTTATCAGTGAAAAGAAAAAAGGGCACACTCACGAAAACTGGATGTCCGTATAAGCAGATGAATGAAGTGTATGAAGAGAGTTCGCTGACACCTCTGCGGGTTGCGCAGTTGAGCGGTTATAGAGATTGGTGGTCGAAGCCCTCTATGTTTAAACACTATCCGAGTTTTTTGTTTCGTTACAAATATGGCGAAAATCCCGCTTTACTCCCGATAGAGCTTTGCCGTATCGTTACATCGACACACAATAGTGCAAATCAGCCCTATATGCAGCTAAACACTCCCTCAGCGGGAAATCTGCATCCCTTGGAACTTTATGTCCAAATACGCGGTATCAAAGGAGTGCTAAGCGGTATTTATCATGTAAACGCAGGTGAAGATGTGCTTGTGCTTATCAAAGAGATAGAGTCCGATGGTTTGGAGAGTCTGCTTGGGATGCAAAAGCGTATGAACGGTTTTATTTTTGTGCTCTCTAGCGTTGCGTTTCGAGCGGAGTGGAAATATGCAAAGCGTGCGGTGCGTTATTGTTATCTTGATATCGGCCATCAGATCGGGGCTATAGATACTTCTCTGAGACTACACGGACAAGAGATGACAATTTTGTCAGATTTTGACGCAGAAGCCTTGAATGAGTTTATGGGTTTTGGAGCAGATGAATTTGTTGCTGCAGTGATGACTTCGGGTGTGATGAGCAGTAAAAGTGTACAGAATTTCAAACAAAACCTGATGCATGTCTGCCCGAGTGATTATAGTGAGCTCAGCGACTACACGCGCGAACTTGTCGCAAAATGTGAGATACTCAAAAGCGATATCATTAAAGTAGCAAGTAAAGTACAAGAGAGCGATATTCTCAAGAGACGCTCGAGTAGATTTTTTGATACAGAAGCACTCTCTCAAACGCAGCAAAAGCATCTTCTCTCACATCTAAGCCAAGAGCACTATCCGCTCTCATGTTTTACGATTGTTCTCAAAGATGGAGTTCTCAAACGCGGCGTTTATCGTAATAAAATTCTGCTAAAAGAGGGGGATTTTTCTCAGCAGATAGTCTCTTTGCTTGTGGATCAGAGTTTTGTCAAAAACGCAGATATCATCACTGTCTTGTGTTCAAAATATTTCAGCTCCAACAAACTGATGCAAGCAGGCGCTTTTGGTCATGCTCTGTATCTTGATGCGCAAGTGAACGGCTTTGGATGTAGTGGTATCGGGGCTTTTTATGACAAAAAAATGCAAGATTTTTTGGCTACGGATGAGTGTATCTTGTATGTTCTTGCGTTTGGGGTAGAAAAAAAGGATAAAAAGTGAATCTAAAAATGAAAAAAATAAAAAATACAGAGGCGGAAAAGATACTCAATATCTACCGCTTTTACCAAAAAGATGGGAACCTTTATCTTACGGAAGATACGAGTGTGCTCGATGATCTCTACGAAGCCATTGTTGACGCTATCAACGACTGTGGGCCGCTCAAAGCACAGCTTCCTTACAATGAGTTTGTCCATCCATGCAAAAAAGTACGCGAGGATGATGCGGGCTGGGTAGGGCACTTTGAAGAGCGAGACAATAGACGCTTTTTTCTCAGCGATATCCATGACTATCTCAAACTCCTCTATCAAACGCAGTAAAGAGCCCACTAGAATAAAATATGCATGACTTCCTTGAGATAATAAAGGATTTTTGCATGCGAAGTGTCTACTCAAAAAATGAAAATGTCAAAGTCGCCCCGAGTGTTGATTTTATCGGAGCTTTTGATCCAAAAATACGCACCTTTGATATCATCATGAAGACTGCAAACGGAAGCTCTTATAACAGCTATGTGGTTCGCGGCAGTGAGGGTGTTGCTATCATGGACACGGTCAAAAAAGAGTTTAGCGAGGAGTTTTTTCGCAGACTCGAATCTTTGTGTAGCTATGATGAGATACGCTACATCGTCTTGCATCACCTCGAACCAGACCACTCTGGCGCACTTGAAGAGCTGATGCAACGAGCACCTGAGGCAAAGCTTATCATCTCCAATAGAGCTGTTTTGATGCTCAAAGGTATCATCAAAAGTGATGTTGCGTTTGAGACGGCAAATACGGGAAAAATCATCTCACTAGGAGATAAAACCATAGAGTTTTTGAGTACGCCGTTTTTGCATTGGCCTGATACGATGAGCTCTTATCTGCATGAAGAAAAGCTCCTCTTTAGCGGGGATGTTTTTGGCAGCCACTACTATGATGAGAGACTTTTTGATGATGAAGTGGGTGATTTTTCTTATGCGTTTAAGTACTACTATGACCATATTATGCGCCCTTTCAAACAGCATGTCCTCCAAGCGCTCAACCTCTATAGCCGTTTTGATATCCAGACGATAGCACCGCTGCACGGTCCGATACTTCGCACAAATCCACAATACTACATAGACAAATATGAAGAGTGGAGTAGTGAAGATAAGTTTAGAAAACATACTTTTGGCATGAAGATGCTCTCTGTCTTTTATATGTCGAGTTATGACAATACGCACAAAATGGCGATGAAGATTATGGAGGGAGCGGACTCTATCGAGGGAATCGTGGCAAGCATGTATGACCTCGCTTCACTCGAAGAGAACAACATGATAGACCTGCTCGAAGAGAGTGACGCCATCATCATAGGCTCACCGACTATCAACGGGGATGCCGTCAAACCTGCTTGGGATCTGCTCTCGTGTATGGCATATCTTGAGAGTGCTGGGAAAATAGGGGCTGCGTTTGGCTCCTATGGATGGACGGGCGAAGCGCCTGAAATGCTGCATGATCGGATGCGATGGCTGAAATTTCGACTGCCTATCAAACCTATCAAGATAAAGCTTATTCCGACCGTGGAAGAGCTTGATGCGTGCTTTGACTTTGGCGTAGAAGTAGCGGAGATAGCTATGGGAAAAATGGTGGAGATGGAAATATGAATGAATTACAAAAACTCGAAAATGAGATATATGTACTGCTGCGTTTTTATGGAGTAAATAGCTTTGCAAAAGAGATATTAGCTCCTTGGGTTGCCTATGAGTCACTGAAAATGAACCACTTATATCAGGATTTAGGATTTAAAAGTCGCACGGAGATGGGGAAGTTTATGAGTAAAAACTACCCGAAGCTTGCGGTCAAAAAACCAAAAGAGAAACTCTGGAAAAAGTTTTTGTATGACGAAATAGGAAAAGTCGCACCTGCTTGCATTAGCTGTGATGACCAGTTCAACTGTTTTAAATGCATAGTGAGTGAGATGAGTGCATGATAACTCCTTCTATTTCTACGACAGAACTTTATAAAAATATAGAGATACTTCTAGATACCGATACCCCGCTCTTTATCCATGGAAGTCCTGGAATCGGGAAGTCGTATATAGTCGCAGATATAGCAAAAAAGAAGGGGCTTGAGCTTGTTGATGTGCGCCTCTCACAGATGGATCCCGTCGATTTGCGCGGTGTGCCCTCTATCAAAGATGAGCAGACAGTTTGGATGCCGCCTGTTTTTTTTCCAAAAGACAAAGAGTCTGAGGGGATTTTATTTCTCGATGAGCTCAATGCTGCACCACCTTCTGTTCAAGCAGCGATTTATCAACTTGTGCTCAATCGACAAATGGGGGAATATATCCTGCCCCGAGGCTGGAGAATCATCTGTGCGGGAAATCGTGTGAGTGATAGAGGTGTCGTTTTTCGTCTGCCATCACCGCTTGTCAACCGCATGGTGCATCTGTATGTAGAGGCGCGTTTTGAGGATTTTAAACTCTTTGGTCTGAGAGAAAATCTGCACCATTTTGTACTTGGATTTTTGAGTTTTAGACCTGATTTACTCTCAAGTGAGCCGCTTATGGAAGATGACGCAAACCCTGCGTTTGCAACGCCAAGAAGTTATCATATGCTCTCAAATATCCTCAAAGCAAATCCCGATATAAACGCAATCGCACCCATAATATATGGGACGATAGGATACAGCTACGGGATGGAGTTTATCTCCTATGTCAAAGTCTATGAGTCTTTGCCTGATATTGCTGCGATATATGAGGGAAATTACCCTGAGATAAAAAATCAGCCAGCACTTTTATACGCCCTTGTCTCGGCACTTGTAGAGTACTACAAACGCAGTGATACACACAAAAAACATCTCCTTGCGTTTGCGCAAACATTGCCTATGGAATTTGCTGTGATGCTTATCAAAGATGTCATCGTCAAAGATGTGACACTTGCAGAATTTCCTGCGTTTTATGCGTGGCTGGAGCAATATGGCGACTATATCTTCTGAGTTTTTGCTAAGGTTAGAGAAGATTCGCATTGCGTTTTTGTTTGATCATCCTTTTTTGAGTGTTTTGGCACTCTCAATCAAGATGGAGTTTCGCAAAAATCCGCACGAGGCTTTTGAGACAAACGGCACGCATATCTTCGTCGATAGTCTTTTATGCGAACATATCCCAGATAATGAGCTCAAATATATCTACGCCCATACACTTTTGCATATCCTCCTCAAACACCCTTTTCGTATGCATAAACGCGACAAAGCATTCTGGAATCGTAGCAGCGATATCGTCATCAATCTCTTACTGAGTGACTTTGAGCGTATCGGAGAGCGACCAAAACATGAAGTAATGCTGGAGAAATTTCGCGACAAAAGTGTAGAAGAGGTCTACAATATTCTCTATGAAGAGAGTTCTGAGGGTGAGGGCGAAGAGGATGATGAAAATCCAAACGAAGAGAAGCTCGATCTTATAGAGAGCGAGGGCGATACAAATGCCGTGATGGAGGAGATGGACGCACTCATCGTGCAGGCTATGGGTGCGGCTTTGAAACAAGGTAATATTCCTGCCTCTTTTTTGGAGATGATTCAAGAAGTTATCCGCCCAAAAATAGACCTTGAGACGCTTTTGCACAGCTACATGAGCGAGAGTTTTTTTGACAAAGAGAGTAGCTTTGCACATCCAAACCGCAGATTTATCCATCAAGGGCTCTATCTCCCGGGATACAAACACGAACGCAGCCGTCTCAAACTCATCATAGCCCTTGACCGTTCCATGAGCATCTCCAACAACACTTTTTCAAAATTTTTGGGCATTATCGACGGTGTTTTGCGCATGGGAGCTGATTTTGAAGTCACCGTCATCCCTTTTGATGAGCATGTCGATACGAAAAAAATTGTGCGTTATAACTCGCAGGATATACGCCAAGCAATTGCCTTTGAAAAAGGAAATGGCGGGACGCTCATAGAGCCTCTTTTTGAGTATATCAAAACGCAGGGTGAGATGGATAGCACGCTCATAGTGCTGAGTGATGGGCTCTTTCGCATAGAAAAAACGCCTGAGATAAACACGCTTTTTTTGGTCTCGCAGAAAAAAAATATGCAAAGACTTGAGCGTTTTGGCGATGTTTTTTATTTTGATCTCTAAGGAAACGCAGTGGAAGAACTCAGTTATAAAGAAGAGATAGAGGCGCTTGAGTCTTATAGTGATTATGAGGCGAGGGGCGATGCTCTGTATATGCAGCATGAGGATGATGCAGCGAGGCTTGAGTGGGCGTTTTACAGACCTTCAGGCTCACATCCACAGCAGATACAAGACCCAAACCATCTCGTCGCTATCATGGCGTTTAACCACTCGCGTTTAGGGGCTCTAGAGCGATTTAATCTGCTAAGTCCCGAGATTATCATGCGTGATGCTCTGCGCAACAAGATTCGCAACCGAAGCCGTATGCTTTTTCGTGCGATGATAGATGATGATTTTTCTGATCTTGTGAGCGTTTTGCAGAAGTATCCCATCTTTATGGAGCTTGCCTGCGATCAGATGATAAATGGGCGTATATGGAACGAGAGCTATGCAAAGCCTGAGGCCGCCTCTGCGTTTTTGTATCTCGCGGCTGGGAGAGTTGATGAGAAACTCTTCGCAGGGCTTAAACGCAGACTGAGACCACTCTCCTCCATGAATATCGATGAGGTAAAAGAGCATTTGGAGCGTTTGCTGCATCAAGCACAAAACTTGCATATTCTCCTCAAAGAATATTATGTCACTGCGTTTGAGAAATGGATGGGGCAAACAAGCCTGCATCCGCTGCAAAAAACACTATGGCAAAAGAAGATAAACACCCTCAAGGAGACGCTATGAGCTCGATAATAAAAAGTGTGATGAAAGCGATATATAACCTCAGTGATGAAGATAACTACAACCTCTACGATGTCGAAGATATATCTGAGTATCTTGGTCTGCGACTAGAAGTTGTTGAGGAGACGATCAAGCTCCTCTTGGATGCGAGATGTCTGAGTGAATGTATGAACCTTCATGATGATGGGATACAGACTTACTGTTTGACTGACAAAGCTATTGATATGGTTGAAATGGGATGAGAATCGTCATTTTTTACGAAAAACCGGGCTGTGTTACAAACGCAAAACAAAAAGCAGCACTTCGTGAGGCAGGATGCAGTATCATCGAGAGAGATATCCTAAGCAACGGCATGAGCGAGAGTGAACTGGGCAGTTTTTTTGTCAATCTACCCGTCGAAAAATGGTTCAATATGAATGCCCCACAGATCAAAAACGCAGAGATAAACCCAAAAACACTCGACGCAGCAACGGCTATGGCGCTACTCATGCAAAACCCGATCCTTATCAAAAGACCGCTAATGATCATCAGCAAAAGAAAACTCTGCGGCTTTAATCAATGGTTTGTCCAAAGGCTTCTCAAAACAGAACTCAGCGAGAAAGTTCCCACATACTGCTCCCATATCGATACACTTTTAAACCCAACAGAAGAAGAACTCTGCCAACTCAAGCAAGAACAGTAGGAATATAATGTTTTGTGTAGAAGAAACTCTCTTGTGAAGTGTCATATTTTATTTGAGATCTCGTAGTAAGAACTCTTTTGTCATTGGTCGCGAAGAAATTAGTTTATCTTTACAAGTTTAAATAATAATCGTATAATATTGTAAAGACAAAAGGAAAAGTTATGAAAAGAGCAGTAAATCTACGATTAGAAGAAAGTGTCATTGTTACACTTAATCAATTATCAGAAGAACTTCATACAACAAAAACAGAAGTTATAGAAAAAGCTATAAACTTTTTTTCAAAACAAAATAGTTTGAAACAAAACCAATTATTGCAATTTGCAGGTAGATTAAAAAGCAGCGATGCGGATAGTATGTTGCAGAGTATTATAGACGATAAAAACTCTAAAGAATTTGAGCTAAACATTTAATGAAAAAATATTTAGTTGATAGTGACATATTAATATATTTTTTAAAAGGGCAACAAGAGGTTGTCGAAAAACTATCCCAAATTCCAATAGATGACTTATATATTTCAAGAATAAACTATACTGAATTACTGTATGGCGCTTATAACTCTACAAAAATCGAGCAGAATTTAAAAATTATTGAACCATTTTTAGATAACTTTAAAGTATTGGAATTTACTAAAAAATCAAGTTTAATTTTTGCAAAAGAAAAAGCAAGATTGAAAAAAAGTGGCAATATCATTGCGGATATGGACTTAATGATAGCGAGTATAGCTATCGAAAATGAGTGCACTCTAATAAGTAATAATATAAAGCATTTTAATAGAGTACAAAACCTAGAACTTGAGCCTAAGTTATAACAGGCTGACTTGAATATAATGTCCGTTGAAGAAATCGTTAAACTAATACAGGAAAATATTAAATTGCAAAGATCTTATTATTCAAATAGCTTTAGTGCATTCACTCAAGAAGATACAAACAAGATTCTTGGTGAACTAGCAAGACATCACAATCATGCCTTAGAAGATTTACAAAAAAATGCTTGGATAAAACAAATTGAATTATTAAAGCAAGTATTCTGTAATTATGTTGATGGGCATATATTTTTTGAATTTTCAATCCCTAGAATGGGGAAACGTGTTGATAATATTATCATCATAGATGATTCGATTTTTGTTGTTGAATTTAAAGTTGGTGCATCTAAATATGACAAAAATGCAATAGAACAAGTTATAGACTATTCACAAGATTTAAAGAATTTTCATGAAGGAAGTCATCTCCAAAAAATCTTTCCTATGCTCATTGCAACTGAGGCAAATAGTATAGAAAATACAATAGAGTCATTACAAGATAAATTATATAAACCTCTTTTTGCTAATAAAAATTCTTTTTTGAATGTAATTGAAGAATGTTTAAATATTGGAAAAGAAGATGACATCTCTCCATTAACATGGCAAAGTTCAATGTATAAACCTACACCTACAATAATTGAAGCGGCCCAAGCATTATATAAAGGTCACAGCGTAAAAGAAATTTCCAGATCAGATTCTGGCGCTATTAATTTGTCAATTACTACTGATAAAATAAATCAAATCATTAACAATTCAAAAGAAACAAATAAAAAATCGATTTGCTTTATAACAGGTGTTCCTGGAGCAGGAAAAACACTTGCAGGCTTAAATATTGCAAATGAAAGAATGAACATTGATGAAAATGAACATGCAGTTTTTTTATCAGGGAATGGCCCATTAGTGGACGTTTTAAGAGAAGCTTTAACAAGAGATGAAGTTAACAATGCCAAAGAGCGAGGGGAAAGACTAACAAAAAAAGAAGCTGCAATAAAAACACATGCATTTATTCAGAATATTCATCACTTCCGTGATGACTCTCTAATTAGTAATAGAGCACCTATTGAAAAAGTAGTGGTCTTTGATGAAGCCCAACGGGCTTGGAATGAAGAACAAACAAGTTCTTTTATGAAGAGGAAAAAAGGTCAAGATGACTTTGAATCATCTGAACCAAGGTTCTTAATTGATGTAATGAACCGTCATGAAGATTGGTGCACTATAATTTGTTTAATAGGTGGTGGCCAAGAGATAAACACTGGTGAGGCCGGATTAGAAGAGTGGATTAATTCACTAAAAAATCATTTTCTAGATTGGAATATATATTTGTCAAACTCAATATTAGAAGATAAAAATTACTTGAGAGATGATAGATTAAAAAAGTGGTTGAATGAAAATGCCAATATAGATAAAGACCTGCACTTATCAGTTTCAGTTAGATCTTTTCGCTCAGAAAAGCTCTCAGATTTTATCCATTCTATTTTAGATATTGATATAGCAAAGGCTACAAATTTATATAACAATTTTTTAAAAAATGATTATCCAATATTTGTGACAAGAGATTTTGAAAAAGCAAAAGAGTGGTTAAAATCAAAAGCTATCGGAAGTGAGAGGAATGGTGTGGTTGCTTCATCTGGAGCATATCGTTTAAGACCATTTGGAATAAATGTGAAAAATCAGTTAGATGCTCCTGTTTGGTTTTTAAATAATAAAGATGACATTAGGTCTTCATACTTTAATGAAGAAGTCGCAACAGAGTTTGATATTCAAGGATTAGAGCTTGATTGGACATGTGTATGTTGGGATGGCGATTTTTATTTTCAAAACAATCAATGGCTGTTTAGAAAATTTAAGGGCACAAAATGGCAAAATATCAATCAAGAGATCATAAAAAATTATTTATTAAATGCTTATAGAGTTTTACTAACGAGAGCTAGACAGGGAATGATTATATTTATACCTCATGGATCAGAAGATGACAAAACAAGATTACCAGAGTTTTATGATGAAACTTTTAACTATATCAAAGAAATTGGCATACAAGAGGTTTAACAAAATGCAGGATTTAGTGCTTTTTCGCTCACGCTAAACTGTTGCTCTCCTCAAACTTTGATCGGAGCTATGAAGAGATCAATGAGTTACTTCAAATGCCGGATAATAAGATAAAAAGTTTGATAACATTTATCTTACAAAACGATGGCAAACTTTCAAAAAATAAAAAAGAAAAATATTTTGAAAAATTGACAGAAGATGAACTCAAAAGTATAGAAAATAGTATACAAAATCACTTCAAAATGTAAATAAAAAATCAAGCAAGAACAATAGGAATATAATACTTCAGCGAGAAGAAACCTTTTTCATTTAAAAAATTGTTCTCTTCATAGATGGCATAAGAGGGTTTATTTGTTGTCTCAAAACCGCTTGATGGAAGCCATTCGTGGTAGATTTGTTGGATAAGTTTGAGGATGTCGTCATGGTATCCTTGCGCACTAAACTCTGCATATACTCCCGTATTGAGCGTAAATGATGGCAGTTTGATATCCTTGGATTCTTCTTTTTCATCAATGGCGAGACATGCGACATAGTTACAAGCTTTGAGTGGTGTGATGATTGGGTTGTCATGATAGATAGCGATTTGTTTGTAGTCATGGATATCATGACATAAGCTCAGCGCCTGAAGCTGTTGCCAACATTTTTGGATGCTCTCATCATAGCCGTGATGACGGATATAAAAGACTTCAAAAGAGGGCATCTTTTTTATAAGAGGTATCAGTTTTCCATACTCGATAGCAGAGGTCATACCCTTTGGCAAATCGTGGAGTATTTGATTTGAGTACTCGATATAAGCTCCTTGTCTCCATTTCTTCGGACTCATCCCAAATCGTGTGCCAAAAGCTCGAATAAATGAAGTTTGCGAGCCATAGCCGCATATAGAGGAGATTTCAGAGATTGTTGAGTTCTTATTTGTGATAAGTAGATTAGCAGCTTTTTGAAGGCGTATAGATTGTATAGTCTCATAGATATTTGAGTCAAATTCTTGTTTAAATATACGGTGCATATGGAATTTGGAGATATGAAAGTCCTGACTCAGCGTGTCCAAATTGATTGCTGAATCGATATTATCATAGATGTGGTGCATCAAATTATTTGTGATTTTTGTGCGTTTATATGCTAAATCTTTTTTCATACTCAATTATAGCAATATTTGCCAACTAATAGAGCAAATAATGTCAATTATTATGTGCTTATTTGTATGGTATAATAGTTTCAAAGTCAATATAATTTCGAAAAATTATGGATGCAAAATGAACTTAAAACTTATATTATTATTGCTGCCTCTTGTGTTTATGAGCGCTTGTGTCCCAAAAGTTACGCTTGAAAAACAGATACAAAAACTTGATATCAATGAGAGTATTGAAAATAACAACACTATCTCTGATGATGTTCTTCTCAAAGTTGAGTGGTGGAGAGATTATGGCGATGCACAGCTCGATGAGATTATAGATTTTACTCGTCACAGCTCTCCTACTATACAAAGTATCCAAGCAAAATATGCGCAGGCAAATAGTATTATCGCATCCACACAGGCGAGAAATGTACCGAGTCTTTTTGCAGGTGGCGGGATTTCTAGTGAGCGATTTAGTGAAAATCACATCTTTCCACCGCCTTTAGGTGGCTCGACTCAAACTTTATATCAAACAGGCTTATCCCTCAACTATGATTTTGATTTTTGGAACGCAAGAGCTTCGAGAATCCTCTCTGCGAAATACAGTGCAATGGCGCAAAAAGCTACTATAGATGAGATGAAACTTTTTCTCTCTACTGCGATCTGTGAGATCTATCTCTCATGGCATTTTGATGAAGAGAGAATAGAGATACTTCATGAATTAAAAGAGTTGCTGACGCAGGAGCGCTATATCTCTCTTGCAAATCTGAGAAATGGACTCTCTGATGCAAGAGCGCTCAATAGTAATAGCTCTGAGATGGCAAAAGTTGACCAAGCGATAGAAGCGATGAAACGCTCTATCGAAGGAAAAAAAGAGAGTATTGCAATACTCGGAGGCTTTATGCCCTCGCTCGTACAAAAGTGGACTGCACCAAGTATACAAAATTTCAAAGCGCCTTTGCCAAAAGAGATCCTCTTAAATCTTATCGCGCATAGATCAGATATCACAGTACAAAAATATATCGTGCTCAGTAAAGAGCAAAATATTGAAAATGCAAAAGCGCAGTTTTATCCAAATATCAGCCTCTCGGGTGTACTTGGTTTTATCTCTTTTGATCTGGACAAATTTCTTGGACGCAGCTCTTTTGTTCCATCCACGGGAGTCGCTTTTTCTTTGCCACTTTTTGACGGTGGAGAGCGCAAGGCAAATCTCTCAGAGCGCAGCAGTGACTACAACAGCTCTGTTCATGACTATAACGGCGTCGTGATAAAAGCAGCCAATGAAGTTGTAGCAACGCTCAATCAATCAAGGATTTTAGACTCAGAGTTACTCCTACATGAAGAGGAGATGCACGCACAGCATCTCAATGTAGAGATAGCACAGAAGAGATTTGTCGCAGGTGTGACCAATAAAGTACCATACCTCCAAGCCAAAAGAGAGCTGACGCAAACGCATCTCAATAGTATTACACTGCATGATGCAAAAGCTATCTTAGAAATTCGCCTCATTAAGGCTCTTGGTGGCGGTTATGAGGACAATAATGTCACTCACTAAACTGCTCTATTGGAATCGATCTTTGCTCTATCTTCTCAAAAGCGCATTTCGGGAGTGGACGCTCAAAGATGCACCGACGCTTATCTATATGGCAAAGGCGACTATCGCTGCTTTGTTTGCGATGTTGATCTCTATGATGCTGACTTTGCCTGATCCTAGAACGGCTATTTTTACCACCTTTATCGTGATGCAGCCACAAAGTGGTCTGGTCTTTTCCAAAAGTTATTACCGAGTTCTTGGGACGATTGCAGGTGTCATTGTCTCTTTGTTGATGGTTGGAGCATTTGCCCAAGATCCGCATTGGTTTATTGCTTTTTTCGCCATCTGGATCGGTATGACAACTGCCGCTGGAGTCAAGTATAGAAATTTTCAATCCTATGGCTTTGTTTTGGCAGGATACACACTTTGTATCGTGGCACTTCCAGTGATTGAGCAGCCGATGGAGATATTTCATATCGCAACCTCGCGTTTTTCGGAGGTGATGGTCGGGATACTCTGTGCGACAGTTGTGAGTGAAGTGCTCTTTCCTAGAAAGCTCTCCGATTCACTGCTAAGTAGCGAGAGAGAAAGGTTTGAGAATGTTCTGAAGTCACTCAGAAGTGCAGAGTCTCTCTTTGGGGTGCAGGATACCAAAGATGAAGATGCAGTAAACTTTTCAAGTGGCGTTGTCGGTGTCCATACTATCGCTGTAAATAGTGCGTTTGAGAGTGCTACGGACAAAAGAAACAGACTCTATTTGGAGCAGTTGAACTTAGAGTTTATGCATCTCTCAACAACTTTTCATTCACTCAAAAAGATTATCGTGGATATAGAGTTACGTGCATCTAGCAAAACGATAGACTCTTTGCAAGAACTGTATACTCCTCTTGTCGCAATAGTACAAAATGTTTCTTATCTTGATGAAGAGAGTTTTAATCATATGATCCATCAGCTCAAGGAGTTAAAAGAGAGTATGCCCCTGCGTTTAGAGGAGCAACAAGAGCGTTTTGAGATTGATTATGGGAGCGATGAAAATGATGCGTTTCGTTCGGCAGGCTATCTTATCACAAGAGTTGTGGAGGAGTTTTATATCTATGCAAGTAGTTACGAAGCCTTTGTCAAACTCAAAAGTTCAGGCAAGACGACTAAAGAGCTCAATCGTGTTGTACGTTTTAAAACCCATACAGATAACGTGCTTGTAGCCCTTGCAGCACTTCGAGGAAGCGGTGTGTTACTTGTTACGATGGCGTTTTGGTTGCTGAGTAGTTGGAAGTATGGGACGATTACGATTACGATGGCAGTTGTTATCGGTCTTTTGATTGGTACACTTCCAAGACCTTTGGACGCGGTGATGAACTTTTTAAAAGGTGCTGTGAGTGCGGCGATGGTCGCTGCTTTGTATAATTTTTATATCGTACCAGAGCTTACTACAGATGTCTATACGCTCGGCCTTGTCATGGCACCCGTTTTTGCCTTTGTCGGTTGGATGACTACCAAGCCAAAATGGTCAGGATTTTCTTTGGGATTTGTCTTTTTATTTATGTCGCAGAGCTCTTTTGATCTCTACTACAAGATTGATCCAACCATTTTTTTAGAGACGACAGTTGCTTCTTTGCTTGGAGTGAGTTTTGCAGGTGCGGCGTATATTCTCGTCAACTTTTGGTCTTGTTCGCTATCACAACAAAGGGTGGCTAAAGTTTTGCGTGGACAGATTGTCTATCTGTGCAATGCCCCTCTGAATCTCCAAAGAGCTTCCTTGGAGAGCCTTGGTCGCGATATGATACAGCAGTTCTCAACCCAAGGAAGACTCAATGTCCGCTCAAGCCGTCTTATGTATGAGTGGTTGCTAGCAACCTTGGAAATCGGCGGTGCTATCATGAGAATCAGAAAAAATATGAACCGACTCGGGGGAGAGTTTACTATGCTCAATGAGACACTAGAGAAGATGAGACACTATTTTCAAACGCCTAGTGACGCTTTACTCCAAAGCTTGCTGGAGTCATTGACAGGCTCAATACAATCTTTACAAGGTGTGCAAAAACAAGAGCTGCATATCATCGCGCAACTCTCACTCATTAAGACTATTCTCTTAAGCAGAGTTGCCATCCCTATCATCAAGGAGGATTCATGCCGTTAGACATTACTGTGTACGGTATTCAGATGCCTACACTTTTACCTATTTTTGTTGTTGTCGCTATCTTGCAGGTTACTCTGGATAGTATCATCGCTCAAACTGGGCTTTATCGCCATGTTTGGCATCCTGGATTGTTTAAAATGGCTCTTTTTGTCTGTTTTTTTACTTTACCATGTTTATATATTTATCATTGAGGAAGCTATGAAGAACACATTTTCTAAAATTTTACGTTATTTGATTACCCTGAGTGTCGTTGGTCTTGCACTATTTCTAGGGCTTAAACTATGGAACAACTATATGAACAGCTCTTGGACACGGGATGGACGTGTCCGTGCTGAAGTCGTGATGATAGCACCAGATGTGAGCGGTCTTGTAAGTAAAGTCGCCATTGTTGATAATCAGTTTGTCAAAGAGGGTGATCTACTCTTTGAAATCGACAAACTAAGGTTTGAACACGCTTTGGCTGACGCGAAGGCGGTAAGTCAGACAAGAAAAGCTCAATATGAGATGCGACGTAATCAACATATGCGACGTGCTGGACTCAGCGATGAAGTGCTCTCTCAAGAAAATCGCAATGATGCAGAGCTTGAAGTCGCTGTAGCAAAAGCGCAATATGAAGAGACATTGGTGCAGGTAGAAACAGCAGAGCTTGATTTGGAACGCGCAAGTATTAAAGCACCGTGTGATGGTTGGGTGAGTAATCTTCTCTTACGTAAAGGGGATTATTTGGATAGAGGCGAGAGCCATATTGCGATGATCAAAAAAGACTCTTATTGGGTTTATGGATATTTTGAAGAGAATAAACTCTCTCTCTTGCATGAGGGAGACGAGGCGAAGATGTATATGCTTGGAACGGATTATATTGTCAAAGGGCATATCGAAAGTATCGCGAGCGGTATCTCCGATAGAGATAACGTGACCGATCAAAGACTCCTGGCAAATGTCAATCCGACCTTTACTTGGGTGCGTTTGGCACAGCGTATCCCTGTGAGGATTCATATCGATAGTGTCCCAGAAGGCTTCACTCTTGTTGCTGGAATGACCTGTTCGGTGAGTATCATCCCAAAAAAGAAGCAAAAGAAAGAGCACCCAATAAATGATTAAAATTTAATCATTTAGCTGCGTAAAATAAAATGAGCGTGTGTTACAATACTTTCATAAAACATATCATGAGGTTGACATCCTCAATATATTCAATAGATAGCTAGGGTTCCGATAGAGTCATTCTATGTCTGGTCCGAGAGTTATCAACCTCATGAGTAGAGGTTACACGGAGGGATAAAAGCCCGGGAGGTTCTCAACCTCTTGGTGTGTTTATTTTAAATCTACTCAGGAGTTCTTCATGTTGCCTTTTTTCAAATCTACATCTAAATTGTTAGTTGCCACAGCGCTCGTTGCCACTTTTGGTTCATCATCACTTATGGCTGAGGTTAAAGATAAATTTCAAGTTTCATGGACGATCTACGTCGGCTGGATGCCATGGGATTATGCTCAAAACCAAGGTATCGTCGATAAGTGGGCTAAAAAATATGGCATAAAGATCGAGATGGTTCAGGTCAATGACTATATCGAATCTATCAATCAATATACAGCAGGGAAGTTTGATGGCTGTCTGATGACAAATATGGATGCACTCACTATCCCTGCTGCGGGAGGCGTTGACTCTACTGCACTTATCATGGGTGACTTCTCAAACGGAAATGACGGGATCATCTTAAAGGGTAAAAAAAGCCTCGCAGATATCAAAGGTCAAGATGTCAATCTCGTCGAACTTTCAGTATCTCACTATCTTCTTGCACGTGGACTTGAGAGTGTTGGTATGCTTGAGAGAGATGTTAAAGTCGTGAACACTTCAGATGCAGACATCGTCGCTGCGTTTAGCTCAAAAGAGGTCACTGCCGTGACTACGTGGAACCCACAACTCAGCGAACTTACATCTATGAAAAATGCAAATCTCGTATTTGACTCAAGCAAGATTCCAGGTGAGATCATCGATATGCTTGTAGTTCATACAGATACTTTAAAAGACAATCCTAAACTTGCAAAAGCACTCACAGGTGCATGGTTTGAGATTATGGCACTTATGCAAAAAGGTGACACAAAAGCTTTAGAGTTTATGGCAAAAGCCTCAGGAACTGATTTAGCAGGTTACAAAAGTCAACTTGCTTCTACGATGATGTTCTACACACCTGCTGAAGCTTTGACTTTTGCACAAAGCAGCGCGCTTCCTAAGACGATGCAAAAAGTGAGCGAGTTCTCATTTGCACACGGACTTCTTGGAGAAGGTGCACCTGATGCAGGTTTTATAGGGATGGAGTTTCCAAACGGAAAAACATTAGGTGATAAAAAGAACATCAAGCTGCGTTTTATCGATACCTATGTTAATATGGCCAAAGAGGGGAGCCTTTAAGGTACACCCATGAAACGCCTTATGAATCAAAAGCCGTCAAAATTGACGGCGCTTTATCTGGGATTGCTGCCCTTTGTCTTGATAGCGATACTCTATCTTTTTGCATCCGATGCAAGACTAGCAGAAAATCCAAATGATAAGCTTTTACCCTCATTGTCAAGTTTTGTCTCAGCGATCGATCGTATGGCGTTCACTCCAAGTGCGAGAACGGGAGAGATACTCTTTATAGAGGATACTCGCTCTTCACTAGAGCGTCTTGGACTTGGTATTTTTATTAGCGCCGTACTGGCACTGCTGATGGCAATTCCACTGGGTTTGATACCTTACGTACGTTCAGGATTGTCGCCGTTTGTGGCTGCGTTTTCTATGGTGCCACCAATGGCTGTTTTGCCCATTTTATTCATTGTCTTTGGTATGGGTGAGATGGCTAAAGTAGCTCTCATCGTCATAGGAGTTACCCCTTTATTAGTTCGCGATTTGCAACAACGTGTTCTAGAGATTCCAGAAGAACAGCTTATCAAAGCACAGACTTTGGGTGCTTCTAGCTGGACTATAGTTGTGCGTATCATCTTGCCTCAAATCATGCCAAGACTACTTGATGGGGTGAGACTGACACTTGGTACTGCATGGATATTTCTTATCTCTGCTGAAGCGATAGCCGCGACAGACGGTTTGGGATATAGAATATTTTTAGTGCGTCGTTATCTCTCAATGGATGTGATCTTGCCGTATGTGGTCTGGATAACACTGTTTGCATTTTTATTTGATTATTTGCTCAAAAAAGTGACCTATAAAATGTACCCGTGGTATGCGGTGAACGGAGGCAGCAAATGAGCCTTGTTACGATAAAAAAACTGTGGAAATCTTATGGCGATAATGTTGTTTTAGAAAACATAAACCTAGAGATAAAAGAGGGTGAGTTTTGTACCCTTGTTGGACCTTCAGGCTGTGGCAAGACCACTTTTTTAAAGATGCTTTTGGGTCAAGAGAGTCCGAGCCGCGGCACATTTTTGCTTGAGGGCAAAGCTTTTCCAAGTGAGCCTGGAGTTGAGAGAGGGATAGTATTTCAGAGATATTCTGTCTTTCCTCATTTGAGTGTTTTAGAAAATGTGATGCTTGGCATCGAACTTGAAGAGTCCAAATTTTTTGGAAGACTCTTTGGCAAACAAAGAACTCGCGCCAAAGAGAGAGCTATGGATATGCTTGAGGCTGTCGGCATGGCAGATGCAGCAGAGAAATATCCAAGTGCGCTCTCAGGCGGTATGCAACAGCGTCTCTCTATCGCGCAGTCTTTGGTAAAAAACCCCAAGATACTGCTGTTAGATGAGCCTTTTGGGGCACTCGATCCTGGTATTCGTGCGGACATGCATGAGCTGATACTGAGTTTATGGAGAAAAAACAATCTTACTATCGTGATGGTTACACATGATTTGCATGAGAGTTTTTATCTTGGCACACGTCTTTTGGTCTTTGATAAAGTCCACACGGATGCAAGGTTCCCAAATGCTTATGGTGCACAGATTACCTATGATATACCAGTAGGCAAAACGCAAAAAGCGCTCTTAGAAGAGATAGAACAATCAATACATGAGGAGATACAATGATAACAGAACATAAAAATCTGAAAAAAGAAAAAATAATTTTAGATGAGATGCTGCCAGGTGGCGGAAAATATTCCAAGATCATCAAAAGAGGTCAAAAGATACGCATCACTACGGAGGACGGTTTAGGTTCTCTCTCTGCACTTTTTTATAATGCAGATAATCTTGCAGAGCGTTATAACTCAGCAGATACAGTAAAGATACAGTGGAACGCTTTTTTAGGCAAAGGCAAACTTCTTTTTTCTGAGCTTGGACATATACTTTTTTCTATTACAGAAGATACAACAGAAGGCTTTTTGGACACGATTGCAGGGATGAGTAATCCAAGAATTATCAAAGAGAAGTTTGGCGAGGGCAGTTTCAACGATATTCGCAACCGCTACTACAAGAGTGATAGAGAAAACTTTCTCATAGAACTTGGCAAGTACGGCATGGGTAAACGCGACATCGTGACATGTTTGAACCTTTTTAGAAAGGTGGATGTTAAAGAGGGGAGCAGATTGGTTCTCTCTCCAAAGAGAGCACTGCCAGAGAGCTATATAGAGCTGCGTGCTGAGATGAATGTCCTACTCGTTCTCTCAAACACACCGCATGTTATGGAAGAGGGCACTTACAATCCATCTCCAGTACAACTGACACTCTATGAGGCAGAGCCACTTACAGAGGATGATTTTTGTATGAACTTTACAGCCGAAGCAAAAAGAGGCTTCGAAAATAACGCGCGTTATTTCGCATAAGGAGAAAAAGATGGCAAAAGATATCACTAAAGCAATATACAATGAAAAAATCCCGGCGGGCGTGCCTTGGCACATGGTCATCAAAAAAGGTCAAAGTCTTCGAATCGTAGACCTTGAAGGGTGTCAGGCAGTCGATACACTCTTTTATAATGCGCATGAGCATGAAGAGCGCTACAGTGCGAGTGACACGGTGCGTGAACAGGGCAGTATCTTCATTACAACAGGGACAAAACTACTCTCAAGTGATGATAATGTCTTGATGATAATGACTGAAGATACCTGTGGTAACCACGATACACTCGGCGGTCACTGTAGTGCTGAGAGTAACACGGTGCGTTTTGGTTATGACAAGAAGTATATGCACAGCTGTAGAGACAACTATCTTTTTGCAGTGGGTGAGTTGGAGATGAATCCAAAAGATTTGACAAACAATATCAACTTTTTTATGAACGTCCCTGTTGAAGAGGATGGACACTTGGCTATAGAAGATGGTATCTCCAAGCCAGGTGATTATGTAGAGATGCGTGCTGAGATGGATACATTGGTACTTGTCTCAAACTGTCCACAGCTCAACAACCCTTGTAACGGCTACAATCCGACACCGATTCAGATGATAGTCTGGGACGAATAGAGAAAAGAATATGACACAGGTAAAAAAGTTTTGGCCTATTTTAACGGGAACACATCGTTATGAAAAAACACTTTCAACAAGAGGAATAGGTGCAGGAAAAATTATTGAAGCACCTATCCTTGCCTATCTCATCGAGACGGCTAACGGACGTATTTTATACGATGTCGGCTGTGACTATTCAAAGATTGCCGATGAAGCAAAACGCAAACATTTTTATGAACATGAGGGTTTTGCTTTTGGTCCGCCAAAGATGAGTGAAGAGCAACGTTTGCCAAATCGTTTGGCTGAACTTGGTCTGCAAAAAGAGGATGTGGATATTGTGTTTTGTTCTCATCTTCATTTCGACCATGCGGGTGGATTGTGTGAGATGTGTCATGCTGAAGTGCATGTACATAAAAAAGAGCTTGAAGCGGCTAAAGCTTTAGCGGATGAGGCTTATTTTGCAGAAGATTTTGCGTGTCCGATCAACTGGCGTCTATTTGAGCATGAATATGATCTGGTTCCAGGTGTTCGTGCTATTGAAACTCCAGGTCACACGGCAGGACATATGTCGATGTTGATAGAGTTGCCAAAGGGTGCTCCGATTTTACTTGCAGGTGATGCAGCAGATCTACAAGAAAATCTAGATTTTGAGATTGCTCCTGGTTTATGTTATCAGGATAATGAAGCGTTAGCGATAGAGAGTATTCGCAAGTTAAAAGAACTTTCCTTGCAGATGAAGGCTGAGTTGTGGCCAAACCATGATATGCCATTTTTTGAGGGAAAAAACCGCTTTCCAAAGTATTTTTCTTAAAGCTCAAAAGAGTTTCTCTTCTACGTTTTATAGGACGACCTGTAAAACGCAACAATTTGGGACGACCCAATACTATTTTAAGGATTAAGAGATGTTTAGTAAAGTATTGATAGCAAACCGTGGTGAAATAGCGTGTCGTGTGATAAAAACGCTCAAAAAAATGGGTATTGGCTCTGTTGCAGTATACACGGCAGCTGATATTGATTCACTCCATGTTTCTATGGCGGATGAAGCACACTATATCGGGCATGGAGTCGCAAGCGAGAGTTATCTTGATAGAAAAAAAATCTTAGAGATCGCAAAAAAAAGCGGCGCTGAGGCTATCCACCCAGGGTATGGTTTTTTAAGTGAAAACGCTGCGTTTAGCCAAGAGTGTGAAGAGGCTGGGATTGTCTTTATCGGTCCTAGAGTCGAACATATGCAAAAGTTCGGGCTCAAACATACGGCAAGAGCTTTGGCAGAGCAAAGCGGTGTGCCTCTACTTCCTGGTTCTTCACTACTTTCTGACTTGCAAGAGGCAAAAATAGAGGCAAAACGTATAGGCTATCCGGTGATGCTCAAGAGCACGGCAGGCGGTGGCGGTATCGGTATGCAACTTTGTTATGATGAAACTACACTTTGTGATGCCTATGATTCTGTAAAGCGTCTGAGTGAAAATAACTTTTCAGATGGCGGGATGTTTTTAGAAAAATATGTAGCAAACGCAAGACATATCGAAGTCCAAGTCTTTGGTGATGGCAAAGGGCATGTAAGCGTTTTGGGTGATCGTGACTGCTCTGTGCAAAGAAGAAATCAAAAAGTGATCGAAGAGACCCCTGCTATGGGTATCAGCGAGGCAACGAGAGAAGCACTCTATGCGAGTGCAAAAGCTTTGACATCATCGGTATCGTATCTCTCGGCCGGAACAGTTGAGTATGTCTATGACACGCAAAGCGGCGCGTTTTATTTTCTCGAAGTAAACACACGACTCCAAGTAGAACACGGTATTACCGAAGAGGTAAGCGGTGTGGATTTGGTTGAGTGGATGATACTCCAAGCCTACGGAACAAACGCAGCACTCTACAGTTATGAGCATAAGCCAAAAGGACACTCTATCCAAGTGCGCGTGTATGCGGAAGACCCAGCCAAAAATTTCCAGCCAAGCTCTGGAGTGCTTAGTAATGTTGCCTTTGCAAAAGATATCCGCTGCGACACTTTTGTAGAGACAGGTCTGGAAGTCTCCTCTTTTTATGACCCGATGATTGCAAAACTGATAGTCAAAGGCAATGATAGAACAGAAGCACTGGAAAAAATCACACAGGCAATAGCGCAGACAAGAGTAGACGGTATCGAGACAAACCTCAAGTATCTTGGTGCTATCGTCTCCTCTGAAGTATTTCAAAACGCAAAGCAGACGACAAAGTTTTTAAATAGTTTTGAGTTTACGGCTAAAAGTATCGATGTTCTCACTCCTGGAACGCAGACTACGATTCAAGATTTTCCTGGTCGCAGCGGCTATTGGGATATTGGTGTGCCTCCTTCAGGTCCCTTTGATTCGTTTTCTTTTCGTTATGCCAACCGTCTTGTGGGCAATGCACAAAACGCAGCAGGTTTTGAGATAGCGATAAGCGGTCCTACCCTGCGTTTTAATAGTGAGAGTGTCATCGCCTTATGCGGCGCCGAGATAGAAGCTTCTTTGGACGGTGAGCCGCTAGAGATGAACAGGGCAGTTGCAGTAAACGCAGGCAGTGTTCTCAAGCTCAAAAAAGTAAACGCTAAGGGCTTTAGAACCTACTTGGCTGTGCGTGGTGGTCTGGATGTTCCTCTTTATCTAGGAAGCCGCTCGACTTTTACTCTCGGCAAATTTGGCGGTCATGCAGGGCGTACACTCCTATCAGGTGATGTTATTCACATGGAGAGTATGATTGAGGGCGAAGCGCATTATGAAGCAGTCGTACCCTTTAGAGCACTCTCAAACACTTGGGAGATTGGCGTACTTTATGGGCCTCATGGGGCACCTGACTTTTTTACAGATAGTGACATCAAGAGTTTCTTTGCAACTTCATGGGAGATTCACTACAACTCAAATAGAACGGGTGTGCGTCTTATCGGTCCAAAACCGCAGTGGGCACGAACGGATGGAGGCGAAGCAGGTCTGCATCCTTCCAACATCCATGACAATGCCTACGCAATAGGTGCGGTAGATTTTACGGGGGATATGCCGGTTATCCTTGGACCTGATGGCCCGAGTCTTGGCGGTTTTGTCTGTCCTGTCACTATAGTGAGTGCAGAGCTTTGGAAAATGGGACAGCTTCGTGCAGGGGACAAAGTGAAGTTTGTCCCGATAGAACATGAAACAGCGCAAGAGATGATACAAACGCAAGAGGAGGCTCTGGCAACTTTATCTACCTATAATGAGCAAAGATTTTTAGCGCCTAAAGCTCTTGGCATACCGATACTCTACAGCGATTCTGCAAAAGAGAGTGTGCCATCTATTGTCTTTCGTCAGTCGGGCGATTGCAATCTTTTAGTGGAGTACGGCGAAATGCAGCTTGATATTGACCTGCGTTTTCGTGTACATGTACTCATGGAGGCTTTAAAAGAGGCAAATATGGATGGTATTATCGATATCACTCCAGGTATCCGCTCTTTGCAAGTGCATTTTGATCCAAAAGTGTGTGAGCGCTCTGAGCTCATAGAGAGACTCAAAGAGATAGAACTCACTCTTACTTGTGTAGATGAGATAGATATCCCGACGCGTGTAGTCTATCTGCCACTTTCATGGGATGATGAATCAACGCGCATCGCAATAGATAAGTACATGAAAACAGTACGCCCTGATGCGCCTTGGTGTCCGAGTAATATCGAGTTTATCCGCCGTATCAATGGGCTTGAGAGTATCGAAGATGTAAAAAAAATCCTCTTTGATGCAAGTTATCTTGTGATGGGGCTTGGAGATGTTTATCTTGGAGCACCCGTTGCAACACCGCTGGATCCGCGTCATAGACTCGTCACTACAAAATACAATCCAGCGCGTACATGGACACCTGAAAACGCAGTGGGTATCGGCGGGGCGTATATGTGTGTTTATGGTATGGAAGGTCCTGGTGGCTATCAGTTCGTCGGTCGCACGGTTCAGATGTGGAATAAATACCGTACTACGGAGGATTTTATAGAGGGTAAGCCGTGGCTGCTGAATTTTTTTGATCAGATACGTTTTTATGAAGTAAGTGCGGATGAGTTGCATCAGATGCGTGAAGATTTTCCAAGAGGACGCTTTAAATTGCGTATTGAAGAGAACCGCTTTAATCTCAAAGAGTACAAAGAGTTTTTAGCTACAAATGAAAGCTCTATTAAATCTTTTAAACAAACGCAGCAAAAAGCTTTTGATGCAGAGAGAAATATGTGGGAGCGTACAGGTCTTGCAAACTTTAATAGCGAGAGCGCTGAGCTACTTGTGCAAGATATGGAGCGCATCACTCTTTTGGACAATGAAGAAGCGGTCGAATCTCCAGTGCAGGGAAGTATGTGGAAGGTTATCGCAAAGCTTGGAGATATTGTACAAGAGGGTGAAGTCCTCGCAATTGCTGAGTCTATGAAGATGGAAGTGGATATCGAAGCACCTGAACATGGGAAGATTACAAAAGTACTCTGCAGTGAGGGTGAAAATATTAGTGCGGGAAAATTACTCTTTGTAATTGAACCGCTTTAAAGAGCACAAAGATTATGAGACTCAATATGCCGGTTGTAATACTGATGGGAGCTTCGATTATGTGGGGGCTTTCATGGTTGCCGCTCAAACATATCAACTCTTTGGGTGTGGATGGCTTAGTGCTTGCGTTTTGTGCTTACGGGCTTTTAAGTCTTCTCCTGTTTCCACTGCTGCTACGACAGACAAAAGTACTGCTGCGACACAAAAAAGCGATGTTTTTTATCATACTCTTTGGCGGAGGCGCGAACCTTGCGTTTACCTATGCGCTTATCTATGGAGAGGTTATCCGTGTGATGGTGCTCTTTTATCTGCTTCCTTTATGGGGCGTTTTAGGTGGGCGTATCTTTTTAAAAGAGTCTATTGATGGGTGGAGATATCTGGGTGTTGCACTGGCACTTGTTGGTGCATTCGTCATCCTTGGGGGTTTCAAAGCCTTTGACGCACCTCCTTCGTGGATAGACCTTATCGCCTTGCTCTCGGGGCTATTTTTCGCGATGAACAACCTCGTCTTTCGGGCGGCTCAAGAGGTGCCTGTAGGTTCAAAGATAACGCTGATGTTCGGAGGCTCTTTACTTTTGTCAGGGAGTTTATTGCTTATGGGTGTCGAAGCGTTTCCTCAAACTCTATCCGGCGAAGTATGGACGGGCGTTGTCCTCTATGCGTTTTTTTGGCTGCTGATCGCAAATATCGGTTCGCAGTGGGGTGTCACGCACATGGAAGCAGGGCGCTCCTCTATCATCATCATTTTAGAACTTATCACAGCCGTGGTCTCAGCGACACTTATCGCAGGTGAGATTATGGAGATGAACGAATATATCGGCGGGGCTTTTATCCTTGCCGCAGCACTTATAGAAGCACTTCGCACCAAAGATGACGAAGTGCCACAAACAACAATTTAATAGAGGAAAAAATATGACTATTGCAGCATTACAAAAGAGTTATCTTGATAAAACCCTGACTCCAAGAGAGTTAATCCAGCAGATACATACGCGTATAGATGCAAACGCAGCAAACCCTATATGGATTCGCACACTCAGCGATGAGGAGTTAGAACCTTATCTTCAAAGACTTGAAGGTTGTGATGTTCTCTCACTGCCACTGTATGGTATTCCTTTTGCCATTAAAGATAATATAGATTTAGCAGGCATCCCGACAACTGCGGCATGTCCAGCATTTGCATATACGCCACAAAAATCCGCGTATGTTGTGCAAGAGCTTATAAACGCAGGGGCAATTCCAATTGGCAAAACAAATCTCGACCAGTTTGCTACAGGGCTTGTCGGTACACGTTCACCTTATGGCGCATGTCAAAACAGTATCAACCCAGAATATATCTCAGGCGGTTCAAGCTCAGGGAGTGCTGTGAGTGTGGCTTTGGAAATGGCTGCGTTTTCACTCGGCACTGATACAGCAGGTTCAGGCCGTGTGCCTGCTGCGTTTAACAATCTCGTAGGCCTCAAACCCTCAAAAGGGGTGCTCAGTACCTCAGGCGTTGTTCCTGCGTGTCGCTCTCTTGACTGCGTTTCTATCTTTGCCAACACGACTGAGGATGCAGAAGCGGTTTTTGCTATTGCGGCTGCGTTTGACGTGGAAGATGCTTATAGCCGCATGATGCCAAAGAGAGAGACAAGCGTACTCTCTCGTTTTACTTTTGCAGTGCCACAAAAAGAGCAGTTGAAGTTTTTTGGAGATAGCGAAGCTGAAGCACTTTTTGCAGAGGCTGTGGAGAGTTTCAAACGCATAGGAGGTGAGGCTGTGGAGATAGATTTTTCACCTCTCTTTGACGCGGCGGATCTTCTCTATTATGGCCCTTGGGTCACGGAACGCTATGTCGCGGTCAAAGAGATGATAGAGAATCAGCCTGAGAGTTTTATGGAAGTGACAAAGACGATTATCGCTTCTGGAAAAACAAAAAGTGCAGAGGATTATTTTAATGCCGAATATAAACTCAAAGCCTATAAACGCAAGTCAGAACTTTTACTAGCAGATATAGATTTTGCACTCACGCCCACAACAGGGACTATTTATACTATAGATGAGGTAAACGCAGACCCGATACAACGCAACACAAATCTTGGCTACTATACAAACTTTATGAATCTGCTTGATTTCTCAGCCTACGCTGTGCCTGCGGGCTTTAGAAAAAATGCTCTGCCGTTTGGTGTGACACTCTTTAGCGCTGCGTTTGAAGAGAAAAAACTGATGCAGATAGCAGCGCGCTATATCAAGGAGAGTGTAGATGTCTAAGATGATAAAAATAGCCGTATGCGGTGCGCACATGAGCGGTTTGCCACTCAATCATCAACTCACAGAACTGGGTGCGACATTTGAACGCGCGACCTCTACAGCACAAGGATATAGACTCTTTAATGTACCCGAGAAAACGCCGCCACGCCCAGGAATGGTACGTGATACAAATACTCAAAGCACTCTTGAGCTGGAAGTATGGAGTATGCCTCTTGAAAATTTTGGGGCATTTATGATTCAGATAGCCTCACCTTTGTGTATAGGCAGTGTTTTACTTGCAGATGGAAGCAGTGTGTATGGTTTTTTATGCGAGAGCGACGCACTCAAAGGTGCAGAGGAGATAAGTGCGTATGGTGGATGGAGAGCGTTTTTACAAGAGAGTGAGCGATAAATCACACGCTTTATTAGCTCTGAATAATAGGCTCAAAATTACTGTCGTAAAGTGGCAATCAAACGCTTCTCATTTAAGATGAGTTCAAGTGCATCCACAATCTCTTTGCAGACAATATCACTCTGCATCAAAGCCTTTGTACTGCATCCTTCATCACCTATAAGTGCGATAGATATTGCAGCCTCTTTAAGCATCTGCGCATCATTATTTCCATTCCCTACTGCAAGGCAAATTTCAGCACCGAGTTCTTGAATATATGCGGCTTTTTCCTTCGTATGGTCATCACTGCTGAGCACTTTTATCGTGAGATCAAATCCCTCTAGCTGCGTTTGCACACTGCCAAAGGTATCGGCAGTGATAACATGTACACTAAACGCAGCTGTGAGCTTATAAAGGCTCTCTTTTAGCTCTGCTTTGAGGATGCCGTCTTTTGCCAAAGTACCGTTGTAATCTAAGACGATATGGCTGAGTTGCAGTTCTTTAAAATTGGGGATCGAGATATTTTTATATTTCATAATTGAAGCTCTTTTGTGTGATTTTTGCAAATGATAGCATCTTTATCGTATTATATTTTAGATATTATAAGAAAAAAAAAGGTCGATCATGGAAGATGTAAAATTAACACAATATAGTCACGGCGCAGGATGTGGATGTAAAATCTCCCCAAAACTCTTAGATACTATCCTTCAAAGTTCAAGAGAGAAGATACACTATCCAGCACTGCTTGTTGGCAATGAAAGCCGTGATGATGCTGCGTGTTTTGATCTTGGCAATGGCACTTCTCTTTTGAGTACAACAGACTTCTTTATGCCTATCGTCGATGATCCTTTTACCTTTGGACGTATCGCTGCGACAAACGCAATTAGCGATATCTATGCGATGGGTGGCAAACCACTTATGGCGATAGCAATCTTTGGCTGGCCAATCAACAAACTTAGTGCAGAAGTTGCACAAAGAGTTATCGATGGCGGGCGCTCAGTCTGTGAAGAGGCAGGGATTCCTCTTGCTGGCGGACATAGTATTGATTCTCCTGAGCCTATTTTTGGGCTTGCAGTGAGTGGTTTGGTAGAAAACAAAAATCTCAAACAAAATAATACAGCGACAGAGGGGTGCGAGCTCTTTTTGACAAAAGCTCTGGGTATCGGCATCCTTACAACAGCACAAAAACAAGACAAAATAGCCAAAGAAGATATCAATGTAGCGATAGATGCGATGTGTACGCTCAATAAAATAGGCTATGAAATTGCCCAGCTTGAAGGTGTTACGGCACTGACAGATGTGACGGGATTTGGACTTTTGGGACATTTGAGCGAGATTTGCGAGAGCAGTGATATCTCTGCGCGTGTGCATTTTGATGCTGTTCCTATTTTGCCTAATGTCAAAAAATATCTCGAGATGGGATGTGTTCCAGGTGGTACGAAAAGAAACTTTGAGAGTTACGGTCATCATATCAGCCCAATGCGCGCCGATTGGCAGGATATTTTGTGTGATGCGCAGACTTCAGGTGGACTTTTATGTGTTGTCAAAAAAGAGAATGTAGCTGCGTTTCTTGCCTTATGTTCTACGCATGGTTTAGAGCTTAGCGCTATCGGTGAGACGATCGCACGAAGTAAATATCTTATAGAAGTTGTATGACGCTTTCACTTATTGATGATTTTCTCTCTATTGTAAGAGAAAATAGACCTCTGCTCGATGTACGCGCTCCTGTCGAATTTATGCAGGGTGCGTTTCCTCATGCCAAAAATATCGCTATTTTGGATGATGCACAGAGACGTCTTGTGGGGATATGCTATAAAAATGAGGGCAATGAAGCCGCTGTAAAACTCGGCACAAAGCTTGTCAATGAAAAGGTGAAAGCCCAAAGAATAGGTGAGTGGAGTGCGTTTATAGAGCAAAATCCTGATGCCTATATCTACTGTTTTCGCGGTGGACAGAGATCAGGTATCGCTCAGACTTGGCTTGCCCAAGCGGGCATCACTATCCCAAGACTTAAAGGCGGTTATAAGGCATTTCGCAGATTTTTGACACTAAACGCAGAAGATATCACAGCAAACGCAAAGACGATTATCATTGGCGGACGAACAGGTTCTGGTAAAACGCTGCTCCTTCACAAGATAGAGAACGCTATCGATCTTGAGGGACTTGCAAAACATAGAGGTTCTTCTTTTGGCAAAATGATCTCGCCTCAGCCTGTACAGATAGATTTTGAAAATGCACTTTATTATAAATTGCTGCAACATCACATGAGTGGGTATAAAAATCTAGTTATAGAACATGAAAGCCACAATATCGGACGACTCTATATCCCAAAGCCTATCTTTGAAAACTTCAATAAAGGTTCTCTTGTCATTTTACATACACCTCTGTGTGAGCGAGTAGAAATCACCTATGAAGAGTATGTTATTTCTGCGATGCAAGAGTATATCGCTGCGTTTGCAGAAGAGGGACGAGAGCTCTGGTTTGCAGATATAAACGCAGGTGTAGATAGAATCCAAAAACGTCTAGGAAGTGAGCGTTATCTGAGTATCAAAGCGCTTTTAGCGCAAAGTTTTGAGAGCAAAGATGATGCGGGGCATAAGGAGTGGATAGAGATTTTACTCAAAGAGTATTATGATCCTATGTATGATTATCAGCTCAAAAAAAGCCCTTTGCCTATTTTATTTGAGGGAAATGCAGAAGAAGTGTTGGATTTTTTAAAGGAGAAAAAATGAAATATATCATTGATATGATAGACGATATGCGTGAAAATATACAAAACTCCACTGAGTACACACTTTTGGCAATGCTTCTCAAAGAAGATGCAGAGAAAAACTTTCAAAACGCAGGGGAAAAAGTTATCACATCTTTGTCAATTGATCATGAACGCAAAGAGTTACAGTTGGGATTTTTGGATGAAGCTGCTACGACGCAAGAGTTACTTGCGTTTGTAGATGCTTTAGCGATGGATACGATGATGTATGCAATAGTCGTGAAAATCTCAGATGCATATACACTGATGCCAGTTATCGGCTTTGGTGAAGATCACGCACAAAAACAGTACACTTTTTTTGTGAGTGCCTAGTTTTTTTTGACTACTGCTATTTTAGTCGCAGTAGTCGTTTTCTTCTTTCTCTTCTTCGTCGTCCATTTCATAGTAGTCATCTTCGTCGAGTTCTTCGTCTTCTGTATCCTCATATTCGTTTAGATCGTCACTATACTCATCTTCGTCGATATCGTCATTAAAATACATTTCTGCCATAATAGCCACCTTATAAAAATTTTGTTTTTATATTTTAGCAACTTTTGGAGCAATATTGAAAGAAAAATGCAATTTTTTTGCCACTTCCTTAGATTCTATTTCAGAAAAGGTTCGTTATAGTAAGCATATTGTTTTTTGATATAATGCTTAGTAATAGCTCTATAAATAGAGTAGGGAGAAGGTAAAAAATGCTTGATGTGAGTTTGATGCTTGTTGAAGATGACGTGGAGCTACGGAGTATGCTGGAGAGGATTTTATCCAGAGAAATAAAAACAGTAAAGTCGTATGAGCTTGCTTGTGAAGCACTGATTGCGCTAGAATCTTCTAAGCCAGACATGATCATAACAGATATTAAGATGCCGACTATGAATGGTTTGGAGATGATAGCTGTTATTCGCAGACTCTATGGTGACATTCCTATCATTGTTCTCTCTGCGTTTAGCGAATCAGAATATTTTATTAAATCTATTGATCTCAAAGTAAATCATTTTTTAACAAAGCCTGTAGACATCGAGAAGTTATTAGAGACAATTCAAACTGTTTCCAGTGAATTATTAAAAACGCAGGAACTTGAAGAACAAAAAATCTTACTTAAACAGTACAAACATATTGTTGATTTGAGTACAAATATAACGATTACAGATAAAAAAGGAAAAATTACTTATACGAATGATGCTTTTTGTGAATTGTCAGGCTATACAAAAGAAGAACTTATTGGTTCATCACATAATATTGTACGTCATCCTGATGTGAAAAAATCTTTTTATCAACACTTGTGGAGCAAAATTTTAGATAAGCAAGTTTGGCAGGGTGTTATCAAAAATCGTAGAAAAGACGGAACAGATTTTTATGTAGAGACGACTATTGCACCACTGCTAGATTCTCACAATAATATCATAGAATTTATCTCCATAAAGTCAGACATTACGGCTATTATCTTAGCGAAAAATGAACTCCAAACGCAGATAGTAACAGATAGACTCACACAGCTTCCAAACAGAATCAAACTGCAAGAAGATATAAGAAGTCAAAAAAATGCAACCTTGATTGTCTTTGATATCAACCATTTTAAAGAGATAAATCTTCTCTTTGGTGTGAGTCTTGGTGATGAGGCTCTTATATATTTTTCAAAAATTATTTGTGAGCGTACATCATCCATACAAGATATAAAGGTCTATCGTATCTCTGCCGATGAGTTTGCCATACTTAAGTCAGGTGATGCAAGAGAAGAGTTAGAAGTATTCGCACATGATTTACATAATTTCATTGGTAAATATCCATTTAAATATCAAGAGATATCTTTTGGGATAAATTTTACATCCGCGATTGCGTATAAAATGCAGCAAGAGTTTCATCTTTTAGAAACTGCACTTGACGCACTTGATTATGCTAAAAAGAATAAGCACTTTCTCTATACGTTTGATGAGCTTGCATCTAGACAAAAAGAGTATGAAAAGAACTTTGAGTGGACGAAAAAAATAAAAGAAGCTTTGCAAGAAAAGCGTGTGAAAGCCTACTTCCAGCCAATTTACGATAGTAGTGAGAAGAAAATAACAAAGTATGAGTCCTTGGTTCGTATAGTGGAGAGAGATGGAAGTGTTGTCTCTCCTTTTGTCTTTTTAGAAATAGCAAAACACTCTAACCTGTATAGCGAGATCACAAAAACGATGATACTCCAAGCTTGTGAAACATTTGCAGTAAGAAAAGAAGTAGTGACTATTAATTTTTCTATAGAAGATTTACTCGAAGATGAAACGATCACCTATTTTATAGAAAAAGTAAAACAGTATGGTATGCAAAATCGTGTTGTTGCCGAGGTTTTAGAATCTGAAGGTATAGATAACTTTGATATTTTCAAAAAAGTTATCGTTCGTTTAAAAGAGAATGGAATTCGCAGTGCGATAGATGATTTTGGAAGTGGTTATTCTAACTTCTCTTATCTCATAAGTTTGGATATTGATATTCTTAAAATTGATGGCTCACTGATTCGCTTTATTACCAAAGATGCCAACTCGAAAATAATAGTCTCTTCCATAGTGAGCTTTGCACATCAGCTTGGTATGCAAACGGTGGCAGAATTTGTTGCAGATAAAGATATCTTCGATGAAGTAGAAAAACTTGGAATAGATTTGATTCAAGGCTACTATATCTCAGAACCATTAGCATCGCCCCTTCCCGAAGATACAGTGTTAGCTCTATAAGTAGGGAAGATAGATGAAAAAGTACTATATTCTTCTTGTATTTGGGATTGTATTTGCCTTTGTTGTCTCTATCGCTTTAATTGTAAAAATGGACAGGTTCTTGTATGCATCTGAGATAGAGAAAATAGAACAGAGTTATACAAATATAGAAGAAAAACTTGATGATTTTAAAGACGATAAAGATACTTTACTCAGAATGATTTCAGAGCAAAATACAGTAGAGAATTTTTTAGATACGCATGATGCATCTTTATTAGGAACTTCACAAAGTTTTTTTGAGAATCTTGTCAAAGGACATGAGGTCATCATGCAACTTAGGCTTCTTGATACTGAGGGGCATGAGCTAATCCGAGTAGACAGAACTTCCTCACATCAAATAGTGCAAATTGCACAAGAAGAGTTACAAGACAAATCAGATCGTGATTATTTTATAGAGTTTTCCAAGCTTAAAAAAGGAGAAGTTGATTTTTCATCTTTAGATCTCAATGTAGAGCATGATAGCGTCGAAATCCCTTGGCGACCAACTTTGCGTATGGCTGCACCTGTTTTTGTTGATACAAAACGTGTAGGAATGGTCATCATCAACTACTGCATGGAACACTGGTTGGATGATTTACAAAAGACAACATTAAACAATTTTTATCTGGTTGATGCAGATGGATATTTTATCGTACACCCCGATGATAAATGGAAATGGTCACGTTATCAGAGTCCAAGTAAAAAAATGGAACTCTTTTTTGGAGAGAAGAAGGATTTGAAAAGAGATTTTGAGGGGATAAAAATTTCTGATAATCTCTTTGTGAAAAAGTTAGATTTTTTCAATGATGAGCATATGCTGGCTATTTATGAGCCCAAAATTCCTCTGAGCCAGCTTTTGATTGATAAGGCTATGCAAGTTGCTGCGTTTATGTTTATCGGCTTATTGGGCATACTTATTCCGCTTGCGATACTTGTTATAAAATTTATAAAAAATCTTAAAACACAAAGAGAGAACTTAGAACGTTCACAAAACTATATCTCCAAAATATTAGACAATACTTTTGACGCAATGTTTGTCATCAATAGATTTGGCATCATACAAAAAGTCAACTCTACTGCTGAGAAACTTTTTTCGTACAAGGAGGAAGAACTTCTTGGGAAAAATATTAAAATTCTAGTGCCAGAGCCTCATCATAGTGCGCACGATGGCTATTTAATGGGGTATAAAGATGATGGAAAGAGTAGGGTGATAGGAGAAGAGAGAGAACTTTATGCAGTAGATAAATACGAAAAATTGATTCCGATATCGCTTTCTGTGACGAAGATGCAACAAGACGGTGAACTCTTTTTTATCGGTGCAATCAGAGACTACACGCAACTAAGAGAATCACAGGAAAAACAAAGAACTCAAGAAGCGATGCTGCTGCAACAATCAAAATTTGCTGCGATGGGTGAGATGCTGAGTGCTATCGCGCATCAATGGCGTCAACCTCTTAACTCTATTGGATTGATAGTTCAGGATTTGGTCTCTGCTGAGAAATATGGCGAGCTCAATAGTGAGTACTTCACAAAATCAAAAGATGGAATCATGAAACAGTTGCATCTGATGTCAGATACTATTGATGAGTTTAGAAACTTTTTTTCCAAGACAAATGTCAAAAAATCTTTTAATGTGATTGACTCCATCGAAGAGCTTCGTCATCTCTACTGGGCACAGTTCAATGCGCACAATATTGCGTTTGAACTCTATTGTAAAAATGCAGACGATATCCCTACCTTATGTAATGATGCCACAAAAGAAGAGATTCAAAAATTTGATATTGAGAGTTTTTCTAGTGAATTAAAGCAGATACTGCTCAATCTTGTAGCCAATGCAAATGATGCGATTATCAGTATTGACAATGCCAATGAATACCAAAAAAAGATATCGGTTTATTTAGAAGCAACAGAGGAAAATATACGTATAGAAATCTCTGATAATGCAGGCGGCATGGATGAAGAGATCGCAAAAAAAGTCTTTGAGCCTTATTTTACAACAAAAGAGATGGGGACGGGACTTGGACTTTTTATCGTCAAAACGCTCCTTGATAAACATCTTCACGGAACGATTGAGTGTAAAAGAAATGAGACAGTTTTTGATGGTGCAGAGTACGCTGGAACGACTTTTTCTCTTACAATTCCTAAAAATGTAAAAGCAACACTCTGAATCAACAAAGAAAAGATACCAAAGTATAAAAATCAGCGGTATAATCTTTAAAATATGGAGGTGTAAGATGAAAATAGCAATAACCGGAGTCAGTGGTTTTATCGGCTCGAACATCACAAAAATTTATACAGATTTTGTAGCCTTGCACAGAGATGATAGTGAAGATGAGATACTACGTAAGCTCAAAGGGGTGGATGTCGTCATCAACCTCGCAGGTGCGCCTATCATCAAAAAGTGGAGTGAAGCGTATAAAAAAGTCTTACTCAGCTCTCGTGTAGATACGACAAGAACCCTTGTAAACGCAATAAATGCAAGTGAAGTAAAGTATCTTATCTCAACTTCTGCAATCGGTGCATATCCTGATGGAGCTGCGTTTGATGAGAGATTTGAAGGCTATGGGGATGACTTCTTGGCGTCTTTGACAAAGGCATGGGAAGAGGAAGCAAAGAGATGCGTCAAGCCAACTGCAATACTGCGTTTTGGGGTGATACTAGGAAGTGAGGGTGGAGCGCTCGCTCAGATGCTTCCACCATTTAGACTCGGCTTGGGTGGTATCATCGGAGATGGAAAGATGATGACGAGTTGGATAGACATCGAAGATCTGATGGGTATTTATAAATATGTCATAGAGCATAAACTTACAGGTACTTTTAATGCAACTGCGCCGCAGCCTGTCTCAAACTATACTTTTACAAAAGCGCTTGGAAAAGTGCTCAAGAGACCGACATTTTTTCCGCTTCCGGTATTTGTCCTCAAACTTCTTTTTGGAGAGGGTTCTACTGTTTTGACAGGATCAAAAGAGGTCTATCCAAAAGCACTACTTGATGCAGGATTTGTCTTTAAATATAAAGATATAGATGCATCTTTAGCCCATCTTTTAGGCTGAAAAGTTATATTTTCTTGAACCAAAAAAGCTTTGTGAAAAATATTGGTTCTATGTTCAAGAAAAAAAGATACCATTAGCTTCAAAATAAAATAAAGATGATTCAATGATAAAAATACTCCTTTTAGCGCTACTCTTTTTGAGTACATCGGCTGATGAAGTCGATGGAAGAAGCGAACTCCATAACCATGTATATTATGAACACTATGAAGATGTCACTAAAATGCTTTATAATGGAACAAATACAGAAGTCGTTACAGCGGCGGGACTTACTCCCTTACACATTGCTATCAAAAAAAGTGACTTGAAGATGGCTATGATACTTGTTGAAGCAGGTGCAGATGTAAACGCACAAGATAATCGCCAAAATACGCCGCTTATACTTGCTACAAAAAAGAAAAATAGAGAGCTTGTGCGTTTTTTGGTAATGAGTGGAGCGGATCTTAATCTTGCCAATGATGAGGGTATTACACCTCTGCATCAAGCTGCGTTTAGCGGAAATCCTATCGTTGTAGAGTATCTCCTCAGTGTTGGCGCAAATCCGGCGCTCAAATCTAAATCTGGATACACAGCATACGAATTTGCTCTTGAGAAGAAGGATTTGGCAGTGATGGATGTATTAAAATTATATGAAAGAGCAAAAAAATGAGACTGATAATAAATGGTGAAACAAGAGAATTTAGCCAAAACGCAACGGTTTTGGAAGTGTTAGAAGCACTTGCTTTAAATGGTAAAGTTATGGCTGCGGCGGTAAATATGAATATAGTCAAACAAGATCAGTGGGACGTCTATATACTCAATGATGGTGATAAGTTGGAATTACTTGACTTTGTAGGTGGCGGCTGAGACTATTTCGTCTCGATAGCGACAACGGCGATAGCGTATTCGCCATGGTGGCTAATTGATACACTTGTATCAGTTATACTGAAATTATTTAAAAGCTTTTCTGATAGCTTTAATACTGGCGCACCTTTGGGTGTTTTTTGGATGGTAATGTCGTAAAAACTACACTCTGCGCCTATCCCAACTCCCAAAGCTTTGGAACACGCTTCTTTAGCTGCATAAAAGCCAGAAGCAGTTGTATTGTTCTTTACGAGAGATATCTCATCATGGTTGAGAAATTTATGAAGTGCTTTGTCACCATACCGTTCGATTAAACGATCCATACGGGTTATTTTTACTAGGTCTATACCTATCATCTACTGAATAACAAACTCAGTAAAGTAAATACCATTGATTTTTCCATCAGAGATCATTGCGTTTAGCGTATCCATGATCTGGTTCTCTATCTTCTGTTTGCCTTTTTTCGAAGAGATCTCTTCAAGTGTTTTTGAAGTCAAGATTCTGATGATTCTATCACGTAGTACAGGTGATTTTGCATCAAGCTCTAGAGAGAGCTCTTTTCCCTCAAGCTCTAGCGAGAGCGTTACTTTGAGGTATCTGCGTCCTGCATCACTTTTAAGATTCACCGTAAAAGTGTCCAAAGGATAGAGTATTCCGATATCACTGAGTGCTCTTGTGTTGTCTTCATCGTCTGGATTTGTACTTCGAGTCTGCGTTTTACTTACAGATTTTTCTTTGACTTGAGGTGTTGATTCTTGTGCTATAGGCTCATCGCCACCCATAAGTAGCATACCTACAAGAGCACCTATTACTATAATAAGCACCAAAACAACGATGATGATTATCATAAGCATATTACTCGATTTTTTTTCTACTGGTGCACTTTCTTGTTCAGTTTTTTCTTTTTCAGCCATAATTTTTCCTTAAAATATATAATTATTTGTTCGTTAGTATATCGGAATATATTAAATTTTATGAATCGTTTTCTTTATCCAAAAGGGCATTAAGTGGTAGAAATGAGCCACTCGGTGCATCATAATAGTCGATATTTCCATCTTCAATCTTGTAGTACCAACCATGAATATGCAATTCTCCGTTTTCAAAACGTTTTTTGACATTTGGATAGGTGAGAATGTTTTCTATCTGGTGAATGATAGAAAATTTTTCAGTCAAACGCAGCAACTCTTCACTTACAACATTTGAACCATTCGCAAGAATGGCATGTTTTTTTGGAATATTTCCAAGTTCAAGCCATTTTTTTGTATGAACCAAAGAAGGATCGTCCAAAGATTTATAAAGATACTTACAAGCGCCACAGTGTGAATGGCCGCAGATTATGATTTCATCCACTTCTAAAACACTTACTGCGAACTCTATACCTGAAGCAGTCGCATGAAAATCTTCATCAGGCTTATACGGAGGAACGAAATTGCCTACATTTCGTAGGACAAAGAGATCTCCTGGCTTTGCTTGTATCATCAAATCGGGAATGACTCTTGAGTCAGAACAGCCAATGAATAGGGCTTTTGGGGATTGACCACTTTTAACGAGATTTTGTAGAGATAGCTTGTTCTCTTTAAAGTATTTTTTAAAGAGTTTGTTGCCTTTTGCGTATTTTCCTAAGCTCATTTTATTCCTCATGGCAAAAAAAAGTGTTAGTCACACCCTACGATATTGAGTTCTTTCATGATCTCTTCAAAAATTGGACCTGCTTCACGGTCTAAATCATCATGGTACTCGATAACAAGAACTTCTTTGGCATCGGAAATATTACAAGTATAGGTTTCTGGTTTGATTTTGTATTTTGCAACAATTCTATCTACTGTAGAGCAAACCAATTTTCCCTCTTCTTTGCCATGATAAGCAATGGAAAGTTTTGAGTATCTCTCTTCACCTCTGTACTGAGCGTCCATATATGAGTCCTTTGTTAAAAATAAATTTTGTGATTATACTCTCTTTAGATAAAAAGAGTTTTTAAATCTCCTTATCTTAGTACCACTCGAGAAGTTTTGTTACTTCATCGACCACATAGGTTTTGATAGTTGTGCTTGTCATAGGTTTTTTTGAAACAAGGGCTTTTTTGATGTTTTGCATCTTTGCTTCTTTGAGTCTTGCATCGAGTGCATAGACCTCTCTTACATCTCCGACAAGAGAGACCTCACCGATAAAGACAGTCTCTTTGGAAATAGCACGATCTCTAAAACTGCTGATGATGGCGGCTAGTATTGCAAGGTCGGCCGCTGTTTCTGTTATCTTGATGCCGCCTGTGATATTGATAAATACATCATATCCTGAGAGCGGGATTTCAAGTTTTCTCTCTAAGAGTGCCAAAAGCATATTGAGTCTATTTGTGTCAAAACCAGTCGCTTGGCGTTTTGAATTTGAGGTGTGCGACTCCGATACAAGTGCCTGAACCTCAAGAATAATAGGGCGTGAACCTTCCATGATAACAGTCAAAGCAGAGCCTGGCTGTTCAGAGTTTCGGTTGAAAAAACGCGAAGATACATCTGTAGCAGAGACAAGTCCTTCGGATTTCATCTCATAGACGCCTATCTCACTTGTGGGTCCAAAACGGTTTTTAAATCCTCGAAGGATTCTAAGCTCTTGAGAAGAGTCTCCCTCAAAGTATAAAACTGTATCGACCATGTGCTCTAGCACTCGTGGCCCTGCGATTGAACCCTCTTTTGTGATATGACCTATGATAAAAATAGCGATATTTTTCTCTTTGGCGATGCGCATAAGCTCAAAAGTGATTTGTCGCACCTGCGTGACTGAACCTGGAGCTGAAGCTATATTGTCAGAGTAGAGTGTTTGGATGGAGTCAATGATGATAAACTCATAACTTCTATTTTCAAGTTCAACCAAAACCTGTTCAAGACGTATTTCACTTAAAAGGTAGAGTGAGGCTACATTGGCTTTGAGTCTGTTGGAGCGCAGTTTTATTTGGCTTGCTGACTCTTCACCTGTGACATAGAGGACATTTTTATCAAGTGAAGCGATATTCGCACCTATTTTTAGAAGTAGGGTGGATTTTCCAACACCAGGGCTTCCTCCGATAAGCGTGAGCGAACCCGGAACGACGCCACCACCTAAAACGCCATCGAGTTCTACATCCAAACAGGAGTATCTGTATATTTCATCTTCGACGATATCATTGATACTTATTGCTTTTGCTGTTGCGCTGGAGTTAGATTTTGTCTGTTTTACAACTTCTTGCTGGTGTTCTGTAAGTTCAACAAAAGAGTCCCATGAGCCACAATTGGTACATTTTCCCATCCATTTTGGAGTTGTAAGTCCACAGTGTTGACACTCAAAAAGTATTTTTTTCTTTGCCATGAAAGAGCCTTTTTTATATATGTAAAGAGAGTATATAGTGTTGTATAGTGTAACATAAGTAATATGGCATATTGTCATATTTATAGCGCATAAGTTTTGTACTTCTACTTTAACCCTTATATTTTAAGATTAATAAACAAGGAAAGGTTATAATGATAAAAATAAAGCTACTAGGAAAAGATATAAATATGAATAAACTCACGTCAAAGCTCGATGCAAGTTATCAGAGAGAGATAAAAAAAAGTCTATTAATTATATTCTTACTTGCTGTTGTGCTAAGTGGAATCTCTTTATTCCCATCTTTTGGTATAGATATACTCACAATAAATTATCTGCCTATACATACAATCCTTGAGACAATTGCCGTAGTGACTTCTTCTTTGATATTTGCCGTTGGCTGGAATACTTATCGTGCGAAGATTTCTGTCAATATCGTCTTTCTCTGCATACTTTTTTTTGGCGTTGCTATTTTTGATGTTTCTCATATCCTCTCTTATGAGGGAATGCCATATTATATAACAGAGAATTCTGTTGAGAAAGCTATCGATTTCTGGCTTGCAGGGCGCTTATTGGCTGCTATGGCGTTGATGATTTTTGCTTTATTTCATATAAGTCATAGATCAAGATTGAGTAATCGTTATTTCCTACTCACCATGGTTTTTTTGTTTATTCTTTGTGTTCACTGGATAGTTTTTTTTCATCAAGATTGGATTCCTGCAACTTTCATTGAAGGAAGTGGTCTGACTGCGTTTAAGAGTGCTGCAGAATATTTTATTATAGCTCTCAATCTTACTACTGCACTTATTTTGTGGCGACGTATGAGCAGAATACAATCTTATGATGTGGTCTCACTTTTTACAGCAGTTACTATTATGGCTATGAGTGAGTTTTTCTTTACTCTTTATGGGGAAGTGACGGATACATATAATCTGATGGGACACCTTTATAAACTCATCGCCTACGCCTATGTTTATAAAGCTATCTTTGTGACAACTGTTCAAAGCCCCTATATAGAGCTTGAAAAATCCAAATCAGAGCTAATAGAGAGTGAACAGACCCTTCGAGAATCTCAAAATATAGCGGGTCTAGGAAGTTATATCTTTGATTTTACAACACTCGATTGGAGTGCTTCTGAAATACTTATACAAGTTTTTGGCGTAAAAGAGAAAGCTCTCTACTCATATGATGATTGGATAGATATTATCCACCCTGATGATCGAGAGATGATGATAAAATACTTTCGAGATGAAGTGATGGCTCAAGGTAATAGCTTTGACAAAGAATATCGTATCACGCGTAAAAATGATAATGCTGTACGGTGGATGCATGGACTTGGCAAGCTCCGTTATAAGGATGATGGCACACTCAAGGAGATGATAGGCACTATCCAAGATATCACTGAACGTAAAGAGACGCTAGAGACATTAATCAAACTCTCTTTAGCAGTTGAACAAAGCCCTAACTCCATCGTCATAACTGATCTCGATGGTAATATAGAATATGTAAACGCAAAGTTTTCAGCAGTGACCGGATATTCTCTTAAAGAGGTCCTTGGAAAAAATCCCCGTATATTGCAATCAAGTAAGACGCCTATAGAAACATATGATGTTATGTGGGAAGCACTTCAAAAGGGAAACACTTGGGAAGGTGAGCTTATTAATAAACGCAAAGACGGCCAAATCTATATTGAGTCTGCAATCATCTCTCCAGTCAAAGCCACGAGTGGAAAAATCACAAATTATGTAGCTATCAAAGAGGATATTACGGAGAAAAAAAGTGCACAAGAACATATAGACAACTTGGCGCACTTTGATCAGCTCACAGGCCTTGCAAACCGTATACTTTTTGGTGAACATGCAAAATACCTTCTTGAACATTCAAAGAGAACGCAGACATCTGTAGCCATAATGTTTTTAGACCTGGACCACTTTAAAGATATTAATGACTCTCTTGGACACTCCATCGGAGATGAAGTACTCAAACAAACAGCGCAGAGGCTCAAAAATGCTCTTCGCAGTGAAGATATGGTTTCTAGACTTGGAGGGGATGAGTTTATCCTTATCTTTCCAGATACAGACATTACTCAGGCTATAAACATCGCGACAAAAATTATCGAAGCGGTCTCAGGAGTGAACTTAATTGAAGAATATGAACTTACACTGACTCCTTCTATAGGTATCGCAATCTATCCAAATGACGGGATGGATTTGGAGACTCTACTTAAAAACGCAGATACCGCAATGTATAGAGTCAAAGAAGAAGGGCGCAATGGCTATAGTTTTTTTACACAACAGATGCAAGAAAATCTCTCAAGAAATCTTGATATCGTCAATGGGCTTCGTTATGCTTTAGAGCGTGATGAATTTGAGCTCTATTATCAGCCGCAGTTGTCTGTAGATGGGAAAAACATCATCGGTGCAGAAGCGCTGCTTCGTTGGAAACATCCTCTCTTTGGTATGGTCTCTCCAGGAGAATTTATCCCGATAGCTGAAGAGAGTGGTCAGATCATCAAAATAGGTGATTGGGTACTCAAAACTGCTATCAAGCAGATGAAAAAGTGGCAAGACGAAGGACTCCAAGATATGATTGTCGCTGTAAACTTGTCTGCTGTACAATTTAAACAAGCAAATTTTTCAGAGCACATACTAGAGATACTGCAAAGTGTCGGATTAGCTCATGAATATTTAGAACTCGAACTCACTGAAGCAGTGACTATGAATGATCCTAAAGCTGTTATCAGTGTCATGGATAAGTTGCATGAGCAAAATATCAGAATGTCTATAGATGATTTTGGTACGGGTTACTCTTCGCTTTCGTATCTTAAAAAATTCAAGATATATAAACTCAAAATAGATCAGTCCTTTATCCGTGATATTCATTCTGATCAGGATGACCGCGCCATTGTAACGACGATTATCCATATGGCCAAAAGTTTAGGTATTCAAACCATAGCAGAAGGTGTTGAGACACTTGAACAGTTAGAATTCTTACGTGCGAATGGTTGTAATGAGATACAAGGATATTACTACAGCAAACCACTCACGAGCAGTGATTTCGCTGCGTTTGTGAGAAGCAGAGGATAAGAGTTATTTTTCTTCTTCGAAGATAGCGTCTAGGAGGCCATCGACAAACTCGTATTTGTCAAAGGGTGTGAGGTTCTCAGGTTTTTCTCCTGTTCCTACGTAAAGTATCGGCAGTTCTAGCGCATAGGCGATACTAAATATGCTACCACCTTTTGCTGTGCCATCGAGTTTTGTGATGATGATACCGTCTATTCCGATCATTTCATTAAAGGCTTTTGCCTGAGCGATAGCAGAATTTCCCTGCGTTCCATCGATAATAAGTATCGTTCTGTGCGGAGAACCTGGATGTGCTTTATCGCAGATACGATGTATTTTTTTAAGCTCATTTGCAAGATTTGTTTGCGTGTGAAGACGACCAGCTGTATCGATGATAACATGATCATAGCCTTTGGATTTTGCTGAGTCTATTGTATCAAACGCAACTGCTGAAGAGTCGTGACCTTGTTTAGACGAGATGATAGGAATATCAAGCTTCTTTGCCCACAGAGTGAGTTGCTCTATCGCAGCCGCGCGAAAAGTATCTCCTGCTCCGAGGATTACTTTCTTACCTTCATTCTTGTATCTTTGGGCAAGTTTAGCGATCGTTGTCGTTTTTCCTGCTCCATTGACACCGATGATAAGCTCGACAAAAGGAGCGCTAAACGCAGGCTCTTTATAAGAGGTATAGGCAAGTGTAGCAAGAAGTTTTGAGCGAAGAATCTCACGTGTTACTTTATCCTGATAGATCTCACCGATGATGATTTCTACAAGTGCGTATTCTACGTCAGCTTCGAGTAAAATTCCCTCAAGCTCTTCTTTGGAAAATGTAATTTTTTTCTTCGGGACTACTGTTTTGAGAGCCTCGACTGTTTTACTAAGAGAATTTTTTAAAAATCCAAACATCTCCTGCCTTTATATTTCTAAAGCTTTTTTGATATCACTCTCTACAAATTCTTCTTCAACAGCACCCAAATAGTGGTTGATAAGTTTTGCATCTTTGTATATTGCCATGACGGGAATAGGAAATCTCTCTCCAAGCTCTAAAGATTTTGCGAGTTCATCGATAAGACGTCTGTTTTGATCTGAGTTTGCGAGAGAATAGTTTGCTTTATATGTTGTTTTAAATTTAACTAAATCGTCATTAGAGATTTTATCTTCTATCGTGAGACCGACAACGACGATTTTATCTTTGTATTTAGCCTGAAGTGCAGAGATTGTTGCTGCTGATTCTTGGCATGGAGGACACCAAGTCGCAAATATGTCAAAAATCACGATTTTATTTTCAGCACCTTCAACAAGATATCCATCTCCTTGCTTTTTGACAACGATCTGTTTGAGATCAGTATCTGTTAAAACATATTCGTTGCCTGCTACCATACTATTGGCTGCGTTTGCGCTACTGTCGTCTGATTTGTCATTACAGCCTTGAAGAAAAATTGAAGAGACCAAAATGAGAGATAATATTATTTTTTTATGCATATAGATACCTTTTTATTGTAAAATTGAGTCAAATTATAGCGATAAAGATTTAATATGCCTCTTACAAAAACTACATTTAGAGAAAATTGTTTACAAAAGCTAAAAACAGCTTCCTCTCATAATCAACTCTATAAAAACAAGAAGCTAAACGCAAGGCTTATGCATGCGCTTAAAGATTTCAAGAATAAAAGCATACTTTTCTATTATCCGCTAAAATTTGAAGTAAACATAACAAAAACTCTCACAAAAATGAGACAAAAAACGCAAGTTTTTATCCCATTTATGGAAGGCGAAAGTTTTAAGATGGTACCATTTAGGTTACCGCTAAAAGAAAAAAAATTTGGTATTTTTGAAGCGGGAAACACATTAAGAAATATAAATAAAATTGATATAGCAATAGTGCCGGCAGTTGGTGTCGATGGGAACTTTCAAAGGGTTGGTTTTGGAAAAGGGATGTATGACAGGTTTTTCTCAAAGTTAAAAAAAAGACCTTATATAATTTTTGTACAGCCAGAACTTTGTTACACAAAACAAAGAGTATGTGATGATTATGATATTGCATGTGATTTATTATTGACGCCAAAACATACAATGGTAGCTAGAACTAGAGTTCAAAAAAGGAAATAAAATGTTAAGCGAGTTATTGCTTGGTGGCTCAATCGCCATCGTGAGCGGACTTGTTGGATTTTTAATTTCTAAAAAAATTACTAGTGCAAATTTTGATATCTACACAGAACAAGCCAGAGCAAAAGCTAAAGCGATAGAGAGTGAAGCTGAAGTGCTTTTGCAAAAAGCAAGTTTAAAATCTCGGGAGATGGAGTTAGAGGCTACAAAGTACTATGAAAGTGCTAAAGAGCGAGCAAAAGAAGACCTTCACCAAAGAGAAGATGATGTAGTTCGAAAAGAGCAAAGCTTTAAGCGATACAAGCAGACTGAAGAGAAAAAAATTCAAGAAGAGAGTAGTGCGCTTAAAGTCAGAAAAGTGGATTTACAAAGAAATGAAAAATCACTCGATTCACTCAAAAAAAGATATGAAGAGAAGATAGACGAAGCCCTGCATACAATCGAACATAGTGCAGGTATGACGCAGCAAGAAGCTGTTTCAGTTTTACTTGAAAAAGTAGAAGAAAAATCTCGCGCTGAGATAGCGCATATAGTACGACGCTGTGAAAATGAGGCGAGAACAGAAGGTAAAAAGAGAGCGAATTATATCCTTGCACAGGCTACAAGCCGTTTTGCAGGAGAGTTCGCTTCTGAGCGCCTGACAAACCTCGTACACCTTGATAATGACGAGCTCAAGGGCCGTATTATAGGAAAAGAGGGACGTAATATCAAAGCTTTAGAGACTTTGATGGGTGTTGATATTATCATAGATGATACACCAAACGCGATACTTGTAAGCAGTTTCAACCTCTACCGTAGAGCAATAGCGACAAAAACGCTACAGCTTTTGATAGAAGATGGAAGAATTCAGCCAGCAAGAATAGAAGAGATCTTTCAAAAAGTCTCAGATGAATTTGAAGATAAGATCCTTAGTGAAGGCGAAGAGATCGTTGCAGACCTCAATGTCGGCGTGATGCATCCTGATCTTATGAAGCTTATCGGACGTCTGAGATACCGTGCGAGTTATGGACAAAATGCTTTAGCGCACACGCTTGAAGTCGCACATTTAGCGGGTATCATGGCCGCAGAGATGGGTGGAGATGCTGCACTTGCAAGACGCGCAGGTTTACTGCATGATATCGGTAAGGCTTTGACGCATGACCACGAAGGTAATCATGTGGATTTGGGTGCCGAGATTTGTAACAGACACAATGAACATAGTGTCGTTATTAACGGTATCTACGCACACCACGGACAAGAAGAGATAAACTCTATTGAGTGTGGCGCAGTTTGTGCAGCAGATGCACTCTCAGCAGCTCGTCCTGGTGCAAGACGTGAAGTATTAGAGAGTTTCTTAAAACGTGTCACAGAGATAGAAGAGATAGCATCCACACACAGTGGTGTCAAGCAGGCATACGCTATAAACGCAGGTCGTGAAATACGCGTTATTGTAAACGCAACACTTGTCAATGATGATGAGTCTATTCTCTTAGCAAAAGAGATAGCGCTAGAGATAGAACAAAAAGTTCAGTACCCAGGTGAGATAAAAGTAAATGTTATCAGGGAATTACGAGCGGTGGTGTTTGCGAAGTAGTAAATAGAGTTCTTTAAGAACTCTATTTATTTGTTATTTGGTGATAGTTACGACGACTGCACCACGAAGATCGTTCATCTCGTAGTTGATTGCTGTATCGAGTGGGTATCTTGCCCCAAGAGCTTTTCCAAGCTCAGAATCTTTCATTATTTTTCCATGACATTTAAGACACGCTTCTTTTTCAATTACTAATGGTTTATAGTATTTGAAAGTTTTGTCATCAGTCTGTTTTACGATATATGCAGGTAAAGTATTGCTTGCTTTCATTGCGTTTAGTGACTCAAGAACAGCTATCTCATCTGCTTTTGGTGCATTTGCAGGGTTCCTGTATTTGAGACTAATGCGTTTTACACTGACGCCTTTTTCAAGCCCTTTATTGACACCTTCTGTCAGAGGATAAGCTTCATCTGCACAAAAGTTAAAAGCACCCATAACACCGCCGCTTTTCATATGTTTTTCAAGGTTTGAACCTAAAGTTTTGAGAAGTACTTTCGCACTTGCATCACCTGTTTTTACTATTTGCTCAAGCTTCTCTTCTTTGATAACTTCTGATGAAGCTAAAAGCAGGGCTGCGTTTAGAGTTAATAATGTGATAGTAGGTAGTAGTTTCATATGTTCTCCTGATATTTTTTATAAGTATATAGTATAACTGTTAATGAACACTGAATCAGACTTAGTAAACATCTTCAGCAAGATTTATTTTAGAATCATCATAAGGATCCATGTGGACGAGTATATGTGCTTTTTTATCTGTAAAAAGTTTACGTATTTTATCCTCTACTCTGTCTGAAATGAGGTGTGCATCGTAAAGAGAGATGCTTACATTGAAAACTGTATGCACAGAGATAAAGACATGTGCGCCGCTCTCTCTTGTTTTGAGGTCATGATAAGCAGTAATGACAGGTTCGTTTTCTATAATCTCTTCAATACTCGCTATCTCTTCTGGTGAGAGTGCAGCATCAAGGAGCATAAGTACACCTTCTTTGATGATTGGAAACGCAGAGTAAATCATGTAAATCGCGATACCAACACCCAAAATAGGGTCAATAAGATACTCTCCAGTATAAGAGATGAGTGCGAGCGCCATCAAAACTGCACCGTTTGAAAAAAGGTCTGTTTTGTAGTGAAGCGCATCTGCTTTGATAACCATATTTTTTGTTTTTTTTGCAACATAGTTGAGAAACATTACTAAAAACGCAGTGATAACAAAAGAGACAATCATGACGATGATACTCTCTTGTACATGTTCCATCGGTTTTTGGTGTGCTATTTTTCCAAGTGCCTCATAAAGAATAAAGAGAGCAGAAAGGGAGATAACAGTGCCCTCAATAACAGCAGCAAGCGGTTCTATCTTGCCTCTTCCATAGTGAAAATTATCATCAGGGTCTTTTTCTGCGTTGTGAAGAGCAAAATAGTTGAAGAGTGAGACAGTAAGGTCTAAAAAAGAGTCGATGGCAGAAGCTAAAACTGCGATAGAACCGCTGAAAATACCGACTGTCATTTTGATGATAACAAGTAAGCCTGCAACACTTGTTGAAACGACGGTAGCTTTTTTCTCTAAACGCATAAAAAATCCTTGAGGGCACTTTTGTGTCCCTGTTTATTAGGGTACAATTATAGTAAAATTTACTATAGATAAAGCATAAAATGAATTTAGAAGAATTAAGAGTTGAGAGACAAAAGTGGATGGGCTGGAAAAATATAGCTCCACTTCGAGAGGCATTGGGTCGTTTAGAAGATGTTGCATACAGAGTAGAACTTGGTGATGTTGTAAAAATTAGCGGTGATGCAGATGAGGCAAATATCTATGAAGTAGCAAGAGTTTTGATGCCTTGGAGAAAAGGGCCTTTTGAAGTTTGTAACACTTTTATCGATACAGAATGGAAGAGTAATATCAAATATAACCTGCTTCGTCCCCATTTTAATTTAAAAGATAAGCGTGTAGCCGATATAGGGTGTAACAATGGTTACTATATGTTTCGTATGCAAGAAGATGCTCCAAGACTTTTAGTCGGTTTTGATCCATCTCCTTTGTATAAAACGCAGTTTGATTTTATCAACCATTTTGTAAAGAGTAAGATTGTTTATGAACTTTTAGGTGTTGAACACTTGGAATATTACGAAGAGAAGTTTGACACTATCTTTTGTCTTGGTGTTTTATATCATAGAAGCGATCCTGTGTCGATGCTCAAGTCGCTTTACCGTGGACTGGATAAAGAAGGCGAAGTGATTTTGGATACTTTTTATATAGAAGGTGAGGGGGAGATGTGTCTTTGTCCTGAGTCTTCGTATTCGAAGATACCAAACATCTATTTTGTCCCAACTATCGGAGCACTCAAAAACTGGTGTATGCGCGCAGGTTTTAGTTCCTTTGAAGTCCTAGAGACTGCTGTGACAGAGGCGAGTGAGCAGAGAAAGACAGAGTGGATAGAGGGGCAGTCACTAGAGGATTTTCTCGATCCAAATGATGTGAGTAAAACGGTGGAGGGATATCCAGCGCCGGCGAGAGTCTATGTGAAATTGATAAAGGAAACAAAATGAAAGTAATGGACGAGACAGAAGAAGAGTTTGAAATACATGACTATAAGTCAGGCCATGATGATGTTCTGCTAAATACGCACAATCAAATCAATCAAGCGCTTAGTGGTGAAATCATAAAAATGGAAGTCGGTTATGTCGAGGTTTTACTCACAACACTGCCTGAAATGCTTGCGGACAATGTAGGTCTTGTGCATGGCGGTTTTATCTTTAGCGCGGCGGATTATGCTGCGATGGCTGCGGTAAACGAACCAAATGTTGTTTTAGTCGCGAGTGATTGCCAGTTTCTCTCTCCTGTCAAAATCCACGATGAAGTTCTTTTCAAAGCAAAAGTGAGACATAAAGAGGGCAGAAAACGCAATGTCCATGTTGAAGGGCACGTTCATGATATCAAAGTTTTTGAAGGCGAATTTAAGACTGTTATCACTGAAAAACACATACTTAGACTCCATCTTTTAGATGATGAAGATCAATAGTAATTTAAGCGTTTGTAGCTCTGAGTAAAAATACTCCAAAATCTCTATGAGGTTTTTGGATAGTGTTAATACGTTCAAACGCAACTTCTTTAAATCCACATTCAGCTACAAGTGCACAAAGCGTATTTTTGTCAAAACCAAAGTGAAATACACCTTCATTATCTGAATGAAATGTTCCATCTTCGGACTCCAAATCTGCTATTGCAATAAACCCGTTTTCTTTGATATTATTTTTGATCGTCGTGAAAAAAGCATGTAAGTCTTCTACGTGATGGAGTGTCATAGAGCTTATTAAACCGTCAAAACTTTGTAGCAATGGCGTTTGGATGATGTCCTGATGAATCGCTTCGATACTCAGCATTTCTGTATTTTTTTCCCTGAGTTTCTCAAGCATACTTTTGGACGTGTCCACACCATAAACTTTTTGTACGTGTTGCGCTATTTCAAAACCTAAAAGTCCAGTCCCTACGCCAAAATCCAGAATATCCATCTCTTTATGTAGGATGAAATTTTCCAAAATTGCTTCTGAAATTGTTTTTGTACTATGTACTCTCTCACTTCCTGCGTCCCAAGTTTGTGATTTTACTTCAAAGTGGTCTTTTTGCATTGCGTTTATTCCTTGCGTTTATATATTTTGTATCCAGTAGTCTGTGTATTGTTGCTCTTGTTTGATAGTTGTTCTATTCCCATGACCTGGATAGATAACCTTATCAAAGTCAAGTGTTTTAAATTTTTGTAGACTTTTTTTCATATCCTCTGCATTTGAGTAGGGAAAATCATATCTTCCAATAGAACGCTCAAAGATAAAATCCCCGCTAAACATCACATCACCGATCTCTATCGTAGAACATCCTGGGCAGTGTCCTGGAAAGTGACGAAATTTTACCTTTGTCCCATCAAAATCAATCTCTTCATCTCCCTTGACAATATAATCAGGAATCGAAGGTGGAAGATCAGGCATCCAACTGCTCTCACTCAGAAGTATTACATCACCTTGGGGCGTGTAGAGCGGAATATGTAGCTTCTTTTGTAACTCTGCGTTTGACCAGACATGATCAAAATGACCATGAGTGTTGAGTATCGCAACAGGGTTTGTGACATTTTGCATCACCCACGCCGTTGCGTTTACACCAGGGTCGATGATGAAATCTTTTTCATCGATAGTTGCTATGTAACAGTTTGTTTGATACGGACCCATAGGCTGAACTTTAATCTGCATATAATCTCTTTTTTAGCGTGATTATAGCATGATGCGACTATGAATTTTTATAAAGAATTAGAGCTAATCCTTAGCAGTAAAAACCCCCGTGAGAAGATCGAGCACTTTGAATGTTTTTATACTCTGTACAAATCTGCAAAAGTAAAGTTTGAAGAGAACTACGCAGCCAAAGAGTTTCTTGAAGCATCTTATAGTGAAATATGCAAGATAGTTCATCCTCAAGATGTGCCTAAACGCAGTAATCTGACAACAAAAGAGGGACAGATAAATCTGCTCCATGCTATTACGCATATCGAGTACAGCGCTATTGATCTGGCACTCGATGCAGCGTATAGATTTCAAGGATTGCCAAAGAGCTATTACGATGACTGGCTTGAAGTCGCGGATGATGAGATACGCCACTTCTTGATGCTTGAAGCACTTTTGCAAGAACTCGGAGCTGAGTATGGTGATATAGAAGTCCATAACGCACTTTTTGAAGCGAGTCAAAGAACGCAGACACTTATAGAGCGCATGGCCGCCGTCCCAAGATACCTTGAAGCAAATGGACTCGATGCAACACCGATGATACTTGAAAAACTAGGAAAACTTCCAAAAAGTGAGATGCTAGAGAAGATCATGCAAGCACTACATATCATACTCGAAGAAGAGATAGATCATGTCAAAAAAGGTGATGTCTGGTTTCAATACGCTTGTGAAAAAGCGAATCTCTCTAGTGATATCTATTTTGAAATTATCGAAAAATATTATCCGCAATGTTTTGCACGTCCAAAAAATCTCAATACACAAGCAAGAAAAGAAGCCGGATTTTCCTGCTCTGAACTCAACTTTATGGCGAAGAAAAGTGTTTGTTAACTTAGGTCATCATTTGTTACAAAATTTAGATATACTTTTTTTTGTTAAAGTTTTTTAAAGGTTTGCCCTATTTATGAGTAAATATGAACAGATATCTGAGTACTTGGAACTTTTTTTAGAAAATGAAGTGAAGAAGACAGGTATAAAAAAAGTAGTTATCGGTCTCAGTGGTGGTATTGACTCTGCTGTTGTAGCAGTTTTGGCGCATAAAGTGTATGGGGATGACCTGCTTTGTGTGAAGATGCCTTCACACTATTCATCGCAAAATTCGCTTGATGATGCAGATGCGCTGTGTGTGGATTTTGGTATGAGAAGTATCACGGCCTCAATTGAGCCGATGCTCAAAGCCTATGAAGCACTCCACCCTGACATGGACAATCTTCGTAAAGGAAATTTTTCTGCTCGTATGCGGATGTCTACGATTTTTGACATCTCTGCAAAAGAGAATGCTTTGGTTCTAGGAACAAGCAACAAGAGCGAGCTTATGCTTGGTTATGGGACACTTTATGGTGACCTTGCAAGTGCACTCAATCCGATAGGGGATTTGTATAAAAGTGAAGTTTACGAACTTGCAACGTATTTAGGTGTCACTAAAAGTATCATTCATAAAGCTCCTTCTGCAGATTTGTGGGATGGGCAGAGTGATGAAGCGGATTTAGGTTATACATACGCAAAACTTGATGAGGCACTCAAACTTTACGTCGAAGAGAGACTCTCTCGTGATGCAATAGTAGAGCGCGGCATAAACGCAGAGATGCTTGATATGATTATCGGCAGAATTTTTCGCAACCACTTTAAGCGAAAAATGCCGCTTATCGCCAAGCTCACTTCAAGAACTTTGAACCATGATTTTAATTATCCAAGAGATATAACTTTATAAAGGAAAACAGATGAAAATACCTTTCAATAAATATATAAGCGGCCGAGAAGAACACTCAAATGTGAGTGATGTTTTAGACGGAGAAGAGATCAATCAAGTTGAAGAACTTGAGAGTGAATTTGCTGCATATATCGGTGCAGATTTTGCACTTGCGACTTCACACGGGACTTCTGCACTGCATTTAGCAATGCTCGCACTTGAGCTCAAACGCGGGGATAGAGTTGTATGTTCTGTAAACGCACATCCAAGTATTCCTGAAGTGGTACGTCATTTTGATGCAGAGCCTGTATTTATCGATATTGATGCACAAAGTTTTAATATCAATCTTGACCTGCTTGAGAATTATCTTGAAGACAATCAGTCTAAAAAACTCAAAGCTGTTATCATCACACATCTTGGCGGTTCTTGTGTTGATCTTGAGAGAGTTTATTCTATGTCAAAGATCTATGATGTCAAAATCGTAGAAGATGCTTCTCATGCTCTAGGAGCAACATATAAAGGTGACAAAATAGGCTCAAGCGGTGCTGATATTACCTGCTTTAACTTCTCTTCACACCTGAAAAAGAATGTTTGCAACGGCGGTATGCTTGTAACAAACGATGAAGAGATTATGGATAGAGCGAGACTTCTTGCAAACCATGCGATAGTAAGAGATAAAGACGCTTTGGAATATATCTATGATGTTGTTGATATCGGAAATGACTACTCGATGAGTGAGCTAAACGCAGCCTATATCCGTGCACAGCTTGGGGATCAGGATAAAAATATAGCAAGACACCGTGCAATAGCAAAAGTTTATAATGAAGCACTCGGTGGTGTTGCCCATATTACTATTCCGCAAGTAAGTGATGAAGCACATATATATGCTCTCTATATTATCAAGATTGATAAAAATCGTGACTCTTTTGCACTTGAACTCAAAAACGCAGGTATTGATGCGGGACTTCACTATATTCCTCTACACCTTTTGAGCTATTATAAAGCAAAATACTCACTTCGTGTTAATGATTTTCCAGTGGCACTTCGAACGTATCAGCAAGTTTTATCACTTCCTATCTATCCAAGTCTTGATGATAAAGAAGTTGCGTTTATCTGTGATAAAATCAAAAAGATAGCTAAAACACGCGTGTGAAAAAGGCTTTCGTTTTCTGGGTTGAAGAGTATTTCTACAACCCAAGCCCCCTCCAAAAACTTCTCTCAATCTGCCTTTTGCCTCTGAGTTGGCTCTATTGTCTCATCGTCTACAGTTTATACAAAAGTAAAACACCAATGGATTTTGGAATTGATATCATCAGCGTAGGAAATCTTAGTGTTGGCGGCAGTGGAAAAACGCCACTTGTGAGTGCACTTGCAGCGCAGTATGAAAACGCAGCTATCATCCTCCGCGGTTATGGCAGAGCAAGTCAAGGGATGCACGTCGTCAAAGACAAAACGCAGATACTTTGTGATGTCTCAATGAGCGGTGATGAAGCGATGATCTATGCGCGCAAAGTTCCAAACGCAATCGTCATTGTCAGTGAAGATAGAGTTACAGGGATACAAAAAGCCAAAGAGATGGGCGCAAAAATCATCTTTCTTGATGACGCCTATTCAAAACACAATATCAAAAAGCTTGACTTGCTTATTGATGTCAAAACGCCCAATACTGCCTGTCTTCCTTCAGGTCCTTTTCGTGAGAGAGTCTGGGCTGAGAAAGAGTGTGTGATTCTTAAAGAGGATTTGGATTTTAAGAGAGTAGTTACGCTTAAAGACAAGTGTGATAAAATGTCACTTGTAACGGCGATTGCAAGACCAGGTAGACTTGATAAGTATTTACCTGAAGTTGTCAATAAAAATTATTTTGAAGATCATCACACTTTTGTCAAAGAAGAGCTTCAAGAGATTTTAGAACGAGACTTTGCTGATTCACTTTTGGTTACATACAAAGATTTTGTGAAGATAGAAGCTTTTGAACTTCCTTTATCTTTGCTAGATTTAGAGATGCAAGTCGAGAAAAAAGTTTTTGAATTGATAGATAATTATAGAAACCGACCTATTTAAAACGAAAGACAGAATATTGAAAATAGTTGTACAGATTTTTATCCTTTTGATCTTTGGAATCAGTGGCGTTTTTGCAAATGATTTTAGAGAAGTAAAAGAAATCGCCTTAAAAAAAGATGAACAAACAAAAATTCTTGTAAAATACGGCACAATAGAAAAACTTTTTAAATTTCGCTGGACACTCTATGCAAATGGAGGGCTTGTAATACACAGGTCTTATGATAGAAAAGTGGCGCAAAACGTACTCTATCTGAACCATAAAAACCAAAGTTTTAGGGTTGAACTTAAGGGACGTGGTGCTGATGGCTACAATGTGCCTTATGTATTAGTGAAATTTAAAGAGTTTAAACATGAGACAAAAGAGGCTATTTTTGAGCTTCTTTTGTCTGATGAGAAGTTACAGATAGAATTAAAATATTTAGATAAAGCATAAAGAGAGAGAATGCAAAGAGTAGAGAGCGAAATCGCAAGACTGATACAAGAGATAGATTATGATGAGGTGAGTCGTCTTTTTGCAACTCTCTCTGGGGGGAAAAGAGTTCGAGCTAAACTTATTCTCAAAATAGCACCTGATGCAAGCCAAGCTCCTCTTTTAGCAGCTATAGTTGAGCTTATTCACGCAGCAAGTCTTTTACATGATGATGTTATTGATGATGCGATGACACGTCGTGGTACTGTTTCTGTAAACGCAACACAGGGAAGTAAAACGGCTGTGATGCTTGGAGATATTCTCTACTCTAAAGCATTTACTGAGCTTGTCTCTTTTGACAAAACAATAGCAAAGATCGTTGCATCTTCTGTTACAGCACTCTCCAAAGGTGAGATGCAAGATGTCAAAATGGCAGATAGTTTCAATGATGATGAAGAGAAATATCTGCGTATGCTTTATCTCAAAACAGCCACACTTATCGAAGCAGCAGCTATGGCCGCGGCAAAACTTGCAGGTAAAGATGTAGAAAAACATGGCGTTTATGGTAAAAATCTTGGTCTCTCTTTTCAAATCATCGATGATATCTTGGATATCACCTCCGATGAAGAAACACTTGGCAAACCTGCTATGAATGACTATGTAGAAGGAAAATGTACACTTCCATACATCTATCTTTATCAAGTGCTTGATGCAGAAGATAGAGTAAAACTACTCTCACTCCATGGCAAAAAAATAGACACAGAACAAACGCAGTGGATACAAGCACGCATGCACAAACATGGCTGCATTTTGCAATCTTTTGAATTGGCAAAAAAATTATCCAATGAAGCAATGCAAGCAGTTGCAGACGATAAAGAACTTATCGCAATACTCGAAACCATGATACAAAGAAGTTACTAATGCACTATTTAAATATCAGTTTTTCTCATAAAAATTCTACACTTGAAATACGCGAAAAACTTTCCTATCCAGATGAAACAGATTTACATGGCTGTTTAAAAAAACTCACAGCATGCTCGGCAATTAATGAAGCAATGCTTATCTCTACATGTAACAGAATGGAAGTTTTTTCTTCATGCAGCGATATTGAAGAAGCGACGCAGTTTATATTTAAAATTTTAAATAATCGTTCAGGAATAAGCATTGAAGAGTTACAAGAGCGTGCGGATATTTTTGATGATAGTACTGCTATCCATCATATTTTTAGTGTAGCCTCTTCGCTTGACTCTATGGTCGTAGGTGAAACGCAGATAGCAGGTCAGCTCAAAGATGCGTTTCGATTTTCTTATGATAATGGCTACAGTTCCAAAAAAATTGCGCGTGCTATCAAGAGTGCCTTTAAATGTGCTTCAAAAGTACGAAATGCAACAGACATCTCTTCCAAACCTGTCTCTATGGCAAGTGTCGCCGTGGCAAAACTCAAGTCTGTAACGAACACTTTAAGTGATAAAAAAGCACTTATTATTGGTATTGGAGAGATGTCTGAAATCAGTGCGAAGCATCTTATATCTGCAGGTGTTGATGTCTATATTATGAATAGAACGAAACACAAGGCTGAAAAACTGGCGAGTGAGTGTGGTGCTAAAGTCATGGACTTTGCAAGACTCCCAGATGCCATCAATGAATTTGAAATTTTATTTACAGCAACTTCTTCTCATGACCCTATTATCACGGATGAGATGATTCAGAGTTGTGGTTTTGAAAGATATTGGTTTGATTTAGCATTGCCAAGAGATATTCATCATAACAATAAAGATAATATCCATCTCTTTGTTATTGATGATTTGAAGGTTATTGTAGATGAAAATCTTTCATGTAGAGAAGATGCTGCAAAAATGGCACACGGTATTATAGGTAGAGCAGTTGTTGAGTTTTTTGAATGGCTCAATACACTTGATATCGAGCCAATGATAAAAGATATCTATCTCAAGGCATATGCCGCAGCACAAACCGAGAGCAATCGAGCTGTTGTGCATGGTTACATACCAAAAGAGTATCAGTTGCAAGCACAAAAGATGTGTGAGCAGTCACTCAAGAGATTTTTGCACGAGATGATAGAAAATATGAGAAATAATTCAAAAGAATCCAATGCAGAAAGCATGAGCAGTGCGTTTGGATTTTTGACACACCAATAATTTATCTGCCTCGAACGAGGCAAGCTTTAGTAGCCCAAGCGGCAGCGTAGCAAAGATAGGCTTTGCCTATTTTGCGTTTAACATAGTGATTTATCTGCCTCGAACGAGGCAAGCTTTAGCAGCCCAAGTGGCTAGCGTAGCAAAGATAGGCTTTGCCTATTTTGCGTTTAAATAAATATAAAGGGAAATAAGTGAGAAGAAGTAGAGCGTTTATACCAACAACAAAAGAAGCACCCTCGGATGCGACTTTAGCGAGTCATATATTTTTATCCCGTGCAGGATTTGTTTCTCAAGTTGCGAGTGGACTTTATAACTATATGCCTCTTGGAAAAAGAGTGATAAAAAAGATTGAAAAAGTTATCAATGAAGAGATGAGCAAAGCAGGTGCGCAAGAGGTGGAGCTCAGCTTCGTAACACCTGCAGATCTCTGGGCAGAGAGTGGACGTATAGAAAAATTTGGAAAAGAGTTATTGCGTTTTAGAGATAGAAAAGAGAACCTTTTTGTTCTTGGACCAACACATGAAGAGATGATGGTGGATCTTGTACGCAATCGTGTGACAAGCTATAAACAACTTCCTATGAACTTGTATCAGATAAAAACAAAGTTCCGTGATGAGGCTAGACCGCGTTTTGGTTTGATGCGTGGACGTGAATTTATTATGAAAGACGGCTATAGTTTTCATGCAAATGAAGCAGATATGGACAGAGAATTTGATGCGATGGAAGAAGCGTATAAAAAAATTCTTATCAGACTTGGACTTGATTTTAGAATTGTTGAAGCAGACAGCGGCGCAATCGGTGGCAGTGGTTCAAAAGAGCTTATGGTAATCGCTGGAAGCGGAGAAGATACTATCGCTATTTGTAGTAAATGCGAATATGGCGCCAATATCGAAGCGGCAATTCGCACGCCAAGAACAGATCTCCCTGAAGCCCCAGAGGGTGCGTTTAATAAATTTCAAACACCTGCGATAAAAACTATAGATGATTTGGCTGCGTTTTTCAAAATAGATCCTTACTACACTATCAAATGTGTTGCAAAAAGAGTAATTTATGAAGAAGATAGTGAGATAGTTCTCTATTTCCTTCGTGGCAGTGACAACCTTCAAGAGGTTAAAGCACTAAACGCAGCAGGGGCACTTGATATCACTGATGTCAGCGAAGAAGAGCTTCAAGAGCTTGGTCTTATTCCTGGTTTTATCGGACCACTCGATCAAAGCAAAGCAAAACATGTGATGGATATCGAGCTTAAAGGTGCGACAAGCATGGTGTGTGGGGCAAATGAATCAGACCAGCACTTTGTCAATGTAGACCTTTCAATTCTTGATGAAGCAGCCTACTTTTATGATATCGCAGAGGTAAATGAGGGAGATTGTTGTCCACGTTGCGATGGTACTCTCTCATTTACAAAAGGGATCGAAGTAGGGCATATCTTCAAACTTGGTACAACATATTCAGCAGCACTCAAAGCAGAGTTCTTGGATGAAAATGGCAAAGCACAACCATTTGTTATGGGAACATACGGGATGGGTGTGAGTCGTCTTGTTGCAGCTATTATCGAGCAAAATCATGATGAAAATGGCTGTATATGGACAAAAGAGAGCGCTCCATATATGGTAAATATCATGGTATCAAATATCAAAGAAGATGCGCAAGTAGCTCTTGGTGAAGAACTCTATGCAAACCTCAATAATCTTGGTATCGAGACGATGCTTGATGACCGTAAAGAGAGATTTGGCTTCAAGATGAAAGATGCAGAACTTATAGGTTTTCCTTACACTGTTATCATCGGTAAAGAACTTGAGAGCGGCTTAGCGGAGATCTATGTCAGAGCGACAAATGAGAAAATCTCTGTAAACGCAAGTGAACTTGTCACAAAAATTAGGGAACTTATTTAATATGCCTTATTTCTTGATCTATCTCTTTTTAGAAGTGCTTGTCTCTGTCAATATAGCTTCAGCTATTGGCGGGCTTGCAACTTTTTTAGAGATTATCTTGAGTGCGCTCGTGGGTATGGTTTTGCTCTCAAACTTTAGAGCTACTTTAAGCGAAAATGTTCGCGCAATGGCTTCACGCCAGATAGATATGAATGAGTTTCAGCGCTTAAATCTTTTTACACTTGCTGGAGCAATTTTACTTATCATTCCTGGTTTTTTAACAGATTTATTAGGCGTTTTATTGCAGTTTAGTGTTCTTACGAGTATGATTGTTAACCGTACTCATGTAAAATCTGAAAGTTATAAAACAGACTATAAAAAAAATACTATACAAAAGGATTCAGATGTTATCGATGTTGAAATTATTGACACTCAGCACACTTCTAAGTAGTGCGCTTTTCGCTGCAACTACCAACAAAGAGGTAGAAGAGTTTTTAGAGAAATCATTTAAAAACAACCCAAATATCACTGCTTTAGAAGTGAAGGTCGTAGATAGAAATGCTCTTGAAGGCATGAGTGGATGGGAATCATTGATCGTAAGTATTAATGCTACACTCAAAGCACAGCCAGAGCCAAAACAGATCAAACAAAAGATGGTTTGGTTCACAGACGGTACACTTATCACAAAAGAACTAGTCGATATCAAAACGGGTGAAAATCTTGCAGATTCAGTCTCTCCTGCGTTTAAAGAAACGCAGTACAAAAAAGAGAATCTTATCTATGGAAACGCAAACGCAAAACATAAAGTAGCTATCTTCTCAGATCCTCTTTGTCCATTTTGTAGAAGTTTTGTTCCTGCAGCCATTGAAGATATGAAAAAATCTCCTGCGATGTTTGCAGTGTATTATTACCACTTCCCACTTGCATCACTCCACCCAGCATCAGTTGAACTTACAAAAGCTGCTATCGCTGCAACAATGCAAGGTAAAAAAGATGCTGTTTTGGAACTTTATAAAATTGAGATCAATCCAAATGAGAAAGATGTCAACAAAATCCTAGAAGTATTTAACAAAGCGATGAATACAAAAGTAAAAGCATCTGATTTGACATCTAAAAAAGTTCTAGAGCAGTATGAGTACGATATGCATCTTTCAGAAGAGTTGATGGTTCAGGGAACTCCTACAATCTTTTTTGATGGGAAGATGGATAAATCTAAAAGACAATATTTAAAGGCTGAGTAAAAATGAAGAAATTAATAATAGCAACGAGAGGCTCACAACTGGCCCTATGGCAGTCAAATCATATTAAGGCTGTATTAGAAGAACAAAATCCAGGGATGGAAGTTGAGTTGAATGTTATTGTTACAACGGGAGACAAGATCATAGATAGACCGCTTGCAGCTATTGGGGGCAAAGGTCTCTTTTTAAAAGAGCTTGAAGAGGCTATGCTGCGTGGTGAAGCACATATAGCAGTTCACTCACTCAAAGATGTTCCAACAGTTATGCCTGAGGGCTTACTACTTGCTGCAATTACTGAGAGAGAAGATGTAAGGGATGCCCTTTTGAGTGAAAAGTATGCCGATATTGCAGCACTTCCTCAAGGCGCAGTTGTCGGTACTTCATCCCTTCGTCGTCGTATGCAGATAGAGAGACTCCGTCCTGACTTGATCATCAAAGATCTTCGCGGTAACGTAGATACACGTATCAGAAAACTCAAAGAGGGTGAATTTGACGCTATCATCTTAGCAGCTGCGGGTATTAATCGTCTTGGTCTTGTAGAGAGTGTTACTCATGTCTACCCAATATCTCTTTATGAGATGATACCTTCAATGGGACAGGGTGCTTTAGGTATTGAAGCGATTGACAATGAAGAAGTTTTAGCGATAGTTGCGAGACTTGAAGATGATTTCAGTAGAGTAGAGACAACCATTGAAAGAGACTTTGTAGATACACTTGAGGGCGGATGTCATGTGCCAATCGGTGTGAGTGCAACTGTGCTTGAAAATAATGATGTTATGATCAAAGCTGTCTTAGGTCTCCCAGATGGAACAAAAATTTTGACAGATACAAAGATAGTTTCTCGAGATCTTTATAAAACAATAGGCCGTACTATGGCGGATGAGTTTATTGCAAGAGGTGCGAGAGAGCTTCTTAAAGATGCTGAAAATATGATGCTAAGCAAATAATATGCAAAAAACTATTGCGCTGTTAAAAAAAAACGATGAATTAAAAATCATAGATGATCTGCTTGACATCTATCTTGAAATACCGCACTTGGCCTACGCCGAGGTAAAAAAAGAAGATGGAGGTAAAGCCCTTCTCTTTACAAACGCAGTCGATAGTAAAAGTGGTAAAACGTTTGAAGAGCCGATACTTATGAATGTATTTGGTTCTTACAAACGTTGTGAACTTCTCTTTGGCAGAACGATAGAGTCTGTGGCAGATGAGATTACAAAACTTCTTCATATGAAACCACCAAGCGGTTTTATGAATAAACTTGCCATGGCTGGTGAGCTCTTCTCTCTTAAAAATATTTTTCCAAAAAAACGCAATGGTGAGGGCGCTTGTCAAGAGCTGAAATATCTTGAGAGTGCTATCAATCTGTATGATATTCCTGTACTTACTACATGGGAGCAAGATGGCGGACCCTTTATCACTATGGGGCAGGTCTATACACAAAGTCTTGACGGTGAGATGGTAAATCTTGGGATGTACAGACTCCAAGTCTATGATAAAAATCATCTTGGAATGCACTGGCAGATACACAAAGATAGTTCTCACTTTTTTGACCAATATCAAAAAGCAGGTAAAAAAATGCCTGTAAGTATAGCTATCGGCGGTAATCCTCTCTATACTTGGTGTGCAACAGCACCACTCCCTTATGGAGTCAATGAGCTGTTGATGTATGGGCTTATAACCAAAAAACCGGCAAAGCTCGTCAAATCTCTTACAACACCTCTGTACATTCCAGAAGATGTAGACTATGTCATTGAGGGTTGGGTGAATACATCCGAACTTCGAGTAGAAGGTCCTTTTGGGGATCATACGGGTTATTACACTTTGGCTGAGCACTATCCAGTCCTTGAAGTGAGTGCTATCACTATGAAAAAGAAGAGAGTTTATCTTGCAACAGTTGTCGGGAAACCGCCTTTGGAAGATAAGTATATGGGTTGGGCGACAGGCAAGATCTTTTTTCCTTTGCTCAAAACTACAGTTCCTGATTTACTTGATTATCATATGCCAGAAAACGCAGGCTTTCACAACCTTATCCTTGCCAAAATGCAACCGCTTTATAAAGGACATGCAAAACAGTTCATGCATGCGTTTTGGGGTGCAGGGCAGATGAGTTTTGTCAAACATGCTATATTTTTTGATGAGAACGCTCCAAAACTTGAGAGTTATGAGACAATCTCCGCCTATGCACTCAACCGCTTTACACCAAAATCTCTTTTTATATCAGAGGGAATTTTAGATGCGCTGGATCACTCTTCTCCAGAGACTCTTGTGGGCGGAAAATTAGGGATAGATTTGACTCAAGCAAAGAGAGTAGAAGCGCCTGAAATCTTAACGAGTGAAGCGCTTTTTGCTAAAGTCAAAGAGCTCCTCCCTGAGGCAAAAGGCCTCAATCAGTTTATGTTAAGAACGGCAAATCCTATTACGGTGATATCTATACAAAAGCAAAAAAATGTTCGCGAATATTTTGATGCACTACTCCCACTCGCTGCGTTTATGCGTATCGTTGTATTTGTCGATGAAGCAAAAAATGATATCTCCAATGGCTACATGCTTGTGTGGAGAGTCACGAATAATATCGATGCACAAAGAGATATTTTTATCACAGAATCTCTCGTTGGAGTAGATGGGACTAATAAGAATAATCTCGATGGCTTTACGCGTGAATGGCCTGATGATGTTACATGTACACCAAGTGTTGTAGCTTCTTTAAAAGAGAGAGGAATATGGGACTTTGATGAGAAGCTAGAGGCTTATTATCAACTCTGATTTTTTAAGACAAATTCCTATTTGTCTCACTTTTGTAATAAATTTATAATTTTAATGTGACATAAGCAAAGTATAATAATTTCTAATGTACCATCAATCAGAAATTATCGTAGGGGTTTAAATGAAGAGAGTTATTTTTATATTTGTGTCGATGTTTTTTCTTTTTTCTCTTTCTTCTCAAGCAGCAATTTACAAAGGTCAAAAGATGTTTGTAAAAGAGTGTGTGAGTTGCCATAGTGGTGGTCAGGGATTTATAGCTAAAAAGACAATTCGTGAGTGGAAAAAACTTATGGATAAAAAAGGCAAACCATTAGCTGAGTTACACTTAGAAAATAAAGAAGCAAAAGATTCTTGGGAATATTTTGAGGGTAATAATTATGAGAAAAAGTCAAAACATTTGCAACAATTCTTAGTTGAATATGCTAAAGACAGCGGAAATGTTCCTGCTTGTAATTAAGCTTTTTTCCTAAAATATTCCTCTTTTATAGATAGATTTTTCTATCTATAATCCTCCGAGCCCTTTCATCTCCAGACATATTTAGATAAAATACAAAACTTTTTTACTACTAACATATACTTAAAACTAAAAAGCAAGGAAATCATTATGGATAAAATGTGGTCAGGCCGTTTTTCTGCAGGTACTTCATCTCTTTTAGATGCATTTAACGCATCAATTATGTTCGATAGAAAACTTTATCGTGAAGATATAGAGGGCTCACTTGCGCATGCTACAATGTTAACAAAGCAAAATATTTTAACAGCAGAAGAACTTTCTCAAATAGAAACAGGACTCGCACAAGTTCTTAGCGAAATAGAAGCAGGTACTTTTGAGTGGAAAATCTCTGATGAAGATTTGCATATGGCGATTGAGAAGCGCCTGACGGCTATAATCGGAGATGCAGGTAAAAAACTCCATACTGCTCGAAGCAGAAATGATCAAGTAGCAGTTGATTTTCGCCGTTATGTTTTGAGAAAAAATCTTGAGATTGTAGAGGCAATTAAACTCCTTATGACAGAAGTATTAGTTGTAGCTCAAAAACATACGGAGACGATTTTACCAGGTATGACGCACTTACAACATGCTCAGCCTATCAACTTTGGCTTTCATCTTGGTGCCTATCTTGCGATGTTTAAACGCGATATCGAGAGATTTGAGAGTTCTCATAAACGCAACAATATCTCACCTCTTGGCTGTGCTGCGCTTGCAGGAACACCACACAATATCGACAGAGAATACACTGCTTCACTCTTAGGTTTTGAGAGTGCGAGTGTGAATTGTCTTGATACGGTAAGTGATAGAGATTTTGCTCTTGAAATACTTTTTAATATCTCTACAATGATGATGCATATCTCGCGCCTCAGTGAAGAACTTGTAATGTGGTCGAGTTATGAATTTGGTTTTGTAGAACTCAGTGATGAGTACTCTACAGGTTCTTCTATCATGCCACAAAAGAAAAATCCTGATGTTCCAGAACTACTGCGCGGTAAAACAGGTCGCGTTTATGGCTCGCTCATGGGACTTTTGACAGTGATGAAAGGACTTCCTCTTGCTTATAATAAAGATACGCAAGAAGATAAAGAGGGTGTTTTTGACGCAGTTGAAACTGCAGAGATATCACTTGAAATCCTCAAAGAGGCTATAAAAACTATGCAGGTAAAAGCGCATAATATGGCAAAAGCTTCCAAAATTGGGCACTTGAGCGCTACAGATTTGGCTGATTATTTGGTGCAAAAATGCGATATTCCTTTTCGTGAAGCACACTTCATCACAGGAAAAGCAGTTGCAAAAAGTGAAGAGCTCAAAATAGATCTCAGTGAAATAGAACTGGGATATCTTCAAGAGATTGATGCTCGTATAAGCGAAGATGTTTTAGCATTTTTACAACTTGAACACTCGATGAATGCAAGAAAATCTGCAGGTGGAACGGCAACTATCCGTACACAAGAGCAGTTAGAATATTTCAAAAACTTTTTAGGAGCGTAATGATGAGAGTATCTGTAGCACATCAAGAGGGTATGAAATTTGAAGCAAAAACTGAAAAAAGCTCTTTTATCATTGACTGCCCGACTATCTCTCCGGTTGAGTATTTTTTGGCGGGTATCATTACTTGCAGTGCGACAGATATGGTACTTTTGCCTAAAAACGCAGCTAAAACGGTCTCTAATTTAGTGATTGATGGTGATGTTGTAAGAAATGAAGATCAGCCGAGAAAATTTAATACTTTGCATTTAGAATACAAATTTGACTCAGACGCAGATGATGTGATGGCTGCACGCTGGGTTATGGCTTCGTTAGAAACTTATTGCTCGACCATCAATACGATTCGTGATACAACAGCTATCTCTTACTCTATTACACACAACGGTAAAATGATCCGTGAAAATGAGAAGATGATTTCAGGCGGTGGAACGAAGATAGATATGGGTGAAATAGAAGCGTGCCCTAGCTAAAGAGCGCTCATGAAGCACTCTTTTTAGTCTCTTTGCGCGTAGGGTTTGAGCGTGAGGAGTCTTGAATCTGTGAGCCCTCGACCTACCGTGAAGTGGTAGAGTGATTGAAATTTATTTGTACGAAGTCCCAAAAGCTGGTGCATCGCATCATCTAAAAAACATCCTATTCCCGTAGCACTCAGACCAAACGCAGTCGCTTCAAGATAGAGTTGTTGCCCTATCGCTCCGCACTCCCAATACATCTCTTTATATCTATGCGGACCGTTTTGAAGCAGATCATCTGCAAAAGAACTCAGCATCCCCAAACTAAAAGCCCCATCACTTGCGATACTTTGAGTACAAGAGAAAGCTTTTGCATATTCTCTGAGATCTTCATACGAGAGTGCATACAGATTTGTATCTATCTTTTCCCAGAGAAATATTGTTTGCATCGCATCTTTAAGTGCATCAAGCTGCGTTTCATTACGAACAAACATATATAATCCTGCTTTTAGCGTTGCTACATCATGGACAAAGATAAAAAGATTGACTGCGTTTTGTGCACCGTCAAAACTCTCAAGCGTGCTCTGAAGCATAGTAAAAAAACTCTCATAAGAGATATGTGTGTTATGCGCATCCATCACCTGCGCACTGCGGCGTTTGAGAATGATATCTTTTGCTTCGGCTGAAGGAAGTCGCTTGATAGCAATGTCTTGCGTTTTTTCTCTTTGTCTAGGTGCAGAAAAAGTGGCCTGTTCTACTTCGCTTATAAGCGGCCATTTTTGATAGTTTGAGGCGATTGCGTTTGCAATAGAGTTGAATTTTTCATCGTTGTAGAGCTGTGTGAAATCCACATCTGCTTCGTAGTTAGAAGGTGTGATAAGTAGCAACATATCGGCTATCTCATGCTCATTCTCATTAAAACGCAAGGCATCATCAAAGCCAAAGAGTTTTGAGAGCGCTGCATCATCAATTAGGTTTATATGTCGGTGACTCCAGCCAAGAGTTTTTGCACTTATATGCAAAGCTCTTGCCGCGTGTCCAGCGTCTAGCTGTGTATAACGAAAAGCTCGCTCGCCATATTTCCATATTTCTCTATAAAGTATGGAGCTTAGTGCCACAAAAAATGAACCTTCAGGAAGGCTTTTCCAAATATCACAATCGTAGGTTTTGAGTATCTCTAGCGAATGATTTTTCGGTGCATAGTGAGAGATAGTTGTCTGCTTATTTATACTATTGAGAGGCGGTAAAATGAGATAAGCTTCGCTTGGATGTAGGTTACCGCTTGATGCGTTACATCGCAGAGCCCATTCGTTTTGTCCATCTGATTTGATAGCTGCAAGTCCCATAGAGAACTGCAAAAACTGAGAAATGGAGTCTATCAAAAGTGGAGCGGAGGGCATATCATTTTCAAATATTAAATGATAAGGCGGTGTTGCGTTTTGATCTGCCAAGGGGAGTGATATTTCCTCGGAGCCCATATAATTTCTGTAGGGATTTGGCTGATTTGCCCAGTCCATGTAGCCTAAAGATCTTGCATATTTTTGTTGCGCGTGTTTTGTCTCTTCATGGTATTTGAAGATGGTTTGTAAGTTCTTATCCATTTGTGTTTACTCAGCTTTTATAGAGGAAATTTTCGTTAGATTAGCATAGAGTTCTTGGGATGAGATTAAGTTTATTGTTTGCGAGAGAAGATTAATGTTGTGTGCAGAGTAGGGCACACAACATGAGTGTTTTTAGAAGTGACCTTGAGGGTCTGCATCGCTGAAATGTCCCCATCTAAGTTTCGCTCCACCAAGGATATGAAAGTGTAAGTGACCGACTTCTTGACCGCCATTTTCACCAATATTTGTGATGACTCTGTAGCCGCTTTTATCGATATGAACCTCTTTAGCAACATTTTGAATGAAGTGTGTCATCTTCTGCATCATATCACCACTCACTTGATCAAAACTATCCACATGAACTTTTGGAATTGCCAAAATATGCACGGGAGCTTTTGGATTTATATCATGAAAAGCAATGAAATTTTCATCCTCTAGGATGATATTTGAAGGTATTTCTTTATTTACAATTTTACAAAATAAGCACATTATTATTTTCCTTTATCTCTATCTGTTTTTTGATTATAGCATATAAAATTTTAAGCTAGTGTACGTAATGAAGCTGTATCTAAAATATATTTGACTATAATCCAAAATTAATTTTTACAACTATGGAGACTCTATTTGAAAGAGTGGTATGACGCAATAAAAGAAGCACAGAGTGTAGAAAAACTCGAAGATATTCGTATCTCTGTGTTTGGAAAAAAGGGTGTTTTGGCAGATGCATTTGCCGGAATGAAAAATGCCCCGGACAATGAAAAGTCACAAATAGCAAAAGAGTTAAATACTCATAAAAATGAGCTCATGAATGAGTTTACAGCTAAGAAAATAATCCTACAAACTTTAGAGTTACAAGAAGCGATGAAAGCTGAAGCCATTGATGTCTCTTTATATGGTACATCATCTGAAGCAGGCGCACTTCACCCTGTAATGCAGACGATGGATAGAATCGTAGAGTATTTCTCTTCTATGAACTTTGCTGTAAAAACAGGGACAATGGTTGAAGATGATTTTAATAACTTCGAAGCACTCAACCTTCCAAAGTACCATCCTGCGCGTGATATGCAAGATACATTTTATTTTAAAGATGAGATGCTTCTTCGTACGCATACTTCACCTGTTCAGATACGCACGATGATGCAGACAAAACCGCCTATCCGCATGATAGCTCCTGGTGCTGTCTTTAGACGTGATTATGATATCACGCATACGCCGATGTTTCATCAGGTTGAAGGACTTGTTGTAGATGAGGAAGGCAAAGTCTCTTTTGCAAATCTCAAGTATATTTTAGAAGATTTTTTGAAGTATATGTTTGGCGAAGTAGAGGTACGTTTTCGCCCTTCATTTTTCCCTTTTACAGAGCCTTCTGCTGAAGTAGATATCTCTTGCGTTTTTTGTAAAGGAAAAGGATGTCGCGTTTGTTCACAAACTGGCTGGCTAGAAGTTCTTGGCTGTGGTATCGTCGATCCAAATGTTTTTAAAGCCGTAAAATACAAAAATGTAAGTGGTTACGCTTTTGGACTTGGTGTGGAGCGTTTTGCAATGCTTATTCATCAAATCGGAGACCTTCGCTCATTATTTGAGGGAGATATTAAGTTACTGGAGCAGTTTCAATGATCGTAACAAAAACTTGGCTAAACGAGTGGATAGACCTTGAAGATATCAAAACAGAGACGCTATGCAAGACACTTAATTCGATAGGTCTTGAAGTAGACTCTCTGCAAAGTTATAAAATTCCTGAGAAGATAGTTTTTGGACATGTTTTAGAATGCCAAAGACATCCTGATGCAGAAAAACTTAATGTATGTAAAGTAGATATAGGTTCAGAAATAGTGCAAATAGTTTGTGGTGCTTCAAATGTACGTGCTGGACTTGATGTTATTGTCGCTACTCTTGGTGCTGTGATGCCAGAGGGTCTTGTTATCAAGCCTGTTGTTTTACGTGGTGTAGATAGTCATGGTATGATCTGTTCATCAAGTGAAATCGGACTCGGTAAGGTTTCTGAGGGAATTATGGAACTTGATGAGAGCATCGGTGAGTATACTTTAGGCCAAGAAGTTGCTTCTCATCCTCTTTTTTGTGATGATGTGATAGAGATCGAACTTACAGCCAATAGAGGTGATTGTCTCTCACTTCGAGGTGTAGCACGTGATTTAAGTGCTGCATACGATAGACCTATCAAAGAGTACAACCGTGTAGATAATGATGATAAACGCGGTATTGGAAGAATTTTAAGTATTTCGCACGATAAAGACTATAATATTAATCTTCGCTATAAAGCGGTTGATCTAAAAACTTTGAAACTCCCATTTCTTATTAAACTGAGACTTGCACAAATCGGTGAGAGTGCAGGAAGTGATCTAGAGGCGGTTATTTCCTATGCTACACACAGTAGTGGGGTTATTTTACGTGCCTATGATTACAATTTCTTCGCTAGTAGTACAAAAGGGATGGCTAAAATCCACCTTAGTGAAGATGAGAACGGATATGCACATATAAAAGGAGAACAAAAAGCTTCGATTATTGGTGTAAATCAAGAAGAGAGCTCAAAGTTTATTGCCAAAGAGGGCATTGTTCTTATAGAAGCGAGTTATATCCCACCTGATTTTATTTCCAAACAAATGGCAGAGCATAAAGTTCCTGCAGGAACAATGTTTTATAAGACTTCACGCGGAAGTGAGCCTGAACTTGAGGGTGGATTACTCTATTCACTTGATCTCTTAGAAGCAAACTCAGGTTCATCTGTTTTTGGTGGAACGATAGAGTATGAAAACTCTTACAAAGAGAAAATAGTCATTGTTAGCAAACAAGAGATAGATGATCTGATAGGTGCGAAGATAGATAAGGTTGTCATCAGTAAAATACTTACAAATCTTGGGTTTAATATCTCAAAATCTTCAACAGATAATTTTGTTATCTCTGTGCCTCAGTTTCGTCATGATATTGTGAATAAACAAGATATTGTTGAAGAGATTGTGCGTTTAGTCGGAATTGACAATATCCCTTCAAAAGCTTTTATCTTTAGTGAAAAAAACAGACTAGAGAATGATTATTTTGATTATAAAAAACGCACTGTTTTTCGACATAGAGCTGCGCAAAGTGGCTTTTTTGAGAGTGTTCATTTTGTTTTTGATGAGAAAAAAGTCTTACAAGAGTATGGTTTTGAGACAACTCTAGAAGAGCTTGAGCTCTTAAATCCTATTGTAAATACACTTGATACTTTAAGACCGACACTTTTAACTGGACTTCTTAAAGCAGCTTCTCAAAACGCTAAAAATGGGTACTCTTGTGTGAAGCTTTTTGAAGTAGGTTCTGTTTTTTCTCCTACAAGAGCAGAATCACTGAAAATAGCTCTCTTACACTCTGGAGACAAAGAGCGTGATGCTCTTGCAAACGCAGGAAAACCTAAAAAGATGGACTTTGGTGCTTTTGTTCAAAAAGTAGCAGATGTAATCGGCGGTTTTGAACTACAAGAGTATCAGACGACACACACGCTTTCACACCCTTTTCAATCTGCTAAAGTTATAGTAGGTGGTGAAGTGATCGGTGAACTCTTTAGAGTCCATCCTGATGTGGAAAAAAGTTACGATTTAGATGAGACATATGTTTGTGAATTAGATTTTGAAAAAATTGCTCATACACTCAAAGTAGCAAACAAAAGCTCTAAGTATCAGACTTCTTTTAGAGATCTCAGTGTCATTATGCCTCAAAATATGCCATATGAGAAAGTGAAACAAGCGATAGAACTCTCTGCAAGCGATGAGATCATCAGATTCTATCCTGTAGATAGATACAGCGACAGTGCATTGGGTGAGAATATGAGTCTAACGCTGCGTTTTGTTCTGCAGTCACATGAGAAAACACTTGAAGAAGAGGATATCACTTCGTCAATGAATAAGATACTAGAGAGATTAAACACACACTTGGGAATCGGCTTGAGATGAGTAGAGTAGTCGTTATTCCATGTGAGGGATTTACTCTCAATATTTCTGAAATTGCACCTGATAAATCCATTTCACATCGTTCTGTGATGTTTGCGATGCTAGCAGAAGGAACGAGTGAAATCACAAACTTTCTGCGCGCTGAAGATACTTTAAACTCTTTAAATATTGTCAAAAATCTTGGCGCTAGAGTTGTAGATGACGGTGTGACAATTAAAATCTCTTCTGAAGGGATCAAAGAGAGCAGCGAGATACTTGATTGTGGTAATTCAGGAACTGGGATGCGACTCTTTTGCGGACTTTTAAGTTCTGCAGAGGGACATTTTGTCCTCACTGGAGATGAATATCTTCGCCGTCGTCCTATGAAAAGAGTGACAGCACCACTTCGTAATATCGGAGCAAAACTTGATGGCAGAAACGATGGAGATTTAGCACCGCTGAGTATTCGAGGTGCTTCACTTCAGGCATTTAACTATGAGAGTAAAATTGCTTCAGCTCAAGTCAAGAGCGCGATGATTCTAGCTGCACTTAGGGCGGATGGTATTTGTACCTACACAGAACCGGAACTCTCACGTGATCATACAGAGCGAATGCTCAAAGGTATGGGAGCAGAGATTAGTGTAGATGGTCTCAAGACGACAATTACACCTATGAAAAAACTTTTATCACCTTTAAAAATACGTGTTCCAGCTGATCCCTCAAGTGCATTTTTCTTTGCAGTTGCAGCGGCTATTACACCAAACGCAAGTATCATACTTGAAGGTGTAACCTTGAATGAGACACGTATAGAAGCATTTAGGGCACTTGAGCGTATGGGTGCGAATATCAAATACGAACAAACAGATGATAAATATGAGCCAATTGGCAATATCCATGTCAAATATGCTCCACTTAAAGCAATAACAGTAGAAGATAATATCTCTTGGCTTATTGATGAACTTCCTGTTTTATCTATTGCGTTTGCATGTGCAGATGGTGAGAGTATTATCAAAAACGCAGAAGAGTTACGCGTCAAAGAATCCGATAGAATCTCTACTGTTGTGAGTGGACTCAGAGCCTGTGGCATTGAAGTAGATGAATATGAAGATGGATACAAAGTCAAAGGCGGTGTTTTAAAAGCTGCAAAAGTGGATAGTCATGGTGATCACAGAATCGCTATGAGTTTTATCATTGCAGGTCTTCGTTGTGGGATGGAAGTAAGTGACCTTGATTGTATCAATACATCTTTTCCAAACTTTTTTGAACTACTGCAAAAAATTACCAAAGTAGAATTTAAGTAATTTTCCTCTATAAGTGTTGAAAAATTCACTTATAAAATGGAAAATATATTATGAAGATCGAGCTAGCAGAAAATTATGGCTTTTGTTTTGGAGTCAAACGCGCTATTAAAATAGCTGAAGAGAACAAAAATGCTTCGACCTATGGTCCTCTTATCCATAACGCTAAAGAGATAGCACGTTTAGAAAAAGACTTTAAAGTAGGTCTCACTGATGACTACACTACCTTTAAAGCTGGAGATAAAGCTATAGTTCGAACTCACGGTATTCCAAAACTTGAACTTGAAGCGCTACAAAATAATGGTGTGGATGTCGTTGATGCTACTTGCCCTTATGTGACAAAACCCCAGCAGATTTGTCAAGAGATGAGTGAAGCAGGATATGAGGTCCTTATCTTTGGGGATGAGGAACATCCAGAAATCAAAGGTGTCAAGAGTTATGCTACAAATGGGGCAAAAGTTGTTACATCTGTAGCGGAGGTCAAAAAACTTAAACTTGGCGAGAGAATAGCAATGGTTGCGCAAACGACAAGAAAAGTAGATGATTATATGGCAATAGTAAACTATCTTATTCCAAGACATAAAGAAGTAAGAGTTTTTAATACTATCTGCAACGCTACGTTTGAAAATCAAGTTGCAATACGTGACCTCTCAGAACATGCAGATGTTATGATTATAATAGGTGGGAAAAATTCATCCAATACAAAACAGCTTTTTAGCATCGCAAAAGAGCAGTGTTGGGATAGTTATCTTATTGAAGATGAGCAAGAAATTGATTTTGCTTGGTTTGATAATAAAGAGTTTTGCGGTATCAGTGCAGGTGCTTCTACGCCTGACTGGATTATCAAAAATGTCATAAACGCAATAGAAGAGAAAACAAAATAATAGAAAGTTTTTATGTTTATGAGAACTTTTACCTATATTTAATAGAAATATAATCATATCTTTGGTACAATCACGGCAATTTTTATGTAACAAGAGGATAGGTAATGGCGTTCGATAACGAATCATTTGAAGAAGAAGAAAGTTTTGCAGAGATGTTCGCTGCAAGCGAAAAAAAGCAAGAAACAAGTCGCATCGTAGAGGGTCAGATAGTTGAGATCCAAGAAGATGAAAATAGAGCACTCGTTGGTGTTGGTGATAAGCTAGAGGGTATCCTTAGTTTAGACGAAATCAGTGAAGACGGTGTGTTGAAGTTTGGTGCGGGTGATAAAATCAAAGTTATGATCATGGGATACTATAATGAGCGTCCTAAGATTTCATACAAAAAAGTTTTAGAGCAACAAAAAACTATTGACTTTATTGATGCAAATAAAGAAAACTTTGAAGATGTAATTATCGAAGGTACGATTACTAAGAAAAACCGTGGTGGCTATGTAGTAGAAGCTGACGATGTTGTTTTCTTTATGCCTCGTTCATTAGCAGCATTCAAAGACAACGAAGAGGTAGTTGGTCGTAAGATTAAAGCTCAAGTTGTTAAAATTGATGAAGGTGAAAACTCTATCATCGTTTCTCGTCGTAAACTCTTTAACGAAGAGAGAAAAAAGAAAAAAGAGATTATTGATCAATTGATGGCTGATGATACAGTTGTTGAAGGTGTTATCAAAAAAATCACTAGCTACGGTATGTTTGTAGATGTTGGTGGTGTTGATGGTTTAGTTCACTACAACGAAATCAGCTACAAAGGTCCTGTAAATCCTTCAAAACTTTACAAAGATGGTGATGTAGTTGCTGTAAAAGCAATCGCATACGATAAAGATAAGCGTCATCTTTCTCTTTCAATCAAAGCTGTAAACACTGACCCTTGGGCAGAGGTTGAGTCTGAATTGGATGAAGGTGATACAATTACTGTAACAGTTTCAAATATTGAAGCATACGGTGTATTTGTTGATCTAGGTAACGATATCGAAGGTTTCTTACATATCTCTGAAATTTCATGGGACAAAAATGTTAAAAATCCTGGTGATTATTTAACTGTTGGTCAAGAAATTGATGTTGAAGTTATTGAAATAAATTCTAAAACGCATAAACTTCGTGTTTCATTGAAAAAACTTTTGGCAAAACCATTTGATGATTTTATGAAAAACTTTAAAGAAGGTGATGTTGTAACTGGAACTGTTACATCATTGACTGATTTTGGTGCATTCGTACGTATCTCTGGGGTAGAAGGTCTTTTACATAACCAAGATGTTTCTTGGGACAAAAATGTAAAATGTAAAGACATCTTAAAAACTGGTGATGAAGTAGAAGTGAAAATTGCAAAAATAAATGAAGAAGATCAAAAGATATCTTTAAATCGTAAAACTCTTTTAGAGAGCCCAATCGATACTTTTGCAGCGACACACAAAGCAAACTCAGTTGTAACAGGTACTATCCGTGACATTAAAGAGTTTGGTGTATTCGTATCTTTAGAGGATGGTGTTGATGCACTTATCCGTGATGAAGATCTATCCCCACTTGTAAAAGAAGAGTTAACAGTTGGTCAAGAGATTGAAGCTGCTATCGCTATCATTGATACAAAAAGAGATAGAATCCGTTTATCTGTGAAAAAATTAGACTATATCAAAAACCAAGCGATGCTTGAAGAGATAAATGATAATGAATCACACTCTTTAGGTGATCTAATCAAAGATAAATTTAAGTAATCTTTGAAATGCAAAAGATGCTAAGATGGTTTATTCCACTGCTTGCAGTTGGGGTAGCCATTTTTATCCTCTTTTTTTTAATATCAATTAACTCTGTACAAGAGCAAAAAGAATCACAACCCCTGACGCTCTCAAATGAAGTTATTTCAACAAAAACAAAAGATGTTTGGCTGAATCATTTTTCACAAACGCAAAAACTGGGATATTTTTATCCTGTTAATGAAGTCTATGTCACAGTAGATCTCAACGAAAAAATAATTAATGTTATCACTTATGAACTCTCGGCTGCTCTTTTGGATCCGTATCAGCTTTTTTGTCTAAAAGAAGAACTACGAAGACATGCTCTGAGATACTATTTAAAAAAAGAAAAAGAAAATATAACATTACTTATTTATTCACAAGATGTAAATAAATTAAATGCTCTAGTAAAAGTACTAAAAAACTATCAAATTTCGGCGACTATAAAGCCATATAAAGAAGGATAAAAAAATGAAAAAACATACAATAGTTGTTTGTGACCACATCCATGAAGCCGGTTTAGAGATGCTTAGAAATGATAAAGATATCAATTTTATCATGGCTGCAGATGAAGACAAAGTAAAACTTTTAGACATTATTGCACAAGCAGATGTAGCTATTACAAGAAGTTCAACGGATGTTGACGATAAATTTATAGCAGCTGCAAAAAATATGAAAGCTATCGTTCGTGCTGGTGTTGGTGTAGATAACGTAGATATCGACGGCTGTTCAAAAGAAGGCATCATTGTTATGAATGTACCTACTGCAAACACTATTGCAGCGGTTGAACTTACTATGACGCATATGCTCTCTTGTATGAGAATGTTTCCATATTCACATAATCACCTTAAACTTGATAGAGTTTGGAAACGTGAAAAATGGTACGGATATGAGCTTAAAGGTAAAAAACTTGGTGTTATCGGTTTTGGTAATATCGGAAGCCGTGTTGCAAAACGTGCGCAAGCTTTTGAAATGGAAATTGTTGCATATGACCCGTACATACACCCTTCAAAAGTAACTGATTGTGATATGACATATACAAAAAACTTTGAAGATATTTTGGCTTGTGATATTATCACAATCCATACACCAAAGAACCAAGAGACTGTCGGCATGATTGATGAAGCAGAGATTGCTAAGATGAAAGATGGCGTTGTCCTTATCAACTGTGCAAGAGGCGGTCTTTATAATGAAGAAGCACTTTATAATGGTCTAAAATCTGGAAAAATCCGTTTTGCAGGTATCGATGTATTTAATAAAGAACCAGCAACAGATCATCCACTTCTTGATCTTGATAATGTTACAGTTTCTCCACACTTGGGTGCAAACACATTTGAGTCTCAATACAACATCGGTACAGAAGCAGCACAAAATGCAATCGAAGCTGCTAAAGGTATCTCTTTTGCACACGCGATGAACCTACCAATAGATGAGAGTAAAATCCCTTCATATGTAAAGCCATTCTTAGAAATGGGACAAAAAATTGGTTTCCTTGCTTCTCAAATGAACAAGTCACAAATCATTGCTATCAAAGTAAGCGGGCAGGGTGATATCTCAAACTATGTTGAATCATTGTCTACTTTCGTAGCTGTAGGCGCTATGAGTCAAAACAGCGGTGATACTATCAACTATGTAAACGCAGAGTTTGTTGCAAAAGAAAAAGGTATAAAGATAGAATCAGAGGCTTTAGCAGATTCATCAGTATTTAAAAACCTAATCACAGTAAAACTCACTACTGCTGAAGGTACAACGACTATTAGTGCGACTATCTTTGATGATGGCGTGAAACGTATCGTTGCTCTTGATGGATTTGATATTGAAGTAGCACTCAAAGGTGATATGGTTATGTTTAAAAATAGCGATGTCCCTGGTGTTATTGGAAGTATTGGAACGACACTTGGAAAAAACAGTGTCAATATTGCTGACTTCTCTTTGGCTAGAAATAACAAAGCGCAAGCACTTGCTATCATTTTAGTTGATGGTCCAGTAAATGAAAAAACACTGAGTGAACTTGAATCACTAGAAGCGTGTATCAGCGTAAACTACGTACGTCTATAGGATAATATTTTCAAACTACTTTTACATCAAACACTGCGTTTGATGTAAAAATTCTCTCCTGCTTTCCCTATTCACTCTTACTAGAAAATTTATATACGAATTGAAAAAATAGTTTTGTTGCATCATTTTGTGCGATGTTATTTTTTGTAATAAAATCACCTGCATCAAGATATGTGCCTATAACTGTGAAATTTAAACTCTTAGTAGCTTGATATTTAAGTGTAAGATCGTATTCATTTCCTATCTCTGTATAAGAGTTTCCAGGATTGTTTTTATAGCCAAAGGTATACCAGTGATCTGTTGGTTCTGCAAGGCTGAAGTTATGAAACGCAGCCTTGATAGAAAAATCTTTCGTAGGATTCATCCAATACATCGCCTGATAATCTCGCATATTTGACCAGATCATAATATCCATACGCCCATAATTTGGACCAGTTTTACTTCCAAAAGGGGTCTCAAAAGTGCCTTTTTTGTTGTCAGATGGATTTGTGTCTCCTGAGGCATAGAGTGTCCCTAGAGTGAAATGTGTTTTGTAGGCATCATCAAAAAAGTAGCCCACTTTTGCAACATAACCATAAGAGTCAATATCTTTTTCTCCATAGCTGCCTGTTGCTTTTACATAGGTCGCATCATAGATAAAACCAAGACTTTCATCATAGGTACGTGCACCTGCATAATAAGCTTTTTCATAAGGTTTTATCTCATGGAAGAGGCCATTTCTCCATGCTGCAAATGGCTCTATTTTAAAGCTATCTTTTTCATAATGGCTATAGAGACCAGCGCCCTGATATGCGTGCTTTTCTACGATACTAAAATCATCAGGAGCGATAGTTCGTGTCTGCCCATACCATACATCAATAAAATTTTTATCTACGTGGTAAGAAAGATGTGCTGCATCCCAAAAAAAGCCGATGGTATTTCCCCATGCTCCTGGAGCAAAGATTCTTCTATCCCCATATTCAAGATTTAATCTTCCTAGAGACAGAGCAAGTCCCTGCGTTAAAAAATTGTATTTTCGAATATATGTCTCGTGCAGTTCATGATGATCATCATAATAACTGGCGCCATATTCATCTGCAGTCCCTTTATTTGCAAGAAAATCATCTGGCTCGAGGGAAGAACCCCATGAACGCGAGTCATACATATAGGCTTTTATCTCCCAGTTCATTGCAGGCAGGTAGGTAAAACCTGCAAGTATTTGATGCAGATAAAATGTATCATTTGAGAGACCTATCTCATTACCTTTTGAGTCTATGGCTGCATCACCATAGCTCAGCTTATTTACTCCGTTGTAGCTATCTATACGACCTCTGTAATAGCCGTCAAAAACCAACTTCTCTTTTGCTTCTATAGTGGAGTCTGGTGTTTGAGCATATGAAGTCTGTGTGAAAGCTAGGGTGAGGAGTAAGAGTTTTGAGTAGTTTACAATACTCTTTGTCTCAATAGTTTTGCGCATAATATTTCCTTACCTATCGCTATGTCTGAAATTATATAGCGATTTATATAAAATTACAAGTACACGATTATAAAACAATGTGCAAAAGGGAATATGCAACTACTGTTCCCGCCAAATGGCGAGAGCGGAGGAGAGTTTAGGGTTCAAAGATTGAGACCGCTTTTTTCTCATGGAAGTGGAAGTGTTTTTCTAAGTCTGCATTAAAGAGTAAAACTGGAACGATGACAAGCGAAGCCACAACAGCTGCAATCGTACCAAATATCAGAGCGACTCCAAGACCGCCAAATACAGCGTCTCCAGCAAGAAGTGTAGATGCGAGGATAATAGCAGCAGCTGTTAAGAAGATAGGTTTAGCACGCGTTGCTGTAGCAAAGGCAATTGCTTCGGCTTTGTGCATCCCTTTTTCATGCATCAGAGACTTAGTAAAGTCTATCAGTAAGAGAGAGTTTCGTGAACTAATTCCAATAAGAGCGATAAATCCTATCAAAGAAGTAGCCGTCAGGAAAAAAGTATCATGGGTAAATATATCCATGATCCAATGCCCAACGATAACCCCTATGATAGACAAAAATGAGCCAAGAAGGATGATGCCGCTAAGGGTATAGCTTTTATAGTAGATAACCATCAGTAAAAAGATGAGTACGAGAGCTGCTATAAACGCAGCGCCGAGTTCTACAAAAGTATCAAGTGTCACTTCCATCTCACCATCCCAGATAATTTTATAAACAAGTCCGCTTTTTTTATTTGTAAGTTGCAGATTGAAAAGACCTATTTTCTCTATCTCATAGATATCAGAAAAGGTATCTAGAATAGTATTTCTTGCTTCCATTAACGGATAGACTTGAGAGACCATATCCGTCTCAGCCATGACGTTTGTCATTTGATGTAGGTTCTTATTCATGATAGTAGGATTAGATTTTTTTGGCACAACACTAACAAGCTCTGTAATAGGGATCATCATCCCCTGCTCATTCATCAGTTTCAAAGAGGCAAGTTTATATTTTACCGCGTTTATATCTTTGGATGTAAACTCTTTGGACTCTTTACTGAGGGAAAGATAGATAGGAATTTGGTCATTATACAAATCAGAGTTCTTCACAGCGATTTGCATGCCTTCAAACGCAAGGTAAAGGATATCATTGAGTTGTTTGATAGAGACACCTGAACGTGATACTTTTGCACTATCTACATGAATCTCATAGGTATCGTAGATATCATCTTGCATAACATCTATATCTACTAAACCTTCTGTATTTTTAAAAACATCAGCAACTCTGTTTGAGAGGGCGCGGATTCCATCTGTATCACTGCCATAGACTTCAGCTACGATTGCTGCCATGACGGGAGGTCCTGCAGGTGGCTCGACGAAAGAGATAGTCGTGTTAGGAAAGAGAGAGGCACAGCCTTGTACAATCAGCGGTCGCATTCTTTGCGCCATAAAGTAAGAAGGCTCTTCTCTATCATGCTTTTTGCTGAGATTTAAAACGACTTCTGCGACATTTTCTGCATCTTTAAAACCAGATCCTTTGATGAGCCCTGCAAAATCAAGCGGAGAGCCCATGCCTAAAAAGACTTCCATATCTAAGACTTCATTCTCTTTTTGGACAAAACCTACGACACAGTCAGTGACCTCTTTTGTCTGCGCTATAGAACTTCCATTTGGCAGGTCTACATAGATAGTAAAGGTATCGTTGTTCTTTCCAGGAAGCATTTTAGCTAGAACCATTTTTGTGGGTGCGATCATCATTACAGAGAGGATAAACGCAACTAAAGTACCAAGGAGAATTATTTTTCTTCTACTAGCGCTTTGAATACCGTCTAAGACAGCTTGTTCAAATTTTTGAAACATTAATGAGCTCCTTTTTCTGTATGATCTGGTTTTTTGAGCATTCTTACAGCAAGATAGGGCGTAAAGATATAGGCTACAAAAAGTGAAGCGATAAGTGCTACAGGAACATTTGCCGGAATCGGCTTCATAAACTGACCCATCATCTGCCCTACAAACGCCATCGGTACCATCGTCATAATGATGGCAAGTGTCGCGATATTTGTCGGCGGTCCGATCTCATCTGTCGCTTTTATCATAATCTCATCTGGCGTTTCATGGACAGATTCGAGTGAGTGATAGTGTCTGTGAATATTCTCAATTACAATAATCGCGGCATCAACCAGAAGTCCCAGTGAGAGCAAAAACGCAAAGAGGGTGATTCTATTGATGGTTTGCCCTGTGAGGTAGGCTACAAAAAGCGTGATAGCCAAAATCGCAGGAACGGTAAAGGTAACGATAAGAGATTCTCTCCATCCAAGAACAAGCACAAGAAGAATTGCAATGATGACTATAGATAAAAGCAGGTGAAATACAAGTTCGTTGACTGCTTCGTTAGCTCTTTCTCCATCATTTCTTGTGATAACATAGCTGATGCCATCTTTGGATAGAGACTCTTTATACGCTTGCAGTTCTTCTTTGACTGCTTCTGCGATGATTACTGCGTTTGTTCCCTGAAGTTTTGAAACTGTCAGCGTCACTTGCTCTTTCATCGGAGAGAATGTGCCATTTGCATCTTTGACACTGATTGTCGCTGATTTGAAGTTTTGGATATCATAAGAGTCAGTGACCTCTGCTACTTGAAAGAGGTGGATTGGTGAACCCATATAAGAAGCTACGATGATATTGCTCACATCTTTTGAAGACTCTATTGCATTCTCTACGCCAACCATAACAATCGTATTTTCTTTCGTTGTATTTTTGATCGCGGGAACACTGTATGAGAGAGCTTGGACCGCTTGTGTTATCTGCCCCATTGAGAGGTTATAGCCTGAGAGTTTACCAAGGTCAACTTGGATATTAAACTGATGCTTATGTCCGCCTTTGAGTTGCGTGACTGCGACATTATCAAGTCCATTGATATGATGCTGTATCTTTTTAACTCTGTCGTAAAGTTCTGTATTACTCATCGCATCATTTTTGGAGAAAAACGCAACAGAGAGGACAGGAATATCGATATCGATATCCAGAGGTTTGATAATAGGATTCATCGCACCATGAGGAAGAATACTGATGTTTTGCATGATTTTGTCATAGACTTTGAGGTTTGAATCCTCTTTTTTCTCACCTATATAAAACGCAGCTGTTACGATACCTACATTATCCATAGCACGGCCATGGATATGTTCTACCCCTTTAACCTCTTTGAGTTTACGCTCAAGTGGCTGTACGATGACTTTTTGTATCTCAGCGGCACTCGCACCAGGAAGAGCTATGATAACAGTCGAGCCACTCACAACCATCTGCGGATTTTCTTCACGTGGCATCACCATGAGTGCTAAGTATCCGATAGAGAGTAAAAATATACCCAAGATGATTGTAAGCGGATTTCTTAAAAATGTTTTGGCAAGTTTACCGGCAGAATCTGTCGGTATATAAGGTTTGTGTTTCATGCGCTGTACCTTAGTCTATATCTACTGTTGCATACATACCAGGATAAACAGAATTGTTGGTATTTTTGAAAGATATTTTTATCTTAAAGGTATGCGTCATCGGATTAGAGCTTGGGATGATCGCTGTGACTGTTCCGATACTGATGATACTCAAAGAGGGAATAGTGATTTTTACTTTTTTGCCAGGTTGTATCATTGCAAGATTGCTCTCAGCGATCTCTGCAGAGATTTTGAGATTGCCAAGATCGGATAAAACGATAGCAGGCATACCAGGCATAGCCATCTCTCCGACTTTGATGTTTTTAGAGACAACAACACCATCATTTGGAGCTTTGACATTGAGGTAGCGGTACTGATTTTTTACTTCAGCGAGTTGTGCTTTAGCCTGTTCTACCTGTTTTGCTGCGATGATTATCATATCAGCAAGGTTTTGTTCTGCAAGCTCAAGATTTTCCACTTCGTATTTTGAGACCATATCTTTTTTCAAAAGTCTTCTATGACGATCGAGGTTGAGTTTGACATTTGTATACTGGTTTTGATACATCTGCAGGCTGAGTTGTGCCTGAGAAATACCAAGTTGTACTTGCGTGAGTGCAGAGTCTATCTCTTTAGAATCGATCGTATATAAAAGATCGCCTTTTTTGACATAGTCGCCTTCAGCTACGCCGACTTGTGTCACAAAACCCATAAAACGGCTTGTTATCATCTTCTGATTGTCAGAAATCACACTTCCTGAGAGTGTCAGTGTCTCGGCTAAAAGGGAAGCACCAAGGGCTACTAAAAGTAAAATTTTTCTCATTTGTTTTCTCCATTTGCTAATTTTTCAAGTGCGAATATTCTTTCGTTTTTTTTGTTTTTCATCATCTGAAGCTGTAAAATCTTCTGAACCTGATCAGATTGTTTGATAATGACATCACTCATAGAAGAGAGTTTTTCTCTGTATCTTCCCTCATAGTTCTTATAAATCTCATCAGCGAGGAGTAACTCTTGTTCAAGAAAAGCGATCTCTTCATCAAAAGATTTGATCTCAGTTCGGATTTTTTCAACTTGTAGGGCAATTCCTTGACGGGCAAGTTCTACCTGCGTTTTTGTCTTGAGTTTTTCTATTTGAGATTTTTCTAGTTGTGCACTATCAGCACCGCCGTGGAAGATATTCCATGAGGCTCTTGCACCTATTGTATAGGCTCTGTGATCCATCGCATCACCTAAAAATGTGTCATCAGCAGTAGAAGCTTCAGCAAAGGCACCTACGGTTGGATAAAACGCAGCTTTTGAGACATCGTGCATATCTTCTTGTATCGCAAGACCTGTGTTTGCCTTTTTGAGATCAAGGTTCGCGCTGAGTATCTCTTCGTTGCTATACTCAGGCATAGGAACTTCACTCTCTGGTGTTTTTATCGTTTCTACTTTTTGGTTGAGTAAAAAACTGATGTAGTGATAGAGAAGTTTTTCATTGGCATGCATCTGCACTAAAAGTCTTTGAACATTTCCCTTTTTTGCCTGAACTTCTAAAAGATCCACATTCTTTGCATAGCCCACTTCTATCATCGTCTTGGTCGTGTTTTCCAAAGTTTTGATGTTCTCAAGGATAGTGGTAAGGTTTTTTGCTGAACTCTCCAAAAGCGCCATATCGTAGTAGCTTTTTCTGAGTTGGTAGATCTGTTCTGCCATGACTTGCTCTTTATCAAGAGATTTCATCTTTGTCATAGCGCTCATGATATCTTCATAATTTGTAAGGGCAAAGCCTGTGAAGAGAGGCACTTCGTATCTAAGTTTTGTTTGAAAGAAGTTTCTTGCTTCTGGGTAGTTTAAGTCGCTTGGTGGAGTTACATAATCAGTGTTGCCAGCAAGAAAATTATTCATAAACTCTTCAGCACCAAAATCTCCAAAATTCGCTTCACGTGAAGTGAGTTTAAATCCAAAGACATTTCCCGCATCGTTGGAACGTCCGAAATCTTGGATAAGATCGAGTGAACCCCACTGTTTTCCTGCTGTGATATCTCTATTTAGTTGGGCAGATTCGATATCATAGCCTGCGTTTTTTATCTCAAGGTTATTTTGTTTTAAAATATCTAAGGCTTCGTCTAAACTCAAAGGAGCAGTGCTCGGTGAAGCATGCAAAAGGAGTGTAAACGAGAGCAAACTGAGTATTCTTTTCATCATCATTCCTATAATTTATTTAGCAATTATTATAGCACATATCATCATTAGTCATAGCATAAAAGAATCAAATTCATAAATTAATCTTATTAATGTATAATAATTACAAGGGGTTAAAATGAAATATTTCTTCGTTATCATGCTATTTGTTCTCTCTGCGTTTGCCCAAAATATCAAAAATGATTTGCAGTTTGAGACCTCTCCTTATCTCAAGCAACATGAGACAAATCCTATAGAGTGGATGCCATGGGGTGAAGAGGCTTTGGGGAGAGCTAAACGCGAGAACAAACCTATATTTTTGTCCATAGGCTATGCGACTTGTCACTGGTGCCATGTTATGGCAAAAGAGGCATTTGAAAACGAAGAAGTTGCAAAACTCTTCAACCGCTATTTTGTCTGTATTAAAGTAGATCGGGAAGAGTTTTCGCATCTTGACAGCTACTATCAAGAGCTCCATCTCAAAGTCAAAAAACGTTCAGGTGGTTGGCCTCTGAGCGCCTTTTTGACTCTTGATCAAAAGCCTTTTTATGTGGCTACATATATTCCTTTGCACAAAGAGCCCTATCACGAAGGACTTGATACTCTTTTGCCGCGTTTGGCCAAACAATATCAAGAAGATCTTCCATCAGTTCTCAAACAGGCAAACGCAATAGAATCGATGATGCATAAGCCGCTTGAAAAGATAAAAAAAGACGATGCAAAAATATCTCTTACAACACTCACAAACGCAATCAATGCAGAGTATGACACAATCTACAGTGGTTTTGGGAAGCAGAGAAAGTTTCCAGAGACGGCTAAACTCTCACTTATGATGGATTTGGCACTCTTGCAAGATGATAAAGCTCTGTGGCAACACTCTATGGATATGCTCGACACTATGGCACTTCACGGACTCTATGATCAGGTTGAGGGCGGTTTTTTTCGTTACAGCGTGGATGCGGCGTGGGAGATTCCACATTTTGAAAAGATGCTTTACACACAAGCAGAGTTGATTCCCCTTTATGTCAAAGCTTACACGTTCACAAAGAAAAAGCTCTATAAGGATGTAGTCGATGAGACGATTGCAATGCTTGATCAGCGTTTTGTCAATGAGGATTTGTATTACAGTGCAAGTGATGCGGATAGTGATCACGAAGAGGGCGGATATTTTATCTTTAGCAAAGAAGAGTTAGCAGAGGCGCTTGGTAAAAATCCACATAAAAAAGAGCTAGAAGAGGCGCTTGAGAATGTTGTGTCCGGAAATTTTGAAGGCAAGACACATCTGAACTTTTTTACCAAGCAAAGGCCTGAGGGTTTTACTGCGTTTAGGGATGCTCTAGTACAAAAACGCAAGAGTAAAATATTTCCTTTTATAGACAAAAAGATAAATACCGCTTGGAATGCGATGATGATCGAAGCACTCTATCATGCTGCAGAACTTGACCCGCTGTACGCAAAAAAAGCAGACATTCATCTTGAAGCACTTAAAAATTTCAGCTTCAAACGCAGCACGCTGTATCATCAAAGTCTCATTGGTTTGGAGCCAAGACAAGAGGGACTTTTGGAAGATTATGCTTTTTTGATAAGTGCTCTGATTGCGGGATATGAAGTTGATTTTGAAGATGAAAAGCTGGATTTTGCAGAGTATCTGTTAAACAAAGCACAGAGTAAATTTTATAAAGACGGCATCTGGTATCTCAGCGATGATACTCTGCATATTCGAGCTGATATACGTGATAAATATTATACCTCTGCACTTGCAAAGATGATGAAAAACTACCTTAAAATAGCCGCACTTAAAGAGTCCTTTCGCTACGAAAAAGTAGCACGTGAGAGTTTGGAATCTCTCAATGCAACAATCCAAAAAGAACAATCTGACGTTCCCGCATCAGCAAGAGCGTTTTTGATGCAGGATTTAGGTGTTATAAGTCTCAAAAATACAAAAGAGAAACTTCTCAAAGAAAACGCAGCAATCAAGAAGATAAAATATCCCTACCTTGTAACAAACAAGAGTGATACAAATGAGTATCTCGCTTGTACAATGCGAAGCTGTTTTTCTAAGGATAAAGAACTTAAAATAATAGAGAAAAATATAGAACTGTTTATAAGAAAATAAAATAATACTCTTTTAAGAAAATGTCACTAAAATTTGACTTTCAATTTCTAAAAAGGTTTTTATTTTATGAATTATTCATGCCCTATGAGTTTTAAGCAGATCGACTCCAATGTCGCAAGACTCACTTCGTTTATTGTTGCTAGCTTAGTTATCACGTATCTTTTTTATGATGCTGTTTTTATTCTTTATTTCATTGCCTTTGATTTTATCATGCGCCTTTTTATCACTAAAGATAGTTCACTTTTTTCTATGAGCGCACTTTTTATAAAAGATATGTTTAACATCAAAGAAAAATATGTTGATAGCGGTTCAAAAAGACTCGCAGCATATTTTGGTCTTACCTTTGTACTTATGCTTATTGGTGCACACTATTTTGATAATAGACTCTTGACTCTAGGGATTGCTGGCGTCTTTTTGACATGTTCACTTTTGGACGTATTTTTAGATTTTTGTCTTGGATGTAAGATCTATTTTATTATCAAAAAAATCTATCCAAACTTTATGGCTTAGCCTGCGTTTAAACAACTCTTGGATAAAATGCCGCTACTAAAATAAAGGTCTCTTAAGATGCAAATGGTAGTAGATTCTCTTCGAAAAAAGGGAAAAATTTATAAAAAGATGCAAGAGCTCTCTCCCTCAGAACTCGGCATCCGAAATAAGATAAAAATATATAAAGCAACAGATACTCTGGGCTATTTCTGGGCGATACTTGCTGTGAGCCAAAAAAGCCGTTTGCTTATGAAAGATGTACACAAGTTTGAAGAGATCTATGCGAAACTTGTCATCTACTACGACCATAACTTTAAGCACAAAGTCCTTTTTATCGATGCTCCGCTTTGCTCTAAAGCTGAAAAAGCCTTCAAAGAACAGGGCTGGAAGATTCACTGATGTTGCTTTGTGATATCGGCAACACCTCGTATCATTTTTTGCAAAATGAGACAGAATATAAAGAAGATGCAAAGAGCTTTGACCCTTCAAGCGTAGTAGAGAAAGTCTTTTATATTTGTGTCAATCCTATCATAAAACCACGCTTAGAAAAACTGCAAAACTGGATAGATATCGCTGCGTTTATAGACAAAACTCCATACTATGCAACGATGGGTATTGACAGAATCGTAGCTTGTGAATATATCACTGATGGTGTCATCGTGGATGCCGGCACTGCTCTCACGGTTGATGTGGTAAAAGAGGGCCTGTTTCAGGGCGGATTTATCTATCCGGGTATCCATGCCATGCAAGCGTGTTACACAAATATCTCCTCTGCACTTGAGTATCCATTTAACTTTGAGCTAGATTTGGGTAAAATGCCGAAAAATTCCACTGATGCCATCTCGTATGGTTATCTCAAAACACTCAAAAGTGAAGTAGATACTTTGGCTGAGAATGTTTTTTTGACAGGTGGAGATGCGAGAAGATTTGCAAAAATCTTCCCAAACGCAGTCGTGGATGAGAGACTTCTCTTTAAATCCATGCAAAAGATTATAACAAAGGCGAAACTATGCTAACAGTTGCACTTCCTAAAGGTCGTATAGCAAAAGAGACACTTGAGATTTTTGAGACAATTTTTGGTGAATCTTTTAAATTTGATGATAGAAAACTTATCTTGGAGACTCCAGATTTTCGTTTTTTACTTGTAAGAAATCAAGACGTTGCGACCTACGTTTTTCATCAAGCAGCAGATATCGGTGTTGTCGGTTTGGACACGCTTGAAGAGCAAGGACTTGATGTTATCCGTCTTTTGGATCTCAAACGCGGTATCTGTAAAGTGGCTATTGGTATGAAAAAAGGTGAGAAACTTGATCTCAACAAAGCTGAGATAAAAGTCGCTACAAAGATGGTAAACATCACAAAACGCTATTTTGAACAACGCGCTGTTTCTGTTGATATCATCAAACTTTATGGTTCTATCGAACTTGCTCCTCTTATAGGGCTTGCAGATATGATCGTAGATGTCGTAGAAACGGGTGCAACGATGAAACAAAATGGCCTTGAAGTCGTCGAAGATATCATGACCTCTTCAACCTATCTCATCGCAAACAAAAACAGCTATATCGCTAAAAAAGACGAAGTTTTGGGCATTTATGAGAAGATAAACGCAGTCATCAAAGCGGAACAGGCAAAATAGATGACAAATTTTGACCTCTACGCAAAAGCAGAACATCTTTTAGGTATAGAAGAGGCCACTGAAGCACTCTATGATTTATATCGCTGTGAACTCGAAGAGTATAAGATCAAGACACTTTTAGATGTTGGTTGTGGTCGTGGTGGCTTTATGCAACGTATGATCTCTGATGGCGTTACCTGCAAGGGTGTCGATCTGAGTGCTGTCATGGTAGCAGAGTGTAAAGAGCAGGGACTTGATGCCGAGTGTATAGACGTCAGCCAAGTCGAGGGAAAATATGACGCAGTCGTAAGTATCTTTGATGTACTCAACTTCTTGGACAAAAAAGCACTTGTGGAGTTCTTAAACGCAGTAGCAGACAAACTGAGTGACGATGGTGTCTTTATCGCCGATATCAACACGCGCTATGGTTTTAGCGATGTGGCTGAGGGGACAATGAGTAATGATACAGAGGAAGAATTTTTATCTGTTGATGCTGTATTTGAAAACGATGAACTGCATACAAAATTTACTCTTTTTGAGAAAAATGCAGATGCAACATATACAAAACACCAAGATACAATTATCCAATATTTTCATAAAATCCTTGCGTTTCAAAAGCTTGATTCACTCAAACTCATAGAAAAACAGACTTTTTCTCTCTATGATACAGAAGATAAAACGCTTCTTATTTTCAAAAAAAGATAGTTTTGAAGAGATTTTTCTCTCTAATAATCGCTGCGTTTCTCCTAAGTGCTTGCTCGGATAGTGCAAGTGTCACACTCTATGATAAAAAAATCACTACAACAGATATCTCTTGTATGAAACTCCGCGTTTGGCCACCAAACAAAGAGATCGAAGATTATTTGCAAACGCAGTATAGTTTTGATGCCAATTGCACTGCGTTTGAGCTTGAACTCTCCACTAAAAGCGGTATCACTTGTAACAGCACGCAAAATATCCAGACAAAAGCACTTGGAGCATTTCCAAGTAGTTATCTCAAGATTGAAATACGGCAAAACGCAGCCTTGTCATACAGTTATTATAAGGATTTACAAGAGGATGTGGGACTCTCTGACGTGCAGAGAGCTTTTGAGAGAGTGGGAGAAGATTTAATCTTTTTTTCTAAATAGATGGAAGTTTTCTTTTTCTAACATAGTTTCTATATACTCTTCTGGGCATTTAGAGATTTTTGTCCACGCACCTGATGGCAATCTGACCTCGAGTTTTTTCTTTTCTTTTAATTTGATAATTTTTTTCATGGATAAAACTTTTGTGACAGGAAGAAAATCTATATCTGTAAGATCAATATCTTTTTTGTAGAATATAGTCTGTTTCTTGAAATTTCCCCATCCAGGAATGCCTTCTTCTGTATAAGGAACTTCGTAGCCGTTTTTGAAAGTCACCATCATTTTATAGTGTGAATTTTCAAAGACCTGCGTCACTTTTCCCGCTCCAAAAACTATACCGTATAATTTATCACCGATTTTTACTTTTTTAAAATAACTCATATTTTTTGCTCCTATTTTTTGAACATAAAAGTATATCCAAGAAAGGTTACCACTTGATTGCAAGAGAGAACTTCTAGAGATGGATGATTTTATTTTGTCTCTAGCGTAATCTCTGTGATCTCAGAACTCGCACCCAAACGCATAGGCGGACCCCAAAATCCTGTACCTTTATTGATATAAATCTGTAGTGCATCATTATGTTGATGCAGGCCATCTATATAAGGTTGCTGCAGTTTGACTATAAACCTAAAAGGATAGAGCTGCCCACCATGTGTATGGCCGCTAAGCATCAAATCCACGCCACTTGTGACTTCCTCGATAAAACGCGGTTGGTGTGCTAAGAGTATTGTGGGTGATCTATCATCTTTTCCTAAGAGTGCTTTTTCAAGTTCTGGGAGATGGTGCAAAACTCTGTACCCAAAGATATCATACACACCCACAAGATTAAAACCCTGAGTCGCTTCACCTATATAGACAGTTTCATTTTCAAGTACTCTTATACCAAGAGATTTGACTGCGCTTATGATGGCATCGATGTCATGAAAATATTCATGATTTCCGACGATAAAATAGCTGCCGTATTTAGAGTTTAATTTTTGGAGTTCAGCAAGTGCTGGCATTGCTTGAGAGAGCTTGATATCTACAAGATCTCCTGTGATGACGACGATATCGGCTTGGAGAAGATTGATCCTTTGTACGAGTGAAGCGATGAACTTTGCATCGATAAGACCTCCTATATGGATATCGCTAATCTGGACTATTTTATAGCTTTGTCCAAGGTTTTTTATTTTGATATTAACTTTTTCAAGCTTGACAAATCTTGCTTCATAGACTGCTTTGGCGCTCAGGGCAAACGCAAGACCAAAAGAAGAGATATCAAGAGTTTTTTTGAAAAATTCTCTTCTTTTTGGTGCGATAGGTGCAGCTTTTAATAGAACTCTTGAAATATCATAAAAGATAGCTGTACAAAAGAGTAAAAATAAAATACCAATAGGAAGTGAGACGAAGAAAAAAAGCCAGTTTGGAAATTCACCGCTGTAACGACCGAGCATATAGAGGACAATACCGGCATAGTTAAAGTATAAAAAATAGCGAAACCATCTTTTTTGTTTTGAATCCAGATGCAGATGTTGGATATATCTGCGGGAAATGTACATATTGATAAGAACAAAAACGCCTAAAAAAGCGATAATAAAGAGAGTTGTTTTCATAAATGGTAGTATATCTAATCAATTGCAGGCAAAGTAGGCAAAATCTTTATGGTATAATCTTTGGATAAACGAGAATATAATTTTAGGGGTTTGCATCATGGCATTAAAAGTCGTTATTTCACACAAAACACACTATAAGTATGATAGATTTATTTCACTTTCTCCACATGTCATCAGACTTCGTCCTGCACCTCATAGCAGAACACCTATCGAGTCGTATGCGCTAAAAATAACTCCAAAAGAACACTTTATCAATTGGCAACAAGATCCTTTTGGAAATTACCTCGCTCGTATCGTATTTCCTGAAAAAGTAAAAGAGTTTGGTATTGATGTTGAGATACTTGCAGACTTAATCACTATCAATCCTTTTGACTTTTTTGTGGATGATAGTGTAAAAGATTACCCTTTTACATACAGTAACGAGCTCAAAAAAGAGCTCCAACCCTATCTTGAACTAGAAGAAGATGGGAAGAAACTCAAAAAATTTATGAAAGGACTTGACCTTACGCCAAGACCTATCATCGACTTTTTGGTTTATCTCAATACTGAGATTTATAGCTACCTAAACTATACAGTACGACTTGATCCAGGTGTACAGACATGTGAAATCACCCTTGGTAATAAACTTGGAAGCTGTAGAGATTATGCTTGGCTTTTTGTCCAAGTTTTACGTCAGTTGGGACTCGCTGGACGTTTTGTCTCTGGATATCTCGTACAGCTCAAAGCAGATGAAAAATCACTCGATGGTCCAAGTGGTCCAGAAGAGGATTTTACAGACCTTCATGCATGGACAGAAGTATATATCCCTGGTGCTGGCTGGGTTGGACTGGACGCTACAAGTGGACTCTTCGCAGGCGAGGGGCATATTCCTCTAGCGTGCACACCAAATTTTGAAAGTGCTCATGCTATCGAAGGCTTGGGTGATAAATGTGAGACTGAATTCGAATATTCTAACACAGTCACAAGAGTTTTTGAATCACCTCGTGTCACAAAACCATATAGAGAAGACCAGTGGAAAGCAATATATGATTTAGGTTTTGAAGTCGATAAAGAACTCGAAGCAAATGATGTGCGTTTGACTATGGGTGGAGAACCTACTTTTGTCTCTATCGATGATATGGAGTCGCCTCAGTGGAATACAGATGCAGATGGTGAGCATAAGCGCGAGCTTGCAGACAAACTCTCAAGAAAGCTCCTTGCTTCATTTACAAAAGGCGGAATGCTGCACTACGCACAGGGAAAATGGTATCCTGGTGAGCCGATTCCACGATGGCAGACATCTGTCATCTGGAGAAAAGATGGCAAACAGATATGGAAAAATCCTGAACTTTTTGCAGATATGAACGAGACTTATACCTACACAGATGAAGATGCGCAAAAGTTTATAAGTACTTTGGCTCTAAGCCTTGGTATCAGTGATAAAAATGTTGTAAAAGCGTATGAAGACCCAGTCTATTATATTATGAAGGAGGCAGCACTTCCTATTGATATCGACCCTATGAAAGCAGATTTGAGTGATCCTCTTGAGAGACAAAACATAGCAAAAGTACTCGCACAAGGTCTTAACAAAGAAGTAGGATATGTTTTACCTCTGAATTTTGGAGAGGTAAAGTGGCTGAGTTCAGGATGGGAATTTAGAAGAGGGGAACTCTTTTTGATCCCTGGAAACTCTCCGCTAGGGCTAAGACTCCCGATGGATTCTTTGGCGCAAAAACCAAAAGCAGAACTTCCTATGCATTTTGAGCCAGATCTTTTCGCGGATGTACCGGGTTTTGATAAGCTCCGTAAAAACGCAAGAGCAAGATATGAAAAAACTGTGAAACTGCAAGACCCTCAAGATAATATCTTTGTAAGAACAGCGCTCAATATAGAGATAAGAGATGGAAAACTTTATATCTTTTTACCGCCGATAAACCATACTCAAGCCTTTTTGGATCTTATGGTAAGCATCGAAGAGGTCGCGAAAAAACTTGATATCAAGGTAGTACTTGAAGGGTATGAGCCCGCTCATGATCTTAGACTTGATCGCGTAAAAGTGACACCAGATCCTGGTGTTATCGAGGTCAATATGCAGCCTTCAAGCACTTGGGGAGAGCTCAATGAAATTCTTGGCGTACTCTACAAAGATGCAAGAGAGTCGCGTTTGGGAACACAGAAGTTTATGCTCGATGGAAAACATACGGGAACAGGCGGTGGTAATCATGTGACAATCGGTGCGATGAATCCATCTGATTCGCCACTATTAAGACGTCCTGAACTGCTTCGCTCTCTTATCACATTTTGGCAGCACCATCCAGGTCTCTCATATCTTTTCTCAGGTTCCTTTATCGGGCCAACATCTCAGGCACCGCGTGTGGATGAGGGAAGAGCTGAAAATCTTTATGAGCTAGAGATTGCATTTTCACAAATCCCTCAAGATGGCGAAGTACCATTTTGGCTGACCGATAGACTTTTTAGACATATGCTCACCGACATCACGGGAAATACGCATAGATCGGAGTTTTGTATAGATAAACTCTATTCGCCAGATTCAAGCTCTGGACGTCTTGGTATCTTGGAACTTCGTGCCTTTGATATGCCGCCTCACTCACAGATGGCGCTTTTACAGATGTTGCTTGTGCGTACACTCGTTTCACTTTTCTGGAAAAAACCCTACAAGCACAAACTTGTTCGCTGGGGAACGCAGCTGCATGACAAGTTTTTGTTGGAGCACTATGTAAAAGAAGATATTAGAGATATTGTTGAGTTTTTAAATAACGAAGGCTATGCCTTTGAGCTTGATTGGTTTGATCCTTTCTTTGAGTTTAGATTTCCACTCTATGGAATGGCAACGGTTGAAAATTTCCATCTTGAACTTCGCGCGGCTATCGAGCCGTGGAATGTTTTGGGTGAAGAGAGTGGTTCTCAGGGAACTGCGCGTTATGTTGACTCATCGCTTGAGCGTGTGCAAGTCAAAGTGAACCATTTTACGCCAGAGCGTTATGTTCTTACGTGTAACGGTGTCGTTGTACCTTTGAGTCCGACGGGAGTGGAAGGTGAATTTGTCGCAGGTGTGAAATACAAAGCATGGCAGCCGTGGTCAGCGTTGCATCCGACTATTGGGGTGGATACACCGCTTACTTTTGATGTGGTAGACAAATGGAATCAGCGCTCTATTGGCGGGATGACCTATCATGTAGCACATCCGGGCGGAAGAACATACGATACTTTTCCTGTCAACTCTTATGAAGCAGAGTCCAGACGAATTAACAGATTTTGGGATTTTAATCATACTCAGGGTGAACTTGAATATGTACCTTCATCAATAGTGCAGCAAAATCTCGTTGAGGTCAATGGAACACAACGCGCAGTTATAACAAAAGAGGCAAATAAAAATAAAGATACTAAAAGATTTTATTTCCAAAATGTCTCACCGAGTTTGGAGTATCCAAATACACTTGATTTAAGAAGAAAGTGGGCAAAGCAGTAGATGCAGATTTTCGAGGATTACGTGTTAAAAGCATCTCACGATGAGATGTTTGATGAAAATAAAAATATAAAAAAGCATTGGCAAGAGATTGCTGATAGTCTTGAGAGTTCTGGTTTTGATGAACTTGAGAGTAAACAAAACGAGATAGACTGGTTTTTAAAAGAGAATGACGTTACCTATAATGTGTATGAAAATCTTGATGCTAAAGTAAACCGTTCATGGAGTCTTGACCCTATTCCTTTTGTTATCTCTTCGCAGGAGTGGGATGAGACAGCGATAGGGCTCAAGCAACGGGCGAAACTTTTGAATCTTATTCTCAAAGACCTCTACTCCGAGAGAAAACTTATCAAAGAAAATATCATACCCGCAGAGGTGATTTTTGCTCATAAAGGTTTTGCGACTGAAGCTTTTGACTTTGGAAGCAAAGAAAATTTCCAGCTCTATTTTTATGCTGCAGATATGGCAAGAGGTCCCAATGGAAAAATGTGGGTTGTTAATGACAGAGCCCAAGCCCCATCAGGTCTTGGATACGCTTTAGAAAATAGACTCACAATGAATGCCATCTCAAAAGGACTCTATCCAGAGACACCAAGAAAGAGACTTTTTCACTTTTTTGAAGACTTTAGAAATCTGTTCCAAAATCTCAGTTCAGAGCAGGAGAGTGTTTCTGTACTGCTGACACCTGGACCCTACAATGAGACCTACTTTGAACATGCATTTTTAAGCTCTTATCTCAATCTTACCCTTGCGCAAGGGGATGACTTACTTGTCAAAAATGACGCCCTCTGGCTGAAGAGTCTTGGCGGACTCAAAAAAGTACAAACACTCCTACGAAGAGTCGATGATAGATATTGTGATCCGCTTGAACTCAATGACAGCTCAAGACTCGGAGTATCAGGACTTTTGGATGCTGCGAGAGTCGGTAATGTCAACTTGATAAATCCAATAGGCAGTGCGATCCTTGAAAATATCGGGCTGAACCCTTTTATGGAAAAAGCCTGCGAATATCTTTTGGGAGAAAAACTCATCCTCCCTCAAATAGCGACATGGTGGTGTGGTCAGGAAAAAGCGCTCAAGTTTGTGCTTAAAAATCTTGAGACACTGATTGTCAAAAATATTGATAGAACAGTAACAGTAGAAGCCTTCTTTTGTAAAAAAATGCGTGAAGAAGAGTTGGAGAATTTACGCGAAAAAATTATTAAAAATCCTTATCAGTATGTAGCGCAAGAGGAGATAAACTTCTCTACTATACCCTTTTATGCAGATAAAAAAATCGAGCCAAGAAATGCTTCAATACGTGCGTTTAGTATCAAAGTAGGGGATGACTATTCTGTTATGAATGGTGGACTTGTTCGCGTTTCTGCTACAAAAGATTCTCTGCTTGTCTCTTCACAAAAAGGCGGAACAAGTAAAGACCTTTGGATACTCGGCAAAGATGATCTAGAGATGTGTATCCTGAGTAGTTTTAAATACTCAAAATATGTAGATACCTCTATCGAAAACCTCTCTACACTCAAAGCGGAAAATCTTTTTTGGCTTGGACGTTATTTGGCTCGCTCTATTACAACAACAAGATTTGTGCTGCAGATAGTAAAAAAATTGGCTAGCTTTTATAGATTTGATATGCAAAGTACAAAAGAATCACAAGAAATTTTACATACTGCTCTGACACATCTTACGATGACCTATCCAGGGTTTTTATCTCTCAAAGAACACTCAAGTGAAGCCATTATGGATGAGATACTCTCTGTGATAAAAGATACTTCGCGTCCAGGAACTCTTACCTATACATTATTTATGCTTTTAAACGCAAACCTCAATCTCAAAGATATCTTGGCGATGGAGTCATGGAAGCTTCATGACAAGATGAAAAATGAGTGGTTTGAGTTTTTAAACTCTGAAAAAAAGTCAAATATCTATATCGCTGGTAAACTTGAAAATACGCTGATTTATCTTATGGCATATAAAGAACTTGTCCAAGAGAGTATCTTCAAAGAGCAGGGGCTTTTGCTTTATGAGATCGGTTCTAAGATAGAAGATACAATACTGCTTCTCTCTTTGTGTCGCTCGCTCATGACGCTTGATATTGATAAATCGATGGAGTATGATATCTTAGACTCACTGCTTCATACTATGGAGAGTTTTAATGCCTATAGAGCGCATTATAAAAGCTCGCTCATGTTGGAAAATGTAGTCGAGTTTGTCGTACTTAACAGACAATTTCCAAAATCAATTATTCATATTTGTAAAGAGCTCATAGATGACTTTAAGATACTTCCAAAATCTAAAGAGATAGTGAGTGATTATGAAGAACCGATCTATAAAGCTTATAAGATATTAGAGTCGATGGAGATCTCAAAAGTGTTACGATTAAAAGAAGATGAAGTCGTATTCTTTGAGTTTGACAGACTTTTAGCAGAGTTGTCGCAACTCTATATCGATTGTTCTAATGAGTTTACGAAAACATATTTTTCACATAATGACGAGTAAAAATGATATATACAATTTACCACAAAACAGAATTTAGATACCAGAGCATGGTGACATACAGCCACAATATGGCACGACTTAAGCCAAGAGAGACAGGGTATCAAAAGGTGTTGGACTTTTCACTCGAGATAGATGCATTTCCTTTTGAAAAACGCGAGTTTCTCAATATGTTTGGCAATGTATGTACTCATATTGTGATCAAAAATTCACACCTTTCTTTGAGTGTTACGGGAAGGTCAAGAGTAGAGATTTTTCCAGAAATTATCGATGCACATATAGCAAACATCAAAGCCAATAGTATTACGTACAAAGCTGCAAAAGAGCGTTTAAAAAGCTTTGTCGCTGCAGATATGCAAGCCAAACAGTTTATGTTTGACTCTGAGCTTATCGCGCCTGCAACAGAGGAGATGAAAGCCTATGCGCTTGAATCTTTTAAAGATGAGAGAGATCTTTTTGAAGCGGCGAATGAATTTATGGGCAGAATCTATCATGATTTTGAATTTCTCTCTGGCTTTAGTGATGTAACAACACCTGTGAGTGAGATATTTAAGGCCAAGAAAGGGGTGTGTCAAGATTTTGCACAGCTAGCAATCTCAGCACTGCGAGGCATTGGTCTGCCATGTAAATATGTGAGTGGCTATATCGAAACAGTTCCCGCTGAGGGAGAGAAAAAACTCTTTGGTACAGATGCATCCCATGCGTGGTTTTCACTCTATATTCCAAACGCAGGCTGGATAGAGTTTGATCCGACAAATAACGTCATACCGAAACATCAGCATATTCTCCTTGGATATGGAAGAGACTATGCAGATATCGCGCCGCTTAAAGGCGTCGTCTTTAGCAGTGGTGGAAGCCGTTTATCAGTGATGGTGGATGTGAGAGAAGAAGAGTTGCAAGAGCAAAGTCAAGAGCAAAGCTTTTTTGGTTTTAAAAGCCAAACGCAAACACAAAGCTAAGCAAAAAAACTCTAAACTAAGAATTTTTTGCTATTCTAAACGCAACTGCGTTTTCAAAGATAAGTGCATTTTTATAAGAGCACGTGATGACACCATTGCATGGAGCAATGATTTTGTGAACAACTTTTCCCTCAAGTGCATGGATGATTTGCCCTATTACTTCATTTTCTTTGACCTGAGTCCCTATTTTTTTGATTGGGACAAAAATACCACTATTTGGTGTTTTGACGATGAGCATATCTTCATTTGTGATAATAGTTGACTCATAACCGCCTAAAAATTTATGTTGGAGGATGTTGTTTTTGTTGAGAAAATTGACGAGTGCTTCAAAAATCTCATCAGAATCCACTTGTAATTCTGTCGTACTCGGACAGACGATAGAATGCGCTTTTGTCTCCCAAAGTTGCCAGTTATACTGCAACGATACTGTGTCAGTCGGTTTAAGATCTTTATAGTGAATGATCTTTAGACCAAATTTTTTGGCATCTTCAAGATCTTCAAAACCAGACTTGAACTCTTTGACATAGGGCATACAAGTCGATAAGTCATCCCTTGTTTCAAGAATAACGCCATGCGTATAGCCTTGTATGGCATCAAATACTTTTTTCGTGATCCTTTGCGTCGTCTCACCTTTGTCATAACCTGGAAACATCATATTGAGATTTGTTTTATCCAAAGGCCAGAAGCGCTCATTGATATTGAGTGCATAATGGTTTATAGATGGGATGATTAAAATATTTCCAAGAATTTTTTTGGAATCACTGAGACTGTTTTGTAAAAAATCAACAAGTTTGGAAGCCGTGTAAAGAGGCAGAATGGTCTTGCCTTCCATTGCTCCAACGATAGCAACGCTTGGTGCTTTTGGATCACTCCCTTGAAAAAAGTAGCCCTCAACAACAAGAGGCTCACGATTGAGTGAAGTGATCTTGATTATCTCAATTTTCTGCATCATTGCCTCCAAAAATACGCGCGATTAGCGAACCTTCATACACAACTGGATACTCTCTGAGTGTAAATAAAATACCATCATGCGGAGCATACATCGTCTCAAAAATCTCTCCATTGAGAGGGTTGACAATATCACCGATCTTGTCATCTTTTTTAATGACATCACAATGGCTCAGTGCTGCAACGAAAAGACCGCTACAAGGTGAATTGAGATAGTAAACATCTCCTACTTCAGAGGAGAAAGGCTCTCTTACTTCAAACACCTCCTGCGTTTGAATAATACCTTCTTTTTGCATGAGGTTGAGGATACCTTTGAGGAGCTGCAGTCCATACTCCTGTGTCAAACGCATTCCAACACCCATCTCTACGACAAGTGTTTTTGTCCCCATCGTATTGAGTGTATGGGAGAAAGTAGCTTCAAGAACTGTTATGGCATCATGTATCCAGATAAAGTCACAATTGAGCTCTTTTGCAAGAGGAAGCGTTGCGTTTGAGAACTCTTTGTTGATACGGATTTGCGGTATTTCACGTAAAAAGATGTTTGAAGAGTGGATATCAATAGCGATATCACTTCCTTTGACATCAAGTGCGAGCGCATGGACAAGTTGACCAGGAAGAAACTCATCTTCTCCACCGGGAAAGACTCTGTTGAGATCTACTTCATAGAGAGGAAAACCTCGTGTGATAGAGTCAATACCCAAAGCATTGATACCAGGATAGATATCAATAGTCCCTCGTAAAGTATCAGGATTTGCTTTGAGCCAAGCAGCAAGAAGATAAGTCACATATTGACCTTCAAGCTCATCTCCATGAATACCGCTGACAATGCTTATGCGTTTAGAATTTTGCAGATTTGAGTTTGCCTCAAATCTGCTTTTTTTTATGACAAGGTCTTCACCTACGGGGAGTTTGGAGGAAAATATCTCTAGTATCTGCATTATTGTATGATTAAACTCTGTATTTTGTTATGTATTTCATTGATAATAGCCTCGTAATCGATACTTTGAGTCTGTTTTTGACTCACACTTATCTCTTCTGTACCTTCTAAAGAGTGTAAAAGATTATGAATGTCTTCAACAATAGTGAGTCCTCTTGTTTTGTCATCATCAAATCTAAAGGTAAAATCCGCTTTTTCAACAAGCTGACCAAGTCGTAAAAAATAGTCACTTATCTTTTTGTAAGAGGCTTTGGATATTTCGCCCCACATTTCAGAGATAAGTGAGTGCGCTTCATCGATGAGCTTATAGTCAATCTCTATGATAGAGTTTGAAGATCTCTGAAAGAGCGCGTGAAGTGCGATAATCTCTCCAAAAGCCTGAGTATTGAGATGATTACGAGAGATGATTGCGTTTTCTCTTGCGTAGCCTGTGAGTGTTTCAAGATTTGCTGCATGCTCACCGAATATAGCTTTTTCTAAAAAGTCCTGTGCATTTGTGTATTCAAGTTCCGTGCTAAAATTACTATATAAAGTAATACCAGCATCCTTATCAACGTCAATGATTTTATCGTAAGCAATTACTATTTGGTTGAGTGTTGCTTCTGTACGTTCTATATATCTTCCAAGCCAGTATAAGTTTGTGGCTACATTTGCTGTTAATAGTTGTTCCATTTTTATAGCTCCATTACCCATGTATCTTTAAATCCGCCACCCTGTGAGGAGTTGACCAAATAGTTTCCTGCTTCAAGTGCGTAACGAGTGAGTCCACATTGCCATACTTTGATATCCTCACCCATGACTACATAGGCTCTAAAGTCTGCTTTTCTATCTTTGAGCTCTTTGTCAAGATAGCACTTTTCATCATAAAACTCTATCAGCTCTTGAGCGATAAATCTTCTTGGATTTGCTTTGATGGCAGTTTTGAGGTCTTCAAGTTGAAGTGCACTCATCTCATGTCCAAATAAAACACCATAACCTCCAGCTTCGGCAACATCTTTGATAACTAGTTTTTCAATATTCTTAAACACATACTCCATATCCTCTTTAAAGTAAGGAAGGTATGTCGGTGCATTATGCAATATAGGATCTTCTCCAAGATAGTACTTGATCATCTTAGGAACAAAGTAGTAGATACCTTTATCATCTGCTACACCATTTCCAATAGCATTCATCAGCGCCACATTTCCAGCAAGATATGCTTCAACAAGTCCAGGTACACCGATAAGGCTCTCCGGGTTGAAGAATGTAGGATCGATAAAATCATCATCAAGTCTTCTATAAATAGAACCAACACGGATGCGTTTGCCATTGTAGTTTTTGAAGTAGACTTTTTTATCTATAACTTCGAGTTCATGGGCACGAACAAGCTGTGCATCCATCTCTTGTGCAAGATAACTATGCTCATAATACGCAGAGTTAAATCTTCCTGGAGTCAGGACAACATTGATGCCGCCACAGCTTACGTGGTTCATCGCTGATTTGATATAACTTGGATACTGCTTGATAGGCTCGATTTTAAGTTGTTCAAAAAAGTCAGGATAGATCTTTCTGTAAGTATCTCTGATAGAAAGAGGATAGCTTGAACCACTTGGAACTCTAAGATTGTCTTCGAGGATAACCCAAGCGTCATTTACCGTATCTTTTACAAGGTCGATGCCGTTAATATGTGTTCGTATTTTTTTTGATGGAGAGAAGCCTTTAAACTCTTTGAGATAGCCACTTGCTTGCTCAACAAACTCTTGCGGCACTATCCCTTCTTTGACTATCTTTGCATCTGTATAGAGATCTTCCAAAAAGAGATTTAGCGCTTGTATTCTTTGCTGTAAGCCTTTTTCTATCTTAGTAAACTCTTCTTTGGAAATAATACGAGGAATAACGTCGAAAGGTAGAGATCTTTCAATGAAGTTACCATCTTTATAAAGGTTGAAGTTGATAGCAAATTTATCCATATGATATTTAAATTCATCAATCTTCTGTCTGTCTTGTTTGGAGAAAATTTCCCAAAACTTTTTGTGAAGTTCACTTTCTGTTTCTAACAATGTACACCCCTTTTATTTATAACTTGAAATATTATATCACTACTACCAATACATTACATCATTCATAGTAGCTAAAAATTAATCAGTTTTTGATATATGCTGATTGTTTTTTACTAAAAATTTGAAAATTGATTATTTTTAAGACATATATGCAAAGAGCTATAACAGGGATTTTGAAATAAAGAGCAAAGGTGAAAGAAATTAAAAAAGAGAAAAACTTTAGAGTGCAAGAAAAAAATTGCACTCTCAAAGAGAATTAGTTCATATCTGGTTTTGGAGTTGTTGCACTTGAAGCTGGAAGTATCGGTAGTGTAAGTGCAGGTTTTCTACCATCAAGAGCTTTAAGGAACTCTTCTATAGAAGTTGCTTCTGCATCTGTAATCTCTGCTCCAAGTTGGATACGACCCATTTCAACGATAGCTGCTTTAAGACTCCATACTTGTCCATTGTGGAAGTACGGTGCAGTTTGTGTAATATTTCTAAGTGTAGGAACTTTTACCATTCCGTTTGCATCACCTTTAAAGTCACCGACATCTTGATATTTGTATGTTGCAGTTACGTTAAACGCATTCATACTTTGACCAAGTGAAATACCTGTGTGACAAGAAACGCAGCCTTTATCTAAGAAAGTTTTTAAACCCTCTTTTTGTTTTGCGTTCAAAGCTTTTTCGTTTCCATTAAGGTAATCATCATACGCAGAAGGCGTTACTAGTGTTCTCTCAAAAAGACCGATTGTATCTGTTACTTTTACGAAGTCGATTTTCACATCTTTGCCGTATGCTTTTTTGAATTCTGCTACATACTCAGGCATAGAGTTTACAGTATCTGCAACGTGTTCTTGTGTTGCTGCCATCTCAGGGTGTGCTTGGATTGGACCTTGTGCTTGTTCTTCAAGGTCTTTTGCACGACCATCCCAAAACTGTGCATCAAAGAAGACTGCATTATAAACAGTTGGAGAGTTAAGGTGGTGTGGATTCATCGCCCATTTGTGACCGATTGCAGCTGGGACGCCATCATCGCCGCCTTCGCTAAGGTTGTGACATGTATTACAAGAGATAATACCGCTTTTTGAGAGTCTTGGGTCAAAGTAGAGTTTTTTGCCAAGTTCAGTTTTTGCATCTGTGATGTTGTTTCTTGGATCATTGATAAGCTTCATAAGTGCAGATTTTGATGCTGGAATAGGTTTGAGTCCTGCTTCTGTTGCTTGTGTGCTCAGGCTTGAAGCCATCAAAGAGAGAGAAGTAAACGCGAGTGTAAGTGCTATTTTCATTTATATTCCTTATAATAATTATCAAACGATAATCTTTATCTTTTGTGTAATAATACCAGCATACTCTTAAAGTATAATAATTATTTTATGTTAGCCTCAAGCTGGAGAGCACTTTTGACTGCGTTTATATAGCTGAGTGTTTTGGCTTCACCTTTGTAGGCGATATCAAACGCAGTGCCGTGATCAACAGATGTACGGATGATAGGAAGATTGAGTGAAATATTGACACTCTCATCAAAATGGAGAGCTTTGAGTGGTGCGAGCCCTTGATCGTGATACATAGCTACATAATAGTTGTAGTTTTTTCTAAAGTACGGAGTAAACGCAACGTCAGGGACAACAGGACCAACAAACTGCTCAAAACCGATTTTATTGTTTGCACTTTTGATTGCTTTGGTGATGATAAGCTCTTCATGTCCCAAAACGCCATTATCGCCAGCATGAGGATTGAGACCCAAAACGGCAATAGGTTCTTTTTTTATAGAGTTATGCAAATCCAGAAAAAACTGCTTGAGTTTTTTATACTTGATAGATGCGGCGACTTCTTTGAGGGGGATATGTTCTGTAAAAAGAGCCACAAACATCTCGGGACATCCAAGCATCATGATAGCTTCTTTGTCGAAGTGTTTACGCAAGAGATCTGTATGACCTTTATAAGATAAGCCCGCAAGCATCCATGCTTCTTTGTGGATTGGCATAGTGACAAGTGCATCGGCTTCTTTTGTTTCACAGAGTTTTATGGCGTGCATAAAAGAGTCGTAGGCATATCTTCCTGAGGCTGCGTTTACAACTCCAGGCATGATATCAAAGCTCTCACCAACTTCTGAGAGTTCAAAATCTTTAGGCACAGTTACATTTAAAAGTTTCGCACCTTGGGAGAGAAGGGCTGCGTTTATGCAGTAAATCGGCTTACAAAGTTTAGAAACTTCTTCATGTGCCCTGAGTGCTATCTCAAGACCTACACCGCTTAGGTCACCGATACTGATGGCTACTTTTTTCATCGCGTTGTGAGTCGCTTCATCTCTTTGACCGCATCTGCTAGACCGCTAAAGACACTGCGGGCGATGATACTTTGCCCGATATTGAGTTCACAGATCTCATTAATCTGCATCATCTCATGGACGTTGTGGTAGTTGAGACCATGTCCTGCTGCGACTTCAAGTCCTATTTTATCTGCATGAATTGCTGCGTTTTTGATATCCTCAAGAGCCTTTTCTAGTCGTTCTGAGAGCTCGTAACGTGGTAACTCAAGCTCTTTTACAGAATGGTTTGAATAAGGCAGAGCAGAGTGGAGCATCGCAAAAAGATTGGCAAAGCTTCCTGTGTGCAGTTCTACCATCTCAGCGCCGAGTTCGCGAGACATATCCATCGCTTCTATTGTTGGATCGACAAATAAGGAGACGGGGATAAGTGAGTCGTGAAGCTGCTCGATGGCATATTTAATCTGATCCTCATAGCCAAAAACATCCAGACCGCCTTCCGTCGTCACTTCCTCGCGTTTTTCAGGCACCAAAGTCGCACGATGAGGTCGCAAATCACAGACGATATCTAAGATACTTTTGTTAATTGAACATTCAAGATTGACTGGAACGGGAGAACTTTGGATAATCTTGAGCGCATCAATATCCTGTATATGACGTCTATCTTCACGTAGATGGATAGTTATCTGCTCAGCTCCATTTTGACAAGCCACATAGAGTGCCTGCATGATATCAGGATCATTGACGCGTCTGGCTTCTCTGAGCACCGCAACATGGTCTATATTTACACCGAGTCTCATCTTTTTCACTATCTGTTTTCCTTTACTCTATTGAAGTGCTCTTTGTATCCGTTCTCAAGATTATGATGTTCTATCATATCACCGAAATGGACTTCTATTATTTTTGTCTCTTTATACGGTGCATCTTTGAAAATTGCTTCAAGTTTTTCATTGATATAAACGGGTACGACGTCAAGATTATTTGCTTTTGCTATTTTTGCCGCCCCATTTTGGAACTCTTTGATCCCTTCATCTTTGTGGCGTTCACCCTCTGGAAAGATATAGACATTGAGGTTATCTACGCGAGAGAGAGTAGATTTGAGAAGTTTGAAAAAGCTCAAAAGTCCTCTGCTGTGGTCAAGATCAACACTCATACAGCCGCTGTATTTGAAAAATTTTCCATAAAACGCATCGAAGAGCTCTTTTTTTGCTATCCAAACACCACTTTTGTTGTGCTTGGAAAAGATATGTTCCATGACGATGATATCAAGTAAAGAGCGGTGGTTGATAGCGTAGAGTATTTTGTCCTGCGTTGGGACATTTCCTACGACTTTAACCTCGACATTTAGAAATTCCAAGACTCTATTTGAGTAAGCTTGACGGTCAAGAGAGAGTTGTGTGTAAGCAGGTTTTTGCGATATAAACGGATGAAAATATGTTTTTTTAAAAACGTGTATATATTTATAACCGAGTTCGATCATAAATATATATTTGCCTAGATTTTTTAGCATGAAACACCCTTATTAAGTTAATGAGTGATTATAGCTAAAATAGTTCAACTCCATAGAAATGAACTACTTTGGTTGTGAACTTCTGTATCTTGGATCTTGGTAATCATTTTTCTCACAAGCTGTAAAGAATGTGAGTATTCCAAGGCCTAGTATTATTGCTAAAAAAAGTGACTTCATTGTTTCTCCTAGAGTGATTTATTAATGAGTTCGTTAATTGTACTCAAATCTTTTGTATTTGCAAAACAGCTTTTCTCTCCACAAATCATAAAACCTTCATCCTCAGAATGTTTGTAGAGGAGAAAAGGATAAGAGAGAGTTACTAGTCTAGAGAGATTTTGCGTGATATTTTCTGTTTTTGACTTGATGACACGATCGCCTTTGAGATAACGCAACATCTGGATGAGCATATGTGGTGAATAGATGGGTTTGCGTGCGAAATCATACGAGTTGTACTCCATCGTTTTAAAAGCGAAGTGAGAATATTTCTCATCTTCTAAAAGTGTGCCAAGAGAGAAGAGAACATCTACGATGATACTCACCGAACTTGTATAGGTAAAGTCGTGTATCTCTGCTTTTGTCACAAATTCCCCATGACTGAAGTTCCACTCGCCTTTGTTATAAAACTCTTCAAGTGCTTTGTTGGCAAAGCGTTGTGCGTGGATGAGATAGATCTCATCTTGCGTTGCGTTAAACGCAGCTATAAGCGCTTTTGCCAAAAACGCATAATCTTCTAAAAACGCAGTCACTTTTGGCTTTTTATGGATGAGTGTTGTGTGATAGAGTCTGCCATCAATATACATAGTCTCAAGGAGTGCATCGAGATTTTTAATAGCTCTTTGCATATATTTTGACTCAAGCTGACCAAGTGTGAAGAGTGCGTTTATCATCATACTTGACCATGAAGTCTGGATTTTTTTGTCGCAGAAAGGATACTCTCGCGTTTTTCGCAAACCTTGGAGTAGAATTTTCACCTCTTCAAAATATGCAGGACGATTTTCGCTCTCAAATCGGATGATATTTTTGCCTTCAAAGTTTCCATGATGCGTGACGTTCATCTCTTGAAGCATCGCTTCGATATTTTTATAGCCGTTTTCTTGTAAAACGCGGTAGAGTTCCTCGTAGCTATAAACAAAGTAAGTTCCCTCTTCGCCTTCGCTGTCGGCATCGCTTGCAGAGTACATCAAATCGTCTTCGCTCATAAAGTTGTACCAAAAATCAGCCACTTCTTTGGCGATACGAAGGTATGACTCATCCTTGTAAGTAAGGTACGCGTTTGTGTACGTATCACAAAGCAGAGCATTATCATAAAGCATCTTTTCAAAGTGTGGCACGAGAAACATATCATCCACACTGTAACGGCAAAAACCACCATCTACAAGGTCGTACATGCCGCCTTTTATCATGGAACTCAGTGTATGCGTGAACATCGCTTTTGCAGATGCATCATCATTGAGTTTATCAACGATAAGCAGTGCGTTGAGTGTTGAAGCATGCGGAAACTTCGGTGCCACAGAAAAGCCACCATGTTGCGTTTGATAGTTTCCTTTAGCTTGAAGCATGAAGTTTTTTGTGATATCTTCTTTGAGTATCGTTGCCTCTTTTGGCTGCGTTTTCTTGTTCAAAAAACTCTCTACTTCGTTTGCGTTTTGAAAGAGTTTCGGATCACCCTCAGCGACTTTTTCAGCGATGAGTTTTGTAAGCTCGATAAAGCCCATTCCCTGCACACTTCCTGGAGTAGACTCTGGGGCTATATACGTCCCTGCAAAAAATGGTTTGTTTTGTGGTGTACAGAAAATAGAAGTCGGCCAACCGCCTGCACGACGGTTGAGTAGCTGATGTACTTCTTGATAATGTTTGTCGATGTCAGGACGCTCTTCACGATCTACTTTGATACAGACAAAGCCTGCGTTTAGGATATCTGCACAGGTTTGATTTTCAAAAACTTTTTCCTCCATCACGTGACACCAGTGGCATGAACTGTAACCGATACTTATAAATATAGCTTTGTTCTGGGCTTCTGCTTTTGCAAATGCTTCGTCACACCAAGGATACCAATCGACTGGATTGTCTTTGTGTTGTTGTAAATATGGAGAGTCTTCTAGGGAAAGTCGGTTTGACATAATACTTCTCTGATTTGGATTTATTGGGTGTAGGGTAGGAAATTTTTACTAATGAAGCGCTTAAAGTAAAAAGTAGATTCAATTATGGCATAATTAATTTATGCATAAAAATAACATATTTATAAACCTGTTTTTCTTACTCTTTTTCTTTAGCACTGTGCTTGCAGCAGATAAAAAAGTCACTTTACAACTCAGTTGGTTGCACCAGTTTCAATTTGCTGGTTTTTATATGGCCAAGGAAAAAGGCTTTTATAATGATGCTGGTTTAGAAGTAGAAATAAAAGAGTTTACCTATGATCTCAATAAAGCGACTCACTTTAAAGAAAAGAGAGCTGACTTTGCTATTGGAAGACCATCTTTACTTATTGATAAAGCTCATGGAGAAGATATCGTCGCACTTGGGGCAATATATCAAGAATCTCCTCTTATGGTCTTAGTCACCAAAGAGAGTGGCATCCAAAACCTGAGTGATTTAAAAAACAGAAGATTGATGATTACTGATGATGCAAGAGATACAGCTGCAATTACCGCTATGTTGCACGCAAATGGCCTCAATCTCAGCGATATAAAAATACAAGCACACAGTTTTAATGTTAATGATTTAATTGAGAATAAAACTGATGCTATGGCATCATATATATCTAATGAACCACTAGCCTTAGGAAATCAAAATATAGAGTATAAAATATTTCATCCAAAAGATTATGGTTTTGATTTTTATGGAGATATACTCTACACATCATCACAATATATAAAAAACAACCCAAAATTAGTCAAAGATTTTTTTGAGGCTTCAATGAAAGGGTGGGAGTATGCCGCTGCTAATACAAACGAAACTGTTGAAGTAATTTTTAATAAATATAACACGCAAAATAAAACGAAAAGTGATTTGTTAAAAGAAGCAAATGTGTTAAAAGAATTTTTATATGATGCTACTGATAACAAAATTGGATGTTTAGATAAAAATAAATTACAAAAGATTGTAGATGTCTATAAAGTCTTAGGCTTTATACACCATGATATTGATTTAGATGCGTTTATCTACAAAAATAACCCTCATAAAACCTATGTTTTTGAGCTCTCAAAATTTGAAATAATCTCTCTCATTCTTGTAGGTATATCTCTCCTTGCGTTTTTGATTATATTGTTTGTTTTTTATTCTATAAAATCAAGATTGCTAGTCTCAAATTCTCAATTATTGCAAGAGGTGAAAAATGCCAAACAAGAACTTCAAGGAAGCTATGAGGAGCTTCGTAAATTAACTGAGCGATATAAGTCACTTTTTCATTCTAATATGGCAATAGAGTTGATTATAGATCCGCTCACGCAAAAGATAATTGATTCCAACAAAAGTGCTGAACGCTTTTATGGCTATGATCGTGATACATTACATGCCATGAAGATAAGCGATATCAACATCTTGACTCCACAAGAGATTCAATCTGAAATACAACTGGCAAAAGAGCAAAAAAGAGAAGTATTCCATTTTAAACATAAGCTTCATGATGGCACGATTAAAGATGTAGAAGTCTACTCTGGTCCAATTGAGCTAGAAGGTAAAATGTATCTCTATTCAATTATTTTTGATATTACACAAAAAATAGAGCTTGAAAAAACACAAAACATCCTTCAAGAACGCCTCTCTTATGCTATGCAAGGGAGTAATGATGGTCTTTGGGATTGGAATGTTCAAAGCAATGAAGTCTTTTTGTCTGTACGATGGAAAGAGATGCTGGGCTATGCTGATGATGAACTTGAGGATGATTTAAGCACAATGAAAATGCTAATGCATCCAGATGATATCAACCTCATTGTAGGAGAATTGGAGCGCTTTTTTGCATCACAAGATTCTAAAGACCGCTTTAGTATGAATTTTCGTATGTGTCACAAATATGGACATTATGTTCCAATTCTCTCTCGAGCTGAAAAAGTTTTTAATGATAAGAATGAAGTTGTGCGTCTTGTCGGTACTCATGTTGATATAACAGAGATAAAAGTTTTAGAAGAAGAGCTTGAAAAAAGTTATGAGATGCTTTATAAGTTAACCCAAAACATACCTGGAGTTATTTATCAATATAGACTTTATCCAGATGGAAGAGCTACATTTCCTTATGTAAGTAAGGGTATCCAAAACATATATGAGGTATCTCCTGAAGATGTGCTTTATAGTGCACAACCTGTATTTGGTAATATACATCAAGATGATTTAGCAATGATTCAAGCTTCTATTGAAGATTCAGCAAAAACTATGAAAGATTGGCACATGCAATATAGGGTAAATCTACCAAAAAAAGGTGTGCGTTGGCTTGAAGGACACTCAAAACCAGAAAAACTTGATGATGGAAGTACTCTATGGCATGGATTTATTAGTGATATTACAGAGAGAATATATGCTCAAGAGGAGCTCAGAGAACAAAAAGATATCTTATACCATCAAGCACATCATGATTCATTAACAGGGCTTCCAAATAGAATTCTCTTCAACGATAGGCTAGAAAAAGCGATAGAAACTGCAAAACGCAATAAAAAAATTATTGCATTGTTGTTTATAGACTTAGACCACTTTAAAGAGATAAATGATTCTTTGGGTCATAACTTTGGTGATGAGATTTTAAAAATAGTCAGTCATAGACTACTCGAAGTTACAAGAGATGAAGACAGTATTGCAAGATTGGGAGGAGATGAATTTACTATAATTTTAGAAAAATTATCTCATGCTCAAGATGCATCTCTTATTGCGAATAAAATAATAAGTGCTTTATCTCAAGCAATTATTATCAATGATAATACTCTCTATGTATCATGCAGTATTGGAATAAGTATCTATCCTGATGATGGAATAGTAGCTGATGACCTTCTCAAGTTCGCTGACTCTGCTATGTATAAAGCAAAAGATGAAGGCAGAAACAATTTCCAATACTATAACGCTACGATGACAGAGCTTGCGTTTGAGAGAGTAGTCATGGAAGCAAGTTTGAGAGAAGCGATAAAAAAAGAAGAATTTGTAGTCTATTATCAACCACAAGTCAATGGAGTAACAGATAAGCTCATCGGTATGGAAGCATTAGTAAGATGGCAGCATCCTACTATAGGACTCGTATCGCCCGCTAAATTTATTCCGCTGGCAGAATCAACTGGGCTTATAGTTGTATTGGATAGATTTGTCATGAAAACAGCTATGACGCAACTTTCACAGTGGTATAAAGCTGGACTGAATCCTGGCAAACTTGCTATGAATCTTGCAGTAAAACAACTCAAACAAGAAGACTTTATCACAACACTACACAACTTAATCGAAGAAACAGGGTGCAAGCCAGAGTGGCTTGAGCTTGAGGTGACGGAAAGTCAAATCATGACCAATCCTGAAGAAGCTATCAAAACACTTCAAAAAATTAGTGATATTGGAATAGAATTAGCAGTTGATGATTTTGGAACAGGATACTCATCTTTAGCATATTTAAAGAGATTACCAATCAATAAACTCAAAATAGACCAAACATTTGTAAGAGATTTACCTGAGGATGAGGAAGATGCCGGGATAACTAAAGCTGTTATTGCATTGGCACATAGTTTAAATCTCAAAGTAATTGCTGAGGGTGTTGAGACAAAAGAACAAAGAGATTTTTTAGTTAAAAATGGATGTGAGAAGATTCAAGGCTACTTCTATTCTAAACCTATACCTGCTGATGCATTGGAAGTGTTACTCAAAGATACAAAAGTTATACAAGCTAAGGAAAGTTCCCTATGATTATAGACAAAGTGCAAAACGCAACTCTTTATCATTTTGGTGAGGCATGGACAAAGGCATTTGCATTTTTAGCTTCCTTGACTCCAGAGAGTGGGCTCTATGAGTCACATCGTGAGTATGTGGATATTCAGAGTGTTCTTGTCGGCGCTGAGCGCTTTGAATGTGAACTGACGGAGAGACTGGAAATAAATGATCCTAAAGATATACACCCAAGGATTTTTCTTAACACTCGTCAATCCTTACACAGTCATCTTTTGGTTTAGCATCGAAGTTTTTTACACTCTTTGAGACCTTGGAGGAGGCTGCGTTTATATCTTTGTTGGAACATCATTGATTAGGTATTTATTGGAATGAGTAAAACATCACTTGTAGCTATTATAACACTGGTAATAATACTCATTGGAGTTGGGATAAAAGAGAATTCTAGTAAAGCAACAAATATTGTACTCAAGGAGAATAGTTTGATACTTGCGTTTGGAGATAGTCTTACACGTGGCTTTGGAACAGAGAGTGAATTTAGCTATCCCCAGCAGTTGCATAAAAAGACAGGTTTAGAAGTTATAAACTCTGGGGTGAATGGAGAACTCTCATCCGAAGGCTTAGAAAGACTTCCTATGCTCTTGAAACATAAGCCAGACATAGTTATTCTTTGTCATGGCGGTAATGATATTTTAAACAAGCTTCCATCGTTACAACTAAAAATAAATTTGCTAGCAATGATAAAAATGATTCAAGAGAGTGGGGCACAAGTGCTTTTAGTTGGAGTTCCAAATTTTGGTCTTTTTGGCTTTGATGTTCATGAAGTTTATGAAGAGCTAGCAGGTGAAACAGATATCTTGTTTGAAGATAAAATATTAACAAAGATTGAAAAAGATAACTCTTTAAAAAGTGACTATGTACATCCAAACGCAAAAGGGTATGAGATGATGGCCGATGCTTTTATTGAGATTTTACAGATACAGAATAATTAGATTTTTTTTGATAAAAAACAGGGCGCATCTCCGTTATTGAAACGAAAATGCACTCAAGATGAGTAGGTTCAAAAGTATTAATTTTTGATACAACGAACTGCTATCCCACCACCGCGAGAAACGTCAGCGCTTATACTTGCGTCTAAATTATAGTAATATAATGAAGAGGACCAGTAATTGTACGATGTGCCTAGATTATCTGTAGAACTTGTCCAGAGATACCCTATTGAACCTTGCTGATCCATAGCCCCAGTATCGGCATATCTTGTACCGCCTGTAGGCAATTTTAAGAAACTGTTAAAAGCATCTGTATGATCCAAAAAGTTTCCTGTCTCTGCCTGTAATTCTGTTTTAGTAGGTACTCTATAGCCCGAGGGACAAACAGAACTACCATCTATGGCTGACCAATTTGAGACTCTTGTCGCGCCATTGGCATCAGCATCAAATCCCCAGTCATATTGTTTTGAAGAGATTGAGGTAATGAAGTTACCATGTCCTACATCAGTCACATTTGTAGCTTGAACCGATGTTATGGCACTTGAAGCAGATTGGTGACCGTCATAGTTTCTTCCCCATTGATAGTAATCACCATAACAAGAAGTATCATAATAAGCGGTACAAACTTGAGTCGCACCTAAATTTCTATCTAACCATATTCTACTTGTAGTAGGAGAGGTGAGAGTACCATAGCTTGTACCATTATGAACAATACCAGAGAGTACTGTTGTCGCCGTAATTGTGACTGTATCTGGGTCACTATCGACTGTTCCATCATTTACTATGAGTTGAATAACATAGGTTCCTTCTTTATCGGCTGTAAAGCTTGGATTTACTGCGCTACTGCTTGAAAGCATCGCTGTGCTATTGGTTGGTACATTTATAATACTCCAACTATAAGTCAGTAAATCAGAATCTGCATCTAAGCTTCCTGAACCATCTAGAGAAACTGTAGCAGTTGTATTTACATCTTGGTCAGCTCCTGCGTTTGCTACAGGTGCAACGTTTGCTGATGTGGCTGTAATTGTCACTGTGTCTGCCTCACTATCAACGGTTCCATCATTCACAATCAGTTGCAATACATAGGTTCCATTTGTGTCAACCTCAAAGCTTGGACTCATTGCAGTTGCATCAGATAATGCCACAGTAGTTCCTGTTGAAGAGACTACACTCCAAGTATATGTTAACAAATCTCCATTAGCATCTGAACTGGCTGATCCGTTTAGAGTAACATGAGCGGGTACCCCAACAACTTGATCCGCTCCTGCATCTGCAACTGGTGGTACATTGGCGGCATAAGCTGTAATAGTTACTGTATCTGGAGCACTATTTGCCATTGTATCATTCACAAGCAACTCAATCACGTAAGTGCCGTTTAGATCTGCTGTAAATGTCGGGTTAGCCTGTGTCGAATTGACAAGCTCTGCCGTACTAGCAAGTGGTTTCTCACTTATTCTCCAGCTATATGTCAAGGCATCACCATCTGCATCTGTACTCGCTGAGCCATCAAGTGTCACAGTTGAGTCCAAAAGCACATTCTGATCTGGACCTGCGTTTGCAACGGGAATATTGGCACCATCAGGTATATCTCCACCTTCACTCACTATTGCTGCATTGAGTTGAGTCAGAGCATCCGCAATACTTACAAGTGTAACGCCAAGAGCCGTTTCAACATCATTTTCAAAGTCAACACTTGAAAAATCAGTACTCACTGGCAATAAAGCAACTAATGTAGGATTAAGCGTGATAAGACCATCATCAGGAGTTGAGTCAATACTTTGTAAGAGTCTTGCCAGATTGAGAGCTGAATCTAAATCACCTGGGAAAAAAGAGTAAGGGGTAATTATTTCAGTTTGAGCGACGATTGTCCCAATGTTTACCGTCCCAATGGAAAAAGTTACATTATCACCGATGGAACAACTATATTGACCATCTGCGTTTGTTACTCCAGTCGCTCCAGAAGAACAAGTATAATTCAACCCTTCTACCGGGTCATCCACAAATGTTCCTGTTACACTGGTATCGCTACTACCACCACCACTGCTACAAGCACCTATAAACAGGCCCAGTAGTAGAGCCATAAATAATTTAAGCATAGTTTTCATAATAAATCCTTTTACATTAATATAGAGAGAGAAAAAGAGTGCTCTTGAACACTTCTATCCATATAATTTCAGAGAAAATAACCAACAACAAACCACGTGCAACTCAAACACCTGCGCGCATTAAGTTTGTAGTGACACCTATTTATCCTACAACAATATATGATAGTCTTTGATGAGCAAAAATTCATCACCTCAATAGGTGAGAATAAGCAAGAATATGAAAACTTTTATGATTCTTCAGTCACAACACTCGCTTTAAGTCTGAGTCGTATACAATGTGAATTATTGAGAATTTATAGTATAACCAATCCTGAAGAAGCTATCAAAACACTGCAAAAAATTAGTGATATCGGTATAGAGTTGGCAATAGATGACTTTGGAACAGGATACTCTTCTTTGGCATATTTAAAGAGATTACCAATCAATAAACTCCAAATAGACCAAACCTTTGTAAGAGATTTACCTGAGGATGAAGAAGATGCCGGGATAACTAAAGCTGTTATTGCCTTGGCGCATAGTTTAAATCTCAAAGTAATTGCTGAGGGTGTTGAGACAAAAGAACAAAGAGACTTTTTAGTTCAAAATGGATGTGAGAAGATTCAAGGCTACTTCTATTCTAAACCTATACCTGCTGATGCATTGGAAGTGTTGCTCAAAGATAATTTAGTGTAAATTTGAGTTGAAATAGAGGCACATATAGGGTAAAATATCAATAAAATAATCAGGCTGACCATGCGCAAAATCACTTTTTTACAATCTCTCTCCCTCTTTCTTTTCCCTTTGTTCCTTATGTTTAGCGGATGTGCGCAAAAACAGCTCGTAGTAGAAGTCCCCGCGGTCATAGTAGAACCGGTGAAAATAGATCCAATAGTCGATGTAGAAGGAGATATGCGAAAAGCAATCGTAGCCAATGCCCTGACATATCTCAACACAAAAGATGGAAGAGATTGCTCGGGTTTTGTGGCACTTATCAACTTTGAACACGGAGAACCTTACTACAGCACAAGTGAATTAAATCAATATTTTACAAATACCAACCGCTCTAAAGCGATGTATAACGCGATGAAAGCGGATGAGCGAGTGATGAAAAAACAGAGACCTAAAATCGCTGATTTAGTCTTTTTCTCGGATACACTTCAAAAAACAAAACGTAAGGTTGGTGTTGCAAATATCACACATGTAGGGATTGTGACGAGTATCGATGAAGATGGCACGGTAAATTTTATCCATCATAGTCGCGGTAAAAATGTGATGGGTGCGCTCAATCTCAAACACCCAAAAGCTGCTGAACTTGAAGATAAACAGGTCAATACATACATGAAAGCCTGTGATTCGAGCAAGCCCAAGCAAGAGTGCTTAAGTGCCTATTTTTTGAGTGCTTATGGTGAAATACAAAAGCCATTTTAAACGCTTGTAAGATGAGAGGAAAATTCGTATGATAATTGATAAAACGCAAAACGCAGCTCTTTATTCTTTTGGTGAGGCATGGACAAAAGCATTTGCGTTTTTAGCTTCCTTGACTCCAGAGAGCGAAGAAAGAAAGTATAGTATTGACGGCGATGATATCTTCGCTATAGTCATGAGCTATGATACTGCCGCACCTGAGCTTGGACTCTATGAGTCGCATCGTGAGTATGTGGATATTCAAAGTGTTCTCATCGGCACTGAGCGCTTTGAGTGCGAACTGACGCAAAGATTGGAAATAAACGATCCTTATGACGCCGCAAAAGAGGCTACGTTTTATAAACGCAGCAATGCCGGATATACAAGCGTAGATGTCACTCCTGAGACTTTTGTGATGCTCTATCCGCATGATGCACATCTCGCAGGTCTTATCGTAGGCGAGAGTTCTGCGCGTGTGAAAAAAGTCGTAGTCAAGGTGAGAAAAAGTCTCCTTGGACTTTGATGCTAGAATCATTTAGCGAAGGCTTTTTACTCGGACTTGGCGCTGCAACTCCCATCGGTCCTATCAATATCCTCATCATGAATATGGCTCTAAAAAACTATAAAACAGCTGTTGCGTTTGGCGTAGGAGCGATGAGCTCGGATATACTCTATCTTGCTTTGATATTAGCAGGGATGATAAGTTTTCTCAACTCACCTACATTTCTTGATATTGTTGGAATATTTGGGAGTTTCTTCTTGCTTTATCTGGCGTACGATATCTACAAAAATAGAGATAAAGAACTCCAAACAGAACAAAAAGCCATCAAAACAAAAAACCTTGCAAAGATATACACCAAAGGATTTTTCTTAACACTTGTCAATCCCTACACAATCATCTTTTGGTTTAGCATCGCTGGGTATGCAGCTAATAAAGATTTAGACATTGCGTTTACGCTTGCAGGGATGATGAGCTCTATCTTGCTATGGGTAACGCTGATGCCCTATATAGTGCATCGCTCAAAACATAAGATATCGCAAAAAGTATCTCTCTATTTAAGCCTTTTCTCTTCGATTATATTATTTGGTTTTGCGATTTCTTTATTTGTGGATGTGGTGTTTTTGTAGACAAAGAGTGAAGTTTCATTCGCTCTTTGAGATCTTATATGAGGCTGCGTTTAGACCTTTGTTGGAACATCATTGATATTATTTGTGATGGCATATCTCAAAGCCTCATTATAATCGTAAAAATAGAAGTTTTTAAAGAGTCCATCTCTGAGTTTATAGTTTTTATCACCTTTTACAGAGATATCATTCATATCTTTAAACGCATTATGCTCTTTTTGTTTTTGCGTTTGTGTATCATAATTTTCGCTTGAAGAGAAGAGAGATCTCAGGTTGAAAAGCGCTACTAAAAACGCAATAGGAAAAACGATAGCACCGACTAAATAGTAAAAGCTCACAACAAGAAAATGAACTACAGAACTTTTTTTGTCTTCGTTAAAGATAGCTGCACGAATAGTGTATTTTGATTTGTTGGCACTATAGGAGTTTCCATAGAGTGTTGAAGCCCCGAGTGCTGCTAAAAAGTTTATAGTAAACACTATAGAGAGAATTGCACTGACTAAAAAGCCAAGTTGCCAGTAAGAGTTACCTACTTGTTGCTGCGTCGAGTATTCATAAACTCCATAAGTGATTGCAAAAAGTACTACAGCGATTATCGAGTCTTTAAAAGAGTTTATCATAGCCTGTTTTCTCATAGTAAACCTTGTTGCATAAAATTTTATTATTAATATAACAGTGAATAATATAAAGAAATAGCAATTTTGTCAAGCAAAGAGAGGTGAAATTTCATTATTTGTGATTTGCATTGAATAACTTGAATACAAATGAAATAAGTTTGACTAATACAATGGCTTGTTTGGAAATAGGAAATTTAATAGAAGTGTAAATGATCTAAAAAGCACAATTTAATATTTTTTGGCATAAAATGTGCAGATATTGAAGTTATAAAAGGATGAATATGAGTAAGTTAGCTGATATCTCTGTTTTGTATGTAGAAGATGAGCAGGTTGTTCGTGAGTCTGTTACGCGTTCTTTATCGTTGCTGATTGAAAATATTTCTAGCGCTGAGAATGGATTTGATGCACTCGAATATGTTAGAAATAATCCAGTAGATCTTATTGTCACGGACATTAGAATGCCAAAAATGGATGGGCTTACTTTTATTGAAAAACTACGTCAAGATGGAATTAACATCCCAGTTATCGTAACATCTGCTTTTAATGATATAGAATATTTTCAAAAAGCAATCGAACTCAAAGTAGACAAATTTATTACTAAACCGATTCGTATTGCCAATTTGATTGAGGTTATGACACATTTGGTAGATTCTATCATTCTCAAACGCTCTCTTGCGCTGCGTTTACAGGAACTTGAATATTATCGTAAAGCTATTGATACGACCAGTGTTGTTATGCGCATTGATGCAGATGGAAACTTAATAAGCATGAATAAAGAGCTTGGCACTTTTTTTCAGTTGCAGTCTGATCTGCCTATTGATACAATAGATACAATTGCTTTTTTTACCCCCGCGCTTCTTGATACTCTTTTAGTGCAAACAAAAGAGTTCAAAGTATTTAATACAACAACCATGATTAGGTTTGATAATCAAGTTTTTACGGTTCAGCTTAGCGCCTTTGCTTCTGTGCTACAAAAGGATAGGGTCTCTGAGATTACGATTCTTTTAAACGATATCTCTCCCTTAATCAAAGAAAAAGATGCGATGATTGAACAGCTTTATATCGATGAACTTACGGGATGTTATAACCGCCAAAAACTCTTTTATGACCTTCAAACAGCAGAAGCTACTATGGCAATAATTCTTTTTGATATAGAACGGTTTTCTAATATTAATTATCTTTATGGGTATGATTCTGGCGATATCGTTCTCAAACAAATAGTGAAATTATTAAATGAGTATTGGCCAGATGAGTATTCAAGAACACTATATAGAACGGATATGGATCATTTTATCATCCTTACGCCTAAAGCCTCAGAACATGACCGCGATCGTATAGAAAATCTGACAAAACAGCTTATAAAACATATAGAAGATTATGAATTTGTAATAGGTGATACTCTTAGTATCAATGTTGGAGTGACTGTAGGGGTAAGTTGTGCGGGTGAGAGTGATCTGTATATTGAAGCTTCTATAGCTTTGGCTGTAGCAAAAGAACAACATAGACCTTTTATGTGTTATACAGATTTAAATGGTGTCAAGGAACGTTTTGAGAATAATTTAACCATGCAACGTAAGATAAAAACTGCCCTAGATACGAATAAAATAGTGAACTATTATCAGGCTATTGTAGATGCCGATGGAAAACTTCTCAAATATGAAGCCCTCATCCGGATGGAAGATCCTGAACAAAACGGACATATCTTAACACCGTACTATTTTCTTGATATTGCCAGAGAGTCAAAGAACTATTCACTCCTCACCAAAAGAGTGATAACAACAGCATTTTCTGACTTTGGTGATGGTTCACAGGGAGTTTCTATTAATCTCTCCTTTGATGATATTGCAAATCCAGAAGTTACAGAATATTTAGAATCACTCATGCTATCGCATCCAAATGCAAGGATAACACTTGAACTCCTTGAGAGTGAAGGGCTTAAAGATATTGACAAAACGATAGAGTTTTGTAATCAAATGAAAAATTACGGGGCTAAAATAGCTATTGATGATTTTGGAAGTGGCTATTCCAATTTTGTTTATTTTTTCGATATGCCTATTGATATTTTAAAGATTGATGGCTCGCTGATAAAGCGTGTCCATGAAACGCAAGGATTTATTGCCTTAGAGACGATTACAACATTTGCTAAAAATCTTGGAATGGAGATAGTAGCAGAATTCGTAGAAGATGAAGCGATTTTTAATAAACTTAAGTCTCTTGAAATCAATATGTTTCAAGGATATTATTTTGCCAAACCAAAACCTTTCTCGGAACTTTAGATGAAATATTTGCGATTCATACATGAGCAATATAGGTATTTGCACCATGCGTAATTATCTCGCACATTTCCATTTTATAACCAAACTCCTTCTTCTTATCATCCCTCCAATTATGGTGATGATTTATTTTACTTTAGAAAAAACGATAGATGTATATAAAAACTACCAATCTCTCAACTCTATGGAAAAATCGGTATCACTCTCTGTTCTTTTTGAAAGTTTGGTATATGAGATCCAAAAAGAGCGAGGGATATCTTCTGGATATCTTAGTTCAAATGGAAGCACGTTTGCTACTGCACTTCATGAGCAGCATAACAAGGTAGATCTACAAAGAGATGCCATCAAAATATTTTTACAAAATTTAGATCATGATACTCTATCCTATGATATTCAAAAAGCCAATCTGTTATTGAGAGATTTAAATACAATGCGTCAAAGAATCGTATCTTTTGATATTTCTGTAGAAACAGAGTTCGATTTTTATACCCGCATTATTGCTTTATATCTCAATGAAATTTCCAATATTGGTAAAAAATCTCAAGATCCTTGGCTTATCAAAGAGCTCTTCGCATATTCGAATTTGCTTCAAGCAAAAGAACGAGTGGGAATTGAACGATCGATAGGTGTCGCTGCTTTTGGCCGTAAACACTTTCTTTCTCAAGCGCAGTATAGTTTTGTTCAAAATATGGCAGAGCAAAATACTTTTATGCAATCTTTTTTCTTTTATGCTAATGAAAAAATATTAGCTTATTACGCGATGCAAATGAAAGATTATGATTTTACTCATCTTGAAAATATGCAAAATATCCTGCTCAACAGTACTTCATTTGAGAGCTTTAGAACTGATTCTCAAATATGGTTTGCGCATATCACTGATAAAATGGATCGACTAGAAAATGTAAATAAGTACTTTAGTAAGAGCATGATAGAAAAGATACAGAGTCAAAAAAGTGCATTTTTTTATACAATAATCAAAATGATGCTCTTAAATATTTTGACTATTGTTGGAACAATAGCGATTGCGGCCTATGTCTCTAAGCAAATCTATAATGAGATCAAAGATCAACAAAATGCGATGCTGCAACAGACAAAAATGGCAGCTATGGGAGAGATGATTGGAGCAATTGCCCATCAATGGCGTCAACCACTCAACGCTGTGGGTGTTTTATCTCAGGAGCTAGAGATGCGATGCGAACATGACATGCTTTCTCCGGCTGAGTTAAAAGTATTTACAATAGAAATTCAAAACTATCTTGAATATATGTCTAAGACTATCAATGATTTTCGTGATTTTTTTAAACCTACCAAAAATAAAGCCCCGTTCAATGTTTATAAGGCTATTACAGATTCTCTCTCAATCGTTGGAAAACAGCTTGAAACAAGCAATATTTCCATAGATATATTCACTGATGATGACACTTCTCTTTATATGACAGAGGGGTATGAGAGTGAATTTAAGCAGGTAGTTATCAATCTCATCAACAACGCCCGTGAAGCAATCCAATCTAATTTTCTTTTGTATCCTGATGCAAAAAAAGCTATTACAATATATTTAACACTCGATGATGGAGATGTCATTATAAAAGTGTGTGACAGTGGCGGAGGGATTCCAAAAGAGATGTTAAGGAGTCTCTTTGAGCTTTATGTTTCAACAAAACATGAGCAACAAGGAACAGGCTTGGGTCTTTATATGTCAAAACTCATCATTGAACGCAATATGCTTGGTCATCTCAGTGTGCAAAATATAGACGGAGGAGCAGAATTTAAAATTGCTTTACTTGCTTTCGAGGAGTAGCGCAATAGACTCTTTTTGTATATGATGGAAGTTTTGTATATGTCATATTCTCAATATTCTTCCTCACTGTATCAGAACAAATGATTTGGATTGAAAATATGACAGTTAAGAATTAGTGAATCTTTATCTTGAAGGTGTTTGAAAAATCCTTATGAAGATTTTTTTGTTTTTTTATCGTTACGTTTTTCTTTTAACGATTTTGTTGGTGCTTTCTTGACCGCTTTTTGAACATCTTTACCTTTTGCCATTACATCTCCTTTATCAAAACTTGTCGAATCTATTTCTGTAGCCATTGTATAGGATATATGCTTAATGCAAGAGTTTTGTTCACTTAAAATGAATTTATGCATGGGAGTTATTTAAATGCAGAAAATAGAGTGTTCTAGAAGTGCAAAATTGCTACTTTATTTCAGCTCAAAATGGGCAAAAGCACCCTCAACACTTAAGACATTTTTATAGCTCGTCTTTGAAATCCGTACATGTTTTGTCTTTAAGTCACACACCGCGATACGAAAGTTTGAACTCATATAGGGTTCAACTATGCAGATGATTTTGTCATCAAGCTGTCTTGTCGCATGAATAACACCTTGGAGCGTATGAAAAAAATATTTGGGATAGCTCAGAGGCGTGATCTCTACAACCTCCGCAACAACTCTTTTGCCAAGGTTTTGTCGGACAAGATTTGCATCTTCATAGCTCTCAAACTGAACACACCACTCATCAAACTCTTTGTTAAAGCGCTTTAGTCCTTCATCCAAAAAACCGCCTGCCGCTGATTGTAGGGCAAATATACTCATTTTAAAATCCTATAAGAATGTTCGCAATTATACTTGGTAGGCACTTTGATGTCCTTTATAATTTCACAACGCATGTAGAAGTTGCTTGGCATGTGGACTAGCGATCAAGTTTGAGTAAAATATCTAAAGCATCCATCTCAAACTTTGAAAACGCAAACCATTTTTTGCCTAAATCTTTGAGACTTGCTCCTATATGATAAACGATACTGTTGTCTATAATGAGAAATCTATCATGTGATGAGTCAAACTTTTTGAGGTCTATATGTGGATACTGTTCATTGTGTTTTTTAAGGTCTAATTGCAGTTGCTTGCTTGTGTTTTTTGTATATATTTTTGCACTAACATTGAGTTTGAAGTTGTATGTAAATGAAAGTCACATTTATGCCATCTTGTACCACTATATTTCATGAACTTTGTCTCCCTCTTAATAGTTTATTATCCATAATTACAACTCCACAACCCGCTCAAACATCTCTTTAATTTCCATCTCGTGGCTTATCAAAAATATCTGTCGGTATTGCTCTTTTATCGTATGAAACGCTTCGAGTATCTCCATGCGTCTTGTCTCGTCTTGGCTTCCGAAAACTTCATCAAAGGCTAAAAATCCTACACTTGTTGCACCGCTGAGTTCTGTGAGCGTTTTGCTTATGGCTATGCGTAGGACTAAGTTTGCGAGGTCTACCTCTCCGCCTGAGAATCTCTCTATCGGGTATTTTTTGCCCTCGTCGTAGATGAAAAAGTCGAAGTCGTTACTGACTTCTATGTGCTGGTATTTGCCTTTGGTTATTTGCGCGTACATCTCTGATGCGATGCTTGATATTCTTGGTGCGACCTTTGCGTTTAGGCGAGTTTTGAACTCCGCGAGGCTTGTTTTTATCTTCTCGTAGTCTTTGAGATCGTCTTGTTTTGTTTGGACTTTTTTACGCTGTACTTCATTGTTCTCAATTGCGTTTTGGATGGTTTTGCTCTCGCCTTGGATTATTGCACTTTGCACTTTGAGTTCGCTTATCTCTGCACCTTGCGCTTCTCTTGTTTTGGCGATTGCATCTGCTTCTGCTTCTTTGGCTTTGTGCTCTTTTTCATCATAAACGACAAGTACAAACGCAGCCTTTTTTGCTTGCAAGTGCGCGCCAAGTTCTACGATTTTTTTGCTGTTGATTTCAAGTTCGGCTTTGAGTGCAGGACTGCGTTTGAGCTCAGTTTCCAAGCTGAGGGCTAGTTTGTATTTTGGCTCGAGGGCGATGAAAGCGTTTTGTAGCTCTTTGTGCTGCCCTTCATCATAGCTGCAGTGTTCAAGCACTTGAAGTTCTGCTTTGTTTTGCAGACCTTTTTGCTCGACTATTTTGAAATACTCTTGCGCTTTTACGAGGTCTTTCATTTTGCTTTGGATGATTGTGATGCTTTTTGTAAGCTCTACAAACTCTTTGTCTTGCGCTTTTTTCTGCGTTTCATACTCGAGTTTTTGCGCCTGCACACTTAGGAGCTCTTTTGTATACGCATCTATTTTGACCTGATGCGTATCGTTGACTACGCCCACAAGCGCACTTATGACATTGTCATACTCTTCTAAAAGCGGTCTGGTACAGGTCGGGCAGGCGGATTCGCTTCCGAGTTCTTGGAGTTTTTTTATCTTTGCGTTTGTGGCTACTATCTGCGTTTGCTCGCTCGATATCTCAGCTTGCAGTTTGCTTTCACTTTGCTGCGTTTTCTTGATATTTGCTGCAAATTCCTCAAGTATTTTCTCTAAGTTTTTGAGATCAAACGCAAGTGTTTCATGGGCTTCACACTCTTTTACGAGGCTTTGTATATCTGCTTTTGCTTTTTTCCACTGCTCTGTGAGAGTCGCTTGTTCTTTCTTGATTCCCTCTTTTTTGAGATGGATTTCTTTGCGTTTCTCCTCTTCTTTGAGCGCAGTTTGAAGCTTGCTGTACTCCTCTTTGATTGCGCCTAGAGTTGCGAGTTCACTCTCTTTGTGTGCGAGTTCTCCCAGCTCGTTTGTGAGTCTGTTTTGTGCTGCGTTTTGTGCTGCGATGGAGTTTTTGAGCAGTTCTATCTCAGCAGAGGATTTTTGTTTTTCCTCTTTGGTTTTTATGAAAATTTCGAGCTGCGTTTTACTCTCAAGCTCTTTGACTCGCGTTTGGTTTAACGCTATGCTCTTTAGCTCTGTCTCTTTGATGAGTGCTGCGTTTTGCGCCTCTTTTTCTTTGAGCGCATTTAGATAGTTTTGCAACTCTTCTTCGCCCAAAAGCACTTCGGCAAACGCAGCTATTTCGCGTTTGAGCTCACGGCTTTTTTCTATGAGCGAGTTTTCGATAAAGTCGATTTTTTCAAGTCCCAAGAGCTTGCGTATCATCTTTTTTCTGTCTTCATTTTTGAGCGTGCTCAGACTCGTGAGCTCTTTTTGTGAAGCGAAAAGCGTGTGCAAAAATGCATCTTTACTCATCTTTGTGAGTCGTACTATCGCGGTTGTGACCTCTTTTGCGCCCGTTGTTGTGAGCTCTGCATTTTTGTAGAGCTTTGCGTTTGCACTCATCGCCTTGCCGCGAAATTCTCGCACGACTTTATACTCCAAGCCCTCAAACTCGAACTCAAGCTCTATCACCACAGCCTCTTTTGCATCTGCGTTTGCGTTTTTGATGAGCTCTTTGTTGCCTCTGTTTTTTGCTTCGCCGTAGAGTGCAAAAAGTATCGCTTCAAAGAGTGTCGATTTGCCGCTGCCGTTTTTGCCGATGATGCCCACAAGCCCTTCGCCAAACTCTATATCGTAAGCCGTATATTTTTTGAAGTTTTCTAAGTGGAGTTTAGAGAGTATCATCGCTGCTCTCCTCATACGCGCTAAAGAGCTCTTGGACTTTGTTTTTGAGTCGCTCAAACTCCTTTTCGTCCGCATCTTCTTTGATATGCTCAAGGAAATATTCCTCAAGTGAGATGACCTCTATATCATCCACAGCACTTGCACCTTCACTGCGTTTGAATTCTCTTTTTATACTTACATTCATAGCCTCGGGAAAGAGTGCCTTGATATCTGCGTTTTGGATATCGATGGATTGCAGGGCTGTGAGATTGGTGAGTTTTATTTCGATTATTGCGTTTGCTGTATCACTTGTATCTACATTTGAAGCTGCGTTTTCATACGCCTCGCAGTCGAGTTCTTTTTGGATGATAGGGCGGATTTTTATCTCTTTGTAGTCGATATCGAGCGTGTCAAAAAGTGAAGGCGTTTTTGCGTCATTAAGCGTGAGAAGGATAAAGCCTTTGGAGTTGCGTTTATCATTGAGGCTTGTGCGCTCGGTTGAGCCGCTGTAGTAGACATTTTCATGTTTGCCAACTTTGCCATATCCATGCCAATGCCCAAGCGCTACATAATCCATTTTGCCAAATATATACTCTTTCTCACTCGGGTAAACCCATTCGCCAAACTCCTGCATCAGATACCACGCACCGACCGAGCAGTGCATCATCATGATATTTTTTTTGCTCTTGTGGATATTTTGCTCACAAAGCTTTATCTGTGAGAGTGCCTGCGTTTCATCGTTCATGTGGGGCAGGGTATGGAAGATGACATCGCTAAATTCTATCATCTTGTACTCTTGAGAGTAAGAGAGATGGATATTTTCAAAGCCTTCAAATATCTTGAGTATGGGCGAGCTCAGGTTTGTTCTGGGTGTCGAGTGGTTGCCCGCGATGAGGACAAATGGAATATTGAGCGCGTTGATAATTTTGAACTGCTCAAGCGCGAAGGTGATAGCACGATTGGAGGGGCTTGAACGGTGAAACAAATCACCCGTGTGGATAATATAGTCGGGTTTTAGCTCTATGATTTGTGCCACAACTTGAGCAAACGCATCATAGAAATCCGCCTCTCTTTGGTTGATATTCTCTGCGTTTAAGAGTTCTAAATCATTGTAGCCCAGATGGGTGTCGCTAAAGTGGAGTATTTTCAAAAGCTATCCTGAAGTGTTTTTTTTATTTTATCTAAAAACATTCAAAGCTTTAAACTTTTTATGGCAGAATAGCCCAAAATATTTAGCAATAGAGTAAAGGAAAGAGATATGAACGAAATGATAGATTTTACAAAGACAAACGCAGCTATCTGGCGGGCAAAAAAAGAGTTTTTAAAACCCGTACAACAGATAGAAGCACTCACTTTTGATGATCTTATCGGGATACACAGACAAAAAGAGGCGCTGATAGAAAACACGGAGCGTTTTTTGGATGCTCTGCCATCGAATAATGTCCTACTTTGGGGCGCGCGAGGGACGGGGAAATCTTCTCTTATCAAAGCACTTATCAATACTTACGCCGCCAAAGGTCTGCGTATTATCGAGATAGATAGAGATGATTTGGATGATCTCATCGAGATCGCAGATATGATCCGTCATCTGCCATATAAGTTCATCATCTTTTGTGATGATCTCTCTTTTGATGAGGGTGAAAAGGGCTACAAAGGGCTCAAGAGAATCTTGGAAGGCTCGATAGAATCTCCGCCAGAAAATGTAAAAATCTACGCTACTTCAAACCGCAGACACCTGATGCCTGAGTATCAAAGTGACAATGAGGGGACGACCTTGGGCAACGATGGTGAGATTCACTACTCAGACAGCGTGGAGGAGAAGATATCTCTCAGCGACAGATTTGGGATGTGGCTCTCTTTTTATCACGGTAATCAAGTCGAGTATCTCGAAGTTGTGGATAGTTATTTTAAAGAGTATCAGGGTGATAGAGAGTTTCTTCATGCCGAAGCACTCCGATTTGCTCAGTCACGAGCGAGCAGAAGTGCGCGAGTGGCGAAGCAGTTTTATAACAGTTTTTTTCAGAGATAAAGGTCTTAAATAAAGGACAAACGCAACATAAAGTAGAGCCTCTGTGTGCAATAATATGAAACTAGAGTAGCCCAAAATGTACGAATGTAAACAATCCTCAAACGCAATGATATATTCTGAAGATAAAAAGAATTTTTTTTACGATTCATGCATTATAATGGCGGATTCCATTGACGTAAAAATTTAATAATCAGGGTAAGTATATGAAAAAAATCTCTAAAATTTTAATAGCCAACAGAGGCGAGATAGCGCTTCGAATCATTAGAGCTTGTAAAGAGCTCTCCATCAAGTCAGTCGTCGTCTTTTCTGAGGCCGATGTCAACGGTGTCTGGGTATCAAGAGCGGATGAGTGTTATCCAATCGTGGGCAACCCTATAGACGCCTATCTCAAATATGACAAAATCATCGATATAGCAAAAAAGACAAAATGTGATGCGATACACCCTGGTTATGGATTTTTGTCTGAGAGTGCTGAGTTCGCGCAGGCTTGTGCTGATAACGGCATCATCTTTATCGGTCCAAAACCTGATCATATCGCACTCTTTGGGGACAAAATGGCTTCTAAAGTCGCTATGAAAAAGATAGGCGTTCCAGTGCTTGAGGGAACAGATACGCCACTTATCAACAAAGACGAAGGCGAGAGAATCGCTATAGAGATAGGTTTTCCGGTTATCATCAAGGCTGCGTTTGGCGGCGGTGGACGAGGAATGCGTATCGTTCGCAGTGCCGAAGAGTTTTCAAATATGTTTGACTCTGCAACAAACGAAGCTATTAAATATTTTGGCAAAGGTGAAGTTTTCATCGAAAAATATGTTGAAAATCCTCGCCATATCGAGATTCAAGTTGTAGCGGATAGTTATGGCAACGTTGTCCACCTTGGCGAGCGTGACTGTTCTATCCAAAGACGCCACCAAAAAGTGATCGAGATATCACCATCACCACTTTTAAATGATGCAGTGCGTCAAAAACTCGCAGTCCTCTCTGTAAACGCAATGATGCAGCTTGGATATGAGAGTGTCGGTACGATAGAGTTTCTTGTCGATGAAGCGGATAATATCTACTTTATTGAGATGAACACAAGGGTGCAGGTAGAGCATCCAGTGACAGAGATGACTACGGGTGTGGATATTATCCAGTGGATGATAGAGATCGCGGCAGGTGATAAACTCAAATATTTACAGCATGAGATCAAGTTTAGAGGCTACGCAATAGAGTTTAGAATCAACTCCGAAGATCCTCAAAACAACTTTATGCCAACAACGGGAACGGTAAAAAAATACCTCACACCTGGCGGACCGGGAGTTAGACTTGACACGAGTCTTTACAGCGGCTATGAACTCCCTACAAACTATGACTCGATGCTTGGAAAACTTATCGTTTTCTCACTTGATTGGCAGGGAGCAGTTGCAAAAGCGAGACGTGCACTCGATGAGTTTTATATCGAAGGTGTCAAGACAAATATCGTATTGCATAAAGAGATCGTAAGAGATGAAGGCTTCAAAGCTGGAAAGTTTAACACTGGCTATCTCGATGCCAACCTCAAACAGTTCAATATGGAAGGCGAGAGTTTGGTTGCCCAAGAAGAAGAAAAAGCAACAAAACTTGCAGATATGATCAAAAAACTCAAATCAAATGATCTCGTAGCGCTCAAAAACGACTTTATGCTTTGGTAGGAGAGAGAAATCTCTCTTCTATCAAGCTCTTCGCAACACTCTTTTTAAATCTCCAAAAAGTTTTTTATTCCCGTAAATACAATCTGCGCTGAGAGTGCTGCAAGAAAAAGTCCTGTGATTTTTGAGATGACTAAGAGTCCTTGTTTGCCGATAATATTTTCAATAAAACTTGAACTATAGAGCATAATACCTATAAGTAAAACAGCGCTCACTAGCGATAAACTCCCCACCAGCATAGAAGAAGTGTTCTCAAACGTAGCTCCCATAACAAGCAAAATACCAATCGTACCCGGTCCAATAGTAATAGGGATAGCAAGAGGGACTACTGCGAGTTGCGAGATATCTTTTTTGCCTATGGTTGCGTTTTCCTTATTGCCTTTGACAAGTTCGATCGCCGATACAAAGAGCAAAGCACCGGCACCTATACGAAAAGCATCAAGCGTGATGCCAAAGATAGTAAATATGTGTTTTCCAAAAAAAAGAAGAATCAAACTTGCGATGACAACGGAGATAGTCACCTTAATAGCCAAAGCCTTGCGCTCTTTGATAGTAGCATCTTGTGTGAGTGTTAAAAAAACAGAGAGTACAAAAAATGGAGTCATAATAAAAAATATTTTTAAAAATGATGAAATAAATAGTTCCATAAAATCTCAGCTTATACGATAAAAAAGACGCTTTGAGCTGCTCTCATGAGGAAGTAAAAGTTTGCTAAGCTCTGCCGAGACTTTAGAATAGTAAGCGTTTCCAACGACTTTGCCGTTATAGGCATTGATGGCTTTGTTATTTGTCCCATGTTTTTTGTAACACTCCCACAATATACCCGAAGCAATATTGATGTTTGTCTCTTCTTCGAGAAGTGCATTGAGTGAAATACCGCGTGAGGCAAGAGAACTTTTGTGAATATTATTTATCTGCATCAATCCGATATCAAAACTCGGGTAGCGATTGTTATCTAAAAATGCAATGACCTCTTTAGCTTGACTTTTATTTTGGTTGTCTATTTGGATGACTTTTGTGTAGGTATCATGAGGGATATTTTTTTGTCTTAACATCGAATAGAGTTTATTTTGCTGTGCTCTTGTGATCTTCTTGTAGTTCACAGAGATCACAAGCGGACGCAGATTGCTCTCAACCTTTGAAATGGCATATAAAAGCCTCGGCTCAATCCCATAAGCTTGCCCGCTTCGTGTCCAGAGGTTTGCATAAAGCTGCACGGAAAGTATTAAAAAGAGTATTGCAAACCAGACTTTTTTCATACTTTATTGATTCCTTAATACAAATGGTCTTATTGAGACTCTTTAAGCAAAAACAGTTCCCATTTTTTTAGGTCAATTATTAAGCAATATCTTAGTAAAAAACCCTATTATTTCAGGCACAATAGCGCAAAGGTTATACTATGATTCAAAATAAAATATGTGACATTATCATTTTCGGCGGACATGGGGATTTGGCACTGCGCAAACTCATGCCAGCTCTCTACCATCTCTGTCATGACGGACATCTGCCGCAAGAGAGCAGAATCATTTCGGTCTCTCGCGATGAAGTTTCCCAAGCAGAGCATATCGCGCTCATGGAAGAGAAACTTAAACTCAATCTCAAAGGTGACTGTTTTGATGCAGAATACTTTGAGACTTTTAAAAACTATCTTACTTATGTCAAAGCGGATTTGACCCAGAGCAGTTCCTATGAGAAACTTGCAACACTCTTAAAGGGAGAGGAAGAGAGAGAACGCATCAACTATCTCTCTACTTCACCGGCACTTTTTGGGACGATATGCAAGTCTCTCCATGAGTTTGATCTTATCACGCCACAATCACGCGTCGTTTTGGAGAAGCCCATAGGAAGAGATCTTGCATCTTCTCGTGTGATCAATGAAGAAGTCGCGAAACATTTTGCAGAGTCGGCTATCTTTAGGATAGATCACTATCTTGGAAAAGATACGGTGCAAAATATCCTTGCACTGCGTTTTTCCAATATGCTCTTTGCCCCTATTTGGAACGCTCAGTATATTGATCATATACAGATAACTGTCGCTGAGAGTGTCGGTCTTGAAGGGCGATGGGACTACTACAACGAGTATGGCGCGATGCGCGATATGATACAAAACCACCTGATGCAGCTTTTGTGTCTGGTGACGATGGAACCGCCATGTTCACTTGATGGAGATGCTGTGCGTGATGAGAAGCTCAAGGTTATCCGCTCACTGCGTCCTATAGAGGGTGAAGATCTCACTACTAAAACAGTACGCGGGCAATACAGCGCCGGTGCTATAAACAAAGAGGCAGTTCCCGGATTTTTTGAAGAAGAGGGTGGCAGTCCAAAGAGTGATACGGAGACTTTTGCAGCGCTTCGCGTAGATATCGACAACTGGCGCTGGTACAATGTGCCTATCTATCTCAGGACTGGCAAACGCATGAGCAAACGCTATAGTGAAATCGTGGTGGATTTCAAAGAGATACCACACTCTATATTTCCAAATAAGGGCTCATGTATCGATACAAACAAGCTTGTTATCCGTCTGCAACCTGATGAGAGTATCTCGATGTTTATCATGAACAAAGTACCGGGACTCACCGACGGTATGCGTTTGCAAAAGGTTAAACTTGACCTCAAAGCAGCTGAAGATGCACCGCGTGTCCCTGATGCCTATGAGTATCTGCTTCTTGATGTGGTAAGAAATCATGCGGCACTCTTTATGCGTCGTGATGAGGTTGAAGCGGCTTGGACATGGGCAGATACTATCCTCGATGGCTGGTGTAAAAATGAGATAAAACCCAAGCCTTATCCTGCGGGTACAAATGGACCTGCAGCCTCGATTGCAATGATAGAAAAAGATGGAAGAAGCTGGTATGGCGAATAATTATTATGAATTAAGCGAGTTTGACTCCAAAGAAAAACTCGTAGATACTCTTGCCAAAAAAATTATTTATAAACTCTCTTTGGCGATAGAAGATAAAGGTCATGCTTCTATTGCGTTTTCAGGTGGTTCTACACCCAAAAAACTCTTTACAGCACTCTCAAACCTTGCGTTTGATTGGGAGAGAGTCACTGTCACTTTGGTCGATGAGCGCTGGGTTGATACTCAGAGTGAACAAAGTAATGAAAAACTACTCAAAACCTATCTTCTGCAAAATCATGCTTCCAAAGCAAACTTTATCCCACTCAAAAACGCAGCTACGCGTGCGAAAGATGGAGTTGTAGATCTTCAAATATCTTTGGGAGAAACTATCAAACACCTTGATGTGGTTCTCCTTGGAATGGGTGAAGATGCACACACAGCTTCATTTTTTCCAAACGCAGCAGAGTTAGAATTTGCTCTCAATACTAAGGACTTCTGTTGTGCAACAACTGCGTCGGTAGAGCCAAAAGAGCGTATGACACTCTCTCGTCTTTTTTTACTCGGGGCAAATACTCTGATTTTACATATCGAAGGACAAAAGAAAAAAGAGATCTTCCTAAACGCAGCTACGTCTGATGATACAAATAGAATGCCTATCATCGCTATGATGCAACAAACAAATCCACTCTTAGAGGTTTACTATGCAGACTAACCCAAAACTCGTCGAAGTCACAAACGCAATCATCGAGCGCTCCAAAAAATCACGCAAAATCTATCTTGAACGTATCGAAGCCGCACACCATCAAACGGTAGAACGTGCACACCTTGGATGTAGCAATTTGGCTCATGCAATGGCTCCGTGCGCCGCGCATGAGAAAGCGCATTTGGAGTCGATGGAGAGAGAAAATATCGCGATCATCTCAGCGTATAACGATATGCTCTCGGCACATCAGCCCTTTGCTACCTATCCTTCACTTATCAAGCGTGCACTCGCTCTCAAAGGGGCAACAGCACAGTTTGCTGGCGGAGTTCCCGCTATGTGTGATGGTGTAACGCAGTCACAACCAGGGATGGAGCTGAGTCTTTTTTCTCGTGACACTATCGCTATGAGTACGGCAGTAGGGCTTGCGCACAATATGTTTGATGGCGCTGTGATGCTTGGCGTTTGTGACAAAATAGTTCCAGGTATGTTTATCGGTGCGATGAATTTTGGACATCTGCCAGTCGTCTTTGCTCCTGCTGGCCCTATGCCCTCAGGTATCTCCAATGCAGAAAAAGCAGCCGTGCGCCAAGAGTTTGCACAAGGCAAAGTTGGCGAGGCGGAACTGCTCAAAGCAGAGAGTGCTTCGTATCACTCTGCTGGAACGTGTACTTTTTATGGCACGGCAAACTCCAACCAGATGCTTATGGAGATCATGGGATTGCATCTACCAGGAAGCTCGTTTGTCAACACAAATACACCACTTCGTGATGCCCTCACAGAAGCCGCAGCGCTCAAACTCTTGGAGCTCAGCCCTCTTGGCAAAAACTATATGCCAATAGGTCGTATGATAGATGAGAAGAGTATCGTAAACGCAGTCGTCGGACTTCTCACAACAGGCGGCTCTACAAACCATACTATCCACCTTATCGCAATGGCGCGCTCATGTGGTATCGTGCTTACGTGGGATGACTTTGACACACTCTCAAGCATCACACCACTTCTGTGTAAGATGTATCCAAACGGCAGCGCTGATGTCAACCACTTTCACAGTGCAGGCGGTATGCCGGTGGTTATCTCCAAACTTCTTGATGCAGGACTTTTGCATGAAGATGTCAATACTATCATGGGCAAGGGTCTGCGAAACTATATCCAAGAGCCTTATCTCGAAAATGGCGTTTTGCACTTTAGAGCATCAAGCGGACGCAGCAGAGATATCGAGGTCATCAGCAGTGTCTCTGAGCCATTTAGCAAAGAGGGCGGACTGAAAGTTTTAGAGGGTAATATCGGACGTAGCGTCATCAAAACTTCAGCTCTCAAAGTTGCCAACAGAGTCATCACCGCACCTGCGAAAGTATTTTTATCCCAAGAAGCACTCAAAGAGGCTTTTAGTAGAGGTGAATTGGAGATGGATTTTGTAGCAGTTCTCCCGTATCAAGGTCCAAAATCAAACGGTATGCCAGAACTCCATGGACTGCTTCCTTCGATGGGCGCACTGCAAGATAAAGGTTTTAAAGTCGCTATCATCACAGACGGAAGAATGTCGGGCGCTTCGGGTAAAGTCGCTTCTGCGATACATCTTTGTCCTGAGGCAAAAGACGGCGGTGTGATAGGCAAGATAAAAGACGGGGACATCATCACGCTTGACTGTGATAAAGGGATACTTAGCGTTGATATTGCAGAGAATGTCTTGAAAAACCGTGTTGTTGCAGTACCTAAACTTCTACAAAACAGACACGGTGTCGGACGCGAACTCTTTGCGATGATGCGCCAAAGTGTAAACGCAGCAGAAGAGGGTGCTTGTACATTCGCACTTCCAGGAGAAGAGATATGCTAACTGCCCGTAAAGTGATGCAAGTCTCACCAATCATCCCTGTCATCAGTGTGCAGAGTGTCGAAGAATCATTGCGTTTGGCGGAAGCTTTGGTGCTTGGCGGTGTCAGTATCTTCGAGATAACACTGCGTACCTCTTGCGCACTTGATGCTATAAAAGCCGTCGCACATGAGTTTCCAGAAGCTATGACTGGGGCTGGGACTGTACTAAACGCAGATCAGTTTAAGCGTGTCGAAGATATGGGAGCGCGTTTTGCGATCAGTCCAGGTTTGACTGATGAGTTGGCTGTATTTCAGAACTCCATCCCGCTACTTCCAGGGGTTGCAACTGCAAGTGAAATCATGCAAGGTCTCTCTTTGGGCTATGATGCCTTTAAACTTTTCCCTGCAAATATCGTAGGAGGAGTTGAAGCTCTTAAAGCCTTCGGCGCACCTTTTAAAGATGTCGTCTTTTGCCCAACAGGAGGCGTAAACGCAGCTAATGCAAAAGAGTATCTGGCTTTAGAAAATGTTCTATGTGTAGGTGGAAGCTGGATCGTCCCGAGTAAGCTTATACAAGAGCAGAACTTTAAAGAGATCACGAGAATCACACAAGAGGCACTGCTGGCTCTACAGTAGCTCATAATATTTTTCGTCATCTGCCCCATAGGAAACTTGGGGTGCTGAACTTGCTCGTCACCTGCCCCGTAGGAAATGCCCTTGAGGTGCTGAACTTGTCTGTCACTCTGAACTTATCCGTCACCCTGAACTTGATTCAGGGTCTCCTGCGTTCTTCCTAAAAATTAAACGTCATAAATATCACATCGTAATAACTCTATCATTCAAATAAACATATCTTGTGTCAATTAATTCTGAATTATCGGGTTATTTAATATATAATGTTTGTTGAGTAAATGCTTAAATGATAAAGGAGAAAAATATTGATGAAAATTTTAATTTCTATACTGGTTCTTTTATTCCTAAGCGGATGTGTTCATAAAATGCAAGTAGTTAATTTTGAAACAGGTACAGTTTTGGATGCTGAATATAATAAAGCAAATCGAATGGTTACAGTAGTTATGCCAAACGGAGAGGTTTTAACAGGACAATATAGTCCTGTAAGCAATGCTAGTTTTAGTATTGGAAATACATTTGGTAGTACGACTGCTTATTCTGGAATTTCAAACGCAACAGCTTATGGTAGTTCAACATCTTATGCTGTCACATCTGGAGGCGCTTCAAATGCCTATGCATTGCTTAGAAGCAATACAAGCAAATTGATGATGGAAGTTATTGTTCAGTACAGCGAATGGAATGGTCATGGATTTGGTGAAGCGAGAACAAATGACGAACAACGCTTTAAAGTACAGTTTTGATTTATCTAACGAAATCTAGGAGAGACATAAGTTGCCCTGTATAACAAAGAAAATATGAAAAATTTGAAAATTAATTTAAAAGACACAAAGTTATTTACATTATATTTTTATGAATTATGGTGGCTTGCTCATTCAATATGTAAAAAGTGTGACAACTTATTTGAAGAAACAAAAATTCCTGATAAGGGTTTTGTAATGCAAGTAAACCCTGAAATACACTCTATTATAGCTTCACTACTTTCGGATGCATCAAATATTAAAAAGCTTATCGATACTCCTATGGGAAAACTTCGTGGTGAATCTTCTACTCAAGCTAAACTACGAAAAGAAAGAGCAGAATTGCTAAATAAAAATATTAAATCAGTTGAACTGACTGAAATGTTAAATCATAAAATTAGAAATACACTAGAACATTTTGATGAATACCTAGATGAAGCTAATTTAAAATTTAGTCGAGATACACAACCTTTATCACCAATGGCAGCATATAATATGGTTTTTTCACATTGGGAGGTAACGAGCCCAAGAGTTTATCCTATTCGTTTATATATTTCTTCTGAACGCAAATTTTATAACATGAAATGGAGTGTTGATATTGGGAAGATTTACGAAGAAGCAACAGCAATTTTATCAGATTTAAAAAAGCTACCTGAATTTTCTCAAAATGAAGATTTAGGAGGCTTAATGCTTAGACTAGATTGATACAAGCACATAAAAAAATATAGGATAATAAATTACAATTCTGTTGATTTATTAGCTCATTTTAAATGCATTCATGTTTAGAAACTCACTTTTTGTATTTATTTGAAGAGAAAAGCAATATTTTTCGCGACACAAAGAGTGTCGGGCTTCTCTTGTTGTGACAATCCGAACTTAGATAACACTCAAAACAAGTGCTTTCGCCTCTTCTTGGATGCGTGACAGATGTTTTCTCGTTCCATCTCTCCCGAGATGGAATGCTAAGTCATGTGAATAGCCAAACGCGCACAACAAAGATAGTTTTACCTCAAGAGAGATAACATTAGAAAAAATATAACAAACTGACATACTTTTTATGTCTAGTTTTTTTCTGAGATATAGTAAAAATATATATCTGAGGAAATAAAATGAATGAGCAAAACAAATCTGATGTAGTTCTATACAATGACGGTGAGTTAGAGCTGAATGTATCCGTAAACGATGAAACAGTTTGGCTTAATAGAAATCAAATCTCTGAACTTTTCGCAAGAGATGTTAAAACTATCGGAAAGCATATTGGCAATGTGTTTAGTGATGGTGAGTTGGAGAAAAATTCAACTGTCGCAAATTTTGCGACAGTTCAAAATGAAGGTGGAAGAGAAGTTAAAAGAGATGTAGAATATTACAATTTAGATGTAATTATCTCTGTCGGTTATAGAGTTAAATCTCAAAAAGGTGTGAGGTTTAGACAGTGGGCAACATCTGTACTTAAGCGCTACATTTCTAATGGCTATGTGATAAATTCTGAAAAAATCACACATCAAAGATTTACAGAACTTGAAAGTGACGTAGCACTTTTAAAATCAAAAGTAGAAAACATTTCAAGCCTCATCAAGGATAATTCTCTGCAAGTATCTAAAGGAATATTCTTCAATGGAGAGATTTACGATGCTTATGTTTTTATTAATAATTTACTCAAAAGCGCAAATAATGAAATTGTTCTCATAGATAACTATATAGATGAGAGTGTTTTTACACTCTTTAGCAAATATCCAAACCTTAAAATAATAATCTACTCTCATACCATCACAAAGCAACTCAAGCTTGATTATCAAAAATATAAATCACAATATAAAAATATAGAACTAAAAGAGTTCAAAAATGCCCATGATAGATTTGTCATAATTGATAGCACGGAGATATACCACATAGGAGCGAGCATTAAAGATCTAGGTAAAAAATGGTTTGCTTTTTCTAGATTTGAGATGAGTGCATTGGAACTTTTGGAGAGATTGCGAGAATAACGCAAGAAGCGTTACTCGCGCTGAGAGATTAGATGACACTCAAAACAAGTGCTTTCGCCTCTTCTTGGATACGCACGAGATGTTCAGGAGAGATGAAACTCTCTGCATATATTTTGTAGATATCTTCTGTTCCTGATGGGCGTGCTGCGAACCAGCCATTTTTGGTTGTGACTTTGAGTCCGCCGATAGCTGCACCGTTTCCGCTTGCGTTTGTATAAATGCCTTCTATCTCTTCACCTGCGAGTGTTTTGGATGTGATGTCGCTTGGTGAGAGTTTTTTGAGTTTGGCTTTTTGCTCTGCGTTTGCTACTGCGTCACTGCGTTCATAGTAAGAAACTCCAAACTCCGCTTCAAGCTCTCTGTAAATAACAGAAGGGTCTTTTTTGAGTCTCTCAGTAATCTCAAACGCAAGAAGATTGAGAATAATGCCGTCTTTGTCGCTTGACCAAACGCTACCGTCTTTGCGCAAAAATGAAGCCCCCGCACTCTCTTCACCACCAAAACCGATAGTTCCATCGCATAAGCCATCTACAAACCATTTAAAGCCTACTGGAACTTCTACAAGAGGTTTACCGATAGAAGCAGCTACTCTGTCTATCATCGAACTTGAAACAAGTGTTTTGCCGATTTTGAGATCTTTGCTCCAAAGAGGACGGTTTTGAAAAAGATACCAGATTGCTACTGAGAGGTAGTGGTTAGGATTCATAAGACCCGTAGGCGTGACAATTCCATGACGATCAAAGTCAGGATCGTTTGCAAATGCGAGGTCAAATTTATCTTTGAGGCTTACAAGTGAAGCCATCGCAAAAGGAGAAGAGCAGTCCATACGCACTTTGCCATCATGATCACAAGACATAAAGCTAAAAGTAGGGTCAACTTTGTCATTAACTATGTCAAGATGCAGACCGTAGATTTCGTTGATCTTTTTATAAACCTCGATACCTGAACCACCAAGTGGATCAACGCCTACTTTGAGTTTGCTTTGTTGGAGGAGTTTCATATCGATAATACTATCAAGCGCTTTGACATACGGTGTGATAAAATCCATCTCTTGCGTTTTTGCAAGCGCTTCTTCTTCACTTACGCTTTTGACACCTTCGAGATTATTTTTGATATATTCATTTGCTTTTGCTTCGATGACAGAAGTCGCATCCGTATCAGCAGGGCCGCCGTTTGATGGGTTGTATTTGAAACCGCCATCTTGAGGAGGATTATGAGATGGCGTAATAACAACTCCATCGCAAAGTTCTTTAGAGCTTTTGTTGGCTTCAATAACGCTAAAAGAGAGCACAGGTGTCGGGGTATAGCCATCATTTGCAGCGATGATACACTCCACGCCATTTGCTATGAAAACTCTGAGCGCTGTGAGTTGCGCTGGTGTTGAGAGGGCGTGTGTATCTTTTGCGATTAAGAGCGCACCTTTGACCTCTTGCGTTTTGCGATAGTCACACAGTGCTTGCGCAATAGCCAAAATATGCGTTTCGTTGAAACTTTTTTTCAAAGAAGTCCCGCGGTGTCCAGAAGTCCCAAACACAACGCGCTCTTCAACTATATTTACATCAGGCTTATCATTATAGTAGGCTGCTATAAGCGCATCTACATTGATCAAATCTTCTTTTTTTACTAATTTTCCTGCGTTTGGGTGTGCCATATCTTACTCCATCTTGATTATTTTAAATTATAACGCAACTCATATATTTTAAAGTGAAATTTTTTAAAATTTATCCATAGCAAAGTGTGCCGCACCCAAAAGTGCCGTCTCTGCGTTTAAAGATATTTTTACAGACATCTGTGCAAGCATCTCGTTAAATCTTCCTTTGGAAGTAAAACCGCGCATAAAGTGTTCTTCTTGCATCATCGGCAAGATTTTTGGAGCGATACCACCACCGATATAAACGCCACCGAGGGAGAGTGTTTTTAGGGCGAGATTTCCAGCTTCGGCACCGTATATCTCTGTGAAGAGTTCGAGTGTTTTGAGACAAAGTTCATCTTGATGTTCAAGTGCGCAGAGACTGATAAGTGCACTTTTATCTGCGTTTTTCTCTGCGTTTTGTATCATGAGCGGCTCAGGAACTTGCAACTCCTCATGCAAAAACACATACAAAGCAGCGATACCTGGGCCTGAGAGTATTCTCTCATAACTCACATGAGAGGGATGACGCTCACGAAGCCAGAGTAAAAGTCTGTCTTGCAGAGGCGAAGTCGGAGCGAAATCACTGTGTCCGCCTTCTGAGCCTAGCGGATGGTAATTTTCTCCATCATAAAAGAGCATTCCCTCGCCAAGACCTGTACCTGCGGCGATAACTGCTTTATTTGCATCTCTGCGTTTTGCCTTTGGATTGAGTTCTAAAAAACTCTCCTGCGGCAGATAGAGCATTCCATACGCTGTTGCTTCAAGGTCGTTCATCAGGCGTACATTTGGTGTGCCTAAACTTTTTTGCAAAGCCGAGGTGCTGATGTGCCATGGAAGATTGGTCGTCTTGCACTCGCCATCGATGATAGCTCCGGCAATCCCAAAACAGACTGCGTTTATGAGTGGCTTTGAACTATTTTCTAAAAACGCAGCGATGACCTCATCAAAACTCGTATAAGCCCCACTTGAAAACTGCTGCTGCGTTTGTAGCTCAAGAGTATTCTCAACAACTCTATAGAGTGCAAGATTTGTTTTTGTGCCGCCGATATCACCTGCTAGTATCATAGAATCCTCTCTCATTTAGCTCTCTTGTGTTCTCAAAAGATGTACAAAGGCATCGACAAAATTTTTGTCTGTCTCTTTTGGAGAGAGTTTATAAAAGCTCTCCCATGCCTGCGCTTTTTGATCATCATAGTTATCGTTACTATGTTCTTTATTCCATGCAATTTTGACTGCATGACCAATAAGAACATCCAAGACAATATCACTCTTTATATAAAGTTCTGGACTTTGTCTAAATATTTTGACAAGTGTTTTGATAAGTTCGATATTGAGCTGACGATAATCAGGCGCTTCGATACTTTGTAAAAGTGTATCGATATGCAACTCAAAACTTCTCTCTCCAGGGGTAAATTCAGAAGTACTTTCTGAACTTATACGGTTTTGTAGGCTGTATTTATCTCCAACGACCAGTGCTGTACACTGCTGGAGTAGATGCCAAGTGTCTTTATAAAAGCATTGTGTAAGTCCGCTGATCATACCACTTTCTTCTCTCCATAACGCCCAGTTTTCATTTTCTACATCATCTGATAGAAGATAGTATGATGTAATATCATGAAAGTCTTTAAGACCTGAAACATTAAGATTTTCTACTTCTGAGAGTTTTTGAACCTCTTTGCTATAGGATTGTAGTATCAAACGCAGTCGATTGTAAATCTCATGCGGAGCGAGTGTGAGCAGTATTTCATACGCATCTCCGATAGCTATCTTTTTTTCTCTGATAATCTGACCAACAAGCAACTGCACAAAGTACCAAGTACGGAGTGTTAATATGTTTGTAAATAACTCTGGTTCACTCCGTATGAGGTGACCAAGATGCAGAATGATCTCTTGTGTGAGGATGCCCTCAGCAATATTATTGCCGCAAAATTCTTTGATAGTGTTGAGAATAAAGGCGTTATCATGAGGCTTTGAGAAGGTGGCTTTTTCACTATAGGCTCGTCCAACTGCAAGGCGTTTTTGTGAGATGATAATATCAAGAAGGATATCCTCAAGACGCTCATCAAACTTTTGGCTTATCTCTGCGATATGACGTGCAGTAGCCCAGTCATGACATACAGATGCCATCTCATAATATTGCTGTGCGAGCTCAAAGAGCGGTAGAGAATCCCCGTCTATCTGGATTTCAAAATTTCTTCCATGGCGTTTGCATAAAATTCCAAGAGCATGTGCAGTCTCTGTACGATTTTGCTTGCTAAGAAGGATATCGACTAGAAAATCATCTTCACTTGTATCAAACTTTTGAAGTCGTTGCGCACTCATAGGCTCAGAACTCTCTTGTGTGTTTGGTGCTCCACAAAGTATCTGCTTGAGTGCATGAAGTTCGATTTCTTGCGGCTTATACTCTCCTAAAAAATCTATACGCTCATAATCGGAACCTGCTAGAAGTTGTTCTAAGTGACCTGTTTTTATATCCATGCTAGAAATGTTTCTCTCTTGTAGCTCATGTAAAAGCTCAAGGATACTCTCTTTTGTATCACTGCGAAGCATATCTTCACGTACTAAAAAAGGAAGGATAGGTTGTCCTGGTTGATCCCAATGTTTTATCAAAAAATTGATCGAAGCACGAAAATGATCTCTGAGGAGGATATTGTCATAGGAAAAGTAAAAACCTTGTGGATTGAAATAATAAGGAAGAAATACACTCTTTTGACCATCAAGGAGATGTAAACGTGCGCTTGTTATTGTACGGGTAATACTTAGAGGTCTTCCACTGAGTGAGAGTTTTTTGTTCACTCCAAGCATGGTATGTATTTTTGAGAGTTCTGAGGCATGCATCACGCGTATAGGTTTGACACTCTCAAGTGTCTGACTCTGTATGCCAAGGCTGAGGAGTCTCTCTGCCACATCTTCGTTTGCTGCGAGAATACTGATCATAGGATAAACGCTGCGTTTATGTCCTATGCGTTTATGTCTTTGTAGGGGATCGATATCACTCTTGTCCAAAAGACCTTGCATTATCATCTCACAGAGTATATAGAGACTTTGCGCCCAAACCAGAGGAATATTTTCATTTGGGATGCGTTTTTGTGAATGCGGCTCTGCTTTTTCAGCTTCTATAGACTCTTTTGGGACGATATAAAGCTCAGGCAAGAGCCTGATGCCATCCTCTTCGACAAAAAGTGGTTCAAGTTTTTCTTTATATTTTTGTATCTCATCTTGATCTTCACGCATCAGCGCATCAAGAAGTAGATAGGTAAAGAAAAGCGGCCACTGGGATTCTATATTTTCAAATTCACGAAGTTCGGATGGCTCATAATGTAGACGCGATTCATCTTCGAGCATACTTTGATGCCCATCGAGTAAAAAGCGCTTACATCCGTAGCGTCCAGCAAGTTTTTTGAGTATTTTTTTACGTGTACGCCCTACAAGCTCTTCATCTTCTACCGCATAGGCAGGATAACCGATGATACTCAAAAGTGCAGCATCTGTCTCTTTGGAGTTAGACTCTCTTGGAAGCAGACCTTGCAGGGTAAAACGTGAACGGGCTATATCATTAGATACAACATGGATAACGGCTTCATTGCCTGCGACGTTGCCAAAAAGATTGAAGCCACTGATAGCTTCGAGTGCGGCTTTTGCCATACCTACGGAGCTACAATTGATTTCCGTCGTTCCGTGATTTTTTTTATTACCGCGCTCCCAGATACCGTAGTCAGGTGTACAATAGGTACGACTGATATAGTGGACAAGATTTTGCACAAAGTTGACTTCATCCATCGTATAGATGATTTTAAGTCCTGAGGCACTCATCTGTACGAGCATCAAAAGATAGAGTGAAGTGGCATCAAGCTGCAAATGTCCCCACGCATCATCGCCGACAACAGCGAGACCGGTAGTCGTTCCATATTTAGCATGAAGCGCATCGATAGGATTGTTGCTTTTTTTATAAGCTTCGAGCTTATCTGCTTGGCGCATCATTGCGTTTAAGAGCCCGCGCATAAGCTTGACCACACTTTGTGAGAGGAGATGTGTGCGGTAGTGCTCGGGATAAAACTTCGAGTATGAAAGACCAAGTCCCCAAACACTCATAATACTGTAGACATTGTCCCGTACCCAAGCATCCGTATAGTCACCATGTGCAGTAATAGCTGTACTTGCAGGCAAGAGCCCTGTTACAGGATCTTGACGCGAGAGAATAATCTTCTCAATAGATTGATATTGTTTCTCTAACAAAGGGCCGATCGTCTCTAAATTCATTCTTTACCTTTTTTACTATTTGTCATACATTTTGATGTAGTACTCATGAGCCATACGACCAGAGTCAAAGGCAGGAAGAATATCATTCATGGCACTCTTCATGATCTGTGTCCAGTTTTGTGGTCTGTTGTAGTACATAGGAATGATCTCGTTTTCGAGGATATCCATCATGTTTTTATTATCAAGCACATCTTGCTCTTCTGTAGAGAGAGTGCTGCTTGCAGAAGGGATAGTAAAAGAGTTACAACTATGTTTTGCAAATTCTGGATGCCAGCCGTCATTGGTTGAGAAGTGGACAGAACCGTTCATACTCGCACTCATACCGCTTGTTCCACTTGCTTCACGCGATATTCTCGGTGTATTGAGCCATACATCACTTCCATATTTGAGTGTACGGGAGAGTTCAAGCTCATAGCCTATAAGCACAGCCATATTTTTGACTTTATGACTGATATGGATAAGTTCATTGAATGTATTGATTGCGTTTGTATCAAATGGATAGGGTTTTCCAGCCCAGATAATTTGCACAGGGTATTTTGTATTTTCAAGCATTTTTACAAAACGTTCAAAATCTTTTTTGATAAGCCCTGGACGTTTGTACTCCGCAAAACGGCGTGCCCACACAAGGGTAAGAACATCAGGATTGAACATTTTACCTGTTTGATCTGCGACTTCATCAAACAAAAGACGTTTAAGATGTTTTTTACGGGCTGTTAGGGCATAGTCTTCATGGTCATCAAGTGCAGTACGCATTCCTTTGTCCATCCAAAAGCGTCTATTTTGAGCGTTGGTGATATAAGTGATCTCCGAACGACCTTCACAATCTTTCCACATACGATTTGCGACTTCACCATGAAATTGCGACACTGCGTTTGTTATCTTTGAAGCACGCAGTGCACCGACAGTGAGGTTGAAAGTATCATCTTTCATTAGTGTAATCTTGCGTACTGTCTCTAAATCAAGTCCGTCAAAAAAGCCAAAAGAGTGTAAGAGTCCAATATTATGGGTTTCATTCCCCGCATCTTCAGGTGTATGTGTTGTAAAGACTACGTGGCGTTTGACCTCTTCCATATCCTTGAGTTTGTTATACATCTCATAGACCAAAGGCAGCGCATGTCCTTCGTTCATATGGTAGATATCGATCTTTTGTTTTAGCTTCTCAAGTACACGCATTCCGCCGATACCCAAAACAATCTCCTGCGAGATACGAGTCTCTTCATTGGAGTCATAAAGTTTATGTGTGATGGTGCGTGAGAGAAAATCATTTTCAGGAATATCCGTAGTCAGTAAAAGCAGCGGAGCCGATCCAAAGATATTTGGTGGGAGATAGAAGACTTTGATAGCGACATCTTTACCACGAATATTTACAGAAGTCAAAATTCCAAGATCATCAAGGAAATAGTAATGTTTACGGATAAATTCTGCTTGAAGTGAACGATCTTCATGTCGTGTTTGATCATAATAGCCATAACTCCACAAGATACCGACACCTACAATATTTTGGCGAAGGTCAAAAGCACTGCGCATATGAGAGCCTGATAAAAAGCCTAAGCCACCTGAATATATCTTCAGAGCTTGGTGAATTGCAAACTCCATAGAGAAATAAGCAACGCTTTTTTTATATTTTGCATCGAATTCGTAATCGTGTAGTATCATTGAAAAATTCCTTTGGTAAATTGTAGCGCATTTAGAGGGCTAAATATTTTAAATATTGTCTCTTTTATAGGCAAATAGAAACTCATTTGTTATACTTGTATAGTAGTTCAACACTTTAAGGTGTTCTTTGTTTAAATTTGAATCAATTTATACCTTTTTAGTGTATAAAAGAAGGTAAACTATTGGAAAATTATTTAAGAAAACACCCTTTAAATATCAAGGAGCATATATGAAAGCAGTAGTGATGGCAGGCGGGTTTGGTACAAGAATACAACCACTGACAAACTCTCGTCCAAAACCGATGTTGCCGATCATCAATAGACCGATGATGCAACATACGATGATGAATCTCAAAGATTTAGGAATTACAGAATTTATAGTTCTGCTCTACTTTAAACCTGAGATTATTCAAGACTACTTTAAAGACGGAAGTGACTTCGGAATAAAGATTACTTATGTTGTTCCTGATGATGATTATGGTACTGCTGGGGCAGTAAAACTGGCACAAGAGCTTATTGGAGATGAAAACTTCATCATCATCAGTGGTGACTTGGTAACAGATTTTGATTTCCAAAAAATATTTGACTATCATAAAGAGAAAAAATCAAAACTCACGATTACCCTTACTTCAGTAGATAATCCTTTAGAATTTGGTGTGGTCATCGCAAATGAAGATGGAAAAATCGAAAAATTCTTAGAAAAGCCGAGCTGGGGTGAGGTCTTTAGTGATACGATCAATACAGGTATCTATATTATCGAACCTGAAATACTCAACTATATTCCAAAACATGAAAACTTTGACTTTGCAAAAGATCTCTTTCCGCGTTTGATGCGTGAGGGTATTGAGCTTATGGCAGGTCACGCTGAGGGTTACTGGCGAGATGTAGGAAATCCAGAGAGTTATCGTGATGTTTATGATGATTTGCTTAGTGGAAAAGTAAACTTCAAGATGCCTGGTATAAAAACTCTCTTTCCTGATGGCGTTTTATATAGTGATGCAGCCTATACACTCGATAAAAGTATCGAGATTATTGGAACTGTCGTGCTTGGGAAAAATATTATGCTTGAAGCAGGTGTCAAGCTTAACAATGTCGTCCTTGGGGATAACGTATATATAGGAGCTGATTGTAAAATCCGTAACTCTGTTATGTGGGAAAACGTATCTGTAGGAAGAAACGCAATGCTTGATGGCTGTGTTATTTGTAACGATACTGTCATCGGGAAAAACTTCACAGTCAAAGCGGGATTGATTTTGGCAGAAGGGTGCGAAATAGGGCAGCTTGTCAATGTTGAAAAAGATGTGACGATTTGGTCAAATAAAGTCATTGAAGATGCTGCTATCATCAGTAACAGTCTTATTCTAGGAAGCAAATACAAAAACTCTATCTTTGAAAATGGGATGGTTGTGGGACACTCAAATGTTGAACTCTCCTGTGAAATGGCAACAAAACTTGCAGAAGCTTTTGGTGCCCAGTTACCAGTAGGTTCTACGGTTCTTATTTCCCGTGATTATCATAAAAATTCGCGAATGCTCAAGCGTGCATTTTTAGGTGGTCTACTCTCAGCGGGTATCAACGTCATAGATTATAAAGATATTCCTTCAGCAGTACTTCGTTGTAGCCTCTCTTTCAATGAACACTATACTGCGGGTGTACATTTTCGCCAAAAGATTGATGATCCGACAAGTACAGTGGTGACTTTTTATAACAATGAAGCACTTCGCATAAATACAGATATCTCTAAAAAAGTGGAGAAAGCTTTTTTCAAAGAGAGCTTTAGACGCGTGGATTATTCAAAGATAGGTCAGATATTTGAGTCAGACCATATTAAAGAATATGAAACATATAAAGATGGGATGAAACAGCAACTCGAATCACATATGTTCAAGTGTGTGGATTGCCGTATAGCTGTGGATATGTTGCATGGAATGGCTTCTGAAGTCTTTCCTGATATTCTCAATGAACTGGGAGTTGAGAACATTATGTTTAATGCCTATCAGGATGAAAATGCTCTTGCAAACATCAATCAGCTCATCAAGCAGTCTCACCATGACATGAGCGCCGTTGTGAAGGCACTTAATTTAAACGCAGGATTCCTTCTCTATCCTTATGGACAGCGTCTTGATATTATGTGTGATCAGGGCGAGGTGCTTGGAAAACAGACTGCACTGTATGTAGTGCTGACACTCTTAAATATGGAAGCAAAGTCTTTGGAGGTGAAAAAGCGTGTTTTCCTTCCTACTTGGGCTGCGGATATTGTCTATTTTGATTCTTTAGATATCGAACGCGGACAGTATTTTAACTTTACGATCAAACAGATGAAAAAATATGATTTGGTTGCAACGGGTGAGGGGAACTTTGCGTTTACAGAGTTCGCGACACACAGAGATTCTATGTATGCTACATTAAAAATACTAGAGATGGTTCTAAAATTTGATGTGAAGCTCTCAGCTATTATCAAATCTTTGCCGAGTTTTCATTACACTACGACGCAGGTCAAATGTACACAGGCGATGAAGGGTAAAATGATGCGTATGTTCCTTGAAGATGCCAAAGGAAAAGAGGCTTCTACTCTTGATGGAGTGAAAATATGGCTGGATGAAAATGACTGGATACTGATGATTCCTGATCAATATGATGATGCACTCAATCTTTATATTCAAGCTGCGACAGATGTAAAAGGCGAAGAGATATTAGCGACTTATAGTGCGAAGATCGAAGCATGGTCGAAAGCATAAATATGAAAACATCACTCAACCTCTGTTTCTTTTGGCATATGCACCAACCAGACTACAGAGGTAGTGACGGGGTGATGAGTATGCCTTGGGTCTTTTTGCATGCGATAAAAGACTACTATGAGATGCCTTGGCTTCTGAGCCGCTATAAGGGTCTCAAAGCGACCTTCAATATTACCTCTCCTCTTATAGAACAGCTCAACCTCTATGCAGATCCGCTGAAAACTGACTACTTTTTAGCGCTTTGGGAGATGCACCCATCCAAGCTTGATAGCGTACAAAAAGAGCGCCTTATCAAGACCTGTAAATCAACGCAGTATGAAACTATGGTAAAACCCATAGATACTTTTCGTATCTTATATGAGCAAGAGACTCTGAGTGATGAGGAACTTATAGACTTTGAAGTTGCGTTTATGCTTGCATGGTGTGGGAACTATCTTCGTCAAGAAAATGCACTTATAAAAGAACTTTTCGCAAAAGAAAAGGGGTATACACAAAAGGACAAGAGTGACTTACTTCTCTCTTTGACTGCGTTTGTCCAGACTATCTTGCCTTTTTATGCGCGTTTACAAAAAGAAGGGGTGATTTCACTCTCGACGACACCCTACAACCATCCGATACTCCCTTTGCTTTTAGATATGCAAAATGCCAAAAGAGCAAATGAACATACAACTCTGCCTCAAACGCCTCTTTCACTTAGAGATGATGCGATCGAGCAAGTATCACGAGCTATAGACTTGTATGAAGAGACATTTTTGCAAAAACCTACAGGATTTTGGCCTGCAGAAGGTGCAGTTGACGCGGCTAGTGTTGAGATATATAAAGAGCATGGACTCTCATGGATAGCGACGGATGAAGCTATTTTGTTCCGTTCACTTGGAGATGATAATCGCTCAAAACTTTACAAAGCCTATGATTACAATGGTATGACGATGGGCTTTCGTGACCATGGTTTGAGTGATCTTATTGGTTTTACCTATAGATTTAAATCAGGTGCTGAGGCAAGTGAACATTTTATGGCATCACTTGAACCCATAGCAAAAACGCAGGAAGATGCAACAGTTTTTGTCATTCTTGATGGAGAGAATGCCTGGGAATTTTTTCATAACAATGCCTATGACTTTTTTACAGCGCTTTATGAGCGTTTCTCAAAGAGTACTTGGTGTAAGACAGTGACGATGGATGAAGTCTCTCAGTTGCCAAACAAGGGAATTTTGCCTGAACTAGCTCCAGGAAGCTGGATACACGGGAACTTTGATACTTGGTCAGGACACAGTGAAAAAAATCGTGCTTGGGAACTTATCTATCAGACAAAACGCGATGTGGGACATCATATTGAGAGAGTCTCTGAAGATGTTGCAAAAGAGATACGCTTTCACTTCTTAGCTTCAGAGTGCAGTGACTGGTTTTGGTGGTATGGTGATGACCATGTGACAGAGTTCGCTCTGGAATTTGATGCACTATTTCGTGAACATCTTATCAAGATTTTTGAGCTTATGGGGATGCAAGCTCCTGCTGACTTATATATGCCTATTATCTCACATAAAAGTACAGTCTCTTTTTTACTTAAACCACAGCTTTCTATCTCTCCACTTATTGATGGGAAAAACAGCTCCTTTTTTGAGTGGCTTGGCAGTGGAAGTATTGATGAGAGTAAGATATTCTCAACGATGGACAAAGTCCGTGGCCCTATAGAAAAGATTTACTATGGGCATGATGACAAGGCGATTTACCTTGCGTTTGAAGGCGATGTAGCTGCTTTGGCTATGTCCAACTTGCACATACAAATCATCACAGAAGAGACGGGTGAGCTATTGCATTTTAAGATGAATGAAGGGTACAATCAAGAAGGAGTCGAACTAGTTGTGGATGAACGTATAGAAGTATCACTTGCACGTTGGCACTTTAAAGAGTATGGTAAGGTTCACCTGCGTTTTGAGATTGTAAAGGGAACGGAGATTATCCAAACGATGCCAGGATATGGAGCGCTTTATATAGATTTAGATGAGAGTTATGCCTCAAACTGGTTTGTGTAATAAAAATATGAAATGGAAAATAAGATGAGTAGACATACGACAAAATTACTTTTTGGGATTCACATGCATCAGCCGGTTGATAACTTCGACTGGGTGATAGAAAAGGGTGTAGAAATATGCTACGGCCCATTTTTTGAAGTGATGAGCAGATATCCTGACTTTCGCTTTGCCGTACACTGTAGCGGTTGGCTGATGGAGCAGATACAAGAAAAACATCCAAAACTCTATAAACAGATCACTACTCTTGCAAAAAAAGGGAGTATCGAGTTTTTTGGCGCAGGTTATTATGAGCCGATACTTAGCGTTATCCCATCACAAGATAGAGTAGCGCAGATAGATCTTCTGAGTAAATCTATCAAAAAACAGTTCAAACAGACTCCTGAGGGACTTTGGCTGACAGAGCGTGTTTGGGAATCTTCACTGATACCTGATTTGGCAAAAGCGGGTATCAAATATACGGTGATGGATGATTATCATTTTCAATGTGCGGGCTTTGATGAAGAAATTCTTGATGGTTACTACATGAGCGAAGAGGGCGGTGAAGAGATCGGACTCTTTCCTATCAGCAAAAAACTGCGTTACGCACTTCCGTTTTTGAATGTCAATAGTGCCATAGAAGCAATCAAGTCCTATACAAGAGAAGAAAACTCTGCGGCTATTATCTTTGATGATGCAGAGAAGTTTGGAATGTGGCCAGGAACACATGAATGGGTCTATGAAAAAGGATGGTTAGAGCGTTTTGTGCAGGCTGTTTTGGCAGATGAGAGTATAGAGACTATGCACTATGGCGAATACTTTGCAAAAGAGCGTACACGCGGTATCGCCTACTTGCCAAATGTTTCCTATTATGAGATGGGAGAGTGGAGTCTGCGCGCTGAAGATACACTCAAGCTTGAAGCACTTAAAGATGAGATGGGCTTTGAACGGTATGAGAGAGAGGGTGTGAAGTTTCTCAAAGGCGGTATCTGGAAAAACTTCCTTGTCAAATATGAAGAGAGTAACCGTATCCACAAACGCAGCCTTGAACTCTCAAAAGCAAGAGAGAGTGTCAAAAAGCCGAGTTTTGATAAAGCGCTCTATAAAGCACAGACAAATGATTCCCTCTGGCATGGCGTTTTTGGCGGTTTGTATCTGCCAAATCTGCGCGATAGTGCTTATCGCTATATCATCGAAGCAGAAGATATCCGTTATGGTAAAAAAACAGTGCTTGAGTCGGATACAAATGAGCTTGATGGCTATCTCAAAGTAAAAGCCGTAACTCCAAAAAATATCTTCCGTTTTGACGCTGCTCATGGTGGTCAGATGGTAGAGTTTGATAGTCGTAAAGAGTGCTTTAACTGGCAAAATACATTGACGCGAAGAAAAGAGGCTTACCATCAGCGTCTGCTTGAAGAGCCAAAAGAGAGACCAAAGTCTGATGTTGTAATCGATGGCATCGATACGATTCACCATGCCGATGCGAAAATCGATGCGACACTCAAAGATGCGCTCATTTATGATTGGTATCTCAAAAACTCTTTTGTAGATCATATCAGTGATATGAATTTCAATGGAGATAATTTCCGTCATTGTAATTTTCGTGAATTTGGGGATTTTGCAAATCAGCCATTTGAATGTGCGCAAGAGAAAGAGAGTGTGACATTTACGCGCAATGGCGGACTCTATTTGCCACAAAAAGCAGCCACATTCATGAGTAAAATATACACACCAAACGCAGAAGGCTTTGCGTTTGAAATAGCGCTTACAAGCGAGGCAAAAGGAAGTTTCAATTATGTTTTAGAACATAACTTTCACTTTGGAGCGTATGAGAATATCAGTGTAAATGGTGAAATACTCAAAGAAGATGGCATGCTGAGTAGTGTAAAAACTCTTGAAATCTATGATGCTTTTTTGCAAAAAACTATCTCAATTACCCTTGACTCTGTGTGTGATATCTACTATTTTCAACTCAAAACGCTCTCCCAAAGTGAAGAGGGTTTTGATTTGAGTGTGCAGGGTGTGAGTTTTGCTATGGTTCTTCCTTTTGAAAAAACGCTGAGACTCAAAGGAACTTTGGAGGTGCTTGATGTCCCAAATCAGATATGACCGTCTCCGTGATGCACATGTCATCATCGCACCGGAACGACTCCATAGACCTGATTGCAATATCCAAACAAGAGAGCGACGCGCAGAGAAAAAAGTGTGTCCTTTTTGTGAGGGCAACGAAGCGCTGACTCCGCCTGAGATCTTTGCTAAACGCAGCTTTAAAAGTTTTGCAAATGAGAAAGGGTGGCAGACGCGTGTTGTGCCAAATCTTTATAAGGCAGTACAGATAGAAGCAACGCATCAGCATCATTTCGGCTTGTTTGAGTATTGGGAGGGTTTTGGTGCGCATGAAATTATCATCGATACGCCAGAGCATCATACTTCTATGACCGAGTGGAGTGAAGAAAATGTTATCGCTTGGCTACAGACACTGCGTATACGTGTAGCTGATCTTAGACGCGATCACCGCATAGCCTATCTCTCACTTTTCAAAAATGAGGGGGAGCTTGCAGGCTCAACACAAGAACATTCGCACACACAACTTATCGGTTTGCCGCTTATCCCAAAAGCGCAAAAAGAAGAGTATCAAAATGCCTATGTACACTATAAACATCATAAACACTCGCTCTTTGAGGAACTTTTAGCTCATGAGGAAGAAGAAGCGGTACGTATGATTGAAAGTGAGGGTGATTTTAGTGCCTATTGTCCTTATGCAAGCGCCTATCCTTTTGAAGTTGTTCTTGGCTCTAAAAAGGCTTTGGGACAGATAGATACACTCAGTGATGCAAGTATAGAAGAGCTCGCACCTCTGCTTCTTCGTATACTCAAAAAACTCAAAGCGCAATTGGGTTCTCTTGATTTTAATCTTGCAATCTCGACTCCACCACTCCAAGAGAGCGGCTTTGAGAGTGATCTATTGGCATCGGTAGATGAGATATACAGATTTTCTATTCGGATTATGCCACGTATATATAAGTTTGGCGGCTTTGAACATAGCACGGGTGTCATCATTAACCCAGTCGCTCCGGAACTCGCAGCAAAATTACTCAGGGAGAGCAGTCATGTCTAAACTATCTTTACTTTTTGTCTCAAGTGAGGTCTATCCTTTCGCCAAAAGCGGAGGACTTGCCGATGTTGCACACGCACTGCCACGTGCCTTAAACGCCGAGTATGCTGTAGAAGTTTGTATGCCTTTATACAGTTTTATAGATAGAAAAAAATATAAGATATCAAAACGTTCAGAGCATTTTGATATCACCATAGCGAGTGAAGTACATTCCGTAGAATTATATGGATGCAGCTGTGAAGGAATCAATTACTGCTTTATATATTCGCCTCTTCTGTGTGAACGTGAATTTTTATATGGTACACCTGAAGAGGGTTACGCAGATAATGCCTTGCGTTTTGGACTTTTTGCCTACGCAGTTGCAGCACTGCTTAAAGAAAAACAACACGAGATTGTCCATCTCAATGACTGGCAAAGTGCTCTTGTAACCCTTCTTATAAAAGAAGATATGAGTATTAAAACAAAGTCTCTTTTTACTATTCATAACCTTGCATATCAAGGACTTTTCCCTCGACATGCACTTGAAGCGCTTGCAATAGATTCAAAACATTTTACTATGGATGCTCTTGAATTTTATCATCAGATGAGCTTTATGAAGGCGGGCATTGCTTATGCGGATGCTGTGACAACCGTGAGCAAACGCTATGCACAGGAGATTCTTACGCCAGAATTTGGCTGTGGTTTAGAGGGCTTTTTAAAACATCATGAAAAGAAACTTAGCGGCATAATTAATGGCGTAGACACGGAACATTTTTCACCTGCCAAAGATAAAATGCTTGCTCTTGCCTATGATGATCTCAAGGGCAAAGCAGAAAACAAAAAAGCCTCTCTCAAAGAGATTGGTCTTCGTGGTATCAAAAAACCGCTTTTTATATTTATTGGGCGTTTTACTTGGCAAAAAGGGGTGGATCTGCTCCTTGAAGCACTTCCAAGTATGGCTGCGTTTGATTGTAATATTGCTATATTAGGTCATGGAGAGGCTGGATATACAACAAAGCTCGAAGAACTTGCAGCGCTGCATAAAAACATCCACCTCTCTTGTATCCATGATGAGTCGCTTTCCCATCAGATGTACGCGGCAGCTGATTTTTTACTGATGCCCTCACTCTTTGAACCGTGTGGGCTTAGCCAGATGATTGCAATGAATTATGGAGCTATGCCTCTTGTTCATCAAGTTGGCGGACTCAAAGATACGGTTGTAAGTTATAAAGATTTTGATGACAAAAAAGAAAAAGGCTTCGGTATAGCTTTTAAAAACCCAAACCTCACTGCGTTTTTGGGAGCTTTTGAAGAAGCTTTGGAACTTTTTGCAAATAAAAGAGAGTACAACAAAATATGTAGACACAATATGTTGTGCGATTTTTCATGGGATAAAAGCGCGCAGGCGTATAGCAAACTCTATAAAAAAATCACGCATGGAGAAAAGTCATGAAAAAACTCAACATTTTACTGGCAGCCTCAGAAGTCGTCCCTTTTGCCAAGAGCGGGGGACTTGCTGATGTTGCAGGTGCACTTCCAAAAGCTTTGCGTGCTCTGGGGCATGATGTACGAGTCGTGATGCCTCGTTACTATATCGTGGACAAAGAAAAATATGGTCTCAAACGCATGGAAGGCTCACTCGGTGTACCGATGGGCTCTAAAGGCGAACTCTGGGCAGCCGTCTATGAAGGTCTACTTCCAGGATCTGATGTACCAGTCTATTTTATAGAGTATGATGCTTATTTTGGCAGAAAAGGTCTCTATGATGAAGATGGAAAAGGATTTGTAGATAACGACAAACGCTTTATTTTCTTCTCAAAAGCTGTGATGCAGCTGGCCAAAAAGCTGCGTTTTCATCCTGATGTCATCCACGCAAATGATTGGCATACAGCATCTATACCAGTTCTGCTCAATACGACGTATGCCTATGATGAGGATTTTAGAGATACGGGTTCGCTGTTGAGTATCCATAACCTTGAACATCAGGGTAAATTTCCAAAAAGTGCTATGGATGTTTTAAGTGTTGGCTGGGGACACTTCAATGCGGATGAGCTTGAAGAGTATGACGGCATCAATCTTCTCAAAGGCGGCATCGTTCATGCCGATGCTATAAACGCAGTGAGTAAGAAATATGCGCAGGAGATACGAACAAGTGAATTTGGCTGTGGACTTGAGAGACTTATCAATGAAAAATCTTATAAACTCTATGGTGTTTTAAACGGTGTGGATTATGAGGAGTGGTCACCTGCAGTAGACACACTTATAGCACAGAACTTTGATGTGGATGCAATGGAGGGTAAACTTGCTTGTAAAGAGGCACTGCAAAAACGCTTTAATCTTCCGCTTCGTAAAAATGTCCCGCTTATAGGACTTGTTGGAAGATTGGCTGAGCAAAAAGGTATTGGACTTTTGGCTGCGGCGATATGGAAATTGATGGAGCTTGATATTCAGATAGTGCTTCTAGGTGCTGGAGAGAAGTGGGCAGAGCGTTTCTTTAGCGAACTCGTTGCACGCTATCCACAAAAGTTCGCCTGTTATATAGGATACCAAAATGACCTTGCACACCAGATAGAAGCGGCAAGCGATATGTTCTTGATGCCATCACTCTTTGAACCCTGTGGACTCAATCAGATATACAGTTTGCGTTATGGAACTATCCCAATCGTGCGCGCTACAGGCGGCTTAGATGATACGATAGAAAATTACGACAACGATCATAAAAGCGGAACGGGCTTTAAATTTTATGATGCGACACCTGAGGCACTTATCGGTACAGTGAAATGGGCAGTAGATGTTTATAACCATGACAAAGAGGGCTTTGCGCAGCTCCAATCAAACGCAATGCAAAAGCGCTTTGACTGGAGTGAGGCTGCAAAAGGCTACGAAGAGATTTATGAGAAGATAATCGCTGGTCGCAGCAACACATAGGAATGAACATGACACACGCAATACATTACAACCTCTCAACGCTGAGTGAACTTGATATCTATCTCTTTAAACAAGGCTCACACACAAAACTCTATGAAAAATTCGGTGCACACAGTATGCTGCATAAGAAGAAAAAAGGGGTGCATTTTTGTGTCTGGGCACCTAATGCACAGAGCGTAAGTGTCCGTGGTGATTTCAATGATTACGTGGTAGATGCCCATCCTCTTAAACTCAGAGAAGATGATTCAGGTCTTTGGGAAGGTTTTATCGAAAATATAGAACAAGGTCTGACGTACAAATATCATATCGTCTCCAAGTTTCACAATATCGTTCATGAGAAGAGCGATCCTTTTGCGTTTTATAGTGAACTACCTTCCAAATCTGCCTCTCGCGTTTGGGAGTTAGATGGGTATAAATGGGAAGATAGTTCATGGATGGAGACGCGTGCAAAACGCAATGCACATGATGCCCCTGTGAGTGTCTATGAGATGCACTTAGGCTCATGGAAACACAAGGTAGAAGAGGAAAATCGCTATCTCTCTTATAGAGAACTTGCCGTTGAACTTCTAGCTTATCTTCAAGAGATGCACTATACACACGTAGAGTTTATGCCGCTGACTGAATATCCTTTCTTTGGTTCATGGGGTTATCAAGTCGTTGGATATTTTTCGGCTACGTCACGTTTTGGAGAGCCTGAGGATCTGATGTATCTTATCGATGTACTGCACCAAAACGGCATCGGTGTCATCATGGACTGGGTTCCTTCGCATTTTGCTGTAGATATGCACGGACTTATCAACTTTGACGGAACAGCTCTATATGAACATGATGATCCACGACAAGGGTACCATCCTGAGTGGGGAAGTATCATCTTCAACTACGGGCGCAACGAGGTCAAATCCTTTTTGATATCTTCAGCGATGTTCTGGCTAGATAAATACCATATCGACGGTATCCGTGTAGACGCTGTGGCGTCAATGCTCTATCTCAACTATGCAAGAGAAGAGGGTGAATGGATACCAAACGAACATGGTGGCAATGAAAACCTTGAAGCAGTTGCGTTTTTGCGTAAACTTAACGAGAGCGTCTACGCTGCGTTTCCTGATATTATGATGATAGCTGAAGAGTCCACGGCTTGGCCTATGGTGACGCGTCCAACAAGTATCGGCGGTCTTGGCTTTGGCTTTAAGTGGAACATGGGCTGGATGCATGATACGCTCAGATACATGAGCTACGATCCTATTCACCGTCAGCATCATCACCATCAGCTCACTTTTAGTCTCTGGTATGCTTTTGATGAACACTTTATGCTTCCTTTGAGTCATGATGAGGTAGTACATATGAAAGGCTCACTCATCAACAAAATGCCAGGAGATAATAATCAGAAGTTTGCAAACCTTCGTGCGATGTATGCCTATATGATGGCGCATCCTGGAAAAAAACTGCTCTTTATGGGTGGCGATATCGCGCAGTTTGCTGAGTGGAACTTTGAGAAGAGTCTTGACTGGCATCTGCTAGAATATCCTCTTCATGCTAAACTGCAAAAGATGGTGAGCGATCTGAACCTTATCTATAGAAAAGAAAAAGCGCTCTACAAATATGATGAAAAACGTATCGGTTTTGAGTGGATAGATGATGGAGATTATCAGCACAACTGTATCAGTTTTATCCGTAAATGTGATGATGCTGAGGAGAATATTTATGTATTGTGCAACCTTGCAGACCAAACGCAAGAAGCCTACACAATAGGTGTTCCATTTGAAGGCGAATATGAAGAGATATTTAATTCTCAGTCGGCATATTATGAGGGTTGGAATATTGGCAATACGGGGATATTACTAGCAAAAAAAGAGCCTAAACACGGGCGAGATTATTCACTCACTTTGACGCTGCCGCCACTGGGTGTTTTATATCTCAAACGCAAAGCTGGCCAAGCCTTACTCGTATAACAAAATAAGCTTTTTTTTATATGTTTAAGAATAAAATTAAATTAAATTACCTCAAGGTGGATAAGATGAATTTTCCAAGATTAATGGTGTCGTTTTTAGTAAGTATTACGTTGTTTGCTCAAGTTTCTTGGGCACAGGTGGCTTCAACTGAAGCTCTATTCGCACATGCCGCAACGCCTACTGCAAAAGAAAAGCTCTCTGCTTTGACTGCGCGTGAAGATGTAGCTGCTAAGTTTGTAGAGATGGGTGTAAATCCTGAACTCATACAGCAAAGAATAGCTGCGATGAGTGAAGAGGAAGCTTTGCTAGTTTCACATGATATAGATACACTTCCTGCGGGAGCAGATGCTGGTATGTCTTTACTTGGGGCTGTAGTTTTTGTTTTTATTGTTTTACTGGTGACAGATCTTTTAGGTCTTACAAAAGTATTTAACTTTACAAAACCTATCGTAAACAAATAAGGTGGCGTTCAAGCACATTTCTTCGTGCTTCTTTGCATTTGGTACTCTTTTTTTTATGAGTGCCTGTGCACCAAAAAATCCTCTTCCTAAGGATATTGATACACCTTCTTCTCAACTCTTAGTTCCTTTTATTGCTCCACGTTCTGAGCTTTGCGCTTCATCTTCTATAGAGATGCTTGCATTATATTGGCACTCTAAAACTTCTTTTACTCCGGCTTTAACACTTGGCGAGTTAGATGAGCGAACTCTTATCCCTGCAAAAGGTGGGACACTACAGATAGAACTTATCGCTGCTGCACGTGCGGATGGTTTGATTGCATATCCTTTACGCGGTGGTTTTGAATCGCTCACTAGAGAGCTCTTTGTAGGGCATCCTCTCATCGTCTTAGTGAACAGAAGTTTTGCTTGGTATCCACTTTGGCACTATGCCACTCTCACTGGATATAACGCACAAACGCAGCACTTTATGACGCATTTTGCAAAGAGTCCCGATGAACTACTCTCATATAGTACATTTACTGCTATTTGGGAAAGAAGTGAAAAATGGGGTGTCATCCTTTTACCACCAGGGGAACTGCCTTTGACTCTTGAAGCCGAAGAGATAGTTCGCAGCATTTATGAATTTGAGAGTGTAGGGAAGATAGAAGGAGCTATAGTATCTTATGAGACGGCGTATTTACGATGGCCAAAAGATACTAATCTTCTTTTTGCACTAGCAAATGCATACTACAAAACGCAACAGTTGCAAAAAGCCGAAACCATATATAAAGATATCCTCTCAATTAATCCCGCTCATGCACTTGCAAGAAATAATCTTGCAGATCTTCTATGCAGTATGGGTAGATCTTATGAAGCTTTAAATATTATTGAAGAAGCTACGAGCAAAGAGGCGCAAACGCAGAGTATCTTAAACGCAACACATCAAGAGATCTTGCAGGGCTGCAAAAAGAGAGTGGATTAAAAATTATATTTTACGCTATAGATAAATCCCTCTTGTGTGGCTGATCCAAGTTCATTATCGGCATATCGGTATTGTAGTCCGGTCGTGATTTGAGTAAGAGGATGCCACCATAGCGCAAGAGAGCCTTGCAGACCGTTTTTGTTTGCGTAACCATCCTTCTCATTGCGAGCAAAAGTCATCTCGTGCCAGTTAGAGAGAGAAAATTTTTGCTCTGCAAGAGAAAAATTATATAAAAATGTCCATCCTGCCATGATACCGTTATAGCCGCTGTAGTAGCTGCTCTCTTGATAGTGTGAGCCGATAAATGGGCGTAACCAGCCAGAATCACTTACTATTTTATATGAGACTCCTGTGATGAGATTGTGAATATAGTAGTCGTTGGAGTGAAAATTATAATCATGGATATGCAGGGCAAGGTTTTTGTAGAGTGTGATATCAGCAATAGGTTTAAATGCAAAACGCTGGGCATCAGAGGAGGACTCTTCATACTTTCCTAAAGGGTTTTCGGTGTCAAAAAAGATATAAAACTCTCCCCAATCCCATCCTGCTCCGCCTTCGAGTTCTAGATAAGTAAAATCTCTTTTTTGTGTTGCATTTTCACTTTTTTGTGACCAGTCAAAATAGTTGAGACTTATATTTTTAAAAGAGTAGTTTGGAGTCAAAATATTTTTAGTAGTAGAAACTCCATCTGCATGAGAGATATTAAATAATATTGAAATAAATAGAGTGCTTTGCACTAAAGTAGTCATAAAATGTTTTCTAGTTTGCATAAGAATCTCTTTGTCTGTTGATTTGTTTTGGTGTTTGTAGGCCAATTTTATGCTATTTGCGCTTAAATTTACGAGGAATTTTTTAAATAAATGCTATTATATTTTAAAAATTGAATAAGGTTATTTAGGGTGAAAAAAATTTATATTGCGGGGCCTGATGTTTTTGAGAGAAACTCTTTAGAGATCGGTGCAAAGTATCTACATTTATGCGAGAAATATGGCTTTAGCGGGAATTATCCGCTTGATAACGTGATAGATTTTGACCAAGAAAAGCATAAAGTTGCACGTGATATTTTTTTAGCAAATGAGAAACTCATTGATGATTGTGATATTGTTATTGCAAATTTGAACGCTTTTCGTGGCAAAGAAGCAGATAGCGGAACTATCTGGGAGTGTGGCTATGCATATGCAAAAGGAAAGCGTGTCTATGGTTATATGCAAGATACTAAAGCATATATTGAGAACTTTGGCAAGAGTGAGAAAAAAGAAGATGCAGGTTTTTACTGGGATAGTGAGGAGAGATTTATAGAAGATTTTGATCATCCTATCAATCTGATGATTACTTGTTCGACAGTTGAGATTGTTAAAGGCGGTTTTGAAGATGTTCTCAAAACAATAAGTGAGAATAAGATTTGAAGTATATAGTTTTATTATTTTTATTTGTTAATTTACTATTTGCGGGACATATTAATGAAAAAAAAGAGCTTCGTAAAGTCTCCTTACAGCTTCACTGGAAATATCAGTTTCAATTTGCAGGATTTATTGCAGCCAAAGAAAAAGGCTTTTATGAAGATGCCGGTTTGGATGTCCAGCTCAAAGAGTATCAGTTTGGGACAAATATCGTAGATGAAGTTGTAAGTAAAAGAGCAACATATGGAGTATACAACTCAAATATTTTAGTCAGCTATTTACAAAATAAACCCATAGAACTTCTTGCATCATATTTTAAAAGATCAGCACTTGTCCTTATTGTCAAACCAGAAATTAAATCTGCGAAGGAGTTAGTCGGAAAAAAAGTCATGGCACTAGGAGAAGAGGACTTTGTCCTAAATTTTAAGTCAGTAATGGATGAGTACAAACTTCATCTCTATGACATGCAGTTTGTAAAACATAGCTATGCAATAGAAGAGTTTGTCCGTGGTGACATTGATGCTATGACTGCGTTTATATCTGATCAACCACATAAACTTGACAAACTTGGAGTGCAATACAATATTATTAACCCTAGTGATATAGGACTTTTTAATCTACAACTTGAGCTTTTTACTTCAAATGAAGAGGCACAAAACCATACTTCACGTACGACAGCTTTTAGAGATGCTAGCACGAAAGGCTGGGCGTATGCTTTGAGTCATAAGGAGGAGATGATAGATATCATTTATGAGAAATATTCAAAAAACATCTCCAAAGAAGATCTTAAAGCTGAGGCAAAAGAGATAGAACGTCTGATCTTACCAAAGACCTACGATATAGGTTCTATAGATGAGAATTTTTTACACAGACAGTTTGAAACTTTTGAGGCGAATTATAAGATTACACATGAAAAAAGTTTTGATAACTTTATCTTCAGAAGCATTCGCGATATAAAACCAGAGTTTTCACTCAGCGAGCTTGATTATATAGCAAAACACAAGGATATATCGATATGTCTACAGCCAGATATCTATCCACTAGATGGATATTATGATGCGATGCATAGCGGTATAATGGGAGATGTCTACAAAGAAATATCAAAACAAAGTGGCTTGAATTTTGTACCTGTTGTATCAAAAAAATCTGAAGAACTTCGAATAAAGTTATTGGAAAAAAAATGTAGTATGGTAACTATTCTCATGGAACCGAGTAAAGAGCTTAATATGCTGCACTTGAGCGAGCCTTTTTTTACTACACACTTCACGATTTTAAGTAGACTCGATAAATCCTTTGTGGATGATCCTCATAGACTTGAAGGCAAAAAACTTTTGGTACGCTACGCTTCACATAAGGAGAAGATTTTAAAACGTTATCCTTATCTTGATGTAGAAGTTGAGAGCAATGTTTACCAATTGATGCAAAAGCTTATGCGAGATGAAGTCTTTGGTGTTGTGGCTATCAACGAAGTAGCGGATTATTTGGTTGACAAATATGGCTACGGAAAACTCAAAGTAAATGGTTTCTTGCTCAAAGACGGTTTTGAATATGGTAAGGTAGGAATTCTTTCAAGCGATCCTCTTCTTGCATCTATTATACAAAAATCTCTCCATTCTATCTCAAGACAAAAACGAGAAGATATTGTAGATAGCTGGAAAATAACACGTTATCATAATGGAACAGATTACTCCTTAGTCGCTCGTATCTTAGTGGGGATGAGTATACTCTTTTTGATTATGGCGTACTATCAGAGAAAGCTTTATAATTTTAAAGAACAACTTGCACAAGAGGTGCAAGCAAAAACGCAAGAGCTCAGAGAAGTCAATGAATCTTTGGAAAATAGTGTCCAAGAGAAAGTTAACGAGATCATGAAGAAAGATGTTTTACTTACAGATCAGTCAAAGCAGGCAGTTATGGGTGAGATGATTAGTATGATAGCACATCAATGGAGACAGCCGCTCTCTGCTATCACGCTCCAAATCTCTCATATACAGCTTGAAAAGATGATGGGTAAAGAGATAGATGAAGAGCAAAAAGAGAAAGTATTAAGTGATATAAGTGACAAAATTATGTATCTCTCAGAAACTATAGATGACTTTCAGACTTTTTTCAGACCCAAAAAGATTGCAGATTTGATAGAAGTAGACCAGTTGTTTAAAAAAGCACTGACTCTTGGCTCAGCAAAAGCAGCCCACACAAATATTGAGATCACTATTGTATCCTCTGAGGGGATAGTAATAGAAGCCTATGTAAATGAGTTAGTACAAGTAGTTCTCAACATCCTCAATAATGCTGTAGACGCTTTTGAAGATGTGAAAAAAGCTGAGAAAAAAATCGAACTCTTTGCACAAGAGCATAAAGAGATTATTTCTCTGTTTATCAAAGATAATGCTTCAGGAATCAATGAAGAAAATCTTAAAAAAATATTTGAGCCATATTTCAGTACAAAAGATAAAAATGGTACAGGTCTTGGTTTGTATATGAGTAAGATGATTATTGAAAAGCAGTTTGGTGGGGCAATTGAGGTAGAAAGTTCAAGCGCTGGAACAACTTTTATTATAAAGATTCCAAAGCGCTTAAAAAGTAGTAGTTAAAGAAGACCCTTTTTGACCATGGATAAGACGAGAGGAATATTGATTCCATCGTTGTTATAACCCTCATCACGGCATGATTTACACTTATTGCCAATGGGGCATTGATCATTTGCGAGTAGTGATTCTAAATCAAAGAGAGAGTTCTCTTTGATGCATGCAGCGATATCACCTGCACTTAAATGATTGCATACACAAACTTCAGTATTTTTATCTATCATAAAAACTCCTTATTATTGGCTATTATAGAGAAAGTGTGATTAATTTCCTTTGAACATAAATCTATTTTTATTTAGCTAAGAAAGCTGTTAATTATTTAGAGATAAAATAAAAAAAATTAACTGCGGATGTAAAGAATGAAAAAAATTATTTTGTTATGCTCGATTGTAGGGATGCTCTTTGGGGCACCTCCAAAATTTTTGATGCCCGAAGAAGCATTTATCCCTAGTGCTTCTATCGGTACTGAGATGGAGATAGAAGCCAATGTGATAATAGCAAAGGATATCTATCTCTATGTTGATGAGATGAAGTTAGAAGTAGATGAAAAAGATGGCATTAGTATCGCTAAGTTTGATGCACCGACATCTGTAGATCATCATGATGAAAAAGTCTATCTCGAATCTCCAAAGTTTCTTGTCACTTTGCAAAAAAATGAAGGTGTTAGCGGTATAAAAACTGTTGCGTTTACGCTTTCATATCAGGGATGTTCGGAACAGGGTCTGTGTTATGAACCCCAAAGCAAGAGTTATACTTTTGATGTAGATAGTGCAAAACTCTCTGTAAAATCAGATAAACCAAAGAGTTTAGATATCGCTACAGTCGGAGAGAAATCTTCATCACAAGAGCTCTCCCAAACAGATGCTATTGCGGATACTATAAAGTCTGAGAGTGTGTTATTTGTGCTTTTGACTTTCCTTGGCTTTGGTCTGTTGCTTGCGATGACACCTTGCGTTTTTCCTATGATTCCTATTATCTCAGGTGTAATCATCTCTCAAGGCAAAGGCTTAAGTACAAAAAAAGCTTTTGCTCTCTCTGTTGTATATGTACTCTCGATGGCAGTAGCTTACACGATAGCAGGTGTTTTGGCAGGACTCTTTGGAGCAAATCTTCAAGCAGCACTCCAAACGCCATGGGTTATCTACTCTTTCGCACTTATCTTTGTAGCCCTTGCGTTTAGTATGTTTGGCTTTTATGAGCTCAAACTTCCTGATAAGTTCGTTACAAAGATAAGTTCTTCTGGTCACAAAGCAGGCTATATCGGTGTAGCAGTGATGGGCTTTTTGTCAGCATTGATAGTTGGACCATGTGTTGCAGCACCTTTGGCTGGAGCACTTGTTTATATCGGTCAAACGGGTGATGCACTTCTTGGTGGGATGGCACTTTTCTCTTTAAGTCTTGGTATGGGAATTCCGCTTATCGTTGTGGGTGTGAGTGCAGGTAAATTTATGCCTAAACCAGGCGAGTGGATGACGACAGTCACGGCGGTGTTTGGTGTGATGATGCTAGGTGTTGCTATCTGGATGCTCTCGCGTGTCGTTGATATGTATGTGACGATGGTGCTTTATGCTGTGCTCGGTCTTGGTTTTGCACTCTATCTCAATCCTTTTGAGAGAGAAGGACATATCTTCAAACGCAGCGTCGCTCTTGTCCTTTTTGCGTATGCGACAGCACTCTTTATCGGTGCGCTTGGTGGTTCGACAAGCATGAGTAAACCTTTGGAGTTTTTAAAACCTCAGGCGAGCGTCAGTGCTGCGACTCTAAACGCAGCCCATAAAGAGTTTATCAAAGTGACTTCCATACAAGAACTTGATACGCTTTTAGCAAAAAACAAGGGCAAAAAAATAATGCTGGATTTTTATGCTGATTGGTGTACTTCATGTAAAGAGCTTGAAGAGGTGACCTTTCAAAACGCAGCGGTTGCTTCAAAGATGAATGAGTTTGTCCTTATCCAAGCAGATATGACAGAAAATACCACAGAACAAAAAGCGCTCAGTAAAAAGTATGGTGTTTTTGGACCTCCTGCGATGCTCTTCTTTGATACAAAGGCAGAACTTATGGAGTCCAAAACAGTGATAGGCTTTATACCAGCAGATGAGTTTTTAGCACATCTCGATACTCTCTAAGGAAGAAAAATGAAAAAAATAATTGTACTTATAGCACTTTTTGCGACTTCGCTTTTTGCAGATTTGGACTGGGTGAAATACTCAGAAGCGATGAAGATAGCAAAAGCTGAAAATAAAATAGTAATGGTGATGCTCTCAAAAAAAGGTTGTCCTGCGTGTGAATATATGAAAGACATTGTTTTTGAAAATGACAAGGTGATGGAAGCATTTAAAAAGAAATTTGTAGCAGTGTATGTTGATATTCATGATGACAATATACCAAATAGCCTCACATATATCGGGACACCGACCTTTCACTTTCTCAACAAATATGAGATAAAAATGGACAGAATAGATGGCGGTGTAAACGCAAAGGATTTTTTAGACAAGCTCACAGAAATTTCGGCTAAAAAGTAGAACTCTCTTTACTCTCTTCTATCATCTTCGCGACATTTTTCGAGCTGCCGTTTTGCAGGTAGGCTCGAAGTGTTTTTGAATTTTCCAAAAATGTACTTCTATCATACTCAAAGTACGCTTCAAGCAGATTTTTCACGGTGACTTTATCTTGTAAAAATTCAGGATGCATCGCTCTGTATTTGTGTTTGAGAAACATGATATTTGCAAGACCGACATACTCTATCTTGACGAGTTTTGTAGCGATGAAATAATCAAATGATTTTGCTATATAGCTAAGAATCAAGGGTGTGCCAATAAGAGAAGCCTCAAGGGTTGCCGTGCCACTGCATATAAACGCAAAGTCAGCTTCATAGAGTGCTTGATGTGCATCTTCTCGCACCTCAAACGCAGATAAATCGCCATATAAGAGTTCGCGCTCTTCTTTTGTAAAATAGCTAGGGATAATGATGACTGCGTTTACTTGTAGGTTTTTTCTCACTTCATGGTAGATGGGCATGAGCTTGCTTATTTCACCTTTGCGGCTTCCGGGCATAAAGACCACGGTTTTTATTGTGTCACTCAGCTCAGATTTGAACTTTTCTATCTGATCTAGTAGCGGATGCCCCACATAGGTAATTGGCGCTGCTTTGGAGTAGTACTCTTTTTCAAAAGGAAGGATAGATGCGAGCTTGTCGATAGTACGTTCTAGTACTGGAATACGCTTTTTCTTCCATGCCCATGCTTGAGGAAGGATATAGTAGATGATCTCTTTTTGCGGATACTTCTTTTTGATCTTTTTGGCAAGCGGGAGATTAAAGCCTGAAGAGTCTATAAGTAGGATTTTGTCTGCATCTTTTGCCATTTCTGCCATCTGCGCATTGAGTTTGAAGAAGAAACGCAGCTTTTTAAAAACATCAACAAAGCCCATAATAGCAAGACTTCTCAGATCAACTATAGGCGATCCCAGTTCAGCGTCAAAAATACCAATAAACTCGACATCTTCACCAAGCTCTTTTTTCAAAGATTTGAGATGTATATTTGCTGAGTGTTCTAGCGCGCTTACCAATATCTTCATGAACCACCATCTCCTTCGAGTGAAAAACTTGTATCATAACGTTTACCCTTTTTTTCTTCTACATACTCTTGCATATAGCTTGTTAGGGCATCTATATCTGTATCACTCAGACCTACGGCAAAAGCTATCATCATCTCTTGCTGTTGGTTATCTGAGATTTTATCTCGAAAACGGTTGAGTTTATAGGATAAAAATCCCTTAGCTCTATTTGCGAGCTTTGGGTATCTATGTAGTCCTTCAAGATTATTACCATGGCAACTGTAGCACCCTTTTTGCATATAAAGCTCTTTTCCTTTTTCATAAGGAGTTTGTGCATGAGCAAGAAAAAATATCAAAAAAAGAGGAAAAACAAAACGCAACTGTAAGCCTTAATCGATTATAATTTCTGCATTATATCAAAGGTGGTCTGAAATGGTTATATTAAATGCAGTAATTTGTGATTTTTCGGGAGAAAGAAGGGCGGATATTCGCATAGAAGAGGGTATACTCAAAGAGATAGGAGAAGGCTTGATTTGCAGTGAGACGATAGATGCAAAGGGCGCTTATTTTATGCCACTTTTACTTGATCTTAATGTACGCCTTCAAGACTCAGTGTTAAATGCAAAAAATATCAAAGCACTCTCAGACCAAGCGCTTAGAGGCGGAGTGGGGCATATTGTATTAAACCCTGATAGCACACCTGCGATAGACAATGAAGTGGCACTTGAGTTTGCACAAAACTCTTTGGGCTCGCTCAAGGGTGCAAAAGTTGATTTGATGCTTGGCACTCTCAAAGAAGATGCCACGCTGAGCAATATTGCCATCTTGCTCAAACGCGGTGCAGTTGCTCCTTATATGAGTACCATCGCAAAAAATAACCTTGTAATAAAAATAGCTGAATATGTCAAGATGTATAATAAGACACTTTTTTGTAAAGCAGAAGATCATTCGCTTATTACAAGTGGTGTGATGCTTGAGGGGGACGTAAGCTCAAGCTTGGGTCTTGCTGGGATACCTGATCTGAGTGAAGTACTGCACGTCTCACGTATGATAGAGATTGCAAGACACTTCAAGATCAAGATACTTTTCAAATCCATCGCATCACCGCGCTCTATCTATCTCATCTCTCAAGCCAAAAAAGACGGGGTTGATGTGCGATGCGAAGTCTCCATTCATCATCTTATCCATGCAGATAGTGCATGTGAGAACTTCAATACTACTGCAAAAATAGATCCACCGCTCGCTTCACAGAGTGATGTATTACTCCTTCAAAAAGCACTCAAAAATAAAGAGATAGATATGCTCACATCTCTGCACCAACCAAGCTCAATAGTCAATAAAGAGGTTGCGTTTTATGATGCAGAATATGGCTCTGAAGCGATAGAAAATATACTCAGTCTCTACTACACAAAGCTCGTAAAAACAGATTTGATCTCTATGAGTGAAGTAGTAAAACTCGCAGCTGTAAATACAGCTAAAAGTATAGGGCTTACGTATGGGACTTTTGAGATAGGGAGTAGAGTTAATGCGCTTTTATTTGATGTTAGCGAGAAAACTCTTATAAATAACTGCCAGTCACTTTATAATGGTGAGACACTTGATGGAAAAGTTATAATGACTTTTCAAGAAAATAAAGTGAGTAAGTTCTAGACTTGACACACTTGTTTTTGAGTTTTTTTAGTTGCTGCGTTTAGCGTAAAACGCAGCCTTATACTCTGCAAATTTATCTGCTAAGATAGCTTCCCGTACTTCACGCATAAGGTTGAGATAGTAGAAAAGATTGTGGATAGTCCCAAGACGGAAATATGTTATCTCTCTTGCGCGGTAGAGGTGGTTGAGGTAGGCTCTGCTATAAGTTTGGCAGGTTGGGCATTTACACTCAGGATCTATTGGAAGGGCATCTTCTTTATATTTTGCACCTTTGATATTGAGTCTGCCGAATGAGGTGAAGAGTGTGCCGTTTCTTGCGTTTCGCGTAGGCATAACACAGTCAAACATATCGATACCGCGTTCGATATTTTCTATCAAGTCCTCAGGCGTTCCCACACCCATAAGATAACGAGGCTTGTCAGTCGGCATGTATTTTGTTGTGTGTTCTACTGTGTCATACATCTCGTTGTTGAGCTCTCCGACTGAAAGACCACCGATAGCAAAACCGTCATAATCCATCGCGCAGAGTTCTGTCGCACTTTTGGTACGAAAGGCTTTATCTGTGCCACCTTGGATAATAGCAAAGATGTTTTGTTCAACTCCTACACCCTCTTTTTGTTTTGCTCTGAAGTAATCAATACTCTCTTGCGCCCATGCAGTGGTTCTCTCGATAGAGAGTGCTATACGCTCTTGCGTCGCTGGAAGTGCAACCAAATCATCGAGGATCATCATAATATCTGAGCCAAGATTATGTTGGATATCTATCACTTTTTTGGGTGTAAAGAAGTGTTTTGAGCCGTCAATATGTGAGCGAAACTCTATCCCGTCCTCTTTTGGTTTGCTCATATCTGAGAGAGAAAATGCCTGAAATCCGCCGCTGTCTGTTAAAAAGCTTTTTGGAAACTTCGTAAAGTTGTGCAGTTTGCCCATACGAGCAACCGTCTCATCTCCAGGGCGCAGATACATGTGGTAGGTATTTGCGAGGATGATTTCTGCTCCAAGAGTTGTAAGCACATCATCCATATCGAGAGCTTTGACACTTCCAAGTGTTCCTACGGGCATAAATACCGGTGTTTTTATCGTTGAGTGTGCTGTTTTAAGAGTTGCAGCGCGGGCATTGCCACTTGTAGCTTCGAGCGTAAATTCCATAGTAAGTCTTCCTAAAAATCTATAATATTGGCGGAATTATAGCATTTTAACCTAAGTCGTAGTAGAATGAATTTGTATGGAAAAAGGGGATAGGAATGAAATTTATACTTTTATTTTTTTTAGCACTCACTCTTTTTGCTGCAGATGAGAAAGTCTCTCTGCAGCTTATGTGGAAACACCAATTTCAGTTTGCAGGTTTTTATATCGCTAAGGAAAAGGGCTTTTATAAAGATGCAGGTCTGGATGTTGAGATCAAAGAATATGAAAGTTCTACTGATATTGTTGAAGAAGTTTTGAGTCAAAGAGCGACGTATGGAGTCGGGCGTTCTTCTTTGCTTATCGATAGAGCACATGGAAAAAAGATAGTGCTCCTTAGTGCTAGTTTTCAAACATCGCCATCTGTGCTAATAAGCACAGATGAAGATATCCATACACCAATCGATCTTAGAGACAAAAAAGTGATGATGACACCTGATGAAGTAAATTCTGTCTCGATTTTGACAATGCTTCTTGCAAATGGTGTCCATATCGAGGATTTACAACTACAACGACACTCTTATGATTATCATGATCTTCTCAATAAAAATACAGACGCGATGGCTGCGTACATCTCCAATGAGCCTTATTTTTTGGAACAAGCAGGAGTGAAATATACAGTTTTTTCTCCAAAAGAGTATGGATATGACTTTGTAGGTGACTTACTTTTTACTTCAGAAAAAGAACTATATGAACACCCATCACGCGCAAAAGCATTTAATGATGCGACAAATAGAGGATGGATTTGGGCTTTTGAGCATATACAAGAGAGTGCCCAACTTATTTATGAAAAATATAACACACAAAATAAACCTTTGGATGCACTCATCTATGAAGCTAATGCACTCAAAAAATTAGCATTCGTAGATGATATTCCTTTTGGTCATATATGTGCACAGCGCTATACAGATATCGCAAATATTTATAGACTTTCTGGTTTTTTAAAAGATTACAATGTAAGTGATCTTTATGCTTTTGTAGATCCTTTGAAATTTAATCTCAAAGAGGTGAAGATAGGTGTCTTGGCTAAAAGAGGAGATTCTATCGCACATATAAGATGGGACACTTTAGCAGACTTTCTCAATAAAGAACTGCATACTTATAATTTTAAAATCATCCCAATTGAATTTGCTGCGTTTGAAGATACTATCAAAAACGAACGAGTTGACCTTATAATCACAAACGATATGCTTTATGTCCTTGCCGAACAAAAATACGGAGCATCACGCATAGCTACCATGTTTAATAAAAATTCTTTAAGCGATGAGGGTGTAAAAGAGTTTGGCAGTGTAATCTTCACACGTGTGCAGAGTGCTTCTATAAATACTCTAGAAGATCTAAAACATAAAAAAATTGCTGCAGTCAGCCAAGAGTCATTTGGTGGTTGGATTATGGCGTATGAGACGCTCTTAGATAATAAAATAGATACAGATACAATGCAACTCTCCTATTATCAAACACACGACAAGGTAGTAGACGCAGTGATGTCAAAAGAAGTAGAAGTAGGAATTGTGCGAACCGATATGCTAGAAGCGATGGAAGCAACCGGTACATTGAAACTTGCAGATATCAAAATCATCCATCCGCAGGAGTATAAAAATTTTCCTTATCTTCTTAGCACAAAACTTTATCCAGAGTGGCCGCTTGCAAAACTCGCAGGTACAGATGACAAGATAGCAAGAAATGTGCTTTCTGTATTGCTAGATATAGATATGAAAAAAAATCCAGAACTTCTCTCCTGCGGAAACTGGAGTGTTGCTGCTGATTATTCAAGTGTTCATGTTCTTTTGAAAAAACTCAAAATTGCACCCTATGACAATCCTCATATCTCTTTAGAAGAGATATTAGATGAATATATTGTCTATTTCTATCTTATAGTTTTTTTATTTATTGCAGTCTTTGGAAGGTATATTTATATCAATAAAATCAATAAATACCTGCAAAACTATAATGAACAACTCAACTATAATGTACTTTTGCGCACGCAAGAACTTCAAGATGCAAACAAAAAACTCAAAAGATTAGCACAAACAGATGCATTGACTGGAATAGCTAATAGAGGTCATTTTATGGAACATGCAGAGAAATATTTCGAACTAGCAAAACGCAACAAAAGTTCTCTGCAGGTTCTTTCCTTAGATTTAGATCTTTTTAAAGCTGTCAATGATACCTATGGCCATCAAGCTGGAGATGCTGTTCTTGTTGCGTTTACCCAAGAGATCGAACATTTACTGAGAAAAACAGATCTTTTTGGGCGTATAGGCGGAGAAGAATTTTGTATTATTTTGCAAGAGACACCGCTAGAAGGGGCTATTGTTTTTGCAAAAAGAGTATGCACGGCGATAGAGGCAATGGACATACTTCATCAAAAAGAGATGATTCATGTAACGGTAAGTATTGGTATAGCAGATTTAAAGGATGAAAAAAATATCTCTGAACTTATCAATAAGTCAGATAAAGCGCTCTATAAAGCCAAAGAAAATGGCAGAAACCAGTACTATATTGAAAAAGAAGCGTAAAGCTTTAGATATTGGCTTAAGTCCTTTTAGTGTAAAATTGCGAAATAATTTTTAAATCAAGGTGTGTCCATGGCAACTATCGGAATGAGCGATATCAAAAAGAACGTCCGTCTAATCGTAGGCGAAGTACCATATAAAGTAGTAGAATTCCAACACGTTAAACCAGGTAAAGGTGCTGCGTTTGTACGTATGAAAATGAAGAGTTTTTTAAACGGTAAAGTGGTTGAAAAAACTGTTCATGCTGGTGATAAATTTGAAGTACCTGAAATCACATTTACAACTATGCAGTTTTTGTATGACGATGGTGAAATGTATCAGTTTATGGACAACGAAAGTTATGAGCAGCTTGGTCTTTCATACGATCAGTGTGATGATGCGTCAAAATGGTTCAAAGACGGTATCAATGTAGATATCATCTTCTTCAAAGGAAACGCAATCTCTGTAAGCGCACCTGAGACTATGGAGCTTATCATAACAGATACACCACCAAACTTCAAAGGTGATACATCAAGTGGAAGCAGAAAACCTGCAACTCTTGAAACAGGTGCAGTTGTACAAGTTCCTTACCATGTTCTTGAGGGTGATCTTATCAGAGTAAACACAGTTGACTGTGAATACTTGGAAAAAGTAAAATAGTGCACTATCGAACACTCTCATAAGCAAAGCTCATTAGAGTGGCAGGGACATAAATGTCCCTATAACCCCCTAAAGCTACATAAAATAAATTTCATGAGACCTGATTAGACATTTCTTCCTTTCTCGTCATTCCAAACTTCTTTTGGAATCTAGCTTTCTTCTAAAAACAAGATTTTTCAAACTTCTCTCTTCATCATCACTCGCAAATTCAGTGACATTTTCTAGCTTTTCTACAAACACAAAACTCGGTGCATGTTCACGCATCATATCGATAATAAAACTGCTCTCTAGTTCAGGTGAATTGAGACATGAGAGTAAAACACAATCCTCGGCTGCTAGCTCTTCAAGACGCTTGATAATTTTTTCATAATCTTTTGTCGCCTCAAAACTCCCTCGCTGAAAGCTTGGCGGATCGATGATTATCAACTCATAAGGCCCTTTGCGTTTGAGAGAAGAGAAAGATTTGAGGATATTATAAGGCAGATAGCTTACACCTCGTGGTTCTATTGCGTTTAGGGCATGGTTTGCTTTGCCGCTTGAGAGTGCACCTTTGCTCATATCGACATTGACGACTGTGTATGCACCGCCAAGTTTTGCAGCAACTGAGAAGGCACAGGTGTAAGAGAAAAGATTTAAGACACTTTTGTCTTTTGCGTTTGCTCTCACAAAAGCTCTGCCATTTTTCATATCAGGAAAATAGCCGCTGTTTTGATTGCTCAAAAGATTGAGCTTGATCTTCATGCCGTTTTCTAGGATAAAAAGATTCTCATCCAAAGTGCCAATGAGCAGTTCACTTGGTGCACCTTTGAGATAACGTCTCTGAACTACAAGCGTCGTATATCTGCTTGCGTTTACAAACTCTTGGAGCATCTCTATCACTGCATTTTCATTGTGTGATTCTGCATAAAACGCAACGCTGAGAATAGTATCTATACTATCGACTGTAAGGTGCCTCCACTCTTCATATAAGCCGCCACGGCCATGAAAAAGTCGTTTAAACTCTTGTGTTGTATCTTTTGCGTTTGTTTCTAAATGTTTTTGTATTTCAGTGAGAGTCACGTTTATAGTCCTAATTTTTTTCTTTTATAGCGAAGGATTTTTCCCTTGTCATCAGCGATGTAGAGATTGTCTCTCTCATCAAAACATATGCCTTCTTGCGATGATTTTGGGAGTTTTATCTCCTGGATTGTTTTGTTGTTTGCAAGATCATATTTGATAAGTAGATTCTTCTTATCACTTGTCATATATAAAAAACCTCCATCAAAACAAAGACCAGCAATATCTATGTAGCCATGTTTGAATATTTGTGTGATTTTTGCCTCTGTATGTTCAAGAGTATCAATGCTAAAGACAAAAGTGCTGCTTGCATCATAGGATTGTTTTGAGAGGTAGATTGTGCCATTGTTTATTGCGATATCTTCTATCCCGTCATTTTTGGATGTTTCAAGGATTTTTGTATCTTTGTAAAATGGGTTGATACGCACTTCTTTTATAAGGGCTAAACTCTCTATATCTACAATGAGGATGCTGTTTCGTGCTTCTTCTGCGAGAAGTAGTCTATTTGTTTGCGCATCGTAGGCAACACCTTCGAGGTCATACTCACCAAGGTACTTTTTCTCAACTATTTCGCCTTTGAGTGAGAGTCTGTATATCCAGCCTTCATCATTGACGACAATGAGCTCTTGCGTTTTTTGCACAAAACAGATGCCAGAGGCTTCGGGTATGGTAGCAAAACTTTTTGCATCCAAAAATGGGGCATAAAGTGTCAAAAAAAGTGTTGAGAGGATTTTTTGTATCTTCATATCTGCGCGCTTATACTTTTTCCCAAAACGTACCATTTGGCGTATCCATCAGAGAAACACCAAAGGCAAGGATTGTGTCACGGATACTATCTGAAGCAGCAAAATCTTTGGCTTTTTTTGCTTCGTCGCGTTTGATGATAAGGGCGTCTATCTCTGCTTTTGTCGCCTCATCCATACCAAACTGAAAATACTCAAAAGGATTTTTACCACCAAAACCGAGCACTTTTTCTATATAGGCGAGATTTGCCATCGTATCACGTTTGAGCTCTTTATGTTTTCCTGTTGTGTCGAGCGTCTCATTCGCTGAGCTTAGCATCTCATCGATAAGCGCGAGCGCTGCAGAGACATTGAGATCATCACCCAAAGCGTCCAAAAGATTTGTTTGAAACGCAGTAATGTTCTCACTCTCAGACAAGCCAAAGAGGCGTTTTTTGAGTCTATATATCTTATCAAGACGTTTTTTAGAGCTCTCAAGATCTTGGGTGTTGAAGTTGAAATTGCTTCGATAGTGTGTGCCAAGAAGATAAAAACGCAGCACTTCACCGTCGTATATCTTGAGTGCATCTTTTAAGAAGAAGCTGTTGCCAAGAGATTTTGACATCTTTTCGCCGTCGATATTGACAAAACCGTTGTGCATCCAGTAGTTTGCAAGCGCATGATTTGTAGAACATCGTGTCTGCGCTGCTTCATTTTCATGGTGAGGAAAGAGCAAGTCAGCGCCGCCGCCGTGGATATCCACAGCAAACGCAGCTCCCTCTTTTGCGAGATGTTTTTCTATCATCGCAGAACACTCCAAGTGCCAACCTGGACGCCCAGCTCCAAACGCAGAGTCAAAAGTGAGTGAGCCATCTTTGACACTTTTCCAAAGAGCAAAATCTGCTGCGTTTTTCTTTTGTCCTGAACTCTCAACGCGCCCTTGTTTATCCTCTTCTTCTTGGACACGTTTGGAGAGACTGAGATATTTTGCATCGCTTGAAGTATCAAAATAGACATCGCCTTCGCTTGTTCTATAAGCATGACCTGCATCGATGAGTTTTTGTATCATCTGCGTCATTGCTTCGAGAGATTCAGTAGCTTTTGGCTCGATATCAGGACGAGAGACACCAATAGCATCCATCTCTTTATGAAACGCAAGAGTATAAAAATCTGTAATCTCTTTGATGCTTTTGTTTTGTTCTTGCGCTTTTTTGATGATCTTATCATCGATATCCGTGATATTTCTAGCATAGGTCACATCATAACCCTCAGCACGCAAAACTCGTGTCAGAAGATCAAATACGAGGGCACTCTTGGCGTGTCCGAGGTGTGCGTCATCATAAACTGTAGGTCCGCAAACATAAAGTGAGACTTTTCCCTCTTCTTGGGGTATAAATTCTCTTTTGTTTTTTTGTACTGAGTCGTATATTTGCATATTTTTTCCTTTTTAATGACCGAATTTTAAAATAATAACACCCAAAATAATAAGTGCTACACCCAAAAAGCGGATGAAACTTGATGGATCGCCGTAAACCATAATACCTATAATAAATGTTCCTGCTGCACCAATGCCCGTCCACACTGCATACGCAGTGCCTATAGGTATCTCTTTTTGAGCGATATAAAGAAGTAAACCGCTGATAATCATAAAAAATACAGCGATAAAAATACCTAAAAATTTTGTCTCTTGCTCTTGTGCCATTTTCAAACCAATCGGCCAACCAATCTCAAAAATACCTGCCATAATTAAATAAACCCACGCCATAGATATCCTAAATAATAAACTGTTTTAAATACTCTTTGAGAAATAGTAAAATTATAATCAAAAGAGATGTAAGCAAGATAAGATAGAGACTTTTTATAGACTTAAGCATCTTGAAAAATTGTGCAGTTCCAAAAACGCGGATGGTCAGGATAAAACTCACAAAGCCACTCATAGTACTAGCGAGTGCCAAACCGCTCACTCCCATCGGTGAGATAAGGGAAAGGGCGAGAATGATATAGGCTGCGAGAGAAAAAGTAGCGATTTTTGCCGCGCGCATCTGCATCTCTTGGGCATAGAGCCAGAGGACAAAAAGTTTTTGCAGACCAAAAGGGATAAGCCCTATCATATACATCTGCAAAACAGCCGTTGTATTTTTGGTATCCTCTGCACTAAACGCACCGCGCTCAAAGAGTGCCCATGTTATCTCGTGGGCAAGCATGTAGCCGCCAACAGTGCTGCCAATGAGTAAAAAAGCTAAAAACCAAAAGGCTTTTTCTAAAAACGCAAGAGCTTTTGCCTCGTCTTTGTTTTTTAAAAAACGAGCAATACGTGGAAAGAGTGCTATGGAAGTAGCAATGGCAAAGAGTGCGAGCGGTAACTGAAAAATACGGTTTGCGTAGTAAAGATAAGAGATAGAACCACTCACCAAAAATGAGGCTAAAAAAGTGTCTAAAAAGGCACTTACCTGTGCGGTTGAATTGCCCCAAACAGCAGGGAAAAACTGATTTGTAAATTTACGTGTATCTTTTTTTATGATCTTTGATTTGACACGCATATATCTAAAGCCACCAAATAAAAGCTTTGAGAGACCGAGTTTGTAGATGGCATAGATATGTACGCCAAGCTGCATAATACCGCCGATAACAACACCATAACTGAGATAGTAGACGATCTCTGCTTGACTTTTATCCTCAGCGAGCCAGATAGCACCGATGAGTGAGATGTTGAGCAGGGCAGTTGAAAACGCAGAGGTTGCAAAGTGCTGTTTGTATTGAAGCATTGTGCTCAAAAAAGTCATAGCAAAAACAAGTGGCAAATACCAAAAGTTTATCGCGACATAGGGCGCTGCAATCTCTATCGTTTGCGCATCAAATCCAACTGCAATAGCTTTTGCTGCAAGCGCTGGTAGGAGGTTTACAAAGAGGGTAATAATAAGGATAATGGAGGCAAAAAGGCTAAAGATATAGGCCGAGAAAACTCCCTTGTGGCGAGAACGTGCAAAGGCAGGGATAAAGACCTGCGTAAAAGCACCCTCAGCAAAGATACGGCGAAAAAGATTTGGGAGCTTAAAAGCGATAAAAAAGATGTCACTATAGATATTTGCACCAAGGGCAGATGCAGTCATAAGATCTCGTAAAAAGCCTAAAACTCTTGAGACTAAAATTCCGAAACTGTTAGTAAATATTGCTTTAAACATGGGGCTCTTTGCTGTATATAGGTAATTTTTACGAAATTTTAACAAATCTTTAGTTAAAATATAGACCTAATTTTTACACGCTGTAAACTAAGATTAACTTTAGGTAATAAACATGGCTTTATTTGGACTCGGCAAGAAAGATACAATACTCACTTTGAAAAAAGTCAGGCCTACTGTCGTCCGAACACAAAATGTCGCTAAAGAACTCCTCTCAGTTGCAAGTTCGTATGATGTCAAAGTTGATACATTGGATTTTAATATTTTTGAAGTCCAAACCTACATCAGAATGTATGACGGAAGCAAAGAGAGTGAGTGGAATGAGATCGCAAATGATGCTTTGCGCGCTTTAGATGATGAAACGCAGCTTTTACATCCACATTTTCAGATTAAACAGACCTATGAGATTGAGATATTTACTATTGATAGTGACCCATATGAAAAGTTCAAAATAGCAGTAGGGGCAAATGCAACGAAGTGTAAGATCTATCTCAGTATAGTAGCAGGCTCTGAGATCTCATACTCATCGCGTCTTGAAGCAGACCTTTTGGGCCTGATTAATAAAAAAAAGATACGTGCAGGTATTTTGATCAATATCTTTGATGAGATGTTAAGCGATACTATCTCTAAAATAAATGCCTATGTAAAACTCGAAGAAAATGCAAAGTATGATAAAAATGAGACCTATCTGATAGCCGAGAGTTATGAGCCTACTCTGACTACGGATGATGCACTTCTTTTATATTATGATAAAACAGAAAAAGTAGATGAAAAGAAGAAAGTGGATTATTCTTCCCGTGGATTTATCAAAAGCGTTACACAAGATGAAGTTCTCATAGAATATATCAAAGCTAGAGCAGGTAAGCCGGGTAGAAACTGCCGTGGTGAATTTATGAAACCTAAAGAGCCTGAAACGAAGTACGAACCTACCTTTGCAGTAGATGAGACAATAAAGGTGATAGAGACAGAACTCAGCATAGAATATATCGCGACAGAAAACGGATATATCTCTTTTGAAGATAATAAATACCTCATTAAAACAGAAGTAGATGTGAGTCAAATAAGTTTTAAGACGACAGGTTCTATTGCAAGTGGTCTGCATTCAGATGTGAGTATTGTAGTCAAAGAGACCGATGCAATCAAAGATGCTATCGGTATGGGGATGAATGTTGAAGTAAGTGAGATAGATATTGATGGAAATGTCGGTTCAAACGCAACTGTACATGCTCTGCGTGCAAAAATAGGTGGACAGACACATAAAACAGCGACACTCAGGGCTGAAAAGCTTGATATAAATGTCCATAAAGGTTCTGCGTATGGAAAACAAATTCATATTACGCGCCTTGAGCATGGTACAGTAGATGGAGATACGATAGAGGTTACCCAAGCGCTTGGTGGGCATATCCGAGGTAAAGAAGTCACTATCGAACTCTGTGGCTCATACGTTCATGCGACTGCTTCAAAGTTTATAGAGATAATAAAGATGCAGGGAAGCGAAAATGTTTTTATCATCGATCCGCTTCTGAAAAAAGATCTCAAAGAGGGACTCGATAGCAATCAAGAACAGATAAAATCATTTGAGATCGATCTCAGAAATCTCAAAAAAGAGATACTTGGTTATGAGACTTTTATTAAAGATGGGATGGCCTCTTTTAATGATATCAAAAAGCGTCTGCTGCACTATAAAAAAAATGGAGTGAAGATGCCTGAAGCTTTTGTCAAAAAATACAAACAGTTTCAAAAAGTTCAGGAACGTCTTGCTGCAACAAAATTTGAATATGATGCCAAAGAAGATCAGCATGAACTACTTTTAAATAGAACATCCTCTTTTCAAGATAATATTTTTGATGCGAGAATTATCAATAGAAGTAGATGGGTGGGGTATAACGAGCTGAAATTTAGGCTTGTAGATCCGCCGATAGAGGTGACATACAATCCGGAAGAAGGGTCGATGGATAAAGTCTTCGCTCTTGTGGAGGTATCTGAAGGTGAGTATGAGATAAAGGTGGTAAAAGAGTAATGGTGCAAAATATATGATCGTCGGACTCAAAGGAAGAATAGAGCATAAAGAGCCAGCCTTTGTACATGTAGATGTGCAAGGTGTTGTCTATGAAGTTTTTATATCTCTCCAAACATTTTCAGCTTTGGGAAAAGAAGAGACAAAACTTTATATATCAGAGGTTATTCGTGAAGATGCTCATCTTTTGTTCGGATTTTTAGAGCTTGGTGAGAAAAAACTCTTTGAAAAACTTATCAAAATAAGCGGAGTAGGCCCAAAAGTCGCTATCGCTATCTGCTCGACCTATACACCTGCACAATTTGCAGTTGTCATCAACAATAATGACATAAACGGAGTCAAAAGAGTTCCCGGGATTGGCCCGAAAAACGCGGGGCGCATCCTCATAGAACTCAACGGTTTTGATGTGGAACTTTTACCAAACGCATCACCAAAAACGCAAGCTACGGATGAAGCGATGCAGGCTTTGGAATCACTTGGATTTAAAAAAGAGAAAATATCCAAAGCACTCGCTTCTTGTTCATCTGAAGATACTGCTACTTTGGTCAAACAAGCACTCAAACTACTACACACTTTATAAGGAAAACTATTGAAATTATCTATACTATTTGGCGGAACAAGTTTTGAACACGAGATTAGCATTGTCAGTGCTATAACATTAAAAGAGAAACTTTCAGGTTTTGATCTGACCTTTATCTTCTGTGATCAAGATCATACTTTTTATCTTATCGACCCATCCAAGATGCGTGCAAATGTTTTTTCAAAAGGTGAGCATAAAAAAATGGCTCAGCTTACGCTTACAAACGGCGCTTTTGTACAAAAAACTCTCTTTGGCGTAAAAGAGTACAAGGGTACAGTTCTTAATCTTATCCACGGTGCAGACGGTGAAGATGGTACTATTGCGGCACTTTTTGATTTCTTTGCAATCGATTATATCGGGCCGCGCGTGGATGCTTCTGTCTTTTCTTATGATAAAAGATACACAAAATATCTCTGTGAGGCACGGGATGTGAAGTCTGTAGCCTATGAAGTGCTAAGCATAAATGAGCACAAGGATGTCTCCCTTGCGTATCCTATCATTGTAAAACCTGCACGTCTTGGAAGCTCTATCGGTGTGAGTATCGTAAGAGATGAAACGCAGCTTGATTATGCACTTGATAGTGGCTATGAGTATGACAATGTTTTACTTGTAGAGCCATTTATCGAGGGTGTTAAAGAGTACAACGTAGCAGGTTTCAAAGCAGATGGGAAGATGTACTTCTCAATAGTAGAAGAGCCGCAAAAAAATGAGTTTTTAGATTTTGAGAAAAAATATATGGATTTCTCTCGCAGTGAACAGGTTTTAAAAGCCGATATCAGTGAAGAACTCGCCTTAAGACTCAAAGCAAATTTTGAAAAAATCTACACAAATCTTTTTGAGGGTGCACTTATCAGATGTGACTTTTTTGTTGTCAATGATGAAGTCCTTTTAAATGAGATAAACCCAATCCCTGGCTCAATGGCAAACTACCTTTTTGAAGATTTTAAGGGCTCTTTGGAGATGCTCTCAAACTCTCTGCCAAAAACAAAAAAAGCACATACATCGTATGAGTATATCCACTCTATATCTTCAGCAAAAGGAAAATAATGGCTGTAAAATCTATACAGTATAATCAACACACTCTGGATATAAGTTATGAAATACTCAATCCAGAGGCAAAAATCGACTTGATAATTTTGCACGGTTGGGGAAGTAATAGAGGTTTGATGAAACAATCTTTTGCTCCCTACATGAGTGCTTTTCGTCATATCTATATAGATTTGCCAGGTTTTGGAGGAAGCACATGTAATGTTGCCCTTCAAACGAGTGATTATGCCCGTATAGTAGAGCTTTTTATGATCCATATCAACGCCTCAAAAGATATCATTTTGGGACACTCTTTTGGTGGTAAAGTTGCACTTATCCTTGATCCAAAAGTATTGATTCTTGTTGCGAGTGCTGGTATATATGTGCCAAAATCACTCAAAGTAAGAGCTAAAATAGCACTCTTTAAATGTTTGAAGATTTTTGGTCTTACAAAATTCCGCTCTTTTTTCGTCGCAGCAGATGCAAAAACACTCAACCAACCTATGTATGAGACTTTCAAAAACGTTGTCAATGAGGATTTTTCTGATGCGTTTGCAGATTATAGCGGCAAGGCACTTTTGTGCTGGGGCAAAGAAGATACAGCGACACCGCTAAGCTCAGCACACAAAATAGATTCACTCATCAAAGATTCAAGACTCAAAGAGTATGAGGGTGATCACTACTTTTTTATGAAGCATACTGCGGATGTTGCAGCAGAGATAGAAAAAACTTTTTTAAGCACACTGGAGCACTAAGATGGAAGATTACGGCGTTTTACTTGCATTTGTCACGAATGTTCTCTTTGTTACTGTCTTAGGCTGGTACCTTATCACAAACCTTCAGTGGTATGACTATAAACTCTCACGGGTACTCTTTAAACATCATAAACCACACTGGCATCTGATCTACTTTTTTATTCCTTTTATCGCGTATCATTTTACTTCGCACTATTTTGCTATCTTCTTTTATTTTGCTGTTTTACCGGCTCTTTTTATCTGGCACAAGAGACTTGATAAGAAGCTCGTTCTCACTTGGAGAGTCAAGCGTTTTCTTATCCTTTTAGTCTCACTTGTTCTCTTTCAAGATGTCTTATGTACACTCAAGTCTGCATGCCAAGTCTATGGCGTTTTCATGCCTTTGGCAGTAGCATATATTGGAAGTTATATGATAGAGAAGTTTCTTTTTATGGCCTACAAAAAAGAGGCAAAAAAGAAACTCTCTTCTATAAAAAATCTCCAGATTATCGCTATTACTGGAAGTTATGGCAAGACAAGTATCAAAAACTTTGTGGCGCAAATACTTGCTCAAAAATATAAAGTCTACGCAACACCAAGAAGTGTCAATACGCTCGGCGGTATTATGGGAGATATCAATAACTCTCTACCACCCCAAACGCAGATATACGTATGCGAAGCGGGTGCAAGACAAAGCGGAGATATCTACGATATCACGACCTTTATTGAGCCACAAACTGTGGTAGTCGGCAAAGTCGGAGCGGCACATATCGAGTACTTCAAATCTTTAGAAAATATTATCGCGACAAAGCTTGAGATTATGCAATCGCCGCGTTTGGAAAAAGCGTTTATCCACACTTCTGTGACAAATGAGCCACATGAAAAAGTGACATTTTTTGGGGATGATATCTTTGATGTTGACGCAAACCTTGATGGGACAAATTTTACAGTGGAAGTTGATGGAGAAAAAATAGCGCTCCATACAGATATCTTAGGCGCGTTTCAGAGTATGAATATTGCTGTAGCAGTTCGCATCGCCAAATCTTTTGGCATGAGCACGCAGGAGATACAAAACGCAGTCGCAAAACTCACTCCAGTAGAACATAGACTCCAAAAGATACTCGCCGGCGGCAAAATCATTCTAGATGATGGATACAACGGAAATATCGATGGGATGCTTGAGGGTGTGAGACTCTGTTCACTCCACGAGGGACGCAAAGTTATCGTGACACCAGGGCTTGTTGAGAGCAGCGATGAGCTGAACCTCAAACTCATAAACGCAATCAATGAAGTCTTTGATATTGTCATCGTCACAGGCGCATTAAACGCAGTACTTTTTGACAAAAATCTCAAAGTAAAAAACAAAATCATGCTCCCAAATAAAGGCGCACTTGTAGATACACTAGCTAATCAAACGCGTGCAGGTGATATTATTTTATTCGCCAATGATGCTCCAAATTTTATCTAAGTAAGAGAGCGCAAATGATTGATAGAGTGATACGATATCTTGGCATCTTGACTGCGTTTGTGCTTGCGCTTCTTGTAGTATTAGTTGTGTATGATGCAAGTGTACGTTATATCTTCTCAAGCGGTTCTATTGCGCTTCAGGAGTTGGAATGGCATCTTTTTGATCTTGTCATCCTCTTTGGTATTGCGTTTGCGCTTAGAGAGGATGCTCATGTGCGTGTCGATATCTTCTATAGCCATTTCAGCCAAAAGAAACAAGCACTCATCAATCTTATCGCTTCTCTTTTTTTTATTCTTCCTTTTTCCTTCCTTATCATCTATATAGGCGTGGAATTTGTTTCGATGAGTTTTTTACAAAATGAAGCATCTTCAAATCCGGGTGGGCTTGAGTACAGATTTATAGTCAAGTCTCTTTTGCCTCTCTCTTTTGCGTTTTTGGCACTTCAAGCCCTCAAAAATGCACAAGAAAATTTCAAAGAATGGAGATCTCTATGATAGCCATACTGATGTTTGTCGTTGTTTTACTGCTACTTTTAGTCGGTATTCCTGTTGCGTTTGTCTTTGGAGCTGTCTCGATTGCGTTTGCGTTTTTGATTCCTGAACTTGGATTTGAAGTCTTTGAAGTCCTGCCGTTTCGCATCTACGGCATCATGTCAAACACAACGCTAATGGCTGTCCCTCTCTTTATCACGATGGGACTTATTCTTGAAAAGTCACAAATGGCAGAGAGACTTTTACTCTCGATGAGTGCTTTGTTTCGAGATGTACGCGGTGGTTTAGCTGTGAGCGTCGTCCTTGTTGGTGCGATGCTTGCGGCTTCGACGGGTATTGTTTCGGCTTCAGTTGTGATGATGAGTGTTATCGCACTGCCACTGATGCTCAAAGCCGGCTATGACAAAGGTCTCGCAAGCGGCACGGTTGCGGCAAGCGGCACTTTAGGGCAGATTATCCCGCCTTCTATCATCCTTATCATCCTTGGTGATGTGATGAGTGTGAGTGTGGGTGAACTTTTTATGGGTGCAGTTTTGCCAGGGCTCGTTTTGGTGGGACTTTACATCATCTATATTCTTGCCATAGCGTATCTTAGACCAAAAGTCGCACCGCTGCATAAACATACAAAGCATAACAGTGAAGAAAAAATAACGCTTAAAGAGATTATTCTCTCCATTATTCCACCTATGCTTTTGATGGTTTCTGTCCTTGGAAGTATCTTTGCAGGTATCGCTTCTCCGACAGAATCAGCTGCGTTTGGTGTTATCGGCGCACTCATACTTAGTGCTATGAACAAGTCGCTCAACAGTGCTATGATCAAATATGCTCTTTTTGAGAGCGTGAAACTCAGCGGTATGATATTTATGATTCTCATCGGTGCGACTGCGTTTAGTCTTGTCTTTAACGAGCTTGGAGGAAGTGATCTGATACTCGAATTTTTTAGCGAAGATATCGGGGATGTTTGGGTCTTTATCGTTATATCGATGCTCAGTATCTTTATCCTTGGATTTTTTATAGATTTTATCGAGATATCTTTTATCGTCGTGCCTATTTTGGTTCCTGTTATGGCTGCGTTTGGGATAGATCCTGTTTGGTTTGCTATCCTCATAGCACTCAATCTGCAGGCTTCCTTTTTGACACCGCCTTTTGGACTTTCGCTCTTTTTTGTCAAAGGTGCGGCAGGAGATAGTATCAAAACGATGGAGATTTATAAGGGTATCGTTCCTTTTATTTTTCTTCAGTTAGTGGCACTTTGTCTGGTGATGTTTTTTCCTGACCTCGTGTTTGCATTTTTATGATACAAAGCCAAAGATAGTAAGTTTTTTGGCTACGCTGGCTGCCGTGGCTTAGCTCTTTTAAGGCAGAAATCTATATGATGAGGAGGAAATTATGAAAGATGTTTTGTATGCGCCATGGCGAGATGAATATGTTACAAGTAAGAGAATAGAGGGTTGCGTTTTTTGTCATATAAGCAGCGCTGCAGAGGAAGATGAAGAGCTTCATGTGCTCTATCGCGATGCTCTGTGTTTCATCGTCATGAACCGTTATCCTTACACTCCAGGGCACTTTATGATTATCCCGCATATGCATACGGACAAACTCGAAGAACTTCCAAGCGAGACTTGGCTGCACATGAGCGCCTTGGCACAAAAATGTGTCAGACTGCTCAAAGAGGGGATTAACGCACAAGGTGTCAATATCGGTATGAACCTTGGCAAAGCGGGCGGAGCAGGAATCGCTGAGCATATTCATATGCATCTCGTACCGCGTTGGGAGAGAGATACAAACTTTATGACTTCCATCGCACAGAGCAGAGTCTACTCCACAGACTTTATCAAAATTTACAAAAAGATACAAAGCTTGATACCGCACTATATAACGCATGAGTAGAGTTTTTTTCTTTCTTTTTGTACTTATTTTTACTGCGTTTGCAGAGCAATATCCGTCAATCTATTCACGGCTGGCAACACCTTTGTATGACTCTATGGGCTCACTCAAAAAACTCTCAGAGATACAAGAGCTAAACGCAAGCTGCACGCAGTATCTCACCCATGCCAAAGAGACTTTGGAGTTTGCGCAGGAGATAAACGCAAGTGACACTATCGCTACAAAAGCCTATCTTCTGAAGCTGCGAAAACTTCAAAAAGAGTATGACTTGACGCTGCATCAGGTGCATGAACGAATTGAAAAGTCTATTAATGAAGAAGATTATGAGAAGTTTTTAGAACTTACAAACTGCGATCTCGATGGGCTTTTACAAAGCAGAGTCATCCTTGAAGCTTCCATGGAGTTCTACGAAAAAAACAAAAAGAAAAAAAAGAGTAAGTTTCTTGATAATCAGGCTGAGACGATTCGCCTGATTCAGGAGTATCAAACAGAGTTTGTAAATGATAGCGTCAAAGATAGCTTTGACTCTTCCAAAAAAGCGAACAAAAAACAAAAAGTCTATCTCGATGCTAAAAAAGTAGATGATTCTATTATTATCTCTGCGTACAACACTAACGCATACACTATCACTATGAGCGTGGATGCGCAGCTTAAAAATCTTAGTTATGTGAAGCAAAACAGTGCGAATATTACTTTGGCACCAAACGCAAGTAGCGAGATTATCCATTTTAAGATTCTTGATGCAAAAAATTACTCTTATAGCATGACCTATAGATGGATTTTAGGTTCACAAAACGCAACTCATGATAGCAGTTATCTTTATAGATTGCCTTTTGCTGTAGGGAGTGCACATCGCGTTTCACAAGGTTTTAATGGCAAGACAACCCATTTTGGACGCAGTCAGTATGCTGTGGATTTTGCTATGGATATAGGAACAAAAATCTACGCAGCAAGAGATGGACGAGTTGTGAAGACAAAATCTGACTCCAATATTAACGGAATAGGACGGGAGTTTTCAAAATATGGAAACTTCGTGACTCTAGAGCATAGTGATGGAACTTTTGCAACCTACTATCATCTCAAACAGCATGGCGTAGCTGTAAAAGTCGGTGAGAGTGTTAAGCAAGGCACACTGCTTGGATATTCAGGAAATACAGGTTATTCGAGCGGTCCGCATCTACATTTTGCAGTCTTTCAGCTTGATCCCAATACAAGAACGCAGACACTTCCTTTTACTTTTGCAAGTGCGCAAGGGCTGGTGAATAATCCGCAAATTGGAATCTATTATCAGGCGAAATAAGTATTATTTTTTTTAATATTTGTTTAATCGTATTTTGTTACTATTATCCCTTCAAAAACAAGGAGTTCGTATGAAAAAGTTAATCGTTATAGCTGCGTTTGCAGGGATGAGTATGTTTTTTGCAGGATGTTCGACATCTTCACAAAACCAACTTGATGGACTCAATGGAAATGGATGCAACAATCCTAAATGCCAATGTCCAAAGCCATGTCCATGTGGTCCAGGTTGCAGATGTGGGATGAATGGCAACACTGTAGATATGAACGGAACAAAGTAGGGCTGTTATGCTAAGTGTTCTTTTAGAGTTCTCGATGTTTCCGATTTCTGACACGTGCAGAGAAGGCTCTTCCGTCTCTGCACAAGTTGCAAAGATTATTGATGTGATAGACAAATCGGGTGTAGCGTATCAGTTGACACCAATGGGTACGATTATCGAGGCTTCGAGTATGAAAGAGGCTTTGCATATTGTAGAGCTTGCGTATGAGCAGTTGAGTGAGTGTGAGAGAGTTTACTCTTCACTGAAGTTTGATATCCGTCAAGATTGTACGAACAGATTAAAATCAAAGATTGCATCTGTAGAAAAAGTTCTAGGCAGAGAGGTGAACCACTAAGTTTAGTGGTCTGTCTGCTATTTTTTATCCTCTTTTTTACTCTTGAGAACAAAATAAAATATCCCTGCAACAACGAGTAAAACAGCCGTTCTGATACCTAAATCTAATAAATTTGTAGTGTCTTCCATAACTTATACCTTTTGATTGTTTGAGTCTTGTGGAATTATATCTGAATGTGGATGGGGTAGAGGGATTCGAACCCCCGAATACTGGTACCAAAAACCAGTGCCTTACCGCTTGGCGACACCCCAAAATAGTGGAAAAATGCGAGATGCATTCCTTGAAATTGGCTGGAATTTTAAAATAAAAATCCTTACATAACCCTTAAAACTTGATATAATAGTGTGATAAAAAGAGGAGCCTTTGTGAGAGTTGTCGTTGTTTTGTTTTTGCTCTTTACCTCATCCCTTTATGCGCAAAAGTTTGAGCTGCGTTTTCTTGGCAATAGCCATCTAAGTGAGAGAGAACTTTTTGAAGCACTCAATCTCTATAAACCTTATATCTATGAGTTTTACAAAGCCCAGCCGCAAATAGATGAAAAAACGCTTGAATTTTCTCTGCAAATCCTGCAAAACTTTTATAAAACTAAAGGCTTTTATCATGCCCAGATCAGCTATGAAAAGGATGAAAAGAAAATTGTTTTTCGTATAGAAGAAAAAGAACCAATCATCATTAAAGAACTCACTTTTACCTCCCCCTTGGTAATAAACGCAGCACTTGGAATCAAAGAGGGTGATGTTTTTGATTCGACCAAGTTTACCCAAAGCAAAAAAGATATCCAGATCGCTTATGCCAACTATAACTACTGCAACGTGGCACTCAACGCAAAAGCGTATGTGGATATAGAGACAGACAGAGCCTATCTCTCCTATGAAATCACCCCTAATGATATTTGTTATTTTGGCAAGATCAGCATCACTCCATCTCAAAACATCGATGCAGATATCATTGACTCTCTTTTGTATTTTGAAGAGGGAGACCCTTTTTCTCTGAGTAGCATCAGTAAAAGTTACGCAAATCTTTATGGACATGAAGGTATTTCAAAAGCAATTATAGATACAAAAAATGATACCAACAATAGTGTAAACGTTGTCGTGAGCGTCACTGAAAATGAAAAACCTATCCGCTTTTTTAGCGGTTTTGGTTTGAGTTCTGATGAGGGTTGGATGGCGACGATGGGTGTGAAGCATAGAAATATGTTCGCAAATCTCAAAACTGCAAGTATCGAAGCGAGAGTGACAGAGATAAAGCAGAGTCTCAAAGCAAGCTACGATTTGCCTTTGGTCAATAACAATTCCGCCGGTGTTGAGATAGGGGTTGATAATGAGATCTTTGAGGGTTTTACTGAAAATAGGTTCTATTCAGAACTCTATCTCAAGCAACGATGGACGCCGAGTTCGTTTAAAGAGAGTCTCTACTTTGACAGCACAACGACCTATGCAAGCAGTGATGAAGAGCTTTTTCCCTCCGGCAATCTTTTCATACTCTCTCCGATATTTGAGTGGAATTATGACGTCAGAGACAAGCTCCTTGATCCAAAAGAGGGCTACTTTATCAATACAAGGATGATGGGCTCACTCAAGAGTGTTATCTCAGACTCTTCATACTATAAATTTAAAGTCACGGGAGGCTATATCCTCCCATTTTTTGATGAGACACTTGCGTTTAAGACGACTTTTGGCTCACTTGAAGCTTTTGAGGGTGAGTTGCCTGCTTCGTACCGTTTTTATGCTGGAGGGATGAACAGTAACCGTGGCTATGTCTACAGAACGCTTGGTCCGACAAACGATTTGGGTGATCCAAGCGGCTCTGAGTCTATTTTGGAGACAACGCTTGAGTATAGATTTGGCATCTATGGCAAGGTTCGTGGTGTTGTCTTTAACGACAATACTTTTTTAGGCGACAACTACACGCCCAACTATGAAAACGGATACTACAGTGCGGGCGCTGGTCTGCGTTATACGACGCCTATTGGACCTATTGCGTTTGATGTGGGTTTTGATACGAAAAATCCTATGGAGCAATACGCTTTTCATTTTCATATCGGAGAGGTCTTTTGATACGCGATATTTACCTGCCTCTGCGAATGCTTTTACTTATTGTACTTCTATCTTTGATGGGTGTTGTCGTGTTGTTCACGCACAAAGATGTCGTCCCTTTTTTGGCAGAGAAATATCTTCATGATTTTGATATCCAATACTCAAAGGCTGAAGGAACACTGCTCCACGGTGTCACTTTGTATGATGTGAAATATAAAGATGCCATCAGCGCAAAAAGTCTGCAAATAGAGTACAACATATTGAATTTATTGCGCCCGACTCCAAGTATAGAGCATCTTAGAGCGCAAAGTCTCTTTGTATATGTAGACAAACTTCCTCAAAGTGAGCCAAACGCAACTGCGTTTACTCTTCCTGCGTTTACTCTAGAAAATCTCCTTGCAAATGATACGAAAATCATCTTTTCAAGTGACACTATAGGATTTGATATCAAGGCAAGTGAGTTGCTCTATGATGAAACACTTAGCGTAAAAAAAGTAGCACTTGCGTTTAGAAGCTCCTACGCAAACGCAGTGATACAAGGCGAAATACGAGCAAATATTCTTTATGGGGACGCAAACGCAGAGATAGATAAAAAAATCATTACAGAAACACTTGCATTTATCAAAGCAGTTCCAAAAAAAGTCAAACTCAAACTCGAAGCTGGGCTCGATGGTATCAAGGCTGCATCACGATTTGAGAAGCTGCAACTAGCCTCAGATGAAGCTTTTGTCGTGCAAAACGCAGATGTGGATTTTGCATATATTTGGGGTGCAAAAGATTTCAATACTCAGGTGAAATATGATTTATTGTATACAGATATCGCACTCAAAGCAGAACAAAAAATCGACTTTGATATAAAGGGGAAATATGACTCATCACTGCGTTTCTCTCTTCTCAAAGAGCCTTATGGACTTCCTTTTAAAACTATAAACGCAACGATGAGCGGTGATACAAAAAAAATAGAGGCAAAGCTTAACGCCCAAGAATACAGCGCAATTCTCCGAAGCAGTGATTATATAAATTTTGATATACAAGCCAATGCTAAAGAGTTAAATCTCTCGACATTTTGGGAGATACCAGAAGTGTTATCTCAAGAAAAAGTGAGTGTAGATGCGAGAGTGAAGTTGCAGAGTTCACCTCTGGATATAAACGCAGAGATAGCTGCACATAGCGCTTTTGGAGATCTTGATGCCAAGGTAGAATATACTCCAAATAAAGCACTCTATGAAGCTGCGTTTATTCCAAACGCAGCGCATGAACTCTATAAAAATATCAATATAGAACAATTTTCACCTTTACATGCAAAATACAGAGTGACACAACAAAAAGAGAGACTTGAAGTAGATGCAAATATGCTGCAAATGAAGCTCTCCAAAAAAAATGAAGATATGTATGGCTCGGGAAATATTGGAAGTACAAAGTTTGATATTGTGGCTGATTTGGATGAAAAAAAGATTCATCTTAGTTCCAAAGTAGCTTCACTGAAAAAACTCATCGCAAATCTCTTTAGAAATTCATTAAACGCAGAGGATTTTTATGATGCCAATATCGAACTTAAAGCGACGATAAATTATGATGAAAATCTCAGTGTAGAGTCAAAAATAACAATGCCTCTATATGTGATAAAAGTCGATACACAGACGAGTCATGTAGTAGAAAACATCTCATTTCAAAGCTCGTATAAGAATAATCTTCTCATCATTAATGAGTATTTTTTTAGATATAAAGCGCATGATTTTTACTCCAAAAGAGCTTCAACGATACATTTTGATGCAGATCTTAATATCTTACTTGATGAACTTTGGCTCTATGATAATGTCCTCATCAAGGGCTTTATAAACAAAGAGAGTATGGAAGGAAATGTGACACTCACAAGTGAGAGTTTTAGCTACAAAGGTGACGATGCAGATCTCAAAGCACATATAAATCTTCGTGCAAATTTTAGTCCAAAAGTCCAAAAAGTAGAAGGGAGAATTACGCTTTTAGAGGGTGTTATCATGTACAAACCTCTCAATGATTATGCGATAGATGATCAAGATATTATTATCATCCAAGATATCAAAGAGGAAAAAAATAGTCATCTTTATATCAACATCCAAGTGGACGCGGCCAAACCTATCGCCTACAAAATCAAAGATGTAAACCTGATGGTAACACCCGATCTCACAATCTTTGAAGAGCCAAACACTGCGTTTGGACTCCTTGGAATGCTCACTATCAATAGCGGTGATGCAAGCTTTAGCGATAAAAAGTTTGAATTTGACAAAAGTGAGATCTACTTTAATGGAAAAAAACCGATAAATCCACAGCTCAACCTCAATCTGCATTACTATACGCTTGACTATAAAGATATCGAGATATATGTGACAAATACGATGGAGGATCCGGTTATCATCTTCTCCTCCAAACCCGCTATGAGTCAAAACGATATCATGTCTTATATCCTTTTTGGGGACTCATCAAGTGCGATGTTTGATCCCTCTTCGGAGAGTTCTAGTAGCTCTTTACTTCTGGCAAGTGGACTCAAACAACTTGTCAATGAAACCTCGTTTGTGCAAGTCGATACGCTCAACATCCTCACAAATAAAGAAGGGACGCTGGGCTATGAAATCGGCTCGCGTTTCAATGAAAAAATCCGTATCGTCTATAAAAATGATACCGCCTCAAGCCTCACTATCCAATATAGCCTCTCAAAATCTATACGAGTAGATATAGATGTCCGTGAAACAGGGCAGGGAGTGAGTGTCATTTATATCAAAGATTTATAGCAAACGCAGCTGTTTTTTAGCTACTCCTAACATTGCTTTGCTATAATAATAGCCTCATATAATCAAAAAGGTTTTTAACAGTGAAATTTATTTTTTGTAAGGTTTTTAAAGTATGAAAGGCATAATATTAGCAGGTGGAAGCGGCACACGTCTCTACCCAATCACAAAAGGCGTAAGCAAACAGCTTATGCCAATTTATGACAAGCCGATGATTTACTATCCGCTCTCAGTGTTGATGCTTGCTGGTATCACTGAAGTGCTTATCATCTCTACGCCAAAAGACTTACCAAGATTTGAAGAGCTTTTGGGTGATGGGAGTGATATCGGAATGAAGTTCTCTTATGTAGTTCAGCCTTCACCAGATGGACTTGCTCAAGCATTTATCCTCGGAGCTGATTTCATAGGTTCTGATGATGTCTGTCTTGTTTTGGGTGATAATATCTTTCATGGTCACGGCCTCACCAAACTTCTCGCTGCTTCTGTCAAAAACGCAAGCGAAGATAAAAACGCAACGGTCTTTGGCTACTACGTTAGCGATCCTGAACGCTATGGTGTGGCGGAGTTTGATGAAGCGGGCAATGTCACTTCTATCGAAGAAAAACCGACTCAGCCAAAGAGCAACTATGCCGTGGTCGGACTTTATTTCTATCCAAACGATGTCGTGCAAAAAGCCAAACAAGTTCTCCCTTCTCACAGAGGTGAGCTAGAGATTACTACACTCAACCAAGATTATTTAAACGAGCAGAGACTCAAAGTCGAACTCATGGGCAGAGGCTACGCTTGGCTCGATACTGGTACGCATGAGTCACTCCTCGAAGCAAGCCAATTTATACAGACTATCGAGAACCGCCAATCTCTCAAAGTCTCTTGTATAGAAGAGATAGCCTATGAGATGGGATATATCTCAAAAGAAAAACTCCTAGAACTCGCAGAACCACTCAAAAAAAACCAGTATGGACAATATCTCATAAGACGTGCTGCACAGCCGAGAGGCTTGAAATAGTATGGAGTTTATAAGAACAGAGATACCAGATGTCATCATCATCGAGCCAAAAGTTCACGGTGATGAGCGAGGTTACTTCGTAGAAACATTTCGAGCAGATAAACTCGAAGCGTTTTTGGGCTACAAGATAGATTTTTGTCAAGACAACGAGTCTAAATCAAGCCGTGGCGTTTTACGAGGACTTCATTATCAGCTTCATCCCGCTGCACAGACGAAACTCGTCCGTGTCATCCAAGGTCGCGTTTTGGATGTGGCTGTAGATATCCGAAAAGGTTCACCTACTTTTGGTAAACATGTGGCAGTAGAACTCAGTAGCGAGAATAAAAAGCAGATGCTAGTCCCAAGAGGCTTTGCCCATGGTTTTGTGGTGCTAGAAGATGATACTGTATTTGCTTACAAAGTTGATAACTACTACTCTCCTGAGAATGACAGAGGGATTGCGTTTGATGATGCAGCCTTAGGGATTGATTGGATGGTAGCTCATGAAGAGTTAAATCTTTCAGCAAAAGATAAAACGCAACCCAAACTTGCCAAAACGCAAGATATATTTGAGTATGGTGTAAATTACTACACCCCAAGGGTACTTCCTCGCCAAGGCTCACAGCGTGCTTAATATTCTAGTGACGGGTTCTAATGGACAGCTTGGCTCTGAGCTGAGAGAGTTAGTTGCAAGAGGTACGGCTAAAGCCTGTACGTCCGAAAAAGCGCTCTCGGACGTGCTAGCTTCAGCTGCACCAAGTGATGTCGAAAAAGCTCAAGGTACGGCTCAGAGTGGAGAACGCCACGGGTTAGCGTTCCTAAAAGCCTGTACGTCCGAAGAGCACATCTCGGACGTGCTAGCTTCAGCTGCACCTAAAGACAACTTCTTTTTCACAGACAGAGAAGCTTTGGATATCACTGACAAAAACGAAGTTGCTGCGTTTATAGAGAAAAACAAAATAAATACTATAATCAACTGTGCCGCTTATACAGCAGTAGATAAAGCAGAGAGCGACGCGATAAATGCAGATGCTATCAATCATCTCGCAGTAAAATATCTTGCAGAAATCTCCAAAAAGAAAAACATCCAACTCATCCATATCTCTACAGACTATGTATTTGATGGCAAAAACTATAAACCTTACAATGAAGAAGATACAACAAACCCTCAAGGTGTTTATGGAGCAACAAAACTCGCAGGTGAAAACGCAATTATCGAGCTAAACCCTATAAACGCAATCATCATTCGCACTTCATGGGTTTATAGCTCATTTGGAGCTAACTTTGTAAAAACAATGCTGCGTTTAGGCAAAGAAAAAGAGAGTCTTGGAGTTATATTTGATCAGGTTGGAACACCGACCTATGCGAGAGATTTGGCAAGAGCAATACTAGATATATTACCTAAAATAGGTACGGCTAAAGCCTATACGTCCGAAGAGCTTGAAAGAGGTACGGCTAAAGAGCAGATTTCGGACGTGCTAGCTTTAGCTGCACCAAAAGATGTACAAATATATAACTACTCAAACGAAGGTGTGCTGAGCTGGTACGACTTCGCAAAAGAGATAATGAGAATGGCAAAACTTGAATGCGCAATAAACCCGATAGAGACCAAAGAGTATCCAACACCTGCGACAAGACCGCACTACAGCTTACTCAACAAATCAAAGATAAAAAAAGAGTTTAATCTGACTATCCCTTATTGGAAAGATAGTTTGGATGAATGTTTAAGAATAATGGGAGAGAGAAGATAATGGCAAATATTGCTGAGTATACATCTATATTTTCTGACCTAAAAGAAAGAATTCTTTCCTCCCAACAAAAAGCTATTTATGCTGTAAATAAAGAGTTAGTTTTACTTTATTGGGATATTGGTAATATTATTTTAAAAAATCAATCAAAACAAGGATGGGGTGCTAAAATAATTGATACTCTATCAGATGATTTGAAAAAGACTTTTCCACGTATGAAAGGTTTTTCAGTACGAAATCTTAAGTATATGAGACAGTTTGCTTCAACTTACTCTGAGATTTCAATTGTGCAAGAGCTCCTTGCACAATTGAGTTGGTACCATAACCTTACACTTATCCAAAAACTAAAAGATGATGATGTTCGTACTTGGTACATCTATAAAACTATTGAAAATGGTTGGTCTCAGTCTGTACTTGTACACCAAATAGAATCTGACTTATATGCAAGAAGTACAAACAAGAAAATTACTAACTTTACAAATACCTTAGCAAGTCCACACTCAGAGCTAGTTCAAGAAACGCTCAAAGACCCTTACTTATTTGACTTTATTTTGCTCAGTGAAAAAGCGAAAGAAAAAGACATAGAAGAACAGTTAGTGAAGCATATAACAAAGTTCTTACTTGAATTAGGTTCTGGATTTGCATTTGTAGGCAATCAGTATAAGATAGAAACAGAGAATAAAGAGTACTACATCGACCTGCTGTTTTACCACTTAAAACTAAAATGTTACTTCGTGATAGAACTCAAAAATGTAGAGTTCAAACCAGAGTTTGCAGGAAAATTAAACTTTTACCTTAGTGCTGTAGATGATTTAGTAAAATCTGAAACAGACAATCCAACAATTGGCTTGATACTATGTAAATCAAAAGATAAAATAGAAGCAGAGTACAGTTTACGTGATATCAATAAGCCTATTGGAATATCGGAGTACCAAATAACAAAAAGTATACCAAATGAGTTAAAATCAAATCTACCAAGTATTAAAGAAATAGAGGAGCAATTAGAAAATGACAACTAATAAAAACATACTATTAACAGGCACAGCGGGCTTCATCGGCTCAAACTTCGTGCCTTATTTTTTAGAGAAATATCCAGAATATAATCTTGTAAATTTAGACCTACTTACCTACGCAGGAAACCTTGAAAACCTTCAAGAGTGTAAAGCTAATCCTCGCTATAAGTTTATCAAAGGGGATATCTGTAACCGTGAACTGGTTGAGTTTATCTTTAGCGAATATGATATCCAAGGTGTGATCCACTTCGCAGCAGAGTCTCATGTAGATAACTCCATCAAAAACCCTGGAGTATTTGTGCAGACAAATGTCAATGGAACGTTTACACTTTTGGATGTGTCGTATAAATATTGGATGGATGCTCCTTTTAAATATAAAGAACGATACCCTAAAGGTACGGCTAAAGCCCGTACGTCCGAAGAACAGATTTCGGACGTGCTAGCTTTAGCTGCACCTAGATTTCACCACATCTCCACAGACGAAGTCTACGGAACACTAAACGCAACAGACCTCTTTACAGAAGAGACTCCATACGCTCCAAACTCTCCATACTCAGCATCAAAAGCTGGCTCAGATATGATAGTGCGTGCTTACAACGAAACATACGGTATGAACACAGTCATCACAAACTGCTCCAACAACTATGGCCCAAAACAGCATGATGAAAAACTCATCCCAACTATCATCAGAAAAGCACTTGCAGGTGAGTCTATCCCAATCTACGGAGATGGCAAAAACATCCGAGACTGGCTCTATGTACTTGACCACTGTAAGGGAATAGATCTAGTTTATCATACAGGAAAGTCTGGTGAAGTTTATAATATCGGCGGAAGAAACGAGAGAACCAATCTTCAGATAGTCGATGCAATTTGTTCTATACTAGATAAAAAAGTTCCATTAGCAAACGAATCTACCCTCGGACGTGATCCTTTAGGTTCACCAAGTGATGTTAATAAAGCTCAAGGTGAGGCTGAAGCCACACATCCGAAGAAGAGCTACAAAGAACTCATCACTTTCGTAGAAGATAGAGCTGGACACGACAGACGCTATGCTATCGATGCAACGAAACTTGAAACGCAACTTGGATGGAAAGCTGATGAGAACTTTGATAGCGGGATTGTGAAGACTATTGAGTGGTATTTAGGGAAGTATAGGATTCTAAAATGATAAATGTAACAAAAACATACCTGCCAAATAAAGAAAAATATAAACAATATATAGATGAAATATATGATAATGGATGGCTTACAAATAATGGTCCACTGGTACAAAGGCTCGAAAAAAGACTTGCTGATTATTTGGGTGTAAAAAATATCGTTCTAGTTTCAAATGGTACTATCGCTCTTGAAATCGCATATAGAACACTTGGGCTGAAAGGTTTTGTAATAACTACACCTTTTAGCTTTGTGGCAACTACAAGTTCACTTGTGACAAATCAGCTTTTACCAATATTTGCAGATATTGACCAGAAGTCATTCAATCTTGATCCAAAATCAGTAGAAAAGCTCATTACTCCAAACACAACCGGAATTCTTCCTGTACATGTTTTTGGAAATGCTTGTGAAGTTGAAGAGATAGAAAAAATTGCAAATAAATATAATTTAAAAGTTATCTACGATGCTGCTCATGCTTTTGATGTGAAGTATGAAGGGGAAAGTGTATTAAACTATGGAGATATATCAACTCTTAGTTTTCATGCTACAAAACTTTTTCATACTATAGAGGGTGGAGCTTTAATCATCAATGATGATGAACTGGTACAAAAAGCAAAATATCTCATAAACTTTGGTATCAAAAATGCAGAAGAAATACCACATCTGGGAACAAATGCAAAAATGAATGAGTTTGAAGCAGCTATGGGCTTATGTGTACTTGATGATATAGAAGAGATAAAAAACAAAAGAAAAATCATCTCAGATATATACAAAAAAGAACTCAAAGGTTTGGTGTCCTTTCAAGAACAAAACGTAAATGCAAGTGAAAACTACAGCTATGTTCCAGTGGTTTTTAGAAGTGAAGAAGAACTTCTAAAAGTACAAAAAGCTTTAAATGAAAAACAGATATTTCCAAGAAGATACTTCTATCCATCACTTGATACTTTAGACTACATAGAACCAAAACAAACGTGTGAGATATCAAGAGATATAAGTAAACGCATACTTTGTTTGCCTACATTTGCAGAGCTTACATGTAATGAACAAAACACTATTATTAGTACTATGAAAAAGGCTTTATAATGGATAAATATAAAATACCAAATGTAAAAACATTTGAATATACAAAAATTATTGGTTTAGAAAATATAGAGTTTGGAAAAAATATCATAATAGATGATTTTGCTTTTGTGTATGCCAAAGGAAAAATAAAATTAGGTAATTTTGTACATATAGGTATTTATGCTTCCATCACTGGTGGAGATGAATTAATTGTAGGAGATTTTAGTGCTATTTCTCAAGGTGTTAGAATCTTAACTGCGACTGATGATTTTAAAGATTGGGGATTTGGTAATTCTACTATTGATAACCAATTTAGAAATGTACAGAGTTTACCAATTAAAATAGGTAAGTTCTGTATCATTGGGGCTAATTCTGTAATTTTACCAGGTGTTAACATTCCCGAAGGCGCAATGGTTGGAGCTAATTCAGTAATTACCAAAGATTTAGAACCTTGGGGAATCTATGTTGGTAATAAAAGAGTTGGAACAAGAAATAGAGAAGAAGTTTTAAAAAACTATGAAAAATTTTTAGTCACTCCTGAAAATGAGAGAGTTGGAAGTTTGTTTAAATAATGAAAATATTTAATATTAAAATATCACAAAATGGGCTTTTTCATTGATTAATATTTTACATTTAACAACTATGGATAGTGTATTTATTAATATGGCACGTAAACAGTTTGATGATGCGGGAGAAGATCTTGTTAATAATAAGTTTTTATATATTTCTAAAAATAATGAATCAATACATCTAGATTTAAATTATATAGAAAAGATATATCTTAAAGAAGTAAATAGTATTTCTTTTATCAATACATTGAAAAATTATGATGCAGTTGTATTACATATGTTGACTGATACATTAATTGATATAGTTAAAAAAACACAAGATAATGTAAATTTTGTATGGATTGGATGGAGTGGAGATTATTATCGTTTTATTGATGATCTAGAGTGGTTTCTCCCAGAAACTAAAGAATCTATGTCATTAGTAAAAAGAACATATAAATCTAATCTGAAGTTATTTATCAAAACTCTCTTAGGTGAAAATACTATAAAATATATTAAGAGAAGAAAACTTTTAAAAGAACTAAAAATTACAAATAAAATTAAATATTTTGCACCTGTATTGAATAATGAATTTGATTTTATTAAGGAAAATATAAGCAATTTTAGACCAAATTTTATTGATTGGAATTATGGTTCTTTGGAAGATAGTTTTGTAATGGAAAGTTGTCATTTAGATGATGAATATGATAAGAAAGGCATTAATATTTTGATTGGAAATTCATCATTTTTTATTAATAATCATATTGAAGCATTCAATAAAGTAGAAATACTTGATTTTAAAAATAGTAAAATCTTTTGTCCACTCAGTTATGGAAATTTTGAAAATATAGAACTGGTTACAAAATATGGTAATGAAAAATTTGGTAAAAATTTTCATCCTTTTTATAGTTTTATCAATGCAAATGAGTATAAAGAAGTTATAAAAAGTTGCAGTGTTGTGGTAATGAATCATTTAAATCAACAAGCTCTAGGAAATATAGTTATAGCTATGTGGTTTGGAGCTAAAATATTTTTAAATAAACAGAATCTAATTTATAAATTTTTTAAGCAAGAAGAAGCTTTTATTTTTAGCATAGATGAACTTGATGATAAAGTAAATTTAAAAAAATTAAATAAAGATGAAATAGCTATTAATAGAAAAATTCTTTTGAAACATTGGTCAAGAGAATCTTCTTTAAATAAAACAAAAAAACTGATTTCATTAGTAGCTTTATCAAGTGCAAAAGAAAAGAAATAGTTTGTGTAATTATTATAAATCAAGGATAAAATATTAAGTGTCTCAAAAAATAAGTCTCAAAAAAAACACTATAGTCAACTATATAGGGCAATTTTATACTATGTTCATCGGTATCTTTATGCTTCCTTTTTATTTAAAATATTTAGGCGCAGAAGCTTACGGATTAGTTGGATTTTTTACAATGTTGATGTCTTGGATGGTTCTTCTTGATTTGGGGCTTTCTGCTACACTTGCAAGAGAGACAACAAGGTTAAAAGATGATCTTAATGGTCTTTTAGAACTAAAAAAAATAACTCTTAGTATAGAAGTGCTTTTTGTGATTATTTCTATTGTAGTTTTTAGTGCAATGTTCTTTGGAAGTGCTTGGATATCTACTCATTGGCTTGATGTAAAAGAATTGTCCTATGAATCAGTAGAAAGTACTATTAAAATTATGGCTTTTATGATAGTAATTCGATGGTTTGTAGGATTGTATCAAGGCACTATCATAGGATTTGAACATCATATTTGGTTAAATATATACAAAATTGTTTTTAGTACTTTGAAATTTTTTGGAGCATTTTTGCTTATAGTTTATGTGAGTAAAGACATAGTTCATTTTTTCTATTTTCAATTACTAGTGGCTATTTTTGAGTTCATTGTTATTAAGTTTAAAATAGATAACTATATGAAAGTATCTCAGAAAGTTTTACCGTCTTTTGTGACATTAAAACAAATTGCCCCTTTTGCATTAAGTATTGCCTATATATCTGCAATAACAGTTGTTATAGGACAATTAGATAAGCTTATGTTGTCACACTATTTGCCATTAAAAGAGTATGGATTTTTTACTTTAGTAATTATTTTATCAGGTGCAATAGTACAGTTTTTTCAGCCAATAGGACAAGTAATCTTACCGAGAATGACATCTTTGCTATCCAATGGAGAAGGAAAAGAGATGATAGCCTTGTATCATAAATCAACACAAATAGTAGCTATAGTTGTATTGGCAGTAAGCGGTATGGTCGCAGTATTCGCTTACGAACTTCTTTATGCATGGACTGGAAATGTAGAGGCTTCACAATGGGCCGCACCAATACTTTTTTGGTATGCTTTAGGAAATGGAGCAGTTGCCTTATTGTCATTTCAATTTTATATGCAATACTCTTATGGAAATTTAAAATATCATGTAAAAGGGAATACCTATTTTGGATTTGTGCAGATTATCGCTGTAATCCTTGCAGTTCATTTTTATGGAGCACTGGGTGCTGGTATTACTTGGTTTGGATTACAAACATTTTTTTTACTTTGGTGGCCAGGATTTATTCATAGTAAGTTTGCTCCTGGAATTCATAAAGATTGGGTATTTAAGGATATCTTTCCAGTTTTGGCTGTAACTACAATTTATCTAATTGTCATAAAAAATATTGGTATTAGCTTTAGTGAAGATAGATTAATATTGTTTTTTACATTGATTTTTATAGGTATTGTTTTGTTGATTTTAAATTCAGTAGTCTCTCAAGAAGGAAGAAAACTTATGTATAGACTTGTTTTGCGAAGAAGATTTAATGATAAATAGAACTGAACAAGAGATTATGAAAAATTGGAAAAGTGACTTTAGCAAACCAGTAGTTAGTGTGTGTACAATTACATACAATCATGAAAAATATATAAGGGAGGCTATAGATAGCTTTTTGATGCAAGAGACAAATTTTTCTTTCGAGATAGTAATAGGTGAAGATTGTAGTAGTGATAATACAAGACAAATTATAGAAAACTATAAAGAGAACTATCCACATATTATCAAGCTTATTGTAAGTGAAAAAAATGTAGGTATGCAAGCCAATGTGCAAAACACAATGCAAGCTTGTCAAGGTGAATATATTGCATTTTGTGAAGGTGATGATTACTGGACAGATACCAATAAATTACAGATACAAAAAGTCTTTTTAGAATCAAATCCCGAGTGTGTTATTTGTTATACATCTGTTGAAGCTTTTAATGAAAATGGAATTATTGATAGTTATATTGGTGGTGCGATAAAAGATTTAACTACAGACGAATTAAAACAAGCAGCCCCAATTAATACATTGACTGTAATGTTTAAGAACATAATTAAAAAACTTCCTCTAGAAATGCTTTTAAGTAAACATGGAGATTTATTTATCTGGTCGATTTTAGGACATTATGGTACAGGAAAATATTTATCACAAATAAAGCCCTCAAGGTACAGAATGCATTCAGGTGGTGTCCATTCCATGATATCTGAAAATAATAGATATGAAAATGCTTTAATCACCTATAGTATGCTTTTTACTTATTATAAAAGGCTAAACGAGACGAAAATGACTAACTATTTTCAAAAAAAACTCCTAGAAGTACATTTAAGAATGGATAATTCAATCTTTGAAATATTGTTAAGTATTTTAAAGCAAAAAATCAGAAAGATAATGTATAAAATAAAAAATATTTATAAGAATAATCATGATAGATAAAACAGTATGGATATTGTTGCTTAATTTCAATGGTTATGAGGATACTTTAGAGTGCATTGAAACACTTTTTACATCTAAGTCAAAACAATTGAAACTTTTAATTGTTGATAATGCATCAACTGATAACTCATTGATTAATATAAATAAATGGTTAGAAAGTAAAGATATAACAAGCTCAAAAGTCTTTTATAAAACTTCTCCAGATATGTTTAGCACAAGCAGTAAGGAAAATTCTAATATAACTTTAATCTCATCAGATTCTAACAATGGATATGCTGCTGGGAATAACATAGGAATTAAATATGTCTTACAACATGCATCAAAAAAAGATTTTATATGGATTTTAAATAACGACACATTGGTACGACCAGATACATTAGAAAATATGATTAATAGCTATAATCAACTTGAAAATGATGCTATCGCACTACTGGGTTCTAAAATATTGAACGAGGACTTGAGTTTACAAAGCATAGGTGATATCATTGAAAATACCAATGAAAAAAATAAAGATAATTTAGAGGTAAAACACATATGTGGATGTTCAATCTTTTTTAGGGTGGAAAATTTTGATAGTATAGGTTTTTTGCCTGAGGAATATTTTTTATACTATGAAGAAACTGATTGGATGAAATCAATACGGCAAAAAGGGCTTAAAATTTTTACATCTCTGAAGTCTGAAGTCATTCATAAACATGCTAAGTCTACAGGAGGTGCATACTCACCTCTAGTGCTTTACTATATGACAAGAAATCAAATTTTGTTCCATAAAAAGTACTTTGGTGCTTTTGCATATAGCTTGGTTGTTTTTAAATTATTTTTTAGAAATATACTCAGAGTGATATATTACTTTTTTTATGATGTAAAGCTTTCTAAATCGATTTTCAAGGGAACGATTGATGGAATAAGGAATGTCAAAGGGAAGCAAAAAATTTCATGAAATATTCAGTAATAGTCCCCATGTATAATTCAAAAAGTACCATCAAAAGTACTATTGACTCCGTAATGCAGCAAACATATCAAGAGCCGATAGAAATAATCATTGTGAGCGATGGCTCGGATGATGGTTGTGAAAAAATAGTCGAAGATTTGATTTTAAATAATAAAACAAACAGAACTATAGAGTTAATCAAGAAATCAAATGGTGGTGTTTCTTCTGCTAGAAATATGGGAATAAAAAAAGCAACTGGAGAATACATAGCATTTTTAGACAGCGATGATATGTGGCATCCACAAAAACTTGAAATTACAATGCAAACTATAGAAAAATATCGAATAGATTTTTTAGGTCACGGATATACATTAAAAAATAATTTCAACAAAACTTTTATAATAGATAAGCCAAAAAAAATTTCTTTTATGAAGTTATTAGTAAAAAATTTTGCAGTTACACCAAGTGTTGTAGTTAAAAGAGAAATATGTAAGCTTTTTAATGAAAAGATGACCCACACAGAAGACCATGAACTATGGTTAAGAATCGCTTTGAAAACAGAAGTGTATTTTCTAGATTTGCCCTTAGCTTTTCTTGGACGCGAAGAATTAAGTACAGGTGGATTAAGCTCAAATAAGTGGGCTATGAGAAAAGGGGAGTTACAGATGTACAAAAATATAGTTTGGCATAAAAAAAGTCTAATGTTTATTTATTCTTTTTTGGTTTGTTTTTCGTTGATGAAACATTTAAGACATATAATAAAGGATTCTTTTGCTAAAAACTAACACATCAAATAATTTCGATTTACTAAGACTTACATTGGCAGTCTTAGTTTTTTTTGCTCATTGGAATATACTTGCTTTTCAAAACCTTTCTTATTTTCCTTTTCATTTAAGTACATATGCTGTTCACATGTTTTTTATCGTAAGTGGTTTTTTGATTTTTTGGAGTTTTGATGCGGATCAAAACAAAAAGCATTTTTTCATAAAACGATTTTTTAGAATTTTTCCTCTTTATGGTTTTCTTATTCTTCTGCAAACACTTTTTTTTATTGTCTTTGCAGACGGAAATTTTTCACAAATTACAAAATATTTTGTAGCAAATATCTTATTTTTAAATTTTTTAGCTCCTTCAGTTGGAGACACTTTTTCTAGTCTCTATGTAAATGCCATTAATGGAAGCCTTTGGACACTCAAGAATGAGGTTGTTTTTTATCTTTTAGTTCCTTTTGTGTTTATGTTCTATAAAAGATTTGGAAAAATATTTCTTGTTCTATTTTATATTTTATCAGCACTCTATATGTTTGGAATTGAGTATATAAAATCTCTTGAGATTATTTCAAAGATTCATGCAGATATATTTCTTTTCCAATTTCCAGCACAAGTAAGACTTTTTATTGTCGGTATTTTACTTTATACACTGTATGAAAAATTCAATGCTAAGAACTCACTCTTATTAGCTATTATCAGTGTTGTTTTAATTACTTTTATGAGTGGAAATTCATTATTTGATTATATTATTTATCCTTTTTGTATAGGATTTATAGTGCTTTATCTAGTATACTTTATTAAAAAAATTAAAATAAATTTTGATTTTTCATATAGTTTTTATATTTTGCATTTTCCAGTTATTCAATTAGTATTGTATTTTGATGTAAATCCAGAAAACCCAACTATATCTTTCATAACTATTTTTATTATTGTACTTATTCTTTCATATTTTTCAGAGAAATATATAGAGAAAACATTCGTCAAAATAGGAAAAAATATTGTTCAAAGGAGTAGAAATGTCTCAAATTAACGCTTCAATAGTCTTATATCACAACGATAGAACGCAACTGCAAAAAGTGATTGATAGTTTTTTGTCTACAAATTTAGACGTACTGCTTTATCTTATCGATAATTCTTTAACAGATGCATTGAACGATATGGCAGAGTTAGATCGTAGAATAATATACATTTTTAACAATGCAAACGTTGGCTATGGAGCAGGGCATAATATAGCCATCCAAAAATCGATGGAAGCAGATGTGGATTATCATATTGTTTTAAATCCAGACCTCTATTTTGAGGGTAGCATTATAAAAACTATCTATGACTATATGCAGAGTAATCCTGATGTTGGTAACCTTATGCCAAAGATACTCTATCCAAATGGTGATAATCAATATTTGGCAAAACTATTACCAACGCCGCTTGATTGGATTTTGAGAAGATTCTTACCTGCTAGGTTTACGCAAGGTATAACAGAAAAGTTTGAACTAAGATATACAAATTATACAGATGTCATGAACGTTCCTTTTTTATCTGGCTGTTTTATGTTTTTGAGAGTATCTGCTTTAAAAGAAGTTGGTCTTTTTGATGAGAGTATTTTTATGTATATGGAAGATGTGGATATAAATAGACGAATACATGCAAAATACAGAACTCTTTACTATCCAAATGTGAGTGTATATCACGAATATGAAAGAGGTTCTCACAAGAACTGGAAATTACTTCGCATATCTATTGAAAGTTCTATCAAGTACTTCAATAAATGGGGATGGATATTTGATAAAGAGCGCAAGCTTATGAATGATAAGTTGCTCAAAGAGACAAACTATGTATAAGCTTCTTATTACAGGTTCAAACGGCTTCATAGGATCTTACTTTTTACATAAATATAGCAATAACTATGTCATTAATACGTTTTCATTTTTGAATGACGACTTCAAAATATTAGATTTAAATGCTACAAATGCAGTCATTCATCTCTCTGCTCTTGTGCATCAGATGGGTGGGGCGAGTGCTGAGGAATATGAAAGAGTAAATGTCATACAAACGCTGCGTTTAGCGAATAAGGCGAAAGAGAGCGGTGTAGGGCATTTTATATTTATGAGCAGTGTCAAAGTGTATGGAGAAGAGACAGATGGATTGTCGCGTTTTTCTGGTGATAACAAATACAATGAATATACAGAGTGCGAGCCCGAAGATGAATATGGTAGAAGTAAATTAAGAGCCGAGCAAGAACTTCAAAAGCTTCAAGATGAAAACTTCAAAGTCTCTATCATCCGCACTCCTATCGTCTATGGTTCTGGGGTCAAGGCGAATATAAAAAATCTGATAAATCTTGTTCAACGTGTTTCTTTTCTTCCCTTTGGAAATATAAACAATAAACGCAGTATGGTTTACATTGGCAATTTGTGTCACTTGCTTGATGCCGTTATACAAAATAAAAAAGATGGAGTCTTCTTAGCTTCTGATGACACTCCTTTGAGTACCACGAAGCTTATTTCTCTCATAGCAAAAGAGCTTGATAAAAAAGTATATCTGGTGAAAATTCCATTTTTTGTGACCTTACTTAAACTCGTTAAACCCACATTTTACAAAAGACTCTATGGAAGCTTGGAAGTAGATAATACTCTTACAAAACAGAAATTGAATTTAGTCAATCCTTATAGTGTGGAAGAGGGAATACACGCGATGATTCATGGAGAAAAAGAAACACAAAGCTTTTGACAAAAAAGTACTAAATAGAGTATAATATTTCATATTAAAAAAGGATAATTTATGCAACCAATATTAGCAAACTACACAGCAAGCATAACAGAACTCAAAAAATCACCAACTCAATTGCTCAAAGATGCAGGCGATGAAGCAGTAGCTATACTCAATCACAATGTAGCGTCAGCGTATCTTGTTCCAGCTGCACTTTATGAGAAGATGATGGATGTGATGGATGACTATTATTTGAGTAAAATAGTTGATGAAAGATTGAATGATGGAGAAGAGTCGATAAGAGTAAATATTGATGATTTATAATTTAGATTTTAAACCACAAGCATTAAAAGAGTGGAAAAAGTTAGATGCATCTATAAAGACTCAATTTCAAAAAAAGTTAAAAGAGAGGCTAGAAAATCCTAGAGTTCCTAAGGACAAGTTGAGTGGATATGAAAATGTTTATAAAATCAAACTAAGAAATTTAGGGTTTAGACTTGCTTATGAAGTAAAAGAAGAAGAGATAGTAGTTTTGGTGTTGAGTGTAGGGAAAAGAGAAAATAATAATGTCTATGATAATCTAAAAGATAGAATGTGATGCTGTATATACTCTTATTTTTACTCTCATTTGCCTTCACATATCTCATAAAAAATTATGCACTCAAAAAATCCCTTGTAGCGCATGTCAATGAGAGAAGTTCGCATACGACTCCGACACCTCATGGTGGCGGTATTGCTATTGCATTTACGTGGTTTATTGGTATTTCATATCTCTATTTTTACGATGAGATAACCGTTTCTCTTTACTTTGCACTCATGGCTGGTATATTGCTTTCTTTTGTTTCTTACTTAGATGATTTGTATGAACTGAGTCCAAAAATCAGACTCCTCACGCAAGCTCTGGTTGCGTTTATGGCACTTTACTTTTTGAGTGGTTTTGAGAGGATAGATTTTTATTTTTTTAGTATTGAAAATCAGATTTTTACAAACATTTTTGCTTTTTTTATGATTTTATGGTTTATCAATCTTTATAACTTTCTGGATGGAATTGATGGTTATGCAGGGTGTGAGGCGATCTTCTTAGCTTTGGCTGCGTTTATACTCTTTGGAGATGCTCATTTTCTTGTCTTGGCTTCAGCGGCGCTTGGTTTTTTAGTCTGGAACTGGCACAGAGCAAAAATCTTTATGGGCGATGTTGGCAGTACGCTTTTAGGCTACAATGTGGCCGTATTTACTCTATATTATGCAAATGAGCAGAGTGCAAATCTTTGGATTTGGATTATACTCTTTGGTCTGTTTTGGTTTGATGCCACACTCACACTCTATAGAAGATATAAAAATAAAGAGAAGCTCTCCCAAGCTCATAAAAAACACGCGTACCAAAGACTTGTACAAAGTGGCTGGGCGCATGACAAAGTTGTACTGTATTCTATTGCTATCAACTGCGTTTTATTCGCTCTTGTATATTTTATTCCTTACCTAGGCGCTGCGTTTATAGCGGCTTTGGGAGTACTTTATATGTGTATCAAATATGTAGACAGAAAAAAAGGATTTGCTTGATTTTACAACCCTCAGAGCTCAAAAGAAAACTTTTCTTTATATTTTTTGATATTTCCATTATCATTCTTGCTATTTTCATTGCGTTTAACCTGCGTTTTGACTTTCATATTCCATCCCAATACAATGATTCTATCTTTGTCTCAGTCGCTATATTGGTGCTTGTACGTATTTCACTTTTCTATTATTATCGTGTTTATGATATTAGTTGGAGACATTTTGGTTTTAAAGATACTACGAGTCTAGTCTCGGTGATGACTTTTTCGACCTTCTTGCTTGTCGTTTTGACTTATTTACTACGCAGTTCGGACTTTACTATTCCAAGGTCTATTATCGCTATAGAGTTTTTCATCTCACTCTTTTTGATACTTTCTTTACGTATAAGCAAGAGACTTTACCTAGAGAGCTACAAGATAAATGTTGATGGGAAAAGTACTATTATTATCGCAAGTGTAGATAAAGCCAACACAATTTTGCGGACTATCAACACCAAAGAGAGTGACTACTATCCCGTGGCAATCATCAATGAGAACTATCCAAACATGAAAATAAATGGAGTAGATGTCTACTCTTTTGAAGATTTTAAAGCACTTGGTATCGAATGCGAAGTAGCCATCGTCGATGCGTCCATGGATATCACTTCTGTGTATAAAAAATTAAATGAACTCTCCATCACCAATATAAAAGTGGCAAGTGATTATGGAGATTATGGTGCGAGCATCAGTGATGTCTCAGTAGAAGACCTTCTCGCGCGTCACCCTCAAGATCTGGACAAGACAAAAATTGCTGCGTTTATCAAAGATAAAACGATTTTGGTTACGGGTGCAGGTGGGAGTATCGGGAGTGAGATATGCCGTCAGTGTGAAAAATTTGGTGCCAAAAAGCTTATTTTGCTCGATCATAGCGAATACAATCTGTATACAATCAGCGAAGAGATCAAAAAAACGCAAACAGTATCAGTGATGCAAAATGTTGTTGACGCAGATTTTTTAGATAAAACTTTTGCGCTGCATAAACCAGAGATTGTCATCCATGCGGCTGCATACAAACATGTTCCATTGGTCGAAGCAAATATCTATGAAGCGATACTCAATAATGTCGTGGGTACAAAAAATGTCATAGACCTCTCGATAAAACACAAAGTTGCAAAGTTCGTCATGATATCAACAGACAAAGCGGTGCGACCGACAAATGTTATGGGAACGACCAAACGCATCTGTGAACTCTACGCACAAAACTCTAACGGACTTGGGACGGATATCGTGGCTGTGCGATTTGGCAATGTCCTTGGCAGTAGTGGGAGCGTGATACCAAAGTTCAAAGCGCAGATAGAAAAAGGTGAAAATATTACCGTGACGCATCCTGATATCACAAGATATTTTATGCTGATTCCTGAAGCCTGCGAACTTGTTCTTCAAGCCGCTTCAATAGGCACTGGAGGCGAGATATTTATCCTTGATATGGGAGAGCCTATCAAGATAGTGGATTTGGCTCGCAAGATGATAGAACTCAGCGGCAAAGAAAATATTCAAATCGAGTTTACAGGTCTGCGCCCTGGAGAAAAACTCTATGAAGAGCTTCTTATCGATGATAGTGATGCCAAAACGCAGTATGAGTCGATCACCGTTGCCGCACCTACATTTTATGCGCGTGAAGAGCTGACAAAAGATATACAAGAGTTACTACAAACTGAAGACAAATTGGCAAAACTCAAAGCCATTGTGCCAGAATTTAACCATCAATTGAACTAAATTTTTACTATAAAAAGGAAAGCTATGGCACTCAAAGCAACTATCTACAAAGCGCTTCTCAATATTGCAGATATGGATCGTCACTATTACGCCGAACATAACCTCACGCTCGCCCAGCATCCCTCGGAAAATGACTTGCGTTTGATGGTGCGTTTAGTTGCGTTTATGCTCAATGCGAGCGAAGATTTACAGTTTACCAAAGGGATATCTCAAGATGATGAGCCTGATATCTGGCTCAAAGAGATGAACGGTGATATCAAACTCTGGATAGATTTGGGACAGCCTGATGAAAAACGCATCCGTAAAGCATGTGGACGAGCAGAGCAAGTCATCATCTATACCTATCAAGAAGGGATGGCAAACGCATGGTGGAAGCAGATACAAAACTCTCTCTCACGTTTTAAAAACCTTCGCGTCGTATTTTTAAATATTGAGGGTGATATCGAATCACTTGTTCAGCGAAGTATCTCTTTGCAATGCAATATCAGCGATGCAGAACTCAGTGTGATAAAAGATGATACAACAATTCTTGTCAAAGAAGAGCAGTGGAAGTAACTTTGGATAGACAAAACGCGCAAACGCAGGAGCACTATTTTGTATATATTGTCCGCTGCGTTGATGAATCCCTCTATACCGGCATAGCAAAAGATATCACTAAGCGAGTGCTTGAGCACAATAGCTCATCAAAAGCAGCAAAATATACACGTGCCCGCCGTCCTGTAGAGCTTGTTTATAGTGAAGTGTGTGAGGATAAAAGCAGAGCGCTTCAAAGAGAGTATAGTATTAAAAAGTTGTCGCGTTTACAAAAAGAGGCGCTGTTGGAAAAATAAACGACTTAGGCCTCAGGCAAACTTTCTGTAGCTTTAGAATCTGTTTTTGGAAGTGTATATAGGAGTTTTTGCAATAATCTTTCAAGCTCTTTTGTCTCTGTATCACTCAAAGCTTCAAAATAGGTTTCGTACTCTTTAGATGCATGTAACATAGAAGATTTAATCACCTCTTCACCACTTGGTGTGAGACAAACTAGCATACATCTTTTATCTTTTTCATCAGCCTTTCTTTTTATATAGCCTCTTATTTCTAGACGTTTGAGTACTTTTGTCATACCGCCTGATGAGAAGATAGTGAGGTCATAGAGCTGAGTAGGCGTGAGTTGATTATCATTTGTATAGAGTGAAGCGAGTACATCTACTTCTGATTTGAGCAGATCATACTTCTCTTTATAGAAATTTTCAGAGTGTGCAAAAAGAGTTTTATGAAGCAATGTAATCGGAAACGCAAGTAGAAAAACTTTCGGTATATAGCCAGTTTTTACTTTCTCGTAAAAGTTTGGGATGAGATGATTATTAGGAGTATATGTATTCATAGAAGCATTATAACATAAATTATATCTTTCTGGAAAGATAAACTTAAGTCTCTTTGTGATAATATCTTGCAAAATTTAAACTACAAAGGAGAGCATTTTGAAGGCTTTTATTCCTCTATTATGCCTACCGCTTTTTCTTTACTCACAGACTCTAGAGGAACTCGTCGAGATCTCTCATAAAAATAGAGTCGTTGAAGCGGCTAGTTTTTCGATCAATGCCAAAGAAAAAGCGTATGAAAGTACAAAAAGCAGCTATCTTCCGAGTATTGACCTCGGTGCTTCATACCTCAATACCTATAAAGAGAGAGCGACATCTGCAAAAAACACTCTCAAAGCCAGTGCAAAATTGCAATATATCATCTATGATGGTGGAAAAAAAGATGCACTCTATGAGCAGTTGCTTTATAATGTTGATGCAGGTAAAGAAAATCTCGAAGCTGTAAAAAATAGTATTTCACTTGATGTGACACGTCTATATTTTGCCTTTCTCTCGCTAAACGCAGATAAAGATGCAACAAACCAAGAGATAAAAGAGCTCGAAGCAGAACTCAAACGACTGGAGATGTTCTATACAACAGGCTCAGTGACGCGTGATGAAGTGGATAAAATTGACTCACGACTCAAAAACGCAAATGTCGTTTTAAATGAGATAGAACTTGGTCTGCAAAAAGTACTCTATACCTTAGAATATTATACAACACAAGAGATCCAAACAATAGAGTCAGGATCTTCTGTGCATCTTGGTGACGCGCAAACAAGCCAGACACGTCCAGATATAAAAGTCATGGAATTAGAGGCACAAGCACTGCTATCTGAAGCTCAAAGTAAAAAAAGCGAAAATCTCCCAACGCTCTATTTTGATAATACCTATAGCTACTCAGATTATTATTTTGATGATAAGAGCTACGACACGGGATTTCTTGTCACGAACCAAAATGTTGCATCTCTCAATGCTTCTTGGAATGTTTTTGATTTTGGAGCAACAACCCAAGCCTATGAATCAAAACAGTATGAGTATCTTGCCCAAAAATCTACCCTAGAGTATGAAAAAAATAGAGCAGATATAGATTATCGTTTGGCAAAAAAAGAGCTTGAACTCTCAAAGCAAAAGATAGATGCAACAAACGCAACGCTTGATGCGGCTTCTGCGACTTATGAGCTTATCAAACTCAAATACCAAAACGGCACAATAGATAATGTCGCCTATCTGCAAGCACTGAGTGAAAAATTTAGTGCGCAGCGTGGATATGAGAGAGCGAAAAATGATTGTGAAGTTAAAAAAGCGGAAGTGCTTTTTTATAGCGGACACACTATTAAGGAGTATTTATAAAATGAAAAATATAGCATTATCACTTGCACTCGTAGGATCTCTTTTTCTTGGATGTTCCCAAGAGAGCGATTCAAAAGCTGCTCAAGCAGGGCAGATGAAGATGCCTCCTATGCCCGTCAAGGCATTTGATGTCACACTTGCAGATACAACTTTTGCCAAAACATACTCAGCACTGCTGAAGCCTTATGAAGAAGTAGCAGTAGTGGCAAGAATCAATGGGATTTTAGAAAAAGAGAATTTTATTGAGGGAAGTTATGTAGAAAAAGGAACTGTTTTATATGAGATCCAAAAAAATGAGTATAAAGCGACGCTAGAAGCAGCGCAAGCTACGCATAAAAAAGCAGAAGCCAACTATTCAAAAACATCTAAAGATTTTAAAAGATCTGAGTATCTCTACACAAATAAAGCAATAAGCGAAAAACAATATGATGAATTTTTGTATGCGATTGATGATGCAAAAGCGACACTCCAAGCTGCAAAAGCAGCTGTTGATAAAGCACAAATTGAGTACAACTATACAACGATAAAAGCACCTATCAGCGGACGTATCGGCATGAGTGCTAGTGATGCAGGGAGTTATATATCTACGCCAAACGCAGTGCTCACGACGATTACAGCACTCAACCCTGTCTATGCAGAATTTTCACTTCCAAATAATGATGTCCTAGAGTATCGCTCTCAGATAAAAGTGGGCGGTGTGGTATCTCTCTCTATTGGTGGGAACTCTTACGCAGGAGTCGTTGATTTTATCGCTCCAAAGCTTGACTCAAAAACAGATACTTTGCTTGTGCGTGCTAAGTTTGAAAATAGTGATGAGCATCTTGTTATCGGCTCTTTTGCAGAGCTAAAACTTGATGGTTTTAGCTATAAGAATGTAGCTATTATCCCTCAAAACGCACTCTTAAAAACATCTGATGCAATAAACGTTTATGTGATAGAAGAGGGCGGTGCTTTAACTATTCGACCTATTACGATAGCACTTGTCAAAGATGGAGAAGCGATAGTCTCTGCTGGACTCAATGCGGGTGACAAAATTGTAGTAAGCAACATTGCTAAACTCAAACCAAACTCAGTAGTTACGATTATAGGCGGCGAGTAATATGTTTTCTGCATTTTTTATTAGGAGACCTATTTTTGCGGCAGTTATCTCCATTGTTATCTTGCTTGCAGGGGGAATATCGATCTTTTCTCTTCCTGTTTCTGAGTATCCAAGGGTCTCTCCACCGCAAATTGTAGTCTCTACTGGTTACCCTGGTGCAAGTGCTCAAACCATAGCGCAAACAGTGGCAGCACCTCTCGAACAAGAGATAAATGGTGCAAAACACATGCTCTATATGAACTCAGTGGCGTCAGATAGCGGTGCTTTGAGCATCAGTGTATTTTTTGAGATTGGGACGGATCCAGATTCTGCAAAAATAGATGTAAACAATAGAGTCCAATCCGCTCTTTCAAAGCTTCCAGATCAGGTACAGCGCCAAGGTGTGAGTGTCGATGAACGCTCTCCTGATATGTTGCAAGTTGTTATCCTCAACTCACCTGATAATAGTAGAGATATTACCTTCTTATCCAACTATGCTCTGATGAACATCGTAGATGATTTAAAAAGGGTCAAAGGTGTCGGTGATGTACAGATTTTTGGTGCAAAAGATTACGCCATTCGTGTATGGATAGACCCTCTAAAACTCAAAAAGTATTCTCTTACCGTCACAGATCTTATCACTGCAATTCGTGAACAAAATGAGCAATATGCAGCAGGTTCAATTGCGGCAGAGCCAGTCTCTGGTCGTGAGATGTTTACCTACACAATAGAAACACCCCCTCGTATGAATGACCCAGTGCAGTTTTCAAACATCATCATACGCTCAAATGAAGATGGAAGTGCTTTGAAGCTTAAAGATGTAGCGACAATAGAACTTGGTGCGCAAAGCTACGATATGAAAACGAAGCTCAATGATGCTCCAGCAATCCCAATTGGAATCTTCTTGCAAAGTGAAGCAAACGCAATAGAAACAGCAAGAGAAGTGCGTAATACAATGCAGGGAATTAGTGAAAGTTTTGAAAGTGGTATCAAGTATAAAATACCTTATGATATTACTGATTTTATTGAAGTCTCTATCAATGAAGTTGTAAAAACTTTTATAGAAGCACTTATTCTAGTTATCCTTATTATCTTTTTATTTTTACAAAATTGGAGAGCGACGCTTATCCCAATCTTGGCCGTTCCGGTCTCTATTGTCGGTGCGTTTGCTGGGATGTATGTTTTAGGATTTAGTATCAATCTTCTTACTCTCTTTGGACTCGTACTGGCTATCGGTATAGTCGTCGATGATGCGATTATCGTTATCGAAAATGTCGAACGCCATATCGCTGAGGGACTGAGCCCATTTGATGCTTCTATGCAGGCTATGAAAGAGGTCTCTGGCGCACTTGTTGCCATTGTTCTTGTGCTCTCTGCCGTCTTTATTCCTGTTGCGTTTTTGGGAGGTCTGAGTGGTGAGATGTACAAACAGTTTGCTGTTACCATTGTCATATCCTTGGCTATTTCTGGATTCGTAGCGCTTACACTTACTCCTGCATTATGCGCAGTACTTTTAAAACCGACACACAGTAAGCCAAATTTCTTTTTTAGAGCTTTTAACAGTTTCTTTAACTGGGCAACGCAAGGGTATACCAAAGCGGTGCAACTCACCATTCGCTATACATTTTTAAGTCTTGTACTCTTTGGTGGATTGATATATATCACTTTTGACCTCTTTAGTGGTCTGCGAACAGGGCTTGTTCCTGCGGAAGATAAAGGAACAATTTTTGTCTTTAGCTACAACCCTCCAGCGGCATCATTAAATAGAACAGATGAATTGACAAAAGAGATTTATGATATTGTTGGAAAAGATACAGAAAATGTGAAAAATGTGGTGCAGTTTGCAGGACGTGACTTTATGAGTTCTACTCTAAGAACACATGCCGCGGCGACTATTGTCAAGCTCACAGACTGGGATCAAAGAACAAGACCAGAACAACATGCACTGAGTATTACAGCAGATCTCAATAAGAAACTCTTTGCTACGAGTGATGGTTACTCTTTTGCAGTTGTCCCTCCTCCGATTCGTGGTATGGGTATGGTAGGTGGTTTTGAACTGTATGTACAAGATAGAACAGGTGGTGACATCACAGCCTTACAAAAATATGTAAATGAAATCATTCAAAAAGCCAATGAACGCAAAGAACTGAGCTCCGTGAGAACAACACTCAATGCAAATATACCAAAGTATACAGTAGCAGTAGATATAGAAAAAGCGAAGTCTAAAGGCGTTGCGCTGGATCAAATCTACCAAACACTCAACGCTACGTTTGGTGCGTTTTATGTCAATGACTTCAACCTTTTTGGCAGAACGTATAACGTGACTATGCAAGCACAGTCTGAGTTTAGAAATCAGTCATCAGATATAGACAAAATCTATGTCCGTGGTAAGAATAATGAGATGTTTCCTCTGAGCTCTTTTGTCACCTTGGAACAAACAGTAGGAGCGGATATTATTGAGCGTTTCAACCTCTTTACTGCGGCAAAAGTTTCAGGACAACCTAGTCTTGGATATAGTTCAGGAGATGCTCTCAAGGCTATAGAAGAGGTAACAAAAGAGGTACTTCCAGATGGTTATACTATTAGTTGGACGGGTACTGCATATCAAGAGAAACAAATCTCAAGTGATAGCAGTATGGCGTTTATCTTTGGTATTATCTTCTTGTATCTGATATTGGCGGCTCAGTATGAAAGATGGTTGATGCCAGTCTCAGTTGTCATGGCAATGCCATTTGCAATCTTTGGCGCCGTTGTAGCGACGCATTTAAGAGGGACTGAAAATGATATCTATTTTCAAATCGGACTCTTAGTGCTTGCTGGACTTGCTGCAAAAAATGCGATTTTGATTGTAGAGTTTGCGATGCAAAGACAAGCGCAAGGTGTCAAAATTATTGAAGCAGTAACAGAGGCGGCAAAAATCCGTCTTAGACCTATTATCATGACATCGCTTGCGTTTACACTCGGGGTGATTCCTCTTGCTATTAGTAGTGGAGCAGGGGCTGCAAGTCGTCACTCTATAGGAACAGGCGTTGTAGGCGGTATGCTCGGAGCTACTTTCTTAGCAATCGTCTTTATCCCACTCTTTTATATCATCGTCTCAAAACTACGAGGCAAAGAGAAAGAATAATTCTCTCTCATCTCAAGGATAGAAGCTTGAGATGAGTAAATAAACTTCAAATTCCCCTCTGGTTACGACCTTCATTATGTGTACTTTTTTATCTCTGTGATAGTTTTATGATTTTATTTATTTACAATCATGCATATAACTATACTAATAAGGGTAAGCTTATGCAGTGGTTGCAAATTTTACCAAATGAACAACTCAAAAATAATTGAATGATATGCAAGTTACTGGAATAAATAATGATTAAAAAGATAAAAAAAGCTGACCCGCTCTCTCTTCTCTTCCCTCTTGGAATGATTCTATTATTAGCCATCGTAAGATGGTTTGAAGGGTATTTACTTTTTCATACTGTCGTGGAACTCTTCGCTGTGATTGTTGGGATACTCATAGCTCTTGTTGTCTATTATATGGATTCTTTCACCCGCAATAAGTTTTTACTTTTTTTAGGAATCGGTTTTTTCTGGGTAGCATTTTTAGATTTTTTTCATATGCTGAGTTATCATGGTATGCATCTGTATGTGGATGATTCATCTGCAAATCCATCAACTACTTTGTGGATTTTTGCTCGAATATTAGGAATCATAACAATTTTATCTGCTCCATTTATTCGCTTTGAAAAAATCTCAGCGACAACTCTTTTTGCGTTGACGGGCATTGTCTCTCTGGCTATTTATATAGGAACTTTTTTAGATTATTTTCCATTGATGTATTCTGTAGATGGCTTAACTCCTCTGAAAATCACTTTAGAATATGTAGTCATTTTCTTCTCTTTCCTTGCTATTGGACTCTACTATTACAAACGCAAGCAGTTTCATCCACTGATGTATCGGATGATACAACTCTCACTTATCTATTCTATTTTGGCTGAGAGTTTTTTTACTGTTTATGCGGATATTTATGGAGTGTTAAATTTTACGGGACACATTTTTAAATTTCTCTCGTATTGGATGATATTTCGTGGGGTGCTCGTTACAAGTTTAAAAGAGCCATTTTCTCTTATGGCAAAAGCATCCAATACTTATGAAAATATTCCAGTCCCTGTAATTGTAAGCGATAATAATGGGATTATCCGTCAGGTGAATTATGCAGCTACCTTATGTTCAAATAGAGACGATAGCGAGATGATAGGATATAGCAGCCATGATATCTCACATCCTTTGGTGGATATAGCTGTGTGTCCAATATGTCAGGCAATAGATGAAGGAAAATATGCAAATATTGACGTTGAAATTAATGCACAGTATAAACAATTTACAGTCAGTCCAATTAAAATGCAAGAGAATATAGGCGGAACGCTGCAAATATGTATCGATAGAACTGATCGAAGAAAGGCTGAAAGAGATCTCAACTATGAAAAAAAATCAGCCCAAAACTATTTGGATATTGTCAATGTAATGATTTTAGTCTTGGATACTGATAACAGAGTAACATTGCTGAATCGTCGTGGATATGAACTTATAGGGTACTCAGAAGAAGAGGTGATTGGCAAAAATTGGGTGGAGAACTTTGTACCGCTAAGGATACAAAAAGAGATTATAGATACAGCGAATGTCTGGAGCGATTCTCGTCAAATTACAACTTATTATGAAAATCCAATTTTGACAAAAGATGGGAGTGAACGCTTAATTGCATGGAGAAACACGCAACTTTATGACGTTGAAAATAACTATATAGGCTTGTTATGTTCAGGAGAAGATATTACAGATATCCGTAAAACGCAACGTGAGTTGCAAGAGAGCAAAGATTTCTATCAAACGATGTTTACTTCACTCAAAGAAGCAATTATTATCTTGGATGAGAATATTATTATCGACTGTAATGATGCGGCACTTGAACTCTTTGAGGTAGAAAAAAGTTTCTTTCTCGGACTCAATATTTTGGCTGTCGCACACGATATTGTGTGCAAAGCAAAAAGCTTTACACACTATCTCAATTTAGCGAATAATGGCTTAGATACTATGGTTGAATGCTCATTGCGTCTTCACGTGAAACCTGAAGAACCAAAGATTATTGAATTAAGCCTTTCACAATTTGCACTTCAAACTGAAGCCAAGGTTATGATGGTCGTACGAGATATTACGAAGCAAACAGAAGAAGAAAAACTCTTTTTAATGAATACACGTCAGGCACAAATGGGAGAGATGATCTCGATGATTGCTCATCAGTGGCGTCAACCATTGGCTATTATAAACGCTATCGTTTCTCAAATGCATCTCAAAGCAATGATTGAGGGCATTGAATCTGAATATATAGAAAATCTTAAGCAAATCGAGTCACAGAGTTTGCACCTTTCTCAAACGATTTCAGATTACCGAGATTTTTTCCGACCAGATAAACCAAAAGAGTACTTCAGCGCTGCTTCATTAGTGAAAAATGTTTTGGATTTGACTGATTATTCTTTGAAAAATCATTCGATTGCTATTGAGACAAATATTACAAGCGAAGTGATTTTATTTACGTACCGTAATGAACTCTTACAGGTCTTGATAGTGATGTTGAAAAATGCGCTTGATAGCTTTGTAGAAAAAGATATAAAGCAAGGAAAAATTATTCTGAGTATTGCTGAAGATGAAAATAATTGTATTGTTACTATACATGATAATGCAGGGGGAATTCCTGAGGCAATTATCAATAAAATGTTTACCCCTTATTTTACAACGAAAAGTGAAAGTCACGGAACAGGGCTAGGGCTTTATATGAGTAAAATGATTATTCATGAACATTGTGAAGGTCGCATAAGTGTTGCTAGCCAAGGTGGTGAGACTATATTTACTATTAAAATACCCTACTACAAGGAAAAGTAATGAAACCTAATGAGATGATGACTCTCTTAAAAACGCGAGCAAAGGGATTGCGAGTACTCTATGTAGAAGACGAAAAATTGCTGCGTGAAAACAATAAAATACTTTTTGAAAGAATATTTTCAGAAGTTGAAATAGCTGTGGATGGCGCAGAGGGATTGCATCTTTATCAGAAAAAAACATACGACATAGTTATAAGCGATATTTTAATGCCAATAATGAACGGTGTCACTATGGTCAAAAAAATAAAAGAGATAAATAAGCACCAAGCGGTAATCATCACCTCGGCATGCGATGATAGCCGCAATTTGTTGGAGCTCATCAATCTAGGAGTCGCACAATTCCTCCTCAAGCCGATTAAGACAGAACAGATGCTTGATGTAATTTTTGAAGTTGTAACAAATGTCTATAATCAGATAAAACTCGATGAGTGTACTCTGCAACTCAAACAAGAATTACTACATCAAACAACTCTTTTGGAACAATATAAAGAAGTTGTAGATCTCTCAACTATTGTTACAAAAACAGATATATCTGGTGAGATCATCTATGTAAATGATATATTTTGCCAAACAAGCGGCTATACAATGGATGAGCTAATCTCGCAAAAACATAATCTTCTACGTCATATTGACATGGGTGAAGAGTTTTATAACAATCTCTGGAAGACAATATTTGATAAAAAGCCATGGAGTGGACAGATAAAAAATCTAAATAAAAATGGAGAGTATTTTATAACGGACGCGACAATCAAACCAATATTGGATGAGTTTGGAGAGATTATAGAGTTTATAAGTATTAGTCATGATGTAACGCCAATGTATGACCTTAAAGAAGAAATCCTACAAACGCAGCACGAAATGCTTTCACTTCTAGGTGAAGCCGGTGAAACTCGTTCTCAAGAGACAGGTAATCATGTCAAACGTGTTGCAAAGTTTGCTAAGCTTTTAGGCGAATTGTATGGACTGCATGAGGATCAAATTCAATTACTCTATAGTGCTACACCTATGCATGATATCGGAAAAATAGGGATTCCAGATGCTATCTTGCTCAAGCCTGCTAAGTTAGATCCTGACGAATATGAAGTGATGAAAACGCATAGCACTATTGGTTACAATATTATGAAACATTCAAATCGACCATTGCTTCAAGCTGCTGCTATTGTTGCAAATGAGCATCATGAAAAATGGGATGGCTCTGGATACCCAAACAGTCTCGCTGGAGAAGATATCCATATTTATGGACGCATTGTCGCATTAGCAGATGTATTTGATGCACTGAGTTGTGAGCGTGTGTATAAAAAAGCGTGGCCGATGGATGAGATAATCGCATTGATCAGCAATGAAAGAGGCAAACATTTTGATCCCTCTTTGGTAGATTTGCTCATGGCGAATATCGACTCTTTTATTGAAATAAAATTAAACTATGCAGATTAAGAAAGAAGAAAATATGCCGAGGTTAAAGCAGTTGAAAAGCTTATCTGTCTTATATGCTGAAGATGATGAAACACTGCGCAATATAACTGAAAAAACGCTCCAACTCGTTGTTGGAGAAGTTTACTCGGTCGGTGATGGGCTAGAAGCACTTAATGTTTATAAAACGCAGGCAATTGATCTTGTGATTCTTGATATTTATATGGGTGATATCAGCGGCATTGATGTTGCTAAAAAGATACGTGAGACGAATGATAAAGTACCTATAGTAATTGTCTCTGGATCCATTGCTACAGAAGATTTATTAGCTGCTTGCAAGCTGAATTTAATCGATTATATTCATAAGCCAATTGAGTTTAATGTCTTAATGCAAGTACTGTATATGGCTGTTGATCGGCTTCATGCGCATGGATTACTTCAAACGAAAATCAGTGATACGATTTCATATGACTATTTTACAAAAGCTTTTACACACATAGACGGTACGCAAACAGTTTTAACGAAAAATGAGATTCTTGCCCTCGAGCTACTTTTATGCAATCGTGGACATGTCGTTTTATATGCAGCATTTTCTCATGAGATAAATGAAGAGTTATCTGATGGAGCTTTGAAAAATTTGATATTGAGAATACGCAAAAAAATGGGTAACTATCCAAAACTTAAAAATATGGCAAAAGTAGGCTATTCTCTTAGTTGATTTGAAGAGAATCTCTCTTGCGTTTTTGTGATTCTTTTGTGACTATTATTATTTATACTTTACAAATTCTTTTTTTGGAAAAATATATGAAACCAAATAATAAAGAGAGTAAAATCAAAAACAGTGTAGATAAAATGAATAATGATTTTCTCAAGATTTTATCTGAAATCAGCAATACAATCTCTATGGAGAAAAAATATCTCCAAAGTGGAATGCAAGTGAAAAAGCATGCAGAACTCACTCAAATATTAAAACATGCTCAGTGTTGTAAAGAAGATTGAGTTTAAAATAATATTTTATTAAAGAAGCCAGAAATGAACGAAATACAAGAAATTACTACATGGCTCATTGCAGAGCAGGATAGGATTGTCACCAATTGGTTGCACAACGATGCTGTTGCAGAATATTTGACACTTCATAGGATTAATAGAGATAAATTTGCTATAAAATTCGCGCATCCAATTCTTCTATATAATCTTGAAGTGGTGAGTATGCATAAAAAAGCTGGAAATTGTCCTATTATGAGTCAGTTTATAAACTATATGATTGAAAAAAAGATTAACTCTCACGAAATTTTTATTATCTGCGCAAAACTTCGCGCTACTATTTTAGAACACCTCTCTCACAACTATCCACATCAATTTGATACAGCTGAAGTTATTATGAAAATTGCAGATGTTTTTGATAATAATTTAACAGGAGTGCTGAAACATTTTGACACGAAGGCTCTAGAAACAAGTCTACAGAAGCAAGAGAATCTTGACACAACACTCTATAGTCAGAAGCTTCAAGTGATTTTAGATGTACAAAAAAATATTCTCTTTAAAATGCATGGCAATCAACTTTTTTTGGCTAATCAAGCTTTTTATCACGCGATGGGAGTCCAAGATGCTAAAGAGCTAGAAAAACATTTTTTGCATCCTTTGGATTTTATTGAAACAAGTACGGTATTTGAAGAGCTACTCAAAAGAAAAGAGTATGACAAATGGTTGATGAAGATCATAAGTGAGCATAATGGAGAGTGTGAAATCAAATTTTTCAACTATCTATTAGATAAACGTTCAATGATGAAGATGCATGTGCAGCAGGTGGGTGAGGCAAATAATTTTGTTTTTACCCTTGAAGATAGTTTTTTAGAAGAAGATGAGAGAAAAATAAGTAATGTTTTATCTTCTGTAGATCCTCTTACAAACCTTGGCAATCTTACAAAATTTAAAGAGATGCTAGAAAAACAGATCGATATACACGCGCACGATGAACTGAGTATTTTAATGATTGATATTGATGGATTTAAAATTTTCAATGATACACATCATAAAAAAAGTGGAGAGAAATTGATTAAAAATATCTCTGATATACTCAAAGATAGCTATCCAGATAGTGTTGCAAGATTAGACTTTGAACGCTTTGCTGTGATATGCAAAGAAAAAAATGTCAATAATACTCAAGATATAATCGATAAAATCAATAAACTTTTAAAAGAATATAACTCTCAAGGTAAGATAAAACCTCTCGCAGCGATTGTTATACATCGTAAAGATGACACAGTTGAACTTATGTTGGCGAGAGGAGATGTTTTATTGAATCAGGTGAGATTGGACTCTCTTGATACCATTATTGATGATACTGTTATCATCAAAAAAGAGGCAATAAGGCTAGAACAAGAAAAAGAGTTTCTTCTTCGGATGAAGAGAAACAAAGAAGAGAAAAAAACGATTCCAGTGACCAATTACTATTTGGAAATAGGTATAAAATCAGATGCTACTATTTTATCAGTAATGGCGGATAAACTGAGTATCAGTATACGAAAAATAGCGCTAAATTCCTTGCACAAAAATGATGCTATCTATATCAAAATGCCACAAAAACCCGATTATAAAGCACTTGTCTATAAAGTAGATAAACTCGAAGAGTATGTAGTATTACACTCTTTTAAAGCGGTTGAATTATCACCACTTGATAGAAATCATGTGCATGTAAAACTACCACAACCAATGGGCGTTTCACTCTATTTCAATAAAAAAAAGATAGACGCAAAACTTCAGTCTGTATCTATCAATACATTTGAAATAGTGATTCAAGATATTTTTGCTCTTGAAGTCGAATCTCAAGTGAGTGTAACAGCAACTTTGAATGAAAAAGAAGCCTCATATAGTGGTAAAGTTTTAAAAATAATTCCTCTAGTTGATCGCTTTATCATTGTTGTGCACCTTGATGCAAATGCATTGACTGAGGAGATATTGTCGCGATATGTATCAAATCGACAACTAGAGATCATTAAAGATCTTCAAAAAAATATCTTATAAGAAATCAAATATTGTACAACAATGGCAAGAGCCATGAAAAAGTGAGCCACATTATGATTGTAAGAGGAATTCCGACCTTTAAAAAGTCGTTGAAGGTATATCCTCCTGCTGTCATAACTAGTAAGTTTGTTTTGTATGCCATAGGCGTAGCGTAGCTCATATTTGCTCCAAAAAGAACAGCTAGTACAAAAGGTTCTGCTGGAAGATTTAACTGTTGTGCGATTCCTATGGCAATCGGTGTCCCTATAACTGCTGCTGCATTGTTTGAGACGATATTCGTCATAATAGCCATTAAAAGCATTAATCCACTTATCATCATTGCGGTTGAACCACCCTGCATAAAAGAGACAAATAGATGTGCCAAATATGAAGCGGCACCGGTTGCTAAAAGTGCTTGACCTAATGCTAGAGATGCTACTACTATCATTATCACTTGCGTATTTAAGGCATTTGAAGCATCTTTCCAGTTAATGCAGTTAGTAAGTAGCATCAGCAGTACTCCAAGTGTAGCACTGATAGCAATTGGTAAAATTCCTAAGGCGGAAACAGTAACAATCGCAAGCATAATCAAAAATGTCAATGGTGCTTTTTTTGATTGAATTACATCTGATGTTGCATCAAGAACCAAGAGTTCTCGGCTTCTTTTTAAATCATTTATATACGCTTTTTTACCCTGTATAAGTAAAACATCTCCCTCTTTTAAAGTTATCTCAGAGATGTCTTTGATTATGGTTTTTGGAGTTCGACCTGATTTATGAAGCGCTAAACATAAAAGATTTCTTCTTTCTAAAAATCTCGTTCTTGAGAGTGTTGTGTTATTGAGTTTTGAGCCTTGAGATATTATCACCTCTGCAATCTGTTGGTCATCTGCTTTGAGAGGGTGTTCATTATCGACAGCGCCTAAGTTTGTGTACAAGACCGCAGCTAAAATTGTTTCATAACTTTTAAGATTTTCAGGAGTATCCTCAACAACAAGCATATCCTCCGCTTTTACTTTTATATTTGCAGTTGGAAAAATATAAATATCACTACTGCTTCTATACAATCTTGATATTTTCATCATACCATCTGTTTTTTTTATAAGCTCCTCGATAGTGAGGTTTTCAGAAGCAGAATCTTTTATTATCATTAACTTAGCGGTGAAGATTCTAGGAGAAGTGTCGGAAAATGGTGCTTCTCTATCGGGAATCAATAAAGGAGCAATAATCCATAAATAAAATATTGCAATGCAAGCGGCAATTGCAACAGGAAGAAAAAAATCAAACATTCCAAAACTTTTGAGCCCCATATCTACTGCCACAGAAACAACAAGAAGGTTTGTCGAAGTACCTATAGTTGTACTCATACCACCAATTAATGTAGAAAAGCCCATAGGCATTAAAACCTTAGACGCCGGCATTTTTGTACGCAAGGAGACAGCTGTTAATATAGGAAGCAGCAGAATTACAATTGGAACATTATTTATAAACGCACTTAAGATAGCACCTATTAAAAGAGTGAGGAGTAAAGAGAGTTTTGGATAAGGTATCCAAAGTTTAGTTAACATCCTGCCTATAGGCTCTAATGCACCTGTTCTGACTAATCCATGTCCTGCAATCATCAAAGCACTCACCGCTACCAAAGCCTCATGTCCAAAACCAGAAAAAAAATCGAGAGCATGCAATGTTTCATTGTTGTTTGTGTAAGGGAAGAGGGTAAATCCAACAGTTAAGGCAACAAGAATTATCAAACTTGAGGTCTCGATTGGAAAGTTTTCTCTTGTAAAAAGAAAAAGAGCTAGCAATGTCAAAGATATTACTGCTATCGCATGAGCGTTTAACTCAAAAACTAAATCCATATTGATTCTCCTGACTATCAACAGCGAAATTAAATCCGACCTGTTTTTTATTCCAACAATTCTCTTGAAGATATATTATATAGTATTTTGTGTAGGTAATAAGAGGGGAAATGATTTTATTTTGGTTGCGGAAATAGGATTTGAACCTATGACCTTCGGGTTATGAGCCTATTATGCTTATTTAAAATGCTTTATAAATACTAGAATAGTAGAGATTTTTAATAAATTTAACAATTAATATTTTATTTAGTTCACACCTGATATTATTTCTGAATTTGCAAAAGCAACTCTCTATATCTAAGGATTTAAAAGATGAAAAAAACTCTGAGCTGGCTTATGGCCTTAACAATAGTAGCGCTAATGAGCGCTTGTAGCAGTAGCTCTTCAAGCACTGATAGGACTACTATGATTCTAAGCAACGACTTCGCTATGATCTTAGATGTAAATGAGTCCAGTGTAAGCGCTGACTGGAAAGTAAATTCCGGTACAAGCGGAAGCACTGCCTCTGTAGTGACAGATGGACTCTATGGTCTTTTTAGTATAAACGGAGATATCATTACCTATACTAAAACCACTGAGACTCAACTCGTTGACTTCGCGATTGTCTCAATAGATGGGACTAAAGATATAAATGTATCGCTCAAGGCACTCTACTGGAAGCAGAGTAGCGGAGGTATTTATCATACCGCAGCAATAAAGAGCGATGGAACACTCTGGTCTTGGGGTGATAACGTTTATGGTCAGCTTGGAGATGGTACTACAGTAAACAAATCAGTCCCTACACAAGAAGACACAAATGCCACAGACTGGAGTAGTCTGTCAGCGGGTAGTTATCACACCACAGCACTCAAGAGCGACGGAACACTCTGGGCTTGGGGGGACAACACTTATGCTCAGCTTGGAGACAATACTACAGTAAACAAATCAGTTCCTACACAAGAGTTCACAGCTGCCACAGACTGGAGTAGTGTAGCAGCGGGTGGTTATCACACCACAGCACTCAAGAGCGACGGAACACTTTGGGCTTGGGGTGCTAACCTTTCTGGTCAGCTTGGAGATGGTACTACAGTTAACAAATCAGTCCCTACACAAGAGAGCACAGCTGCCACAAACTGGAGTAGTGTAGCAGGTGGTATCCATCATAGTATCGCACTAAAGAGCGATGGAACACTCTGGTCTTGGGGTGATAACGGTCTTGGTCAGCTTGGAGATGGGACTACAGTTAACAAATCAGTCCCTACACAAGAAAGCACAGCTGCCACAAACTGGAGTAGTGTATCAGCGGGTAATTCTCACTCAGCAGCGCTAAAAAGCGACGGAACACTCTGGGCTTGGGGTAAGAACGGTTATGGTGAGCTTGGAGACAATACTACAACAGACAGATCAGTCCCTACACAAGAAAGCACAGCTGTCACAGACTGGAGTAGTGTTACAGCTACAGGTGGTTATCACACAGCAGCAATAAAGAGTGATGGAACACTCTGGGCTTGGGGTTGGAACGTTAATGGTCAGCTTGGAGATGGTACTACAGTTAACAAATCGGTCCCTACACAAGAGAACACTGCTGCCACAAACTGGAATAGTATAGCAGCGGGTGGTTATCACACCACAGCACTCAAGCGCGACGGAACACTATGGGCTTGGGGTGGTAACAATTCTGGTCAGCTTGGAGATGGTACTACGGTAAATAAATCAATTCCTGAAGCTTCTATTGTAAGACAGTAGAGGTTTTAGGTGCTCTCCCCACGAGGACTCGAACCTCTAGCTATCCCTTAAGGGGGACTGCTTTATCTCATATTAAGAATTGGCGAAGAAAATGTTGAAGTTAATTGACAGCAGAACACCAAAGCAAAAAACAGAAGATAAGCTTCTATCATTTCTTAAGGCACAAGAATGGATTTTAGGACAAACGACTTCAAATAATTTAAAAGAGCTTTACTCCATCAAAACAATAAAAGCGTTTAAAATACTTCGCCAATTCTAAAAATAAATCCTCCAAAGAGACAAAACAGTTAGTTATGGAATTGAAAAATTTTGCATAGGTTGGAAATAGGTTGGAAAGCATATTTTATACAAAGCTTAAAGTAAGTGATTTTGATAATAAAAAGTGATGATTTTGGTTGCGGAAATAGGATTTGAACCTATGACCTTCGGGTTATGAGCCCGACGAGCTACCGAACTGCTCTATTCCGCGATATGTGTAAGAAACAAAAATAATCTGTAAGGATTAGATTTCGAGTGGATGGGGTAGAGGGATTCGAACCCCCGAATACTGGTACCAAAAACCAGTGCCTTACCGCTTGGCGACACCCCAAAATATTTATAAAGTTAAAGAATTGGTTGCGGAAATAGGATTTGAACCTATGACCTTCGGGTTATGAGCCCGACGAGCTACCGAACTGCTCTATTCCGCGACGCTTAACAAACTTGTCTACCATGTTTGTTGGAGCGAAATTATAGGCAAAATAGTGTTACTTGTCAAGGCATGTGCGGATAAAGTTGTAAATTCTTGTTTGAACTCTTTTTAATCAACTTTTTCATATAATCCTTTCTAATAAAATACAAAGAGATATTATGACACCTATACAAAGAGTTTTAGAAGCGATTGATGAGATCAAAAAAGGCAAGATGATCATCATGGTAGATGATGAAGATCGAGAGAACGAGGGAGACCTTGTTTATGCTGCTGCGTTTTCGACACCCGAACATGTAAACTTCATGGCTAGACATGCAAGAGGTCTTATTTGTGTGGCTTTAAGTAAAAAAACTGCCCAAAGACTTGAACTAAACCCAATGGTAAGTTCAAATACATCTTCTTACGAGACTGCGTTTACTGTCTCTGTTGATGCAAAAAATGCGCTTACGGGTATCTCTGCAAGTGAGAGAGATGACACAATAAAAATCCTTGCGAATCCTATAAGCCATGCAGATGAACTCGTACGTCCAGGACATATATTTCCTCTTATCGCTAAAGATGGCGGAACACTTGTGCGCACAGGGCATACTGAAGGTTCTGTAGATATCTGTCGTTTGGCAGGACTGAGCGAAGCGGGAGTTATCTGCGAGATCATTAAAGAAGATGGCACGATGGCAAGACGTGATGATCTGGATATTTTTGGAGCAGAGCATAATCTCAAAACAGTTTTTATCTCTGACATCGTAGAATATAGACTTGCAAATGAGCGACTTGTCAATGAAACGCAGGTGGAAGAGATAGAATTTTTTGGTGTAAAAGTTCAAAAACACACCTTTCTTGACCATGATAAGATAGAACATACTGCGATTGTTTTTTATAAAGCAGGCGAGATAGCAAACGTAAGAGTGCACAATGTTGTTCCCGATATCGAGTTACTTTTGAATCAGAAAAAATACAATAATCTTGTAAACTCTATAGAATATCTGAAATTAAACAGCGGTGTTTTAGTCTTTATTAATAAGACAACACACCAAGATAATGCAGCAATGAAAGAGATAGGAACAGGCGCACAGATACTCAAGTCTCTTGGCGTTTGCAAGATGAATCTGATCACTTCTATGAAACAGACAGAGTTTGTAGGACTCGGTGGTTTTGGTTTAGAAGTTCAAGAAACTATTGATATTTAATATAAAGAAGAACAGATGAGAGAGATATTTGACAGAGTAGTTGATAAAGAGTTGATTCATATCGAAGTTGATTTGGAAGCAGATGAACAAAGAGAGACAAATACATGGCTTTTTAGTGTTTTTATCAAGTTTGATAGTTTTGATGAGAGCACAGAGGGTTTTGAAGAGTTTTTAGAGTTCAAAGAGTCGCTTATCATCGCACTTGAGCATGAAGGTAAAGTAAAGTATGTCGGTGCGAGAATTATAGATGGCTGGAGTGAACTCTATTTTTATGCAAGCACTTCAAAAGAACTTGATGCAATGGTTACAGCTATCCTCAAAGAGAGTGGCTACAGCTATGAAAGTAACGTGGTCAAAGATCCGAAATGGAATTTTTATGATCTACAACTTTGTCCAAACGCACTTGAACTTACTCATATCCAAAGTGCAAAAATCATCTTTTTACTAGAAGAAGAGGGCGATGACCTCTCTGCTAAACGCGAGGTTGAACACTACATCTCTTTTGAAACACCAACGCAAAAAAATAGGTTTTTAAATACTCTCAATATTGAAGGCTTCGCTTTTAAAGATGATATCAGCAGCGAAGAGTTTGAGCATGGTGTAGCTTTAGTCAAAGTACACGCTGTGACATACGATGAAGTCAAAAAAGTTGTTGAAGAACTTTTTGAAAAAGTGAAACTTGAACGTGGATATTATGAGGGCTGGAGTACAACTTTAGTTGCATCAGACGAAGCGTAAATGAAACAAATGTTCGCCCTTGTAGGAGTCATTAACTACCTTTTAGTAGTTTTTTTAAATGCCTTTACAGACCTCGGTCATAAGATTATCATCCAAAATACGGTCTTTAAGGTCTATGAAGGTGAGTTGCAGATCATCCTTACGGCTGTTGTCAATGCGCTCATCCTTTTACCTTTTGTGCTTATGTTCTCTCCTTCAGGTTTCTTAGCAGATAGATTTCCAAAAAACAAAATTCTTGAATACTCCTCTGTTTTTGCTATCTTTATCACACTCGGCATCACCTATGCATACTATCACGGGATGTTTTACACTGCGTTTGCTATGACATTTTTACTAGCACTCCAAAGTGCCATCTATGGCCCTGCAAAATATGGCTATATCAAAGAACTTGTGGGTATAAAGTATATCAGCGGCGGCAATGGAGCTGTTCAAGCCGTGACTACGGTGGCAATACTCGGAGGGATTATCTTTTATACTGTCCTTTTTGAAGGTTTATACAGTGAAGGATTGCAAACAAAAGAGGAGATACTTCAAGCTATTGCACCTTTGGGTTGGCTCTTGGTATTGAGTTCTATTGTTGAGTGGTTTTTAGCTTCTAAGCTCCCTCTGAAAGTACTTCAAGCAAGCCAGAGAAGATTTGATATTAAAAAATATCTTCAAGGCGAATACCTACGTAAAAACATGCGAATCCTCAGAAGAAAAAAAGAGATATTTGAAGCTATCATCGCCTTGAGTCTTTTTTGGTCTATCTCTCAGGTTGTGTTGGCTATCTTTGGCGAGTACGCTAAAAGCGAGCTTGGCGTGACAAACACCATCTACGTGCAGGGAATAATGGCGCTTGCAGGAATAGGGATTGTCGTAGGTTCCTTTTTGGCTGCTTCTTTTTCAAAATACTATATCAATACCGGCCTTGTCGCTATCGGTGCGTTTGGCATGACGATTATTGTTTTTATGGTTCCTTTTAGCACTTCTATAGTTTTGATGGCGTTTATGTTTATGTTCTTTGGTCTCTTCTCTGCGTTTATACTCGTGCCACTCAATGCACATATTCAGTTTCTCTCCCCAACTGTGCATTTAGGAACGATTATCGCCGGCAGTAACTTTGTGCAAAACATTTTTATGATTGCGTTTTTGCTCCTCACGACTATTTTTGCCTATTTTGGTATGAACGCTGCGTTTTTGTTTTATCTGATGGGTTTTGTGGGCGTATATCTCGTGCGTATGGTCTTTAAACGCTACCTCGTGATGACATTTTGGGCTGTGATGGAACTTCTGGGCAAAACGCGACATCACTACACGTATCATGGACTTGAAAATGTTCCATCACAGAGTGCGGTACTTTTTTTAGGAAATCATGTAAGTTGGCTAGATTGGATCATTCTACAGTTGCCTTTTGAGAGACGTATAAACTTTTTGATGGACAAAGATATTCACAACTGGAAGTTTTTTCGTCATTTTTTCAAAAAAGGTGAGACAATACCCGTATCTAAAAAAGCCTCTAAAGAGGCATTTAAAGAGGCACATCAAAGACTCAAACGCAGTAGAATGGTTGCTATATTTCCAGAAGGTGGAATCAGTCAAGATGGAGAACTTGGGACATTTCATAGAGGCTATGAACTTATCTCACAAGATTACGAAGGGGTAATTATTCCTTTTTATATCGATGGGCTTTTTGGAAGCTTATTTTCTAAATATAAGAAAAAAAGTGATAAAAGATTTTACGCCAAAAGAGAGATATCCATCTATTTTGGAGCAGCGCTGCCAAAAGATACAAAAGCACAAGAGCTTCGCGATATAATTGCAAAAATGAAAAAAGAAAATGAAAAATAATCAAGGAAATACAATGAAACTCAATAAACCAAAACACTCACTTTTTAGAAATGGGAAGTACGCGCTAGAGGGTTTTATAGATATAGTTAAAAATGAGACCTCTTTTAAATGGCAGCTTTTGATGTTGTTTGTGATGGGTATCGTCGCATGGAATCTCCCCCTGAGTTTTGCGCATTCGAGCATATTGTTTTTGTCTCTTTTTATTCCAATATTGGCTGAAGTGGCCAACTCTGCAATAGAAAGAGTAGTCGATTTGGTGACGACTGAGTATCATATCCTTGCAAAGCAGGCGAAAGATGTCGGTGCGACTATGGTTCTTTTGAGCCTTATTGTCACAGCTTTGATATGGATAAGTGTTTTACTCGTTGCGTTTGATCTGGTATAAAACGCAGTAATATTTTAGTGATAATTTTGTGCTACTATCAGCTTGTGCACATCTTAGAGTTGCTACAATTTCAAAAGAATGTATATTTATAATTTATTCAAGGAGAGAGTTTTCATGAAAACAACGTTGATAATAGGTGCAGGTGGAGTAAGTCGTGTGGTTGTCTATAAATGTGTACAAAACGCAGATGTATTTGGAAAGATCGTTTTAGCAAGTAGAACAAAAAGTAAATGCGATGCTATTAGAGATGAGCTTCCAAACGCAGCGATAGAAACAGCGAGTGTGGATGCAGACAATACAGAGGAGCTTATCAAACTTATCGAGTCGTGTAAGCCAAGTATCGTTATCAATGTGGCACTTCCTTACCAAGATCTTACTATCATGGACGCGTGTATTGCGACAAAAACGCCATACCTCGATACTGCAAACTATGAGCATCCTGATGAAGCGAAGTTTGAGTATAAACTTCAGTGGGAAAGAGACGCTGCGTTTAAAGAAGCTGGTATCATGGGACTTTTGGGCTCTGGTTTTGATCCGGGTGCTACAAATATTTTCTGTGCATATGCACAAAAACACTATTTTGATGAGATTCATACTATTGATATCCTTGACTGCAATGCAGGCGATCATGGTTATGCGTTTGCAACGAATTTTAACCCTGAAATTAACCTTCGTGAAGTCTCTGCAAAAGGGCGTTACTGGGAAAATGGGAAGTGGATAGAGACAGAGCCAATGGAGATCATGCAGGTGTGGGATTATCCTGAGGTTGGTCCAAAAGACTCTTATCTTCTTTACCATGAAGAGATGGAATCACTTGTACAAAACATTAAAGGTCTCAAACGCATCAGATTTTTCATGACATTTGGTCAAAGTTATTTGACGCATATGAAGTGTTTGGAAAATGTTGGAATGTTAGGCATAGAAGAGGTAGAACACAAAGGAATGAAAATCGTTCCAATGGAGTTTTTAAAAACATTGCTTCCTGATCCTGCATCTCTTGGTCCAAGAACGAAAGGCAAAACAAACATCGGTATCGTAGCCGAGGGAATCAAAGAGGGCGTGAAGAAAAAAATCTATATCTACCAAGTAAAAGATCATGAAGAGTGTTTTAAAGAGACAAACTCTCAAGGTGTCTCTTATACGACGGGTGTTCCTGCGATGATTGGTGCAAAACTGATGCTCAAAGGTATTTGGAGCGGGGTAGGTGTCTTTAACATGGAGCAAATGGATCCTGATCCGTTTATGGAAGAGATGAACACACAAGGTCTTCCTTGGCAGATAAAAGAGCTGTAGTCTCTTAAAAAATATGGATTTCAAAAGCCTTGTCGATACAATAGAATCTCTGCCTCCTTTGTCAGAGTCTGCTGTATTGATACGCAGACTTTATGCAGGTGGCGCGAATAATGTCAATATAACGCGATTGAGAAATATTATCGAAGCTGACGTGCTTTTAAGTGCGAATATCCTCAAGATGATAAACGCACCCGCATATGGCTTTTATCGACAAATTACTTCAATACATCAGGCCATCACACTCTTTGGTACACAAATTATTTATGCACTTGTTATCAGTTATGCTATGCATGAAAAACTTGTCGCAAATTTGAGACCTTACAATATAACAAATGAAGTATTCAATGATATCTGTCACTTACAAAGTACGCTATTGACTCAATGGTATGCGACAATCGATCTCAAACGAGCACAGTTCCTTGCTCCTTTAGCTCTTATGATGGAAATTGGCAAACTTATTTTGGCAAAAGTCATCACACACGAAGGAAAGATAAAAGATTTTAAAGATGGACTTGCGTTTTGTGCAGATATTGTCAATTATGAAGACTCTTTTTGTGGGACATCTTCTTACTATCTCTCGGCCTTACTTTTTGATCACTGGAATATGGAACCGCTCTATGTGCAGATGCTCAAAGGTCTAGATTACGAACGAGATTATTCAGAGAAACTGCAAGAGTATATAGAGATTCTTGATGTGGTGCGAACTGCCATTAATGTAAAAGAGATATTGACAAATGAATCTATTCATAAAGCAAGTCATATGGTCACTTTAATGGGGCTTGATGCACACTATTTTGAGAGTGTGGCAAAACGTATCAAACAAACATATATACAAAATTCACAGACGAGGTAAAAGAAAATGATGCACAATTTTGATGCCGTAGAAACGCCATGCTATATTTGCGAAGAAGAACTTTTAGAAAAAAATTTAAAACTTTTTGAGTATGTGCAAAATAAAAGTGGAGCAAAAATTATCCTTGCACTCAAAGGTTTTGCGATGTGGAGTACCTTTCCTCTGGTAGAGCAATATCTCAAAGGATGTACAGCAAGCGGACTGCATGAAGCACTTTTGGCGCGACAATATTTCAAAGGTGAGGTACATACTTACTCACCTGCGTTTAAAGATGAAGAGATAGACGAGATTGCTACGATATCTGATGACATTGTATTTAACTCACCAAATCAACTTTTTAAGTATGTAGAAAGAGTTAAAGATATCAATCCAAATATCAAAATTTCTCTGCGTATCAATCCAGAATACTCAGCATCACCAAAAGACATCTACAATCCTTGCGGTATCTACTCGCGTTTAGGAACGACTTTGGCAAATTTTGATGAGGGTGTATTGGAATATGTTGACGGTCTTAATTTTCATGCACTCTGTGAGCAAAATGTAGACGCGCTTGAGGCTGTTTTAGATGCCTTTGAAGAGAAATTCTCAAAATATTTCAAAGAGCTCAAATACATCAATTTCGGTGGCGGCCATCATATCACAAAAGAGGGCTATGATGTTGAGCGACTGATAGAAGTGATACAAAACTTCAAAGCAAAATATGATGTTGATGTTTATCTTGAACCAGGTGAAGCTGTCGGTTGGCAGACGGGAACATTAGTTGCAACTGTACTTGATACCTTTAACAACGGAATGAATGTAGCAATTTTGGATAGTTCTGCAGAAGCACATATGCCTGATACTCTTGCTATGCCATACCGTGCAATGGTTCGCGGTTCTGGTGAGGCTGATGAGAAGGATTATACCTACAGATTTGGTGGCAACACTTGTCTCGCTGGAGACATAATGGGAGATTACTCCTTTGATCAACCCTTACAAATTGGTGATAAAGTTATTTTTGAAGATCAGATTCACTACACTTTTGTTAAAAATACAACTTTTAATGGTATAAGATTACCATCGTTAGCTATTTATAGAAAAAATGGCAAACTTGATATTATTAAAGATTTCGGATACGAAGATTATAAAAACAGACTTTCTTGAACAAAAGTCTAAAAAAGGATGAGAAATGTTCGAAGATAAAGAAAAATGGAATAAAAAGTATTTGGAATTTCCTATGCCTGAGGGCACGTCAAATATTTTGGAAAAATATCTAGTAAACGCAGTCGTAGGTCAAGCACTTGATATCGCTTGTGGAACAGGACGAAATACACACTTTTTAGCAGATAAAGGCTTTTTAGTGGATGCTGTTGATTTTTCAGATTATGCACTCTCAAAAGTCAGAAAAAGTTCTACGATTAACAAAATAGAATCAGATCTGGATAAGTACAATATCACGCCTAAAAAATATGATTTAATTGTTAATATTAACTATCTTAATCGTCGTCTTGTTTCTCAGATGAAAGATGGCCTCAAAGAGGGTGGAATCATCGTATTTGAGACTTTTATTCTTGCGCATGGAGATTATAAGCATGAGACCATGAATTTAGATTATCTTCTAAGAAAAAATGAGCTTTTACACTCATTTATTGGCTTAGATATTATCTATTATGAAGAGAGAGATGATATCAACCTTCGCGGAGAAAAAGTAAAGATTGCTTCTTTAGTGGCTAAAAAATAGAGGGTTTATAAGCCCTCAAGTAATAGATTCCACAATATATCAACTTCTTCATCATTTAAAAAAAGAGTAGATTTGTTCTCAAAGAGTTCTTTGATACCATGGGCATTTATATGTGCTACTTTTGCACATGATTTATGTGCAGGAAGATAGGCTCGTAAAAGTGTTATTTCACTCTTTTTGATTTTTTGTGAACACAAAAAGCATACATTTTCTTTATGCAATCTTCCCTCATGCTCAAGTAGTTTGGTATAGGCTTCAATAGCAACACGTTTGGGATTTTGTTTATTCCAGTCTTTGGAAGCATTGTTTATTAGCTCGAAGTAAAAATCCCCGAGTTCTTCTGCTTCTTTGAGATGTTTATAAAAAAGAGAAGTGAAATCTTGCCAAAGCCGTAAGAGTTTATAATCATGTATCCATTTAAAACCTATATGGATAACATCCTTGAGTCTTCCAATTGTGGATTTAGAAGAGGGTTCTATCTCATAGTCTATTTTAAAGCCTAGATTGATGACTCCATGTCTTGCTCCATAGAACCTATAAAGAGTCTCTAAGCTGCCCTTTGATAGTATTGTGACTATCAAGTCTTCGTCTTTGACCTTGTTAAGATTTATGATATAACCTTCCACTTACTGCTTCCTAATTACACAAATTGTAAATATTTTTTGAAAAATTGTATCAATATTATACTCCTTTAAACCTTTAAACTGTACAATATAGGCACTTATCTCTAAATAGACTAAGTTTCTTTAAAAAGAGATTAAATTTATACAAAGTTTGCATTTTTGCTAAGGGATTGTTATCTAAATTATTTTTAGATAGTATTAGACATTCATAGAAATTGGGAGTTGAAATGGTTGAATATCATGATTTATTAAGATCTTTTAAGGACAACTGTGGTTTTGGTCTTGTTGCCAACATCAATAATAAGGCGTCTTACAAGGTACTAGATGATGCTGTTACGGCACTAGAAAGAATGATGCACCGCGGAGCGGTTGCAGCAGATGGAAAAACAGGGGATGGAAGTGGACTTTTACTCTCCATGCCAGTAGATTTTCTCCGCCAAGAAGCAGAAAAACATGGAGTAGAATTACCAAAGCAGTTTGCAGTAGCTTCGGTGTTTACAAAAAATAGAGCACATTTAAAGATTATAGATGAGATCTGTGCTGCAAATGACCTTAAAGTAGTATTGCACCGTGATGTACCGGTTGACTCTATTGCTCTTGGAAAACAGGCACTTGCTTCTTTACCACATATTGTGCAACTTTTTATTACTCCGAACTCTATTATGGCAACAAACAGATTTGATGCACTCTTATACTTGAGCCGTAAGGAATCTGAGCATAAACTTACTAAAGATAGAGATTTTTATATCGCTTCTATGAGCTCTAAGGTTCTTTCTTATAAAGGTCTTATTATGCCAACGCATATTAAAGAGTTCTATAAAGATTTACAAAATGAAAATTTTAAAATATCTTTTTCACTCTTTCACCAAAGATTTTCTACAAATACACTTCCAGAATGGAGACTTGCACAACCGTTTCGTGCAGTAGCACATAATGGTGAAATTAACTCTGTTGAAGGTAATCGTATCAACGTAGAGATCAAATCTGAATCTATCAAAAGTGAAGTTTTTACAGATGAAGAGATCCAAAGAATACTTCCTATTTTGCAGCTTAACTCTTCTGATAGTGCAAGTGCAGATAACTTTTTAGAATTTTTGATTGTAAATGGTGTCGATTTCTTTAAAGCTGTACGTGCAGTTATCCCATCAGCATGGCAAAATGCTCCACATATGGACCCAGAACTTCGTGCATTTTACGAGTTCCACTCTACAGTTTTTGAAGCTTGGGATGGTCCAGCTGCGTTTTCTGTAACAGATGGCCGTTATATCGGTTGTGTTCTTGATAGAAATGGTTTGCGTCCTTCAAAATACATCATCACAAAAGATGATAACCTTCTTATAGCAAGTGAATACGGTGTTGTAGATATTCCTGAAGAAAATATCAAAGAGAGAGGTCGTCTGCAGTCTGGAGAGATGTTAGGCCTTGACCTCAAATTTGGAAAAATTCTTAAAAACAATGAGATAGATGACTATCTTAAAAGCTCAAATCCATATATGAAATGGCTTAATGAGCACATGATCTATCTACAAGAGCATATTGAAGAGCAATATGGTACTTCATGTGATTTCAATAAAGACAACTTTATAGAGAGACAAAGATTTTTCAACATTACACAAGAGGTTGTTGAGCAAGTTATAGAACCAATGTATAAAGAAGGAAAAGAGGCTGTTGGTTCAATGGGTGATGATACACCGTTGGCTGCGTTTTCACAAAAACAACGTTCATTTACAGATTTTTTCAAGCAAAAATTTGCTCAAGTAACAAACCCACCGATTGATCCAATCCGTGAAAAAGTTGTCATGAGCTTAAATACAGGCTTTGGAGAAATTCACAATATTTTGGATGAAGTGCCTACACATGCACATCGTTTAAAATCGATTTCACCAATCATGACAAGTGAAAAGCTTGAAGTATTAAAATCATTCGGTGATAAAAAATCACCTCGTTATCAATCTTATTATCATAACTCTACATTTTCAACTGCGTATAGTGGAGAGTTGAAAAGCGGACTCGATGCTTTGGTTGAAAAAGTAGTCAGTGCTGTGAGAGACGGTGGAACACGAATTGTTATCCTTGATGATAGAGATTTTAGTAAAACAAATAAAATTATCCCGATGGCAATGGCTGTTGGACGTATAAATTTTGCTCTTTTAAAAGCAAAAATTCGTCATCTTGTCTCTATGATCGCTGTGACAGGAGAAGTTGTTGATTCTCATGCTGCCGCGATTTTAATAGGGTATGGCGCAAGTGCTGTCTATCCAAATCTACTTTTTACTACGGTTGTAGATCAAGTAGAAAAATCAAATACTATCAATATGAGTTGTCAAGAAGCTATTAAGGCAGTTCATAGCGCCCTAAACGCAGGTCTTTTGAAAATAATGTCTAAAATGGGTATTGCTACAATTGCATCATATAGAAACGCAGGTCTGTTTGATGTTCTTGGTCTTTCTCGTGAGATCGTAGAAGAGTGTTTTGAGACTTCAAAAAGTGCTCTCCACGGACTTACATATAGTGATATTGATGAGAGAATCTCGAAAAATCATGCAGATGCTTTCAGAGAAAATGGATTTAATAAAATATTCCCATTAAATATTGGTGGTTTTTATAAATTTTACAATGATCAAGAGCACCATGACTTCGGTCCTGCTGTTATTCATGCTATTCATGCGCTCTCAGCGAGTGGCAAAAAAGAAGATTATGATAGACTAAACGCAATTGTAAATAAACGCGGTCTTAAATTTATTCGTGACTTTTTTGAACTTAAATCTGATAGAAAAGCCATCAATATCTCTGAAGTAGAACCAAAAGAAGTAATCTTTAAAAGATTTGCAACTGCTGCTATGAGTCTTGGTTCTATCTCTCCTGAAGCGCACGAGACACTTGCTATTGCGATGAACCGCATTGGAGCTCAATCAAACTCAGGTGAGGGTGGTGAAGATTCCGCGCGTTTTGATACAGAAAGAAACTCGAAGATTAAGCAAGTAGCATCAGGACGTTTTGGTGTAACTCCAGCGTATCTTAGAAGTGCTGAAGAGATTCAGATCAAAGTAGCACAAGGTGCAAAACCGGGTGAAGGTGGACAACTTCCAGGACATAAAGTTTCTCCACTTATTGGAAAACTACGTCATACAGTTCCAGGTGTTACACTTATCTCACCACCACCGCACCATGATATCTACTCTATCGAGGATTTAGCACAACTCATATTTGATATGAAACAAGTAAATCCTAAAGCAAAAGTAGCAGTGAAACTTGTTTCTACTATTGGTGTAGGAACAATCGCAGCTGGTGTTGCAAAAGCGTATGCAGATAAGATTATTATCTCTGGCGGTGATGGTGGCACAGGTGCTGCACCTCTTACTTCTATCAAATTTGCAGGAAATCCATGGGAACTGGGTCTGAGTGAAGCGCACAATGCGCTCAAAGCAAATCATTTACGTGGATTAGTACAACTTCAAACGGACGGTGGTCTCAAAACTGGTCTAGATGTTGTAAAAGCGGCACTTTTAGGTGCAGAGTCTTACGCGTTTGGTACAGGAGTTTTAACAATCGTTGGTTGTAAAATGCTTCGTATTTGTCACGTAAATAAATGTTCTGTTGGTATTGCTACGCAAAATGAAAAACTACGTCAGGAGTTTTTTAAAGGTCATGTGGATCAAGTTATAAACTTTTTCACATTCTTAGCAGAAGATGTTCGTTCTATCATGGCGGAACTTGGATATGCTACGATGGAAGAGATGATAGGTCGTGTTGATTTGCTTAAAGTTGTTGATGACAAATTTGCTCAAAAATTCGACTTCTCTTCAGTGCTACACGAAGAATCAGGCTTTAATACATGTCAACAGCCAAGCAATCCTCCTTTTGATGATAATGCGTTTGAACATGATGTACTCAAAGAAGCTATGCATGCTATCAAGCATCCTGAACATCCTATTCGTATTACAAGAGAGATTACGAACCTTCATAGAAGTTTTGGTGCTCTTGTAAGTGGTGAAATTGCTCAATATTACGGTGATAGTGGGCTCAAAGCTGATACGATCAAGATACAACTGCAAGGAATCGCGGGTCAAGCACTTGGTGCATTCTTGATAAACGGTGTTTCTATTTATCTTAAAGGTGTGGCAAATGACTACATTGGAAAAGGTATGCACGGTGGTAAAATAATCGTTACTTCACAAAACGAAGGTGAGCGATATAGTGCTGGTGGAAATACTTGTCTCTATGGTGCAACAGGTGGGAAACTCTATATCTCAGGCTGTGTTGGTGAGCGATATGCAGTGCGTAACTCAGGAGCTATCTCTATCGTAGAAGGTACTGGCGATAATGCTTGTGAGTATATGACAGGTGGTATCGTAGCAATTTTAGGCCGTACTGGTATCAACTTTGGTGCTGGTATGACAGGTGGTGTTGCATTTATTTATGATGAAGATCATAGTTTTGTTGAAAACGTGAACCGTGAACTTGTTGAAGCGATACGTATTGATACGGATGAAGGTGCTGATGCTAGACACCTACTCAAAAGATTACTAAAAGATTATGTTGTAGAAACGCAAAGTAAAAAAGGTAAAGAGTTGCTAGAGAACTTTAGAGTAGAAGTGAGAAACTTCTGGCTTGTTCGCCCTAAAAATTTAACAAAACTACCTCTTAACCTAGAGAATGGAGACTAATATGAGAGAATTTTTAAATACTGAAAGAGTTGATCCAGAAAAAAGATTGGTTGTTGAACGAACAAAGGATTTTGGGGAGATATATGAGATATTTAACACAAGTGATGCTGCAAGTCAAAGTGACAGATGTATCCAATGTGGCGATCCTTTTTGTTTAAATAAATGTCCACTTCACAACTATATACCACAATGGCTCAAATCCATAGCTGAAAAAGATTTGGAGTTTGCATTTAAACTCTCAAATGAACCATCACCTTTTCCTGAAGTAATGGGAAGGGTTTGCCCACATGATAGACTTTGTGAGGGTGATTGTACGCTCAATGACGGACATGGTGCAATTACTATTGGTTCAATCGAGACACATATTACAGAAGAGGGTTTTAGACAAGGTTTTAAGCCTGATTTTCCCGGTATTACAACGAGTAAAAAAGTAGCTATTATCGGAAGCGGACCTGCTGGACTCTCTTGCGCAACATACCTTTTACGTGCAGGAATTGCTGTAACGATGTATGAGAGAAGTGATAGAGCAGGTGGACTTTTAACCTATGGTATTCCAAACTTTAAATTGGACAAAAAGATCGTTGAGAGACGTGTAAAACTTCTTCAAGAAGGTGGACTTGAACTCGTCCTTAACTGTGAAGTAGGCCGTGATATCACTTTTGAAGAGATAGCAGATAGACATGATGCGATGTTTATCGGTGTCGGTGCTACAAAATCAAAGAAAGCTTCACTCAGTGGAGAAAACGCAGCGAATGTCTATGAAGCGATGGAGTACCTTACTGCGATACAAAAGAAAAACTTTAAAGTAAAATATGATAAACAATTTGACTTTAAAGATCTTAATGTTGTCGTTATCGGTGGTGGTGACACTGCTATGGATTGTCTCAGAACTGCAAAACGTGAAGGTGCCAAAAGTGTTACCTGTCTCTACCGTCGTGATGAGTATAATATGCCAGGTAGTAAAAAAGAGTATAAAAACGCAATGGAAGAGGGCGTTGATTTTACTTTCTTAGCTGCTCCAAAAGAGATTATTTTAGGCGACAATGGCAAAGCTATCGCTGTGGAGATTGTGAAAACTACTCTCGGTGCAAAAGATGTAAGTGGTCGTCAAAAAATGGAAGAGATCAAGGGAAGTGAAACACGTGTTAAAGCAGATATTATCATCATGTCACTTGGATTTGATCTAGCTGTGCCTTCATTCTTAGCAGAAAATGGTATTGAGACAAATTCATGGGGAGGCATCATCATCAATGAAGCTACTCATGAGACTACAACAGCAGGTGTTTATGCAGGCGGAGATTGTTTTAGAGGGGCTGATTTAGTTGTAACAGCTGCACTAGATGGTCGCGAGGCAGCAAAAAGCATTTCAAACGCATTACTGAAATAATTCTACACACATCGCCCACTTTTTGTGGGTGATACTCCTTTTTTTACACTCAATACTCCACATCCTCAGTATAAATCTGGTATAATCTTTGTTCATTTAGACCTCAAAAGAGGTTACAAACATATAGTAAGGAACAATTTTTGAATATATTAAGCCTTTTTTCCCGCAAACAAGATAATGTACAAGTAGCCAATAAAGAAGCACCTGCGCACTGGATTAAATGTAAATCTTGTCATGCTCTTATGTTTTACAAAGAAGTAGAAAATCAAAATTATGTATGTCCAAAATGTGGATTTCACCTTAGAATAGGTGTAAAAGAGAGACTTGAACTTTTAGCAGATGAGGGGAGCTTTGTCGAGTACGATGCAAATCTCACGCCTGTCGATCCACTCAAATTTGTTGATAGTAAAGCCTATGTAAAAAGAGTAGAAGAAGGATTTGCTAAAACTGGTAGAAAATCTTCTGTTGTTAGTGGATCAATTGTTATGAATGGTGTGAGTGCACAAATCGTTATTTTTGACTTTGGTTTTATGGGCGGATCTCTAGGTTCTGTAGAGGGTGAGAAAATTGTTCGAGCAGTTAATCGTGCTATTGCAAATAGAGAAGGTTTGATTATCCTGAGTGCAAGTGGTGGAGCAAGAATGCAAGAGAGTACTTTTTCTCTTTTACAAATGAGTAAAACATCCGCAGCACTTGCAAAACTTGCAAAACACAATCTTTTATATATTTCTGTTTTAACAGATCCAACAATGGGTGGAGTTTCTGCTTCATTTGCGACACTTGGAGATATTATTATTGCTGAACCAGGTGCTCTTGTTGGTTTCGCAGGACAAAGAGTTATCGAGCAAACTATCGGTTCGGCACTTCCTGATGGATTTCAAAGAGCAGAGTTCCTTCTTGAAAAAGGTTCTATTGATATGATTGTTAATCGTAATAATCTTAAAAAAACACTCTCAGACCTTCTTAAATTTCTAAAAGCGTAGTATGAGACTCTATGCACTTTGTGATCAAGATATGCTTGATATTCAAGGTATATCCTTAGAAAAATATATCTCGATTGCCAAAGATAATGGCGCTGAGATTATTCAATATCGAAATAAACATGCAGATATTCTTTTTATAAAACAGCAACTTATAGCAATCAGAAAAATGTACGATGGATTTTTAATTATTAATGATAAATATGAACTTATTGAATATTGTGATGGTGTTCATTTAGGTCAGGAAGATTTACAGAAAATTGATAAAGAGATTGTAAAAGCTGTCAAGATAATCAGAAACGTAATAGGAAAAGATAAAATATTAGGTATTTCTACCCACAATACAGAAGAAGTTTTACAAGCCAATGAGATGGACTTAAACTATATTGGTTTAGGTCCGTATAGAGAGACAAATACAAAGAAAGATCTCAGCCATATTCTCGGTGACAGACTTGACCACATTGCTTCTGAATCTAAACATTATGTAGCGGCTATTGGTGGAGTGAAAAAAAGTGATACTTTTCAAAATGTTACATATCATGTTATAGGAAGCGGGCTATTATAGAATGAAAATAGATATTATTTCCATAGCAAAAAAAGAAAAAACTATTTATGATCCTCTCTATAAAGATCTTATAAAAATGATTTCACGCTTTGCTAAAATAGAAGATATAGAGCTTTTTCCAAAAGATGTAGCAAAATCACACACTATTTCACCGGAAGCCTCAAAACAGGCTTATACAAGGGTTTTAGAGCCTTATTTAGGGGGCGATTATACTATTGCTTTGCATCCTGATGGAAAATTAATCGACAGTTTTGACTTTAGTAAGCTATTAAATGATAGAATGTCGGTGAAATTTTTCATAGGTGGCGCTTATGGATTTGAAGACACTTTTTTAAAAAAGAGTGATGCAGTTATAAGTTTAGGGAATATCACTATGAGTCATAAAATTGCAAAGGCAGTTTTACTAGAACAAATATATAGGGGTTTTTCCATTTTAAGTAACCACCCATATCACAAGTAAGGAAAGAAATTGCAAGCAAGTGAGTTAAACTACTTTAAAGAGATTTTAGAGGGCCGTAAAGTTCAGATAATTAAAAACATTTCAGGGGTTAATGAAGAGATAAGGCAACTTAATTCATTAGAATTAAATGATGAAGGCGATCATGCTTCAGCAAATAATAGCTCCATGGTTGAGGGAGCAATAGTACAGCAACAAGAAAAAGAGTTGCGTGAAATTGGTCTCGCACTTGGTAAAATAGCAAGTCGTGAATATGGTATTTGTGAGATGTGTGAAGATGATATAGGTTTTCAACGCTTAAAAGTAAAGCCACATGCGCTATACTGCATCGACTGTAGAGAGATCGTAGAAAAAACAAAATAAAAGGATTATTATGCAAATAAAAAAATATACAATGGCAGCACTTATTTTTATTACATTAGTAGGATGGTATGTCTATGCTTATGTAACTCAAGAGAGTATTGGTTTAGATTTTTTTGGAGTTCCACTCCCCTCTTTATCAATAGCTTTGTGGGTTGTTGTTCCATTGGCTATTTTTTATATCCTGACACTTGTTCATATATTTTTCTATTCTTTTATGGGCACTTTAAAAATGAGAAAATTTGAGAAAGACTATGAGAAAATCATGGATTCTATTATTGACTCTTATTTAGGAAGAGAAGATAAAGTCTATTCGTATAAAACTCCTCGATATAAACTTTTAGGATCTATTGTACGTAATTCAATGCTTTTTCCAACTTCAAATCTTAGTCCAGATACAGAGAATGAAAAACTTAATAAAGTTATAAAAATTATTGAAGAGATAAACGCAGGAGAAGTTGTAGAACTGAAGCAATATTCCTTGAAAGCGAATAATAAACTTGTCGCTTTGAACAATAGAAATAGATACAATAAAGGTCTTTTAAGTGCTGAGAAGATTCTTAGTAAATCTGAGTTGTATGATGAAGAGTTATGTAAAGATGCATATACTGATTTTGTGAAAATTTCTCCTTTATATGCTATTGAAAAGTTCAAACAGTTTTTAAACAAAAAAGCTCTTTTTGAGATTTTAGTACGTGTAAACGCTATTGAAAATAGATTAGAGATATCTAATGAGTCACTTATGGCGATGTGTAGGTCACTAGATTTTAACGCAAAAGAGTATATTGATATCTCTAAGGCACTCTCTACCGGTTTTTCTCCAGAACAAAGAATCAAACTCTTTGAAAGCCTCTCAGAAGAAGATGAGAACGTGATGGAAGCATATCTCTTTACTCTTTTTGATTTAGAGATGTTAGAGCCGACAGTTGAAATATTGCATAATTCTCAGAGCGATGAGTTTTTAAAATTTAAAGCATATAGTGCATTGCGAAAACATAATCAAAAATTTGATATAAGCCTATTTATCTAGATGATTGAAAAACTCTCTTTCGAAAAACCTATTTATGTACTCGCTCCTTTAGCGGGCTACACAGATCTTCCATTTAGAAGTGTTGTAAAAAAGTTCGGAGCCGATTTGACTGTGAGCGAAATGCTGAGTTCAAATGCACTTGCACACGGTTCTGAAAAAACTTTTCATATGATAGAAAAATCACCCATAGAAGATCCTTATTCTGTCCAGATCGCAGGTGCTGAGATTGATGTTGTGAGACGTGCTGTTGAGATTTTAAACGAGCAATCTGGGATAGATATCATAGATCTCAATTGTGGTTGTCCTGTTCCAAAAGTTGTAGGACATGGTAGTGGGAGTTCCCTTTTACTTAATCTCCCTCTCATGGGTGAAATAATCAAGACTATAAAAAATACCTCCAATAAGCCACTGACTAGTGTGAAAATACGACTTGGCTTTGAAAAAAAGAACCACATAGATATCGCGAAAATGGTTGAAGACAGTGGTGCTGATTTTTTAGCTGTTCATGGGAGAACACGTGCTGGAAAATTTAAAGCTGCTGTAGACTATGATGCAATAGCTGAGATTAAAAACGCAATCTCGATACCTGTTATAGCAAATGGTGATATTGACTCGTACGAAAAAGCACAATGGGTTTTAGAACATACTGGAGCAGATGGAGTAATGATAGGCCGTGGTGCGGTTGGTGCACCTTGGATCTTTCATCAGCTACGTACAGGTAGTAAATATATAGACGCTAAACTCAAGCATGAAATCATTATGGAACATTTTGATAAGATGATAGAGTTTTACGGAAGCCATGGAGTCCCAATGTTCAGAAAACACACACATACATATTCTAAAGGTTATCGAGGTGCTTCAATCTTAAGAAATGATGTCAATAGTATCTCGGATCCTATTGAATTTAGAAAAGTATTAGATGACTTTTTTCAGACGAGCGAGATGGTTTCATAATGTTGGATATGAGCAAATCTATCCAATCATTGGACGAAAGCGATATCTACGATAACCTCTACCATTACAAATACAACACAAAACATCTCCTCTCCCTTATCCGTAAAAATATAGACAAAGAAGATCCTGCATATTTAAGTTCGTTTCGTTCTTTTGAGGGAGAAGTTTTTGAGAATTATGCCTATGAAAAGCTTTTGCGTTATGTTATTGATAATAATGATATAGAAAAATTTGTCCTTAAGGGCTTTCATCAAAATAAGCAAAAAGCGCATGCGAATACACTCTCTATAAGTGAAAAACAACAGATTGTTTATAGAACTAAGAGTAGAGAGATAAGTGAGTTTGATGCAATCATTATTACAAAAAAGAAAGAACTTTATTTTGTAGAGATGACACTTGTTAAGTCTGTTTTAAAATTACGAAAAAGATTACGCAAGAAAAAAGCACTCTTGGAGATCATTTTTCCTCAATATGAGATCAAGTCACTTATAATTCTCAATGATGGTGCTACAGGGACAAAACAACTCCCATCATACTGTAAGGTATGGCTGACAAAAGAATTCTCTGCACAGAGCGTTCTAGACTATGTCATTAATTCTGATGAAAAAGAACTCTCTCCAAAAGATAAGCTAAAGTCACCAAAACTGATTGAAGCGAGTTCTTTGAAGCTCCATCCGTTCCGTTATTACAATACGATGTCTTGGATTACAAAAACAATACGTTCGAATAAAAAGCATGTTATTGATATGACTTTTTTGATGAATTATAAAATTCAAAGATATCATGATCTTTACAATAAATTTTATATCGGTTATGTAAATATTCGTGATGTTAAAGATTTACTGAAATTGAGCGAGAGCGAATGTAACTCAGAGCAGATGGTTGTAGTTGCTTTAGAAAAAAAACACAGTGATGAAATCGTACTTACTTATTATATTCAAAAAACTAGAAAGACTCTCTACCTTTACTCTTTTAATGAAGAGAATGAAGTTGTCAAAGAGAAAAAAGATCCTTATGGAATTACAGTGACTGAAGTCTATCATATAAGTAAAATGATGAATCCATCATATCAATTAAGTCTAGAAAATTTACAGCTTATTGAGAAGTTATTAAAAGAGAGGTTTGAAGCATCTGAATCATAATAAGATTCAGATATCTTCTTATGATTCGTTTGAATAGAGTAGGGAAGCGGCTCGCTCTTTATAGGCTTGTAATGGTTCTTTAGGTTCACTGCTTTGAACACGTAAAAAATCATCAAGTTCTTGGTGTCTGTTTTTGAGAATACTTTCAAAATCATCTTGATTCACGGGTTTATTGTCCGTAAATTTATCCAGTAAAAGATTATTTTTCCCCATCAAAACTAAATAGCTTTGTTCTGCAAATTCAAGTAGTACTACGCTGTTATCACGATCTATAGATTTTTGAAAGCGTATAGATATGTCGCTTAACTCACTACTTTTCATATTCATATTATTAGCATTAGGCTGCGTTTGGCTTGGAGCTGCTACTGGTGTTTGAAGCGTTGGAGTATCCTCATCATGGTTATTGGCATTAAATAACCATGATGACTGAGCTTTAGCTTTAGGCGCTGTCAACATTCTTCTTTTGATGAAAAATAGGATTAAAATACCAACGACTAGAACAATAATAACCATATAGTAATTATCACTAAGCGGATCATCTTTTTTTGTAGGAAGTAATGCTAAAGGATTCTCTTCAACCTCGACTTCTGGAGCTGCTTTAGCCTCTGCAGGTATGCTTGTAGTAAAACGCAGTCTTAGACCATAAGCATCAGATGTTTTTGAAGCAATCAGTTTTACAGAAGAGGCTATAGAAGCAACGATCTGCACATAATCAGACATTTGCGTTATACTGATTTTATAAAGATACTGTGATGTGAGTTTTTTTACTTTAGGAGACTCAACAGTTGCTCCATAGAGTTTAATGATAATGTTCGCATCATTGGCACTTTGTTTGATCACCCCATCGTATGGAGTATCAAATGTGATCATGACATCTGCTCTATCCGTTCTGTCATAAATGTTGTAGCTGAGTATTTTCGATGCGTATATTGTCATAGGCAGTAAAAAAACAAGAAGAAGTTTAATCATAGTCTCTCTTTTGAAAGGTGGTATAAAACGCCGCTGGAGTCAAGTACTTCATTGATACGAATAGCTAGATTTTTTTCATAAACCATCACCTCGCCTTTACCAAGTATACGTCCATTTACATAAGACTCTACACTTTCTCCTGCTGGCTTTTTGAGATCAATGATAGATCCTTTTTCCAGTTTGAGTATCTCGGCGACACTGAGTTCAGTCTCTCCGAGATCGGCGATAAATTCGACTTCCATATCTAAAAGCCCTGAGTAATTCATCCATGAGAGTTCTTTTTGTGCATCAAATAGAGGATCTTCATGACCATATTTGTGCTTATATTTATTCTTAGCCATTTAATTCCTTGATAGCTATAATAATCGCATCATTTTCTACTCTAAGAGTTTTAGAAAAATCATATGAAAAATCAAAAATATCTATTTTTAAAAAATGAGGGGTATCGATAGTATATGAACTCTCACCACTCTCAGCTGCAATAACTTTTGCACTGCCTACGATAAGGTTTGCTAGTTCTAAAATCATATCTATCAAAGTCTCCTCATCACTCTCATCTTCTTCTAGAAAAAGTTTTGAAACTCTTTGTACAAAACTTGGTTCTGCAGCAATATAGACTCTATGTTGTCTGCCATCAGCGGTGTTTATATCTAGATAAGCAATAAGTGTTCTCTTTTTTGTCTGTATATCTTCAATCGTGCTTGGTAGGCGGATTTGATGTTGACAAAAGTTTTCACAAGCTTCTATTATGGTTTTTAACATTTATTGCCTTTAATTTGAAAAGATTATACTTTATGCAATCTCAAAGTAAAATTAAAATACCCAATGAAGGGAAGATACAACTACACTAAAGGCGCATTGGAGTAGAATTTCAAAAAAGATTAGGTCGTTTATGTTTGAATTAATTTCCGTTGGTATCATCGTTGGATTTTTATCTGGTTTTTTTGGCATAGGTGGCGGTACTATTTTAGTACCTCTGTTGCTGATTCTCGGATTTGAGACGAAGATGGCTATGGGTACATCTGTTTTGCAGATGGTTTTTAGCTCTATGTACGGAAGTTATCTCAATCATAAAAACAAAACACTCGACTTGGGTCTGGTTATGACTATAGGTATCGGTGGTTCTCTTGGTGCGCTTCTTAGCGGCTTGATAACATCGAGCTTTGAAGACAAGACTCTGGAGATCATCTTTTTTGGTTTCGCTGCGTTTGCATTACTGCGCCTTTTTTTTAAGACAAAAGAGCATCAAACGCAACGCGAAGTCAACAAAGTGATACTCTTTGTTTTAGGCTTCTTTTTAGGTGCTGCTAGTATTGCTATTGGTGTCGGGGGCAGTGTGATTTTAGTTCCTATTTTGGTTGGATACTTTTATGTTCCGCTCAAGAGTGCTATTTCGGCAGGCCTCTTTTTTGTTGTCTTTTCATCTATCGCCGGTTTTATTTCGCATGCTACAGCAGGGCATATAGAGTATGAAAAAGGACTCCCGATTGCAATTGCATCTTTACTTGGTGTTTATATTGGGATTTTATTAAAAGATAGAGTTAATGTCGTCTTACAAAGAAGATTATTGGTATTTTTTTATATTATAATTGTCTCCTATTTAGGACAAAGAGTATTTCTATAGAGGATTTTCATGAAGAACAAAGATGTGATAAAGATAACAGGTGCAAGAGAAAATAATTTAAAAAATATTAATTTAACGATTCCAAAAAATAAGCTTGTTGTGATGACCGGCTTAAGCGGAAGCGGAAAGTCTACTCTTGCGTTTGATACACTCTATGCGGAGGGTCAAAGACGTTATATGGAGTCTCTCTCTTCGTATGCAAGACAGTTCCTTGACCGTGTCGGGAAACCTGATGTTGATAAGATAGAAGGGCTCACACCTGCTATCGCGATAGATCAAAAGACAACTTCTAAAAATCCGCGCTCAACGGTAGGAACAATCACAGAGATTTATGATTATCTACGACTTTTGTATGCACGTGTCGGTACACAGCATTGTCATAAGTGCGGCAAAATAATCTCACAAATGAGTGCTTCTGACATCATCGCCGAGGTGGCAAAACTCCCAGAAGGTGCGAAACTTGTCCTACTGGCTCCGCTTGTCAATGAAAAAAAAGGCTCGTACGCAGATATGCTCGAATCACTCGTGCATAAAGGGTATGTCCGCGCTATGATAGATGGTGTGATGGTGCGTTTGGACGAAGAGATAGAGCTTAGTAAGACTAAAAAACATACGATAAAAGTCGTTATAGACAGAGTTGTCGTCAAAGAAGAGAATAAAGAACGTATCGCCGCAGATGTCGAAAAAGCGCTCAAAGAGAGTTACGGAGAGCTTGAGATAGAGATTCTCAACCACGAAGAACTGGGACTAGCAAAAAACCATATGCATTATTCAGAACACAACGCTTGCTTTGATTGTAAAATCAGTTTTGATCCTCTTGAACCACTTTCATTTTCTTTTAACTCACCAAAGGGTGCGTGTAGTGAATGTGATGGCTTAGGGCTGCGTTATGCGCTTGATCAGGAGAAGATTATCGATCAGGATCTCAGTGTTGAAAAAGGTGCTGTAAAGATTGTTTATGGCTTTAACAAAGGCTATTACTTCACTTTCCTCAAAGGTTTTTGTGCTGCAAATGAGATTCCTATAGATGTACCCTATTGTGAACTTGAAGAGCATCAGAAAAAAGCAATACTTCATGGCGGCATAGAAGAAGTTGCGTTTTTATGGAAAAACCATACTGTTAAACGTATGTGGCCAGGAATCGTACGTATTGCTTATGATATGTTCAAAGATGAAAAAGAGCTCGCTGATTATATGAGTGAAAAAGTATGTAATATCTGTAACTCGCATAGACTCAAACGCGAGTCTTTGGCTGTAAAAGTCGGGGGAAAAGGTATTGCGGATATCTTAGATATGCCTATCGCAAAGAGTTACGAGTGGTTTGCTGATGATAAAAACTTCAGCACACTTGATGCAAAAGGCTCACAGATATCGGCTCCAATCTTCAATGAACTTCGTGAGCGTCTCTACTTTTTATTTGATGTAGGATTGGGCTACATAACTCTCGGACGTGATGCGAGAACGATAAGTGGTGGTGAAGCACAACGTATCCGCATCGCTTCTCAGATAGGAAGCGGATTGACGGGTGTTATGTATGTTTTGGATGAGCCAAGTATCGGTCTACATGAGCGAGACACACAAAAGCTTATCAAAACTCTCCGTAATCTTCAAGAAAAAGGCAATAGCGTTATCGTTGTTGAACATGATAAAGAGACGATAGAAAACGCAGACTTTATTGTTGATATCGGAAGTGGTGCAGGAAAATTCGGTGGAGAGGTGGTCTTTAGCGGAACATTAGCAGAACTCAAAAAAGCAAAAACGCTTACAGCTGATTATATGTTTGGCAGAAAAAAGATAGAGTATTTTTACAGACGTCCTCAAGAGAAGTTTATAGAGATCAAAAACGTAAGCCTCAATAATATCCATGAGCTCAGCGCAAAAATCCCTCTCAATAACTTTGTCTGTATCACGGGCGTCAGCGGAAGCGGAAAGAGTTCACTGATACTGCAGACACTTTTACCGACAGCAAGAGAACTCCTCAACCATGCGAGAAAAGTCAACAAAGTCGCAGGTGTCGAGATAAATGGCCTTGAACATGTAGATAAAGTTATCTATCTTGACCAAAGTCCAATAGGCAGAACTCCACGCTCAAATCCTGCGACCTATACGGGTGTGATGGATGAGATACGTAATCTTTTTGCCCTTACAAAAGAGTCTCAAATACGCGGGTATACTTCTTCGCGTTTTAGTTTCAATGTTAAAGGTGGACGCTGTGAAAAGTGTCAAGGCGAAGGACAAATCAAAATCGAGATGCACTTTTTGCCCGATATTATGGTCAAGTGTGACGCCTGTAACGGACATAGATACAATAAGCAAACGCTTGAAGTTTTCTATAAAGGAAAAACAATCTCAGATGTACTCAACATGAGCGTTGATGAAGCCTACGAGTTTTTCAAAGCAATACCAAAGATAGAGCTGAAAATGCAGACTTTAGTCGATGTTGGACTTGGTTACATCACCCTTGGACAAAACGCAGTGACACTCTCAGGCGGTGAAGCGCAGAGAATCAAGCTCTCTAAAGAGCTTAGCCGTAAAGATACGGGACAAACGCTTTATATCCTTGATGAACCTACGACGGGACTGCATTTCGCGGATGTGGACAGACTTACAAATGTACTACACAACTTTGTAGAACTCGGCAACAGTGTTTTGGTCATCGAGCACAATCTTGATATGATCAAAAACGCAGACTATATCATCGATATGGGACCTGAAGGCGGCTCAGGCGGTGGGCTTATCATTGATGAGGGCACACCCGAATCTATGGCAAAAAGTCATACAAAAACAGGCTCTTATACAGGCTTCTACCTCGAAAAAGAGCTTGCGTTTCATAATAAATAATCTCTCTTTCTAATGTGTTATAGTTTAATTGCACATTAGAAAATCTCTCAGCAAAAAATAAATAGCAAAAATAAATCTTCCTGCGTTACAATCAAGAAAAATATTAGGATTGTAGCTTATGAATACTCCCTCAAAAAAAGAAGCAATAAAAGGCGCATTTTTTGGCGCTATCGTCGGTGATGCTCTTTGTCTAGGCTCTCACTATGAGTATGATGCCAAAAAAATCTATGAAGCGTATGGAAAAAAACCAATAGAGAAGTTTATGTCTCCTGGGGAGATGATGGGCGGAGAGACGCATGGCATAGGTTGGGGTCAGCGGAACTACCATCCTGGAAAAAGTGCAGGCGGCACTACGGATTATGGAGATTATAATATTTTAGTCCTTGAACATTTAGCGGCCATTTCTGATACACCGCGTCCTTTTTCTGTGCCAAATATGATTCCACACTGGATGAAACGCTTGGAAAATGGTTGGGGTTCATGGATATGCACAATGACAAAGGAGACCTACGCGCAAGTGCGTCAGGGTGTGCCTGTTGAGCGTCTTGGCGGTATCTCAAACGCAATGGCGATTCGTCATGTGGCTGCGCATGGATATTATGAGAGTGAAGATGAACTTGTTGATGTGGCGAGAAAAGTGATGTTTACACACACAAACGCAGAGGCACTTGGCGGGGGAGAGTTTTTCGCTCGTGTGACACATCGCGTTTTAAACGGACAAACCCCAGCAGATGCTATAGAGATGGTTGCAGTACAGATGGGTGGCTTTTTTGAGCAAAAAGTAGCACAGGCAATTGCAAAGTATAAAGAAGAATCAGATGAAAACGCAGCCCTGCATCATGAGCTTTTTAGTGATGATCTGGCTATTACGAGTATGGCACGGCTTTGGGATGTCGGTAGAAGTGAGCCTATCAAAGTAGGAAAAGCTAGTCCTACAGAGGGAACACTTCCTGGCGCAGTATACTTTATACTCAAGTACGCAGATAAAGAAGATGGGCTTATCAAAGCACTTCAAGCAAACGCAATGGTAGGTGGAGATAATGCTTCGCGTGCTATCGCAATTGGTATGGTTTTGGGCGCATATATGGGTGTAAACGCAATCCCAAATAAGTTCAAAGAGACGCTTGAGCAATGGGAATATTGTGAAGCTCTGTTAGATAAGTTACCACTTCTAAAAGCATAAGCATATTAAACAATATTAATATTATTATCTATAAATATTTCAAGTGGTGATATAATGAATCAAGTAAAACACTAGAAATTCAAGGAGTTTTAAATGAAAAAGAGTATTTGTATAATTGCTGCTACGTCAATGCTTTTACTAAGCGGATGTGCAACAAATAATGGTCCTGAGTATGATGGCAACAGCTACAATCAAATCAAACGATACGATACGGGTGTTGTGATAGAAAGCCGTCCGGTCATCATTAGTGACGATGGAAGCGGAAAATTCTTAGGTGCGATAATCGGTGCAGTTGTGGGCTCTACTATGGGGAGAGCAAGTGGTCGAACACTCGCTACTCTTGGCGGTGGTTTGGCTGGTGCGTATGCGGGAAATGAGATAGGTAAAGCAAACGCAAGTGAACTTACAGTAGAACTTGACAACGGGGATAATGTCGTCGTCATCGCAAAAGGCAAAGAGATCTTTGCAGGTGATAGAGTCAAAATAATCAAAGATGGCTCAAGAGTAGCGCAAGTCTATCGCATAGACTAATCGCGTTTAAAAAAAGTTCAGTATAATTACGAAAAATATTACAAAGGTTATCAAAATGTCAACATATGTTTTTGGACACACAAGCCCTGATAGCGACTCTATCGTAGGCGCTATCTCTCTTTCTTATCTTAAAAATCAAATTGGTGAAGATTGTATCCCGACTCGTCAGGGTGAAATCTCTGCTGAAACTGAGTTTATCCTCAACAAATTTGGCGGGACGCTGCCTGAACTGAAAACTTCAGTTGCGGGTGAGAATGTCTACATCATAGATTTTTCTGACAAAGCACAGGCTCCAAAAGATATCATGGAAGCTACGATATTAGGTATTGTCGATCACCATAAGCTTGGAGATTTGACGACTGATACTCCTCTTGAGTGCTGGATACGCCCAATAGGCTGTTCAAACACTGTTGTAAAAGAGATGTATGACCACCACAAAATAGAGATACCAAAAGATATCGCAGGAATGATGATGCTCGCTATCCTCAGTGATACAGTTATCTTCAAATCTCCTACATGTACAAAAGTAGATACAAAAGCCGTAAAAGAGCTTGCACAGATATGTGGTGTTGAGAACTATAAAGAGCTTGCTATGGAGATGTTTATAGCAAAATCTGCGGTAAAAGGTGCGAGTGCAAGAAATCTCAATACAAGAGACTATAAAGAGTTTGATATGAATGGTACGAAAGTCGGTATCAATCAGCTTGAAATGGTAGATATTACGGCACTTGATGACCGTATTGATGATCTTTTTGAAGATATGGCAAAATTAAAAGAGGAGAGCGGACTTCATACTATTATGGTTCTTTTGACGGATATCATGATCGAAGGCTCAAAACTTCTCGTCATTAGCGATGATGCAACTAAAATAGAGGCTGCGTTTAATGTAAAACTTGAGAACTCTCAAGCGTGGCTTCCAGGTGTTTTAAGCCGTAAAAAACAAGTTATCCCTTTCGTTCAACCACAATTTTAATCTTCTATTTCAGATTTTGCCTTCTCAGGCAGAGTCCGAACTCTTCTTTTATTCCTTTTAGTAATGTAAAGCAAATAAACTAACAAGAGAATAGTATAAAACTCCTTCATATTTTAGATAAAATTTCAAAAACATAAGGATAAAAATATGGGCAAATTTGACGCATTATTTGAAGACGAAGATGATATTTTTAGAGGAACACCACGTTCAAGATATTGGGATATACACAATCAAACAAGTGTTGACCTCAGACAAGATGAGTTTGACCTTTTGGTAGAGCGTATCGCTGCGATGGAGATGATGCTTGCTGAAACTTATGACTATGACACCTTAGATAGAGCTATCAAGTCATACTGCATCAACAATATGGATAAAATGGATGACCTCAAAAAAAGTGTTTATATGGAACTTGCAGGGCAACTGATCTATAGAGTTGCTGACTAGCTAAGATTTTTATTAGTGATTTTTTCTTTTATTGGAGTAGTGCGTAGCACTTACAATATCTCCAATAATCGCTCGGTGGTAGAGATAGGGCTCTTTGATATTACTGATGACAAATCTTCCACCCGAAGTCGTTAAAACCTCCAGCGTACCTACATCAATGATATTTTTAAATCTCTCACTTACTGGTTTGATATAGATGGTACGGATATCTGCAAGCTGTATAGGAAATATCTCGCGTTTTTTATGTCCCTTGAGGATGATGAGACGTTTTTCTGTCAAGATACAGTGATAGGATGCCTTCTCTTTTATCTCATGCAGATTGACATAAAAAGTTCTGATAACAAGTACAGCACCGATGACACCGATCTCATACTCATACCCGATAAAAAGAAGCAGTGCTCCAAGCGCATAGAGTGAAGCAATACTGCTGTAAAAAGTTTTTGAAATCTCAGCCTGAGCTAAGATCGACTCACCATCTTTGAGCATCTTTTCTATGCGTTGCATCTTCTCTCCTTTATCTATTCTGTGTAGAGATAGCGTTTGATCTTTTTGGTTGGAGTTTTGACAAAGGGCTCTATTTGCTCTATAAACTTTGAAATCTTGCTAAAAGAAGAGATTTGCGAATTTATATGTAGGCGCATAGCTTCAAGGTGCTTTGCGATATCTTCTCTGACCTTTGCGTCAGGCATTTTATCTGCATGAAACATCTTGTCAATCAGTTCATAGTCCAAATGGACTCTTGCCACGATTTTACCTTCTTGTTCTAAGACTAAAACATCGACAACGCCTTCATTTTCGTTGATAATAGATTCCAGTTGCTCTGGATAGATATTTTCTCCGCCAGGACCAATGATGACATTTTTGCTTCTTCCACTGATAAATAAGAATCCTTCCTTGTCCATATATCCAAGATCTCCCGTGTAGAACCAACCATCCTTGATAACCTCTTTTGTCTTCTCTTCATCTTTGTAGTATCCCATCATCAAACCTGGTGACTGGACAATAATTTCTCCTTCACCTGTTTGTGGATTTTTATTTTTTATTTTGATGATGACCTCAGCAAACGCAGTACCAGTCGATCTGAGTTTTACTTTTTCTCCAAGAACAGAGCCTGCTAGAAGCGGTGCTGTCTCTGTGAGTCCATAGCCAATAATATAAGGAAACTTCGCTTCAATGAGAAACTCTTCGACATGAGGAGACAAAGCTGCTCCACCAATACCAAAAAAGCGTATACGCCCACCAAAGGTTTCGATGAGCTTTTTCCCTGCAATTTTGTTGAGTATTTTTCTGAAAAACGCGATGCCATAAAGCGTTCTCATAATAAATGAAGAGTGAAACTTCGGAAGTATTCTATTCTTGTATATCTTTTCTATGATGAGCGGTACAGTCAACATCATCGTTGGTCTCACGACCTCAAATGCTTTTAAAAGGACGCTTGGAGTTGGTGCTTTTTCAACATAATAGACACTTGAGCCATGAAGGACGGGAACAATAAGACCAACCGTACACTCTAGCGTATGTGCAAGCGGTAAGATAGACAAGAAAACATCTTCTGAAGTGATAGTGACTTTTGAGTAGGAAGAGACTGCGTTTGTGGTCAGGTTTTTGTGTGAGAGCATAACACCTTTTGAGTGTCCTGTTGTTCCAGAAGTATATATAAGGGCTGCCAAATCCTCTTCATTTGGTTTTTGAAGCGCTTCTTTGGGCTCTTGCTCTTTGTGATGCTTCTTTGTCAGCTCTTCTATGATTTGTAAACTTTCGATATTGACAACAAAATCAATAGCTTTATTTTCACACTCTTCTATAGTTGCTAGATGTTTGTCTGAGACAAAAACAGCTTTTGCTTCAGAGTGTCTGAGGATGTGATGTACATCTGAAGTGTGAAAATCCGGAAGTACAGGAACAATAACAGCGCCAAAGTAAGTTGTCGCAAAGTAGGCAACGCCCCAATGAGGCATATTCTCACTCAATAAAAGGACTTTGTCACCTTTTTTGATACCATTTTTTCTCAGGAGTGCTACGGTATTTTTGATTTGTAGATCAAACGCAGCGTAACTCATCGCTCCTTCGCCAACGTAGCCAAAAGCATCCTTCTCTCTATAGAGTTTGATAGAGCGATCCAAAAGGCTCGCAAGTGTAAAGTTTTCTAAATTTTTATAGGGGTGCTTCATAACTAATCTCTTATTTTAAATCTATTTTGTATTATTATACATACAATTGATAAAATAACCATTTTCACTCGCATAAAAGGCCTTTAAATTGAGCAGACGCAACAAAAACACCCAAAATACATCAGCAAAAGAGACATATACCTTCAAAGAAAAAGATTTTCTACCAACAACGCGTGCTGAGATGGACGCACGAGGCTGGGATTACTGTGATGTTATTCTTGTAAGTGGGGATGCGTATATAGACTCTCCTTTTATCGGTGTGGCGATGGTGGGGCGTATGCTTGAGCGTATGGGATATCGTGTCGGGATGATTGGTCAGCCTGATATCAACAGTGACGTGGATATCTCGCGTTTGGGTGAGCCAAGACTTTATTGGGGTGTGAGTGGCGGCAGTGTTGATAGTATGGTGAGCAACTATACAGCAACGAAGAAATTTCGAAACTCTGATGATTATACTCCTGGTGGAAAGAACAACAAACGTCCTGATAGAGCAATTAGCGTTTACTGCAACCTTATCCGAAGACATTTTAAAGATACCGTTCCCCTTGTTTTGGGTGGTATCGAAGCATCACTACGCCGTGTCAGTCACTATGACTACTGGTCAGACAAACTCAAAAAACCTATACTTTTTGATGCAAAAGCAGATGTGCTTGTTTATGGTATGGGAGAGATAGCACTCGAGCAACTCACAAAAGCAATAGACGAAAAACGCGACTACCGTGATATTCGTGGCGTTTGCTACATCGCGAAAGAGCCAGTTTATGAGTACCATCAGCTCCCTTCACACCAAGAGTGTTTGGATGACAAAGAAAAATATATTGACCTTTTTGACCTTTTTTATGACAACAACGATCCGATAGCAGCAAAGGGTTTGTGTCAGCCGGTTGATACACGTTTTCTCATCCAAAATCCGCCGTGTGACCATCTCAATGAAGATGAAATGGATGCAAACTCTAACCTTCCTTTTACAAGAGAGTTGCATCCCCACTACGCAAAAGAGGGTAAAGTAAAGTGTCTTGAGACTATCAAGTTTTCCATCATGACACATCATGGTTGTTGGGGTGAGTGTAACTTCTGTGCTATTGGTGTGCATCAAGGGCGTACTATTCGCACACGTTCTGAGACAAATATCCTCGCAGAAGCCAAAGAGTTTAATAAATACAAAGACTATAAAGGCATCATCTCAGATGTCGGCGGACCGACTGCAAATATGTACGGCTATGAGTGTAATAAAAAACTCAAACTTGGCACCTGTGATCATCAGCGCTGTGTGGATGCAAGCCATCTGTGTAAGTCTATGAAAGTTGACCATAGCCGTAATATAAATCTTTTGCGACAAGTTCGTGAAGTCGAAGGAGTGCGCAAAGCATTTGTGGCCTCTGGAGTGCGCTATGACCTTATAAACGCAGATAAAAAACATGGCTATGAGTATCTCAAAGAGATGGTCAAGCACCATATCTCAGGACAGATGAAAGTAGCACCTGAACATACCCAACAGCATGTTCTAGAACTCATGGGCAAACCTGGAAAACAAGAACTCGTGGACTTTAAACATCTCTACGACAAGCTCAATAAAGAAGAGGGCAAAAACCAGTTTTTGACCTATTATCTTATCGCGGCACACCCTGGATGTGATGAAAAAGATATGCATGAGCTCAAGCGCTTCACGAGAGACGAGTTGCAGATGAATCCTGAACAAGCACAGGTATTTACGCCAACTCCAGGGACTTACAGCGCTGTGATGTACTATACAGAGATGGACCCAAAATCACGTAAAAAGATTTTTGTAGAAAAAGATACAAAACGCAAAGAGAAACAAAAGCAGATCGTTGTAGCCAAAGATAACTTTAGCAGCGGATTTGCTTCCTAAACGCAGCTACTTGCTTTCTTTTTTTCGTATAGAAGTAGCAGTCATGAAGATATAATCTTTGCCAGTGATTGTGACGCGAAACTTCTTTTGTTGGAGATATTTTTTACAAAAAACAACATCTTTGTAGAGCAGGGACATCTCTGAAAACGCGTAGTTCTTGACCTTTGCCCCATAGACCATCTCCCCATCGATCCAGCGGCAATTTGGAAATCCTAGTATTATCGCTCCATCTTTGGAGAGTTGGTTTTGCACGATAGACATAAAAAGCGGATTGAACTCCAGATTTGAGCTTTGGAGTGTGCCTATACTGATGATGAGATCAAAAGTACCAAGCTCCAGTGAAGCCAAATCGTTGATGTCATGGTTGATAAATGTGATGTTTTTAAAAGCTTGAAACTTCTCTTTGGCTGCGTTTATAGCCGATGCGCAATAGTCTATACCAATAAGCTCAAGGTTTTCAAAGTTGCTTGCATACTTTTGTATCACGTCAAACTCATCCCCGCTATTGACTCCGAGATTTAAGATACGACTGCGTTTATTGATAGTTGCGTTTTGCAGGGCTTTTTGATAGTGTGCCAAAAACGCAGGCTCTTCATTTTTATGTATCTCAGAAAATATCGACTCCATGCCGTATTTCTCTTCTTTGTTGGTGATACTTTTATGAAAGCTTACATCTGCGTTTAGCTTTTCAAACCTTATGATAACTGTATGTGCTGCGTTTGGAGTAGGTGTGAGTATACGGCAGCCAACTATCTGCGCCAAATCCACCCAAGCCTTATAGCCACGGTAGATGTACTCTCTCCCCTCAATAATGACTGCGTTTCCTGCGTATATGGAAGTAGCGACATCAGGATTTAGCACTTCAAACGCAACAATCTCTTTGGCGTGAAGCGTTTCGAGCTGCGTTTGTAGGGTGTTTATAATTTCTATCATAGGTGTTTGTGTGAAGTTTTGCATGTGTGAATTATACTCTATTAAGCAGAAGCATCCTAGCTATTTTGTACAACAACTGGGTATTATTGCATTAACTTCATAGGAACAACTATAAGTAATTGTGTAGATAACTCTACAGTTATATAAAAAAAAACGCTATATCATGCAAAAAATGTTCCAACTTTCTCATTCTCTTACATTTCTTTCAGTTTGATTACTCTACAATAAGCAAAAATTATGAGAAAAGCTAATAAATGAGAATTGATAAATTTTTAAACGCAGTAAACATCACAAAACGTCGCTCTGTTGCTCAGGATATGATAGCAAACGCAGTTGTGCTTATCAATGGAGTCGTGGCAAAGGCGAGTAAAAACGTCGATATCGGGACTATCATCACCATCAACTATCTCGAACATCCAAAGAAGTATGAAGTGCTTCAAATCCCAACAGCAAAGTCTACTCCTAAATCTCTGCAAAATGAGTATATTAAGGAGCTTTCATGAATTATAATGAAGCAAAGGCTGCGTTTACTTTACTCTTTCAGCATGAGATGAACGATGCGCAGATGCGAGAGTTTTTACTCTCGATGACACTTGATGCAGATACAAGTGTCGAAGCTATTGCAGCAGCAGCACAAGTGATGCGAAGTTTCGCAATTCCCTTACCGATATCAGAGGAATTTCGCTCTCAAGCAATAGATATCGTCGGCACTGGCGGAGATAAAATAGGCTCTTTTAATATCTCTTCAACGGTTGCTCTATTAGTCGCATCTTGTGGCAGTGTCGTGGCAAAACACGGTAGTCGTTCTGTCACTTCCAAATCAGGCAGTGCGGATATGTTTGAAGCTCTTGGTGTGCGACTTGACCTCTCAATCGAGCAGAGTGCGAGACTCCTTGAAGAGAGTGGTTTTACCTTTATGTTTGCACAAAACCATCATCCTGCGATGAAGTTTATCATGCCCGTACGCAAAACTATACCAGAGAAAACTATCTTTAATATCCTCGGACCACTTACAAATCCAGCAGGCGTGAAAAAATCTATGCTTGGCGTTTTCAGCAAAGATTTTGTCCCAAAAATGGCAGAGGCACTCAAGATAAACGGTGCGACTTCTACGATGGTTGTAAGCTCCAAAGAGGGGATGGATGAGATAAGCCTCAGCAGTATTACCTACGCTTCACAGCTCAAAGACGGAGTCGTCAAAGAGTTTGAGATAGACCCACAAATCTACGGCATCAACAAAGCTCCAATAGAGGCAATTGTTGGCGGAGATGCAAAAGAAAACGCAAGGATATTATTTAATATTTTTGATGCAAACGCAACAGATGCACAAAGAGATATCGTCCTGCTAAACGCAGCAGCAACGCTTGTTGTCGATGGAAGTGCGCGCGATATGCAAGATGGTCTGGAGATGGCACGTGAGGCTATTAAAAACGCAAGAGCAAAGAAGAAACTCAGACAAATCATAGAGATATCCAATAAACTATGAGAGAAAAATATACCCTCAAACTTGATGCGCTTGATACGCTTGCTGAAGATGTTTTGGCTGCGTTTAGCTGTGGAGTCATCATCCTTAGCGGTGATTTGGCGGCAGGAAAAACGACACTTGTCAAAGCAATGGCGAAGAAGCTTGGCTATGATGAAGATGTCACTTCTCCGACTTTTTCCCTGCAACAATGTTATGGGGAGAAGATATTTCATTATGATATTTACAACCATGGGCTTGAACACTTTATCTCTTTGGGAATGCTTGAAGAACTCGACAAAGAGGGCTTGCATTTTGTGGAGTGGGGCGATGAAAAACTCAGCGAAATACTCGTAAACGCAGGGATAGACGTGATGACAATAACAATAGAAAAAATTTCAAACGATATGAGAGAATATACAATATGCATACATTAAAAGCAGTAGATCTTCAAAAAAAGATAAAAAATCTCGAAATAGTACGCGGCATGAGCCTTGAGGTCTCAAGTGGTGAAGTTGTGGGACTTCTTGGACCAAACGGGGCTGGAAAGACGACTACTTTTTATATGATATGTGGACTTGTCGAGTCAAGTGGTGGCGAGGTCTTTTTTGATGGAGAAAATATCTCCAAAATGCCTCTGCATGAACGCGCGCTCAAAGGGATAGGCTATTTGCCACAGGAAGCTTCAATCTTTAAAGATTTGAGCGTTGAAGACAACCTTATGGTCGCCGCACAAGTGGGTATCAAAGGTAAAGCAAATCAGGAAAAAAGAATTCTTGAACTCCTTGATATGTTCAATATCGAACCTATCCGCTACCGTAAAGGTATCAGTCTCAGCGGTGGAGAGCGTCGTCGTGTCGAGATTGCTCGCGCACTTGTCAATGCGCCGAAGTTTTTACTCCTCGATGAGCCTTTTGCAGGGGTTGATCCTATCGCTGTGATGGATATACAAAGCGTTATCAAACAGCTTGTTTCTTATGATATTGGTGTACTCATAACTGACCACAATGTCCGTGAGACACTTGCTGTTTGCGATAGAGCCTACGTCATCAAAGCCGGAGCATTGCTTGCAAGCGGAACAAGCGCAGAGATAGGGCAAAATGCAGATGTCCGTACGCACTATCTTGGCGAAAGTTTCAAACTCTAATAGATGGCAGCATTACGACAAACGCAGAGTGTTGAGAACAAGCACAAACTCTCTAACACTCTACGAAATTGGCTTCCGATACTTCACTCTAGTCTTGGTGACTTGGGTGAAGCGATGGCACCGTTTGTCGAGTCAAATCCTCTCATAGAGATCTCTTCAGGTTATGAAGAGGAGTTTGAAAAACGCATACCAAAAAAAGTCCTCGCAGGTGCTGTAAGCAACTCAAGAACAGAGCAGATAGAAGCGCTTACAATTCAGAACAGAACACTGTATGATGTGCTCGATGAACAGCTCGAAGCGCCACTTTTTCCTACACCGCTCTCCCAAGATATCGCTCTTTTTGTCATAGAAAATCTCGATGAAAATGGCTACTACGAGGGAGAAACGCAGAGTTTTTGTGAGAAAAAAGGTATCAGCGAAGCTGAGTTTGAAAAAGTAAGGCTGCGTTTTGCCTACATAGAACCCGTTGGAATCGCTGCAAAAAACCTTGCTGAATCTTTTTTGTTTCAGCTTGATAACGCTGAGATAAGCGACAAAGGATATGCTCTCGCACTTGAAGTGATCAATAACCTTCAAGATATCCATGATTATTCAAGTAAAGAGGATTTTGCTGAAGTTATGCACGTCATCGGCAAGTTTAGAAATCCTCCCTCTATTGATTTTGGGGAAGAGTCCGCTCAGATTGTGGCGGATTTGATGATCTATTTTAATGATGAAGACGGAATCGAAGTCAGGCTCAATGACTCTTACTATCCGAGTATCCACATCAACACGGATTATGGCGTTGAGCATGAGTATGTGGCGCAAAAGATAAAAGAGGCGAAAAGCCTCGTGGATGCGCTGGACATGCGAAAAGCGACGCTCTATAAAGTAGGGCTGATGATTGTCGAGTATCAGTATGCGTTTTTTACGGGTGGCGCTATTATGCCGCTCACGCTCAAGACTTTAGCCGATGAGTTTGGGCACAACCCTTCAACCATCTCACGCGCTATCGCCAACAAATATATCGCGTGTGATAGAGGCGTTTTTGCGATGAAAGAGTTCTTTACGACGGCTATTGATGAAGATGTATCAAACGCAGCGATAAAAGAGTTTCTCTCAAGTGTCGTCAAACAAGAAAATCGTAAAAAACCTCTGAGTGATATGAAACTTCTTGAGATGATACAAGAGAAGTTTAAAGTGACTATGGTCAGACGCACCATCGCCAAATACCGCAAACAGCTCAATATCGCCGGCTCGAGCGAGAGAAAAAAACTCTACAATCTTCACTAAACGCAGCTCATGCAAAAACTCAAAAAACTCCTTGACGCCGAAGTGCTCAAACGCAATACAGCAGAGGAGATAAGCCTTGAGAGACTCGATCCTATCTTGGTCGCAAAACGCTACAACGACCCTGCAATCTCCCTAATCTGCGCATTATTTGCTTATGGAAACGTTACACAAATCGTGAAGTTTTTGGATTCGCTTGATTTTTCACTTTTGCAGCAAAGCGATGAGGCGATAAACGCAGCGCTTGCGAAGCACTATTACAGATTTCAAAAGAGTGAAGACATTATCGCACTTTTTATCGCGCTCAAACGCCTCCAAACGCAGAGATCACTTGAAGCAGTTTTTCGCTCAGGCTATGACAAAAATAAGAATGTCATAGAGGGGATAAACGCAGCGATAGAGACCTTAAACAGCCTCTATCCGCATCAAACGCAGGGTTATACTTTTTTGCTCTCACAAGTGACAACAAAGACAAAAGGCGCTGGAGCGCTCAAACGCTGGATGATGTTTCTTAGGTGGATGGTTCGCCATGACAATATTGATATGGGTTTGTGGAGCGGTATAAACGCAGCCGATCTTATCATGCCGCTTGATACGCATACGTATAAAGTAGGGCTGCGTTTAGGGCTGCTGGAGCGCAAAAGCTATGATCTTCAAGCCGCCATAGAACTCACAGAGACACTCAAGCGTTTTGATCCCAAAGACCCACTCAAATATGACTTTGCACTCTATCGCATTGGACAGGAAAAGATGTTTGTTCTTTAGCTATTTAAAGAGCAGATTTTTTCCTATACAAAAAGTAGAAAAAAGCCAAGAAGTAAAATAATAATCAAACTTCCATATTCTAGATATTTTTTGAGCTTTGTACTTGCGTTTGTTGTTTTTTTACGAATCACAACACTTAAAAGTGCCGAGAAGAAAATAATGGTACTCATCCCAAGGCTCATCACAAGAGCCGATAAAAAACCTGCATAATAGAGACCAAGTGAGAGAGAAAAGATAAATATTGTCACCGTTCCAGGGCAGGGAATGATACCTGCAGAGATGATGAGCGCTATATCAGTTGAGTTGTTATCCACTTTACATGAAGCACAGGCACAGCTATTGACATGTGGCGTAGCACTAAAGCTGTAGGGGCTTTTTTTGTCGGCTTTTTTGTAGATTTTGTACTTTGTATAGAGAAGATACAGAGCGATAGCGATGATGATAAGGGCTGAAATCTTGGTGGTATAGAAGATAGTATCGTTTAGAAACTGCGCCAAGAAGATATTGAGCACAAAATAGATAATCAGAGTGAGAAAAAAAGCTGAAAAAGTATGGACAACACCAATTGCTAGGGAAATATACAAGGCTTTAGAGTATGAGCGCTCATTTGATAAAAAGTAGCTTCCCACAAGTGTCTTGCCATGTCCTGGCCCGAGCGCATGAATCACTCCATAAAGATAAGCAAAAAAGAGCAAAAGGAGATATGAGAGAGGATTTTTCTCATCTTTTATCGACTCAAAGAGTGACTTCATCTTCTCTATACTGCTTTGGAGGAGACTCTTTTCGCTCTCTTTTGCTACTTCTGGTTGTATAGTTTTTATAGGCTCTTTTGGCTGGGCAATAGGCTCTTCTTTTTTTGCAAGTGCATGATGACTCAAAAAGAGAGATGCTGTAAAAAGATAAATATTTTGGTCGTAAAATAACTCACTTTCGCTCACATGCAAGGAAGATACGATAAAACTAAAAAAGGATTCATCATCTTCAAATGAAAATGAGAGGATGGATTTGTCTTCTATTGGGAGATCCATAGGTGCGTCATAGGAAAAAACCAAAAAACCTTTGAGCACTTTGAGATCAAAATTTTTGTACTCAGGCTTGATGAGCTGTGTTTCATTATCGTCTGCATAAGTGATTTTTGTGAGCATCTCTTTTGGAATCAGATACTCCAGCATATGATCGCGTATGATTCTGAGCTCTTTTGGATCTAAGATATTGTTTCTGTTTTTGTCATATTGAAGGACCATCTCCTCCGTATATAAGTCTGAAAAATGCCATTGCATCTCTATATTTTGGAGTGTTTTTTTCTCTACTTGAAACTCCATAGAAACTTCTGCAGTAGGAATCATAAGCTGGCAAGTGGCGCAAGCATAAAGGAGAGTGTGAAATAGAAAAAGATAGAAAAGTATAAATTTTTTCATTTTAATTTTATGACCGCCATAAAGAGCAAAAGCGAAACTGCTGCTACAAGAATGATAGAAGCTCCTGATGTAAGATTGAAAGTATACGAGAGCCAAAGTCCGACAAGGGTAAATACAGCAGCAATTATGCCTGAGAGAAACATCATCTTATAGAGAGTAGAAGAGATGTTTTGGGCTATATAAATTGGAATGGTCAAAAGCGCTATAACCAAAATAAGTCCAACAACTTTGATGGCAATGACAACCGTGAGAGCAGAGAGAACGAGGATAAGTGTGTAGAAAAACTTCACATTTGTTCCGCGTAATGCTGCATATTCGCTGTCATAGGAGACCGCCAAAATATCACGGTACCAAAAGATGATAACAAAGAGAATGACAACAAAGAGCACAGACATAAAATATAAATCTTCACTATTGACAGCCAAAATAGAACCAAAAAGATAGCTCATCAAATCAACATTATACCCCGGAGTCAAATCAACGAGAATGATTCCAATCGCCATACCTACAGCCCAAATAAGTCCTATAAAAGTATCAATATTTTCTCTTTGTTTGATGGTAACAAAAGCCATAAAAAGTGCAGCAATGACTGCAAAAATAGAAGTTCCTAAAAAGATGGGAATCCCGCTAAAGAGTGCAATACCAATGCCTCCATACGCCGCATGTGCAATCCCGCCTGCTAAAAAAACCATTCTGTTAACAACAATTAAGGAGCCAATAATTCCAGAAATAAAACTGACAATAATCCCAGCGATAAGGGCATTTTGCATAAATTCATACGAGAGTGCTTCTATCATTGGCGTTTTCCAAGCATCTGCAAAAGTTCTACTTCGCAGATATGATTATTGTTTGTTGTGAACTCTTTTTGAAGAGAATTTAAATCATGAAAGGAGAGTTTTTTGTTGATGTGTGCGACCTTTGTAGCGTAGTTTAAAATCATCGACAAATCGTGGCTGATAACAACGATAGTCACTTTTTTGTTTAACTCTTTGAGGAGTTCATAAATAGATTTTTGTCCTTCAGCATCGATATTTGAGGTCGGTTCATCAAGAAAAAGTATCTTCGGATTGGAACAAAGCGCGCGAGCAATCATCACTCTTTGGCGCTGACCACCTGAGAGAGAACCGATTTTACTGTGTGCAAACTCTTCCATTCCCACTTGGCGCAGAGTAAACATCGCATGCGCAATCTCCTCTTTTTTATATCCAAAAAGAGCAGGTTTATGAGAACTATGTCCCATCATCACGACTTCAATAGCTTCTATGGGGAAATTGATATTGACATTGGTGTTTTGTGGGACATACCCGATGGTAGTTAAACTTTTTGCAGGTGCTTTGCCCAATATTTTGAGTGAGCCTTCGTTTGCTGTGAGCATGCCTAACATCAGCTTCATCAGTGTGCTTTTACCACCGCCGTTTGGACCAATCAGAACTAAAAAATCTTTGTCAAAAACTTCTAGATTGACAGCTTCTAAAACAGAATCTTTCTCATAAGAAAAAGAGAGTTCTTGTATCTCGATGAGAGGCGATATGATCTCTTTATTTGTTTGCAATTGATTTTGCCATATGAAGTAAATTTTCAGACCATTGTGGATTGAGTGGAGAGATTTTCTCTACAGGCACGTGTACCTCTTTTGCGATGATCTGAGCGCTTTTATCTGAAAATTCAGGTTGCGTAAATATCACTTTAACATTCTCCTCTTTTGCTTCTTCGATGATGGTGATCATCTCTTTTGCTTTTGGACTTTTTCCTTCAACTTCTACTACTATTTGTGTCAAATTATACTCATTTGCAAAGTAGCCCCATGAAGGGTGAAAAACCATAAATTTTGTCTTTTTTGGTAGATCTTTGAGAATCTCTTTTATTTGTAGATCAAGAGTTGCAATCTCTTCTAAAAAAGTATCCAAATTTACTTTATAAAACTCTTGATTGGCTGGATCAATTTCACATAGACTCTTATAAATAGTAGCAGCCATAATAGCTACATTTTTAGGTGAAGTCCATGTGTGAGGATCGACTCCTTCGTGATGATGTTCGTGATTTACTTTGTGAGTATCTTGTTCATGATGATGCTCTAGCATCGTTATTTTGGTTATTGTATCACTCATATCTACAAAGCGTAGATTTGGATTTTGTGATTTGAAGCGCTCAAGCCAAACATTTTCAAATTCAACACCCATACTCAAATAGAGCTCTGCTTTGGAGAGCGCAATCATCTGTGTTGGTTTTGGCTCATAGGAGTGTGGAGAACTTCCAGGTTTTACCATGACGAGGATATCGACTCTATCTTTTGCGATTTTTTCTACAAAAGTTTGCTCTGGAAGAATACTGACTGCAACAATAGGCTTTGCAAAGAGACTAGAATGCAAGAATAAAAAGAGTGAAAGTATAAATATTTTCATAGAAAATCCTTAGGTTTAAATTTTGGAATTGTACTATTAAGTTCTTATGTGCAACTTAGTCGCATTTTATATATCCGCTAAGCGAGAAAATGCTATTATTTGCGCATGACAATAGAAAATATAATCGAAGAAAAAAATTTAAAACTCACTGTTGCTCGCAGAGAACTTTTGGGGATATTGCATGCCCATAACAGACCTCTTTGTTTTGAAGATATAAAAGAGAAGATAAATATGGATAAAGCTACATTCTATAGAAATATCTCGAAGTTTGAAGAGGAAGCTATCGTGAATAGTTTTGAGTCAAACGATAAAAAAAGATATTATGAGATGCAAGAGTTTCCCCATGCTCACTTTATTTGTAATACGTGTAACGCTATAGAGTGTCTCAAAAATATCGAACCTATAAATCTTGAAGGATATATCATCACTGATATTATTTTTAAAGGGATATGCAAAGGTTGTAAGCATGAAGAAGAGTAGTTTTCACGTAACAAGCTTTCAAAATTTCTCAAGCATAAAGAGTGAAAATCTCCATATATGAAAGTTTTTGCTATAATCTCTTCCTATTTTAAAGTAATAAAAGGAGCTGTAATGGAGTGTGAATTTCCTTCAGTGAACTCAAATAAACAAGAGATTAAAGAAATTTTTGAGAGTATCAAAACTATAGCGGTTTTAGGGCTCTCTCCAGATGAGACAAAAGATTCTCACAGAGTGGCGAAACATTTGCAAGATGCAGGGTACAAAATTATCCCTGTATATCCAAAAGAAGAGACTATTTTGGGCGAAAAAGTATACAAATCACTTGCTGATATCCCATTTGCTGTGGACATGGTAAATATCTTCAGAAAACCTGATGCACTTGATCCTATCGCTGATGCATGTATTGCTAGAGGTGATGTGAAGGTTTTTTGGTCTCAAAAAGGTATCGTAAACAACGCTGCAGCACAAAAAGCAAAAGAAGCAGGAATGAAAGTCGTTCAAAACATGTGCAGCATGGTTGAACACCGCTCACTTTAGTCAAAAGGGAAACTTATTGTTAAATTTACAAAAGATATACGAAGCGAGAGAGAGAATCAAAGATGTTGTCGTAGATACACCTTTTTCTTATGCGCCTTACCTCAGCGAACTCGCTGAGTGTGATGTATTCCTCAAAAAAGAGAACCTTCAAGCTACGGGTGCGTTTAAAATACGCGGTGCTTACAACAAGATAGCAACACTCTCTGATGCACAACGTGCATGTGGTGTTGTGGCTGCAAGTGCTGGCAATCATGCACAAGGTGTAGCTATGTCTGCCTCGAAGTTTGGTATCAAAGCTGTCATCATCATGCCAGAATCAACACCCCTTACAAAAATAAACGGTGTGAAGTATTTTGGAGCAGAAGTTATCCTTGCGGGAGCAAACTATGATGAAGCGTATGCGTATGCAAAACGCTACGGAGAGGAGAACTCTCTCACCTTCGTACATCCTTTTGAAGATGATGAAGTGATGGCGGGACAGGGAACTGTGGCGCTTGAGATCATGGAAAAATGTCCCCAGCTTGATGCTGTTATCATCCCAGCTGGTGGTGGCGGTCTAGTATCAGGTATGGCGACTGCGTTTAAGGCGCTCAATCCAAATATAGAAGTTATCGCAGTGAGCGCTTTAGGTGCGCCTGCACTAAAAAATTCCTATGATTTAGGTCGTGCTATTGATAGTACAAGTGTACGTACTATCGCAGATGGTATTGCTGTACGCGATACTTCAGAGATCACGCTTGGCTATATGCTCAAAACCGTAGATAGATTTTTAAGTGTGGATGATTCTGAGATAGCAAGTGCTATTTTATTTCTGCTTGAAAAACAAAAGCTTGTAGTCGAAGGGGCGGGCGCTGTTGGTGTGGCTGCGCTTTTACATCACAAACTTGATCATCTCAAAGGCAAAAAAGTAGCTGTAGTGCTCAGTGGCGGCAATATGGACGTCACTCTTTTGTCTGTCATCATCGAAAAAGGTCTTTTAAAATCCGGAAGAAAGATGAATATCACTGTGACACTCATTGATAAACCAGGTTCGCTTATGCGTTTTACAGAGATACTTAAAGAGCTCAATGCAAATATCGTACATATTTCTTATGACAGAACATCTGTATCACTTGAATATGGTGATGCCAATGTCACTGTGCATATGGAGACAAAAGGCGAAGAGCACCAAGAAGAGATCAAGCGTGTATTAAAAAAAGAGGGATATTTAAGAGTCTAATTGATGAATCCAATACAACAAATAAATATCAGAGAAGCTATTGTCCTTCTAAAAATACTTGATGATGGAAGCTTACTTGTCGTAGATGCAAATACTACAATTCGTTTTTGTGATATAAGTAGTTTTGAAGCTGTTGGCGGGTTTAGAGCCAATATCAAACATATGAGATACAAGAATAAAGTAGTTGCGTTTAGCAGTAATGGGGAGTATTTTGCAGCAATGAGTTCTGATGAACAAGAGTCAAAACTTTTTAATGTCAGTACAAAAAAAGCTACTGCAAAAATGAACAGACACCAAGGGGAAGTCTCTTGTGTCTTTATCGATTCAAAAAACAGATATATGCTCTCTGGCGGAGATGATGGTAAGACTTTTGCCATAGATATCAAAAGTGCAAAACTTGCGTTTACTCTTCCAATACATATTGATACGGTCAATGATATCGCCTGCAGTCTCAATGGAAACTGGATAGCTACTGCGAGTTATGATAAAAAAGTCTCCCTTTTTAACATAGCAACGATGACACCAAAAGATAAGTTTATAGGACATAGCGCTCCTGTTATGAAGCTAAAATTTATTGCAAATAATCGACTTGTCAGTATTGACAAAGAAGCAAACGCAATCATTTGGAGCGTTGTAACTGGGAAAATTATAACAAGACTCCAAGGTATTCATGATGATGTTACACAAATAGTCATCAGTAAAGATAATAAGTTTTTATTTTTAGGAACTGCCCTTGGATACATCATCGCATATGATCTTAAAACCTATCAACTTCTCTCGAAAAACTTTATCAAACTATCTTCCTCAATTACAGCTTTAGAGTTTGATGGAGCTACAAATGATCTTATTATTGGGACTGAAAAAGGAGATCTGCTTGCTTATTATATTTACGAGGGTGAGACCTTATTGCATGAGCTCTTAAGTGAAAAAAAATATGATGACATCATCAAGCAATCAGAGATAAACCCGTTTTTATCTTACACAAAAATCTATGAACTTGTTTCTAATCTTTGGGAAAAAACAGTTGCACAGGCCAAGCTCTCTCTTGAAAAGGGAGATAAAAGAACAGCTATCAAACTCTTTGACAATTTTAAAACGATTCCTGCTAAAAACACTATCATTAAAAAAATATTACTTGAATATGAAGATTTTGACAAATTTTTACTCTTTGCAAAACAAGAAAAATATCCTCTTGCCTATGGACTTGCCAATGCGCATCCTATGTATAAAGAGTCAAAAGTATATAAAATCCTCGAATCAAGATGGAAAAAAGCTTTTTCTTTAGCGCAAAAGTTTACCATGGAGCCTAAAGGTGCTGAGAAAGCCAAAGAGATTTTATCACCTTATCGTGGTCTGAGTGAAAAAACACAGTTTATTCAAGATCTCCTCACGCAAGGGGAAGTTTATAAGCGTTTTCGCGTTTCTATCAGCCAAAAAGATTTTAAAATATCGTTTGAACTAATCAAGCAGCACCCATTTTTGATGGAGTTTGAAGAGTATGATGTTTTGATGCGCTATGCGGATACACTCTATATAAAATCACAGGAATGTATAAAAGCTGGAGATACGCACTCGGCTATCAAAATGTTGAGAATTTTGACAGATTTTAGTGACTTTACTGAAGAGGTGAAAACACTTATGGTAGAGATAGAAGCAAAGGAGAAATTTTTTAACGCTGTCAAAGAAAACGATATGCTTCTTGCCTATAATCTCTTGGACAAAATAGAAGAGTTACAAGATACTCCCGATGGGAAGCTACTTCAAGAGCAATGGAATAGAGATCTTGCAAGTGCTAGTGAATATGCCGCTAAAGGATCTGTTGCGGGAATTCTTCAAGTTCTCAAGCCCTATATAAAAATACACTCAAAATTTATGTCTTTTGCGACACTCTTTGGTTGGTGTTATATGGTACAACTTGAAAATGCAATCAAGCTCAAAAAAGAGAGAGCAGAGATTGAAAATGGTATAAAAAATTATGTCCTCAACTTTGGTATTCAAGACCAGATCGAAAACCTTTTTGCTGTTTTCATAAAACACTATCCAGACACAAAGCTCTCACTTGAACTCCTCTCAAAAGGTTCTCTCTCTATGTGGAGACCTCCAATGATTGTAAAATCTATTCTTGACTAGTTGCTTTAAACCTCCAAAAAACTAAACAACACACTTCAATTGCATTGAAGTAGCCTTTGTTATAATGAAAGCAATTTTTAATTATAAAGGCTGTTTATGAATCTAATGTTTAAAATTTTGACACTTCTTGTGTTATTTGTTCTTCCGAGTACGCTTTGCGCTGCTGAGGAAGAAACGCAAGGAGTAAAAAAACTATTAGAAAAACCATTAATAGAAAGATATATTTTAGATGAGCTCAAAGATTTACGTTTAGAAAATATGAAGCTGCGTAATGAGGTTGAGAGAAGAATCTCCAAGACAGAAGTCGAACAAACCGACCGCGCAGCAAGATATATGACTGATACGATAGGAAATGTTTTCTACCTTATTGCAGCTGCAACATCCATACTGATTTTTGCTGGATGGAACTCTCTTCGCGATATCAGAAGCAAAACAGAAAGTATCGTTGAAGAGCGAGTCAATCAGATCACACAAAAATACAACACGCAGATGCAAAGTCTTCAAGATACGATGACGCTACAATCCAAAAAAATACTTGATAACCAAAATAAAATTTACAATACCCAATATATTCACTCTCTTTGGATGCGATCCAATCTAGAAACAAGCGCCCAATCACGCATAGATATCTATGATGAGATCATCAAAGTAAACGCAAATGATGCTGAAGTCTATGCCTACAAAGCAGATGCTGTCCTTGATATGGACGAGTACGAATGGGCTCTGAATCTTAGTAATAAAGCCATTGAAATTGACCCCGAATATGGGTATGCGTACTGGCAACGTTCTTGCGCACATGCAGTACTTGGTAATAAGAAAGAAGCTGTAGCAGATTTGGCTACTGCTATACAAAAATCACCTAATCTCAAAGATGAAATTGAGGGCGAGGAACTCTTTGAAAACTTGAAAGAAAATGAAGAGTTCAAAAAGTTTTTAAGCTAGATACTTTATCTATTTAAATCTATATTAGAATAAAAAACTATCTCCCCTTTTAACCTCAAATATAGCTCCTTTTTTATATAATAACCGAATTTTCAAAATTAACATTTATAAGAGGAGACTTTTCATGCAAATTAGTGGCGCACAGATGGTCATTGAAGCTTTGATTGCAGAGGGTGTAGATACAATTTTTGGCTACCCTGGTGGAGCAATCATGAACGTCTACGACGAAATATACAAGCAAGATGGTTTTCAACATATTTTAACTCGTCACGAGCAAGCTGCAGTCCATGCAGCAGAGGGTTACTCAAAGGCAAGTGGAAAAGTTGGCGTGGCACTCATAACGAGTGGCCCCGGTTTTACAAACGCAGTGACAGGTTTGGCAGATGCCTATATGGATTCTATTCCTTTGGTTGTTATCAGTGGACAGGTTCCTATGAGCCTTATTGGTACGGATGCGTTTCAAGAGATCGATGCAGTCGGTATCTCACGTCCTTGTACAAAACACAACTATCTTGTCACAGATGCCGCTGATTTGGCACGTGTACTTAAAGAGGCGTTTTACATCGCAGCAAGCGGTCGTCCAGGTCCTGTTCATGTTGATATCCCTAAAGATGTTACAGCACAGATCGCAGAGTTTGATTATTCAAAACCTGTGGAAATTGAGACATACAAACCAAATGTAGTCGGAAATCCTCGCCAAATCAAGAAAGCTATTGAGGCTATCGCAAACTCTAAAAGACCACTCTTTTATTTAGGTGGTGGTATTATTAACTCAAACGCAGCTTATCAAGTAAGAGAACTTGTTAAAAAAACAGGAATCCCTGCTGTTGAGACTTTTATGGCACGTGGAACACTCTCTTATGATGATGAGCTTCTTATCTCTATGCTTGGTATGCATGGTTCTTACGCGGCAAATATGGCGATGAGTGAAACAGATATGGTTATCGCTCTGGGTGCAAGATTTGATGACAGAGTTACTGGCAAACTCTCAGAATTTGCTAAAAACGCAGGAGTTATCCATGTGGATATTGATCCTGCAAGTATCTCAAAGCTTGTAAACGCAGACTTTCCTATCGTTGGTGATGTGAAAAATGTTGTTGAACAGATGCTTGAAAAGTGTTCAGAGATAGATCCTGATAATTATGAATCATGGAGAGAGACTATCAATAACTTTGATGAGTTGCATCCGCTAACTTTTCATGAAGACACAGACAGAATTAAGCCGCAATGGGTTGTAAAACGTGTGGGTGAGCTTCTTGGCGATAGTGCAAACATCTCTACTGACGTTGGACAACACCAGATGTGGTCAGCGCAGTTTTATCCATTTAGCAGACCTCGTCAATGGATAAGCTCTGGTGGTCTTGGCACAATGGGCTTTGGTTTTCCAGCGGCTATCGGTGTAAAAGCAGCAGCGCCAGATAAAGTAAGTATAAACATTACAGGTGATGGCTCTATTTTGATGAATATCCAAGAGCTGATGACGGCAGTTGAGAAAAAGCTACCAGTTATCAACATCATCTTAAATAATAATTATCTTGGAATGGTTCGCCAGTGGCAAACTCTTTTCTATGACAAACGCCATAGTGAGACAGATCTCTCAGTACAGCCTGACTTTGTAAAAGTTTCAGAAGCATTTGGCGGTATAGGGTATAGAGTTACTACAAAAGAAGAGTTTGATATTGCGCTCAAAGAGTCAGTTGAGAAAAATGTTGTCTCCATCATCGATGTTGTTGTTGAGAGACTTGAGAATGTTATGCCGATGGTCCCAGCAGGTGGAAGTCTGTTTAACATGATGTTATTAGAGAAAAAGGAGAAGTAGTATGACTGAAAATAGTGAAAGAAGAGTAGTTTCAGTTATCGTTGTCAACGAAGCGAGTGTTTTGTCTCGTATTACAGATCTTTTCTCTGGTCGTGGTTACAACATTACATCTTTAACTGTTGCTCCGATTCCTGATAGCAAGTACTCAAGACTTACGATAGTAACTTCAGGCTCTGTGAGAGTTATTGAGCAGATTACAAAACAGTTGCACAAACTTATACCTGTTTTAAAAGTATATGAGCATGCTGACCTTGTTGAAAAAGAGATGGCTTTGGTTAAGTTTCCTATTACTGAAAATATTAGTGATATAAACGCAATATGTGAAGCATACAACGGCAAAATCGTCAATGTGGGCAATGATGTTATTATCACAATGGTTGCAGATGAGCCAAAGAGAATTGATCATTATCTTGAAGCCATCAAAAGATACAATCCAAAAGAGATAGTACGAAGTGGTGCTGTTGCGCTCGAGAGATAGAGTATGCAGCTTCAAGAGATAGCATCTCTCCTCGGATGCGAGATCACTTCTAGTAATACGCAGATCACGGGTATGAATACCCTCAAAGATGCTTCAGCTTCTGAAATCTCTTTTATAGCAAACTCCAAATATATCAAAGAGATACAAACTACCAAAGCTGCAGCGGTTATTATCAATGCTGCCTTGGTGGAACATTTGCCACAGGGATGTGTAGCGCTTGTTGTGGAACATCCTTACTGGTCTATGGCAGAGCTCTCAAAGTATTTTGCACCAAGTATAGAAGAGCTAAACGCAGCTCCCGCTATAATAGGTGAGGGCAGTAATATATCTCCAAAAGTAGAACTTGCAAAGGGTTCTGTTATAGGAAAAAACTGCACAATTCTCGCTCATGTCTATGTGGGCGCAAATACACGCATCGGTGACAATACAATCATCTATCCAAATGTAACAATCTACAGAGACAGTGTCATTGGAAATGATTGTCGTATACATGCAGGCGCTGTGATAGGTGGTGATGGTTTTGGATTTGCCAGTAACAAACGCGGTGAACACAAAAAGATCTATCAAAATGGAAATGTAGTCATAGAAGATGATGTCGAAATCGGCAATAATACTACGATAGACAGAGCTGTTTTTGGAAGCACAATTATCAAAAAAGGTGCCAGACTTGATAATCTTATTCAAGTCGGACACAACTGCGAGATAGGTGAATACGCTGTAGCGGCTGCTCAAAGCGGTTTTGCAGGTTCGAGTATTATCGGTCGCAGTAATGTCTTTGGAGCACAATCAGGTGTTTCTGGACATCTCAAGATCGCACCTTTTAATACATTTGCAGCAAGAACTGGTGTGACAAAAAATGTTGAAGTCAGTGGAAAGACTTTTGCCGGTTTTCCGTTTATGGATCACAAACTATGGCTTAAAATTCAGGCCAAACTTGCTAGACTTGTTAAACAATAAATTACAAAAGGAAATTAAAATGTCTCAAACTATTGCATTAAACGGAACAAAAAAAGGTGTTATTTCTGTAACAAAGATCGATGAGCCATATGGAGCGGGGAGTGCAAGTGTTGCAAGTATCGGTATTTCTTTAGCTGGAAATGCAGATGCACCTGAGTGGAAAGTTCATATTCCTCTTGAGAACCTTGATGCAGTCATCAAGGCTTTACAAGAATTAAAGTAGGTTTTTACCTACTTTTTAAGTCCTTTTACAAACCCTTCTATTCTTTTAATTCCTTCACGAATACTTTGGATATCAGTCGCAAAACTAAATCTGAAATAGCCCTCGCTACCAAAACCTACGCCTGGAACAACTGCTACACCTGTTTGAGATAAAAGCTCTTTACAAAATTCCATTGAATCATTACTAACTTTTTTGATATTAACAAAAAGGTAAAACGCACCATCAGGTTTATAAACACTCAGACCATCAACGGCATTAAAAAGATCTACTGCTTCATCACGACGTGCTTTAAACGCAACTCTCATCGTCTCAATATCTGCATCAGCATCACCGTTTAAACCTACGATTGCAGCTTTTTGCGTGATAGAATTGATATTTGAGGTGCTTTGAGATTGGAGTTTTTTCGTTGCTTGAATAAGCTCTGTATTGTGCGCAGCCATATATCCAAATCTCCAACCTGTCATAGCAACTGATTTACTCAGACCATTGATAGTTACAGTACGTTTGTACATATCTTCACTCACAGCAGCAGCAGAAGTGAATTCACCTTCATAAAGAAGTTTTTCATACATCTCATCACTTGCTACGATGATATTTGTCCCTTCAAGCACTTTTCCAAGTTCTGTAAGCTCAGCTTTCGAATAGACTGAACCTGTAGGATTGGACGGTGATGTAAGTACTATCATCTTTGTTTTTGGAGTGATTGCATCTTGTAACTGTTTTGGAGTGATTTTAAACGCACTCTCATCACTTGTATGAATCTCAACGACTGTTCCACCGCAGTATAAAACCAACTCAGGATAGGTAACCCAGTAAGGAGCAGGGATGATAACTTCATCACCTTTTTGGATTGTTGCAGCAAAAAGATTGAAAAGTGAGTGTTTTGCGCCATTATTTGCAATGATTTGATTCGGTGCATATGTAAGACCGTTGTCTCTTTTGAGCTTGTTTGCAATAGCTACTTTAAGGGCAGGGATGCCATCAACCGCTGTATACTTTGTAAAACCTTCATTAATTGCTGCAATAGCTGCATCTTTGATGACTTGTGGTGTATCAAAATCAGGCTCTCCAGCAGAAAAACTAAGGATATCTTTTCCTTCTGCTTTTAGCTCTTGTGCAAGTGTTGAAATTGCGATTGTAATAGACTCAGATAGTGTGTTAATGCGGTCAGTTAGCATAAATACCCTTTAGGTGAAAATAATTTTCGTATTGTACTAAAATAATGTAAAACCTAAGGGTGTTTGTGCCTAATTTTTCATAGCTTTTATAAAAGATTCATAGATTTGTTCCAATTCTAAATCTTTTTCAAGGACGCCTTTGTTATCCTCAACCAATATATGCTCTAAAATTGCAACCCTTTTAAGAAGGTACTCGAACATCTCTTTGTTGATATCAGGAAGCATATTGTGCATAAAAGGATCTTTACATCTTCCTTTTTCTATGACACTTGCCGGTATACCAATTGCAGTTGAGCAATCTGGAACATGCTTCACGACAACAGAATTTGCACCTATTTTTGCATACTCTCCAATGACGATATTCCCAAGAACTTTTGCTCCAGCACCGATAACAGCACCTTTTTTAATAGTAGGGTGGCGTTTACCTTGAATGAGTGAGACACCGCCAAGTGTAACGCCTTGATAAATAAGAACATCTTCTTCGATAATAGTAGTCTCACCGATCACAACACCGATACCATGATCTATAAAGACTCTTCTACCAATTTGTGCAGCAGGGTGGATATCAATATTTGTAAGAATTTGGTTGAGTCCCATAATGATTCTAGCTAGGCGTTTGAAGTTATTTGTATGGAGTTTGTGCGCTACCCGGTACCAAGCAATCGCCCAGACACCAGGATAGTTGAATAAAAAATCTATCCTTGAGTTGAGCGCTGGATCATTATTGTACGCGTTTGCAAAGTCTTCTTTTATATCAGAAAATAGTCCCAATGTTTTATCCTAAAATAGTATATTAGTTTGTAGTACGTAAATAGCCGTTTTGCTCTACAAACATCTCTAGTTTTGCAAGTGTATCATCTTTTTCTTCTGCTGTAATAAATTCACTTTTAAGCAAATCGCCTTTAAGTTTATTTAAAATTTCTTTTTGATCATAGCCAATAGAACCAAGAATACTGAGGATACTTTTTGACTTTACTTCTTTCGTGATTTCATACGATGTATCATTGATGGTAACTGTATATTCACCAGGGTGAGTAAAGAGGTTGTGACTCATACCCAAAGTCTCTTGGTAGGCTCCAACATTGAAAAAGCCTAAAAAATAATCTTCTTCATCCAAGTTGATATCGTGTAAGTAGAGTGGTTTGTCAGGTTTAAAACCTATCTCTCCATCACTATCACAAGTAATATCCCAAATAGATGCAGCACGAATTGGTGCTGCGTTTAGATGGTGCAATGGCATAACAGGGAAGTGCTGATTTAAACCCCAATAATCCGGTAAACTCTGAAAAATTGATGCGTTTATCAGATATCTTTCTTGCAATTTTACTTGAAGTTGTGCAAGCTCATTTGTAGGATTTGCCGATGTCAAATACAATGCTCTTTTAATAATATTATGTACCAATATCTCTGCGTTTGAGCGATCCTGAAGATCAATATATCCTAGATCAAAGAGAGTCAAGAGCGATTCCATATGGTCAAGCGCATCGTGAAGGAACTCTGTACAGTTTTGGTTGTTAAGAAGCGTATTTAACTCTATAAGCTCTTCAACAAGCGGTGGATTCTCTTCTTTGAAGCTCAAAAGTTTCTCATGATAATCCTGAGTAAAAAGTTCAAGAACAGGAGTAATGAGTACGGCATGACTTGCTACGATAAATCTTCCTGATTCTGTATAGATATCAGGATGTTTAACATGTTTTGCATCCATGATCTCACGGAGTAAGAAAACAACACTGTTTGAGAACTCTTCAATTGAGTAGTTTCTTGATTTTGACTGAGTATGTTGATCATATTCTATCGCCAAACCACCCCCAATATTGATACTTCCAAGTGAAGTAGCACCCATTTTTTTGAGTTCTGCATAGATATTTCCGGCTTCTCTGAGCGCGCGTTTGAGTGGAGCAATATCAGACATTTGTGAGCCAATATGAAAGTGAATCATAGTAAAGTATTGGAGTAAGTCTGCTTGGGTAAGAAGCGAAATAGCTTCAATTATCTCTGTAGAAGTGAGTCCGAATTTTGCATCCATACCACCACTTTTTGCCCAAATACCGCTTCCAGCACTGTGAAGTCTTACGCGAATACCGATTTTAGGAACTTTGAGGCCACACTCTTGCGCAACTTCAATGATAGTCTCAAGCTCGCCAAGACCTTCAATTGTTATCGTGATATTATGACCGCTTTGTGCAGCAATAAAGCCAAGCGTAATCATCTCTTTATCTTTAAAGCCATTAACAGTGATAGGTGCTCCATCTGGTGTTTTGCTCATTGCAAGAATAAGCTCTGCTTTTGAACCAGCTTCCAAACCATAATTATAGTGTGAACCCTGACTCGTTACAGCTTCAACTGCATTTGGAAATTGATTTACCTTCAGTGGAAAAACGGCATGAAAACCACCCTCATACTGATTTTCTTGAATAGCTTTTTCAAAATAGGAGTAGAGACTTTTGATCTGTCTTCTTATAAGATGCGGAAATCTTATGAGTATAGGCCCTTTAATATCGTTTTGTCTAATCTCTTTTGCTATCTGAAAAAGAGAAGGCATACATTTGTAATTGAGCTTAAGTTCGCCGTCTTCTATTATAAAATTATTGTTAGACCATATACTGAGACCATAGTTTTGCATTGTTATCCTTATAAGTGTAATTTTGAGTGGAAGTACTCATCAATATTGAAATAAACTTCACCGTTTCTATTTTTAAATGTAAGCAGGGACTTATTGAGTCCTTTGATATTTTTTATACCCATAACTGCCAACACAACTTTCATATTTTTTACAAGATTGAGATGGTAGTTGCCTATCTCTTTTCCTTCCTTGATAACCAAATATGAAGCTCTGCGTTTCTCATCTTGAGTAGCCATACCGACAGGGCAGATATGCGAACCAAAGCCAGAGCACATACGCGCTCGAATGCATCCACCACTCATCATAAAACCGCGGGCAATCCCAATGGCATCTGCACCCATACTCATCGTGATTATAACATCATCTGGTGTCAGTATCTTGCCACTTGCGATAATTTTTACATCTTGACGTAAATCATACTTGCGAAGCATACTATCAAGAACATAAAGTGCATTGTTTGTTGTCATGCCTACAGACTCCATAAGCTCAAGAGGTGCTGTAGCACTACCACCTTCGCCGCTGTCTATAGTGATAAAATCAGGAAGATTTTTGCCCTCTTTTTTACGGTTTGCCATCTCAGTCACCATCTGCTCGACCGCATGCGCATCAGAGATAACGATCTTAAAACCAACAGGTTTTTGAGAGAGTTTTTGCAGAGTCTCAACAAAATCAAGTAAATGTCCCGTTGTATCTGCATAAGGAAAACGGTTAGGAGAGAAGATGTCTTTGCCCTCGGGAACACCTCTGTAGTAAGCGATATCTGCAGTTACTTTGCTTCCTGCAAGTTTACCGCCTGTTTGTTTTGCTCCTTGAGCAATTTTAATCTCTGTCATGCGACAAAAAGTCATTACTTTTTGGTACTTTAGTGGATCAAAAGCTCCGTTTATGTCGCGTACACCGTAAAGACCTGAGCTCATCTGAAAAATCATATTTGGTATATCGCTTGGTACTTCTTTGGGGAAAACCGCCAAAGGTGCATCCCATTTTACTCGAAAGAGTACATGCGATGCTGTGTCATAAATATAAGTATTTTGCGTTTTTTTATTGAGCAAGAAAGTTCTATACCATTTTAGAGCAATTTTACGGTTGAGCACATCTCCTATTTTGAAGATAAACTCTGCCATTTTTGTTGTTTGAACAATTTCTAAATAGTCACAATTTTTCAAGTCTGGCTTGTGTGTATAGAGATGGTTTGAAGTGAGAGAACCTTCTCCTGTATTAATTGTTAGGTTTGTGCTTGCTCCTGCGATAGAAAAAGCACGAATTGCTTCAGGGCTAAGAGACCCATCACTCATTGCAGAGCGTATGATAGGTGTATGCGATGTAAATGGATACTCTCTTTTTTCTCCAAAAACAACACTTACATCTTCATCTACTTCATCCTCATTTAGCACGTTTGAAACATGCTTGATGATAAATCTTGAACTTGAAAAAGGCTGTGATACTGAAAATGACTGATAATTAGGTACATCTTTTGCAGCTTTATAGACCCAATCTACCTTGTCTTTAGACTCATAAAAAGTCTCTTGCGCAAAATATTGACGTAGCGGTTCTCTTAATGCTTCAAAAAGGTAACGAAAACGTCCTATCACAGGATAATTTATCAAAAGTGCATGTTTTCTTTGGATATATTTGTCATACACATAGAGCAGGGTGATAAGAATAAAAAGAGCTAAAAGAATAAATTCTATAAACTCCAACATATGTGCAACAAGCATATTTAACAGTTCCAATTAAAAGTCCTCAACCTTAATCGTTGTCTCTGCCTTATTTTCTAGATCTTTTACCCAAATTGTGCCGTCATTTCTCTCATTCTCACCGACAACACAACAAAATCTTGCGTTTACTTTATCGGCACCCTTAAGGTGGTTTTTGAGGTTTTTAGATTTGTACTCGACATTGACTTTTGCATCTTTTCTTTTTTGATGAGCCAGAGTTACAATCATATCTATAGCTTCATCATCCATAGCACCAAGATAATATCCTTCGCGTTTACTCTCAGGCATCACGATAAGCTCCAAAAGTCTCTCAATACCCATAGCAAAACCAACCGCAGGTGTCGCTTTTCCATCTAAAAACTCTACAAGTCTGTCATAGCGTCCGCCACCTGTAATAGCACTTTGGCTTCCTATATTGTCACTGACAAACTCAAACGCAGTCTTTGAATAGTAATCAAGCCCACGAACAAGGTTTGTATCGATCTCATATTTGATGTTATTCTGGTCTAAAATAGTCTTGAGTTTGTCAAAATCACTCTGGCAACCCGCACAAAGATTATCAAGAAGTTTGGGTGCATTGAGATATAAACTTTGGCATTTTTCATTTTTACAGTCTAAAACGCGGATAGGATTTGTCAGCTTTCTTCTTTGGCAATCTTCACATATCTCATCTTCACAACTCTCTATAAACTTCACAAGACTCTCACGGTACGCAGGCATACAGTTTTGATCACCAAGAGAGTTGAGCTGCAGTCTGTAGCCGATTCCAAGCGCGCTTAAAATATCACTTGCCATCATAATCATATTTGCATCTTCATAAACGCTATCGACTCCAAAACTCTCCACTCCAAACTGATGGAACTGTCTTAGACGGCCTTTTTGAGGTCTTTCATAACGAAACATTGCTCCATGGTAGTAAAATCTATGAACACCACCAGCTTTATCAAGTTTTTTCTGTACAAAAGCACGGACAACGCCTGCAGTTCCTTCTGGACGAAGGCATACATCGTTTTCACCTTTGTCGATAAACTGATACATCTCTTTTCCGACAATATCACTTGATTCACCAACGCTGCGTTTAAAGAGCGCTGTCTCTTCTAAAAGTGGCGTTTGTACAAAGTGAAAACCATATTTTTTTGCTATCTCTGTTGCAGTCGTTATAAAGTAGGTGAACCTCTCATAATCCTCTGCTAAAATATCGTTCATTCCCCGTAGTGAGCTAATCATTTCTGTCCTTCATATTGTTTAGTATTTGCTGTGTTATAGCTTCTCTAGTTTGTGTGGCATCAATCTCTACAAGTTCAATATCTAGTAGATGTGCAGCTTTGATAAGCGCTTCTTGTATCTTCAAAAGATACTCACTTCCACGAAGTTCTATCCCATCTAGCTCTTTTTGAGAGAGTCTAAACGCAAGCTCTTTTTGTGTAAGTTTAAGTAAAAAAACCTTCTGCGGATAGATACCGTTTGTAGCAAATTTATTGAGATGAACTATCTCTGTTTCACTGATATCACCTTGTATCAAAGCATATGCTACACCACTCACAACACTTCTATCTGAGATGATCAGTTTGTCTAAATTTGGTTCAATAACTTCTTTTATATGCTCTGCACGATCAGCTAAAAAGAGGAGAAATTCTGCTTTTTTACTCTGCGTTTTAGCGCTGAGCACCATCTCTCTTATCTCTTTTCCAATAGCTGTGGCACCTGGTTCTTTTGTGATAATAGCATCTGGAAAATGAGAAGAGAGTGCGGCAATTTGTGTACTTTTACCGGCAGTATCTATGCCCTCTATTGTAAAGTACATGAAGTCATACTCCCTATGATTTTTTGTACCTCTTGTGGCAGAAGGTGTTCTGTTTTTCCATTAAATTTGAGAAGATTTCGCACGATTGAAGAGCTGATAAACGCATGTTTGAGTTTTGGCATGAGATAGACTGTCTCTATCGTGTCATCGAGGGAGTTATTGAGATATCCAAGTTGCAGTTCATATTCAAAATCACTGACAGCACGAAGTCCGCGGATAAGTATACTTGCTCCATGCGTTTTTGCAAGTTCAACAGTAAGATTGTCAAAACCTACGACGCGAACATTTTTGAGCCCCTTAACAGACTCTTCTACCATCTCTATGCGCTCATGCAGGGTAAACATAGGCTGTTTATCTTGAGAGATTGCAACAGCGATGATTACCTCATCAAAAAGCCCTAAGGCACGCTCTATGATATCAAAGTGACCATTTGTGATAGGATCAAAAGTTCCTGGATAGAGTGCGATTTTATGTGTCATCATTTCTTGCCTTTTATTCCCATCTTTTGTAGAGCGTATTTTCGATACCAAGAAGATCGAACCATTTACCGATGATAAAGTTTTCCATCTCTTCAAGTGTCTGCTGCTCAGAGTAATAGGCCATTACTGGTGGAGCTATTATTATGCCTAGGCTTGCGAGTTTATGCATATTTTCTAAGGCTATAGCAGAAAAAGGCATTTCACGTGGAGCGAGAATGAGTTTTTTGTGCTCTTTTATCATGACACTTGCACAACGCGTAATTAGGTTGTCTGAGATTCCGCAGGCAATTTTTGCAAGGGTGTTCATACTGCATGGGGCTATAATCATAGCATCGACCCCAAATGAACCTGAAGCTATACTCGCTGCAATATTCTCATTTTTATGCGTTGTGACATTTTTCATCTCTTTATGCATAACGACTTGAGAATTTTTGGACATAATGAAGTGTTTTTCAATACTTTGGGGAAGAAGTTCAAGCGTCTTCAAACCGAGGTTTACCCCGCTTGCTCCGCTTGTTGCTACAACTATTTTCAAATCGCTTCTCCTCTATTTTTACCCGTTACTTTTATCTTTATCTTTGTACCATTTTGCTTCTGGACTTCAATGATCTGCTCATAGACACCATCTTCGAGTGCCTCGGCAGAAAAAGAGATGCTCATATTGTCACTTTTTAATAAAACATTTATACTTTCACCGCGTCGAATCAGGGCAAGCTCGACAATATCTCTTGAAGTTAAAAGAGTGCCTTTTTTTATATTATGCTTGCTCTGCAAAGTGCCATTTGCTATATTTTGCAGTGGCTGTGCGCGAAATTTGTCGAGAATTATACTCTTTTTTAGTGTGTTTATAGAAGAGAGTTCGGTATTTCTTTTGATGCCATCACGCGCCAAATAGACATCAATTTGTGCTTTTATAATGAAATCAAAGAATATTTTCTTTCTCTCATTCGTTTTTATGTAGCAAGCACCCTGATTTTTGAGATGACTTTTTGATTGCATCTCTACAGTAAACTCTTTTGGGAGAGATTCAAGATATCCTCTTGGGTGGAGTTCAAGACTTTGAATATCTATCTGTTTATAGCGTTTTTTAAATATTTTTTTTATCTCTTCTTCTATTGGACTCATATCTATCGTAGATTGTTTTGTAAACTGTATATACTCACTGTTTGACTTGAGATCTTTATAGCCATGCGCTACAAGTAGATCTATGAGCTCTTGTGATGGAATTCTTTTTGAATATCTCCCCTCCGTTATTTCATAAAGAAGGAGATTATTGGAAGTATCTGGAAATATAGAAGAGAGGCTGATCTCATTTGAAGGAATATAGTACTCACTTTTGAGGACAATACTTGCAAAGAGTGGTAGTGAAAAGAGTAAAAATAGGAGAATTTTTATAAACATTACATTCGCTTTAAATTATTTTTGAGTTTATTCTAGCATTATTTTCGTGTGAAATATTAATGAGAAAGTAAATATTATAGGGGAATTTATTGTATGATTTTTATCTTTGTGGTACCAGAGAGGGGATTCGAACCCCTAAGCCTCGCAGCATCCGATTTTGAATCGGACGTGTATACCATTCCACCACTCTGGCAAAGAAGCGAAATGATAGTGAGTTAATACTTAAAAGTAAATAACATTTTGACGATTTATGAAGTATGGAACTTTTATTGCTAGAAAAATAAAAGAAATTAAACAATTTTTGGAGGCTTATCATGCGAGTAACATCAAGTACTTATTATGACAATCTTTTTGCACAGAGTAATTCAAAGCTAAGTAATAACCTTTTTGACGTTAATAAACAGATTGCTTCAGGACTAAAAATCCAGTATGCGGGTGATGATATCGCTACTTTTGTCGGCACTATGCAGCTAGACAATGAGATGACGACACTCTCACAAATCAAACAAAGTGCAGAGAGTGGCTATAAAATATCCAATCAGACAGATACGATTTTAAATGACTTTGAAACCTCTATGGATAGAATGCGTACGCTTATGATAAACGCAGCCAATGCCTCGCATAGTACTACTTCTCGTGATGCTTTAGCTGCAGAAATGAGAGGTCTTGAGAGTCATTTAAAAAATCTTGCAAACACTTCTATCAATGGACAATTTCTATTTTCAGGTACAGCAGTAGCTACAAAACCTATAAGTGATGATGGAACTTATAATGGTAATAGTGGCTCTTTAAATGCGTTTTTAGGTTCACAATCGCAACAACAATACAATCTTAGTGGAGCGGAACTCTTTTTAGGAGAAGACATACTTACTTCAAGAATGGTGACGACAAATGTTTCCAATGTAAATTTAAGTGCAAAGTATCCTGACTTTACAGATTCTTCTGTGACAGGAACTCCTTTTGTTATTACAGCCGATGACACTATTCGTGATCTCATGGGAGATACAGACAATGTTGTAGATACAGCAAATGCAAAACACTACTTTTATGTCCGTGGTGTAACAAGTGATGGCACTGCGTTTAATAAACAAATTCCTCCACTCAAAGATGATACTAAAATAGATGAACTCTTGACACAAATAGGGAGCTTGTACGGAAATACACCAAATCTAAAAGTTGTCAACGTAAATATCAATGCTTCTGGCGAGATAGTCATAGAAGACAAGATGAAAGGCTCGAGTAAACTAGATTTTCATATGGTTGGTGCAGTAGATTTTAGTGGTGGTGCTGCAGCGAATGTAACCAATATAGATGCTCTTGATGATGGGGAAACAAATTTTGATCAAATAATTTATAAAGATGAAACTACTGGTCTGCCTCTCAGTACTGCAACAAATCCAAATCTTTATGTTAAAGAGTTTGTAAAGTCTTCTTTTACTGCAGCAACAGGAGCAACTTCAAATATAGAAGGATTGCTTTATGATAGAGTTGCGTTTAGTAAAAGTGGTTCTACACTTTCCTCAAATGTGACGCAAGTACTTAAAGATGGTAACGCTTTTGCATCTCCTTCCACAAAACTCTCAGAAGTAGCAGATCTTTCTCAAGCAAATGCCGGAACGTTGAATGGAACACAGCTCTTACTTACTGGAACAACTACTAGTGGTGCTGCGTTTAACGTGCAAGTAGATTTAAATAGTGCAGGTTCAACTTTTTCTCTTGATGGTGGAACTACAAATTATAATATTTACAACATGGCTACTCCAGCAAGAGCTGCTGTCGCCGCAGATGAAATGACTTACCAACAACTTCTTGATGTTGTAAATTTAGCTGTAGGTGGTATAACACCCTCTGGGGCCGCAGCGACAGACTACGATGCAGCTATTGAAGCATCAAAACTTCTCTCAAATACAACCCTCAGTTATGATGGAAAACTCAAAATTACAGATTTAACATCAAGCGATACACAAGCAAGTTTTGCTATGTATGACTCAAACAGCGGCAACTTTGGTGGAGCCTCATCTGCTATGACATTTCAAGCTAATAATGCGCTCACAATAACAGACCCAAAAACAGACTTCTTTAAAAGCATCGATGAGATGATTAAAGCAGTTGAAGAGCAAAAAATATATCCAGATGCTACAAGTGGTGATCCAAGAAACGCAGGTATACAAAATGCGATTGCGATGATGGATAATCTTCAAACACATATACAAAGATCTCACTCCAAAGTCGGAGCGCAATCAAATGCACTAACAAAATCTGTAGAGCGTACAGAGATATTAGAAATTAGCACAATGTCGCTACGATCTTCTATTATAGATACGGATTTGGCTGAATCTTCACTCCAACTCTCGCAACTTTCACTCAACTATCAAGCGATGCTTTCGATGGTCAGTAAAGTTTCAAAACTAAGTCTGGTGAACTATCTCTAAATCTTCATTTTAAATATGTCAAAATGCCAAAAAAGTCCGTTGTGGAACATTTTTGGCTATACTTCCTCTTTATATATATCATCTATTTTTAAGGCTTATACGTTTGAAAGAGACTCTATTTATCATATTTTTTGGTGTTCTAATATATCTTGGTGCGGCTACTATTTTTGGCGAAAGTGCACTTATGGGCAGTTACGGTTCAGTTTTTGCGGAGTATAATCATAGATACTTCGGTTACATCTCTTATGTTTACATTTTTGCTTTCTTATTTCCACTCTATTTTGCCTATAAAGAGAGTAGTTTTGACTTTAGAAAAGCAGAAGTTTCACTCGCAGTTTTACTCTTACTATTCTCTACAATTCTTGCACAAGCTCTCCTTGTTACAGATGATTTTCGAGGAAAAATCGGTGCAGATTTTGTTGATTTTCTCTCTCCGTTTATAGGTGTTTTTGGTCTTTGGATCTTTTGGTTTATTATTACACTTGTTTCTGTTGTCATCATCTTAGATAGAAGCAGTTCTGAGCTGGCTAAAATTGGTGCAGAGTTTATGAAAAGATTCGTACCGAGCAAAGATCTCTTTAGTTTCGCCTCAGCTACTACTCAGACAACTTCCAAAGAAACGCCAGCAAAAAAGAGAGAAGTTGCTAAAAAAGAAGAAACACTCAAAGTTGAAACTCCAAAAGTAGAAAAAAAACTTCCTCAAGCCACACTTTTTGAAGAAGAGATAGATAAGCCTTCTTATCTGAGAAATGAAGAATTTCAGGCACAAGATGATACACCGGATATACTCGAAGCGCCCGAGGAGTACAAAGAAGAGAAAAAGCAGACTATTATTGAGCTTGCAGCAAAAGTTAAAGAGCAGAAAAACGCAATCATCATTGATGAGCTTGAGGAAAACGCGAAGCTTCTTGAGGGGATAGAAAAAGGGGAAGTTGAAAAGCCTAAAAACTTCACACTTCCTTCTGTTGATTTTTTGCAAGTACCTGATGCGACTTCACACAGTGTAGATGAAAATGAGGTAGATGATAAGATACGTTACCTTATCGAGAAGCTTGCGCACTTCAAAATAGAGGGTGATGTCGTCCGTACTTATGCGGGTCCTGTAGTCTCTACTTTTGAGTTTAAGCCTGCTGCAAATGTCAAAGTAAGTAAGATATTAAATCTTCAAGATGACCTTGCAATGGCGCTCTCAGCGGAAACTATCCGTATACAAGCACCGATTCCGGGAAAAGATGTTGTAGGGATAGAGATACCAAATGACACTGTGGATACTATTTTCTTAAGAGATTTACTTGATTCAAAACTTTTCAAGGAATCAAAATCACCACTCACACTTGCTCTGGGCAAAGATATCGTCGGCAAGCCATTTATTACTGACCTTAAAAAGCTGCCGCATTTACTTATCGCAGGGACAACGGGAAGTGGCAAGAGTGTGGGGATAAACGCAATGATTCTTTCACTTTTATATAAAAACTCTCCCGATCAGTTGAGACTGCTCATGATAGATCCTAAGATGCTTGAGTTTTCTATATATAATGATATTCCACATCTTCTTACTCCCGTAATCACCAAGCCTAAGCAAGCGATAGTTGCCCTTGCAAATATGGTGATGGAGATGGAACGCAGATACGAACTTATGAGTCTCACACGAACGAAAAATATAGAAAACTACAATGAAAAAGTAAAACGTGAGGGCGGCGATCATCTGCCATATATCGTTGTTATCATCGATGAGCTTGCTGACTTGATGATGACAAGTGGTAAAGAAGTGGAGCATTCTATTGGCCGTTTGGCTCAGATGGCAAGAGCTTCTGGTATACACCTTATCGTAGCAACACAGCGTCCTTCTGTGGACGTCGTCACAGGTCTTATCAAAGCAAATCTTCCTTCACGTATCTCTTATAGAGTAGGGCAAAAAGTTGACTCGAAGATTATTCTTGATCAACAAGGTGCAGAATCACTTTTGGGTCGCGGTGATATGCTCTTCACGCCTCCCGGTGCTACAGGTCTTGTGCGTTTACATGCTCCATGGAGTACAGAAGAGGAGATAGAAAAAATCGTTGACTTTATCAAAGATCAAAGAGGCCCTAACTATGACAAAAGTTTCCTCATAGAAGAGAGTGATGAAATGGGTTCTTCAAGAGAAGTATACGAAGAGCTTGATCCGCTTTATAATGAAGCAAGAAGCGTCATCCTATCTGATCGTAAAACATCTATCTCCTATTTGCAGAGAAAACTCCAGATAGGCTATAACCGCTCAGCAAGAGTTATAGAACAGCTTGAGGCTGAAGGTGTTCTCTCTTCTCCAAACAGTAAAGGGATGCGCGAAATTCTCTAATGAGTAAGCCTCTCTTTCTCTTCACACAACTTGCAAACTCCTACCGCGTTCATGTGCAAAATCTCGAATCTCTTACAGTTATGCAGATTCAAGAGATTGAGTCTTTTGTCAAACAAAGAAAAGGTATTTTTGATTTTGTAAACTATACTTTTACCATCCAAAAAAGAGTTGAATTTTATGAATTTGTATCGCTACTGCAACATCTTGGTATGGATGTCATCTGGAAAGAAAACAACATCATTCAAGAAGATAAACCAAGAATAAGTTTTGGTCAATACAAAGGAATGTGTTACTTTGAGTTGCCTGACACCTATCTACTTTGGCTCTCAAACAACTATAGAGGTGTAGAAAAAGAGATAATTACCCAAGAGTTACAAAGAAGAAAACTCTAAAGTGTTACGTATATCTACATATTTTTCATAAAATATAGATATTGTGTAGAGTTTAGTAACACACTAAAAATCATTGCCTTTCTATTGGATATAATTTTCTAAATTTAATATACAGGAAGAATTATGGCATTTATTGAAGAATATAAAGCACATACGCACGAGAGAGAAACGCTTGGTGTACCTCCATTACCACTTACAGCTGAGCAAACTGCTGCATTAGTTGAGATGATCAAAGCGGGCGAAGGCGATATGGCTCAAAATATCGACCTCATTACTAACCGTGTATCACCTGGTGTTGATGACGCTGCATATGTAAAAGCTGCGTTTTTAAATGATGTTGCAAATGAAAACATTACTGTATCTGCAATCGCTCCTGAACAAGCTGTCGCTATCATGGGCATGATGCTTGGTGGTTACAATGTGAAACCAATAATCGATACGCTTAGCTCAAAAAATGATAAAGTTGTAGCTGCTGCAATTGAAGCACTTTCTCATACTTTACTTGTATATGATGCGTTTAATGATGTAGAAGAACTTCACAAAGCAGGAAACGCAGCGGCTACTGAAGTTATGACTTCATGGGCAAACGCAGAGTGGTTTACAAGCAAGCCAGAACTCGCAAAAGAGATGACGCTTACTGTGTATAAAGTTCCTGGTGAAACAAATACAGATGACCTCTCTCCAGCATCTGAGGCATTTACTCGTTCAGATATTCCTTTGCATGCAAACTCTATGCTTCAATCAAAAATGCAAGATCCATTGACGACTATCGCACAACTTAAAGAGTTAGGTCATCCTATCGCTTATGTTGGTGATGTTGTTGGGACTGGTTCTTCAAGAAAATCAGGTGTAAACTCTGTACAATGGCACATGGGTGAAGATATCCCAGGTGTTCCAAATAAACGTACTGGCGGTGTTGTTATTGGTAACATTATTGCTCCAATTTTCTTCGCAACATGTGAAGATTCAGGTGCTCTACCACTAGAGATGGATGTTTCTGCGATGGAAACTGGTGATGTTGTTACTTTGTATCCTTATAAAGGTGAAGCACACAAAGATGGAAAATGTATCGCTACATTTAAACTCAATCCAAATACTATTACTGATGAAGTTAGAGCAGGTGGTCGTATTCCACTTATTATCGGTCGTGGTTTAACTACAAAGGCTCGTGGTGTTCTTGGTATGGGTGCAACTGATACATTCTTAACTGCTGAACAGCCTGCTGATTCTGGTAAAGGCTTCACGCTTGCACAAAAAATGGTTGGTCGTGCTTGTGGTATGGACGGTGTACGTCCAGGTATGTATGTTGAGCCAGTAACTACAACAGTTGGTTCTCAAGATACAACTGGTCCAATGACAAGAGATGAGATCAAAGAGCTTGCAGCACTTGGTTTCTCAGCTGATTTAGTTATGCAGTCTTTCTGTCATACAGCAGCATATCCAAAACCATCAGATGTTACGATGCATCACACATTACCAGACTTTATCTCTAACCGTTCAGGTGTAGCACTTCGTCCAGGTGATGGTGTTATCCACTCATGGTTAAACCGTTTGACTCTTCCTGATACTGTAGGAACTGGTGCGGATTCACATACACGTTTCCCTATTGGTATCTCATTCCCAGGTGGTTCAGGTATTGTTGCGTTTGCTGGTGTTACAGGTTCTATGCCACTTACTATGCCAGAATCAGTACTTGTACGTTTCAAAGGTGAATTACAACCAGGTATCACACTCCGTGACCTCGTAAACGCAATCCCTTACTATGCGATTCAAGAGGGCTTATTGACTGTTGAGAAAAAAGGAAAGAAAAACATCTTTAACGGACGTATTTTAGAGATCGAAGGTCTTCCAAATCTTAAAGCTGAACAAGCGTTTGAGCTCTCTGATGCATCTGCTGAGCGTTCTGCTGCTGCATGTACAGTACTTTTAAATGAAGCACCAGTTGTTGAATACCTCAAATCAAACATTACGCTTATCGAAGCGATGATCAAAGATGGTTATTCTGATTCTCGCACATTGCAACGTCGTGCAGAGAAGATGAAAGAGTGGGTTGCTTCTCCTTCACTTATGCAGCCAGATGCTGATGCAGAATATGCAGCAGTAATCGAAATCGATTTGAATGATATTACAGAGCCTATTTTAGCTTGTCCAAATGATCCAGATAATGTGAAGCTTTTAAGTGAAGTTGCTGGTGAAAAAATCGATGAAGTATTTCTTGGCTCATGTATGACAAATATCGGTCACTACCGTGCAGCTGGTGAAGTTATGCGTGGTGAAGGTAAAGTTGCAGTAGAAAAATTCTGGATAGTACCGCCAACTCGTATGGATGAGCAACAACTTATCAATGAAGGTTACTATGAAGTATTTAAAGCTATCCAAGCACAAACTGAAGTTCCAGGATGTTCACTTTGTATGGGTAATCAAGCAAGCTCACGTGTAGGTGCGACAGTATTTTCAACATCGACTCGTAACTTCGATAACCGTCTTGGAAAAGACACTCAGGTATTCTTAGGTTCTGCAGAGCTTGCGGCAGTCTGCTCTAAATTAGGACGTATTCCAACAGTTGCAGAGTATATGGATATAGTTCCTGCGAAACTTGCAGGCAAAGAAGCGAATGTTTATAAATACCTCAACTTCAATGAAATTAGTAATTACAATCTTGAGTCACGTAGTGTTGCTGAAGAAAAATATGGTGTAACTATCAAAGCTGTATAGTCATTCCTTGCTTGCCGGAGAACTCCGGTAAGCAAAATCCACCTCTTTTCTTATTCTCTTATCACATCATAATCAGCAGGTAAAATCGGCTCAAAAGTATCTTTACTTATCGCTGCGTTTTGTATCTGTCTTGTAAAAACAATCTTTATTTTATTTTCAAATTCATCTTGGTAAGAGATAGATTCTATAATGTCTCCCTTTGTTGTGATATCAAAGAGTGTATCTTGATAGGAAGTTTGATATCTATTCTCTTTGATCTTTTTCGCCTTACTAATCATATGAAAAAAATCAAAATTAGAATCAACTTTTCGTATAATCACCTGCTCAATCTCTGGTTCTATGATTGTGATGCTTTGTGGTGACATATAAACATCTTTTTGTACAGGTTTAGTATATTTCCATAGCGCATTTTGTGGCTTAAGAGCCGTGACTTTGCCGCTATAGTTGAGAACTTTATTTTTTTCATCCGTTACACTTTGGATGAAGTCCGCCTCAAACGAGTTGATATTTTCGATAGAAGCAAAACTCAAAGAGAAGAGGGCAAAAGGCAGTAATATATAGCGCATATGTTTCCTTGTATTTTAAAAAAATTATATCTCATGGGCTGTTTACATATTGTTTAATATGATTTATAAATGAAATCATTATTCTCTCTTATGCCTACTATTATTTTTACTGTGCTAAAATAGCAACAATTTCAAGTGTTACTATATAATTTACTATATAGTAGCCACAATAAGGTTGCGAATGCTACAAGCATTAATGGGTAAGGTCTTTGGAACATCAAATGATCGAGAGCTAAAACGATATTTTAAAAGAGTAAAAAATATAAATGCGCTAGAGGAGAGATACTCTTCTTTGAGTGACGAAGCACTTCAGGCTGCGTTTTTAACACTAAAACAGAGTGTAATCAATAAAGAAAAAACATTAGATGATGTTTTGGAAGATTCTTTTGCAATTACAAGAGAAGCAGGGAAAAGAGTCCTTGGAATGCGACACTTCGATGTACAACTTGTCGGTGGTATGGTACTTCATGAAGGCAGAATTGCTGAGATGAAGACAGGTGAGGGTAAAACATTAGTTGCAACCTTACCAATAGTGCTAAACGCAATGCAAGGCAAAGGTGTGCATCTTGTCACAGTCAATGATTATCTTGCTTCAAGAGATGCAAACGATATGGGTAAGCTCTATAACTTTCTTGGTTATAGTGTAGGTACTATTCTTGAAGATATGCATGATGCAGCTCAAAAACGTGAAGCTTATGGTTGTGACATTACCTATGGAACAAACAACGAATTTGGTTTTGATTATCTAAGAGATAATATGAGCTATTCACGCGATAATATGGCGCAAAGAGAACATCACTTCGTTATCGTCGATGAAGTCGATTCTATTCTTATAGATGAGGCAAGAACACCGCTTATCATCTCAGGTCCGACCAATAGAGCGATGCAAGACTTTGCAGATGCAAACAATATAGCACTACAACTTACAAAAGATGAACACTTTACTGTAGATGAAAAAGATAAAGTTGTTTTGATCACGGAAGATGGTATCACAAAAGCAGAAGAACTTTTCAAAGTTGAAAATCTCTACAGCGCAGAAAATCCATCTCTTCCACACGTACTCGATCAAGCGCTCAAAGCAAACTATCTTTTTACAAATGATGTAGATTATGTTGTAAGAAATGGTGAAGTTGTCATCGTAGATGAGTTTACAGGCAGACTCAGTGAAGGCAGACGTTTTTCAGAAGGTCTTCATCAAGCGCTTGAAGCAAAAGAGGGCGTTTCTATTAAAGAAGAGACACAGACACTTGCAGATATTACATTCCAAAATTACTTTAGAATGTATGACAAACTTGCAGGTATGACGGGTACTGCTGAAACGGAAGCTACGGAATTTGCTCAGATATATAGCCTTGACGTTGTCTCTATACCGACAAATATTCCTATCACTCGTGCAGACTTAAATGACCTTATCTATAAAACGGAAGTAGAAAAATTTACTGCTGTTATTGAAACAATCAAAAAACTCTCACAAACGGGACAGCCAGTTCTTATTGGTACTGCATCGATTGAAAAATCAGAACTGCTGCATACTTTTCTCAAAAAAGAGAAAATTGCACACACAGTCCTAAACGCAAAGAACCACGAACAAGAGGGTGAAATCATCAAAAATGCAGGTGTGAAAGGCGCTGTAACAATAGCTACAAACATGGCTGGACGTGGTGTTGATATCAAGGTAAGTGAAGAAGTCAAAGCTCTTGGCGGTCTCTATATCATCGGAACTGAGAGACATGAAAATCGTCGTATAGATAATCAGCTTCGTGGGCGTTCAGGAAGACAGGGTGATGCGGGAACTACACAGTTTTATCTTTCACTCGAAGATACACTTCTTCGTATATTCGGTTCAGACAAAATCAAGTCTATCATGGAGCGACTTGGTGTTGAAGATGGTGAATATATCGAATCAAAAATGGTAACTCGTGCTGTTGAAAAAGCGCAGAAAAAAGTTGAAAATATGCACTACGAAGGTAGAAAGCATATCGTTGAATACGATGATGTTGCAAATGAGCAAAGAAAAATCGTATACAAGTTCAGAAATCAGCTTCTTAGTAAAGAGTTTGATATTGCTTCAAAAATTAATGACATCAGAAATGATTATGTCAAAAATATCCTTCTTTTAGCAGATATTTTTGATGGTGGAACGCGTGAAGATTTCAACCTCAAAAAAGTATCAGAGCTGCTTCAAGAACAAATCAACTTTAAACTTGAAAGTGAAGAGTTCGCAAGTTTAGAATATGATGAATTACTCGAAGCACTTGTAGCAAACCTCAAAGCTTCTTATGATGCAAAAATGGGTGTCTTAGATGATTCTATCCGTCAAGAAATCGAAAAAGAGTTCTATCTCAAAGAGCTTGATAGTGCATGGAGAGAGCATCTTTATGCTATGGATAGCATGAAAACAGGTATCAGACTGCGTGCATACAACCAAAAAGATCCTCTTGTTGAGTATAAAAAAGAGAGTTTCTCTCTCTTTGGAGATCTTATCAATGAGATCAAGTTTAACACTATTAAAACACTCCATATCATTCAGTTTAGAATGGAATCTGTAGAAGATGAAGCAAAAAGACTTGCAGCAAAACTTGCAGAAGAAAATAGAAAAAACAATGAAAACATGCATCTCAATCACTCAAGTGAAACAGATGAGCAATATGAAGAGTCTGTTGATAAAAAAATTGCAAGAAATGATCCTTGTCCATGTGGCAGCGGTTTGAAATATAAACAATGCTGCGGTAAGAGCGGTCCTAAAAAAGGTGCGTTTGCATCTTGAAAACATCAATAGTCACTTACCTCGTCAAACGCTTCTTGCGTTTTGACAAAGAACAACCTTTTATCTTTTTATCTGCTTTACTTGCGTTTCTTGGTATTACACTCGGTGTGATGGTTCTTCTTATTGCTATGGCACTTATGAATGGTTTTGACAAAGAGTTCAAGAAAAAACTTACTATTATGAACTACCCTATGACAATCATGCCAAAGTTTTATGGCTCTGTAGATGAATCACTGCTTATCGATCTACAGATACAATTTCCTGATCTCTCTTTTAGTCCTTATATTCAAACTGCTATTATGTCTCGTAATGGTTCGAGACTCGAAGGCGGCTATATATTTGGTGTAAACTTCAAAGATGAAGCCAAAGTAAACAGTGTGGTCAGCGAAGGTCTCAAAGATATTCAGATGGATAAATTTGATGTTTTGATAGGGAAGTCTCTTAAAAATGAGTTTGATCTAGAAGTCGGTGATAAGCTGATGTATCTTTTTACCCATCTTGAACCAGGTGGTTTGGCAGTTACACCAAAAATCAAGCGTTTTGAAGTTAAAAGCGTCTTTGATTCAGGTCTCTCTGCTTATGATAAAGCATACAGCTACACAACACTCTCTTCACTGCAAGCAGTGCTGGGTATTCCTTCAAATCAATACGATGGAATACATGTTTTTTCTGCGAATCCTGAAGCAGATATCTTGCGTATAAAAGAGTTTTTACCAGAGACTGTCTCTATTAAAGGATGGTGGGAAGATAATCAGAATTTCTTTGCGGCTTTAGAGCTTGAAAAGACTTCACTTTTTATTGTTCTTATGCTCATTATTCTGATCGCATCCATAAATATCATCTCTTCACTTTTGATGACTGTTATGAATAGAAGAGGGGAAATCGCACTTCTTCTCTCCTTGGGAACAACAACAATTGAGATAAAAAAAGTATTTTTATACCTAGGTATTGTTATCGGAATCGGTGGCATTCTTGCAGGTGTTATCTTGGGCATGAGCGGTATGTGGGTTTTGGGCAATTTTGATATTGTATCTCTCCCTAAAGATGTCTATCCAACTTCTACACTTCCTCTAGATCTGAGTCTTTTAGACTTTTTTCTTATCGTCAGCGGTGCCTTTGTCATCGTTGTCCTCTCTGCTTACTATCCTGCGAAAAAAGCGAGTGAAGTCGATATATTGACAGTCCTAAGAAACGAATAGAATCTCTTCTATTCTTCTTGTACCACACTTGCGTTTTGATCCTCATCCCCACCTAAAAGATGTTGCGGTAAAAAGAGTGTTCTTTTTATAATATTTAAAGGGGTCATAATGATCTCAGAAGGCAGTAGTGAATCAACATCAGGATCACTTAGTTCTCCTGTAACATTGAGAGAAGTAGAGACAGAGCCTTTGTCAAAGAGTAAATAACCCACGATAGGTATTTTTGAAGCACTGCTTCCCAAGTCTGTTTTGAGATTGAGCTTCAAATCTATGCTGTTGTTTTTGATACTTGCGACACCTCTTCCAAATATATCAACTTCCTCAGAATCAAGATATATATCACTAACATGAAAAACATCATCATTAAACTTAAATGCCATATATGCAGTTTTAGCAAAAAGCCCGTTTATACTATATGAAGGTATAGAAAACGTGACAAGAGAGGGGATAGTGTTGATAAACGCTAATACGTTGTTGAGTACTCTGTATTCGCGGATCGTTGTATCTTTAATATAAAAGATACCATCATACTCCTTGAGTGATCCGTTAAGAGAAAAATCAAGAGATCCGCCTTTAAACTTTGAAAGTGCGAAGAGATTTTCCATAAAAACACTTCCAAAACCATGCCCATAAAGATGAAAAGTCTCATCACTTAGCCGAAAGCCTGCGTTTCCTTTTTCATGCGTCAATTGTGCAGTCGTGATATTATGAAGATATTGTAGATCGATTACGTCTGAGACTATACGTCTATTTTCACTAATATAAAGATAGCTATTTGTTGCGTTTAAAACAAGATTGATACTGTTATTTGTATCTTTTGTATCCTCAGTAGAGTCATTGTTATCCATAAGTTCAACAAGAGCATTGACGTTGATTCCAGAATCTTTTACTTTTACTTTTATACGGTTACCTAAAAACACATCGACATTTTTATTGATATTGAGCTGCGTTTTTTGACTCTTGACATCGTATACTCCTGAGAGAAAATACTCTTGTGTCGGAATATCATCACGAAGTAAAACTGCGTATGGCTGAGTGATATTGGCATCAAAGAAGAGTGAATCGCTACTGAATTCTTTGCTGAGAGTTGCGTTTGCGTTTATTATCTTATATTTTTTCAAAAAAGGTGAATATTGTTTGAGATTTTCTATAGAGTCTATTTGCAACACCCACTTTTCATCGCTTAAAGCAAAAGTACTTTGCAACTCTTTTGAATCTACTTGTAAATTATTGTTATCATCAATATTCAGTGAGAATTGGAATGTCTCATCGAGTTGCAAGAACTCTTGCATCTTTGGATTCATTACATGTATATTATCCATCAAGATATTGGAGAGAGAGTTATTAAAACGGTATTGCCCATGAAGCTTGAACTCGAGTATATCATCGAGTACAATCGAAGCACTTTTTACGTTTGCTTGATCTGCATCGAGTTCAATATCAAAGTTGTTGAGTGTTACATCCTTATTTTTTATTGCCAGTAAGATCTGATCATTTGAAATAAGTTGCGTTTTTGTGCTATATTTTAGTTGCAACTGCGCGCTTGATTGTGCCAGTTTTACATCTTTATAGGAGAGAGAAAGCAGGTCGATTTTGAGGTCTGCGTTTGCGTTGTTGATATCCAATAAACCAGAGAGATACAAAGATGCCGTATTTTTGAAAACGACCTGTGTTGTAGGAAGATTTGCTTGCATCTTTGCTAGGTCAAAGGGAAGATGGATAGCATCAATTGCAATATTTTGTTGCTCTTGTCTCCAAGTTGATTTGCTAATATCAATAAAGTCAGCATCGGGCGCTATATTGTATTTGATGTTCAGAGGCTTTTTTTGATTTAGAGCAAGACTTAAATCATCAAACGCAATTTGAGTGAAGTCCATATTGATAACGCCTTCGCTGCGTTTGGCATCGTACTCCATAGTTACATTTGCTTTTGCAATATTTTTATAACGCGCACGCATATTTTTTATCTCAACATCATAATTATTTAATTTTACATAGGCATCATCAACATCAATATTTAAGCCAAGATAATCAAATGTTGATCCTTTGGTATAAAAATCCCCAACTGCGTTTACATCTATAGTTCTTAGATTGACATCAATTTGAAGATTTGTAGATACTACACCGCTTGTTTGCATCAAAGGAAGTTTGATTTTATAGGTATCTAAAATCTTGAGCATATCACTATTTAAAACTCCATTGAAAATCAAAGAGAGTGAAAGAAGTTCAGCTTTTTGCGTAAAATCTATCTTCAAACGACTTTGAGCTAAATCCTGACCGCAAGAGCGCGGACTTTGAGGAATAATATATAAAACACCTTCTTTGAACTCTAATACTGTTCTTTGCGAATGCACTGCTTCAAGCGCTGGATGGTAAGTATAATCAAGTTTTTCCAGAGTTGCGTTTGCATAGATGTTCTTATAAGCATCATCGAGTCGATCATATTCTAACCATCCATATGCTTCATTGAGATACGCTCCCTGCATCTTAATAGCTTCATATACCCAATAATGAACTTCAGGCGGCATTTGTAAGAGATCAATCGTGTGTGCTGTATTTTTGATCATCTGATCTGAGGTGATTGCATAAAAGAGTTTTTCATCGGTTGCGTTTATAAAAACTTTTGCGTCAATATCATTATTGACATTTATATTTAAAGCTGCGTTTATATCTATTGTATCAAGATCAAGAGTGAGTGTTGCATTGAGATCAATCTTTCTATATATATCCTGAAACTTTTCAATATCAATATGAAATGCATTTGCTTCAAAATAAAACGAGCTCTCAACTACAAACCCTGAAGAGAGAAGCTTGAAAATACCCTTTTCATTGTCTGTGTAACTAAATGAGCCACTAACATCATCAATCGTGACCTTACTAATAGTGATATTTTCAAACGCATTATTTAAAAGAGGAAGTTTTGAAAAATAGTTGTGAATTTTTTTATAATCAGGCGCTTCTAAGCTCTCCTTATCTCTTTGAATCACCAGTTCTTTGAGGGAAAGGTCAAGTTTTTCATTCCATTTTATGTATAATTGTTTCACCGTTACATTTGGAATAGAGATCTCTTCTATATAAAACCCGTTTTGTAAAATAATAAACAAAGATAAAAGCACAAAAAAAATGAAAGATACAAAACTAATAAGTATGAAGTATGTTTTTGAAATGGTTTTGATAATTATTTTGTCAGTCATGTACTACCTAAATATGCCCATAGAAAGTAAAAAAGTTATTAATATTCCACAAGGCTCGATTAATCAGATTATAGCACATTTGCAAGAGAATAACTTCAATGTTACCAAGCTTGATTCCTACTTGTTAAGAGTCATCGGCTCTCCGCAAAGCGGATGGATTGATATAGCTGTTACTAAAAGTACAAGAGCAGACTTTCTTTACAAAATGACTACAGCAAAAGCGGCTCTTGTGGATATCACTTTGATTCCAGGAGAGACGACATATATATTTTTAGATGATCTTACCCTCTCTTTAGAGCTTGATAGAGCAAAGCTAGAACAGGAGTATGACCTTCAGTCGGATGTTGCAGAAGGAGCTTTTGTTCCAAATACCTATAAGTTACCAAAAGGTATCACTGAGAAAGAACTCATGAGAATTTTACTTGAGAATTCTGCAAAACAGATGCAAGCCTTGTCAATGAAGATTTTTGGCACATACAGTAAAACAAAATGGTTTCAATATGTAGCAATCGCCTCTGTAATACAAAAAGAGTCTGCGAATATCGAGGAAATGCCGCTTGTAAGTTCCGTTATTTATAACAGAATCAAAAAAGGAATGAAGTTACAGATGGATGGAACTCTCAATTATGGAAAGTTTTCACACATTAAAATCACTCCAAAACGTATTAAAGAAGATAACTCCATCTACAATACATATAAATATAGTGGCGTCCCTAGCGCTCCTGTCTGCAATGTAAGCTTTGATGCAATTCGCGCAGCTGTTTTCCCAGCCAAAACAGATTATCTCTATTTTATGAAATCTAAAAATGGTACACACGATTTTTCGTGTAACTATTCTACACATTTAGTCAATATAAAGCGTGCTACAAAATGAAACACTTTAGCAATATAAGTGGATGTTTGTAAAAGCTTTACCAATATTTCCCATCTTAGTGTTATGATTTATCTCGTAAGTTTCCTAGTAGGTTTTATAACCACTAGGAAACAAAAAAATCAAGATGAGGACATAACATGTCAAAAATTATTTGGTCAAAAATTGATGAAGCACCGGCTTTAGCAACTTACTCTCTATTACCTATAGTTAATGCTTTTACTAAAGCAGCAGGCGTAGAAGTTGTAACGAGCGATATTTCACTTGCGGGTAGAGTTTTAGCAGCGATGGCTCTTGCAGAAGACGAACTCTCAAAACTAGGTGAAGTTGTTTTACAAGAAGATGCAAACATTATTAAGCTTCCAAATGTATCTGCTTCTGTTGGTCAACTTAAAGATTGTATTGCTGAACTTCAAGGTCAAGGGTATGATATTCCAAACTTTCCTGAAAACCCAGCGAATGCTGAAGAAGAAGCAATCAGAGCAAAATACAATGCTTGTCTTGGTTCTGCTGTAAATCCTGTTCTTCGTGAAGGAAATTCAGACAGACGTGCTGCTGCAGCTGTTAAGAAGTTTGCACAAAAAAATCCTCATAAACTTAGAGCATATGCTGCAAATTCTAAAGCGTATGTTGCTCACATGGAAGGAAAAGGCGACTTTTACGGAAATGAGCAATCTGTTACTATGGATAAGTCACAAAAAGTTACTATTAGTATCAATGGTAAAGAGCTTACATCTATAAACGCAGTAGATAAAGAGATCTTAGATGGTACTTTTATGTCTGTTAAAGCACTCAGAGCATTTATTCAAAAAACTATTGATGATGCAAAAAAGAATGGCGTTTTATGGTCTATTCACCTGAAAGCTACAATGATGAAGATATCTGACCCTATTATGTTTGGTCATGCACTTGAAGTATTCTTTGCACCTGTATTTGCTAAATATGCAGCAGAGTTCAAAGAGTTAAAAGTAAACGCAAACCAAGGTATCTCTGATATTGAGAAAAAAATCAAAGGTCATGCAAAAGAAGCAGAAATTTTAGCTGCGTTTAAAGCTGTAGTTGATTCTGATAGCCCACAAATTGCAATGGTTGATTCTGACAAAGGAACAACAAACTTCAATGCTTCAAATGATGTAATCATCGATGCTTCTATGCCAGTTGTGGTAAGAGAAGGTGGTAAACAATGGGATAGAACTGGAGCTGCTGTAGAGTGTGTTGCGGTTATTCCTGATAGTACATACGGAATGTTTCACCAAGAGATGGTGGCTGATTGTGTAAAAAATGGTCAGTACGATGTTACAACTATGGGGAACGTTGCAAACGTTGGTCTTATGGCACAAAAAGCTGAAGAGTACGGTTCTCACCCTACAACATTTGAAATTGCTGAAGCTGGAAAAGTGGAAGTAAAAGATGCTGCTGGTAATGTTCTTATGAGTCATGATGTTGAAGCAGGTGATATCTGGAGAATGTCAAGAGTGAAAGATATTCCAATCAAAGACTGGGTTAGACTTGCAGTAGAGCGTGCTCGTCTTACAGGTATTCCAGCTATTTTTTGGCTTGATGCAAACAGAGCGCACGATGCAGAGATGATCAAAAAAGTAAATGTTTACTTAAAAGATCATAATACAGCAGGACTTGATATCCAAATTATGGATGTTGCAGCGGCTACAAGATATACAAACGCAAGAGTAAGAAAAGGTGAAGATACTATCTCTGTAACTGGTAACGTTTTACGTGACCACTTAACTGACATGTACCCAATCTTAGAACTTGGAACATCTGCAAAAATGCTTTCAATCGTTCCATTACTAGCTGGTGGTGGATTGTATGAGACTGGTGCAGGCGGATCTGCTCCAAAACACGTTGATCAATTTTTAGCTGAGGGTCACTTAAGATGGGATTCACTTGGTGAATTCTTGGCACTTGCCGAGTCTTTAAGATTTATCGGTCAAAAAAATAACGATGCAAAAATCACTGCATTAACTGCTGCACTTGATGTTGCAAATGATGCATATCTTGATAACAATAAAGAGCCATCACGTAAATGTGGCGAACCAGATAATAAAGCATCTCACTTCTTTGTTGCTCAATTCTGGGCAGATGCACTCGCAAAAGGTGAAAATGCAGAGTTAGCTGCTAAATTTGCTCCTGTTGCAAAGGCACTTAAAGAAAATGAAGCTAAAATAATTGAAGAGTTATTGGCTGTTGAAGGTAAAGCGCAAGATATCGGCGGTTACTACCATCCAAATGATGCGAAAGCTGAAGCTGCGATGAGACCATCAGCAACTTTAAACAACATTATTAACAATATCTAAATCTTTAGAGAGGCTCTTGTCTCTCTAAATTTTCTTTTTTTATGTGGATCATTTGAAAGGATTTACATAAAAGGCGAAAGTCTTTGGATGAATTTTAAGTATCTATGTTTAAAATATCAAATACTAAATATCAAGGGGCTTATATGAAACAAGGAAAGAGAGTAGGGATAGTCGGTGCCGGAAATGTTGGTGCTACAGTAGCTTATTCTTTAGCAATGCTCGGTTCGTGTCATGAAATCATTCTTCGTGACAATAAAATTGATGTAGCAAAAGGCAAGGCACTTGATATGTCTCAAGCAGCATCTGCTGTAAGAAGTCATACAGTAGTTACTGTTGCTGAAGATATATCTGACTTAACAAACTGTGATGTCGTTGTTGTAACAGCAGGAAGCCCAAGACTTCCAGGTATGAGTCGTGATGATCTGCTTATGATAAATGCAAATATCACAAAAGATGTTATCAAAGGTATCGCAAAATACTCTCCTGAAGCTATTATTATTATGGTTTCCAATCCTCTTGATGCAATGACATACGTTGCTCTTAGAGAGAGCGGGTTTGAGAGAAGTCGTGTGATCGGTATGGCGGGAATACTTGATAGTTCAAGAATGGCTGCGTTTATACAAGAAAAACTTGGTTACGGTGGTGGACAGATTCGTGCTTCTGTTATGGGAGGACATGGTGATGATATGGTACCTCTTCCTCGCTACTCTACAGTTGCCGGTGTGCCTCTTTCTGATGTTTTAACAAAAGAAGAGATAGATGAAATCGTTGTCCGCACTCGTCACGGTGGCGCAGAAATCGTTGGACACTTAAAAACAGGTTCTGCATACTATGCGCCTGCAAAATCAGCCGCGATCATGGTTGAAGCTATTTTAAAAGATACAAAACAGATCCATCCTTGTGCAGTTTTCCTTGAAGGTGAATATGGCCATACCAATGTCGTTTCAGGTGTTCCTGTCATGCTTGGAGCAAATGGTGCTGAAAAGATCATCGAAGTAACGCTTGATGATGCTGAAAAAGAGATGTTTGCAAACTCTTGCAATTCTGTTCAAACACTTATTGACACTTTAAATAAAAATAATTTTTTTGGAGATAACTAATGGCAAATGTTCGTTTAGAAAAAGATACTATGGGTTCAATCGAAGTTCCGGTTGATGCTTATTGGGGTGCGCAAACGCAGCGTTCAATAGAAAACTTTAAAATTGGTGAAGAGAAGATGCCATACGAGATTACTCGTGCCTTTTCTTACCTGAAAAAAGCAGTTGCGCTAGTCAATAAAGATCTTGGAAAACTTGATGCGAAAAAAGCAGATGCTATCGCACAAGCAGCTGATGATATGTTAGCAGGAAAACTCGATGGAAGCTATCCTTTAGTTGTATGGCAGACAGGTTCAGGTACACAATCAAATATGAACAACAATGAAGTACTTGCAAACCGTGCGACAGAGATACTTGGCGGGGACTTCCGTGTTGAGAAAATAGTACATCCAAATGACGATGTAAATAAATCTCAAAGCTCAAATGATACTTATCCAACAGCACTTCACGTTGCTGCTGTTATCGCTGTAGAAGAGCAAGTTCTTCCAGCAATTGCAAAATTAAAAGCTACACTTCAAGCAAAAAGTGAAGCGTTTAGCCATATCGTAAAAATAGGGCGTACACATTTACAAGATGCAACTCCACTTACTTTAGGTCAAGAGATCAGCGGTTGGGTAGAAATGCTTAACAAATCTGAGAGAATGGCTCAGCTTTCTCTAGAGGCAGTCCGTGAACTAGCTCTTGGTGGAACTGCCGTTGGAACTGGTCTCAATGCTCACCCAGAACTTGGAGAGAGAGTTGCTAAAAAATTATCAGAACTCACAGGTCATGATTTTATCACAGCTCCAAACAAGTTTCATGCTTTAACATCTCATGATGCTCTCGTATTCTCACATGGTGCACTCAAAGCACTTGCTGCTGATATGATGAAAATAGCTAATGATGTTCGTTGGTTGGCTTCAGGACCAAGATGTGGTCTTGGTGAGATCACAATCCCTGAAAATGAGCCAGGCTCTTCAATCATGCCAGGAAAAGTAAATCCTACACAAAGTGAAGCGGTAACTATGGTTGCTTGCCAAGTAATGGGCAATGATGCAACTATCGGTTTTGCGGCATCTCAAGGGAACTTTGAACTCAATGTCTTCAAGCCTGTGATCGCCTATAACTTCTTGCAATCAGCAAGACTTTTAGCTGATTCTATCGTTTCATTTAATGATAATGCAGCTGTAGGAATCATGCCAGTAGAAGAAAAAATAGATCACTATTTACATGATTCATTAATGCTTGTAACTGCACTCAACCCATATATCGGTTATGAAAACGCAGCGAAAATAGCAAAAACGGCACATAAAAATAACTCTACATTAAAAGCAACTGCGATTGAGCTTGGTCTTTTAACTGCAGAACAATTTGACGAATACGTAAAACCAGAAGAGATGATTGCGCCCAAGGCGTAGTTTCCAACTTAAAACAAGGAGAATAAATGAATATACATGAGTATCAAGCAAAGCAAATTTTTGCTAAGTATGGTGTTCCAACACCAAGAGGAATTATAGCTAACACGCCTTCTCAAGCGATGACAAACGCGCAAGAATTGGGTGGAAATGTTTGGGTTGTTAAAGCACAAATACATGCTGGAGGCCGTGGTCTTGGTGGTGGTGTTAAACTTGCTCGTTCATTGGCTGAAGTAAAAACACTTGCTTCAGAAATTTTAGGTATGACTTTGGTTACACACCAAACAGGACCTGAGGGGAAACTTGTACAAAAGATCTATATCGAAGAGGGCGCTGATATTAAAGATGAGCTCTATCTTGGTATTGTTCTTGATCGTGCTAAAGAGATGCCGGTTATTATGGCTTCTACTGAGGGTGGTATGGCAATTGAAGATGTTGCACACAACACTCCTGAAAAAATCATCAAAGTAGCGGTTGATCCTGCTATTGGTTTTCAAGCATATCATGGACGTGAACTTGCGTTTGGTTTAGGTCTTGCAAAAGAAGAGCAGGGTAAATTCATTAAATTTGCCGCAGCACTTTACAAACTTTACATGGAAAACGATGCAGAGATGATTGAAATCAATCCTCTTATCAAAACTGGAAGCGGTGATTTCTTGGCACTTGATGGCAAAATGGGCTTTGATGATTCAGCACTTGGACGTCACCCTGAGATCGAAGATATGCGTGACCTTTCAGAAGAAGATGCGGATGAGCGTGAAGCGAGCCGTTATGGTCTCTCTTATATCTCTCTTGATGGTGAAATCGGTTGTATGGTAAACGGAGCAGGTCTTGCAATGGGTACTATGGACACGATTAACTATATGGGTGGAACACCTGCAAACTTCCTAGATGTTGGCGGTTCTGCAAACGCAGAGACTGTTGCAAAAGGTTTTCAAATTATTCTTAAAAATCCAAATGTAAAAGCTATTTTCGTCAATATATTTGGTGGTATTGTAAGATGTGACCGTATTGCTAACGGAATTCTTGAAGCTACAAAACTTGTAGATGTTCATGTTCCAGTTATCGTAAGACTTGATGGTACAAACGCACCAGAAGCAGCAGAAATTCTTAAAAATGCAAATATTGCAAACGTAATTGTTGCATCAGATCTAGCAGATGGCGCAGCAAAAGCAGTACGCGCAGCGAAAGGAGAATAATTTATATGAGTATATTAGTTAACAAAGATACAAAAGTTATCGTTCAAGGTTTCACAGGAAAAGAGGGTTCTTTCCATGCAGAACAATGTATGGCATATGGCACAAAAATTGTTGGTGGTGTTACACCAAACAAAGGTGGTCAGGAACATTTAGGGCAACCTGTATTTAACACTGTAAGAGAAGCAGTAGCTGCAACAGGTGCTACGGTATCAATGATTTTCGTTCCACCTGCGTTTGTTGCAGATGCTGTAATGGAAGCTGCAGACGCTGGAATCGAGCTTGCTGTAATTATCACTGAAGGTGCTCCTGTTCGTGATATGCAAGCTGCTAAAGCATTTGCTGTCAAACACGGAATGATGACAATCGGGCCAAACTGCCCAGGAATTATCACTGCTGAAGAGTGTAAGATAGGTATTATGCCTGGTATGATTTTCAAAAAAGGAAATGTTGGTCTTATCTCTAAATCTGGAACATTGACATACGAAGGCGCAAACCAAGTATGTAAAGAAGGTTTTGGTATCACTACGGCTGTAGGTATTGGTGGCGACCCGATTATCGGTCTTTCATACAAACAGCTACTTCCAATGTTTGAAGCGGATCCAGAGACTGAAGCAATCGTAATGATTGGTGAAATTGGTGGAGACCTTGAAATTCAGGCAGCTGCATATATCAAAGAGCATATTACTAAGCCTGTCGTTGCGTTTATTGCTGGTCAGAGCGCTCCTGCTGGAAAACGTATGGGTCATGCTGGAGCAATCGTCTCTGGTGGTGCTGGAACTGCTGCTGAAAAAATGGCGGCGCTCACAGCTGCTGGTGTTAGAGTTGTAGTTTCTCCTGCTGAAATTGGAAAAGCTGTAGCAGAAGTGCTAGCAAAGAAGAAATAGATGCTAATTACAGTAGAAGTCAATAATGTCCGTTGTTCGGGCTGTGCGAATACTATCATTAAAACGCTTGAAAAAGAGGGTTTTGAAGATGTCGCAGTTGACCTCTCGTGCGAGCCTCGCAAAGTAACAGTTAATGCGAAAAATGAGGCGTCATTAGCACAACTTAGACCTATTTTAAGAAAATTAGGTTATCCTCTTTGTGACGAGGAAAATAGTCTCGGAGATTCAATTGGCCTCAAGGCTAAGAGTTTTGTTTCGTGTGCTATAGGAAAATTTAGTATCAATGATAATGCGGGTGAATCTGCAAATAATAAAATAGGAGAATAAATGGGAACTGCAATGACTGAAAATGTAAATAATGCACCTGTTTGGGTAAATACAAGTAACTGTAAAGCTTGCGACATTTGTGTGTCTGTATGTCCATCGGGTGTTTTAGGTATGAGATATGACTCAACATCAACTTTAGGTGCGATGATCTCGATAGATCATCCTGAAGCGTGTATTGGCTGTAATGAGTGTGAACTTACATGTCCTGATTTTGCTATCTATGTAGCAGATAAAAAAGATCATAAATTTGCTAAATTAACAGATGAAGCTAAAGCACGTCAAGAGGCAATTGTAGCGAATAACTATATGTCACTTGACATACAAGGAGTTAAATAATGGCGACAAGAGAAGTAATTTCAACGGGTAATGAACTCTCAGCATTAGCTGCAAGAGATGCTGGATGTAGATTTTTTGGAGGATATCCAATTACACCATCAAGTGAAGTAATGCACGAAATGTCTGACTTAATGCCAGCAGTTGGTGGTACATGTATCCAAATGGAAGATGAGATTGCTGGTGTTGCTGCAGCTATCGGTGCTGGTATGGCTGGTGTTAGAACAATGACTGCTACTTCAGGTCCTGGTATTTCACTTAAAGCGGAAAACCTCGGTTTGGCTCAAATGGCTGAAGTTCCTTTGGTTGTAGTAAACGTTATGCGTGGTGGTCCATCAACTGGTCTTCCAACTCGTGTATCTCAAGGTGACGTTGCTCAAGCAAAAAATCCATCTCATGGTGACTACAAATCAATCACTTTATGTGCTGGTTCTTTAGCAGAATGCTACACAGAAACTGTAAGAGCATTTAATCTAGCTGATAGATTTATGCAGCCTGTATTTGTTCTTTTGGATGAGACTATCGGTCACATGCACGGAAAAGCAATGCTTCCAACGGAAGAAGAAGTAGCTAATGGTATCGTTCCACGTAAATCATTCGATGGAGCACCTGAAGATTACCGTCCTTATGAGTGTGAACATGATCAACCAGCAGTACTTAATCCAATGTTTAAGGGTTACAGATACCACTTTACTGGTCTACACCATGATGCAAAAGGTTTCCCAACTGAAGAGATCGAAACTTGTAGAAAACTCATTCAACGTCTTGAAGACAAAGTTGAGCTTCACAAAGATGAAATCGAATACAATGAAGAGTTTTTTGTTGATGATGCTGAAATTTTGATTATTGCTTATGGTTCTGTATCACTTGCAGCAAAAGAAGCTATTCGTCACCTAAGAGCTGAAGGTATTAAAGCTGGTTTATTTAGACCAATTACTTTATGGCCAAGTCCACAAGACAGAATGAGAGAACTTGGAGCTAAAATCCCTAAAGTTTTAGTTGTTGAGCTAAATATCGGTCAATACAGAGATGAAGTACAACGTTCAACTGGTAGATTGGATATCGATGGTTTATTCAAAGTAAACGGTAGACCAATATCTCCTTATGAGATTGTAAGTAAAGTAAAGGAGCTATAAAATGGCATTTAATTATGATAAATATTTAAGACTAGAAAAAATGCCAACACTATGGTGTTGGGGCTGTGGAGATGGCGTTATTCTTAAGGCTTTCGTTAGAGCAATCGATAAACTTGGAATCAATAAAGATGACGTTTGTGTTGTCTCTGGAATAGGCTGTTCAGGAAGATTTTCATCATATGTTGACTTCAATACAGTGCATACAACACATGGTCGTACAGTTGCGTTTGCAACAGGTATCAAACTTGTTCACCCTGATAAATATGTTATCTGTGTAGCGGGTGATGGTGATGCACTAGCAATCGGTGGTAACCACACGATTCACGGTTGTAGAAGAAACATAGATATTACTATGATTATCATCAACAACTTTATCTATGGTTTAACAAATTCTCAAACTTCTCCAACTACTCCAAAAGGTATGTGGACAGTTTCTCAAAAAGCTGGAAATATCGATCCAACATTTGATACATGTAACTTAGCTATCGCTGCAGGAGCTTCTTTTGTCGCTCGTGAAAGTATGCTAGATGCGAAAAAACTTGAAAAAGTCTTTATCAAAGCAATTGAGCATAGAGGTTTTGCATGTCTTGATGTTCTTTCAAACTGCCATATCAACCTTGGTCGAAAAAACAAAATGGCATCAGCTATGGAAAATTTGGAGTGGATCGATAGAATCACTACACCAAAGAAAAAATATGATGCTCTTTCTCCAGAAGAACAACTCAATATGTTCCCAACTGGTATTTTAAAAGAAGATACAACAGCTGATGAATATTGTGATATGTATGCAGAAATCATCAAAGTACATCAAGGTCAGAGAAAAACTATTTCTCAAGATGACTTTGCTAAAAAAATATAAGGAGACACAATGGCTAGAAACTTAATGAGATTTACAGGTGTTGGTGGTCAAGGTGTTCTTCTTGCTGGTGAGATTTTTGCAGCTGCAAAAATTAAAGCTGGTGGAGAAGGTTTAAAAACTGCTACCTACACATCGCAGGTACGTGGTGGACCGACTGTTGTTGATATTACATTAGATGATCAAGAAATTTTTTATCCGTATGCAAATGACGGTGAAATTGATTTTATGCTCTCTGTTGCACAGGTAAGTTACAACTCTTTTAAAAATGGAGTAACTCCAGGCGGTACAATCGTGGTTGATCCAAATCTTGTACATCCAACTGCAGAAGATAGAAAAATGTGGAAAATCTACGAGATTCCTATTATCACTATTGCAAAAGAAGAGGTTGGTAATGTTATTACTCAATCTGTTGTTGCGTTAGCAATTGCAAATACTATGCAAAACGCAATCGACAAACAAGTTCTTGTAGATACTATGCTTTCAAAAGTACCAGCTAAAGTTCATGCTGCAAACTTAAAAGCATATGAGCTTGGTGAAAAATACGCTAGAGAAGCTATAGCTAAATAGTAACTCCAAAAGACAACTCTCTTTAGGGTTGTCTTTTTTTTAAACACTCAAATTAATATTAAATAGTATCTATATTTTTTAGATATTATTTAATATACTAACTTCTAATACTTTCCCAAAAAAATTCAACATGCTTTTCAAACTGTGTCGATAAACCTGTTGTTGAAATTGCATCATATCGCATAAGTGTGATCTGTAATCTTATGTAGAAGAGGGTGGATAAAAACTCATAAGACAACATCATCGGATCAGATGAACGAATCAAATTATTTTGCATCATAATAAAAAAACCTTCTGAGAGCGTTTTAATGTTCTTATCATGAAACTCACTCATAAACTGCTCTCTAAGCTCTTTATTTTGTAATAACTCAATGAGAAGTATCCTAAACATGCTTTCGTTGTTTTTATCAAAGGTAAGCAGCTTATACTGCATAGCATACTTATTTAAAAAGAGTTTTCCTTTGAGTGCAGCATCTTTGATCTCATCTGGCGTAAAAGAGAAGGGCGATGAGAATATATCTTTCGCTACTGTTAGGAAAATGTCCTCTTTATTTTTAAAGTGATTATACAAAGCACTCTCTCTTATTCCTACATCTGAAGCTATCTTTCTGACACTCGTCGCTTTGTATCCATGTTCTGAAAACAATCTTCTAGAAGAGAGTAATATCTTTTCTTTTGTACTTGGCGTTTTCTCTACAGCCCTATTTTCTTGCATTTCTAAGCCTTTATATGAACAGTTGTTTCTATTGGTAAAATTATATAAGAACAGTTGTTAATTAAAGCTTAGATTAAAAAGTGAACAATCGTTCATTTTACGAGATTCAAAAATGAACGATTGTTCTTATCATATGGAAAGCTATATAAAGTATTTTTTTTGTATTATTTCAAAGGTACAACAGATAGTGACTTGAATTTTTATATTCAAGAGGAAAGTCCGAGCTGCTGTAAGACAGTGTTCCATTTAACGAATGGCCGTAGTAATACGAGGGAAAGTGCAACAGAGAATTAGACTTCTACTATACATTATAGTAGTAAAGGTGAAAAGGTGGTGTAAGAGACCACCAGTCTTTATAGTGATATAGAGAGCTTGAAAACCCAACATGGCAGCAAGAAACAGATGGTTAGCGTCTTACATTGCTATTGTTTCGCTAGAGGTACTATGTAAATGGTACAGTAGATTAATGCTATCTAGACAAAACTCGGCTTATAGTTGTACCAAAAGAGCATATATGTATTTTCAATAGAATTTACATTATGTTAACCAGTACTATAATATACACCAATCTCACAGGAATACTTGCTTATGACACGAAAAGAACAACTTATCGATGATATAGAAAAACTTCTCAATTCATATTCTGGAATCACTTCTACACATATAAGCCCTGCTTTATTAGAATTTATGGATGAAGATACATTAATCAATATTATTGATTCACTCCTTACACAAAAAGAAAATTTACTCGAATCAAATATAGAATGGCTAGAAAAATTTAAGAAGCAAGAATAAACTCTTTCACAAATAACAATAATCATATAATTTAACACCTTTCTCTTTCGTAACTTATTCCCTAAAATAGCCACTTTCAAGAATGTTATTAATAGTTTTGTTTCTTCTTGTTATCAATATTAAGAAATTTGATGTATAATTTTATAAATTAATAAACAGGAATAATTATGGCAAATGTAGATTTAGTACAATTAACACAAGAGACAAAAAAACTTACTGCAATGATCGTTGAAGATGAAAAAGTTACGAATGAGCTACTAAGCTCAACATTCAAAAACTTTTTTGCTGATGTACACTCATGCTTTAATGGTGATGAAGCAATCAAGGTATTTAATAGAACAAAACCTGATGTTGTTTTCGTTGATATTATCATGCCAGGTATGGATGGTATTGAACTCTCACGTAGAATCCGTGAAGAAAATCCTGGACAAATCATTATTGTAATATCTGCAAGTAATGACATTGAAAAGATTTCTGAATCTATCGAAGTTGGTGTAAACAGCTTTATTCAAAAACCAATTGATACGAAAAAAATCATTGAGCTTTTGACAAACGTTGTGGGTATTATCGCTAAAAAGAAAAAGATAGAGACAAAAACATTTTCTATCTCTCTTCCTCTTGATCTTTATGAGTCTGTAAACGAAAACGCAAAGGCAGAAAGTATCTCTAAAAATGCTGTCATAATTAGAGCACTTAGAAGTTTTTACGAATAAGTTATAAATTTACGAAATTCATATAGATTTTATATTTTTTTAAGAATAATTTCTATATAATTTCGGCTCAGTAATTAAGACAACTGAAGTGGCCCCGTCGTCTAGCGGTCAGGATCCATGGTTTTCATCCATGTTACAGGAGTTCAATTCTCCTCGGGGTCACCACTTTTTCTCTACAACTCCCTATAATAAGCACTTTGCCCATTCAATAATCAAGTGCAACACAGTTATTTTTATAGTGTAGCTTCGAGTCATCAATCCATTGTGCAATTTTAGCAAAGAATACTTCATCTGGAGTTTTATATCCGAGTATTTTTCGAGGTCTATGGTTTAATTTTTCTTCTATTTGAACGATAAACTGATCAGTTATTGTCTCAAACTTCGTCTTCTTTGGGATATATTCCCGTATCAATCCATTTGTATGTTCATTCAATCCCCGCTGCCAAGATTTATAAGGTTCAGCGAAATAAAACTCAACTCCAAGTCTTCGTTCAATCAATGCATGATTCGCAAACTCTTTTCCATTATCACTGGTAATAGTTTGGATTACTCCTCGAAGTGGTTCCATTAAACGCAGAATTGCTTCAGTTACTTCATAGGCTTCTTTGGTAGGTGCTTTACGCATCAAGGTAAACTTTGAATGTCTATCTACAAGGGTAACAATACTTTGACAGGACGTGTATGGATAGGTTTTGCTCTTGGGATTTTCCCTCGTAACTCATAGATCCCCCGTCGGCTTTTATACTTACGGTGTTTATGTCGTAAATAGTGTGAGAGTTCTTTGTGACCTTCTCGCATACGTCGATAGATATACCGATATATAGTTTCATGACTAAGACTTATCAGTCCATCTACACTCATTCGTCCGGCTATCTGTTCAGGACTCCATCCTTCTTTGAGTTTAGCCAGGATATATCGATGATGAGCTTTACTCATCTTCAAATTCTTTCTCTTCTTTTGATATCGAAGTCTTGCACTCACTTGGGCATAGTGGGCAATATAATCCCCACTATCCAACTGATTTCTCCGTATCTCTCGTCCTATTGTTGATCGATGAACACCAAGTATTTTTGCTATCGCACTTTGGCTTACTCGCTCTCTAATTAAAGCTTCTATTTGGTATCGTTGTACCATGGTCAATTGGTTGTAGCTCATGAAAGTCCCTTTATCTCTCGTCGGATAAAATCGACTCTAATCTACAACCTCTTGATCATCCCTGTTGCACTTTAAATTTGAATTGGCGAAAACATTCCTATTTACTACACAAGCAGGACTGAACTATGGCTACTTATCTACTTGAACGAATTAGTTTCAAGTTAGTTGTGTCCTTTTACCAGTCATAAAAAGACTAGTATTGAGCTAGCCTTTGAGAATTGGCGATTTATTTTAACTTTTCAGCGACAAGTTCATTTACTACTTGTGGGTTTGCTTTACCCTCTGTAATTTTCAGTACCTGCCCTACAAAAAAGCCTAATAGTTTTGTGTTCCCTGCTCTAAACTTCAGTACATTATCTGGATTTTTTGCAATTACTTCATCAATAATCGGTAAAATTTTAGAAGGATCACTTATTTGTACAAGCCCTTTGGCTTCAACTATTTGTGTTGGATTTTCTCCTGTTTGGGCCATCTCTTCAAATACTTGTTTAGCAATTTTATTTGAGATAATTTCATCATCTATCATTTTTACAAGCTCTGATATCTGCTTTGCATTAAATTTAGGTTTATCAGCCTGTATCTGTTTGAACTCTCTAGCTACCTCATTAGCTATGATGTTAGCTAAGGCTATAGGACTACTTAACACAGATAAAGACTCTTCATAAAATGATGAGAGTTGCTTATCGCGAGCTAGAGTATTAGCTACTTCACTGTTGAGTCCAAATTCACTTGTGTACTTATCAAATAATGCTTGCTCTTCTTTATTCATAGGCACTACTTCACCATCTACATGCACTTTTTGAATTTGAGTTTTGCGTTCACCATTGTGTCTATTCTCAGTTGTTTGGTTTTTAGCCCAAGAATCTTTAAGACCTACAATTTTATTAAACACAGGGGTTTCATCAGTAGAGTCGATAGGATCAGCATAGAAATATCCATGTCTTTCAAACTGAAATCTTTCATCAGGTTTGTCTATGACAACAGCTGGCTCAATAAGAGCATTTTTGATAATTTCTAAAGAGTCTGGATTAATATCTTCTAATCCTTCGGGAGCTTCATCTTTAAAAAGTCTATCATATACTCTTACTTCAATTTTTTTAGCTGCTACCATATCTACCCATTGAATAGCGCTTTTAACTTGGATACCGCTAGTATCTGAGCCACTTTTAGATTCAGGATAATATTCTGCTTTTATTTCAGTGATATTGCCGTTGGCATCTTTTATGACTTCCTTACAAGTGATGATATAAGCATGTCTAAGTCTTACTGACTGTTCTGGTGTAAGGCGGAAGTAATCTTTTGGAGGATTTTCCATAAAGTCATCACGTTCAATATAAATTTCTCTTGATAAAGGTATCTTTCGTGAACCCTCTTTAGGCACATCGTGTGGATAGTATGAAGCATCAATGTCTTCAGAACCCACATAGTTCACGATAGTGACTTTGAGTGGATTAAACACACACATAACACGTGGTACTTTAGTATTAAGGTCATCTCTGATACAAAACTCAAGTTGTGAAACATCGACTGTTGAGTTTGCTTTTGCAATACCTATTTGATCACAAAAGTTGATAATAGACTCCGGCGTGTAACCTCTTCTTCTATATCCAGCGATTGTCGGCATGCGAGGGTCATCCCAACCATTTACTTTTCCTGTATTAACCAACTCTAAAAGCTTTCTTTTACTCATAACAGTATAGTTAATACCGAGTCTAGCAAATTCGTGCTGATAAGGTCTTGGTGCTGTAAGTCTGAGTGTATCAAGTACCCAATCGTAAATATCACGATTGTTTTCAAACTCCAGCGTACAGATAGAATGCGTAATACCTTCAATATAATCAGATAAACAGTGTGCGAAGTCATACATTGGGTAGATATTTGCATCTCCAGCTCTATAGTGATGCGTATGTCGAATACGATATAAAAGAGGATCTCGCATCTTCATATTGGCTGCAGACATATCAATCTTAGCTCGAAGGACATGTGCACCATCTTGAAATTCACCTTTTTTCATTCTAAGAAAAAGGTCTAGATTTTCTTCAATGCTGCGCATGGCATACTCGCTGCGTTTTCCAGTCTGTGTCACTGTGCCCCTATATTCTCTTATCTCTTCTTCATTGAGACTATCGACGTAAGCCTTACCCATTTTGATAAGTTCAACAGCATAATCATATAATTTTGGAAAGTAATCAGAAGTAAAACGCACATTGCCATCCCACTCAAAACCCAGCCAATCTACAGCATCTTTGAGAGCTTCAACATATTTCGTATCTTCGGTTGTTGGATTGGTATCATCCATTCTTAGATTACAATGACCATGGTAGTCCTGCGCTATACCAAAGTTTATACAGATAGATTTAGCGTGCCCTATATGTGGAAATCCATTGGGCTCAGGCGGAAATCTTGTTACAACCTCTTTATATTTGCCTGACTTTAAATCCTCTTCTACTATTGTTCGTAAAAAATCTTTGTTCTCACTCATTCTTATTAAACCTTTTTAGTTTTAAAACTCTTATTATTGCTTGTATCTTATCAAATTCGAACTTATAGCTCAATTTTTCTCTTAGCTAAAACTTGTTAAAATTCCAAAAAAATTATGCAGGGATTATAATGCTAAGATTTTCATCCAGCCCTATAGGTGATATGCATATAGGCAATTTAAGAGTTGCCCTACTCAGTTATATTATCTCACAACAAAAAAAAGAAGATTTAATAGTTAGAATTGAAGATATGGACAAAGAGAGAAATATAGTAGGTAAAGATCAAGAGATACTAGACATACTTGATCTTTTTGAAATTAAATACTCTCAAACGATTTACCAAAGTCAAAATGCCCGTTTTTATTCTGCTATGGCTCTACAGCTTATGCATGACAAAAAAGCATTTAGCTGTTTTTGTTCTCCTCAATGGCTTGAGGGGAAGCAAGAAGAAGCTAAAGCTGCAAACAAACCTTACAGATACGATGATGCCTGCGCTACTCTTCCGGCAGAGCTTGTCATAGATAATACCAACCCCTTTACAGTGAGAATTAAAAAAACAGAAAATTCAATCACTATAAAAGATCACATTAAAGGTGAAATGACATGTACGCCTCAAGAGTTAGATAGTTTTGTCATCCTTAAACATGATAAAACTCCTACTTATGATTTTGCATCTGCAATTGATGATATGCTGAGTGATATATCACTGGTCATTCGTGGTGAAGGACATATGAGCAGTACCCCCAAAGAGGATATGATCAGAACAGCTCTTGGGTATGAGAAAAAAATTGAGTATGCTCACCTGCCAATAATTTTAAATGATTCTGACGATAAAATGAGCGAAAAAGGTGATGCATCAAGCGTTATCTGGCTTTTAAAAGAAGGATTCCTCCCCTCTGCGATATCAAATTATTTAATATCAATGGGGAACAAGACTCCAAAAGAGATATTCACGCTAGAAGAATCTCTAGAGTGGTTTGGCCTTGAAAATCTCTCCAAGTCCCCTTTTTGCTTTAAAATGGATACGCTGAGACATATAAACAAAGAGCACTTGAAAAATATGCAAGCCAAAGAACTTTCAAGATATGTCGGGTTTGCTGATGAAGAAATTGGCAAAGTAGCAAAAGTTTACTTGAGCGAAGCAAGCACTACTAAAGAGCTTAAAAGCAAGATAGAACCAATATTTGCACCTAAAGTTATCCCTGCTGATGCTAAGGAACAAACACAAAGTATGGCTGAGTGTATAAAAAATGCACCCTACTTTGATACATATGAAGATTTTAAAAATCATATCATAAAAGAAACAAGATTAAGTGAGAAAGACTTTATTAAATCATTGCGTTTATTGCTAACGGGTGCTGAGTTTGGTCCAGATATTTCAGAGCTTTATCAGCATCTTAAAAACTACCTTGGAGAAATTGTAAAATGAGTGATTTAGGTTTAGTTATAGTACAACTTGGTGGGCTTTTTACAAGTCTTATCAATATTTATATTTGGGTTGTGATTATCGCTGCACTGCTTAGTTTTGTCAATCCTGATCCCTATAATCCTATAGTTCAGTTTTTACGTAGAGTGACGGATCCTGCATATAAGCTTGTTCGTCGTTATATCCGCACAAATATCAATGGAATTGATCTAGCACCTTTAGTGATAGTGATAGGATTACAAATTATCACGATTTTATTAAGTTACATCTTTAAAACTTTGGCGCAAAGTATCTAAACTTTTTTCACCCTATTATCTAGGGTGTTTAGGACTTTTTATAAGTCAATACCATCGATTGATATGTGTCACTTTTGATTTGAAGCTGTATCTCTCTCTCTTCATTACTTTCAAATTCCATCAAATAGCAGCTGTTCCAGCTGTTTTGCATCTCTATTAACTCTTGAAATGAATATGGATCTTCTATTTTCTCAATTAAAAGAGCTTCATTTGCATTAGATCTAAACTGTAAATCTTTTGGATTCATGTCATCTTTTGTATACAAACAGATAAGAAACGCATCGTTTTGCGTATATACTTCAGGATAGATATTATTGAGATAAACTGCAGTGAAAGCACCTTCAACTTTGTCTGGTGCGACTATTTTGGCTCTCTGGGTGTTTGAGATAGAAAATTCTTGTGCCCTTGTGAGCTCAAAGTTAGAAAAAGCGCTTTTTTGCGAACATCCTCCCAAAAAAATAGAAAAAACAGCCAAAATAGGTATAAAATTCATAACACATCCCAAAAAAATTATCATGAATTATATCTTATTAAACTACCTTTTTGTATAATCGCCTAAATTTAAAAACATAGAGTTTATTTTGAATAAAAGACTAGCAGTTGCATTTACGGGGCCTTCAAACAGTGGTAAAACTACGCTTATTTTAAAAATAGCGCGTAAACTGATCCATGAACACAATCTAGAAGTAGCTATCATCAAGCACGATCCTAAAGACAAAGCACGTTTTGATGTCGAAGGTAAAGATAGTTATAAGTTTTCTGATACAGGTGCTGAAGTTATCGTCACTTCTCCATCGAGAACAACATACTTTTCACAAAAGAACAAAGAGCTTGATGAGATGATACGTCTTTTTAACACTTTTGATATACTGTTAGTAGAAGGTCTCAAAAACCTCCCTCTCCCACGTATCAGTGTCTTTAGAGATGCACTCGATGAGGATTATTTTCCTTATATGGATGCTTTAGCAATAGATGAAACTATTGATACAAAAACGTATGCTCTGCCAGAAGGTATTGCCATACTCGATCTTAACAACCCGGATGATGTAATATCTTGGATTTTAAAAAACGCAAAGGAAGTATAAAAAATGAGAGATGTATTTGATGCAATTCAAAGATGTGCGAAAAGAATTAAAACGGCTATAGATGTAAAAGACATAGGGTATTCTCAACAAGAAAACTCTTCTGGAGAAACGCAGCTACAGCTTGATATTCAGTGTGATATGATTATCGAAGAGGAGTTCTCAAGAGTAGCTTCTATTCATACTATTGCCAGTGAAGAGAAAGAACTTCCAATGGCAATGAATGCAGGCGGAAAGTATTTTATTGCTTATGATCCTCTCGATGGTTCTTCGTTAGTAGATGTAAACCTCAGTGTTGGTTCTATTTTTGGTATCTATGAAAACGCTTTTGGTGCGAAAAACATGGTTGCTTCATGCTACGTTGTGTATGGTCCTCGTGTTGAGATGGTTTTTGCTGAAAACAAAACAAAACTCTATCTTCTTCAAGCAGGTGAGTTTGAGTTTGTAAAAGAGATTCGTCTCTCTGAAAAAGGCAAACTTAACGCTCCTGGCGGAACACAACAAAACTGGGCACCGTACCATAAAGAGCTCGTTGATAGTTTCTTTGCTGAGGGATATCGTCTGAGATATTCTGGCGGTATGGTTCCAGATTTGCACCAGATCCTTTTAAAAGGTGGTGGACTTTTCAGCTATCCAGGTACATCAGATAAACCAGAAGGAAAACTTCGTAAACTTTTTGAAGTATTTCCTTTTGCCTACATCTACCAAAAATCAGGTGGAGACGCGATTGATGGGTACCAAGATCTTATGACACTTGAATATGCACATATCCATGATACTGCTGTATGTTTTTTTGGTTCAAAATACGAAATCGCAAGAGTAAAAGAAGTTTATGCAAAACAAAGATAAATTTGAGCTCTATCTTGATGAGATGATCATCAAAATAGAACTTTGTCAAAAAGAAAAAGAGCTGAACTCATGCAGTGATTGTGAACATTTTTTCTCTTGTGAACTGCGTTTAGACTACGTAAAAGCCGTCTACAATAGCATGTCCAAGGGAGAAACTGGTGGCTTTGAATTTTAAAATTATGCAAGATTTATACTAAGGAAACAAATTGAGTAAATACATTACAACCCCTATATACTATGTAAATGGTGAAGCACACATCGGTCATGCTTATACAACGTTTATCGCAGACACAAAAACTCGATATGAGCAGCTCAAAGGTGAAGATACATATTTCTTAACTGGAACAGATGAACATGGTCAAAAGATAGAAGAATCAGCACAAAAAAGCGGCAAGCCTACAGCGCAGTTTGCAGATGAGATTAGTGCTACTTTTAAAAATCTATGGGATGAGTTTGGTATCTGCTATGATAAATTTATCCGTACAACGGATGAAGACCATAAGATAGGTGTACAAAAAGCATTTGAGACAATGTATGCTAAGGGTGATATTTACAAAGATTTTTATGAGGGTCACTACTGCGTAAGCTGTGAGACTTTCTTTCCTGAAACGCAGCTCATAGATGGCGAATTCTGCCCTGATTGTGGGAGAAGTACAAGTATCGTCAAAGAAGAAAGCTACTTTTTTAGACTCTCTAAATATGAAGATAAACTTTTAGCGCATTATGCAAATAATCCTGATTTTATCCTGCCTCGTTCCCGTGCAAATGAAGTCATCAACTTCGTAAAAGGCGGACTTCGTGACCTCTCAGTAACACGTACATCGTTTACTTGGGGTGTGAAGATGCCGGCTTCACTGCAAGATGATAAACACGTTATGTATGTTTGGCTCGATGCACTTCTCAACTACATCACAGCACTCGGATATGGCAAAGATGATGCGAATATGAACTACTGGCCTGCTTCTGTGCAATTTGTTGGTAAAGATATTCTGCGTTTTCATGCTATCTACTGGCCTGCGTTTTTGATGAGTCTTGATCTTCCACTTCCACAGCATATCGGTGCACACGGTTGGTGGACAAGAGATGGCGAAAAGATGTCCAAGTCTAAAGGTAATGTTATTGCTCCTAAAGAGGTTGCAGACGCTTATGGCGCTGAAAATCTTCGCTACTTTATGCTTAGAGAAGTTCCATTTGGTCAAGATGGAGACTTTTCTCAACGTGCATTTATCGACAGAATCAACTCAGAACTGAGCAACGATCTCGGTAATCTTCTCAACCGTATCATCGGTATGAGTGGTAAATACTCTGACTTTGAAATCGATAGCGTTGATGTAGCGAAGTACCATACAAAAGAGCTTGATGCAATGCATGAGACGCTTGATTCACTTGATGCATATATGGAAAATCTTCAAACGCATAGATATCTTGAGGAACTTTGGAGACTCTTTGCTATCGGGAACAAGGCTATCGAAGAGCATGCTCCTTGGGTAAAGATGAAAGAAGGGAAAAAAGATGAAGCACTTGCGACTGTAGCGCTTGTGGCAAATATATTGGCAAAAGCCTCTATCATGCTTCACCCTGTTATGCCAAAGATCACCAATACTATAGCAGATGCACTTGGTTTTGAGATCAACAATGAAAGCTACAAAGAGCTTGTTTTAGGTAAAAAACTATTAAAAATATTTAATATCAAAGTAGTTCCACCACTTTTTCCTCGTATTGAAGAGCCTTTAATGGCAGAAGCTCCTGCTGCACATCCTAATGAGCCAGAAGTAGCAAAAAAAGAAGTCAAAGAGAGTCCAAAAGCTGTTTCAAACGCAAGTGAAGACAATCTTATAGAGATAGGACAATTTTTTGAAACATCTCTTAAAATCGGGACTATTGTAGAAGCAGAAGAAGTTCCTAAAAGTAAAAAACTTCTCAAGCTCCAAGTAGACGTTGGCGGAGAATCACCAAGACAGGTTGTAGCTGGAATACGTGAGTTTTATGCACCGCAAGATCTTGTCGGTACGCAAGTGTGTGTTGTTGCCAACCTCAAACCTGCAAAACTGATGGGAATGCTCTCTGAGGGTATGCTTTTAGCTTCAAAAGATGAAGAGGGACTCTGTCTTATCCGACCTGAAAAACCTAAAAAAGCGGGCACGCCTATTGGATGAGACTCGAAAATGTACTCGCACTCACAAACGCAAAACTGATAAACAAGCCTTTTGTTAACAGTTTTGAAAATATAGTATTTGAAGCTAAACATGTTAAACGCGGCGATCTTTTCCTTGCGTTTGACGAGAGTGAAATAGAGAGTGCCATCTTAAATGGTGCTTATGGCATCATCTTTGACAAACCTGTACAGATAAGTGATAGTGAAATTGCTTGGATAAAGGTAGAAGAGATAGAAGACGCACTCAAACGTCTACTGCGTTTTAGACTTATTGAAAAAGAAGTCACCACCTACGAATGTAATGAGATCATTCTCAAATTAGCCCTTCAAGTGATAACTGAGCCAAATTTCATCGTTGTAAACTCCGATATGCAGAACATATCCAAGATGCTATGGAATTGTGAACAAAAAAGCACCCTTCTCTTTTGCCCTGCTCTTTGCTCAAGTGATATCTTTACAGATGTTAAACAAATTACTACGAACCCTCTGCATAGCATCAGTGTAGTCGAACAGACACTTTTTGAGACCTCGTTTATCTATGATGATATCTTTTATGAAAGACAGCTTTTATCTCCATTTTTTATTCCCTATCTTGAAGAGCTGTTGCATCTTTTTACAACACTCAAGGTAAACTATCGTCTGAGAAAATTTACACAGATTGACCATTTTCAAGCAGTTTTTACAAATAAAAACTTTGAAATAAAAGAGTTTGGGACAAGCGATAAAGTGCTCATTTTTGAAAAAAATGCAAAGCTTGTATTTTCGGAAATTGTTTTTTTACAAGAAAATGCATCTTGGGCAAAGATAATTTCTATCGTTCCAAGCACAATGCGTGATGCCTTTGAGAAGAGTGAGCATATCTACACATACATCAATGAAAAAGATATTTTTGATATTTTAAGACGAAAAGAGTTTCACTTTGCGTTTATCGCCGGCGCAGACAAGTCAATTCTTTCAAATGCTCGTGTAGCCCACAAGCAGCTTACTTTAGATTTTTAGGAGACCCTATGAACCGCAGAGATTTTTTAACTACAGCAACCCTTGCATCTGGAGCTTTGGCACTAGGAGCTTGCAATGACTCAAACCGTCAAGCGATAGATCACTCAAAGCATCCTGCTGCTAAAGCTGATGAGACAAAAAGAGTCCATGTCAATAAGAATAAAAAAACAATCATCAAACTAGCAACAAGCTGGCCTGCACATTTTCCTATCATGGGAACAAATGTTGAGAAGTTCGCACAAAGAGTCAAAAATATAAGCGGCGGTTCTTTAGAGATAAAACTCTATCCTAAAAACACACTAGTCCCTGCTCTTGCCGTTTTTGACGCATGTTCAAGTGGACAAATCGATGCGTTTCACTCAGGACCTTACTACTGGAAAGGCAAAAACTCTGCGTTTTCTCTTTATAGCGGTATCCCTTTTGGCTTTACTTCTGAAGAGATAAACTCTTGGATGCTCTTTGGAGGTGGCCTTGATTTGTGGCGTGAGCAGTATGCAAAGTACAATCTGCACCCGTTTATGGGCGGTAACACAAACATACAAATGGGCGGCTGGTTTAGAAAACCTATCAAATCACTGGCAGATATGCAAGGTCTGAAGATGCGTATTCCAGGACTTGGTGGAGAAGTATTCGCAAAACTCGGTGTCAATCCTGTGCTTTTGCCTGCTGGAGAGATTTATACTTCCCTTGAGCGTGGTGTGATCGATGCGACTGAATGGGTCGGACCAGCACTTGATATGAAGATGGGCTTTTATAAAGTGGCTCCATATTACTACTCAGGTTGGCATGAACCAGGTTCTATTTTGGAACTTACTTTTAATAAACACGCTTTTGAAAAGCTCTCTTTTGAACATCAAGCTATTATCGAAGTTGCTTCGAGTGAGTTAAACTCAAATATGACTTATGAATTTCACGCAGAGAACATATTGGCACTCCAACAACTTCGTGCATTAAACGTAGAGATTTTACAATTGCCACAAGATGTCACAAACGCAGGAAAAGTGGCGCTCAAAGAGGTTATAGAAGAACTCAGTGCGCAAAATGAAGATTTTAAAAGAGTCTATGCTTCCATAAACAAACATCTTCAGCTCTCAAAAGAGTGGAGCGATACGAGTCTGCGCTATTTCCTAAACGCAAGGTAGCATTTTTTAGAGATGTATCGATTTTAGAACTTTTCTGAGCTCTTTTGAGTAAGGAAGAAATCTCTCTACATGTGCATGAAAATCTTTTGAGTGGTTCATATACACTAAATGCGCAAGCTCATGAACCACAACATAATCTATCAACTCTTTTTTTACCTTTATTAATTGTGTGTTAAGTGTGATGATTTTTTTCGAATCACAGCTTCCCCACTTGCCTTTAAACTTTTTAAAAACAAGAGCGCGATATTCAAGTCCCATCATCTGGGCAAAATACTCTACTCTTTTTGGCAAATATTCCTGTGCACATTCAAGATAAAAAAGATCATAAGATTTTTGTATTTTCAGGGCTGCGTTTATAGGTATATTTTCTAGTTTTTCTCTTAATTGTCTCGCCTCATCACTATCAATACTATAGATCTCGCCAAAGAGTAGCACTTCATCTTCAAAATTTATCTCTTTTGGTTTTGTCTTTTGAAATTTGAGTATCTGCTTACGCATCCAAGATTCTCGGCTTTTGAGGAGTTCATCTATATATTTTTGAGAGACTTTTGGGGTTTTGAGAACTATTTTTGCACCCTGAGCTGCGTTTGGCTCATAATTTGGTTTGATGCTTATGTAGCTGTGCTTGAGCTTCGGATTTAAACTATGTTCAATCCTAAGCTCTTTGAAAAAAATTTCATTCATACTCTATGGGATCTTGAGTTTTTGCGAGCGCAAATCCACCCAGTCTGAGTCTACAGCTATCACAGACACCACAAGCTTTCTCTTCATTTTTATAACAGCTCCAGGTGAGCTCAAGAGGCACATGCAGTTCAAGTGCTTTTTGCACTATCTGAGATTTTTTCAGATGCACAAGCGGCATCGCAATCTCTATCTGCGTTTCATCTTTTGTACCGAGGTTGATACTCTGCTGCATACTTGCGATATAAGATTCCCTGCAATCAGGATAACCGCTACTATCTTCTTCGACAACACCGATAGAGATAACACTTGCACCCTCTTTTTCAGCAATTGCCGCTGCCATACTCAAAAATATACCATTTCTAAAGGGCACATACGTTACAGGGACACCCTCTTCTATGCCACCTACAGGTACATCTATAGTGCTATCTGTTAGCGCAGAAGCTCCAAGCTGTTTAAAAAAACTCAGATCTAAAACATATTTTGTCTCTATCGCAAGTTCTTTACATATCGCCTCAAAACACGCAAGCTCTTTTGTCTGTGTTCTTTGATCATAATTAAAATGCACCGCTAATAGCTCATAACCTGCTTCACGCATCATAAACGCAGCCAAAGTTGAGTCCATGCCTCCGCTCATAACGCAGAGTGCTTTTTTCTTTTTTTCTTCTCTATTCATAATAGGATTTTAGCATATTTTCAAAAATATAGCTCCCATTCGATATAATTGCGTTTATGATTGAACTAGATAACAGAACTTCACTTGAAGTCAACGAAACCCTTTTAGAAACCATTGCAAAGCATCTTACAAAAAAAGATATTGAGCTCGTTATCACTACCAATGAAGAGATTCAAGAGATAAATAAAGAGTTTAGAGGTATCGACAAAGATACAGATGTACTGAGTTTTCCTTTTGTAGATATGCCTATGTCTACGCTACTTGGAAGTATTGTCATCTCAATCACACATGTAGAGGAAAAGTCCAAGGAGCTCTCTCACAGTTGCGATGATGAACTTGCCCTGCTTTTTATCCATGGAATGCTCCATCTACTTGGATATGATCATGAAGTAGACAAAGGAGAGATGCGCGAAAAAGAGGCTGCGCTCATCCATACATTCCATCTCCCCCAAAGCCTTATTATACGTACACAAGGATAAAAATGGATTTTTTAATATTTATAGCCGCTATGTCAGCTTTGGTTTATGGAGCTGATTTCATCATCAAAGAGTCAGAACGTATAGCACTTCACTACAATATCTCTCAATTTGTTATCGGTGCGACACTCGTTGCGTTTGGAACTTCACTGCCTGAAATGGCTGCATCTTTGATGGCAGCAGGACATGGAAAAACTGATATGGCAATAGCAAATGTAGTAGGAAGCGTGACATTTAATATCGTTCTCATTTTAGGTTTAGTCTTTATAATCGCTAAAAATATGAATCCAAAAAGAGATCTTTTTGCACTCGATAGCGCTTGGGTTGTCGTTCCTGTAGTATTATTTTTGATTATGATTCAAGATGGTGTTATCAGCAGATTTGATGGCGTTTTATTTTTACTGCTTATGGTTTCTTATCTTCTATTTTTGTTTAAAAACGCAAAAGGAGATCTTGATGGTGAGATTGATGAAGAACTCTTAGTAGAAAAATTCAATTGGCTAAAAACAGTAGCTCTCCTGCTAGTCGGTTTTGCTTTTGTTATCGGCGGCGCACACTTCGTTGTAGAGAGCGGTTCAAATATTGCAAGAGAATTTGGTGTGAGCGAATGGATCATCGGTCTTTTTATGATTTCACTCGGTACATCTTTGCCAGAACTTGTAGTCTCTTTAGTAGCCATTAGAAAAGGAAACGCAGATATGAGTATCGGGAATATCATCGGCTCAAATGTTGCAAATTTTTCTATGGTTTTAGGTTCTGCATCTTTACTTATGCCTCTGAGCATAGATCTTGTAGCAACAAAATTTGATATTTTTATTATGGTAGCAGCGTCGGTGACCCTACTCTTTATCTTAGCGAATAAACTTTATTCAAAAGCAGGCGGAATATTTTTACTCACAATTTTGGCACTCTTTGTACAAAACTATCTCGTTTAACGTTTCGTTTTAGTTTTCTCCTCTTGTATATAATCAAGTTCTAAAAGCTTGTTAAATATACTTGAGACCATATCTCCTGCCGCTGCACCACCATGCCCTCCATGCTCTACCAAGACTGATACAACATATTGAGGATTTTTATAAGGTCCATAGGTTGTAAACCAAGCATGTGATCTACTGTAGTAGTCCATCTCATGTTCAAGTTGTCTTTTCTTGATGTCTTGCTTGATCGCTACAACTTGCGCTGTTCCTGTCTTTCCAGCAAGGATAACTTTAGACTTCTTTACATAATTGACAGCTGTTCCACCCGGCATATTACACACCTCAAACATCGCTCTTTGTATCTTTGGAAGTTTTTTGAGTTCCTCTTCTGTGAGGACATCATGAGGCTGAGGCGCATATACAGTATCTCCTATCTTCTTTGCAAAATGAGGCACTGGAAGTTTTCCCGTAGCCATAAGTGCCGTGTATTGCGCTATTTGCATAGGTGTGGTAAGAAAATCCCCTTGACCTATTGAGGTATTGATTGTCTCACCAATATTCCATGAGCGATTATATTTTTTTCTCTTCCATTCACGTGATGGAACCACTCCGATAAACTCATTTGGAAGATCCACTCCTGTTTTTTGACCAAGGCCATAACGAGTCAGACCTTCACTCATCTTTTCATTCCCTACAATCAAACTTCCCTTGTAGAAGAAATCATCGCAACTCTCACGGATAGCCTTATTAATCTCCGTTTTGCCATGTCCATGCGTTTTCCAACATCTAAAAACGCGGCCACCCAAAGGAAGATTAGCCTCACAATTTACACTCCATTTTTCATCGAGTTCTGTTGTAATATAGAGCAGTCCTAAACCCGTTTTGATAGTAGAACCTGGAGGATAGAGACCATTTACAAGTTTATTAGTAAAGGGATGTTCTAAACTTGCAGAGAGTTCAGAGTACATATTTTGAGACATTCCTGAGACAAATATATTGAGATCGTATTCAGGGTAACTACTTGCAGCAAGTATAGAACCATTTACATCCATCACAATAACGGATCCTGACTGTCCTGCAAAAAGTCCTGAGATATATTTTTGTAACTCAATATCTATATTGAGTATGAGTTTTTTATCTTCTATGGCACTCTTATAAGAGAGTTCTTCTATCTCTTTGTTATTTGCATTTACTTTAATCTCTCTGCGCCCTTCTTCACCCTGAAGATATCCGTTGTAATATTTTTCTAAACCACTTTTACCCGTGTAGCCAATCAATTCAAGTGAACTATCTTCGTCTATATCTTTTTGGTTTGCACGCGCAACATAGCCGATAATATGTGCAGCAATATCACTATAAGGATAAAATCTTTTTGGAGAAGGAACAATATTGACATTATCACGCAGATTTAAGATGGCGTAGACAGGAATAATATCTCCATACTCTATAAAACTGACAACCTCAATAAAAGAATGGTTGTAATAAGAATCTACTTTTTTATAGTTTTTAATGATCGATTCACGATCAAGTTGTGGCAGAAGTTTCAGTAATAGATCTAACTCTTCATTAAAACTATCTATATTTGCATCAGACATCAAATGTGGTTTGAGTTCGATTTTAAATCCAAGTTTATTGATAGCGATAGGTAGATTATTTCTATCAAGGATTTCACCTCGAACTGGAGCTATTTTTTCACTCTTAATAGTATTGTTTTGTGAGAGTTTGTCATAGTAGGTGTTAGATTCTACTGCAAGATAAAAAACGCGTCCGATAAGTGCGAGCCAGATTATAGAAAAGAGCGCAACTATAAATTTTATTTTCATAACATACTCACTAAAAAGAATTCAATTACTATATAGTAAATTATATAGTTGCTCAGTAAAGGCTCCTCAAGATCAAAAGCACTCGAAACAAGAAGAGAAAAAAGATAAAAACCTACATAAGCGAGCAAAATATAGGTGAAACGAATACAAGCTTCGCATCCAAAATTTTTCACAATCTTAGGTATAACGAATTTGTATATAAGTGAAAAATAGACAATGGAACTAAATGCAAGATACCCTTTGTCCGCTTCATAAACCATCAAACAAAACGCAATAGTAAAAACAAAAAGAGCATCATCCTGCTTTACTTTATGCATAAAAAGTACAAATAAAACACCAAATAATGGAGGTAAAATAAGATATATATTGCTAATGCTTTCGTATATAATAAAAAATATTATATACGAAGCAAGGGCTAGAGGTTTTTGATTAAAGATACTTCGTTGCATACAGGAAAGTGTTTACACTTGATACAGTCAGCCCAAATTTTATGTTCTGGAAGAGACTCTTTTGGGATCTCAATAAATCCCAATCGCTCAAAGAAACCTTGTCGATAGGTAAGCGTGAGCACTCTTTGCAATCCAAGCGCACTTGCTTCTTCAATACATCTATTAACAAGTTGTTCGCCTATTTTCTGACCTCTAAGACTCTCTTTAACTATCAAAGAGCGCACTTCTGCAAGCTCTGAAGTATGTACATGGAGTGCACAAAAACCGACAAGCTCACCCTCAAGATATGCTAGAGTATAAGATCTGATATTTGTAGCAATTTCATCCTCACTGCGCGCGAGTATGATTCCTGATTCTACTTCAGGAGCAACAAGATCTTGCATCATTTTAATATTACTGAGATTTGCTTTTTTGAGTTCAATCTTCATCTATTTCACCATTGTCACTATTTTCACTATTGAGCATCTCATAAACAGTCTGTATAGCTTTACTTAAACCGCGTTTTTTAGAGCTTGAGACCATAAGCGCATGAGGAAATTCTCTACGCAATGCACTCTGCTCTTTTTGGTTTAGCTTATCAACTTTTGTAAATATCTGTAAAATAGATTGATTTTCTCGACAATTTTCTAATAAAAATTCTGTTACAGATCTGTCAATATCCAAATCTGGATGTCTTGAGTCGATTAGATGGATAAAAAGTTTGATCTGTTCACGTTGTGCAATATAATCCGTAAGATTTTTCTCCCAGTCACTTTTGATAGACTTAGAGACTTTGGCATATCCAAAACCAGGTAAATCCACAAATTTTGCATAACTTTTTTCTTCTGTATCTCTATTAATAAATGTCACGTCAAAATAGTTTATAAGACGTGTTTTTCCTGGAGTTGAAGAGACTTTTGCCAAGCCTTTATGATTTGTAAACGCATTTAAAAGTGAACTCTTGCCCACATTGGAGCGAGCCATAAAAACAACTTCATTCTGTTCAAGAGACTCAGGAGCACTCTGCACATTTGGAGCTGAAGTGATAAATGTTGATTCTACGATTTCGACCATAATTATTCTCCCTCTTCTTCTTGATTTTGCACATTAAAGATCATGACCACAGGACCATCTTTCTTTCCTTTTGCATGTGCTTTGCCTTCTGTTGCTTTAAGCACCACTTCATCACCGATGATCTCTTTATTTTCATCAAGCTGTTTGAGATGCACATTTTTATAAAAATAGTACTCTTTCTTTTCTGGAAGATAGAGCACTTTTTGCGCAACTCCTTTATAGATTGAACCACTTTTTGTCTCGATGTAGAATGAGACATCACCAACGGCTACAAACTTCAGAGGCTTATGATTGGCATCTGTATATACTGTCACTTCTGTTGCGTTTAGCTCGTCATTAGCTTTGATAACATTAACACTACCTGTAAAAATAGAAATGCCAGACTTCTCATCTGCTGAAAATGAATCCGCTTTTATCTTTAATTCTTGCGAATAGAGTGATAGTGCTAAAAAAAATGTTACATATATTATACGCATTATAATTTTTCCTCTTTGAGTTGATATACTATATTTACTTTTGTCGATTCTAATTTCTTATCTTCACTTTGATATTTCAAAGAAGTGCCTTTCATGCTACTTTTTCCCATAAACGCCGTATAATCAGTTGGTGAAGAAGCAACTTTGGCAATTCTGTCATAATTAGCTTTTTGAGTTTTAAAAACTAAACCGTCTTCTCTATTATAGACAATATTGCCACTTAAATTGACAATATTATCTTTATATATTCCACTATCTGCGAGCATCGTAGCTCTATATTTTTTTGCATTGTCTGTATAGTCGATCTTTGCAACCACATAACGATCATCAAATCTCAGAGCACTCTCACCGTGCATCAATGTCGTTATACCTACCGTGTCAAGTTCATAAAGCGTAAATGTTTGAATATCAAGCAGCGGTGTCTCTACAAAATCCTGCGTTTTAATATTTAAAGGTTTAAAGAGTGTGAAAATCATCGTTAAACCGATAAAAATCAGAATAAAAAAACCGTTTATATTCATATCCACAAAGCCATAAACTCTTTTTTCTGACCATTGGAAGCGATAAGAATATCTACCATCTCTCTCACTGCACCATCACCACCATTCTTACTCAAAATAGTATCAACTATCTCTTTGATTTCAGTGACTCCATTTTGAGGTGTAAAACTTTGTGCAACAGACTGGAGCATCTTAAAATCATTAAGATCATCTCCAATCGCTGCAACTTGACTTGATTCAAGAGACAATGACGCTAAAAGATCTTTTAATATTACATCTTTATTTTTGATACCTTGAAAAAGATGTTGCACACCAAGTTCTTTGGCACGTTTAGAAACAATTCCTGATTTTCTACCTGTGATAATCGCAACTTCATTTCCAAGACGTATCCATGAAGTGATTGCAAGACCATCCTTTACATTAAAATGCTTTATCTCATCACCATTTTCCGAATAAACTATACTTCCATCGGTAAGACAGCCATCTACATCCAAAACAAGAAGTTTGATCATAGCACGTCTTTAGTACTTGGGATACCTACTCTCTCATTTTTAGCCGTTGCTCTACGAAGAGCCACAGCCAAAGACTTAAACGCAGCCTCAATAAGGTGGTGTCTGTTTTTTCCTCTATGAGTAACAATATGTGCACTGATTCTTGCGTTGAGGACAAAAGCTCTAAAGAACTCTTCCACAAGTTCTGTATCAAAATGCCCTACTTTGCCATGTACATCTACTTCATAAACTAAAAATGGTCTATTACTTAAATCAAGATCACAGCCAACGCAAGCTTCATCCATAACGATATTGGCACTTCCAAAACGCTCCATTCCTACGATTGGATAGAGTGCATCCGCGACTAAAGAGCCTAGCACGATACCAATGTCTTCAACACTGTGGTGATCATCGATGTGCGTATCACCTTTACAGTCGATAGTAATATCTATAAGAGTGTGTTTTGAAAAGCTCGCAAGCATATGATCTAAAAAACCTAC